>NZ_CP117849.1:1365812-2731624 GCF_026151165.2 Cryobacterium sp. SO2
TCGCCGGTCCATACGGTGGTTGCTTCGCTGGTCAGGGCCATGGTGTTACCTCCTGGAAAGTGGATCACCAGCCTAACCGGCAGGCCTGGATCGCTCCCAGGGAATTCCCTGCCGATACGCAGGGGAGCGTACCAGCGGGTAGGTCGACGCTAGACCGAGGCCGGCCCGCGGCCGATGATGCGCGCCCGAACAAGAAGCAGGTACAGCTGGCAGCCCAGGCAGTAGTCGAACACCGCGTTGAGGAACGCCGCCACGAACGCTGCCGCGGCGGCGATGGGCACGCCGGCCGGCACCCCCGCCAGTCCGAGCACGACGCCGGCGAGGGCGACGACGAGGCCGATGCCCTGCGCGAAGGTGGGCGGCGCCGGGTCCTCGAGCGCCGCCGGCGCGCCGAGCCGCGGGCGCACCAGGGTCTTGTAAAGCAGCCCGTACGGATGCCGGGCGACGCCCGCGAAGGTTCCCCAGGCGAAGACGACCGTCTGCAGGGCGAGCAGGGCCAGCGCGGCACCGGATGCACCCACGAGCGCGAGGAAGATCACCACGAGCAGCACAACGGCGGTGATCGAGGCACCGAAGCGGGGGCCGCGCGGGTCGATTCCGGCCGGCTTCCGGGCGGGGGCGGGCTGCTGGGTCATCGGGGATCCTGATCTGTCGGTCGGCGGGAGGGTTAGACGGTGCGGGCGAGCTCGTCGAGATGGGCGACGAGCGTGGCCCGGTTCGGCACCCCGCCCACCCGGGCGCGCACCCGGCCGTCGGCATCGAGAACGAGCGTGGTGGGCGTCTGCAGGATGTTGAACCGCTGGGACAGGTCGGCCCGGTGGGTGAGGTCCACGTCCAGGTGCTGCACGCCGGTGCGGGCATCCGCCACCTCGCGCAGCAGCACGGCCGTGCCGGGGCAGCGGGCACAGAATTCGGTGGAGAACTGCAGCAGCGTCGCCTGGTGTCCGAGCGGCTCCGAGCTGCCCAGCTGGGCCGCGGTCACCGGTTCGCATGCGTCGCGGCCCGAGCCCGCCGTGAGCCGGCCCTGTCGACGGCGCCAGAGCAGGCCGAGCCCGGTGGCGGCCGCGACCAGCAGCACGATCACGAGCAGGGCGGCGGCGGGATTCATGCCAGCGAGATTACGCCCGGGCCGCCCGCCGAACCGGCGTGTGACGGCAGATTACGCCCGCCGGCGACCCCGAGTGCGTTACCGGACGCCCGGAAAAACGCGCGCGGAAGGCTGCGGGCGGCGCGGGAGGGCGCTCCAGACGATAACCTGTAAAACGTGTCTACTCCTTTCAACCCGTTCGGGCAGGTCCTCGTCGCCCTGGTGACACCATTCACGGCAGACGGAGAGGTCGACTGGGCCGGCGTCGAGAAGCACATCGACGACGTCATCACCGCCGGAGCGGACGGCATCGTCGTCACCGGCACCACCGGCGAAACCTCCACCCTCACCGACCCGGAGAAGCTCCGGCTCGTCGAGGTGGGCAAAGACGTCGCGGCCGGCCGGGCCAAGATCATCACCGGCGGCGGGTCCAACGAGACCGCCCACGCCATGCAGCTGGCCAGGCAGAGCGAGAAGGCCGGCGCCGACGGCAACATGATCGTCACGCCGTACTACAACAAGCCCACCCAGGCGGGTGTGCTCACGCACTTCCGCATGATCGCGGATGCCACCGACCTGCCGGTCATCCTGTACGACATCCCGGGGCGCACGGGCATCCCGATCATGTACGAGACCATCCTGCGGGCGGCGAAGCACCCGAACATCCTCGCGGTCAAGGACGCCAAGGGCGACCTCGCGCAGGTGAGCCGGGTGCTCAACCAGACCGACCTGCTCTACTTCTCCGGCGACGACCCCAATGTGCTGCCGCACCTGTCGATCGGCGCCACAGGCTTGATCGGCGTCACCGCGAACATTGCCGCGACGCCGTACCGCCAGATGGTGGATGCCGTCAACGCCGGCGACCTCAAGACGGCCACGTTGGCGCACCAGCAGCTCGAACCGCTCGTGCGCGCCGTGATGACCCACGTGCCCGGCACCGTCGCGGCCAAGTACATCCTGCACGGGCTGGGCCGCATCGGCAGCCCCCGCGTGCGCCTGCCTCTCGTCGGCCCCGAGGAATCCGAGGCCGCCATGATCGAAGACGAAATCGACCTCGTCCGCAACATCCCCGGTGTCGACTTCACCAACTTCCGGCCCGACCGCAATGCCGCCGCAGGTGGCGCGCTGCCCAAGGTCGCCGGAACCACACGCTAAAAGCAACACGAACGCACCACAAACTCCAGCACCACCAACTCCACATATAGGAGGGCTTATGCCCAACGACGTATACGCACCGCCCGCGCTCCCCAAGGGGACTCTCCGCGTCACGCCCATCGGCGGACTCGGCGAAATCGGCCGGAACATGACCACCTTCGAGATCAACGGCAAAATCCTGATCGTCGACTGCGGCGTGCTGTTCCCCGAGGAGCACCAGCCCGGTGTCGACCTGATCCTGCCGGACTTCACGCCGATCAAGGACCGCCTCAAGGACATCGTCGGTGTTGTGCTCACGCACGGCCACGAAGACCACATCGGCGCGGTTCCCTACCTGCTCAAGCTGCGCCAGGACATCCCGCTGATCGGCTCCGGCCTGACGCTGGCGTTCATCGAGGCCAAGCTCAAAGAACACCGCATCACCCCCTACACCTTGCAGGTGAAGGAAGGCCAGAAGGAACGCCTCGGCCCGTTCAACCTCGAGTTCGTCGCGGTCAACCACTCGATCCCCGACGCCCTCGCCGTGGCCATCAAGACCGAGGGTGGCAGCGTGCTGCACACCGGTGACTTCAAGATGGACCAGCTGCCGCTGGACAACCGCATCACCGACCTGCGCGACTTCGCCCGTCTGGGCGTCGAAGGCATCGACCTGTTCCTGGTCGACTCCACCAACGCGGACGTTCCCGGCTTCACCCCGTCCGAACGCGCCATCGGCCCGGTCCTGGAAGACGTCATCGCCCGCGCCCCGCGCCGGGTCGTCATCGCCAGCTTCTCCAGCCACGTGCACCGCGTGCAGCAGGTTCTGGATGCCGCACACGCCAACGGCCGCCGCGTGGCCCTGCTCGGCCGCTCGATGGTGCGCAACATGACCATCGCCGCCGACCTCGGCTACCTCAAGGTGCCCGACGGTGTGCTCATCGACTTCAAGAAGGCCGGGAACATCCCGGACAACAAGATCGTCTACATGTCCACCGGTTCGCAGGGCGAGCCGATGGCTGTGCTCAGCCGCATCGTCAACATGGAGCACCAGATCGAGGTCGGCCCCGGCGACACCGTCATCCTGGCCTCCAGCCTGATCCCCGGCAACGAGAACGCGGTCTACCGCATCATCGACGGCCTCACCAAGCTCGGCGCCAACGTCGTGCACAAGGGCAACGCCAAGGTGCACGTCTCCGGACACGCCGCCGCCGGCGAGCTGCTCTACGTGTACAACGTGCTGCGCCCGAAGAACGTGCTGCCCGTGCACGGCGAGTACCGCCACCTGGTGGCCAACGCCAAGCTCGCGGTGCAGAGCGGTGTGCCGGTCGAGAACGCGATCTTGGCCGAGGACGGCACCGTCCTCGACCTGCGCAACGGCGTCGTGAAGAAGGTCGGCCAGCTCGACCTCGGCTACGTCTACGTCGACGGCTCCACCGTGGGCGAGATCACCGAAGCCGACCTCACCGACCGCCGCACCCTGGCCGAAGAGGGCTTCATCTCGATCATCGTCGTGGTCGACAAGTCCACCGGCAAGATCATCACCGGCCCGGAGATCCACGCCAAGGGCTTCGCCGAAGACGATTCGGTCTTCGACTCCGTGCGGCCCAAGATCGAGGCCGCGCTGGCCGAGGCCGCCCAGAGCGGCAGCCACGACACCTACGCGCTCACGCAGGTCGTGCGCCGCACCGTCGGCCGCTGGGTGCAGGCGTCGTTCCGCCGCCGCCCGATGATCGTCCCGATGATCATCGAGGCGTAACCGAACGCGTCAACCGCACCATCCGCCAACCCCCGGCCGCCCTCGGCGCCGGGGGTTGGCGTGTGTCTGGGCCTGTCGTCGGACCCCGCCGAAGTGGGGGTCATCCTTCAGGAGGATTTTGCCCGAAAGCGGCCCCGACGGGCCTGAACTGCCCCTAGGCTCGAGCCAGCCGTCACCGGAGAGGTGCGACCGAGCATGGGGGAATCAGTGAATGTGATGCGCAAATGGGTCTTTCCGATCCTCCGTTTGCTGGTGGTGGCCGCGATCGCCGTCGCCCTGGTGAAACTGGCGTTCTTCGCCGACACCGCTGAGGCCCTCGACCCGGCCCAGCCCACCGGGCAGATCGTGGAACCGCAGGTGCCGGTGGCCCTGGGCACCATCACCAACGACGTCACCCTGCCGGGAACCGTGTCCGCCGACGCCGCGGTGCCGGTCAAGGCCGTGGCCATCGGCACCGTCGACGAGCTCTTCTTCGCCCCCGGCCAGACCGTCACGGCGGGCGACAAGCTCTACGACATCAAGGTGGAGACCGTGCTCGACCCCGTCGAGACCACGGACGAGACCGGCCTGGTGACCATCACCCAGCCAAAGCCCGCGATCACCTTCGAGAAGGTCTTCGCGCCCGCCAGCGGCGTGCTCAGCGCGCTCACCGTCATCCACGGCCAGTCCGTCGCCATCGGTGACGTCACCGGGCAGGTCGCCCCGCCCAGCTACTCCGTGAGCGGCTCGCTGAGCCCCGAACAGCAGTACCGGCTGGTCACCCAGCCCACCGAGGCGTCCATCACCATCACCAACGGGCCGGCCCCGTTCACCTGCACCGGGCTGCGCATCAGCACCCCGCTGGCCGGGGCGGATGCCGACCCCACGGCCGGCGGCGCCGACACCGGGAGCGGGACTGCGGCATCCGGCACCACCGTCAGCTGCGCCATCCCCGCCGAGGTCACCGTGTTCCCGGGCCTGGCCGCGCAGATCACCATCGCCGGCGGCAAGGCCGAGAACGTACTCGTCGTGCCCACCACCGCCGTCAAGGGCTCCGCCGAGACCGGCGTGGTCTGGTTCGTGCTGGAGGACGGCACCACCGAGGAGCGCCCGGTGACCCTGGGCATGAACGACGGCACCTCGGTGCAGGTCGTCGAGGGACTCGCGGAGGGCGACCTGATCAACCAGTTCGTACCCGGCGCCGTCGCCCCGACCGACTGCCTGAACCCCGGCGAGATCTGCGCCGACACCGGAACGACACTCCATTGACGCTCCTACACCTGGCCGGCGTGACCCGCACGGTCGAACTCATCGACGGTCCGCCGCTGACGATCCTCTCCGGCGTCGACCTCGACGTCGCCGTGGGGGACCGGGTCTCGGTCGTGGGCCGCAGCGGTTCGGGCAAGTCCACCCTGCTCAACCTGCTCGGGCTGCTCGACAACCCCACCTCCGGTGACCTCGAATTCGATGGCCGGCCGGTGAAGTCGTTCTCGTCCGCCGAGCGCGACCGGGTGCGCGGCCGCGACGTGGGCTTCATCTTCCAGCAGTTCAACCTGCTGCAGGGCCGCACGGCGCTGGAGAACGTGATGACGCCCCTGCTCTACGCCAACGGCAAGCAGTTCTGGCAGCGCGCCCGCATCGCCACCGAGATGCTCGAGCGGGTCGGACTCGGCCACAGGCTCGGGGCCATGCCCGACAAACTCTCCGGCGGCGAGCAGCAGCGCGTGGCCATCGCCCGCTCGCTGGTGCGCGGCCCGCGGCTGATCCTGGCCGACGAGCCCACCGGCGCGCTCGACCTGGAGACCGGCGCCGACGTGATGGCCCTACTCGACGAGGTCGCCACCGGCTCCGGCGCGGCCCTGATCACCATCACCCACGACCCCGCCATCGCCGCCCTCGCCACCAGGCACCTGCGCCTGGACCACGGCGTGCTCACGGCCGTCGGCGCGCTGGCCGCGCCCGCTCCGTTCGATGACCAGCTCGAGACGGTCCCGGCATGAACCGGCTGCTCAGCAACGTGGTCGGCTCGTTCGTGGAGGCCTGGCAGGAGCTGCGCATCCACAAGACCCGGGTGATGCTGTCGCTGATCGGCGTGGCCGTCGCGGTCTGCGCGATCACCACCGTCGTCGGCCTCGGCGCCGTCGCGCAACAGTCCATCGTGGAGCAGAACGAACGCAGCGGCGGGCGCAGCGCCACGCTCTCGCTGTATGCATCCTCGAGCGATGGCAGCATCATCGATCCCGAGGTCATGCAGGAACTCTGGGCGACCGAACTCGAACGGTACGGCATCGAGTACGCCAGCCGGGTGCTGTACTCCACCCAGACCGTACAGTTCACGGATGGCGCGGTGCCCGTGCAGGTTATGGGCGTCGACCAGCCCTACGGCACCATGCACCGGGTGACCCTCTCCGAGGGTTCCTGGTTCGCCGAGGACGACGCTGAGCGCCTCGCACCGGCGGTGCTCGTCAATCAGATCTTCTACGACAGGATCGGCCGGCCAGACCTGGCCACGCATCCCACCACGACCCTGCTCGGCGCCACTCCGACCACCGCCGTGATCACCGGCGTCTACCCGGTGAGCGTCTGGGAGACCGAACCGGCCATGTACCTGCTCATGGACACGCTGACCGCACTGACGCCCGCCGATCAGCTCGCGGCGGGCGGCATGACCCCGAACTACGAATTGTGGGTGCCGCCGGAGATCAGCGAGGACCTGATCACGGCGCTGCAGCGGGATGTCCAGGGGGCGCTCGGCGCCGGCACCGAGGTGTCGGTGAGCCGGCAGGACTACGCCGCGTACAACGAGGACCCGTTCGCGTCGATCAAGTTGCTGGTCGGGGGAGTGGCCGGCCTCGTGCTGCTGCTCGGCGCACTGGGACTGGTGAACATCGCCCTGGTCACCCTCAAGCAGCGCATCCGCGAGATCGGCGTGCGGCGCAGCTTCGGCGCCACCGCCGGCCGGGTGTTCTTCTCGGTGATGATGGAGAGCATCGTCGCCACCGTGGTGGCCGGCGTCGTCGGCGTGATCGGGGCGGTGCTCATCGTGACCAACCCGGTCGTGCAGGGCTTCATCGCCCAGGGCATGGTCACCGACTTCCCGCCGTTCCCGGTGGAGGCGGCCCTGCTCGGCCTGGCCTGCTCCGTCGGTGTCGGCGCCCTGGCCGGCCTGCTGCCGGCCCTCGTGGCGGTGCGCGTCAAGGTGATCGACGCCATCCGCTATTGATCGCTCGCGAAAGCGGCCGTGTGGTCGCCACGGCTCTCCCGAAGCAGCCCCAGGGCCGCTTTCGTGGAGTCCTGAACGGGTCACGCCCGGGTAATTGGGCGTGGGCTCACGCCGATGTCGGCGCTCGGCGGTACCGTGGAACACATGGCTACGAGCACTAAGTCGACCGGGCGTGCCCGCAGCACGCCTGCGCGCGGCACCGGAACGACCGCGCGCACCAAGGCCGGCACCACCACGAACCAAAAAACCGTCAAGTTCCCGGCGGCCGAGACCAAGCCCGGCCTCGGCGTGCGGCTGTGGATGGGCCTGGCCCACGTGTCCGGCGGCGCCGCGCGCGCGCTCGGCCCCGAGCAGCTCTCCAAGGAGGAACGCCGCGACGGCCTGCCCTTCTTCCTCGTGCTGCTCGCGATCGCCGGAGCCGTCATCGAGTGGTTCCTGATCAACGACCCGATCGCTCAGACCCTGGATGCCTGGACCTTCGGCGCCCTCTTCGGCCGGCTGGCCTTCGCCCTGCCGGTGATCTTGCTGCTCTTCGCGATCTGGCTGTTCCGCAACCCGAGCTCCGTGCACGACAACGGCCGCATCGGCATCGGCCTGTCGCTGCTGCTGGTCACGGTCTCCGGGCTGTGCCACATCTTCGGCGGCCAGCCCGCGCCCACCCAGGGCGTGGAGGTGCTGGCCCTCTCCGGCGGTGTCCTCGGCTGGATGATCGCCGCCCCGCTGATCTTCCTGATCACCACCGTGGGCGCGGCCATCGTAGTGATCCTGCTGCTCATCCTCAGCCTCTTCATCATCACCAAGACCCCGCCGAACAAGATCGGTGAGCGCAGCCGCGAGCTCTACGCCTGGCTGTTCGGCACCCCGCTGGCCGAACCCGAGGAACGGGCGGCGGCGAAGGAAGCCAAGCACGAGCGCATCCAGGCGCTCAAGACCAAGCAGATCGAGCTCGACGGCCTCGACCCGGCCCAGGACGACGACACCGACGAGGGCGCCCTGCCCTGGTGGCGTCGCAACACCAGCAAGCGCGAGGAGGACCCCGACTTCTCCAGCGCCATGTCGAGCGAGTCCGACGAGCCAGCCCCGCCGGCCGCCGACCCGCTCAGCACCCTGCTCAACCACGGGGCGGATGCGGCCAAGGGCGGCTTCGACTCCGCCCTCGAGTCCCCGAAGGAACCGGTTCACCAGGACCACTACGGCACCGAGGTGCTCGAAGACCTGCTCAAGGCCGAGGAAGCCATCAAGCGCTTCACCGGCGAGGTGGAACCGCTGCCGCGCAGCACGGGCCTGCACGCCGACGACCCGGCCGGCCTCACCGAGGAGCTGCCGGGCCTCGACGACCTCGACGAGGCGGCCACCGCGGTGGACCGCAGCGTGGGCGAGTACAAGTTCGGCGAAGAGCCCGTGCTGCCGTACGTGCTGCCGTCGGCCACGACCCTCACCGCCGGCCCGCCGGCCAAGGCCCGCTCAGCGGCCAACGACGAGATCGTCAAGTCCATCACCGAGGTGCTCAGCCAGTTCTCGGTGGACGCCCGCGTCACCGGTTTCTCCCGCGGCCCCACCGTCACCCAGTACGAGATCGAACTCGGCCCCGGCGTCAAGGTCGAGCGGGTCACCGCGCTGAGCAAGAACCTCTCCTACGCCGTCGCCTCCAACGAGGTGCGCATCCTCTCGCCGATCCCCGGCAAGAGCGCCATCGGCATCGAGATCCCCAACACCGACCGTGAGATCGTCACCCTCGGAGACGTGCTCCGCTCGAGCACGGCCACCAACAGCACCCACCCGATGACCATCGGCGTCGGCAAGGACGTCGGTGGCGGGTTCGTCATCGCCAACCTCGCCAAGATGCCCCACCTGCTCGTGGCCGGCTCCACCGGATCCGGTAAGTCCAGCTTCGTGAACTCGATGATCACGAGCCTGCTCATGCGCGCCAAGCCCAGCGACGTGCGCATGGTGCTGATCGACCCCAAGCGCGTCGAGCTCGCCGCCTACGCCGGCGTGCCGCACCTGATCACCCCCATCATCACGAACCCCAAGAAGGCAGCCGAAGCGCTGCAGTGGGTCGTGAAGGAGATGGACATGCGTTACGACGACCTGGCCAGCTTCGGATTCCGGCACATCGACGACTTCAACAAGGCCGTCGTCAACAATGAGATCGTGCTGCCCGCCGGCAGCGCCCGCACCCTCAAGCCCTACCCCTACCTCCTCGTGGTGGTCGACGAGCTCGCCGACCTCATGATGGTCGCCCCGCGCGATGTCGAAGACTCGATCGTGCGCATCACGCAGCTGGCCCGTGCCTCCGGCATCCACCTGGTGCTGGCCACCCAGCGCCCCAGCGTCGACGTGGTCACCGGTCTGATCAAGGCCAATGTGCCGTCCCGTCTGGCCTTCGCCGTCACGAGCGTCACCGACTCCAGGGTCATCCTCGACCAGCCCGGCGCCGACAAGCTGATCGGCCAGGGCGACGCACTGTTCCTGCCGATGGGCGCCTCCAAGGCCCTCCGGGTGCAGGGCGCCTGGGTGAACGAGTCCGAGATCGAACGTGTGGTCAAGCACGTCACCCAGCAGGCCAGGCCCGACTACCGGCCCGACGTCTCCGCCGAGGCGCCGCGCAAGGAGATCGACTCCGACATCGGCGACGACCTCGAGGTGCTGCTCGCCGCCGCCGAGCTCGTGGTGTCCACCCAGTTCGGCTCCACCTCGATGCTGCAGCGCAAGCTCCGCGTGGGCTTCGCCAAGGCCGGCCGCCTGATGGACCTGCTCGAGTCCCGTGAGATCGTCGGCCCGTCGGAGGGTTCAAAGGCCCGCGACGTTCTCGTCACCGCCGAACAACTGCCCAGCGTGCTGGCCAAGCTGCGCGGCTCAGACGCCGAGCACCACGCCGCCACCGCCCGCTCGCAGTTCGAAGAATCGCAGCGTCAGCAGGCGCACGAGCAGGCCGCGCCCGACCCCCGCTACGCCGACGACCCGGTGGCCAAGATGAGTGAAGGGTACGCTGAGGAGGAGGGCGACTCCGACGAGGACGCCTGGCAACTCACCGACAGGGACTGACCCCATGGCTACACCGACCACTCCGGCCAAGGCGTCCAACTGGAACCTGCCCAACGTCATCACCATCGTGCGCATCCTGCTCGCACCGCTGTTCTTCTGGATGCTGCTGGCCGACAACGGCGCAGATGGCGCGCTGCGCTGGTGGGCCGCTGTGCTGTTCATCGTGGCGATCGCCACCGACGGTGTCGACGGGGCCATCGCCCGGCGGTACAACCTGGTCACCGACCTCGGCAAGCTGCTCGACCCGATCGCCGACAAGATCCTCACCGGCGCCGCGCTGATCGGCCTGTCGATCCTGGCCGAGCTGCCCTGGTGGGTCACCATCGTCATCCTGGTGCGCGAGATCGGCATCACCGTGTTCCGCTTCGCCATGCTCAGCGACAGGGTCATCCCCGCTTCCCGCGGCGGCAAGCTCAAGACCATCATGCAATCGGTGGCGATCTCGCTGGCCCTGCTGCCACTCTGGCTGGTCTTCGGCGGCTGGATCGACTGGGTCAACACCATCACCATGACCCTCGCTCTGCTGCTCACGGTCTACACGGGCGTCGAATACCTCGTCGCCGCCCGCCGGGAGAACCGTCAGCCCAAGCCCACCAGCCAGGCCTGAGATGCCCGCTGAGTCGGCCAGGGCCACGGATGCCGCGGCAGACCTGGTCGCCACCCTCACCGCCAGGCACCTCACCATCGCCGTGGCGGAATCGCTGACCGGCGGACTGCTCGTGGCCGAGCTTGTGCGCATCCCCGGCGCATCCGCCGTGCTGGCCGGGGGAGTCGTGGCCTACCAGACGCCGCTCAAGCACACCCTGTTGGGCGTGGACGCTGTAGTGCTGGCCGAGCACGGGGCCGTGCACCCCGAGGTGGCCAGGCAGATGGCGAGCGGCGTGCGCACCGCCCTGGCCGTCGACGGGCGCCCGGCCGACATCGGCATCGCCACCACCGGGGTGGCCGGCCCCGATGAACAAGACGGGCAGGCCGTCGGCACGGTCTACCTGGGAGTGTCGTTCGGGGATAGTGTGCGGGCCATGGGGTTCAGCTTCACGGGCGGCCGGGCAGAGATCCGGGCGCAGGCCGTCGAGCAGGCGATCGAAGCTGTGCGTCAGCTGATGGAACCCGGAAAGCCCGAATTCGCGGAATAGTTCGTGTTACCGGTGGGTTACAGAAGGCATATTCACAAGAAAAGTCCAGTCATCCTCGGTAATCTCGAGGTGTCGGATGGATAGGGTACTGTTGGCCATCCGCCACACGAAACTGACCAGTTGAGTGGGCCCCAGCAGTTCAGACAGCACGAAGAAGGAGGTTCCGATGATTCTTGTTCGTCAGGAAATCGGCGATGTGCTCAGGGACTTCCGCCTGCAGAAGGGGCGCACACTGCGTCAGGTTGCGAGTAAGGCCAGTGTGGCCCTCGGATACCTGTCCGAAGTGGAGCGCGGCCAGAAGGAAGCCTCATCTGAGATTCTGGCTTCCGTCGCAGAGGCGTTGGAGACCCCCATTTCAGTCATCATGCGCGAGGTCGGCGACCGTTTGGCCGTCATCGAGGGAATCGATCGTTTCCCCGACACCGTGCCCGACGAGCTGGTTGCGAAGTTCGACGCCAGCATGATGGTGCGCTAAGTCGGCCACCATCACGGCGGCACCGACTGAACGCAGCATCCGAATGAGCACACCATGAGACTGAGCGAATTCCGCCAGGCCCTGAAAGATGAATTCGGCGAGAGTTACGGCCGGGTCCTCACCAGGGACCTGGTGCTCGGTCCGCTCGGACGCACGGCCGATCAGGCCCTTGCCGGCGGCGTTCCCGCCCGCGATGTCTGGCTGGCGCTCTGCGCCGAGACGGATGTCCCGCCGGCCAGGCGCCACGGTGCAGGCCTGCCGCCGGCGCGCAGCTGACCGTCCCGCAGACCAGCCCGAGCGCCGGAAACATCCCATGACCCAGAACGGCCCGGCTCACCCAGCCGGGCCGTTCGTCTGTCACCGGCCCTGCACGTCCTCCGGCGAAGATTTCCGGCACCGCGGTTTCCGACACACCGCAACACCGTCGAATGCGTGTTCGGTTCTTGGTAGGCTCCTCCACAGTAGAAGTCGAAGACGGATTATGCACAGTAGCGGTGCCTCCCGGCCAGTGTCGGGGGTGCCGCGTACAGTCAGGCTCGTCAACGACCTGCGCACCAGCCTTGTCGAGGACGGTCGCCGGGGTCTTCCCGGTGGCCGGAACGACAGCCTATAGGCGCCACGCGCACGACCCGAAGGAGCACACCATGGCATCAGCAGCAGACCGCGAGAAGGCACTCGACACCGCCCTCGCCCAGATTGACCGCCAGTTCGGCAAGGGCTCGATCATGCGCCTCGGCAGCGACGAGCGCGCACCCGTCGAGACCATCTCCACCGGGTCGATCGCGCTGGACGTCGCCCTCGGCATAGGCGGGCTGCCCCGCGGCCGCGTCGTGGAGATCTACGGCCCGGAGTCCTCGGGTAAGACCACCCTCACCCTGCACGCCATCGCCAACGCGCAGAAGAACGGCGGCATCGCCGCCTTCATCGACGCCGAGCACGCCCTCGACCCGGAATACGCCAAGAAGCTCGGCGTCGACATCGACGCCCTCCTGGTCTCCCAGCCCGACACCGGCGAGCAGGCGCTCGAGATCGCCGACATGCTCGTGCGAAGCGGCTCGATCGACCTCATCGTCATCGACTCCGTCGCGGCCCTGGTGCCCCGTGCCGAAATCGAAGGCGAGATGGGCGACTCCCACGTGGGCCTGCAGGCCCGCCTGATGTCACAGGCGCTGCGCAAGCTCACCGGTGGTCTGAGCCAGACCAACACCACCATGATCTTCATCAACCAGCTGCGCGAGAAGATCGGCGTCATGTTCGGCAGCCCGGAGACCACAGCCGGTGGAAAGGCACTCAAGTTCTACGCGTCGGTGCGCCTCGACATCCGCCGCATCGAGACCCTCAAGGACGGCACAGAGGCCGTCGGTAACCGCACCAGGGTCAAGGTGGTCAAGAACAAGATGGCGCCGCCGTTCAAGCAGGCCGAATTCGACATCATCTATGGCGTCGGCATCTCCCGCGAGGGCAGCCTGATCGACTTCGGTGTCGACCAGGGCATCGTCAAGAAGTCCGGCGCCTGGTACACCTACGACGGCGACCAGCTCGGCCAGGGCAAGGAGAACTCGCGCAACTTCCTGCTGCGCAACCCCGACATGGCCAACGAGATCGAGACCAAGATCAAGAACAAGCTCGGCATCGGCGCAGAGGGCAAGGCCGCCAAGAAGGCCACGGATGACGCCGCCACCGCCGCGGCAGCAGCCGAGGCCGCGGCGAACGGACTGGCCACAGGTACCGACGGTGCCAAGGTCGCCTCCATCGCGCCCAAGGCCGGCGCGCGGAAGGGCGCCTAGCCACCATGGTGCACTTCGAAGCCTCGCCTGAGCGCTCCGCCGATCGGGCGGGCCTGGCCCCGGTGACCTACCTGCCGGGCGCCAGCCCCACCGACCAGGCGGATGCCGCCGCCGACGAGGCGGCGGACGAGCGCGAGCACGCCGAGAAGATGCTCCTACAGCGTCTGCGCGGCCGGTCGCTCTCGGTCGTCGAGGCCGAGAAGCTGCTCCGCTCCACCGATATCGACGAGGAGGCGGTGCAGGAGATCCTCGAACGCTTCGCCGAACTGCACTACCTCGACGAAGAGAAGCTCGCCGACCAGATCATGCACAGCCACCACGAACGCAAGGGGCTGGGCCGCAGCGGCGTCGCCGCCGAGATGCGCCAACGCGGTCTCGACGCCGAACTGATCGCCGAGAAGCTCGAAGAGATGCCGGACGACGAGGCCGAGCGGGCCACCGAGCTCGCGCTCAAACGCGTGCAGCAGCTCGACAGGTTTGACGACGCCACCATCGACCGTCGGCTCACCGGGTTCCTGATGCGCAAGGGCTACGCCTCCTCGGTGGTGCGGGACGCCGTCAAGGCCGCGCTGGCGTCCCGGCGCGGCTCCGGCCGCACCTCCACCGTGCGATTCCGCTGAGCCTGGCCCGCGCGCAAGCGTAAGCTGGGGGAACTATGAGCAGCGTCACCGCACCGTCCCTCGCCACTCCGTCGTCCCTCGACCCGTCGCCGCATGCGACCACGGTGATCGCGCCGTCGTCGGCGGCGAGGGACGACGAGGGCCGGGCGCGCACCTACGAGGTGCGCACCTTCGGCTGCCAGATGAACGTGCACGACTCCGAACGGCTCAGCGGGTCGCTCGAAGCGGCCGGCTACGTGTCCGCGGACGGCGCCGAGGCCGACATCGTCGTGATCAACACCTGCGCGGTGCGGGAGAACGCCGACAACAAGCTCTACGGCAACCTGGGCTACCTGGCCTCGGTGAAGCGCAAGCATGCCGGCATGCAGATCGCCGTCGGCGGCTGCCTCGCCCAGAAGGACAAGGCCACCATCCTGGCCAAGGCACCCTGGGTAGACGTGGTCTTCGGCACCCACAACATGGGCTCCCTGCCCAGCCTGCTCGAACGAGCCCGCCACAACGGCGAGGCCCAGCTCGAGATCCTCGAATCCCTGGAGACCTTCCCCTCCACCCTGCCCACCAAGCGCGACTCCAGCTACAGCGGCTGGGTCTCCATCTCGGTCGGCTGCAACAACACCTGCACCTTCTGCATCGTGCCCGCCCTCCGCGGCAAGGAGAAGGACCGCCGCCCCGGCGAGATCCTCGCCGAGATCCAGGCCCTCGTCGACGACGGCGCCATCGAGGTCACCCTGCTCGGCCAGAACGTCAACTCCTACGGCGTCGAGTTCGGCGACCGGCTCGCCTTCGGCAAGCTGCTGCGCGCGGCCGGGCAGATCCAGGGCCTGGAGCGCATCCGCTTCACCAGCCCGCACCCGGCCGCCTTCACCGACGACGTCATCGACGCCATGGCCGAGACCCCCGCCGTGATGCCGCAGCTGCACATGCCGTTGCAGTCCGGCTCCGACCGGGTGCTCAAGGCGATGCGCCGCTCGTACCGGTCCACCAAGTTCCTCGGCATCCTCGAACGGGTGCGCGCCCAGATGCCCGACGCCGCGATCAGCACCGACATCATCGTCGGCTTCCCCGGCGAGACCGAGGAGGACTTCCTCGAGACCATGCGGGTCGTCGAGGAATCCAGGTTCGCCACCGCGTTCACCTTCCAGTACTCCATCCGCCCGGGCACCCCCGCCGCCACCATGGCCGACCAGGTGCCCAAGGCCGTGGTGCAGGACCGCTACGAGCGCCTCATCGCGTTGCAGGAGCGCATCTCCTGGGAAGAGAACCGCAAGGTCATCGGCCGCGAGGTCGAACTCCTCGTCGCTAACGGCGAAGGCCGCAAGGACGCCGATACCCACCGGCTCAGCGGACGCGCACCCGACAGCCGCCTGGTGCACTTCGACGTGCCAGCCGGCTCCGAGCTTCCCCGCCCCGGCGACATGGTCACCGTCACGGTCACCCAGGCCGCCCCCTTCCACCTCATCGCCGACTCCCTCGACGGCACCCCCTTGCGCATCCGCCGCACCATCGCCGGCGACGCCTGGGACCGCGCGCAGGCCGAGTCCTGCGGCGTGCCCACCCCGGCCGGCTCCACGAGCGGTGCCGTCTCCCTCGGACTGCCGACCCTGCGCGTGGGCCCCGCCGGCCTGAACCTCAGCAACCTCAACCAGCACGGCGGCGCCACGACGATCCCGATCTACCCCGTCGACGACGCGGAACGCTAGAGCGCGGTGCTCGTCGTCATCGTCGGTCCGACCGGCACCGGCAAGTCCGAGCTCTCCCTCGACCTCGCCGAGCAGCTCATCTCGGCCGGCCAGCCGGCCGAGATCGTGAACGCGGATGCCATGCAGCTGTACCGCGGCATGGACATCGGCACCGCCAAGCTGCCGGTGGCCGAACGCCGCGGGGTGCCACACCACCTCCTGGACGTTCTCGGCGTGGCAGACGAGGCCACGGTCGCGCGCTACCAGGTGGACGCCAGGGCGGCCATCACCGACATCACCGAGCGCGGCGCGGTGCCGATCCTGGTCGGCGGCTCCGGTCTGTACGTGTCCTCGGTCGTCTACGATTTCCAGTTCCCCGGCACCGACCCGGTGCTGCGCGCCCGCCTCGAGGCCGAGCTCGTTGAGCAGGGCCCCGGCCTGCTCTACGAACGGCTCAAGGCCGTCGACCCGGAGTCGGCCGCCCGCATCGGCGCGAGCAACGGCCGCCGGCTGGTGCGCGCACTCGAGGTCGTCGAACTCACCGGTGCCCCGCATGTCGCCGTGCTGCCCGGCGACCCGGTCTACTGGATGCCCGCGGTGACCCTGGGGCTGCGACTGCCCCGCGAGATTCTCACCCCCCGGCTCGATGCCAGGGTCGAGCGAATGTGGGCGGCCGGCCTGGTCGACGAGGTACGTGGCCTGCTCCCCGCAGGCCTGGAAGCCGGTGTCACGGCCAGCCGCGCGATCGGCTACGCCCAGGCGCTCGGCCAGCTGCGCGGCACGCACAGTCAGGCCGAGGCCGTCGAGGCCACCCAGCAGCTCACCCGCCGCTATGCCCGCCGGCAGGTCAGCTGGTTCAAGCGCGACCCGCACACCCACTGGATCGACGCCGACGACACCGACCGCGTCGCCCAGGCCGCCCGTCACCTGCCCTGAGTCGTCACCGGCCGTGTGCGGCCGACATCACATCCTGGCCGAGTCCCTAAACTGATCAGATGAGCATCGATCTCCACTTCACCAAGGGTCACGGCACCGGCAACGACTTCGTGCTCTTCGCCGACCCGGACGGCCTGCTCACCCTGACCCCCGAGCAGATCCAGAGCGTCTGCGAACGCCGGTTCGGCGTCGGCGCCGACGGGATCATCCGGGCCGTGCGGTCGGCCAACCTGGACGCGGGCGCCGCGGCCCTCGCCGAGGACGACACCGCCGAGTGGTTCATGGACTACTGGAACGCCGACGGCACGGTCTCGGAGATGTGCGGCAACGGCATCCGCGTGTACACCCGTTTTCTGCTCGAGCAGGGCCTCGTGGAGCTCGGACCGGGCGAGACCCTGCCCATCGGCACCAGGAGCGGCGTGCGCGACGTGCAGCGGAACGCCACCGGCTACCAGGTGGACCTGGGCCGCTGGCGGCTGGAGCCGGGGGAGACCCTGGTGCGCGCCAAGAACCTCGCCGTGGCGAGGCCGGGCCTGGGCATCAACGTGGGCAACCCGCACGTGGTGGTGGCCCTCGCCGACGCCGACGAGCTCGAGAGCGCCGACCTCACCTTCATTCCGCAGCTGGACCCCGAGCCCGCCGACGGCGCCAACGTGGAGTTCGTGCTGCCGCACGACCCGCTGGTTGTCGACGGTGTCGGCCGCATCCGCATGCGCGTGCACGAACGCGGCAGCGGAGAAACCCTCTCCTGCGGCACCGGTGCCGTCGCCGCCGCCCTGGCCACCCGGCACTGGGCCGGCAAGGGTGCTCCGAACCAGTGGCGCGTCGAAGTCCCCGGCGGTGTCCTGGGCGTGCGCATGTTCCCCACCGAAGACGGCGAGCACGTCTCCCTCTCCGGCCCCGCGACCCTGGTCTTCGACGGCACCCTCACCCTGGCCTAACCCACAGGCCCACAAGCCCGCGAGCCGTGAGAAAAACCCCGAAAACCGGAGGTTTTCGGGGCTCAACTCACGGCTCGCGGGAGGGGTTACTCGGGTTTGTGGGCCTGCAGGATGCGGAAACCCTTATCGGTCGCATAGCGGGAGACTTCCAGGGCGCCGGGCTGGCCGGGGAACTCCTCCGCGAGCCAGCGCTGCAGCGAGTCTGAGCCGAGGTTCCGCTGCACGACAAGCCAGGCATCCGTGCCGGGCGTCAGGCGCGGCAGCCAGTGCTCGAGCATCGAGTGCAGCTCGGCCTTGCCGACCCGGATGGGCGGGTTCGACCAGATGCCGGCGAAAGCGACAGTGTCGGGAACATCCGCGGGCAGGACGGCGTTGATGTTGGTGAGCCCGAGGTTGGCGGCGTTCATCCGCACCAGGTCGAGGGCTCGCTCGTTGACGTCGACGGCCCAGACCGTGGCGGACGGGTCGGCCAGCGCGAGATGCAGGCTGATCGGGCCCCAGCCGCAGCCGAGGTCGAGCACATCCCCGCCGCCGGAGGGCAGCGGAGCTTCGCGCATCAGCACCTTGGTGCCGGTGTCGATGTGTTCGGGGGAGAAAATCGCGTTCGCGGTGGTGACCTCGCGGATCTGGCCGGCGATCTTCACGGTGATC
Source organism: Cryobacterium sp. SO2 (assembly GCF_026151165.2). NCBI lineage: Bacteria > Bacillati > Actinomycetota > Actinomycetes > Micrococcales > Microbacteriaceae > Cryobacterium > Cryobacterium sp. SO2. The sequence continues at coordinate 1,384,265 of NZ_CP117849.1, forward strand.
TGCCGCAATTTCAGGTCGCTGCCCGGAGCCGACGAGAAATAGTGTTCGGAAGCCATACAACGAACTTATCGAAAGAAGAGGAACTAGAGTTAAAGCAATGACTGAATCAACCGCTCCACACGACGATGACGATGTAGTTGCGCGCGTGCTGGCCAGCGCCGAGAGCCGTTCGTCCGGCTACTCCCTCTTCGCCAGCGGATCGGCGCAGGCACTGCAGGCCCGCCCGGCCGACGGCGGCTTCGACGGCGGCGACCACGACGGCGAACAGACCGAGCGTGAAGACCGCAACGCCCTGCGCCGCGTCGGCGGACTCTCCACCGAACTCCAGGACGTCACCGAGGTCGAATACCGCCAGCTGCGCCTCGAAAACGTGGTGCTGATCGGCGTGTACTCCGCCCGCAGCCTGCTCGACGCCGAGAACTCCATGCGCGAACTCGCCGCCCTGGCCGAAACCGCCGGTGCCACCGTGCTCGACGGCCTGCTGCAGCGCCGCGCCACCCCAGACCCGAGCACCTATCTCGGAAAGGGCAAGGCCCTCGAACTGGCCTCCATCGTGGCGGCGCTCGGCGCCGACACCGTGATCGCCGACTCCGAACTCGCGCCCAGCCAGCGGCGTGCCCTCGAAGACGTCGTCAAGGTGAAGGTCATCGACCGCACCGCCGTGATCCTCGACATCTTCAGCCAGCACGCCAAGAGCCGGGAGGGCAAGGCGCAGGTCGAACTTGCCCAGCTCGCCTACCTGCTTCCCCGCCTGCGCGGCTGGGGCGACTCGATGTCCCGCCAGGCCGGTGGCCAGGTCGGTGGCACCGGAGCCGGCATGGGCTCGCGTGGACCCGGTGAGACGAAGATCGAACTCGACCGCCGGCGCATCCACACCCGGATGTCGCGCCTGCGTAAGCAGATGATCGAGATGAAGCCCGCCCGCGAGGCCAAGCGCGCCAACCGCAAGCGCAACGCGGTGCCGTCTGTGGCCATCGTCGGGTACACCAACGCCGGCAAGTCCAGCCTGCTCAACCGCATCACCAAGGCCGGCGTGCTGGTGGAGAACTCCCTGTTCGCCACCCTGGACGCCACCGTGCGCAAGTCCAGCACCGCCGACGGCCGGCTGTACACCTTCACCGACACCGTCGGTTTTGTGCGCAACCTGCCGCACCAGTTGGTGGAGGCGTTCCGCTCCACCCTCGAGGAGGTCGCGGACTCCGACGTCATCATCCACGTCGTGGACGCGTCACATCCCGACCCGGCCAGCCAGCTGGCCACGGTGCGCGAGGTCATCGGCGAGGTCGGCGCCAGCGCCATCCCCGAGCTGGTCGTGTTCAACAAGAGCGACCTGGTCAGCGACGACGACCGCCTCGTGCTGCGCGGGCTCTCCCCGCAGGCGATCTTCGTGTCGGCGCGCTCCGGCGAAGGCATCGAGGCCGTGCTCACGGCCATCGAGACCATGCTGCCCCGCCCGGAAATCAGGCTGGACCTGCTCATCCCGTATGACCGCGGCGACCTCATCCCGATCCTGCACGGCCAGGGCAAGGTGCTGGCCCTGGACTACGCCGAGACCGGCACCCTCGTGACCGCGCTCGTGTCCGCCGGCATCGAGGCGCAGTTCACCCCGTTCGTGGTGGCCCCCGCCATCGCCAGCTGACACCAGCACCAGCCGCCGGGCGGCATCCGCAGTCGAACACTGACAGCGGATGCCGCCCGCTGCTGTTAACACCCGATTCTGCACCGCAACGTAACATTCGGCCATCCGGGTGCGAGCGCGAATACCCGTTGTTAGAGTCATCTCATTCGTTGCCGGGAGCACCACCCGCCCGGCATGGAGCGACAGCCGAGCCCGGCACCCGCCCGCGAGCAACCGCCTGGTTTTCGGGGCGGTCCGCGGCCGCCTGGCCTTCGAGTTGTACCGACCATGCCGAATGAGGAACCATGACAGCGTCTTTCGCGTCCACGACAGCGGACCCGGTCTGTCCGCCGAACACGCCGTTCTCCTTCGAGCTCTATCCGCCCAAATCGGATGCCGCCGAAACCGCGTTGCACACCACCATCGACGAGCTGGCCGCGGCCGGACCCGACTTCATCTCGGTGACCTACGGCGCCACGGGCTCGTCCCGCACCTCCTCGCTGGACGTGCTGCGCTACATCCGCCGGGCCACCCAGGTCGACCCGATGGCGCACCTCACCTGCGTCGGCTCCTCGCACGCCGAGGCCAGCAGCCTGATCCGCGAGTTCCTCGACGCCGGGGTGCGCAGCTTCCTCGCCCTGCGCGGCGACCCGCCGGAGGGCCTCACCGAAGGGGACACCTTCCTCGGTGACCTGCACAGCGCCGGCGAACTCGTGCAGCTGATCCACCGGGTGCAGGCCGAGCGGGTGCCGTACCAGGAGACACCCATTCCCGGGCTGCCGCGGGCACGGGCGGTCAAGACCGAACGCGAACACGTGCGCATAGCCGTGGCCGCCTTCCCGAACGGGCACCCGCGCTCACGCTCCACGGCGCAGGACATCGACACGCTGCTGGCCAAGCAGGCCGCGGGGGCGAACCTGGCCATCACGCAGCTCTTCTTCCACGCCGACCACTACCTGAGCTTCATCCAGCGGGCCAGGGAAGCGGGGGTCGAGTTCCCGATCCTGCCCGGCATCATGCCCGTCACCAGCCCCAGCCGGCTCCGGCGCATCCTCGAGTTGTCGGGGGAGGACCTGCCCAGCGACCTCTCGATCCAGCTGGAGGTGGAGCCCACCGCGGAGGGCCAGCGCGAGATCGGCATCAGCCACGCGGCCACCCTGGCGTCGAAGCTCGTCGCCGGCGGTGCCCCCGGCCTGCACCTCTACGCCTTCAACCAGCATGCGACGGTGCTGGCCGTGCTCGAGCGCGCCGGTGTCCTGCCGCGTGTCGGCGCACCGGCGACCCCGTCAACCAGCCCCACCGGCATCCCCACTGCCGGCACTCACCCCACGAAGGACAAGCGATGACCACGACTGACATCCCCGCGTTCCCCACCGGAACGATCCTCGGCTACCCACGGATCGGGCGCCGGCGTGAACTGAAGAAGGCAATCGAGGCGTTCTGGGGCGGCCGGATCGACGCCGCAGAGCTGGAGGCCGCCGCCGCCGGGCTGCGGCGCGCCACCCGGCAGCGGCTCGCCGGGCTGGGCCTGGGACGCAGGGACTCCTCGATCCCCGAGAGCTTCTCCTTCTATGACCAGGTGTTGGATGCCGCCGTCACGGTCGGCGCCATTCCTGCCCGGTTCGCAGACCTCGTCGATGCCGACGGCCACCTCGACCTGGCCGGGTACTTCACCCTGGCGCGCGGGGCCGGCGACAACCTGCCGCTCGAGATGACCAAGTGGTTCGACTCCAACTATCACTACCTGGTGCCCGAGATCGGCCCGGAGACCCGGTTCCACCTGGCCAGCGACCGGATCGTGCGGGAGTTCGAGGAAGCCGTCGCCGACGGCTACCTGACCCGCCCGGTGATCGTCGGCCCGGTGACCTTCCTGCTCCTGGCCAAGCCGAGCGACGGGGCCCCGGCGGGCTTCCATCCGCTCGACAGGCTCGCCGACCTGCTGCCGGTCTATCAGGACCTGATCGAACGCCTGGCCGTCGCCGGTGCCGAGTGGGTGCAGCTGGATGAGCCCGCCCTCGTCAGCGAGAGCATCGACATCCCGCGGGAACGCACTCTCGCCGCCGTCGCCCAGGCCTACGCGGCTCTCGGCGGCCTGGACACCCGGCCGGGCCTGTTCGTCGCTGCGCCCTACGGCAGCCTCGACGATGCCCTGGCCGTGCTGGCCACGGCTCCTATCGAGGCCATCGGCCTCGACCTCGTGCGCGGCACGGTGCCGGCTGCCGTCCCCGGGCTGAAGGACAAGACCCTCGTCGGCGGTGTCATCGACGGGCACAACATCTGGCGTGGTGACCTCGCGGCGGCGTTCGACCACGCGCGCCGGCTGGAAACCCTGAGCCCGAACGTTGCGGTCTCCACCTCCACCTCATTGGTGCACCTGCCACACGACGTCGCCGACGAGACCAAGCTCGGTCCCGAGTTGGCCGGCTGGCTGGCCTTCGCCGACCAGAAGATCGGCCAGGTCGCCACCCTCGCCCGGGGCCTCGCCACAGGACGGGAGACGATCCAGGCCCATCTGGATGCGGCGACCGCGTCGCTGGCCTCCCGCCGGGTCTCACCCGGCGTGCGCGACGGCGCCGTGCGCTCCAGGCTCGAGATCCTCACGCCGGCGGACTTCAGCCGCGGCGACTACGAGTCCAGGGTGGCCGCACAGGCGGCCGTGCTCGACCTGCCGCCGCTGCCGACCACCACCATCGGCTCGTTCCCGCAGACCGGCGACATTCGTCGCGCCCGGGCCCGCCTGGTGGCTGGGGACCTCTCCCCGGCCGACTACCGCGATGTCATGCGCGCCGAGATCGCCCGGGTCGTGCAGCTGCAGGAGGACCTCGGTCTGGACGTGCTGGTGCACGGCGAACCCGAGCGCAACGACATGGTGCAGTACTTTGCCGAGAACCTGGACGGTTTCGCCGTCACGGAGAACGGCTGGGTGCAGTCCTACGGCACCCGGTGTACCCGACCGTCGATCCTCTGGGGTGATGTGTCCAGGCCCCGGCCGATCACGGTCGAATGGTCCAGCTACACCCAGACCCTCACCGAGAAGCCCGTCAAGGGCATGCTCACCGGACCGGTGACCATCCTGGCCTGGTCGTTCGTGCGCGACGACCAGCCGCTGGGCGAGACCGCCCGCCAGGTGGCCCTGGCCCTGCGCGATGAGATCGGCGACCTGGAGGCCGCGGGCATCCGGGTGGTCCAGGTGGACGAGCCCGCCCTGCGCGAACTCCTGCCGCTGAAGAAGAAGGACCACGCCGACTACCTCGACTGGTCGGTCGGATCGTTCCGGCTCGCCACGGCCGGGGTCGCCGACCAGACCCAGATCCACACCCACCTCTGTTACTCCGAGTTCGGGGTCGTGATCGACGCCATCCGCAACCTGGACGCCGACGTCACCAGCATCGAGGCCGCCAGGTCGAAGATGGAGGTCGTCACCGACATCCAGGCGAGCGGCTTCGACCACGGCATCGGCCCGGGCGTGTACGACATCCACTCCCCGCGGGTGCCGGGCGTGCCTGAGATCACCGAACTGCTGGAACGGGCGCTCGAAGCGATCCCAGCCCGGCAGGTGTGGGTGAACCCGGATTGCGGGCTGAAGACCAGGGGGTACGCCGAGACCGTCGACTCGCTGCGCAACATCGTCGACGCCACGCGGGCGGTTCGCGCCACGCTGGTCTGACCGATGCCGCGTTAACGCACCAGGCCCGGCCCCTCGCGGGGCCGGGCCTGCTCTGTGCTCGTGCTGCCGGACTAGACCGAGCGCAGCACCGCGACGACCTTGCCCAGTACCTCGGCGTAATCGCCCAGGATCGGCTCGAAGTTGGTGTTGCGGGGGAGTAGCCAGGTGTGGCCGTCGCGCTGGCGCAGCACCTTCACGGTGGCCTCGCCATCGAGCATGGCGGCCACGATCTCGCCGTTCTCCGCGGTCTTCTGCTGTCGGATGACCACCCAGTCACCGTCGCAGATGGCCGCGTCGATCATCGACTCACCGACGACCTTGAGCATGAAGAGTTCACCCTTGCCCACCAGCTGGCGGGGGAGCGGGAAGATCTCGTCGATCTGCTGGTCGGCCATGATCGGGATACCGGCGGCGATACGACCGACCAACGGCACCATCGCCGCGTCACCCACCTGGATGCCGGACTGGTAATCGTCGGCAGCACCGGGTGTGACCTCGTCGGTGGACTGCGGCAGCTCGATGAGGACTTCGAGGGCACGCGGCCGGTTGGGATCACGACGCAGGTAACCGCTCAGCTCAAGCTGGTTGAGCTGGTGGGTGACGCTCGAGAGCGAGGACAGGCCCACTGCGTCACCGATCTCCCGCATGCTCGGCGGGTAGCCCCTGTCGCGCACTGAGCGCTGGATGACGTCCATGATGGCGCGTTGTTTGTCGCTCAGGCTCTTGCGGCGCCGGGTGCCGCCCTTATCCCGAGGTGTGCTCTCCTGTGCCACGTTATCGCTCCTCTGCTTGTCGGTTCCGGGTGGGTGCATCTGACGCAGCCGGATCAGGTCAGGGATCACGTCAGAAGGAATGTCGGTGGTGTCTGTTTGAGTACTGCTACCCGATCGAAACTGTAGCCAAGGGGCTCGGAATCGTAGACAGGTATTCGAGTGTGTTGCGAAATCTGTTTCCATAATATCCGGAAACAGGGTTGCTTGTTCGAACACTCGAAGATATATTCGGAACATAGATTCGCATCCGGCCCTCCCGGCCGAGGGCCGGATGCGTTACCAGGAGGTTCGACATGAGCGCAGCATACGCAGTGAAGCCCGGCTCGATAGCCGTGCGTCCTTCCATCGGCCACGCGGCAGCCACCGGCGTGCCGCGCACGCACCTGCGGCTCACCCGCCGTGGTCGCGTTGTTTTCACCACGCTCGCGGCCCTGCCGCTGGTTCTGGGCTCCATCGCCGTCGCCGTCAACGGCGGCGTCGCTGCCGCGGAGGGCACGGCTGGCGTGGGCGCCGCGGCGTTCGAATACGTCACGATCGACGCCGGTCAGTCCCTCTGGGAGCTGGCCGAGTCCATCGCACCCAAGCAGGACCCGCGCGACGTGATCGCCGACATCGTCAACCTCAACCAGCTCTCCTCCGAGGCCGTTGAGCCCGGCCAGCGTCTCGCTCTGCCCGCCTCCTACTAGCCGTCGCCTGCTGCCCCGAAAGCGGGCGCCCACGGCGCAACTAAGCTTGTTCGGGTGACCAGCCTCAACGACCTGCCCCTCCGCGCCAACCTTCGCGGACAAATCCCCTACGGCGCACCGCAGCTGCACGTGCCGGTGGCGCTGAACGTCAACGAGAACACCCACCCGATCCCGCCGGCCGTCGCCGCCGACATCGCGCAGGCCCTCGCCGAGGCGATCCTCACCGTGAACCGCTACCCCGACCGGGAGTTCACCCAGCTGCGCGAGGACCTCGCCGGCTACCTCGGGCACGGTCTCACCCTCGACAACATCTGGGCCGCGAACGGCTCCAACGAGGTGCTGCAGCAGGTGTTGCAGGCCTTCGGCGGACCGGGACGTTCCCTGCTCGGCTACGCGCCGACGTACTCCATGTACTCGATCCTGGCGTCCGGCACCGATACCCGGTGGATCCCCGGCGGCCGGGACGCCGACTATGAGCTGAGCCCGGAGACGGCCGTGCGCTGGGTGAACGAGACCACGCCGGACATCGTCTTCCTCTGCTCCCCGAACAACCCGACCGGCACCCCGCTGTCGCTGGAGACCATCGCGGCCGTCTACGACGCCACCGATGGAATCGTCGTGGTCGACGAGGCCTATGCCGAGTTCGCCCCGGTGGGAACCGAGAGCGCCCTCAGCCTCCTGGCCGGCCGCCCGCGCCTGCTGGTGTCCCGCACCATGAGCAAGGCCTTCGCCTTCGCCGGCGTGCGGGTGGGCTACCTGGCCGCCGATCCGGCGGTCACGGATGCGCTCCGCCTGGTGCGCCTGCCGTACCACCTCTCCGCGCTCACCCAGGCGGCCGCCGTGGCGGCGCTCGCGCACACCGGGGAGATGCTCGCCATGGTGGACGACATCAGGGTGCAGCGTGACCGTCTGGTCACCGAACTCAGCGCGCTCGGCTTCTCGCCGCTGCGCAGCGGCAGCAACTTCGTTCTCTTCGGCGGCGTGGCCGATCCGCACGCACTGTTCGAGGCGCTCCTGGCCGAGGGCATCCTGATCCGCGACGTGGGCATCCCCGGCCACCTGCGCGTCTCGGCCGGCACCGAGGCCGAGACCAGCGCCTTCCTCACCGCCATCGCACGGCTTCGTCCGATAGCCGAATAAACTAACGCCATGAGCAACGTCACGCCCGCGCCTCGCCGTGCCCACCTGCAGCGCGAAACCAGCGAATCGAGCATCGATCTCTCGATCGACCTCGACGGCACCGGAGTGAGCGACATCCACACCACAGTGCCGTTCTACGACCACCTGCTCACCGCGTTCGCCAAGCACTCGCTGACCGACCTCACCGTGCACGCCAAGGGCGACATCGAGATCGACGTGCACCACACCGTCGAAGACATCGGCATCGTGCTGGGCCAGGCGATCAAGCAGGCCCTCGGCGACAAGTCCGGCATCTCCCGGTACGGCGACGCCCTGGTGCCGCTGGACGAGGCCCTCGTGCAGGCCGTCGTCGACATCTCCGGCCGCCCGTACCTCGTGCACACCGGTGAACCGGCCGGCTTCGAATTCCACCTCATCGGCGGCCACTTCACCGGCTCCATGGTGCGGCACGTCTTCGAGGCGATCGCGTTCAACGCCGCGCTCACCGTGCACGTCACCGTCGTCGGCGGCCGCGACCCGCACCACATCGCCGAAGCCGAGTTCAAGGCCTTCGCCCGCGCCTTCCGCCAGGCCAAGGCCTACGACGCCCTCGTCAGCGGCATCCCGTCCACCAAGGGCGCTCTATGACCAGCGTCGTCGTCCTGGACTACGGCACCGGCAATGTGCACTCCGCCGTCAAGGCGCTCGAACTGGCCGGAGCCGACGTCACCCTGACCGGCGACCGCAAGCTCGCGTTGGAAGCCGACGGCCTCCTCGTTCCCGGTGTCGGCGCATTCAGCGCCGTGATGTCGGCGTTGAACGAGGCCCACGGCGGCGACATCATCGACAAACGCCTCTCCGGCGGGCGCGCAGTGATGGGAATCTGCGTGGGCATGCAGGTCATGTTCGAGCGCGGCGTCGAACGCGGCGCCGACACCGAGGGGCTCGGCGAGTGGCCGGGCACCATCACGGCGCTGCCGGCGCCCGTGCTGCCGCACATGGGCTGGAACACCGTCACGCCAGACCCCGATTCGGTGCTGTTCCGCGGGCTGGAGGAGGAGCGTTTTTACTTCGTGCACTCCTACGCCGCCCAGGAATGGACCCTAGACGTGATGCCCCCGTTCCCGGTTCCCCGCCTCACCTGGGCCGAGCACGGCGCGCCGTTCCTCGCCGCCGTCGAGAACGGGCCCCTGACGGCCACCCAGTTCCACCCCGAGAAGAGCGGCGACGCCGGCATCCGCCTGCTGTCGAACTGGCTCGGCACCCTCCGCGACTAGTCGTCCCACCATCCGGCCGCCACGCGCGCGGCCGCCCAATCACGAAAAAGGCACCCCCCAATGAGCGAGTTCACCAAGACCCCGAAACTGGTCCTCCTGCCGGCCGTCGACGTGGCGGACGGCAAGGCCGTGCGTCTCACCCAGGGTGAGGCCGGCACCGAGACCAACTACGGCGACCCGATGGATGCCGCACTCGACTGGGCGAACCAGGGCGCAGAATGGATCCACCTCGTCGACCTCGACGCCGCCTTCGGCCGGGGCAACAACACGAGCGTGCTCAAGAAGGTCATCAAGCAGCTCCGCGGCGTGAACGTTGAGCTGTCCGGCGGCATCCGTGACGACAGGTCACTGGAGGCGGCCCTCGGCACCGGAGTCAAGCGCATCAACCTGGGCACGGCGGCGCTGGAGAACCCGGAGTGGGCCGCCAGTGTCATCGCGCAGTACGGCGACGCGATCGCGGTCGGCCTGGACGTGCGCGGCACGACGCTCGCCGCCCGCGGCTGGACCAAGGACGGCGGCGACCTCTGGCAGGTGCTCGAGCGCCTCGAGGAAGCCGGCTGCACCCGCTACGTCGTCACCGACGTCACCAAGGACGGCACCCTCAAGGGACCGAACATCGAACTGCTGCGCGAGGTCATGGAGCGCACCCACCGGCCTGTGATCGCATCCGGCGGCATCGCCAGCCTCGACGACATCGCGGCACTCCGCGAGCTCGTTCCCCTCGGCCTGGAAGGCGCGATCGTGGGCAAGGCCCTCTACGCGGGCGCCTTCACCCTCGCCGAGGCGCTGGATGTCTCCGGCGCGTAACCTCGGCTCCACCGGCCGGCCCAACGCGTCCGCCGGCGACTCCGGCGACCAGACTGGGGACTCCGCCGGCCAAGCCTGGGCCGGCCGGTCGCTGGGCGACACCGAATTCGCCGACGACGACGGCCTCGCGCCAGCCGCACTCCTCGACGCGCTCGGCCGGTTCCGGGCCAGGGAACTCGGCGAGGAGGGTGTCGTCGACGCCCTCCGCTCGGCGCGGCTGCTCATCCCGCTGGTGACCGCGCTCGGCGGCGACGACGGGTCGCCCGCCGACCTCGGCCCGCACGGCCTCCGGGTCGACAAGACCCAGGAGCTCTCCATCATCACCGTCGCGGGGCCGGACGGCCGCGCCGTGCTGCCGGTGTTCTCCTCGGCGGCCACCATGCAGGCCTGGAACGCCGACGCCCGGCCGGTGCCCGCCGACGCGGTGCGGGTAGCCCTCGCCGCCGCCCAGGAGGACACCGACCTGGTGGTGCTCGACCCCACCGCCGACACCGAGTTCGTCGTGCGCCGGCCCGCGCTCTGGGCCATCGCCCAGTCCGCGCCGTGGACCCCCAGCTACGCCAGCCGCCAGGTCGCCGCCGCCTTCGAGGACTCCATCACGAGTGAACTGGCGGCGTTGTCGGTGAGCCTCACCGCCGGCGACCCGCACGCCCGGCTGGCCGGACCGGAGTTGATCGTGCGGCTCGAACTCGTCGACGGCCTCAGCCGCGCCGACCTCGATGCCACCCTCGCCCGTCTCGCCGCCCGCTGGGCAGCCGACGACGTGATCGCCACCGGGGTCGACTCCCTCCGCGTGCAAATCGTCGCCTCAGCCTGACCGGTCCGCCCGGGTCCCGCCCTCGCCTGACGTATCCGACCTGCCCCGGCCCATCCGCCAGCCCGGCAGCGGCAGCAACTGTTGCCGAAGCGGACAATTGCACCCGGCGCACCGGGCGCAATTGTCCGCACGGGGAACAGTTGCGGCGGCATTCGGGCCGATGTCGGGGGGATCGGGGAGGATAGGAAGATGACGGAGATCCTGCAGCGCCTCTCGCCGGCCACCCGCGAGTGGTTCTCCGGCGCGTTCGATGCGCCCACCGAGGCGCAGCTCGGCGCCTGGGACGCCATCTCCCGCGGCTCGCACACCCTCGTCGTCGCCCCCACCGGGTCGGGCAAGACCCTGGCCGCGTTCCTCTGGGCGCTCGACCGGCTCTACTCGGCGTCCACGACCCCGGCCACTGCCACTGCGGCCCCGACGGATGCGGCTGCCACGCCGGCACCCGCCCCGACCGGCACCCGGGTGCTCTACATCTCCCCGCTGAAGGCCCTCGGCGTCGACGTGGAACGCAACCTGCGGGCCCCGCTCGTGGGCATCGGCCAGGCTGCCGAACGGCTGGGCCTCGCCCCCGTGCGCGTGACTGTGGGCGTGCGGAGCGGCGACACCCCCGCGGCCGACCGGCGCACCCTGGTGAAGACGCCACCCGAGATCCTCATCACCACCCCCGAGTCGTTGTTCCTCATGCTCACCTCCGCCGCCCGCGAGTCCCTCCGGGGCGTGGACACCGTGATCATCGACGAGATCCACGCCGTGGCGGCGAGCAAGCGCGGCGCCCACCTCGCCGTGTCCCTTGAGCGCCTCGACGCCCTGCTCGCCAAGCCGGCCCAGCGCATCGGCCTGTCCGCCACAGTGCGGCCGGCCTCAGAGGTCGCCCGGTTCCTCGGCGGCCTCGCCCCGGTCGAGATCGTGGCTCCCAAGAACGAGAAGCGGTTCGACCTGCGCGTGGTCGTTCCCGTCGACGATATGAGCCAGCTCGGCGCCGTGGCCGCGCCGGAGGGAGCCACCTCGGCGGCCGCGCCGCAGACCGGGTCGATCTGGCCGCATGTGGAAGAAGCAATCGTGGACGCCGTGCTCGCGCACTCGTCGTCGATCGTGTTCGCCAACTCCCGGCGCCTGGCCGAGCGTCTCACCGCCAGGTTCAACGAGATCTACGCCGACCGGCTCGCCGCGGCCGACGAGGCCGAGCTGGTGCTCGCCGGCGGCCCTGACAGTGCTGCGGGCGCATCCGCCCTCGCCGCCCGGCCGATCGCGGCACCGCCGTCGCGGCCGCCCGCTGAGCTGATGGGCGGCAGCGGCCAGAGCGAGGGCGCCGAAGCGCTGCTCGCGCGTGCGCACCACGGGTCGGTGAGCAAGGAACAGCGGGCCATGATCGAGGACGACCTCAAGTCCGGGCGGCTCCGCTGCGTGGTGGCCACCTCGAGCCTCGAACTCGGCATCGACATGGGCGAGGTCGACCTGGTCGTGCAGGTGGAATCGCCGCCGTCGGTGGCCAGTGGCCTGCAGCGCGTGGGCCGGGCCGGGCACCAGGTCGGCGAGGTCTCCCGCGGCATCATCTTCCCCAAGCACCGTGCCGACCTCATCCACGCCACCGTCGCGGCCGAGCGGATGGTGTCGGGCATGATCGAGTCGCTGCAGGTACCCGCCAACCCGCTCGACATCCTCGCCCAGCAGACTGTCGCCGCCGTGGCCCTCGAGCCGATCGACGCCGAAGAGTGGTTCGACGCCGTGCGCCGTAGCGCCCCGTTCGCCACCCTGCCGCGCTCCGCCTACGAGGCCACCCTCGACCTGCTCGCCGGGCGGTATCCGTCCGACCAGTTCGCCGAGCTGCGGCCGCGCATCATCTGGGACCGCGACACGGGCCTGCTCACCGGCCGGCCCGGCGCCCAGCGCCTCGCCGTCACGAGCGGCGGCACCATCCCCGACCGTGGGCTGTTCGGCGTCTTCATGGTGGGCGGCGACCAAGCCACCGGCCGCCGGGTGGGTGAGCTCGACGAGGAAATGGTCTACGAATCCAGGGTCGGCGACGTCTTCGCGCTCGGGGCGACGAGCTGGCGTATCCAGGAGATCACCCACGACAGGGTGCTCGTGCTGCCGGCGTTCGGCGAACCGGGCCGGCTGCCGTTCTGGAAGGGCGACGGCCTGGGCCGGCCTGCCGAACTCGGCGCGGCCATCGGCGCCTTCCTCCGTGAGGTGTCCGCCCTGTCGCCCGCCGAGGCCCGGGCGCGCTGCTCGGCGGGCGGCCTCGACGACCGAGCCGTCACCAACCTGCTGGCCTTCCTCGACGAACAACGTGCGGCCACTCGCTACCTGCCCACCGACCAGACCCTCGTCGTCGAGAGATTCCGCGACGAACTCGGCGACTGGCGGGTCATCCTGCACTCACCGTTCGGCCTCACCGTGCACGCGCCCTGGGCCCTAGCCGTGGGCGCCAGGGTGCGGGAACGCTTCGGCATCGACGGCGCCTGCGTCGCCAGCGACGACGGCATCGTGGTGCGCATCCCCGACACCGAGACCGAACCGCCCGGAGCCGACCTCTTCGTCTTCGACCCCGACGAGCTCGAACAGCTCGTCACCGACGAGGTCGGCGGCTCTGCCCTGTTCGCCTCCAGGTTCCGCGAGTGCGCCGCCCGGGCGCTGCTGCTGCCCCGGTACCGGCCGGGCAGCCGCTCCCCGCTCTGGCAGCAACGCCAGAAGGCCTCCCAACTGCTGGATGTGGCGCGCGAGTACCCGTCGTTCCCGATCATCCTCGAGACCATTCGCGAGTGCCTGCAGGATGTCTACGACCTGCCCGCCCTCGTCGGCCTGGCCAAACAGGTGGCCAGCCGCGCCATCCGGCTGGTGGAGACCAGCACCGATTCGGCCAGTCCGTTCGCCAACGCCCTCTTGTTCGGCTACGTGGCCGCGTTCATGTACGAGGGCGACTCGCCGCTGGCCGAACGCCGCGCCACGGCCCTGTCGATCGACTCCGGCCTGCTCGCCGAACTGCTCGGCCGGGTGGAGCTGCGGGAACTGCTCGACCCTGCGGTGATGGAGCAGACCGACGCCGAACTGCAACGGCTCGCGCCCGACCGTCGCGCCCGCGGGCTCGAGGGCGTGGCCGACCTGCTGCGCGGCCTCGGCCCGCTCACCGAGGTGGAGGTCGCCGAGCGTCTGCAGGCACCGGCCGACAGCGGCAGCCACACCGGCACCGGCACGAGCCCGGAGGGGGACGCCGACGGTGACCCCGACTCCGCGGCGGCCCTGGCCGTGCCGCCGGCATCCGTCGCCGTGGCCCGGGCGCACCTGGACACCCTCACCGGTGCGCGGCGCGCGCTCAAGGTGGGCATCGCCGGCGAGGACCGCTGGGTCGTCATCGAAGACGCCGGCCGGCTGCGGGATGCTCTCGGCGTGCCGCTGCCGCCCGGCATCCCCGAGGCCTTCACCGAGAGCGTGAAGGATCCCCTCGGTGACCTGGTGAGCCGGTACGCCCGCACCCACGGCCCGTTCACCACGGCCGATGTGGCCGCCAGGTTCGGTTTCGGCACGGCCATCGCGCTCGGCGCCCTGCGCCGGCTCGCCGATGCCCGGCGCCTGATCGAAGGGGAGTTCCGCCCGCACGGCACCGGCACCGAATGGTGCGACGCCGAGGTGCTCCGCCGCCTCCGCCGCCGCTCGCTCGCGGCGCTCCGGCACGAGGTCGAGCCCGTCGACCAGAGCACCCTGGGCCGGTTCCTGCCGGCCTGGCAACACGTGGGCAGCCGGTTGCGCGGCGTGGACGGGGTCGCGTCGGTGATCGAACAGCTCGAGGGCGCCCGCATCCCGGCCTCCGCCTGGGAGACACTGATCCTGCCCGCGCGCGTGGCCGACTACAACCCGGGCATGCTCGACGAACTCACCAACGCCGGCGAGGTGCTCTGGGCCGGCGCCGGCACGCTCGCCGGCAACGACGGCTGGGTGAGCCTGCACCTGGCCGACACCGCCCCGCTCACCCTGCCGATGCCCACCGAACTGGACACCACGCCGCTGCAACGGGAGATCCTCGCGACCCTCGGTGGAGGCGGCGGCTACTTCTTCCGCCAACTGGCCGAATCGGTCGGCAGCCAGGACGACGGCGAACTCGTCGACGCACTCTGGGACCTGGTCTGGTCAGGCCTGGTCAGCAACGACACCTTCGCCCCGGTGCGATCGCTCGTCTCCGGCGGCAAGACCGCACACTACACCCGCCGCGCCGCTCCCCGGGCCCGGATGCACCGCGGCCGCGCCCTGCCCCGGCCCAGCCTGCCCAGCCGGCAGGGCCCGCCCACTGTCTCCGGCCGCTGGTCGATCGTGCCCGTCGCCGACACCTCGGCCACCCGGCGCGCGCACGCCCTGGGTGAGACCCTGCTCGAACGCTACGGCGTCGTCACCCGCGGTGCCGTGATGGGGGAGAACGTGCTCGGCGGCTTCGCCCTGGTCTACAAGACCCTCAGCGGCTTCGAGGAGATGGGCCGCTGCCGGCGCGGGTACTTCGTGGAGGGCCTCGGCGCCGCCCAGTTCGCCACGGCCGGCACCATCGACCGGATGCGCGGCTACGTCGACCAGCAGGAACGCGCCGAACGCGGCGACAGGTCCGCCGTCACCGCGGTGACCCTCGCCGCGACCGACCCGGCCAACCCCTACGGGGCCGTGCTGCCCTGGCCTGCCCTCCCGGAGGGCACCGGCCACCGGCCGGGCCGCAAGGCCGGCGGTCTGGTGGTGCTCGTCGACGGGCACCTGGTGCTCTACGTGGAACGCGGCGGCAAGTCGATGCTGGTGTTCGACCCGGCCGCCGCGCCACCCGCCACCGATGCCGACGCTGCCGGTTCTGCTACCGACGCTGCCGGGAACGGCGCAGAGTCCCCAGCCGCCGGCGCCGCGTCATCCGCACCGGCCCGGGCGACGTCGACGAGGCCGGGAACGCCGCGCGCCGCGGCGACCGAGGCCGTGCTGGCGGCCACCCGGTCGCTGGCAGCCACGGTCACCGGCGGGCGGGTACCCAAGCTGGCCGTCGAAACCGTGAACGCCGAGTTCGTGCTCGGCACCACGGTGGGCGATGCCCTGCGCGCCGCCGGCTTCACCGAAACGCCGCGGGGGTTGAGGCTCAGTGCCTGAGGGCGACACCGTCTACCGCAGCGCCCGCAGCCTCGATGAGGCCCTGCACGGCACCACGCTCACCCGCTGCGACATCCGCGTGCCCGCCTTCGCCACCGTCGACCTCACCGGCCAGACCGTGCACGAGGTGATCAGCCGCGGCAAACACCTGGTGGCACACGTGGGGGAGACCAGCATCCACTCGCACCTGAAGATGGAGGGCACCTGGCACCTCTACCGGCACGGCACGAAATGGCAGCGGCCGGCGTTCCAGGCCCGCATCGTGCTGGAGGCCGCGGACTGGGTGGCCGTGGGTTTCGAGCTCGGCACCCTGGAACTCTTCCCCACCCCGGACGACGAACAGCACCTCGGCTACCTCGGCCCCGACCTGCTCGGCCCCGACTGGGACGCGACGGAGGCTGTGCGCCGGCTCGCCGGGGAGGGGGAGCGGCCGGTGGCGGTGGCACTGGGTGACCAGCGCAACCTGTCCGGACTCGGCAACGTGTACGTCAACGAACTGTGTTTCCTGCGCGGGCTGCTGCCCACCCGGCCCGTCACCGAGGTGACCGACCTGCACGGCCTGGTGGCGCTCGCCCACCGGCTGATCACGGCCAACCGGGACCGTTCAGAGCGCACCACCACCGGCAATCTGCGCCGGGGCATGCGCACCTTCGTCTACGGGAGGGAACGGCAGCCCTGCCGACGCTGCGGCACCCGCATCCGGAGCGGCCAACTCGGCCGCAGCGAACTCGAGCAGCGGGTCACCTATTGGTGCCCGCGCTGCCAAACCTGAGGTGCGCGCGTGGCGCCCCCACTCGCTGGTCGAGCTTGTCGAGACCTGGTGAGGTCGTCTCACGGGGTCTACTTCGACAGGCTCAGCACGGCGTCGGCAGGCTCGACCAGCGACGTGGTGTGAGAGAAAGCCCTAGTTGACGGGGCCGGTGAACTTCTCGCCCGGGCCCTGGCCGATCGGGTCGGGGATGGCGGACGCCTCGCGGAAGGCCAGCTGCAACGAGCGCAGACCGTCGCGGAGGCTGCGCGCGTGCATGTCCGAGATGTCGGGGGCGGATGCCGTGATCAGGCCGGCGAGGGCCGTGATCAGCTTGCGCGCCTCATCCAGGTCGATCTGGGTCTCGGGGTCGTCGGCGAGCCCGACCTTGACCGCCGATGCGCTCATCAGGTGCACCGCCGCGGTCGTGATGATCTCCACGGCCGCCACATCCGCGATGTCCCGCGTAGCCTGGCTGGATTGGTCCTGATCGTAATTGTCGCTCACTGGTTTCCTCTGCTATGCTTACCCGGGCTCCGAGATGAAAGTCTCGGTACGAAAGTGGATAATCTCCCACCCGCGCTTGACCGCTTCATAAAGGTTACCGGGTAGTTTGCACTCCGCCGTCGCTTGCTGGTTTCCAGCTTGCACGGTAGATAGGGTGCCGCACGTGGTTGATGAGTGACGGAACAAGGAAATGTTCTGAAGCTTGGGATTGCGCGCGCGATTGTCTCCTCTTCGTCTCCGGACGACATCCGTTGTCAGGCTGTAGCCACGATGCTTGAGTAGAGGAGAGACGCATCAGCGATCCCCGTACAAATGACCGTATCCGCGTCCCCGAAGTCCGTCTCGTTGGTCCCAACGGCGAACAGGTTGGGGTCGTGGCGATTGATGTCGCCCTGCGCCTGGCACAGGAGGCTGACCTCGATCTGGTCGAAGTAGCCCCCACGTCCAAGCCGCCGGTCGCGAAGATCATGGATTACGGCAAGTTCAAGTACGAAGCTGCGCAGAAGGCCAAAGAAGCCCGGCGCAACCAGGCGAACACGATCCTCAAAGAGGTTCGTTTCCGTCTCAAGATTGATAAGCACGACTACGAGACCAAGCGCAAGCGCGCCGAAGGCTTCCTGAAGGCCGGCGACAAGGTCAAGGCCATGATTCTGTTCCGTGGCCGTGAACAGTCCCGTCCCGACCAGGGTGTACGTCTGCTTCAGAGATTTGCCGAGGATGTCGCGGAGTTCGGTTCTGTGGAATCGAGCCCGACCATTGACGGTCGAAACATGGTCATGGTGATTGGCCCGCTGAAGAACAAATCAGAGGCCAAGGCAGAGGCCAATGCACATAGAGCTGCTGACAAAGCAGCCAAACAGGAGGAAAAGAATGCCTAAGCAGAAGACCCACTCTGGGACAAAGAAGCGTTTCAAGGTCACTGGCTCCGGCAAGATCATGAAGCAGCAGGCCGGACTTCGCCACAACCTCGAGGTCAAGAGCACGCAGCGCAAGTCACGCCTGAACCAGGACCAGGTTCTCGCCAAGGCCGACGTCAAGGCCATCAAGAAGCTTCTCGGCCACTAGGCCCCGTACCCCTAAAGGAATTAGAAAATGGCAAGAGTAAAGAGGGCCGTCAACGCCCACAAGAAGCGTCGCGTAATCCTTGAGCGCGCCGAGGGTTACCGCGGTCAGCGTTCACGCCTGTACCGCAAGGCCAAGGAGCAGGTCACTCACTCCCTCGTCTACAGCTACCGTGACCGTCGTGCACGCAAGGGTGACTTCCGTCGCCTGTGGATCCAGCGCATCAACGCTGCGTCCCGTGCAAACGGCCTGACCTACAACCGCCTCATCCAAGGCCTCGCCCTGGCCGGCATCCAGGTTGACCGTCGCATCCTCGCCGACCTCGCCGTCACCGAGCCCGCCACCTTCGCGGCCATCGTTGAGAGCGCCAAGGCAGCACTGCCCGCTGACACCTCCGCACCCAAGGTCGCGAAGTAGTCACACAGCTTTTCCTCAACGGGAGCGATCGCCATCGGCGGTCGCTCCCGTTTTGCATGCCCGGCGAGGCATTCTCTGGCCGGGGTGTGCGGCACCTAAACTGGGAGCATGCTAGATAACCCCCGATCTCCTCGCGTGCGTGCCGTCGCGAAACTTGCGAACCGAGCCGCCCGCTCCGAGACGGGACTGTTCCTGCTCGAAGGCCCGCAGGCCGTCTCCGAAGCCCTCACCTTTCGCCCCGAACTCGTCGTGGAGTTGTACGCGACCCCCACCGCGCTCGAGCGGTACACCGACATCGCCGAGGCCGCCGTGGCCGCGGGCGTCGACGTCGAATTCGTCACCGAGCAGGTGCTCGAGACGATGGCGGACACCGTCACCCCGCAGGGCTTCGTCGCGGTGTGCCACCAGTTCCCCACCTCGATCAAGAAGATCTTCGCCAACGAGCCCAAGCTCATCGCGATCCTCGAAGAGGTGCGCGACCCGGGCAACGCCGGCACCATCATCCGGGCAGCGGATGCCGCGGGCGCCGATGCCGTGATCTTCACCGGCCGCAGCGTCGACCTCTACAACCCCAAGGTGGTGCGCTCGTCCACCGGCTCGATCTTCCACCTGCCCGTTGCCGTCGGCGTCACCCTGGCCGACGTGCGTGAGCGCGCCAAGTTCGCCGGGATGCAGATCCTCGCGGCCGACATCAAGGGCGACGACCTGCTCGAGGCCCGCACCAGCGGCCTGCTCGCCGCTCCGACGGCCTGGCTTTTCGGCAACGAAGCCCGAGGTCTCACCGAGGAAGACCTGGCTCTGGCCGACAAGGCGATCAGCGTTCCGATCTACGGCCACGCCGAATCGATGAACCTCGCGACGGCCGCATCCGTGTGCCTGTATGAGAGCGCGTTTTCCCAGCGCGACTAGCATCTTTCCCGGTCGGGCGTCTATTACATTTGGGTTACCGACCGGGTTAATGGTGGTCTGGCCGCCGCCCCCTGCCCTAGGTTGGGGGGTATGGAGCCAACAGATACATCACCGGCGACGTCCAATATCACCGTGCGCCGGGGGAACCCTTGGTCGTCATCACGGACGTCAACAAGAACTACGGGGACCTGCACGTTCTGAAGAACATCAACGCCACGGTCAACCGCGGCGAGGTGGTCGTGGTCATCGGCCCGAGCGGCTCGGGCAAGTCCACGCTCTGTCGGGCGATCAACCGGCTTGAGACCATCGACAACGGATCGATCACGATCGACGGCAAGGAACTGCCGGCAGAGGGCAAGGCCCTCGCCCAGCTCCGAGCCGATGTCGGCATGGTGTTCCAGGCGTTCAACCTGTTCGCACACAAGACCGTGCTCGAGAACGTGACGCTGGGCCCGATCAAGGTGCGCGGCATGAGCAAGGCCGACGCAGAGAAGAAGGCGTTGGCGCTTCTGGAACGTGTCGGGGTGGCCAATCAGGCCCAGAAGATGCCGTCCCAGCTTTCCGGCGGCCAGCAGCAGCGGGTGGCCATCGCCAGGGCTCTGGCCATGGACCCCAAGCTGATCCTGCTCGATGAGCCCACCAGTGCGCTCGACCCCGAGATGATCAACGAGGTGCTCGAGGTCATGGTCGACCTCGCCAACGAGGGCATGACGATGATCGTCGTCACCCACGAAATGGGCTTCGCCCGCCGTGCCGCCGACAGGGTCATCTTCATGGCCGAGGGCGACATCGTCGAGGAGACCACCCCGGAGAAGTTCTTCACGAACCCCCAGAGCACGAGAGCGAAAGACTTCCTCTCCAAAATACTTGCCCACTAACCGGTCGGCGAGACACACAGCACACAGGAGGAAACCATGAGACGCAACAAGGGTCTAATGATCTCAGCCATCGCCCTGGTCGGAGCGTTCGCGCTGACCGGCTGCACCGATTCCGGCGCCACCACGTCCTCGGCCGCACCCGTCGAGGAAGATGTCACGTTCGCGGAGGGCAGCACCATGGCCGCGCTCAACGAAGCCGGCGAAATCACCATCGGCACCAAGTTCGACCAGCCCCTGTTCGGTCTCAAGGGTCCGGACGGCACCCCGGTCGGCTTCGACGTCGAAATCGGCAAGCTCATCGCGGCGAAGCTCGGCATTGAGGCGTCGAACATCACCTGGACCGAGACTGTCTCCGCCAACCGCGAGCCGTTCATCCAGAACGGTGACGTCGACCTCGTCGTCGCCACCTACACGATCAACGACGCCCGCAAGGAAGTTGTCTCGTTCGCCGGTCCGTACTACGAAGCCGGCCAGGACCTGCTCGTTCTGGCGGGCAACGACGCGAAGATCACCGGACCGGAGGACCTCGCTGACAAGACGGTCTGTACCGTGAGCGGATCCACGTCGGAGAAGAACATCGCCGCGTACACGTCCAACGTGATCGCCACCGACACCTACTCCAACTGCCTCGGCCCGCTGCGCAGCGGCGAAGTCGACGCCGTCACCACCGACAACGTGATCCTGGCCGGCCTCGCCGACCAGAACGCCGGTGAGTTCGAGGTTGTCGGCAACCCGTTCACCGCCGAGCCTTACGGCATCGGCCTGGCCAAGGACGACACCGAGTTCCGCGACTTCATCAACGACGTTCTGGAAGAGTCCTACGACGATGGTTCCTGGGCAGCAGCCTGGGAGGCCACCGCGGGTTCAGTACTCGAGACGCCGGAACCCCCGGCGGTCGACCGCTACTAGCAGTACAGCTCGATCCGATCGGGGTGGCCGCACCGGCCGCCCCGATCGGTTGTTCTCCTGAAATACATCGACCACTACGGTCTCGAACCAACACAGAGGAGGTGAGTCTTGGACGCTGTCATCGAAAACCTGCCGCTCTTTCTGGAAGGCTTCAGAAACACACTTGGCTTGCTGATTTTCTCCGGCATCGGCGCGCTCGTCTTGGGCATCGTCGTTGCCTCACTGCGAATCTCGCCGGTCGCGTCCTTCCGCACCTTTGCGACCGTCTACACGGAGCTTGTGCGCAACACCCCGCTCACCCTCGTTCTGTTCTTCTGCGCGTTCATTTTGCCGTACCTGCAGTTTTCGCCGGGCTACTTCCAACTCGCCCTGATCGGGCTCACGGTCTACACCTCTCCCTTTGTGGCCGAGGCACTGCGTTCCGGGATCAACGGCGTTCCCGTCGGCCAGGCTGAGGCAGCCCGCAGCGTCGGCCTCACCTTCGGTCAGTCCCTGAGCTACGTGATCATGCCCCAGGCCGTGCGGATGGTGATTCCCCCGCTGATCAACGTCTTCATCGCCCTCACGAAGAACACGTCCGTCGCCGGCGCGTTCTTTGTCTTCGAACTCTTCGGCGTCGGCCGCAGGGTCACCAACGACCGCGGTGACGAGGTCATCGCGATTCTGCTCGCCGTCGCGTTCTTCTACCTGATCATCACGATCACACTCGGCCAGATCGCGGCCAGGGTGGAAAAGAAAGTGGCGGTGCTGCGATGAGCTCGGTTCTCTACGATGCACCGGGGCCCAAGGCCCGCGCACGGTCGCGAGTGATCTCAGTTGTCGGTGTTGTTCTCGTACTGGCCCTCCTGGCCTGGCTGATCTGGGCACTGGGCACACCCAAGGCCAGCGCCAACGGCGTTGTCCAGCCGGGCATGTGGGATGCCATGCGCTGGGACGTCTTCTCCGACCGTCAGGTGTGGCTTGCACTGGGCCGCGGAGTCCTGGCCACCCTGAGGATGGCCGGAGTAGCCGCGGTGATCGCCCTGGTCCTCGGAGTGGTGTTCTCGTTCGGTCGGTCCGCCGATCACCGGGCCATACGCATCCCGACCACGATCATCCTCGAATTCGTGCGCGGCCTGCCGGTGCTTCTGATGATGCTCTTCATCCTTCTCGTGTTCGCCACGGGCGCCTACTGGGCCGGTGTCGCGGCGCTGGGTCTCTACAACGGTGCGATCATCGGGGAGGCGCTGCGGGCGGGCATCCAATCGCTGCCTCGCGGTCAGCGCGAGGCCGGCCTGGCCATCGGACTCACTCCGCTGTCCACCCGGTTCCGGATCGAATTCCCGCAGGCGTTCCGCCAGATGCTGCCGATCATCATCGCCCAGCTGGTGGTGCTGCTCAAGGACACCTCGCTGGCATTCATCGTGGGTTACGGCGAACTGCTGCGCGAGGGCGTGCGGAACCTGCCGAACTTCTTCGGTGAGCGTTACCAGTTCTCGTTCTTCCTGGTCGTGCTGGTCATCTACCTCGCGATGAACATGTCGTTGTCCTGGCTGGCCCGGGTCATCGCCCGCCGTTCGGGCCCGAAGGCCGGCAAGATCGTCGAGCCGGCGCCGGAGCCCATGCCGAACGCGGCTGGACCGGGCGGCGGCTTCTAAAGCCCACGGTGTGCCGGCTGCCGCAGCCCGTGCGGCGGCCGGGCACTAAACTTGGGTCTCGTGTCTGCCCCCACTGAAATAACCGAACCCGTCGTCACCGCGGCCGTCGATGCCGCCCTCGCGGCCATCGAAGCCGCCACTGACTCCGCCGCCCTCAAGGCCGTGCGCTCGGCGCACGTCGGCGAGGCCTCGCCGCTGGCCGCGCTGAACGCTCTCATGCGCAGCGTGCCCGGCGACCAGAAGGCCGCCGCCGGCAAACTCGTCGGCCAGGCCCGCGCCCGGGTGAACCAGGCGTTGAGCGCCCGCGAAGCCGCGATCGTCGAAGCCGAGGCCACCGCCCAGCTCGCCGCCGAAGCCGTGGACGTCACCGCCGCCGCCTCCACCTGGCGGGCCGGGGCCCGGCATCCGCTCACTCTGCTGCAGGAGCGCGTCTCAGACGTGTTCGTGGGCATGGGCTGGGAGGTCGCAGAGGGCCCGGAGCTCGAGAGCGAGTGGTTCAACTTCGACGCGTTGAACTTCGACGAGGACCACCCGGCCCGCGCCATGCAGGACACGTTCTTCATCGACCCGCCCGAGGCGCACCTGGTGCTGCGCACGCACACCTCGCCCGTGCAGATGCGCGCGCTGCTGGGCAACGAGCCGCCCGTCTACCGGATCTCTCCCGGCCGCGTCTACCGCACGGATGAACTCGACGCCACCCACACCCCGGTCTTCCACCAGATCGAGGGCATCGCCGTGGACAAGGGCCTCACCATGGCCCACCTGCGTGGCACCCTCGACCACTTCGTCAAGGCACTCTTCGGTGACGAGGCCAAGGTGCGCCTGCGCCCCAACTACTTCCCGTTCACCGAGCCGAGCGCCGAGCTCGACCTCTGGCACCCCACCTTCAAGGACGGCGCCCGCTGGATCGAGTGGGGTGGCTGCGGCATGGTCAACGCCAATGTGCTGCGCTCCGCCGGGATCGACCCCGAGGTCTACTCCGGATTCGCGTTCGGCGTTGGCGTCGAACGAGCACTGATGTTCCGCAACGATGTGAAGGATATGCACGACATGGTCGAAGGCGACGTTCGGTTCAGCCAGCAGTACGGGATGACCGTCTGATGCGCGTTCCCCTGAGCTGGCTCGGCGAATTCGTCGACCTAGAACCCGGCACCACCCCCGAAGCCGTGCACGCCGCCTTGGTGAGCGTGGGCCTGGAGGAAGAAGAGATCCACCGCTTCGAGCTGACCGGCCCCATCGTGGTGGGCCAGGTTCTCGAGTTCGTCGGTGAAGTGCAGACCAACGGCAAGACCATCAACTGGTGCCAGGTGCGCGTCGCCGCGGACGGCGAACTCGCCGCAGACGGCGGCCCGGCCATCCACGGCATCGTCTGTGGCGCCCACAACTTCGTCGTCGGCGACAAGGTCGTCGTGACCCTGCCCGGCGCCGTGCTGCCCGGGCCGTTCCCGATCGCGCCGCGCAAGACCTACGGCCACGTCTCTGACGGCATGATCGCCTCGGCCCGCGAACTCGGCCTCGGCGACGAGCACGCCGGCATCCTGGTGCTCGGCGGCCTCGGTCTCGACCCCGAGATCGGCACGGATGCGATCAGCCTGCTGGGCCTGGACGACTCCGCCGTGGAGATCAACGTCACGCCCGACCGCGGCTACGCGTTCTCGATCCGCGGCGTCGCCCGCGAGTATTCGCACGCCACCGGCGCGACCTTCCGCGACCCGGCCCTCGCCGTGACCGCGACGGCGTCCACCGAGGTCTTCCCGGTCTCGATCGACGATGCCGCACCCATCCGCAATCGTGTCGGCGCGAGCGTCTTCGTCACCCGCGTTGTGCGCGGCGTCGACCCGAGCAAGCCGTCACCGGCCTGGCTCATCGCCCGGCTCAAGCTGGCCGGCATCCGCTCGATCTCGCTGATCGTGGACATCACCAACTACGTGATGATCGAACTCGGCCAGCCGATCCACGGCTACGACCTCGACAAGCTCACCGGGGGCCTGGTCGTGCGCCGCGCGCAGGCTGGGGAGAAGATCGTCACCCTCGACGACGTCACCCGCACCCTGAACCCCGAAGACCTGCTGATCACGGACGGTTCCGGCCCCATCGGCCTGGCCGGCGTGATGGGCGGAGCGACCACCGAGATCGGCGCGGGCACCACCAACGTGCTGGTCGAGGCCGCGAATTTCGACCCGGTGTCGATCGCGCGCACCGCCCGCCGGCACAAGCTGCCCAGCGAAGCGTCCCGCCGGTTCGAACGCGGTGTCGACCCCGAGGTCGCTGCTGTGGCAGCCGCCAGGGTGGTGCAGCTGCTCGTCGAGCTCGCCGGGGGAGTGGCCGACGGACTCGGCTCGCTGCACGACGCCACCCCGGAGCGCACCCCGATCGACCTGCCCACCGGCTTCGTCTCCGGCCTGATCGGCCTGGAGTACACCCGCGAGGAGGTGCGCACCTCGCTCGCCGAGATCGGCGCCTCCATGACCGAGACCGAAACCGGCCTGGCCGTGGTCGCGCCCAGCTGGCGCCCCGACCTCACCGACAAGTGGACCCTCGCCGAGGAGGTCGCCCGCATCGTCGGGTACGACCGCATTCCGTCGGTGCTGCCCGTCGCCCCGCCCGGCCGCGGCCTCACCCGCACGCAGCAGCTCAAGCGTTCGGTCGCCAACGTGCTCGCCGCGACCGGCCACACCGAGGTGCTGGCCTACCCGTTCGTCGCCGAGAAGGCCAACAACCTGTTCGGCGACTCGGTCAGCAGCACGGTTCCGCAGATCAAGGTGGCCAACCCGCTCGACGGCGAGGCGCCGTTCATGCGCACCTCGATGCTGCCGGGCCTCTTGCAGATCGCGCACCGCAACCTGTCCCGCGGCTCCACCGACCTGGCGATCTTCGAGCTCGGCTCGGTGTTCCGCCCGGTAGCAGGCGTCAGCTACGGCAGCGCCGTCGTGCCGCCGGCCGCCGTGCGGCCCAGTCGCGAGCTCGAAGCCCAGCTGAACGCCGGCATCCCGCCGCAGCCGTTCACCGCCGGCATCGTGCTGCTCGGCAACACCGTGCGCCACCAGCCCGGCCATACGCCCATCGCGGCGTCCTGGCAGGACGCCCTCACCGCCGTGCGGCAGATCGGCCTGGCCGTCGGCCTGCCGATCCTCGTGCGCCAGGGCACCCACCAGGCCATGCACCCCGGCCGCACCGCCGAGCTGTTCGTGGCAACGGATGCCGGCGACCTGTCCGTCGGCTTCGCGGGCGAACTGCTGCCCGCCGTCGCGCGCGGCGCCGACCTGCCCGCCGTGGTCGCTGTCGTCGAGCTGAACCTGTCCGCGGTCTTCGCCCAGGTGACCGGGGAGCTGCAGGCCACCGTGATCGGTACCAAGCCCGCCGCCACCCAGGACCTCTCCCTCGTCGTCGACGCCCAGGTGCCGGCCAGCGACGTGCTGGCCGCCGTGCGCGAGGGCAGCGGAGCGCTGCTGGAGAGCATCGACCTGGTCGACGACTACCGCGGCACGGGCATCGAGACCGGGCAGAAGTCGCTCACCTTCGCCCTGCGGTTCCGGGCGCCCGACCGCACCCTCACCGCCGCTGAGGCCAGCGACGCGAAGCTGGCCGGCGTGCAGCTCGCCGCGGCCCGCTTCGGGGCGCACCTGCGCGAGTAACCGGCCACCGAAGCACCGCCGAGCTGCCCCGTTTCGGACGAATTGCCCCCGCACAGCGGGGCAACTCGTCCGCAACGGGGCATTTCGCGATTCTTGGGCGGTGGCGGCAGCCGGGTAAGTTTGATTTATGGTCTTTTCGGTAGCTGTTGCGGGCGCGAGTGGGTATGCGGGCGGTGAGCTGCTGCGTCTGCTGGCCGCGCACCCCGATTTTGAGGTGCGCACGGTTACCGCGCACAGCAACTCCGGTCAGCGCCTGGTCGACGTGCAACCGCACCTGCGCTCGCTGTCCCACCTCGTGCTGGCCGACACGGATGCGTCCACCCTGGCCGGCCACGACGTCGTCTTCCTCGCCCTCCCGCACGGCGCCTCCGGGGCACTGACCGCCCAGCTGCCGGAAGACACCCTCGTGGTCGACTGCGGCGCCGACCACCGCCTCGAGAGCGAGGCCGACTGGGCCGCGTTCTACGGCGGCGACTACTTCGGCGCCTGGGCCTACGGTGTGCCCGAACTTCCCGTGGGCGACGGCCGACAGCGCGACCGCCTGGTGGGCGCCCGCCGCATCGCCGCGCCCGGCTGCAACGCCAGCACCGTGGCCCTCGCCCTGGCCCCCGGCATCCTCGCCGGCGTGATCGAGGCGGCCGACATCGTCGCCGTGCTCGCCGTCGGCCCCTCCGGCGCGGGCAAGAGCCTCAAGGTGCCCAACCTGGCCGCCGAGATCCTCGGCTCCGCCAACCCCTACGCCGTCGGCGGCACCCACCGGCACATCCCCGAGATCCAGCAGAGCCTGCGCTGGGCCGGAGCGACGAACCCGACGGTGTCGTTCACGCCGGTGATCGTGCCGATGTCGCGCGGCATCCTCGCCACCGCCACCGCACGAGTGGTGCCGGGCACCAGCGCGGCCGCTGTGCGCGAGGCCTGGGTCTCCGCCTACGCTGACGAACCGTTCGTGCATGTGCTGCCGCCAGGGCAGTTCCCGCGCACCGCCGACGTGCTCGGCGCCAATACCGCTCTCATCGGCCTCGCGGTCGACGAGGCCGCCGGCCGGGTCGTCACCGTCACCGCGGTCGACAACCTGGTCAAGGGCACCGCAGGCGCTGCCATCCAATCCGCCAACATTGCCCTGGGGCTGCCGGAAACCCGCGGCCTCAGCACGAATGGAGTTGCCCCGTGAGCGTCACCGCCCCCGCCGGATTCGCCGCCGCCGGTGTCACCGCCGGCCTCAAGAAGTCCGGTGGCCTCGACCTGGCCATCGTCGCCAACCTCGGCCCGCTCGCCAACGCTGCCACGGTGTTCACCAGCAACCGCTGCAAGGCCAACCCGATCATCTGGAGCCAGCAGGTCATGCGCGACGGCCGGGTGAGCGCCATCGTGCTCAACTCCGGCGGCGCCAACTGCTACACCGGCACCATCGGCTTCCAGACCACGCACGCCACGGCCGAAGCCGTCGCCGAGCAGCTGCAGGTCTCCGCGGGCGACGTGCTCGTCTGTTCCACCGGTCTGATCGGCGAGCAGCTCGACCTCGGCAAGCTCACCGCCGGAGTCTTCGACGCCGGCCTGGCCCTGAAGAACGCCGACGCGTCCTCCGCCGACGCGGGCCTCGCCGCCGCCCAGGCCATCATGACCACCGACACCCGCCCCAAGCAGGCCATCCAGGTGTCGCCGG
The DNA here is from genome assembly GCF_026151165.2 of Cryobacterium sp. SO2. Lineage (NCBI taxonomy): Bacteria > Bacillati > Actinomycetota > Actinomycetes > Micrococcales > Microbacteriaceae > Cryobacterium > Cryobacterium sp. SO2. Next base: position 1,412,503 of record NZ_CP117849.1, read on the forward strand.
CCGGGTGGACCATCGGCGGCATGGCCAAGGGTGCGGGCATGCTCGCTCCCGGTCTGGCCACCATGCTCGTGGTGATCACCACCGACGCCGTGCTCTCCTCCGCCCAGCTGGATGCGGCGTTGCGCGAAGCCACCCGGGTCACCTTCGACCGGCTCGACTCCGACGGCTGCATGTCGACCAACGACACCGTGAGCCTGCTCGCCTCCGGCGCCAGCGGCGTCGACGCCGACCCGGCCGAATTCGCCACCGCGCTCACCAACCTGTGCCGCGACCTCACCCTGCAGCTGCAGGGCGACGCCGAGGGTGCCTCCCACGACGTGGCGATCTCGGTGCGCAACGCCCACGCCGAGTCCGAGGCCGTCACCGTGGCCCGCGCGGTGTCGCGCAGCAACCTGTTCAAGGCCGCCATCTACGGCAACGACCCCAACTGGGGCCGGGTGCTCGCCGCGGTGGGCACCATCTCCGAGGCGGATGCGGCGTTCGACCCGTACGGCATCGACGTGGCCATCAACGGCATCCAGGTGTGCACGGCGGGGGAGCCAGACCAGCCCCGCGAACTCGTCGACCTCACCCCGCGTGCGGTCTCGGTGGTCATCGACCTGCACGCCGGCACCGCCGGCGCCACGATCTGGACCAACGACCTCACGCACGACTACGTCGAAGAGAACAGCGCGTACTCCAGCTGATGAGCGCCGACCAGACCAGCACCGGCATCCCCGCCGCACCGCCCCAGGTGCCCACGCTCGACGACGTCGACAACACCCCCGCGGAAGCCAAGGTCAAGGCCGCCACCCTGATCGAGGCGCTGCCCTGGCTCAAGAAGTTCCACGACCAGATCATCGTCGTCAAGTTCGGCGGCAACGCCATGGTCAGCGAGGAACTGCAACGTGCCTTCGCCGAGGACATGGTCTACCTGCGCTACGCCGGCATCCGTCCCGTCGTCGTGCACGGCGGCGGACCGCAGATCTCCGCCATGCTCGCCCGCCTGGGCATCGAGAGTGAATTCCGCGGCGGCTACCGGGTCACCACGCCGGAGGCCATGGATGTGGTGCGCATGGTGCTCACCGGGCAGATCAACCGCGACCTGGTCAGCCACATCAACGCTCACGGGCCCCTCGCCGCCGGTCTGAGCGGCGAAGACGCCGGCCTGTTCCGCGGCCGTCGCCGCGGTGTTGTCATCGACGGCGAAGAGGTCGACCTCGGCCTGGTCGGAGACGTCATCGGCGTCGACCCCGAGGCCGTGCTCGCGCAGCTCAATGCCGGCCGCATCCCGGTGGTCTCGTCGATCGCACCCGACACCGACGTTCCCGGCCAGTCCCTCAACGTGAACGCGGATGCCGCGGCCGCGGCCCTCGCCGTGTCGCTGAACGCGGCCAAGCTCGTGATCCTCACCGACGTGGCCGGCCTGTACAGCGACTGGCCCAACCGTGATTCACTCGTGTCGGTCATCGACGTCGATGCCCTGCGCACCCTGCTTCCCGATCTTGAATCGGGCATGATCCCCAAGATGACAGCCTGTCTGGACGCCGTCGAGGGTGGCGTCGCGAAAGCGGCGATCATCGATGGTCGAGTGCCGCACTCGATCCTCGTCGAGATCTTCACCGGAAGCGGTATCGGCACTGAGGTGGTTCCCGCATGACCTGGCACGAACGTTACGACACAGCGATGATGAAGACGCTCTCACCCCCGCTGGCGGTGCTCGTGCGCGGGGAGGGCTGCTACGTCTGGGACGAGAACGGCACCAAATACCTCGACTTCCTCGCCGGTATCGCCGTCAACTCGCTCGGCCACGCGCATCCGGACATGGTCGAAGCGGCCCGGCACCAGATCGGCACGCTCGCGCACATCTCCAACTACTTCGCCTCCCCGTCGCAGATCGAGCTGGCCGAGCGCCTCAAACGCCTCACCGGCGCCGGCGACGCGGGCCGGGTGTACTTCTGCAACTCCGGCGCCGAGGCCAACGAGGCCGCGTTCAAACTCGCCAGGCTCAACACTGCCGGCGGCCGTCGCCGCCGCATCCTGGCCCTGAACGACTCCTTCCACGGCCGCACCATGGGGGCGCTCGCCCTCACCGGCAAGCCGCTCATGCGCGCGCCGTTCGAGCCCGTGCCCGGCGGTGTCGAGCACATCGAGACCACCATCGCCGCGCTGGAGAGGGAGATCGACGACACCGTGGCCGCGCTGTTCCTCGAGCCCGTCAAGGGCGAGGCCGGCGTCATCGACCTGCCGGAGGGCTACCTGCGCCGCGCCCGTGAACTCTGCACCCAGCACGGCGTGCTGCTCATCATCGACGAGGTGCAGACCGGCGCCGGCCGCACCGGCGCCTGGTTCGCCTTCCAGCACGACAATGTGGTTCCGGATGCCGTCACGGTGGCCAAGGGCATCGGCGGGGGAGTCCCGATCGGAGCACTGGTGACCTTCGGAGCCACCTCCGATCTGTTCCAGCGGGGCCAGCACGGCTCCACCTTCGGCGGTAACCCGTTCGTGACTGCCACCTCGAACGCCGTGCTCGGCGTGATCGAGCGCGACGACCTGGTCGGCAACGCCGCCCGTCGGGGCGCACAGATCCGCGAGCTGATCACGCGCATCGATTCGCCCCTGATCAGCGAAGTCCGCGGCCGCGGGCTGCTGCTGGGCATCGGCCTCACCGAACCGGTGGCGCTCAAGCTGGCCGCCGCCGCCCACCAGGCCGGCCTGATCGTGAACGCCGCGAACGAATCCAGCATCCGGATGGCGCCGCCGCTCATCGTGGGCGACGCCGAGCTGGCCGATTTCGACACGCGCTTCCGGGCTGCCCTGGACAGCGTGACCCGTTCAGGGCTCGTCTCTGCGAACGCGTGACGTAGGCCAACGCTTAACGTCCCAACAGATAAGGTGGAGGAATCCTGCACGCCACCGAAGAATTCAGCGAAAGTGACCCCGTGACCCGCCATTTCCTGCGCGATGACGACATCTCTCCGGCCGAACAGGCCGAGATCCTCGATCTGGCCCTGGAACTGAAGCGAGACCGATTCGCGGTCCAGCCCCTGGCCGGACCGAAAACCGTCGCTGTGATCTTCGACAAGTCGTCGACGCGCACCCGCGTCTCCTTCGCCGTCGGCATCGCCGACCTCGGTGGCAGCCCGCTGATCATCAGCACCGCGAACAGCCAGCTCGGCGGCAAGGAAACCGCCGCAGACACGGCCCGGGTGCTCGAACGCCAGGTCGCCGCCATCGTCTGGCGCACCTACGGCCAGGCCGGCCTCGAAGAGATGGCGCTGAACACCACGGTTCCGGTCGTCAACGCACTGTCCGACGAATTCCACCCCTGCCAGCTGCTCGCCGACCTGCTCACCATGCGGGAGCACCGCGGTGACCTGGCCGGGCAGACCCTCACCTTCCTCGGTGACGGCGCGTGCAACATGGCCCAGTCCTACCTGCTCGCGGGTGCGACGGCCGGCATGCACGTGCGCATCGCCTCGCCGGCCGGGTACACCCCCGACCCCCAGGTCGTGGCGGATGCCGAGGCCATCGCCGCGCAGACCGGCGGCTCCGTCGCCCTCTTCACCGACCCGGCCGAGGCCGTCGCCGGCGTCGACGTGGTCATCACCGACACCTGGGTGTCGATGGGCAAGGAAGAGGAGAAGGCCACCCGGCTCGGCTCGCTCGGCGGCTACCGCGTCGACGCCGCCCTGATGGGTCTGGCCAAGCCGGACGCCCACTTCATGCACTGCCTGCCCGCCGATCGTGGCTATGAGGTCACGGCCGACGTTATCGACGGCCCGCAGAGCATCATCTGGGACGAGGCGGAAAACCGCCTGCACGCCCAGAAGGCCCTGCTCGTCTGGCTGCTCGCGCACAACGCGCGATAACCGCCGACCGAGCAGACCACACCAATAAACTTGAACCAAGAACACATCATGAAGGAGAACCATGGCTGAGCGGGTTGTACTGGCATATTCGGGTGGACTCGACACCTCGGTGGGCATCGGCTGGCTGAAGGACGCCACCGGCAAGGAGGTCGTGGCCCTGGCCGTCGACGTCGGACAAGAGGGCGAGGACATGGATGTCATCCGTCAGCGCGCGCTTGACTGCGGCGCCGTGGAGTCCATCGTCATCGACGCCAAGGACGAATTCGCCAACGACTACATCGTTCCGGCGCTCAAGGCCAACGCGCTGTACCAGAAGCGCTACCCGCTGGTCTCCGCCATCAGCCGGCCGCTGATCGCCAAGCACCTCGCCGCCACCGCCCGCGCCCTCGGCGCCGACAGCGTCGCACACGGATGCACCGGCAAGGGCAACGACCAGGTGCGCTTCGAAGCCGCCGTCACGGCCCTGGCTCCCGAGCTCACGTCGCTCGCCCCGGTGCGCGACTTCGCCCTCACCCGCGACAAAGCCATCGAATACGCCGCGGTGCACAACCTGCCGATCGCGCAGTCGAAGAAGAGCCCGTACTCCATCGACCAGAACGTCTGGGGTCGCGCCGTCGAGACCGGCTTCCTCGAAGACCCGTGGAACGCGCCGATCGAAGACCTCTACACCTACACGCAGGACCCGTCGATCCCGCGCGAGGCCACCGAGATCATCATCACCTTCGACCAGGGCGTGCCCGTGGCCGTCGACGGCAAGCCCGTCACCCCGCTCGAAGCCGTCGTGCTGCTCAACAAGCTCGCCGGCGACCAGGGTGTCGGCCGCATCGACATCGTCGAGGACCGTCTCGTGGGCATCAAGAGCCGCGAGGTCTACGAGTCCCCGGCCGGCATCGCCCTGATCACCGCGCACGAAGAGCTCGAGAACGTCACCGTCGAGCGCGACGTCGCCCGCTACAAGCGCGGCGTCGAAGCCAAGTGGAGCGAACTCGTCTACGACGGCCTCTGGTTCTCCGGCCTGAAGAAGTCCCTGGACGCCTTCATCGAGGACACCCAGAAGTACGTCTCCGGCGACATCCGCCTCAAGCTGCACGCCGGCACCGCCGTCGTCACCGGCCGCCAGAGCAAGCAGAGCCTGTACGACTTCGACCTGGCCACCTACGACACCGGCGACTCGTTCGACCAGTCAATGGCCAAGGGCTTCATCGAGCTGTGGAGCCTGCCCAGCAAGATCGCGGCCCGCCGCGACCAGGCCGCGAAGTAGGCATCGGCATGACCGGTGACAAGAGTGTGAACCGCGCGGGCGAGGCGGGTGCCCTGTGGGGCGGCCGCTTCGCCGGCGGACCGTCGCCGGAATTGGCGCGCCTGAGCAAGTCGACGCATTTCGACTGGCAACTGGCCGGGTACGACATCCGCGGGTCGCGTGCTCACGCACGCGCCCTCGCGGCCGCCGGCTACCTCACCGAGGACGAGCTGGCCGGCATGATCGCGGGTCTGGACACCCTGGACGAGGCCGTCAACGACGGCCGGTTCCAGCCTGCCCCCACCGACGAAGACGTGCACTCCGCGCTCGAGCGTGGACTGATCGACATCGTCGGCACCGAACTGGGCGGCAAGCTGCGCGCCGGTCGCAGCCGCAACGACCAGGTGGCCACCCTGGTGCGGATGCTGCTGCGCGACCACGCCGCCGTCATCGCCGGGCTGCTGATCGACCTCATCGACGCCCTCGCCGCACAGGCCGAGGCCAACGAGCACGCGATCATGCCCGGCCGCACCCACCTGCAGCACGCCCAACCGGTGCTGTTGGCCCACCACCTCTTCGCGCACTGCTGGCCGCTCGTGCGTGACCTCGAGCGATTCACCGACTGGAACAAGCGGGCGAACTTCTCCCCATACGGTTCCGGCGCCCTGGCCGGCAACACCCTCGGCCTCGACGCCGGCATGATCGCCACCGAGCTCGGCTTCGGCGCCGTGGTGGAGAACTCGATCGACGGCACCGCCAGCCGGGACCTGGTCGCGGAGTTCGCCTACATCACCGCCCAGATCGGCATCGACCTGTCCCGCCTGGCCGAGGAGATCATCCTCTGGAACACGCGCGAATTCGGTTTCGTCACCCTCGACGACTCCTACTCCACGGGCTCGTCGATCATGCCGCAGAAGAAGAACCCCGACATCGCCGAGCTCGCGCGCGGCAAATCCGGCCGTCTGATCGGCAATCTCACCGGGCTGCTCACCACCCTCAAGGGTCTCCCGCTCGCGTACAACCGCGACCTGCAGGAAGACAAGGAGCCGGTTTTCGACTCCATCGAAACCCTCGAGGTGCTGCTGCCCGCGTTCACCGGCATGATCGCCACGATCACCTTCCACACCGAGCGCATGGCCGAACTGGCCCCGCAGGGATTCTCCCTGGCAACGGATGTCGCCGAATGGCTGGTCAAACGGCACGTCAGCTTCCGCGACGCGCACGAGATCACCGGCACCATGGTGAAGGTCGCCGAGGCCAAGGGCCTCGACCTGCACGAGATCGACGACGCCGGACTCGCCGAGATCTCCCCGCACCTCACCCCCGAGGTGCGCGAGGTGCTCACCATCCAGGGCTCGGTCACCCGCCGCGACGGCCAGGCCGGCACGGCTCCCGTGCGGGTCGCCGAACAGCGTGCCGCCCTGGTGGCGCGCGTGCGCGGCCTCGCCACGGCGCTGGCCCGCTGAGAACCATGACCGCAGCAGCCTGAGTGGCGGTAAGTGGATGACTGTCGACCGTGACCTGTTCGCGCAGGGCGCGGTCGACGTCGCCCCGCTCCTGCTGGGCGGTCTCCTGCGGCACGGCTCAACGGTGCTGCGCATCACCGAGGTCGAGGCCTACCTGGCCGGAGCCGATCCGGGCTCGCATGCCTTCCGTGGCCGCACTCCGCGCAACAGCACCATGTTCGGCCCTCCGGGGCACCTCTACGCCTACTTCAGCTACGGCATGCACGTCTGCGCGAACATCGTCTGCTCACCGGCGGGCGAGGCATCCGGCGTGCTGCTGCGGGCCGGTGAGATCGTCGCCGGCATCGACGACGCCAGAGAGCGACGCGGTCCGGCTGTCAGCGACCGCGACCTGGCGCGGGGCCCGGCGCGGCTGACCCGGGCGTTGGGCATCCGGCTCGACCAGGATGGCGCCGACCTGGCCGCCGAGCCGTTCGACCTCACCCTGCCCGACACTCCGGTGGCGGCGCTGAGCGGGCCGCGCACCGGTGTGGGCGGCGCGGGCGGCGGTGCCGACTTCTCTTGGCGGTTCTGGATCGCGGGGGACCGCACGGTCTCGGCCTACCGGCGCCACCCCAACCTCGCTGCGCCCGCCTGATCACCCACCATCCGTGCTCCGCATTAGGTTGCACGCAATCTAATTGTGCAAAACCCTGCTAGGGTTCAGAGATGGCCGACACGCAGATGCTTCCCCCCGAGCAGCAGATCTGTTTTGCGCTCTACTCCGCATCCCGGTCGATCACCGGGCGCTACCGCACCCTGCTCGCTCCGCTCGGCATCACGTATCCGCAGTACCTCGCCATGCTCGTGCTCTGGGAAACGGGCACCAGCACGGTCAGCCAGCTCGGTGACCGCTTGCAGCTCGATTCCGGAACGCTGTCACCGCTGCTGAAGAGGCTCGAGTCGCTCGGCCTGGTCACGCGGGGGCGCTCCGAGAGCGACGAGCGCGTCGTGAAGATCGCCCTCACCCCGGCCGGTGACGCGATGCGGAGTCACGCGCCGCACATCGCGGAGCAGATCTGCGCGTCGACCGGGCTGCCCCTGGACGAACTCGTCGACCTGCAGAACCAGATCGCCGCTCTCGCCCAGCGCGTGCGCGCGCTCACCTGACTTTTCCCGACCCGAACCGGCCTTTCCGGCCGGCTCCACCACTCCACCCCACAGAAAAGGACACCGTATGCCCACACGCACCGCACGCACTGGCTGGACCGGAACTCTCGAAGCCGGGGAGGGCCAGGTCGAACTGACCAGCTCGGGCCTCGGCACGTTCGACGTCTCGTTCCCCAAGCGGAGTGCCGACAGCGCGAACGGCTTCACGAGCCCCGAAGAACTGCTCGCCGCCGCCCACTCGGCCTGCTACTCCATGCAGCTCTCGGCCGAACTGGCGGCAGCCGGCGACATCACCATCGAGGCCCTCGACGTGTCGGCCGACGTGAGCCTCGGCGCCGACCCGGCCGGCGGCTTCCGCCTCACCGGCATCCACCTCACCGTGCGCGGCGAAGTGACCGGCATGGACAGCGAGACGTTCCTGGCTGCCGCGGACGCCGCCAAGCTGAACTGCCCCGTCAGCAAGGCCCTCACCGGCGTCGACATCACGCTCGACGCGGTGCTCGAAGAACTCGACGAGGCGCTGCAGGCCTAAGACCCGCACGCAACGAAGCCCGGCCGCTGGAAGCTCAGCGTGCCGGGCTTTGTCATGCCTGAGGAACTCAGGACTGGGCGAGGCTCACCAGGATGGCGCAGGCACAGGCCCAGATGAGGCTCGCGAAGGTGCCGATGATGAAGCGTTCCCTGGCCTCGGAAGACGCCAGCTCGGTGAAGCGGCCGACGCCCTTGATGGCGACGACCACGGCGAGGGCCTCGGGGAAGCCGGCCAGGATCGCGCCGGCGACGGCCAGGCGCTCGAGCACGCCGATGGTGAGTCCGCCGCGCAGCACCTCGTGCACGGCAGGGGCTGCGGATGTGCCGTCGGCATCGACGTCGGCATCCGTGGCCAGTGCAGTTGGCGTGTCGCTGCCGACGAGGATGCCGCCGTGGCTACCCGGTGCCACGGAGTTCTTCGTGGCCAACTGCAGCGCGAGCACGGCCGCCGGGCCGCCGCCGATCACCGCGAGCACGAGGCCGGCCAGGCAGATGACCACGCCGAAGGCCACCGGAGCGCTGCCCACCGGAATGGCGGCGAGCAGCAGTGCGGCGCCGAGGGCTCCGGCCGACGCGATGGCGAACGGCTGCTTGCCGAGCCGGAACGCCAGAATGGCCAGGATCAGCGAGGCCATCGTGACCAGGAGCAGCAGCACCCAGTACAGGTAGAGCACGACGGAGAAGGAATCGAGGAAGGTCATGGGCGGTGGGCGTCCGTTTCGCTGGTGTCGCGGTCGAGGTTGTGTAGCAGCCTAACGAGTGCCGGATGAGCGGCGCGCTCAACTTTCCAGGAGGAGCTCTTCACCCGCTGGCTGACCGCGGCGGTGGAGATTCCCAGGGTGCGGGCGATGGCGGTCTGGGCGAGCCCGCTCTCGAGCAGGTCCACGGCCTCCCAGCCCTCGGCGGTGCGGCGCTGCCGGAGCAGCAGCAGCATGGTCACGAGCGCCTCCACCTCGGCGCCGGTGGAACTGCCGGGGGAGTCGTCCACGTTCCAGGCGATGGAGTCGGCGTCCGCGGTCTCCAGAGGGCCGGACTCCGGCGGCACATCGAGCGCGAATCTTGCCTCAAGCCTCTTCGCCCTGGTCACCGCGGCCCTGGCCGCGATGAAGGCGTCTCCCGTCGCCTGCCGGGTGGTCGCCGGAAGGGGAGTGCGGATCCGCCCGATGCCGAGGCCGATGCTCCAGAATCCGGTGCGGTGCAGATCGAGCAGGATGTTGAACGCATCCGCCGCGGTGGGCACGAGCAGCTGGATCTCGTCTCCGGAGGTCTGGTCGGGCGGCAGCGCGAAGGCCGCCGCGTGCCGGTGCACCAACTCGGCGATCATCTCGCTGGCGCGGTCTCGATCATGGCGGCTGTCGATTTGATCGGCTGTAATCACAAACATGGGTTAAGCCTCCGTCCTAAATGCAGCCTAATCAAGGTTCAAGGATTAATCCAGCCTAATTCAGCCTGGGGGCTTGATCGACCGGCCGTGTCGGATGCGGAATCCCGGGGCTGGGCTGTCGGCGCTGGTAATCTGGCTTCGTGTCAGACCCCAGCATCCTTGCCCAGCAAGCCAACGATCCCACCTTCGCCGACGTTTGGGAGGAAATCTCCTGGCGCGGCCTGGTTCACGTCTCCACAGACGAGGCGGCGCTCCGCGCGCTGCTCGCCGGGGACCCGATCACGTACTACTGCGGCTTCGATCCCACCGCCGCGAGCCTGCACCTGGGCAACCTCGTGCAGCTGTTGCTGATGCGCCGCCTCCAGCTGGCCGGACACCGCCCGCTCGGACTCGTCGGCGGGTCCACTGGCCTCATCGGCGACCCGCGCCCCACGGCCGAACGCACCCTGAACACCCCAGAGGTCGTCAACGAGTGGGTCGGGTACCTGCAGGCGCAGGTCACCCGCTTCCTCAGCGCCGAGGGCGACAATGCCGTGACCCTGGTGAACAACCTCGACTGGACGGCGCCGCTGTCGGCGATCGACTTCCTGCGCGACATCGGCAAGTACTACCGGGTGGGCACCATGCTCAAGAAGGATGCGGTGAGCGCCCGGCTCAATTCCGACGCCGGCATCAGCTACACCGAGTTCAGCTACCAGGTGCTGCAGGGCATGGACTTCCTCGAGCTCTACCGCAGCTACGGCTGTGTGCTGCAAACCGGGGGTAGCGACCAGTGGGGCAACCTCACCAGTGGCACCGACCTCATCCACCGCGCGGAAGGCACCAGCGTGCACGCGATCGGCACGCCGCTGATCACAAACACCGACGGCACCAAGTTCGGCAAGAGCGAGGGCAATGCCGTGTGGCTGGACCCTGCTCTCACGAGCCCGTACGCGATGTACCAGTTCTGGCTCAATACCGATGACTCCGATGTGATCGCCCGGCTCAAGATCTTCACTTTCCTCACCCGTGAGCAGATCGAGGCTCTCGCGGAGTTGGTGGCCACCGAGCCGTTCAAGCGGGAGGCCCAGCGCACACTCGCGTTCGAGGTGACGAGCCTCGTGCACGGTGTCGCGGCAACGGATGCCGCCATCCAGGCCACCCAGGCGCTCTTCGGTCAGGGCGACCTGGCCGACCTCGACCCGGCGACCCTCGAGGCGGCCCTGCGCGCGCTGCCGAACACCACGACTTCCCCGCAGGCGCAGGTCATGCAACTGCTGGTGGACACCGGACTCACCAAGAGCCTGGGCGAAGCGCGGCGTGCGATCGGCCAGGGCGGGGTGTACCTCAACAACGTGAAGGTCACGGACGAGGCGGCCACCGTTGAGGGCTCGGTTCTGCGTGGGGGAGTGGCTGTGCTGCGGCGCGGCAAGAAGACCCTCGCCGGCGTCTTCGTCGAGTAGTCCGGCGCTCGCTCGCGGTATGTGACCGGCAGGTTACGGCGGCATTGCGGGTAAATGTCGATTTCCGACACGCCCGGGATGCTCCCGGGATTGCGGGCCCTCCGGAAGCCGCGTAATGTCATCTCTTGTCACCCCACAGGTGCGGAAAGCCGAAGAGCTTCCCGGCCTCAAGCGGGACCACTTCCAAGTGTGGCAGCGAATTTATTCGTTCTGTCATGCTTGATGGCGTTTGATCCACTCCAAATCTGGGGTAGATCGTAACGACACGAAAACAGAATTACATCGAAGTGCCTCAGTGCAAAGGTCAATTGGCCGGCGGCTGGGTGCGTCCGATCCTTGAGAACTCAACAGCGTGCACAATGTCAAATGCCAAAAACCTCGTGGTTTGGATCCGTTTCTAGCGGTGAAGGGCCAAGAGATTCCTTTGGAAAACATTTAAACAACAAAGCAAGTCAGTAATGATTTGTTCTGTCAGTTTCAAACTTGTGTCTTGTTCGCCTATTCCGGCGGCTGGACACACTAGATGTGCCCACTGAGCTTGCTTGGTGAGGCTATTAAACATTTACGGAGAGTTTGATCCTGGCTCAGGACGAACGCTGGCGGCGTGCTTAACACATGCAAGTCGAACGGTGAAGAGGAGCTTGCTCCTTGGATCAGTGGCGAACGGGTGAGTAACACGTGAGTAACCTGCCCCAAACTCTGGGATAAGCACTGGAAACGGTGTCTAATACCGGATACGAGCTTCAGCCGCATGGCTAGGAGTTGGAAAGAATTTCGGTTTGGGATGGACTCGCGGCCTATCAGCTAGTTGGTGAGGTAATGGCTCACCAAGGCGACGACGGGTAGCCGGCCTGAGAGGGTGACCGGCCACACTGGGACTGAGACACGGCCCAGACTCCTACGGGAGGCAGCAGTGGGGAATATTGCACAATGGGCGCAAGCCTGATGCAGCAACGCCGCGTGAGGGACGACGGCCTTCGGGTTGTAAACCTCTTTTAGTAGGGAAGAAGCGAAAGTGACGGTACCTGCAGAAAAAGCACCGGCTAACTACGTGCCAGCAGCCGCGGTAATACGTAGGGTGCAAGCGTTGTCCGGAATTATTGGGCGTAAAGAGCTCGTAGGCGGTTTGTCGCGTCTGCTGTGAAAACCCGAGGCTCAACCTCGGGCCTGCAGTGGGTACGGGCAGACTAGAGTGCGGTAGGGGAGATTGGAATTCCTGGTGTAGCGGTGGAATGCGCAGATATCAGGAGGAACACCAATGGCGAAGGCAGATCTCTGGGCCGTAACTGACGCTGAGGAGCGAAAGCATGGGGAGCGAACAGGATTAGATACCCTGGTAGTCCATGCCGTAAACGTTGGGAACTAGATGTGGGGACCATTCCACGGTCTCCGTGTCGCAGCTAACGCATTAAGTTCCCCGCCTGGGGAGTACGGCCGCAAGGCTAAAACTCAAAGGAATTGACGGGGGCCCGCACAAGCGGCGGAGCATGCGGATTAATTCGATGCAACGCGAAGAACCTTACCAAGGCTTGACATATAGAGGAAACGGCTGGAAACAGTCGCCCCGCAAGGTCTCTATACAGGTGGTGCATGGTTGTCGTCAGCTCGTGTCGTGAGATGTTGGGTTAAGTCCCGCAACGAGCGCAACCCTCGTCCTATGTTGCCAGCACGTAATGGTGGGAACTCATGGGATACTGCCGGGGTCAACTCGGAGGAAGGTGGGGATGACGTCAAATCATCATGCCCCTTATGTCTTGGGCTTCACGCATGCTACAATGGCCGGTACAAAGGGCTGCAATACCGCAAGGTGGAGCGAATCCCAAAAAGCCGGTCTCAGTTCGGATTGAGGTCTGCAACTCGACCTCATGAAGTCGGAGTCGCTAGTAATCGCAGATCAGCAACGCTGCGGTGAATACGTTCCCGGGCCTTGTACACACCGCCCGTCAAGTCATGAAAGTCGGTAACACCCGAAGCCAGTGGCCAAACCCGCAAGGGATGGAGCTGTCGAAGGTGGGATCGGTGATTAGGACTAAGTCGTAACAAGGTAGCCGTACCGGAAGGTGCGGCTGGATCACCTCCTTTCTAAGGAGCACAGCAGTGCCGTCTGTATACAGCGGAGTAACACTGCCAAGTCATACGAAGACGAATGTTCTTCGATGGCGCTCATGGGTGGAACATTGACATTGATGCGCAGAGTAATGGTTTGAACTAAGTACGCTCCTTCGGGGGTTGGAAAGGTTTGGGCCGGCATGAAACGCATATGCACGCTGTTGGGTCCTGAGGGACCGGAACACGAACCGCTTTCGAGTGGTTGGTGGACTTTTCCTCTGGACCTTTTTCGGTCAGCAGTCGTACTCTTTCGGGGGTCGTTGGTCGTAAGGGGTACCGCCCGTACTTTGAGAACTACACAGTGGACGCGAGCATCTTAAATTTGAACCCTTCGGGGTCAAATTACAAAGATCAACACACTCTTTGAGTGTGTGATCATTGGTCAATTTCGGTCGCGAATTTATTCGCGGCACTTAATCGATTCAAACTCATGTGATTTCAAATTTCTAAGAGCAAACGGTGAATGCCTTGGCATGTAGAGCCGAAGAAGGACGTAGTAATCTGCGATAAGCCTCGGGGAGTTGATAAACGAACTGTGATCCGAGGATGTCCGAATGGGGAAACCCCGCCAGGCCCGCAAGGTGACCTGGTGACTCCCGCCTGAATATATAGGGCGGGTAGAGGGAACGTGGGGAAGTGAAACATCTCAGTACCCACAGGAAGAGAAAACAATAGTGATTCCGTTAGTAGTGGCGAGCGAACCCGGATGAGGCTAAACCGATCATGTGTGATAGCCGGCAGGCGTTGCATGGTCGGGGTTGCGGGACTTTTCTGCTGATTCTGCCGAACAGTGAGCGTTACAAAGTTGTATAGACGAACAGGATTGAAAGCCTGGTCATAGAGGGTGCGAACCCCGTAGTCGAAATGCAGCGATGGCGCGAAGAGTATCCCAAGTAGCACGGGGCCCGAGAAATCCCGTGTGAATCTGTCAGGACCACCTGATAAGCCTAAATACTCCTACATGACCGATAGTGAACAAGTACCGTGAGGGAAAGGTGAAAAGTACCCCGGGAGGGGAGTGAAATAGTACCTGAAACCGTTTGCTTACAAACCGTTGGAGCACCCTTTGTTGGTGTGACAGCGTGCCTTTTGAAGAATGAGCCTGCGAGTTAGTGATATGTGGCGAGCTTAACCCGAGAGGGGAATGCGTAGCGAAAGCGAGTCTGAATAGGGCGATTCAGTCGCATGTCCTAGACCCGAAGCGAAGTGATCTATCCATGGCCAGGTTGAAGCGACGGTAAGACGTCGTGGAGGACCGAACCCACTTCAGTTGAAAATGGAGGGGATGAGCTGTGGATAGGGGTGAAAGGCCAATCAAACTTCGTGATAGCTGGTTCTCTCCGAAATGCATTTAGGTGCAGCGTTGCGTGTTTCTTGCCGGAGGTAGAGCTACTGGATAGCCGATGGGCCCTAAAAGGTTACTGACGTTAGCCAAACTCCGAATGCCGGTAAGTGAGAGCGCAGCAGTGAGACGGTGGGGGATAAGCTTCATCGTCGAGAGGGAAACAACCCAGACCACCATCTAAGGTCCCAAAGCGCGTGCTAAGTGGGAAAGGATGTGGAGTTGCATAGACAACCAGGAGGTTGGCTTAGAAGCAGCCACCCTTGAAAGAGTGCGTAATAGCTCACTGGTCAAGTGATTCCGCGCCGACAATGTAACGGGGCTCAAGCACGCCACCGAAGTTGTGGCATTGATATTTTTGGTAAGCCGCACCCTTGTGGTGTTGGTTCAGCCGTGTTGATGGGTAGGAGAGCGTCGTGTGGCCAGCGAAGCGGCGGTGTAAACCAGCCGTGGAGGCTACACGAGTGAGAATGCAGGCATGAGTAGCGAAAGACGGGTGAGAAACCCGTCCTCCGAAAGATCAAGGTTTCCAGGGCCAGGCTAATCCGCCCTGGGTAAGTCGGGACCTAAGGCGAGGCCGACAGGCGTAGTCGATGGACAACGGGTTTATATTCCCGTACTGATGAAAAACCGTCCAAGCTAATCCAGTAATGCTAAGCATCTGAATCCTCTAGATGGATCCCTTCGGGGTGAAGCGTGAGGCCTAGCGTGCGACCCTATGCTGGTGCGGTTAGCGTATTAACAGGTGTGACGCAGGAAGGTAGCTGAGCCGGGCGATGGTTGTCCCGGTCTAAGGATGTAGGGCGAACGATAGGCAAATCCGTCGTTCATTAAGCCTGAGACCCGATGGGTAGCCCGTAAGGGCGAAATCAGTGATCCTATGCTGCCAAGAAAAGCATCGACGCGAGGTTTTAGTCACCCGTACCCCAAACCGACTCAGGTGATCAGGTAGAGAATACTAAGGAGATCGAGAGAATCGTGGTTAAGGAACTCGGCAAAATGCCCCCGTAACTTCGGGAGAAGGGGGGCCTGAGGCGTGAAGGGATTTACTCCTGGAGCGTTCGAAGGCCGCAGAGACCAGTGGGAAGCGACTGTTTACTAAAAACACAGGTCCGTGCCAAGTCGCAAGACGATGTATACGGACTGACGCCTGCCCGGTGCTGGAAGGTTAAGAGGAACGGTTAGCCGCAAGGCGAAGCTGAGAATTTAAGCCCCAGTAAACGGCGGTGGTAACTATAACCATCCTAAGGTAGCGAAATTCCTTGTCGGGTAAGTTCCGACCTGCACGAATGGCGTAACGACTTCCCAGCTGTCTCAACCGCGAACTCGGCGAAATTGCATTACGAGTAAAGATGCTCGTTACGCGCAGCAGGACGGAAAGACCCCGTGACCTTTACTACAGCTTGGTATTGGTGTTCGGTGTGGCTTGTGTAGGATAGGTGGGAGACTTTGAAGCTTGGACGCTAGTTCAGGTGGAGTCATCGTTGAAATACCACTCTGGTCATATTGGATACCTAACTTCGAACCGTGATCCGGTTCAGGGACAGTGCCTGGTGGGTAGTTTAACTGGGGCGGTTGCCTCCTAAAAAGTAACGGAGGCGCCCAAAGGTTCCCTCAACCTGGTTGGCAATCAGGTGTCGAGTGTAAGTGCACAAGGGAGCTTGACTGTAAGACTGACAAGTCGAGCAGGGACGAAAGTCGGGACTAGTGATCCGGCAGTGGCTTGTGGAAGCGCTGTCGCTCAACGGATAAAAGGTACCTCGGGGATAACAGGCTGATCTTGCCCAAGAGTCCATATCGACGGCATGGTTTGGCACCTCGATGTCGGCTCGTCGCATCCTGGGGCTGGAGTAGGTCCCAAGGGTTGGGCTGTTCGCCCATTAAAGCGGTACGCGAGCTGGGTTTAGAACGTCGTGAGACAGTTCGGTCCCTATCCGCTGCGCGCGCAGGAAATTTGAGAAGATCTATCCCTAGTACGAGAGGACCGGGATGGACGAACCTCTGGTGTGTCAGTTGTTCCGCCAGGAGCACCGCTGATTAGCTACGTTCGGAACGGATAACCGCTGAAAGCATCTAAGCGGGAAGCCGGCTTCGAGATGAGATTTCCATCCCTTAGGGGGAGAGGCTCGCAGCTAGACTACTGCGTTGATAGGCCGGATGTGGAAGTGGGGACTAAAGACCCACGGAGCTGACCGGTACTAATAAGCCGATAATTTGATAACACTCAGTTTGAATAAGCTGCTATGCGTCCACTATGTGGTTCTCGATGTACGGTCGAGAACAAACACATTCCCACGGGAGTGTTCTATAACTAAAAATATAGATTCGATTCACCATCACCAGGTGTTTCGGCGGCTATAGCAAGAGGGAAACGCCCGGTCACATTCCGAACCCGGAAGCTAAGACTCTTTGCGCCGATGGTACTGCAGGGGGGACCCTGTGGGAGAGTAGGACACCGCCGGACTTAACTTAAGTAACACACGAAATGGCCACCCCCAGGGGCGGCCATTTTGCGTTTAACCCACCCCACCCCACCCCGCCCCGCCCGTCCCGCGACCCGTGAGTCAAACCCCCAAAACCCCCGGTTTTCGGGGTCAAACTCACGGCTCGCGAACCGGCTCCGATCGGGAACGCGCCCCTCCCGCTGGTCGAGCTTGTCGAGACCCCGCGAGGCGGCCTCGGGAACGCGCCCCTCCCGCTGGTCGAGCCTGTCGAGACCCCGCGAGGCGGCCTCGGGGACGCGCCCCTCTCGCTGGTCGAGCCTGTCGAGACCCCGCTGGACGGCCTGCGGAACGCACACCGGCACCCCACGCCACCCGCGCACGTCACCGGGTCTCGACGAGCTCGACCAGCGGGTGGGCGCGACCCGCAGACATCCGCCCGCGCGCATCCGCGAACCGTGAGTTTGGCCCCGAAAAGGTGGGGGTTTTGGGGTAAAACTCACGGCTCGCGGGAGGGGGAGGGGTGTTGTCCTGTACACTGGAGACATCGAAGCTTGATGGTTCGAAACGACTTGGTGCGCCAGCCTTCGCGGCAGCGCATCGCACGATGTTTCGGCGGCCATAGCAAGAGGGAAACGCCCGGTCACATTCCGAACCCGGAAGCTAAGACTCTTTGCGCCGATGGTACTGCAGGGGGGACCCTGTGGGAGAGTAGGACACCGCCGGACTTAACTTAGTCAAAATGGCCACCCATTCGGGTGGCCATTTTGACGTTAACGTACGCTGGAGAAGTAGTCCGGTACGTATAGCCACACCTACAGGAGATAAACAGTGACCCCCACGGAACGCAACGGGAACGACGCACGCGACAACGGAAGCGGCGATCGTCGAACCGGCGGCTACCAGGGAGGTCGCGGCGGGTCGGACCGGCCCCGCCAGGACGGCGCACGACCGCCGTACCGTGGCAACACCGGCGGCAACGACCGTCCCCAGCGCGATGGGGAGCGTCCTCCTTACCGTGGCAACAGCGACCGTCTGCAGCGCGATGGCGACCGTCCCGCGTACCGTGGCAACTCCGACCGTCCGCAGGGCGGGGAGCGCGCGCCGTACCGTGGCAACAGCGACCGCCCGTCTTACAACTCCGACCGTCCGGCGCAGGGCGGCGAGCGTCCGCCCTACCGGGGCAACGGCGACCGTCCGGCGCAGGGCGGCGAGCGTCCGCCCTACCGTGGCAACAGCGACCGTCCGCAGCGCGATGGCGATCGTCCCGCGTACCGCGGCAACTCCGACCGTCCGCAGGGCGGGGAGCGCGCACCGTACCGGGGTAACTCCGACCGTCCTGCCTACAAGGGCAACAGCGACCGTCCGTCCTACAACTCCGACCGTCCGCAGCGCGATGGCGAGCGTCCTCCGTACCGGGGCAACTCCGACCGTCCGGCGCAGGGCGGCGAGCGAGCTCCGTACCGTGGCAACAGCGACCGTCCCGCATACAAGGGCAACTCCGACCGTCCGCAGCGCGATGGCGACCGCCCGCCGTACCGCGGCAACAGCGACCGTCCGGCCTACAACTCCGACCGTCCCGCGCGTGACGGCGACCGCCCGCCGTACCGCGGCAACAGCGACCGCCCGGCCTACAACTCGGACCGCCCCGCCTACAAGGGCAACTCTGACCGTCCCCAGCGCGACGGCGACCGTCCCGCGTACAAGGGCAACAGCGACCGTCCGGCCTACAACTCCGACCGCCCTGCCTACAAGGGCAACTCGGATCGTCCGGCGTACAAGGGCAACTCCGACCGTCCGCAGCGCGACGGCGACCGTCCCGCGTACAAGGGCAACAGCGACCGTCCGGCGTACAAGGGCAACTCTGACCGTCCGCAGCGCGACGGCGACCGTCCCGCGTACAAGGGCAACAGCGACCGCCCCTCGTACAAAGGCAACTCCGACCGTCCCCAGCGCGACACGGAGAACAAGCCGTGGCTGAAGGACAGCGCCCGCGGCGGTTCACCGACCCGCGCCGGCGCTCCGCGCGACGCCGGGAAGAAGCTGTGGACCCGCGACGGCGCCCCGGCCCGTAATGACCGCGACGCCCGCGTCGTGGAAGAGGAGATGACCGAAGAGCAGCGCATGCAGCGCGAGCTGCGTTCGGTGCGCCCGCGTCACGACGACCCCGAGCTGCCCGACGACATCACGTCGGAAGACCTGGACCGCATCGCCCGCAACGAGCTGAAGACCCTCACCAAGGACAACGCCGAGGCCGTGGGCCGCCACCTGGCCATGGCCGCCCGGGTCATCGACGAAGACCCCGAGCTGGCTCACCGCCACGTGATGAGCGCCGCGCGTCGTGCCGGCCGCATCGCCGTGGTGCGCGAGAGCCTCGCCATCACCGCTTACGCCACCGGCGACTTCGCCCTGGCACTGCGGGAACTGCGCACCTACCGCCGTATCTCGGGCTCCAACGCCCAGCTGCCGCTGATGGTGGACAGCGAACGCGGCGTCGGCCGCCCCGACCGCGCCCTCGAGCTCGGCCGTTCGGTGGACCGCTCCACCCTGCCGGCCGGCGTGCAGGTGGCCCTGGCCATCGCCATGTCGGGTGCCCGGCTCGACCTGGGGGAGACCGAGGCCGCGCTCAACGAGCTTGAGATCGCCCAGCTCGACCCCAAGACCGCGTTCTCCTACAGCTCCGAGCTGTTCGCGGCCTACGCCGAGGTGCTCGAGGAACTCGGCCGCACCGACGAAGCCGAGCTCTGGAACGACCGCGCCTCCCGCGCCGACGCCGCCCTGAACGGTGACGTCGACGAGACCATCGAAATCGTCGAACTCGACGACGAAGAGTTCGACGAGGACGAAGACGAGTCCGACGAGGACGAGGAGGAGTCCGAGGCGGACGACGCCGACGTGCCCGACGAACTCGAGACCGCCGACGACACCATCACCATCACCGAGACCGAGGACACCGCTTCAGCCGATGACGAATCCACCGACGGCGCCGAGGGCGTGGACGAAGATCCTGAAACGACGCCCGTTGACTGAGCCGGCCACGCCCCTGGCCGGCATCGACGTGGTGCTCGCTGACCTCGACGGTGTCGTCTACGCCGGACCGCACGCCATCCCGTTCGCGATCGACGGCCTCAACAAGGCCGCCGAGAGCATCCGGGTGGGCTACATCACCAACAACGCTTCGCGTACGGATGCGTCCGTGGCCGGCCACCTCACCGACCTCGGCCTCACCGTGGCACCGTCCGACGTGGTCACCTCGCCTCAGGCGGCCATGCGGCTGCTCGTGGACCAGGTGCCCGCCGGATCGCGCATCATGGTGGTGGGCGGCGACGGCCTGGTGGACGAACTGCAGAAGCACGGCTTCGAGGTGACCCGGTCCGCCGAGGACAACCCCGCCGCCGTGGTGCAGGGCTTCGCGCCCGACGTGGGCTGGACCCAGCTGGCCGAGGCCTGCTTCGCGCTGAACGCCGGCGTCACGCCGGACGGCGACTACCCCGGCATCCCGTGGATCGCGACGAACACCGACTGGACCATCCCGCAGGCCCGCGGCATCGCGCCGGGCAACGGCACGCTGGTCTCCGCGGTGCACACCGCGGTGGGACGCCTGCCCCTCGTGGCCGGCAAGCCCGAGATCCCGATCTTCCTCGAGGCCATCAAACGCTTCGACGCCACCGCGCCGCTGTTCATCGGCGACCGGCTCGACACCGACATCCTCGGCGCCAACCGCGCCGGGATCCCGTCGGTGCTCGTGCTCACCGGCATCGACAAGGCCAAGCAGGCCCTCGCGGCCGGCCCGGAGGAACGCCCCACGTTCATCCTGGAAGACCTGCGCCAGCTGCACGAACCGTACCCGCAGACCGTGTTCTCCAAGGACAAGTCCCAGGCCACCGTCGAGGGCGCCAGCGTGCGCATCCACGGCGCCGACGTGGAGATCGTGAACGTCGGCGACGACGGAATCAACCTGTTGCGGGCGGCCTGCGCCGTGATCTGGGCATCCGGCCGGCCGATCTATGGGCTGAACGTTCCGGAGAGTCTCTATCTCGGACGGTAGCCTAGGAAGCGTGAGTGCAGACGGAGTAGACCAAGCACGACAGGCCGGCGGGCCCACCCCCGGTCGGCCGGGCCCGCGCCCCACCCCGTCTGCGCCGACGCCCGTTCCCGGCGCCGACACTCCCGCACCACCCGTTCTGGGCGGTGAACTCGAGGCCCGCATCGCGGCCATCGAGGCGCTGCCCCTCGCCGACCGGGCCGCGGCATACTCCGAGCTGCACGACAGTCTGCGCGACCACCTCGAAGGTGGCGACGTGCCCCGATCGAAGGCCGAATGACCACCACGAGCACGGCACAGCCAGACCCCGACATGGGGACCCCGCAGGGCGACACCCCGGCACCGCCCCGGTCCGCCCCACAGCCCACCAGCGTGCCGATCCGCCCGCCCATCGCGCCCGCTAGCGAACCTGTGCTGTCGCCGACGGGGGAGCAGCGCCTGGACTCCGCGCTCTACGAACGCGGCCTGGTGCGCTCCCGCACCGTCGCCGCCCGGCTCATCTCCGAGGGTCTGGTCACCGTGGACGGCAGCCCCGTCGTGAAGGCCTCCGCCAAGGTGCGTGACAGCCAGGTGATCGCCGTCGCCCCCACCGACCACTACGTCAGCCGCGGCGCGCACAAGCTCGTCGCCGCCCTCGACGCCTTCGCCCTGCCCATCACCGGGCGTACCGCGATGGATGCCGGCGCCTCCACCGGCGGGTTCAGCCAGGTGCTGCTCGAACGCGGTGTCGGCCGGATCGTCGCCGTCGACGTGGGTCACGGCCAGCTGTCGCCGACCATCAAGGCCGACCCCCGGGTGACCCTCGTGGAGGGCTTCAACCTGCGTTACGCCACCGCGGAGTCCATCGCGGCCGCCTCCGGTGTGCCCGAGCGCGCCGACCTCGTCGTGGGCGACCTCTCGTTCATCTCCCTCACCACGGTGCTGCCGGCCCTGGTGGCCACCGCCGCCGAGGGCGCCGACTTCGTGCTGCTGATCAAGCCGCAGTTCGAGGTCGGTCGCGGCGGCATCCGTGAAGGCGTCGTGCACGACGCGGGCCTGCGCGCCGACGCCGTGTCCGGCGTGCTCTGGGCCGCCTGGGACCTGGGTCTCGGCGTGAACGGCCTGATCGCCTCGCCGATCGCCGGAGCGGCAGGCAACCACGAATATCTCGTCTGGCTGCGACATGGAACCGGCACCAATCCGACAGAATGGATCGATCGGATAACCATCCTGGTAGGAGCGTGACGAGCATGACCGCAACGCCCCGCCACATCCTCGTCGTCGCCCACACCGGCCGGCAGGATTCGCTCGAAGCCGCAGCCACGGTGTGCGAGCAGCTCATCGCCGCCGGCGCCGTGCCGGTGCTGGCCGCCGACGAGCGCAACGACCTGCTCGCCTCCTGCCCGCAACTGAACGGCAGCACCGCCGTGCTCGGCGACACCGTGCAGGCCACCGACCTCGAACTCGTGATCGTGCTCGGCGGCGACGGCACCATCCTGCGTGCCGCCGAGATCGTGCGCGGCTGCTCCGCCCCGCTGCTGGGCATCAACCTGGGCCACGTCGGCTTCCTCGCCGAAAGCGAACGCGACGACCTCGGCGAGGCCGTGCGCCGCGCCCTGCTGCGCGACTACCTCGTCGAAGAGCGGATGACCCTGTCGGTGCGGGTGAAGGTGGACCACGAAGTGGTCTACGAAACCTGGGCGCTGAACGAAGCCACCGTAGAGAAGGCCAACCGGCAGCGGATGATCGAGGTCATCATCGAGGTCGACGGCCGTCCGCTGTCGGCGTTCGGCTGCGACGGCGTGGTGCTGTCCACCCCCACCGGGTCGACCGCGTACTCGTTCTCCGCCGGCGGACCCATTGTCTGGCCGAGTCTGGACGCCCTGCTGCTCGTGCCGCTGAGCGCGCACGCCCTCTTCGCCCGGCCCCTCGTCGTCGGACCGGACTCCTCGCTGGCCGTGGAAGTTCTCGCCCGCGGCGACAGCTCGGCGGTGCTCTGCGCCGACGGCCGCCGCGTGCACGACCTGCCGCCGGGCGCCCGCGTCATCGTGCGGCGCTCCCCGGTGCCGGTGCGGCTCGCCCGGCTGCACAGCGGCCCGTTCACCGACCGCCTGGTGAACAAGTTCAACCTGCCCATCTCGGGCTGGCGGGGCCCGGTCGGTCGTGAGTGAGGCAATGACATGATCGAAGAACTGGTGATCCGCGACCTCGGCGTCATCCGCGAGGCCACCCTGCCGCTCGGCCCCGGCTTCACGGCCATCACCGGCGAAACCGGCGCGGGCAAGACCATGGTCGTCACCGCGCTCGGCCTGCTGCTGGGCGAGCGCGCCGACCCCGGCACCGTGCGGGCCGGCCAGCCGCAGAGCTGGGTGGAGGGCCGCTGGCTGATCGCGCCCGACGGCCCCGTGGCCCAGCGGGTGCGGGACGCCGGGGGAGACCTCGACGGCCCGGAGCTGCTGCTCAGCCGGTCGGTGTCAGTCGAGGGCCGCAGCCGCGCCGTCGTGGGCGGCCGCAGCGCCCCCGCCGGGGTGCTCGGCGACCTCGGCGGCGACCTCGTGGTCGTGCACGGCCAGTCCGACCAAGTGCGGCTCCGCTCCGCCTCCGCGCAGCGCGACGCGCTCGACCGGTTCGCCGGCGCCGAACTCACCGAGGTCCTCACCGACTTCCAGCACGCCTACCACCGCTGGCACGCCAACCAGTCCGAGCTCGACCTGCTCATCGCCGAGCAGGACCGCCGGGCCCGGGAAGCCGAGGACCTGCGCCTCGCGATCGCCGAGATCGAGCTGGCCGCCCCGCAGCGCGGCGAAGACACCGAACTCACCGAACGCGCCGAACGGCTCGGCAACCTCGAAGAACTCCGCCTGGCCGCCGCGCAGAGCCGCGAGTTGCTCTCCGCCGAAGAATCCACCGACGACGCCCCGGATGTCGTGGCCCTGCTCGACGCCGCCCGCCGCCAACTCGACCGGGCCGCGGCGCACGACCCCGCCCTGCCGCCGCTGGCCGAGGCCCTCGCCAACGCCGGGTTCCTCGTGGCCGACATCGCCGCGCAACTCTCCACCTACCTCGCCGGCCTCGACGCCGACGGCGCCCGGGAGCTCGAGGTGGTGCAGGAGCGCCGCGCCGAACTGAGCGTGCTCTCCCGCAAGTTCGCCGGCGGCCTCGACGAGGCCATCGACTTCCTCGACACCGGCAGCAGCCGCCTGGTCGAACTGGACAGCGACTCCGACCGCATCGACACCCTCCGCGCCGACACCGGCGCCGACCGGGAGCTCGTGCAGCGGCTGGCCGACCAGCTCACCGGCATCCGCACCCGCGCCGCCGCCGAACTGGGCACCGCCGTCACCACCGAACTGGCGGCGCTGGCCATGGCCAACGCCCGGCTGGTGGTGGAAATCGACCGGCTCGACGACGTGACGGCCACCGGGCACGACGTGGTGCGCATCCTGCTGCAGCCGCACGCCGGCGCCGAACCGCGCACCCTGGCGCGCGGGGCATCTGGCGGTGAACTCTCCCGGGTGATGCTCGCCATCGAGGTGGTCATCAACGCCACCGACCCCGTTCCCACCTTCGTCTTCGACGAGGTCGACGCCGGCGTGGGCGGAGCGGCCGCCATCGAAATCGGCCGACGACTCGCCCGGCTCGCCGAAACCGCGCAGGTGATCGTGGTCACCCACCTCGCCCAGGTGGCGGCGTTCGCCGGCAACCACCTCAGCGTGGTGAAAGACAGCGACGGGTCGGTCACCGCCAGCAGCGTGCGCCAGCTCACCGGCGACGACAGGGCCGCCGAGATGGCCAGACTGCTCTCCGGCCTGCCCGACTCCAGCAGCGGTCTCGAGCACGCCCGGGAGCTCATCGAACTTGCCCACTCAACCAGCTCCAACGGAGAGGCCCACACTAGGTGATAGGATCGAAGCCCGTGGTGAACAATATAAACGCGGACAAATCAGACGACATTACGAAGCACATTTTTGTGACCGGTGGTGTCGTTTCTTCATTGGGTAAAGGCCTGACGGCGGCAAGCCTCGGCAACCTGCTCACTGCTCGCGGACTGCGCGTTGTGATGCAGAAGCTCGACCCCTACCTCAACGTCGATCCCGGAACGATGAACCCGTTCCAGCACGGCGAAGTCTTCGTCACCGACGACGGCTCCGAGACCGACCTCGACATCGGCCACTACGAGCGCTTCCTCGACATCAACCTCACCCAGGCGGCGAACGTCACCACCGGTCAGGTCTACTCGCAGGTGATCGCCCGCGAACGCCGCGGAGAATACCTGGGCGACACCGTGCAGGTCATCCCGCACATCACCGACGAGATCAAGCGACGGATGCGCCTGCAGGCCAGCGATGAGCCGCGCCCCGACGTGATCATCACCGAGGTCGGCGGCACCGTCGGCGACATCGAGTCGCAGCCGTTCATCGAGGCCGCCCGCCAGGTGCGCCACGAACTCGGCCGCAAGAACGTCTTCTTCGTGCACGTGTCCCTGGTGCCGTTCATGAACGCCTCCGGTGAGCAGAAGACCAAGCCCACCCAGCACTCCGTCGCGGCGCTCCGCTCGCTTGGCATTCAGCCGGATGCGCTCGTGCTGCGCAGCGACCGGCCCGTCTCCGAGTCGAACAAGCGCAAGATCGCGCTCATGTGCGACGTGGACGAAGACGCCGTCGTGAACTGCAAAGACGTGCCCAGCATCTACGAGATCCCCGCCGTGCTGCACGAGCAGGGCCTGGACAAGTACATCACCGACGCCCTGAACCTGCCGGTGAAGGACGTGGACTGGACCGCCTGGCAGCGGGTGCTCGACGCCGTGCGCGAACCCAAGCATGAGGTCACCATCGGCCTGGTCGGCAAGTACATCGACCTGCCCGACGCCTACCTCTCGGTGACCGAGGCGCTGCGCGCCGGCGGTTTCGCGCAGCAGACCAAGGTGAAGATCGAGTGGATCGCCTCCGACACCTGCGAGACGCCCGAAGGCGCCGCCGCGATGCTCAGCGAGCTCGACGGCATCTGCGTGCCCGGCGGCTTCGGCGTGCGCGGCATCGAGGGCAAGCTCGGCGCCCTCAAGTTCGCCCGCGAGAACGCCATCCCCGTGCTGGGCCTGTGCCTCGGCCTGCAGTGCATGGTCATCGAATACGCCCGCAACAAGGCCGGTCTCGAGGGCGCCTCGTCCAGCGAGTTCGACCCGGAGACCGAGTTCCCGGTGATCGCGACCATGGAAGAGCAGGTCGAGATCATCGCCGGCGGCGACCTGGGCGGCACCATGCGCCTGGGCCTGTACCCGGCGGACCTCGCTTCCGGTTCGATCGTGGAGGAGCTCTACGGCGCTCCCGTCGCATCCGAGCGTCACCGTCACCGCTACGAGGTGAACAACAACTACCGCGCCCAGATCGCCGAGGCCGGCCTGTGGTTCTCTGGCACCTCGCCCGACGGCCACCTGGTGGAGTACGTGGAGCTGCCCCGCACCGAGCACCCGTTCTACGTGGGCACCCAGGCGCACCCCGAGCTGCGCTCCCGCCCGAGCCACGCGCACCCGCTGTTCCGTGGCCTGATCG
Source organism: Cryobacterium sp. SO2 (assembly GCF_026151165.2). NCBI lineage: Bacteria > Bacillati > Actinomycetota > Actinomycetes > Micrococcales > Microbacteriaceae > Cryobacterium > Cryobacterium sp. SO2. The sequence continues at coordinate 1,439,031 of NZ_CP117849.1, forward strand.
GCGCCGCCTTGGACCGTCAGCAGGCCAGCCGCCTGTTCGAGGTGAAGGAAGATGCCTGAGTCCCTGTCTGACCGCGCCGCGGCCGACGCGTTGCTTCCCCGCATCGAGGATGAGCCGGCTCCCACCGCGGTGACCACGAGCACGGTGCAGTTCGAGGGCCACGTCTGGAACATCCGTCAGGATGCGTTCGACTACAACGGCGCGGAGATTGTGCGCGAGTACGTCGACCACCCCGGCGCGGTCGCGATCCTCGCGCTCGACGACCAGGACCGGGTGCTGCTGATTCAGCAGTACCGGCACCCGGTGCGGATGCGCGAATGGGAACTGCCCGCCGGGCTGCTCGACATCGACGGCGAACACGCCCTCGTCGGCGCGCAGCGTGAGCTGGCCGAGGAGACCGACGTCGTCGCATCCGAGTGGAATGTGCTCACCGAGTTCTACACCTCCCCGGGCGGCAGCAACGAGGTTATCCGCATCTACCTGGCCCGCGGGCTGTCGCCGGCCCCCGAGGCCTTCGACCGCACCGACGAGGAAGCCGACATGGTCACCCGCTGGGTGTCCCTGGACGACGCCGTCGACGCCGCGCTCGCCCGCCGGGTGCAGAACCCGTCGCTCGTGCTCGGCGTGCTCGCCGCCGCCGCCTCCCGCGCACGCGGCTGGTCGTCGCTGGCGCCGGCCGACCTGCCCTGGCCGCGGCATCCGTCGAACTGGGACCACACGGTGTGACCGGCCCCGTGTTCGTCGAGGAGGCCGTGCACTCGTATCTGCGGCACGTCTCGATTGAACGCGGGCTCTCGGCCAACACGGTCGCCGCGTACCGGCGCGACCTGGTCATCTACGCCGGCTGGCTCACGGATGCCGGTGTCACCGACCTGCGCGCGGTCACCTCGTCGCAGGTGAGCGGGTTCGTGCAGCACCTGAGCAGCCGGGTCGAGTCGCCGCTGACCGCGGCGTCGGTGGCGCGCGTGCTGTCCACCGTGCGCGGATTCCACCGGTTTCTGCTCGAGGAATCCCTCGTGGACGAAGACGTGGCGCACGAGACCAAACCGCCCAAGCTGGGCCTCAGGCTGCCCAAGGCCATCTCGATCGAGCAGGTGACCGCGCTGCTGGCCGCGACCGACGGCGAGGAGCTGCCGCAGCTGCGCGACAAGGCGCTGCTCGAGCTGCTCTACGCCACCGGGGCGCGGGTGTCTGAGGTGGTGAACCTCAACGTGGACGACATGCTCGAGGAAGACGTGGTGCGCCTCACCGGCAAGGGCAACAAGCAGCGCATCGTTCCGGTGGGCAGCTTCGCCCGCGCCGCCGTGGACGCCTACCTGGTGCGGGCCCGGCCGGCGCTGTCGGCGCGCGGCAAGGCCACCCCGGCGCTGTTCCTCGGCGTGCGCGGGCACCGGGTGAGCCGGCAGAACGCGTGGTTGATCATCCGTGCCGCGGCCGAACGTGCCGAGCTGGGCATCGAGGTGTCGCCGCACACGCTGCGGCACTCGTTTGCCACCCACCTGCTGTCCGGCGGCGCCGACGTGCGCGTGGTGCAGGAGCTGCTCGGCCACTCCTCGGTGGCCACCACCCAGATCTACACCCTCGTCACCATCGACACCCTCCGCGACATGTACACCACGGCGCACCCCCGAGCCCGCTGAGCGGCGGCGATCGCTGGTCTGGGGGCGTCTCGGTCCCGGTGGTCGAGCTCGTCGAGACCCCGTGACGTGCGTGTGTGTCGTGCCCCGATCGCTGGTCGAGCTGGTCGAGACCTCGTGACGTGTCTCGGGATCGGCTCACCGGGTCTCGACAAGCTCGACCAACGCACTGGGTGCGTTCCGCAGTCTGGCCCGCCGGGTCTCGACAAGCTCGACCAGCGCAGGGGGTGCGGTCTGCGTGCCAGCTCCGCGACAATGGGGGAGTGACCCGCACCTCCCCGCCACAGCCCGCAGCGACGCCGGCCGGCCGCTTCGGCATCCGCCGTAACCTGCTGCGACCCGACGACGCCGAGGGTGCCGACCGCGTCACCTATGTTGAGCTGTTCTTCGACCTGATCTTCGTGTTCGCGCTCACCCAGCTGTCCCGGTACCTCTACGAGAACCAGTCCTGGGAGGGCGCGCTGGAGTCGGCGATGCTGGTGCTCGCGCTGTGGTGGCTGTGGGTGTACACGACCTGGGTGACCAACTGGCTCGACCCGGCCAAGCTGCCCGTGCGCGCGGTGGTGCTCGGTCTCGCGCTGGTGGGCTTCGTGGTGAGCGTGTCGATCTACGAGTCGTTCGGCGACCGCGGCATCGTCTTCGCGCTGGCGTACACCGTGCTGCAGCTGGGCCGCACGGTCTTCATGCTGCTCGCCGTGGCCCGGCACGACGCCGAGTTGCGGCGCACCTTCGTGCGCATCCTCGTTTGGCTGGCGCTCTCGAGCGTGTTCTGGATCGTCGGCGCATTGCTGCCGCTGCAATACCGGCTGCCGCTCTGGTTGATCGCGCTGGCCATCGAATACCTCTCCGCCGGGGTGGGTTTTCGGGTGCCGGGACTCGGCGCCGCCGGGATCGACCGCTGGGACCTCTCCGGCCCGCACATCGCCGAGCGCAGCGCCCTGTTCGTGATCATCGCCCTGGGCGAATCGCTGCTCGTGACCGGGTTCGCGTTCGTCGACAAGGAGTCGTCGGCGGAGAGCATCCTGGGCATGCTGCTCGCGTTCGGCGCGAGCGTGGCCATGTGGTGGCTCTACTTCGACCACAGCGAACGCGCCGGCGCGAAGGCGATCAGTGCGGCCGCGGAGCCGGGACGGATCGCCCGGCTGGCGTACACCTACGTGCACGCGGTGATCATCGCCGGCATCGTGCTCACCTCCGTGGCCGACAAGGAGGTGCTCTCGCATCCGCACGCCCAGATGACCCTGTCGACCGCGGTAGTGCTGGTGGGCGGCCCGCTGCTCTACGTGCTCGGGATGCTGCTGTTCCGGCTGGTGGTGGCGCGGGAGTTGCTCGTGTCGTACCTCGTGGGCGTTGGGGCGCTGCTGGTCGCGTTCGCGGCCGCGTTTGTGCTCACGCCGCTGCAGCTGGGCGCGGTGACCACGGTGGTGCTGATGATCGTGGCCGGCTGGGAGACCGTGGTGCGGGTGCGCGCCGGCACCGACGACAAGAAGGCCGGCTGACCGCTGCTGCCGCTCGCGCTCGCGCCCGCGCCCGGGCCGCGCCGCACCAATCCGCGCGCATCGGCCGCAACTGTTGCCGAAGCGGACAAATGGTCCCGGCACACCGGGTGCAATTGTCCGCATTGGGAACAGTTGGGCACGGGGGAGGGTCGAAGCGGCGGGCGCGGATGGCGCGGGGCAGGTGACGGCACACCGGGGGGCTTGGCGGGGGCGGGCTTGTCTGCTCGGTACAATCGACCAAGTGAACTGCATGACGGATCGAGGACAGCCCAGTGGCGCGTAAGACGGATAGCCGGACGCAGCTTCCCGGACTCGAGGAACTCCCCACCGGCGCAACCGGACGGCCGGTGCAGGTGTTCGACGAACCCGCCCCGCTGAAGGCGCACGGCCCCGCACGCATCATCTCGCTGTGCAACCAGAAGGGCGGCGTCGGCAAGACGACGACCACCATCAACCTGGGTGCCGCGCTGGCCGGCTACGGCCGCCGCGTGCTCGCCATCGACTTCGACCCGCAGGGCGCCCTGTCGGCCGGCCTGGGCGTGCCCACGCACGACGTCACCACCATCTACGACCTGCTCCTCAGCGGCTCCAAGGACCCCAAGGAAGCCATTCAGCAGACCTCGGTGGAGGGCCTGGACATCATCCCGGCCAACATTGACCTCTCCGCCGCGGAGGTGCACCTCGTCAACGAGGTCGCCCGTGAGCAGATCCTGGCCCGGGTGCTGCGCAAGGTCTCCAACGACTACGACGTGATCCTCATCGACTGCCAGCCGTCGCTGGGCATCCTCACCGTGAACGCGCTCACCGCCAGCCACGGCGTGCTCATCCCGCTGGAGTGCGAGTTCTTCGCCCTGCGCGGCGTGGCCCTTCTCATCGAAACCATCGACAAGGTGCGCGACCGGCTCAACCCGGCCATCGAACTCGACGGCATCCTGGCCACCATGTACGACTCCCGCACGCTGCACTCGCGCGAGGTGCTCGAGCGGGTTGTCGACGCGTTCGGCGACCGGGTGCTCGACACCGTCATCGGCCGCACCGTCAAATTCCCGGATGCCAGTGTCGCGGGGGTGCCGATTACCGAGTTCGCTCCGGAGCACGCCGCCGCCAAGGCCTACAAGCAGGCGGCGCGGGAACTGATCCAGCGTGGCGCGGTCGCCTAAGCGGCCCACGGCCGCTCCGGCCCGCGTCGCGGCGACCACCGCGACGGCCAGCGCCGGCACGACCGGATCCGGCGCGAATGGCCCCACGGCCGCACCCGGCTTCTCGGTGGCGCTGCAGAACTTCGAGGGCCCGTTCGACCTGCTGCTCTCGCTGATCGGCAAGCACGAACTCGACATCACCGAGATCTCGCTCAGCCGGGTCACCGACGAGTTCATCTCCTACCTGCGCGGCCTCGACGCCGCGGAGGAGCTCGACCAGGCCACCGAGTTCCTCGTGGTGGCCGCCACCCTGCTCGACCTCAAGCTGGTGGGCCTGCTCCCGCAGGGCGAGCTAGTGGATGCCGAGGACGTGGCGCTGCTTGAGGCCCGCGACCTGCTCTTCGCCCGGCTGCTGCAGTACCGGGCGTTCAAGACCGCGTCGGCGTGGTTTCTCGAGCACCTCGAACACGAGGCCACCCGGCACGTGCGCTCGGTGCGGCTCGAGGAGAAGTACCGCACCACGACGCCCGAGCTGGTCTGGACACTGTCGCTGGGGGACTTCGGCGCTCTGGCCGCGCTGGCGCTCACGCCGCGGGAGCTGCCGACCGTGGGGCTGGAGCATCTGCACGCGCCGCTGGTGAGCATCCGCGAGCAGGCCGCCATCGTGGTGGCGATGCTGCGCGCCAACCAGAGCCTCACCTTTCGGGAGCTGATCGTGGACTGTGCGGCGAAGGGCCTCGTGATCGCCCGTTTTCTTGCCGTGCTGGAGCTGTACCGGCATGGCGCCCTCACCTTCGACCAGATGGAGCCCCTGGGCGAGCTGAGCTTGCACTGGGACGCCGACGGCTGGACTGATGACAACCTTGCGAACCTCGGAGCCGACTATGACGCTTGATGCCAGCACTGCCGCGGTCGAAACAGAGGCTCACGGGGTCTCGACAAGCTCGACCAGCGAAGAAGGCTCGACCGGCGAGACGGGCGCGACCGATCGTGGGTCGAGCTTGTCGAGACCTGGTGACGGGGTCTCGACAAGCTCGACCAGCGAAGTGGGCTCGACCAGCGATGGGGGAGCGACCAGCGGCGGGGGAGCGGTCGCGATTGAGCGGCGGCTCGAAGCGATCTTGATGGTGGCTGATGAGCCGCAGAGCCTGGTGCACCTGGCCACCGCGGTCGCGCATCCGCTGGTGGAGGTGCGCGAGGCCATCCTGCGGCTCGTCGCCGACTTCGACGGCGTCGACGGCACCGTGCGCCGCGGCTTCGAACTGCGCGAGGTGGCCGGCGGCTGGCGCATCTACGTGCGCGCCGAACACGACCCGGTCGTGGCCGACTTCGTGCTCACCCAGAACCCCAGCCGGCTCTCGCAAGCCGCCCTGGAGACCCTCGCGGTGATCGCTTACAAGCAACCGATCAGCCGCGGCGCGGTAGCCTCGATCAGGGCCGTTAACGTCGACTCGGTGGTGCGCACCCTTCTGGGGCGCGGATTGATCACCGAGGCATTCACCGATAGCGAGACCGGCGCGATCAATTACGCCACCACCGACCTGCTGCTCGTGCAGCTGGGAATCAACTCGCTCGACGAGTTGCCACTAATTTCGCCGTTGCTCGCCGACGGTGCGAACGGATTCGAGGATCTACCATGACCGACCACAACGATGGCTACATCGACACCAGCAGCACCAACCCAGACTTCGCCACTAACCCCGAGGCCGCCGCCGACGGCATCCGCCTGCAGAAGGTGCTCTCCGCCGCCGGAGTCGCCTCCCGCCGGGTGAGCGAAGACATGATCAGCTCCGGCCGGGTGCGGGTCAACGGCAAGGTCGTCACCGAGCTCGGCCGCCGCGTGCACCCCGAGACTGACAAGATCGCCGTGGACAACATCGCCATTCAGCTGGACACCAGCCGCCGCTACGTGATGCTGAACAAGCCCGTCGGCGTGGTCTCCTCCATGCAAGACGAAAGCGGCCGGCCCGACCTGCGCCAGTTCACCGAGGGGTACGAGGAACGCCTGTTCAACGTGGGCCGCCTCGACGCCCAGACCAGCGGCCTGCTCATCCTCACCAACGACGGTGACCTCGCCCACGTGCTCGCGCACCCCTCCTTCGGCGTCGCCAAGACCTACATCGCCAAGGTGGAGGGCCGCGTCTCGGCGCAGACCATCGGCAAGCTGCAGAGCGGCATCGAGCTGGAGGACGGCCCCATCGCCGCCGACAAGGCCCGCATCCTCACCAGCCCTCCCGGCGACGGCTTCACCCTGGTGGAGCTCACCCTGCACTCCGGCCGCAACCGCATCGTGCGCCGGATGCTCGACGCCGTCGGCCACCCCGTCGTGGACCTGGTGCGCCGCCAATTCGGGCCGCTGCAGCTGGGCACCCTCCGGGCCGGCGCCGTGCGCGACCTCACTAAAGTGGAACTCGGTCAGCTGCTCACGGTGTCCCGCGCCGAAGTTCAGAAGTAGAGCCCCCGCAGCATCCGTTTCACCCTGTTAACCGCGCAAGTTTGGAGCCGAACGTGGTCGAGTCTCGCCTGATCGGGCCGGTGCGTGTTGTCGGCGCCGGGCTCCTGGGAACCAGCATCGGTCTGGGCCTCACCGCCCGGGGGATCGACGTGATCCTTGCCGACGCGTCGCCGACCAACCTGTCGCTGGCCATCGACTACGGCGCCGGCCGCGCCGCGCGCACCGGCGACGCCCCGCAGCTGATCGTGGTGTGCGTGCCGCCGGATGTGACCGCCGAGATCGTCGCCCGCGAACTCGAGGCATTTCCCGACGCGATCGTGACTGATGTGGCCAGCGTCAAGCTGGCCCCGCTCACCGAGCTGCAGGCGCGCGGCGCCGACGTCTCCCGCTACATCGGCTCGCACCCGCTGGCCGGCCGGGAACGCGGCGGACCCCTCGCCGGCCGCGCCGACTTGTTCATCGGCCGGCCCTGGGTGGTGGCCGCGCACGATGCCATCAGCTACCAGCGCGCCACCGCGATCGACGACCTGATCCTCGACCTCGGCGCCACCCTGGTGGAGATGAGCCCCGCCGACCACGACAACGCCGTGGCCCTGGTCTCGCACGTGCCCCAGGTGATTTCCACCCTGATGGCCCGCCGCCTCACCGACGCGCCCGCCTCGGCGCTCAACCTCGCCGGCCAGGGTGTGCGCGACGTCACCCGCGTCGCCGCGAGCGACCCGGAGCTGTGGGTGCAGATCCTCGGCGCCAACCCCGCCCCTGTGCGGGAGATCCTGCTGGCGCTCCGCGACGACCTCGACCGCTTCATCGGCGCGCTCGACGACCCGTCCGCCCCCGGCGCCCGCCGTCAGGTGGCGGAGGAGATCGCCGGCGGCAACACCGGCGTGGCCCGGCTGCCCGGCAAGCACGGCCAGGACCGCCGTTACGCCAGCCTCACCGTGATGGTCGACGACACACCCGGCCAGCTCGCCCGCCTCTTCCAAGAGATCGGCGAAGTGGGCGTCAACCTCGAGGACCTCCGCCTCGAGCACTCCCCGGGAGCCCAGATCGGGCTCGCCGAGATCAGCATCCTCCCCGAGACGGTCAGCCGTCTCACCTCTGAGCTGGCCGCCCGCGGCTGGCGGATTGTCGGTTAGACGTTTGAGCAAGCACTCCTACCCCCTGTTCGTTGCCATCGACGGGCCTGCCGGCAGCGGCAAGTCCAGCGTGAGCCGGGCCGCGGCCCGCCGCCTCGGCTACGGCTACCTCGACACCGGCGCCGCCTACCGCGCCCTCGCCTGGCACGTGCTGGCGCAGAACATCGACTCGCAGGATGCCGACGCCGTGACCGGTGCCCTCGCCACCTTCGACTACACGATCGGCACCGACCCGGATGCCTACTTCGTGCGGGTGGGGGAGACCGACGTCACCGACGCCATCCGGGAGCCGCAGATCTCGGCCGTGGTGAGCGCCATCGCCCGGGTGCCGGCCGTGCGCACGCACCTCACCGAACTGTTCCGGAGCATTGCCAGGAACGTGCCGCAGCCCGGTGTGGTGGTGGAAGGCCGGGACATCACCACGGTCGTGGCACCCGAAGCTCAGGCGCGCATTCTACTCACAGCAACCGAAGAGGCTAGAATGGCTAGGCGCTCTGCGGAAATATCAACCCAATCGGCCCACACCGTGGCGGAACAGTTGCGATCGAGGGATCGCGCTGACTCCCAGGTAGTGGAATTCATGAGCGCCGCAGACGGTGTGACCACCGTCGACTCCACCCATCTCGACTTCGACCAGACCATTGACGCGGTTGTAGAGGTCATCAATACCGCGAGGAACTCGCATGACTAATCAATTCGACGACACGACGATCCCCGAGCTCGACCCGGAAATCGCGGCGCGCCTGACCGACCTTGACGACGATGACGCCCTGATCTCTCAGCGCGCCCTCGCGCTGCGCACCGGCCTGAACGAGTATGACCTCGATGACGAGGACTTCGACGTTCTCGACTCGATCAGCGACGACCCCGACGCCATCCAGTACCTGCCGGCGCTGCCGGTGATCGCGATCGTCGGCCGCCCCAACGTGGGCAAGTCCGCGCTCGTGAACCGCATCCTCGGCCGCCGCGAGGCCGTCGTGGAGGACACCCCCGGTGTGACCCGTGACCGGGTCACCTACAAGGGCGAGTGGCACGAACGCCGCTTCAGCCTCGTCGACACCGGCGGCTGGGAGCCCGACGCCAAGGGCATCGACCGTTCCGTGGCCATGCAGGCCGAGCTGGCCATCGAACTTTGCGACGTGGTCATGTTCGTCGTCGACGCCAACGTGGGCCCCACCAGCACCGACGAGGCCGTCGTCAAGCTGCTCCGCAAGAGCGGCAAGCCCGTCTTCCTCATCGCCAACAAGGTCGACGACATCCGCCAGGAGCCCGAAGCGGCCAGCCTGTGGGCGCTCGGCCTCGGCCAGCCCTGGCCGGTCTCCGCGCTGCACGGTCGCGGTGTGGCCGACCTGCTCGACGCGATCCTCGAAGAGCTCCCCGAGATCTCGGCCGTGGCCAAGCAGGAAGTGGGCGGCCCGCGCCGCGTCGCCATCCTGGGACGCCCGAACGTGGGCAAGTCCAGCCTGCTGAACAAGGTCGTCGGCGAAGAGCGCGTTGTTGTCAACGAGCTCGCCGGCACCACCCGCGACCCGGTCGACGAGCAGGTTGAGCTCGGCGGTCGCGTCTGGCGCTTCGTTGACACCGCCGGCATCCGCCGCCGCGTGCACCTGTCCCAGGGCGCCGACTTCTACGCCTCGCTGCGCACCAGCGCCGCTCTGGAAAAGGCCGAAGTGGCCGTGGTGCTCATCGATGTGACCGAGGTCATCAGCGAGCAGGACGTGCGCGTCATCGACCTGGTGCTCGAATCCGGCCGCGCCCTGGTGCTCGCGTTCAACAAGTGGGACCAGATCGACGACGACCGTCGCCGCTACCTCGAGCGTGAGATCGAGCAGGACCTGGCCCACGTGGCTTGGGCCCCGCGCGTGAACATCTCCGCCAAGACCGGCCGTCACATGGAGAAGCTGGTTCCGGCCCTCGAGCTCGCGCTCGAGTCGTGGGACACCCGCGTCGCCACCGGCAAGTTCAACGCGTTCCTCGCCGAGCTGGCCGCGGAGCACCCGCACCCGGTGCGCAGTGGCAAGCAGCCGCGCATCCTGTTCGGCACCCAGGCCTCCAGCCGCCCGCCGACCTTCGTGATCTTCACCACTGGGTTCCTCGACCCGGGCTACCGCCGGTTCATCCAGCGTCGTCTGCGCGAGGTCTACGGCTTCGCCGGCAGCCCGATCAACATCAGCATGCGCGTGCGCGAGAAGCGCAAGCGCTAAGCCGCACGGCTGGTTCACCGGCCGGTTCGACAGGGCCGTATGCCGACACTTCAGGTGTCGGCATACGGCTTTTTCGCGTCCCCAGACAGGATTAATGGCCGGTCGGGGCCGATTCGAGCGCAAGGTTCGCGCAAGGCCTGCGCAACGTCCGCCCAAGGGCAGCGCAACCGGACGGCCGGGATCCCAGTGCTGGCGCGGAACTGCCGCGGGAACTCCAAAGTAGAGGTTGAAGGTGTGCCCCGGAGGGCCGACACGGGCCGCCGAAAATGCCCTAAGTTCGTCGTGTTGGCAGATTCACCCGGATCAGCCGGCACCACAGATTTACACCCAGCAGCACCACCCCAGTCTCCGCTTCCTAGTGCGGAACTGGGCGCAGCAGATGCCCTTCCGACATTTCCGTGTCCATCGCATTCCAGAGAACCTGGCCCGAAACTTTCGACCGGTCAGTCCTCTGCGTCAGCACAACCGCAGGCCGTCACCCTAATGACGGCCTGCGGTTTTTGTCGTGCCCAAACGGATGCCTGTGCGGCCGCCAGCGGGCAGAGAAATGCCCGGGCCGGTAGTAGGGCACCGGCCCGGGCAAAGCTCCCTGTTCGCGGCTTAGCGCGTGGTGGTGGGGCCGTACGACGAGTCGTCGTCGCCTGACTTGGTCGCGGGCGCATCCGTGGCCGGGGTCTCGGCGGGTGCCGCGGCCGGGGTGGCCTCGGTGGCGTCAGCGACGACGGTGGGGGAGACGGTGGTCGCGGCGGCGGTCTGTGCGGCCTCGGCCTCAACGGCGGCCTTCTCGTCGGCGTCGAAGTCGGTGTCGTCGAAGTCGAAGTCCGGCTCGTCGTCGACGGTGGTCACGGATGCCACGGCCTCGGCGTTGCGGGCCAGTGACCAGGACACGGCGTGCGCGGCGAGGGTGATGAGCACGCCGATCACGCCGGCGCCGATCAGGGTGGCGCCCAGGTTGCTGCCGGACTGCGCACCGAAGTAGGAGACGTAGTCGGAGGACTGCGAGGTGTAGAAGTCGGCCTGGCTGGCGTTGGAGGAGGTCAGGATCAGGTATCCGGCGCCGGTCACGACCACGTCGACCAGCCACAACAGTGCCAGGGCGAGGTTGAACTTGGACAGGGGGCCTGACTTTTTCTGGGACATAACTTCCTTCGTTGTGGGTGCGGCCGATGACGACCTCGCGTCACGCTACGCACCATTCCTATGGACAACCTATGCATAAGCAGGGAATCGCAATTGCCCCACCTGTGCGCCCCTCCAATTTCGCTGGGCACCGCTGGTCGAGCTTGTCGAGACCCCGCACACCGTAGTCGAGATCTCGCCCCGTCGTTGGTCGAGCTTGTCGAGACCCCGCAACCTTTCGACACCCAACGCACCCCCACGCTGGTCGAGCTTGTCGAGACCCGGTGACCCACATGCACTCGAAACTACGTCTCTCCAGCCCCTTGTCAACCACCCAACCCCAGATACACCCCCCAAAGTGAACGCAACCCCTCTCCTGAGGCGGTAAGCTAGTCCAGTTGTCTCCGGTAGATGCCTTCGGGAATCCACTGGGAAACGGCGGGCTGTAGCGCAGCTTGGTAGCGCACCTGACTGGGGGTCAGGGGGTCGCAGGTTCAAATCCTGTCAGCCCGACCAAATGTCCCGGAAACTCAAGGGTTTCCGGGACTTTTTTGGTTAAGAGATTTGATGTTCCCATCACTACCCCATCACTTTCAGCCCAATTCCGCCCCTTTGCCGGCCCTGTCGTGCGGGGTGCTGAGGTCGGTTTCGGTTCCTCCCGATCGTCCGGGATCGCCTGGCACACCTTCGGGGTATGAGCATTCACAACGAGAACCCAACCACTTCTTCCACCGACGACTGGGGCCTGGAGCCCCTGATGGACGTCCACGAGCTGGCCGCCTACCTCGGCATCCCGATCTCCACCGTCTACGACTGGCGGGTGCACGGCAAAGGCCCCGCCGCGTACCGGTTCGGCAAACACCTCAAGTTCGCGATCTCCGATGTGCGGGCCTGGATCGCCCAACAGCGGGAGCCCACCAGCGAGTCCAGGCGCCCCGATCGGCGGTGAGCTGAGGTGCCCCGGCAACGGTTGACTATCGGCACTTTCGGTGACATCAGTACCCGCCAGATGCCGAACGGACGCTACGAGGCGCGAACTCGCTACCGCGACTGGGACGGCCACGCACGCCTGGTGCAGGGCACCGGTGCCACGGCCAAGGCCGCCGAACGGGCACTAAAGGCCAAGCTCGCCGACCGGGACCTGTTCCAACCTGCCGATACGAGCTTGTCGCCGGACAGCCTGTTCAGCGACCTGGTGGTCTACTGGTTGGAGGACATCGACCTGGAGGACCGGATCTCCCGGACGACCCGGAACTTGTATGAGCGCAACATGCGCACCCTGGTCTCGCCCGCCTTTGATCACCTCGCGTTGCGGGAGATCGGGGTGGCCCGGTGCGACAAGTTCATCAAGCAGCTCGCGAAGATTTCCTACAACCGCGCGAAACAGGCCCGGGCAGTGCTGCGGCTGGCCCTGGAGCTGGCGGTGCGGCACGAGGTCCTGCCACGGAACCCGATGGACCACGTCGCCCGCCTGCACCGGGAGCCGCGCGTACCCGCTGCGCTCATGGCGCCGGAGGTGAATGTGATTCGCGCGGCGATCGCGCAGTGGGAGAGCGCTGTCAACCACACGTCCGGGCCCAAGCCGGACGGCCAGCTCGGCGCGATCATCGAGGTCATGCTCGGAACTTCAGCCCGGATCGGCGAGGTCCTGGCCATCCGCCGCCGGGACGTCGACATCACCAGCCCCGTGCCCTCCATCCGGCTGGCCGGCACCATCGTTAGCCGCAAGGGCGAGCAAACCTTCCGGCAGGACCACCGCAAAACAGCCAAGTCCACTCGCGTTGTCGCCATCCCCACGTTCACTTCCGACGCAGTTCGCCGGCGGCTCGCCAAGGTCGGGAGCATGGGCCTGGATGACCTGCTGTTCCAATCCCGGGACGGCACCCCGCTGACAACCGGGAACGTGCGCCGCCAGTTGCGACAGGTGCTCGAGGGCGCGGGCATCAACGGGGTGACCCCGCATCTGTTCCGCCGCACGGTAGCGACCGCGGTCAACACCAACGCCAGCAGCGAACTCGCCGCAGAACTCCTCGGCCACACCGACACCAGGGTCACGATCATGCACTACATCCAACGCAGCGAACTGGTGAACCCGGCCACCGCCGCTCTCCTCGACCGGGCGTTCGCGAAAGAGAAAGACTGAGCACGGTGCCGCCGCGTTCGCGGCATCGTTGCGCCCGGAGCGGGCTGGTATGCAGTGCGTCAGTGACGCGGCTGCTACCGGTCCAGGCAATGGCAGCGTCGACCTAGCCGAGAATTCTCTGCCGAAGAACTGTCGGCCAACGCTTTTTGCATTGGAAGTGCTTGCGTAAGGTGCAGTAGGTAACAGATATCCGAGCGGGACACTCGTGGCACTCGCCGCTCAGCGACATGACGGTTTGCACTCCTCGTGGAATCAGGTGGGAAGGCCACCTGTCTGACCCTGAGAACGAAACTCCTTATGAATACCGGAGGTGGACTTTAAGGGTCGAAAACAGCCCAGGTGCATATTGCGAGACAACCCCGGCGAGTTGGAGGCGATCGAGGATTAGACGGTGCAGTAGCGAGTCGTCAAGTTTGGGTCGGTGGCGTCCTTTGTCCGCAATGAGGGAGTAGGGCTCACCTAGCTGTCGCAGCATTCCTCGAAGTTCGTCGCTGGTTATTCGATCGCCGGCCCTTGCCAAGAGTTCAACAACAATCTGTTGTGAAGCGCCGCCGATGAAGACCATCTCGATTGTGGGCGCGCTGAGGATGATTTTGTTTTGGAGCGCAGCCTCGGCTACCGCCTGATACGCGTCTCTTGGTACGTGCGTGAAGGTCGGCAGCATCGTGGCCACGTGGTTTCGCAGATTGTTGTCGATTCTTGGGCTTCTCATGAGTGGCGCAACGTGCTCGGAAGCTAGCGTCTCTGGCGCGAGCAGCTCTCGGAATCGGGCGGACTTGAGGATGGCGAACTCGAGAGTCGGCCAATCGGTCATGAGCCTGGGCAAGAAGACACTTTCGTTATCCTCGATGAGCTCCGCCTCGACGAGGCGCCCAATAAGCTCACCGGGATCTGGATTGATGGAGCTTGTTGGCAGTCGACCGGGCTCCAGCGAGCGGGCCAAGGTGGCTCGAAGCCCGGGATCCAAGATGGCGCTGGAGGCGTTGACCAAAGTGAGTGCGACCTCGACGCGCTCCTCGACCGTGGCTATGTCGAAACCGGTAATTCCCCCGGCAGCGTGCAACGAGAGCGCGAGCTCAGCGTCGACCTCACCGATCCAGTCCACATAAGCATTCAAATTCGAAAACGTCATCGGCACACGCAGACCCGCGGCCAACGGCGGCCACGCCAGGTGCGGTACATCCGTGAGGTCATTGACCGTGCAGTCGCCATGTGAGCCTGACACAATTGCGGCATAGTCGGCCGCTCGCAACTGGTCCGAAGCATTTAGGACCTCGACGAAAGCGTCTGGGCTCTCGACGGTATGGAACGTCGTCGGAGACTCGTCATAAGCCAGTAAATATTCGTCAATCCGGTCAATCGCATAGGCGAAGATCTCACTGCCCGCTGACTGGAGGGCATCGAGAGAGATGCTCTTGGTCTTGGCGAGGTGTTCCAAGTTCTCCCAGGTCAGCACGTACGCACGGGTTTTCGACAACTCCTCACGCGTAGCGTCGGAGAGACCAACGACGCTGAGAAGGTGAGCTTCTATGCTGGCCACAAACGAGACTGCCTGGCGGGGCGAAGTAGTTGATCCCGCGCCGTTCAGCGACGGGAAGTCCTTATACGCCAGTTCCACAAAGGCTCCTAGCTCATCTGAGCGGTCGTACCGTATGTCGGCGCTGCGCGCCCCGATCGCCCTGTCTAGGGCAGCGACCCGCTCGCCGTGCTCGAGGGATGCGCTCGAGGCCAGATAGGAGAAAATGGAGGGCATATGCGGAGTGAGTTGGGCCACCATCTCGGATTTGGCGGTTCCCGAACTTAGATATTGGTCGATGAAAGTCAGCCCTTCATCCCCTTTGCCGGCAAGGTTCCGACAGATCACAAGGGCGTCAGTAGGCCGCGACACAAGCAAGTAGTCGAGGATTGAGACGTTAAACATGCTGCGCTCGTTGAGGACGGACGCACCCTGGTCCCGAAGGATGGCCTCAACGTCTGCTCCATCGAGGGGGTATTCGGCATCTGCGGTGCCCCGATCGATGCACCGCATCACGTATGTCATTGCATCGGGACGAATCAGTTGTCCGTAGAAAGATGACACGTGAAGATTAAAGTAGGGGGTGATGTAGCCCCCCAGAACGAGGTCAACTGCGAGGCGTGATGGGAGAAGGTGCTCTGCCCAGCCAGCGAAACTCCGTGACTCAGCGTCTTTGCTTTCGGCGTACTGAAACTCCGGCCGCTCGAATAGTTGCTTCCAAGTGTGGCGGCGGAGAAAAGCGGAATTTGTTCGATTGCGACTGATTGTCTCGTTGTCAGCGGCGGCTGTAGTGTCGGCGTGCTCGTCCACATCGATCGCCTCACCCAGCAGGGTTTGGACGGTATCCAGCGGGAGTTCCATCGCCGAATTGTTGTAGTAGCCCT
Source organism: Cryobacterium sp. SO2 (assembly GCF_026151165.2). Taxonomy (NCBI): domain Bacteria; kingdom Bacillati; phylum Actinomycetota; class Actinomycetes; order Micrococcales; family Microbacteriaceae; genus Cryobacterium; species Cryobacterium sp. SO2. The sequence goes on from NZ_CP117849.1 coordinate 1,454,763, forward strand.
GCACGATCAGGCTGAGCTTGAACTCTGCTCGGGCGAGACCTCTCCAGAAAGCAGGGGTTTCCAGGCGCGCATCTTCGACCGGCGCTCCATCCAGATGCAGGCGTTTGTCAGCAAAAGTGTTTCCGCGGGCGCTCGTGAGCGCAATGACGGTCTTGCGAAGTCGCACCGCCAGAACGGAAGCGCGTTCATCTGCCCCCTGACGCACTGCGATTCGGGTCCTGAGCCTGGCGTCTTGCACACGATTCGCTCTTATATTCGCAGCGACCAGCGCGCGCCATGTGTCGTAAAAGACGTCTATTGACGAAGTACCTTGACGAATGGCTTCGAAATCAGCCATATGCGCGTTCTTGAATAGAATCATCGCAAACAGGCGCTCCGCGTCGAGCTCTGGGACAGGATTTGCGACAGAGATGAGCCGGTGCTTAAAGACTTCGTACTCGTTAACAATGTTGTGGATGAGCCTCATGTCTGCGACATGGCGGGCTGCGAGATCGATCAGGTCTCTAGAGATCTCGTGCCCACGACCGACTAGGAGCTCATGCATTAGGTCTCGCGCGTTCTTATGCGTGATGAAGGGCACTACAGGGACGACAAGTTCGAAGAACTTGGTGCGATTAGCTCGGACCAATTCGGCTCTAGCTTCGTCAGTAGATTCACCGGTGTCGTCTCGACCCAGCTTCTCGAAGACGCTGTCCCGGACTGCATAAATAAACCGGATGTTACGAGCATCGAGCTGACTGGCCGCGTTCAGGAGGCTGTTGAGTGAGCGCAAGGCTTCAAAGATGCGGGGGTCGTTAAACCTATCGAGGTCCTCGACAATAACGATGTCACGGGTGCGGTTAGTTTCAAAAGAAGTAGATGATCTCGTCTAGGTACTCGTCAAAGTAGCTCGACGAACGCGGCGGCAGCGTGATAGTGGCGGGTCCGGCGTTGATTTTCTCCAAACCGAACCTGCCTTGAACCAGAAGTCGAACGACGAGGACGCTTATGCCGACAACGACGGGAACTGCCATGTAGATCGCGGCGGTCCGCAGCCACATCGGTAGCGGTTCGAGCGCTAGCCCGAGGTTCGGAAGGACGGAAACGTCGAGCCCCGAGGCGATCAGGAGAATCAGGGCGCCCAGCCCAGAAGCGAGAGAAATGGTTAGCTCTCGCAGCCATCTGAAGCGTGCGATACGGCGGAATCGAGATTCAGGAGCTGACGACGGGCGCTGCTGATAAAGCAGCTGCTTGACGATTTCTTTCTGAATTCGGTTGGTCGTCGTGGCGGCCGCTGGATTGTTATCGACGCCGGCAGCCGACGGCTCCGGTTTCGCGCCCAGCGTCAGTAGTGACAGCTCAATAACGCGACCCGAGAACTGGCGACTGACCTCGCGGAGAATGCTGCTTTTCCCAGTTCCATATGTCCCGGCCAAGGCGATATTTCGGACTTCAGGCTGCTTCTCGATCGCGCGCTTCAAGATCTCTACATACACGCCGTGCTGGAGAGGCTGGTATTCAGGCGCGAGTGTATGCAGCTTTGGGGCGTTGATAGGCGTCGACTGCGCGCTGTCACTTAGAGCCGGCATCATCGAATCCTCCCCAGGGGATCGTTGCACTCACGTATTCGCCAGCTGGCCTCGACCCGAGGTCAGTCTATGGGAGCCGCAATGCCGTGATTGAGTGACGAGATCAGGTGGGAACAGACCGCGTAGAAGGCCGCAATTCCGACCATGATTACCAACGTGCGGTCTTGGACTAATCACGCCGGAACTTCCACCTCGCGAGAAGCCACTTCGAGGCGCTCGACGTCAGCAATCAATTCGGCAGCTGATTGATAGCGCGCCGTAACGTCGTGATCCGCGCACTTTTGAATAATGCGTCCGATTTCATCAGTTCCAGTCTTCAGCGATTCTTGCCCATTGAAGATATAGGAGAGGATCCATCCCATCGAATGAACTTCGTTGATCGTCCCATAGTCCCTAAAACTCGTTAGCTGAGGATCACGGATTGACCCGCGCATTTCGGTCTGGGAATTAGTGAAGTTCGATGACTCAATTTTCACCAGCCATTGCTTGAGATCTGACCTGATACAAGTTATCAAAGCAGAGGATTGCTGATGTGAGCGAACTAGCCCAGTTGCTGAAATTGACGGACCATGAGTATGAGGGCTGGTGAGGAAGCATTCTGCAAGGCACGGCCGATTCCTTCAGACCAGCTGAGTATTTGACGCTCTGAGCACCACCCAACCGTGCGGTTCAGCACCGCCGATCGAGTGGGAGAGCACCACGAGTTGCATGATTCAGCGCCACTGGCCCACCGAGCGCCTCAATGTGGGGCTCTCGCCCAGGGGTGGGATTTATGCATGATGGGCGCATGGGGCGGAAAGAGCTAGGCGATGTCAGCAAGCGGATCGGTCTGGTCCGCTGGTCCTACGAGGGTGAGGCCAAGTTGCCGGAGATAGTGGTGGGCATTGCTGTCAACACGCAAGCGGGATCTGGCACCTCGATTCGTATGGGCAGACTCATGCGCTGAATAAGTCGGACTGGACTATGTACCGGCCCTCACGCACCCCGCCGACCAAGTCCTGGGACCTCGTGAATACGGCCCACAATCGCGACGGCGAGTCGAGGTTGACCAAGCACACGCCCCTCGTCGGAGCGGTGCCCAGGTTCTCAAGTGACCGTTTCAATAGCGGATCCTCGAACGTGACACGCATGCTTGCCAACTTTGCGGTAGGAGGATTAGCGCATCAAATTGACCAAATCAGTATTGGACGCGGAAAAAACAGGGTGCCTAGCCATGATGCCTGTAGGTTACGTTTGTGGACGACTGGAAAGAAGAACTGAGGCGCGTCGGCGAGTTGAATCGCAATGCGAAGCCAGCAGAGGCAGAACGGGTCCTCGTGCGGGTGTTGACACAAGCCTCGCCCTACGATCTGAGTCTGCTGAACGCTCCCATTGATCGTCTATTACTCGACTTCTTTCCAAAGCGGCGCGCTCGCATTGAGGCAGTGCGTCAGACCTCCGACTTGATTCATTTGCCCGCTATTGCCCCGAGTTCGGATTCGTCCTCGCTGGCCACCACTCCGATAGCGGATCGGACAACGCCCGATGTGCAAGCCGAACTCGGGGAAATCGCGTCCCTGATTCGCGAAGTTCGACTCGACCTCGCCGAGAACCGAGCACGCGCCCTAGTCCAAGAACTCGCGTTAGAGGACCTCGTCCAAAACGATGCGGCCATTGACGAACTGATTTCCGGGTTCTTGCCGAAGCGCCAACGAGCACTCCGTGCAGCGGTGGACCTGCGGACGAATGCGAGTGATTCCGCCGCCGTCGAGCTCGAAGCGAAGCCCGCCGAAAGCGATGCTCCAGGAGTCCCACGTGTCGTGGAGGTAGAACTTCCGCGCATCACCCCTTCGGTCATAAATAGAGGGCAACAGTCTCTGGCCGCGCCAGTCCAGCCGTCGAGGGTTCCGCACGGGGGAGCGACCATATACCAAAGTAGGACGGCGGTGACCCGCGAGAGATTCCAGTCAGACTTGGCTGAACTCGGTCGCTTTCACATCTTTCAATGGGCGACCTATTATCGCGACACTCTCGCCGATTACTTCGATGTGTTCTTGGATGAGCTAATCGCGACGGAGTCGTCGGAAGCACTAGACATCGTCCGCTCATGTCTGAGTAGCCATGCACGGGAGATTTTTCGAAAGGGATTCCTCCACGTCCGGGGTTCGGCAGCCGACGATCGGAGTTACGCGATCACCAAATCTCTCGCGGGCCTCCAGCGGTTCCTAGATCTGCCGCTGGAGTTTTACTCGTCCACACTTCAGGCGAGACAAGTCGAAAACCCGAAGGCGTTGCGAACACTATGCTCAGCCATGATTTGCGGAATCCTTCAGGGGTACGCTGCAGCCGACTTTGACGCGCCGGGCGGCCAGCTACTGCCGCGTTTCCCGAGATCGTGGGCTCATACGCTCCCGTTCCTCACCACTGCGGATCTCGAGGAACTCACGCCAGCTCTGGAAGCCGGCGACTTTGTCGAGGGGATCTATGACTCCGTGAGACCCGTCACGGCCGCGCTCGACCAGTTCATCGAAAGCGAACCCGGCTCGGCGCCGCTGCCCGCATTGTCGCAGTACCTTTACTCGACGCGGCGACTAGATGTCTCACTGAGCTTGCCACCCGACCAAGGCTCGAGAACCTTCGATCTGCAGTGCTATATGTCCGCGCAGTTTGTCTCGGCGGATCTCCTCGAGGAGGCTACAGCCCGCGCCGTTCATATTGTCGTCGCGCCGCTTAGGTCGGATCTGCGCGCCCGAGTGGAGAGCGTCGAGCGCTGGTCCTCACGAGTCGTGCCGGTTACGGGCCTTACTGAGATCGACCCCTCGCGACGACTGCTCGCACGCCTCCAAGACCTTGTGCATGAGACTCGAAGCGATCGTCTCGATCGCCCCATCACGTTTAACTGGGTTCAAACCTTTCCGCTGGAGAACCCATCACTAATCAAATACAACCACGTGTACCGGTCCAGTGTTCGACGGCTGATGCAGTCTCATGAGCGTCGAAACGGAGTTCGCCTGTGGTGCAGTGTGCGAAGGAGCGGGAAGACGACGGCGTGCACGACGGATCTTGGATCGACGACGGGCGGCTCAATACTAGTTGCCCAGACGTGCGAGTCAACCGGCCAGCTGACCGACGGTGATGTGTTCTATAGCGAGGTGAGACGGGCTTTAGATGAAGGGCGCCGCCTCCCCGAAGACTTTGTCGAGAACGCGGTGAGTAAATGCATACCTTCCGAGACCACGTCCGACACCAGGGTTGTCCTGGTGCTCGATGAGTACGAGACGCTGTTCGGGGATCTACGGAGCTCCCTTCGTCCTCGCCCCGAGCTTCGGTACTCGGTGGTGCAACCTCTTCTGAATCAGCTCGTAGCATTCGCACGCGATAACTTGCTGGTGCTCATGGGTCAGCAGCCGAACGCCCACTTTATCCTTCTCGATCAAAACCAGCTGAGCCCGATCGTGGAGCAGGACTCATTCCCTCTCTTCCCACACGACGAGTCGATGCCTGTAACCGGCGAATTTTATGAACTGCTAGCCAAGGTGATGACGGCACATGTTGAGCTCGAGCCCGAGTTTGTAAACGCGGTGTACCGGGAGACCAGTGGACACCCCTTTCTGACGGTCAAGTTGATGCTCACATTCATGGACTGGCTGATCGAAAAAAAGAGACTGATGTCCGATCTGACGCCAATTCGGTCCGAGCTCCTCTTTGAGTGCCTCGCGGAAGAGTTGCAGCCGCGGCGGATAGCCCGAAATCGGCACTTCGAGTTCTTCCGGTACGCCGCTGCCGAGCACCTATCAGCGGACGGGCGCAGACTCGAACCGTGGCTAAATGCCGCCTACACCTCCCTACGGTTGATCGGGCTGTCGTCACCCGATTCAATGTCGATATCCTTCGGCGACCTATCGCAGGCGCTCGCTCGCAACGCAGACGACATCGCGCCTCATGACCTACTCGCGACAGCATCTCGGGCGAACTTTCTCACGACTGGAGCCGACGATGACCAAATCAAGCCTCGAATTCCCCTTCTCGCTCGAATCTCTGCAGCTGCGACTCAGCGTTGAGCCCGTCATTGAGTGATCCGGACCCCCAATCGGTCGCCGACCACGTTCTCCGCACAAGCTCGGCGCTCCCAGCGCCGATGAACGCGTATTGGTTGAGCGTATCCGGCCCACGCGATGAATACGCAGAGGCGCTCAAGGCGCTTCTGCTCGGCTCCGACACGACGGTCGTGGTGGTTCGCTCCGGCGGCTTCGACAACCCCAACTCGCTCATGCAAGACCTGGCGCGCCTAATTGACAGCCATCGGGATCATCTGGCGGCCTTCTTCTCGCAGCGCCCCGCAATCCCGGGGCGTATCGGTTTGGTGCTCCTCGCCCGTTCTGAGCTTCGAATCCCGCAATCTTCTTCGCCGGTCATCTGGCCCGAGTGGGTGCCAGGTGTGGGAGGCCGAGAGATCTCCTGTTTTATCCAGGACATCACGCGCTCCGTTGACGTAGCACTCGATTCCTCGGAGCTTGGACTCGAACGGCTCTCCCGTTCGATCTATGACCTCGAGTGGGCATTGGCTCGGCGGCTAAAGACCATAAACAAGGTGCGACCGCACGCTCAGACGATCATGTGGGACATGATTCGTGGAAACCAGGACCACGCCGGTATGGACGGTTTTCTTGAGTCGGTCACACGAGCGCTCTCTAGCGAAGGAACGGTTGAGTCCTACCGTCCGACTGGCCGCGGCGCCCGAAGTCTATGCGGTCGACTTTGGGTTCGAATGCAAATGAGGGAACCGCGCGCGGTGGCGCCACTTGCCAAAGCCGTAGCGACGGCGCTTGGGCTTGAAGATCTCGAGATCGATACCCCTCCAAGCCAGACGCTCTTCTCGGTTCTTTCGCGTTCGGGTCCCTCGGCACAGGACGCGTCCCGGGGCGAGCAGTTTGCAAGAGACATTCTCGTCACGAATGCCAACGCGTGTCAGCTGATTACATGCGCGGCCCACGCTGGCGACTACGGGAGATATCCGCTTGGCCTTCTTCAAGGCGTTGCTGATGAGTTGCACCGTGGAATCACCGGCTTCGAGTCATTCATAAACACGCTTCCCCGTTGAGCGGCCTGCCACCCTCTACCAAGCCGACCACCAACTCGCCGCTTGACAAAACATAGAGGCACCCCCCCCGACGGGGATGGCGTCGGTTTTGGCAGCGTGGAACGCTGCGACGCGGATTCTAGATAGGAATCTCATCAACTGAACCCAGACGATCCCGCCGAGGAAACAATCGATTCACAGGCGCAGTTCATACAGAACACTTGCCCGCAAGCCGGCCCCTCACCGGCCCTTCGGCCTTTGCTCGGTTCGACCGATGCGTGCCGTCTGGATTGAAAGCGGGCTCACAACGCTGAATGGAAGCAAAAAGCTGCTGTAGCCATGGAGGCAGCTGCGAAGACCAAGTTACCCCGGTCAACCGAGGCGGTACCGGTCTGATGATCCTGGTCACCGCGGCTGCCGTTGGCGAGCTCAGCGTCCCGTCATCCGGCTACTCGCTCTAGATCGCCATGCGGGGTGCGCAGATGCAAGCCCGCCCCTGCTGATTCCACCGTTTGAAAACGCCCATGCGGCACGATACGCGGGCACCGTTCCCGCGCGGGACGCGGCGTTCTTGAGCGCGCAGTCCCGCCCGCCAAGACGGAGATAAACCTCTCGGGAGATCGCCGCGTGCGTGAGACGGGGCACCACGTGCTCGGGCTGGTTGGGCTTTCGGCTTACGCTGACGAGCGAGAACATCGTACGCATGTTCGCCGCGAACATGGCTCCCGGGATTGGCGAGTGCAATTCGATCGTCCTGCGGGAATCGACGGCCGGCGGATATATGATTCCGCTCATGAGCGGCCAAGATATGACTATCGATTACACAAATCATCGGGGCGAGAGATTCACTCGAATAATACGACCCGAGCGAATCTGGTTTGGGTCGACGGACTGGCATGCTGGAGAGCAGTGGTTGCTAGAGGCCCACGACTATTCGCGCGGCGCTATGCGCACATTCGCACTCTCAGATGTTCACAGTTGGCGAGCACGCGAGGATACGGGCCAAAGCTGAGTTGTGATGTGCACAGAAGTCGCGAGGACAGTCTTGGATCTTTCGCTCTGAGTGGCACGGCGACATGCTCGGCCGGCTTCATCGCGCTCCGTGAAGCGGCAGTCGGCACTCCTTGACCCCTCTGTCCATCCATAGGTCGGCAGTTCGCGGCGGTGGATTCGGCGGTCCTGGGCCTCAGCTAGACCAAATCGCCGGCTCGTTTTGGTGCAGAATCTGAGCGCAACATCCATTCGACAGGGAAGATTCTCTGAAGGCCGGCGGCCGCTTCCCGTGATCGGTCAGCAAATTCGTTCGGATCCTTCACTTGGCGCATGGTGTGGCCCATCTGACGAGCGCCCCTCGGGCCGCTGTACATGTAAAACCCGCTGAGGGGGACCAAGCCGCCCCCTTCTGCCCCGAGCTTTATGACGCCATACCCGTAGAGCTGGACCTGTGGTGAAGAGAGATCATGGTTGGCGAAAATATAGTGAAACTCATTTCGTTCCTTGTCGATATAGCTAGCCGTTGTGTACCAGTGGCAATAGGGTCGACCATCGTTGTAATAGTTGGTGCCGTTGAAGTCGTAGCGCCGTTTCCAAAAGCGATACTTGATTTCTCCGACGCTAAACTGCCGGCCGTACCCCTTGGGTGTCCATTCGCCCCACGTTCCCTCTATTTTGACTTTGCCGCCCGAATTCCGTTCGAGACGTGATCGCAAGAACTCGAATGCAAAGTTTCCGGCGACCCCGAGGATCGCACCCGCGATGAGGAGAAGGATTTCCATATCGCAATGATGCATGAAGTGCTGCGCCGAAGTGATCTTTTCTACGCGCCGGTGCGCACCGGACGAAGATAATCAGTTTTGGCAACCGCATACTTCTACCCGATCTTGGCGGTCAGGAGCGCGTCAAGCCGTAACAGGCGCGGGGCGGTATCGTACGGCGACTGCCCCCGACCGGAACTGCTGGCGATCCACGAGTTCGAGTTGGATGCGTTCACGCAGACCGGCAAGCAACGTGGGCCCGTGTCCGGCAAGGACCGGTTGCACCAAGAACGCGTACTCGTCGATCAACCCCAGATCTGCCAAGGCAAGGGGGAACGTTACGCCACCGACCCACAGGCCCTCGCCTGGTTCCTGCTTGAGTTGCTGAACCGCTTGTGCCAAATCGCCTTGCACCAGCTCGGTATTCCAATCCACCTCGCTCAGCGTGCTCGACACGACGTACTTCTTCGCCCGGTTGATGGTTTCGGCGAACGGGAACTGCCATTCCTGCACCCAGTCAGGCCACGTGCCCGTGGCCGGCTTGTGCCACGCCGACGCCATCATCTCGTAGGCAACCCGACCGAAGAGCAGTGCATCAGCTCGCTCCAGCTGAGCGGTCCAGTAGCGCATCGACTCCTCGTCCGGGGGGAGTCCTGCTTCGTGGTGGCAGCAGCCGTCGAGCGTGACGTTGATCGAGTATCGGAGTGGTCTCATCTCGTTGCTCTCCTTTGATGGGCGCCCCACGTTAGCTGGACCATTCTCAGTCGATTGCCGGGTCCGTTTCTGATCGACATACTAAATCGCGCCCAGTGTATAGCGCCGTCCGTGATGCGAACCAGATCGCCGACCGATCGCAGGAACGAGCGCCATCACCGCCCGTGCTCGATCACTTGCGGCACCATCCGGAGAAGGGGATGGGAGGGCCCATTGGACCGCTAGAGGCGGTTCACAAGGCCATCATTTGCCCATCTAATTCATCTCTATTTGACCCAAAACGATGGGCTACAATCGGAGGCAGCGAACCGCCCGGTTCCCTGTAAACACAAGGGAATCCGCGGGTTTTCGGAGACATTCGGCAACGACTAAATTAAGGCCAGAACCTTCAGGGGGTCGCAGGTTCAAATCCTGTCAGCCCGACCAAAGGGCCGTTCGCGAAACTCTTCACGAAACTGGCCGGTCGGAACAAAAAGAAATCGCTCCTGAGGATCCTCAGGAGCGATTTTTGTTTGTGGGCGGCAGTCTTCCCGGTGTTGCTTTGGGATCCGGTGCAAAGTCTCACATCTTATGGATGTTTGGCGTTTTCGTGCGCGCCGTATTGACTCGGATGCGGGAGTTTTGCCCTCTCGGACGGTATCGGGTGCTTATTTAACGGCTAGGTCTTTAGCGGTGGGCCGCCGGTTTCGTCGGACACTGGCGTTCTTGGTTTGTCCGGTCGTAATACGCCGGCTGGGTAGGAGTCGGTGTATGTGTTGTGAAACTCGCGGTCGCGGCGGCGGATCGGCGGCAGCGCTGGCTGGCCGTTGATCAGTTCCGATAGCGCCTGCTTCCTCGCATCGGTCTGGGTGCCGTCGTTGGAGTGCCCTCCAGTCCAGACGTGTTGGGCGCTCTGCAGCCGAAGTCGACGGGGCGTTTTGTTTCAGCGGTTCTCGACAATCTGAAACCTCTCCGGTGAAGACGGGAATGTCTGGTTCTCCGGATGAGTGGTCGTGGGTGGTCGGCGCTTCTCTGCGCCATTTCAATGGGCATTGTGTGGCGCGTCATTCGGGCATAATCTGTCCGAAAATGTGAGGTCACATGCGCACCCGATTGTCGATATGTCTGCCTGCCGTCCTGCTCCTGGCCCTCGTGACGACTGGCTGCAGCCCGGCCAACCAGAGCGCTGAACCGTCGGCAACTACAACGGACGATTCTGCAGTCGTGCTCCCGGGAGAGGAGTGGATCGTCTACCAGTACGGCACTCCCTGCGGCTTGAGCCCGTCAGATCCCAGCACCATCTGTCTCGTCCGACCCGACGGCACCGGCCGCCACCCCTTACCCACATCAGAGACCGGTGAGGCCGTGCACCCCGACTGGTCACCCGATGGGTCCCGGCTGACCTACGTCATCCACAACGAGATCTGGGTCACAGACGTCGACGGCGGAAACCAGAAGGCGGTCGCCTCCTGCAGCCAAGATGATTGCCTGGCCTTGGACTACCCCGCCTGGTCTCCTGACGGATCTCGGATCGCTTTCACCCGGTACACTGGCCCTCCACTTGGCGGCGGCCCACCCAGCAGCTCCGCCATCGACATTGTCGATGTCGAGTCACGTGCGGTAACGACCGCCACGCAAACCGACCGCCTATCCCTTGTCGATCAGGCCCGCTGGTCCCCAACCGGCGACCAACTCGTCGTTCAACTCGAACAGTTCACGCCAGACGGCACCGAAACTGGAGCGGCCATCGCTATCGTTCCGACAGCTGGCGGGACGCCGACCCCGATCACGAACTTCGACCTCGTCGCGACTTACCCCGACTGGAACCCCCGAAGCGACAGCATCGTGTTCGCCTCACACGACGTCGACACAGAAGACGAACCGGTCCAGCTGTTCACCGTTAACGCCGACGGCTCAGGCCTGACACCCCTTGTCTTCGACGGCGCAGCCACGCAACGGTCGGTGCAACCCAGTTGGACACCCGACGGGCAACAAATCATCTTCGTCGAATGGGAAAACCGCGCCACCTCACTCATCAACCCCGACGGGACATCCCTGCAAACGTTGACAACATTCCGGGCCTCCCACCCCCGCCTCAGACCACTGACCGACTAACCAACGCCCGGAAGGCCTCGACAGACATCGGAGTCGGCATTGTCATTCTCGGCGACTTGCTTGCCGACACGGCCAATCACCGTCTCGAGTCCATCGGATTTGGGGTCTCCCTGAGCGTTGCTACGAAAACACGTGGTTAAAGGTATTTTCACGAGCTGACACGCAGAGTGGAGGAAGACCCGTAGGCCGCGGAAGAACATGCGTGCCGGGAGACCCTCGGATGCCAGTTCTGCGGAGTTTCGCAAACGGCCCAACATTTAGCCCCGGATTTACGCGGAAGCAGCGTAGTCCGGGGCTTTTCATTTCATGCCAGTCAGACCGGGTATGCAGGCAGTGCCCGGTCGGGGTGCAGAGTCCACGCGGCCGTCATGCTGAGGCCGGGGGGGCGGCCTGGCTCGTGCGCTCTGCACCCTGGGCCGGTCAGCTCCCGGTGGAGACGGGCGTGGCGGTCGGGGAGATCGTGTCCTCGGGCCAGGCCGACTCGTACGGGTGGCCGGTCAACTTCTCGACGACCACACGGGCCTCGGAGGTGACGTCGTCCTTGGAGCCGCCGGCCTCGAGGCGGTCGATCTCGGCGCGCAGGACTCCGTGGGTCTGCGGGTCGAGGTACATGAACCGTGAGATGACGAACGCGATAGCGATGAGGACGAGCGGCCCGACGATGACGACGAGTGCGATCATGTGCTGGGTGCCGGAGCTCTGCACGAGGGGGCAGGAGTCGCTGCACAAGGCGTCGAGCTGCACGCCGCCCTCGCTGCCGGGCTTGAGGAAGCCACTCAGGCCCAGGAGCCACGAGACGAGGAGGGTCGCAACGGCACCTGTCGACTTGCGGCCGAAGGTCATTACCGCGGCGTAGATTCCGGCGCGGTCCTGGCGGGTCATGATCCGGTCGACGTCGGGGATGAACGGGAAGACGTTCCACGGCGTGAACTCAAGAACGGATCGTCCGGCCTGATAGGCGAGGCCGACGATGACGAGCAGCATCATCGTCGAGGACGGCTGGAGGAGGTAGATCGCGCCGAGGGCGAGCAGGCAGGCGATGATCACGGAGTAGGACATGGCGAACAGGTAGCGCGGGCCCTTCCGGATCATGAGGAATGCGGCGAGCACCGTGGTCGGCAGCCCGATGATGGACAACGCCTGGAGGGTGAGGCCGAAAGACTCGCTGCCGTTCACGGCGTACACGACGAAGAACGTCAGCGCAGTGGCGAAGATGTCCTTGCCTGTAAAGGAGAAGAGATAGATCGCCAGGTGCTTGCGGAAGCTCGAGTTCTTGAACGTCGAGCCGAAGTCCTTGAGGTTGTCGGCAACAAGCTTGCCGACCGGCACCTTGGGCTGGGCGTCGAGCTCCGCGAGGAACTCCGGGGTGAGCTTGCGCTCCCAGGTGGTGAAGTACGTGGTGATGACGGCGCCGGCGAACAGCACGGAGAAAATGAGGCCGGTGATGAGGTAGGCGTGCGGGCTGTTCGTCTCCTTGATCTGGGCCGGGATGAAGAAGACGAGGAAGGTGCCCGTGGCCGACAGGAACATGCGGGTCGAGCTGAGCTTGGTCCGCAGCTTGTAGTCGTCCGTCATCTCAGTGGGCAGGGTCTCCCACGGGATGAGAATCATCGCCATGATCATCTCGACGGCCAGGTAGACGAGCAGGTAGTACCAGAAGCCCTGGTGCGAGATCCACAGCAGGGGGAAGACGACGAGGAGCAAAGGTGCGCCGATGAGCAGGAAGAAGTGGCGGCGGCCGAACTTTTTGCCTAGGCGGGTCCGATAGAAGTTGTCGGTCAGCGGGCCGATGATGAGGCTGACGACCGCGTCGACGATGCGGGCGATGAAGAGGATCGTGCCGGCTTGGACGGCGCTGACGTCCCCGTAGGTCGTGAAGAAGTACAGCATCAGGCCGCTGATGATGGTGTTCCAGCCGCCGCCCATGAGGTCCAGGACGCCGAAGCCAATGCTCCGGGCGAGCGTGATGGGTCGGGCCGTGTACACGCGCCGGGTCGATTTGTCCATGAGGGGGCTCACGTCATTGTGCCTTCTGTTTCAGGGTCCCAGGCTCGTTCCTGGAACGCTTGCACACTACCATACAAGTACACCAGCGGCAGATGCAGATCGGGCTGGGGCGTAGCCCGGTCGATGGGGCACCGCTTGGTCGCGCCTATCCCGCACACCAGAGGACGACTGACCCTGCGCCGCCCGGCAGCACGCATGAGACTGTGGCCCGGCGGCGGGCGGTTGCCGGGTACGACTTCACGTTCTCGATCCCGAGCACTTTCGGATTCGGTGCACTGATCTGTGCGGTGATCTTCTCAGTTGGGTATCAGGGCGTCCCGCCGGGCGCTTCGATGTGCCTGAGTGCGGGCGTCAGCCTGTTCTTCGTAGCGAGTGCGGCGGAGTCACTGCGCTACGGCGCACCCTTGCGGGATGTCGTGATCTGGGCGCGCCGGCGGGGCACCGAGCTCAGTGACTAGATCCCGCTCAGCGCTTCCTCATCGGCGGCAACATTCTTCTGCACGGCGAACTGGGTCCGGTGCAATTCCTCGTACCGCCCGCCCACAGCCAGCAGTTCCTCGTGCGTACCGCGCTCCACGATCGAGCCGTTCTCGACCACGAGGATCAGGTCCGCGTTGCGGATGGTGGAGAGGCGGTGTGCGATCACCATCGCCGTGCGCCCCTCGAGCGCCTCGCTCAGCGCCGCCTGCACGGCGGCCTCAGACGTCGAGTCCAACGCCGCCGTCGCCTCGTCGAGGATGACGACGCGCGGCTGGGCGAGCAGGAGCCTGGCGATGGTCATCCGCTGGCGCTCACCGCCGGACAGTCGGTAGCCACGCTCTCCGACCATGGTGTCCAGCTGGTCCGGCAGGGACCGGATGAGCGGCTCGAGCCGCGCACGGCGGACGGCGTCCCACACCTCATCGTCGGACGCCTCCGGCCTGGCGAGGCGCAGATTGGAGAGGATGGTCTCGTGGAACAGGTGGCCGTCTTGCGTCACCATGCCCAGGGTGTGCCGCATGGAGGCGAAAGTGACGTCGCGGACATCCGTGCCCGCGAGGCGCACGGCGCCGCTGTCGACGTCATACAGTCGCGAGAGGAGCTGCGCGATTGTGGACTTGCCGGCGCCGGACGAACCAACGAGGGCAACGGTCTGCCCGGTTCGATCCGGAAGGACACGCCGTGCAGCACCTCCTCGCCGCCGCGGGTGTCCAGCGTGGCAACCTCCTCGAGAGAGGCGAGCGACACCTTGTCGGCGGACGGGTAGGCGAAGCGTACGTTGTCGAACTCGACGGCCACTGGGCCATAGGGGACGGCGACGGCGTCGGGCTTCTCCTTGATGAGCGGGTCGAGGTCCAGCACCTCGAAGACGCGCTCGAAGCTGACCACCGCGCTCATGATCTCCACCCGGGCGTTTGCGAGGCCGGTGAGCGGCGCGTAGAGGCGGGTGAGGAGGAGCGCCAGGGTGACCACATCACCGGTGTTCAGCTGGCCGGCGAGTGCGAGGGTACCGCCGAGCCCGTACACGAGCGCGAGCGCGAGAGCGGAGACGAGCATAAGTGCGGTGAAGAAGACGAACTGCAGCATCGCGGACCGGACCCCGATGTCGCGGACGCGGGCGGCGCGGACGCGGAACTCCTCGGCCTCCTCGTCGGGCCGGCCGAACAGCTTGACGAGCGTGGCGCCGGGCGCCGAGAAGCGCTCGGTCATCTGTGTGCTCATGGCGGAGTTGTGGTCGGCGGCCTCGCGGCGCAGCGCGGCGAGGCGGCTGCCCATACGGCGCGCGGGGACCAGGAAGATGGGGAGCATGATCACGGCGAGAACCGTCACGAGCCAGGACGTGCTGAGCATGACGATCAGGGTGAGGATCAGCGCCACGAGGTTCGTGACCACGCCGGACAGCGTGCCACTGAAGGCCTGCTGAGCGCCGATCACATCGTTGTTGAGGCGGCTCACGAGGGCGCCCGTGCGCGTGCGGGTGAAGAACGCGATCGGCATCTTCTGCACGTGGTTGAAGACGGCGGTGCGGAGGTCGAGGATCACGCCTTCGCCGATCCGCGCCGAGTACCAGCGCGTCACGAGAGACACGCCGGCGTCGGCCACGGCTACGAGGGCGATGACGACGGCGAGCCACACGATCGTGCTGACCGCGCCCTGGGCGACGATAACGTCGACCACCTGGCCGGCGAGTACCGGCGTCGCGACCGCGAGGAAAGCTCCCACGGTGGAAAGGGTGATGAAGATCAGCAGCTTGGACCGGTAGGGCACCGCGAACGTCAGGATCCGCCGCACGGACTCACGGGAGAAGCCGTGCTTGCCGTCCCTGGCGCTCGAGATCTTGTACAGCGAGCTCCAGGCCGCGCCTTCCATGCTCATTGAGGTTCCTTCCGTGGGCAACAGTCCAGCTTAGATGGCGACTTGCCTGAGCTCGGGGCTCTTCCCGCGGCTTGTGACCAAGGTCCCGGCTTAGCCCGCGTAGCGTGAACCTGTGTGGGATGCATGACGATGTGATGGGCAGGCCGCCCACACGCCTTGTCCGCCCGCGAGGAGACATGCGCATGACATCGCCCCCGCGGCAGACCGCCCGCGAAACCGCCCGGGCCCCCCTCAGCAGTCTCGGCATCCCGTTCGGGCTATCCGGCCTCGCCGGCACCTGGACCATGGCCGGGGTCACGTCGCTTGCGACGCAGATCATCGCCGAGGGGCTCTGGATGCTCGCGGCCGCGGCATGGATCGCGGTCGTCGCGAACTACCTCTGGCGATCCCACAACCACGGCGGAAGTATCCGCGAGGACCTGCGGGACCCCGTGCAGGGGGCGTTCGCCTCGCTCGCCCCGACGTCGGCGATGCTCATCTGCACGCACTACGCGCAGCAGCTCCCGCTGGCCGGCCGCATCATCACGGGCGTGTTCATGGCCATCGGGTTGCTCTTCGGTGCCTGGTTTCTCGCCCAGCTGGCGCTGCGCGAGCGAAGCATCGACGCTATCCACGCCGGGTACCTGCTGCCCACCGTGGCGGCGGCCTTCATCGTCGGACAGAGTGCAGGCACCTTCGGCTGGACGCTCTTGGGCGAGGCCGCCATCGCGGTGGGTATCCTCTTCTGGCTGGTGCTCGGCACGATCATCCTGGCGCGGATGGCGTTCCGCCCTGCTCCGCCCGCTGCACTCCTGCCCACCTTCGCGATCTTCTCTGCACCGCCGGCCGTCGCGGGCAACGCCTGGTTCGCGGTGAACGGCGGTCGCGTCGATCTGGTGGAGACGATGCTGCTGGGCACCTTCGTTGTGCTGATTCTCGTGCAACTGATGATGCTGGGAGCGTACTGGCGGCTGCCCTTCACCCTGGGGTTCTGGGCGTTCACCTTCACCGCCGCATCCAGCGGAACCTACACGGTGCACTGGCTCGCGCTGTGGGGCGGCCCCGGATACGCGGTGTGGGCGTGGCTTGCCATCGGACTGGTCACACTGCTCATCGGGAGCATCGCCGTGCGATCCGCAGCATTACTCGCCGCTCGTAACCGACGAGCCACATGATCGTGCCCAAAGTTTGGAGGTGGCCTCAGGGCTACGCAGATAGTCGCTTGACCCCCGAATGACCGAAAAGCCCGGTGAAGTGCGCGATTGGCATTACGTTCGTTGCTGGGGGGACACCGATTGCCCTCGATTCGTTCGAAGAGAGGGTTCGTTATGACAGATTTTCCGCCACCCGTGCCGCGAGACGACTACGTCGCTCCTGCGTCTGCGCCCGCACCGGCATACGCACCAGCGACTGCGTCGGCGGTGGAGGGCGTCCAGGGGACACATCCGACGTTTAACAAGATGGCCATCTGGGGGTTCGTCATCGCCTGCGTCGGGCTGATCGTGTTTGGATTCCTCGGAGCCCTGGCCGCGGCACTCTCATCTACTGGTCTCAAGGCCATACGTCGCACCGGTGAGCGTGGCAAGGGCCTCGCGATCGCGGGCATCTGCATTGGCATCTTCGATTTCATTTTCTACCTGGTTGGCCGCTTCTTTCTCTGATGACGTGACGCACGGACGTGCGCAGAGCCGGTGACCCCGGGTGCGGGGTCACCGCTCACCCGGCACCGGTTCAGCCTCTCCTGGCGGGGGACTCCAATGATCCGCGCCTTCACTTTCCGAGCCCGGCGGGGAGATTCTGGCAGTCCAGATGCCCCTGTGCTTCGGTCTTCCGCCGGTGGAGAATCTGCTCGATCACGCCTACCGTGGTCGGGCCGAAGGAGCGGGCCCGTTCGACGAGCCACCGCCTCGACCAAGGTTGGTCGCCGTCAGGATGCCGGATTTATGTGAGCTAGGCTACAAAACAGCTTGATGTTATCGATCACATTTGGATTTGAGAACCCACAGGTGATGCATCCAAGTCCCATAGCCGGGAAGGGCATGTCTCAGAGTGGACCGCTGCGAAGGAGAATAACTCAGCACATCACAATGTGTGCCGCACCCATGTCATCGCCGACAACGCGCTCATGGCACGACGGCATAGGCCCGAGACGACAGTCCCGGCCAGCCATCCTTCCTCGTGATCAACGGGAACTGAAACTGGTTCCTCACGCGGAGTGAAACATGGAAATAAAAAAAGAGATCGACAGTAAGTTCATATACTTCTTCGGATCCTTCGGGGGCATCCTTTTCGGCTACGACATCGGAGTCATGACAGGGGCTCTACCGTTCTTGCAAAGTGACTGGGGCCTTGACGATGCCGCCATCATCGGTTGGGTAACCTCTGGCGTAATGTTCGGCGCCATCTTTGGCGGGGCAGTGGCCGGACAGCTTTCCGATCGATTCGGACGGCGCAAGATGATTCTGGCCGCAGCGGTCGTCTTCATGCTCGGATCACTTCTCTGCGGCCTGGCACCGGAGGATGGTGTCATCTATCTGGTCATCGCCCGAATTTTCTTGGGCCTGGCGGTCGGCGCGGCCTCCGCCTCGGTTCCCGCGTACATGTCCGAGCTTGCACCTGCGCGGCTCCGTGGACGCTTGTCGGGCCTGAACCAGACAATGATTGTCTCCGGCATGCTGATCTCATACATCTTGGATTTCTTGCTGAAGGATCTGCCGGAAGCGTGGGCGTGGCGAGTGATGCTCGCGACGGCTGCGGTGCCGGCTGTGATTCTGTATTTGGGCGTGTTGCGGTTGCCCGAATCGCCCCGGTTCCTAGTGAAAGTCGGCAAGGAAGACGAGGCAGCCAAGGTGCTTCGCTACATTCGCCGCCCCGACGAGGTGGATGCCGAGCTCAGATCGATCAAGGAAACGGCCCAAGTCGAGAAGCGGGCAGCTGGCAACACATCACTGGCGACGTTGTTCGACGGCAAGTACCGGTATCTCGTCATTGCAGGTGTCGGTGTCGCCGCATTCCAGCAGCTCCAAGGTGCCAACGCGATCTTCTATTACATCCCGTTGATCGTGGAAAAGGCCACCGGCAATTCGGCAAGTTCGGCGCTGATGTGGCCGATCATCCAGGGCGTGATCCTGGTGCTCGGCTCATTGCTGTTCCTGGTGATCGCGGACAAGTTCAACCGACGCCTGTTGCTGACCGTGGGTGGCACGGTCATGGGGGTGTCCTTCATTCTGCCCGCGATACTCAATACCGTGATGGAGGACGCGAACCCGATGATGATCGTGGTGTTCTTGAGCATCTACGTGGCGGCCTATTCGTTCACGTGGGCGCCACTCACCTGGGTGATCGTTGGAGAGATCTTCCCGATGGCGATCCGCGGCAGGGCCTCTGGCATCGCATCGTCCTTCAATTGGATCGGATCGTTCGCCGTCGGTCTCTTGTTCCCGATCATGACCGCATTGATGAGCCAGGACGCGGTGTTCGCGATCTTCGGTGCCATCTGCATTCTTGGTGTCATCTTCATCCGGACTCGTGTTCCCGAAACTCGTGGCCGCACGTTGGAGGACATCGAAACCAGAAGTATTCCGACCCAGGATGCTTTCGCTGCTCAGGAGTGGAGCCGGTGAACCAGGTGACTCGGGACTGAGCGGCGTCCCCTGGGATAGGCTCCTCCCGCTGGCGTGTGCCGGTATGCCTCTGCATTTCGCCGCCCAGCTGGGTGCCGATTCGCGACGCAGCGAATTACTCGGGGGTATCAGTGTCTGCTTTGAGGTCGGTGTCGCGTCTTGCGCGGGTGACGGCGGCAACCGTCGCGGGGACACTTATTGCCGGTTCGGTTGTACTGACCGGAGGCGCTGCTCACGCTGATGCTGCCGAGTACGAAGCGGGTGGACTGACCTTTGTGCTCGACGAGGGAAGTCAGACCGCGCTGGTCACGGGTTATGACCGGGTCAGCCCCGATGTCGTCATTCCCGACGAGATCGTGGTGGATGGATCGACGAGCTACGACGTCACGGCCATTGATGCCTATGTTTTTGTTGGCGCGGGTGTCGAGTCGGTCAGGATCGGTGAGAACGTGACCGCTATCGGCGATGTTGCGTTTGCGGAGAATAGCCTCGAAACCCTGGTTCTGCCGGAATCGGTGCGCACAATCGGATCCTGGGCTTTCGATGCCAACAACATCTCAAACCTCAGTTTTTCAGACTCAGCCATCGACCTGGGCTACAGCGTTTTCAGCGGCAATGATTTGACGGAGGCGGTGATTCCGAGCTGGATGACGACCATTCCCGAGAACATCTTCTACGGCAATCAGATCGCTTCCGTGACGATCCCCGACACGGTGACCGAGATCGCCGGCCACGCGTTTGGGGCGAACCAGCTGACCAGCGTTGACATACCCGGGTCGGTTGTCACGCTCGGCGACGATGCCTTCGCGGACAATGTGCTCAGCGCGCTCACCCTGAACGAGGGGCTGAGCTTCATCAGCGGCTGGGCGTTCAAGAACAACAACCTGACCTCGGTGTCGATCCCGACTTCGGTGGAGGTCATCGGCGAGGGTGCCTTCGACGGAAACCCGGGCCTGACCCGGGTGGAGTTCGCCGGTGACGCCCACATGACCTACATGGTGTACGCCGATGACGGCGAGTCGGTGCCGTCGCTCGGCCGTGCGACCGGCCTGACCGTGCACTACCTGTCCCAGTTCGACGGCGACGGCGGATTCAGCTCTCCCACCTGGCGCGGCTATGCGAGCGCGGTGGATGTGATCGTGTCGTTCGAGCTGAACGGTCACGGGGAAGCGGCCGCGCAGCGCATCGAGATGGCGACCCCGCCCGTGGTTCCGGCCGTTCCTGTGGCCGCGGGGTGGGTTTTCGACGGTTGGTTCAGCGATGAAGCCTTACTCGAGCCGTTCGATTTCTCCGCTGTCGTCAACGCTGACGTTACCGCCTACGCGAAGTGGACGGCCGAGGTCGTCGTTCCCGAGGAGCCGGTCGCTGCGAGCCTCACGCTCGACCTGGATTTGGTTGTGGGGGAGGATTCCGCCGGTGCCTCGGTGACCGCGTCGGGTGTGGGCCTGCGTGAGGGATCCGACCTCACCGTGATTCTGCGGTCGACACCGGTTGAATTAGTGCGGGAAGTCATTGGTGAATTGGGAGAGACCAGCGCTACCGCTGTCCTTCCGGCCAGGCTCTCGGCCGGAGCGCACACCGTGACGCTCTCGGGCGTGGCCGCTGATGGCACCGCCATGTCGAAGATCGCCTACTTCACCGTCAACACGAATGGGACCGTGACGTACCTCTCGTACTCAGCAGCGGAGACGATCTCGCCAGCAGAGCCCGTCTCGACACCGGCGCCGGTATCGCCAGCAGAGCCCGTGTCGCCATCCGAGCCTGTTTCGTCACCGGAGCCCGTATCGCCAGCGGAGCCTGTGTCGCCGTCGGAACCTGTCTCGCCGTCGGAACCTGCCTCTCCGCCAGAGACTGTCACGCCATCAGAGACCGTCTCGCCAGCGGTAGAGTCCAGTTCGCCCGCGGCCGACCAGGATCAGGTTCTGGCCCGCACCGGATTCGACCCAGCGCCTCTCGGCTTCGCCGCTCTGCTGACGCTGCTCGCCGGCGGCGCGCTCATCCTGATCCGGCGTCGGAGTGTTTCGTAGCGGCATCCGCTTGTTCTCGACGACATGCGGCTGACTTTTTAGCGTCCGGTCGGAGCTGAGCATTCCTTGCGCCCCGATGATGTATGCGCTTACACTCGTCGGAACGTGCTTAGCGCGCCTCAGATGGGCCCGGTCCTCCGGTGATCTGTCGCCCGGCGCCGACGCGGTCAACGACGACACGAAGGAACACGCTGTGAAACGAATACCAAAGTTTGCCGTGATGTGCGCCGCGCTAGTGGCGGGAACGCTCATCATCGCGCCGAGCGCCACCGCCGCCACCGGCACAGCGACGGGGCCCACGACGGGGGATACCCGTGGAGACAACACGGTCCTTCAGGGCTATGCCGTCGACACCTGGGCCTCTCTCGCCGCCATGACCGACAAGAAGACCGGGCTCCCCGCGGACAAGCTCCAGGGCGACCTGTCTGAGCCGAGCGACAACACCAGCCCGACCAACATTGGCGGCTACCTGTGGTCGGTCGTCTCGGCGAGGGACCTCGGCATCATCAGCAAGCAGGATGCCTTCAAGCGGATGAAATCCACCCTCAAGACCCTCGAGAAGATCGAGCGGCACGAGCCCAGTGGCATGTTCTACAACTGGTACTCGCCGCGCGACGGTCACAAGCTCACGACCTGGCCGGGCAGTGGCGACCCCGTCGACCCGTTCCTGAGCTCGGTCGACAACGGCTGGCTCGCCGCGTCCTTGCGCATCGTCGCCGAGGCCGAGCCGCGTCTGGCCCGATCGGCCGACGCTCTCTACGACAGCATGGACTTCGGCTACTTCCACGATCTTGACGGCGGTGCGAACGCCGTCAACGGCGCCGGGCTCAATCGCGGCGGCTTCTGGGTGACACCCCCTCCCGGCTGCAGCGTTCCCGGCAACTACGGCGACGATGGCTCTGAGCTCTACTACACCTGCCACCACTACGACACGAGTGTGAGCGAGGCGCGCATCGTGAACTACCTCGGAATCGCCAACGGACAAATTCCCGCCGAGGCCTACTACGGAACCCTGCGCACGATGCCCGATCAGGGCTGCGACTTCGCCTGGCAGGAGCAGAAGCCCAGCGGTGAAACGAGGGAGTACCTCGGTGTGCCCGTCTACGAGGGTGTCTACGAGTACCGCGGAATGAAACTCGTCCCGGCCTGGGGCGGCAGCATGTTCGAGGCGCTGATGCCCGACCTGCTCGTGCCCGAAGCCGACTGGGGGACGCAATCGTGGGCGGTGAACCACCCCGCGAGCGTGCGCGCCCAGATCGAGCACGGTCTCGACGAGGCCGGCTACGGCTACTGGGGCTTCTCCCCGGCGAGCGATCCCTTCGGCGAATACGCGGAGTACGGAGTCGAGGGAGTGGGTATGAGCACCGACGGCTATGCCTCGGACCGGGAGCGAACCAACGTCGATGCCGGCTACGAGGGATGCCGCGAGGCCACTAACCCCACCCCCGAGTTTGGCGACGGCGTTGTGACGCCGCACGCCTCATTCCTCGCCCTTGCCTATGACAAGCCGGCCGTGCTGAACAACCTTGCCGGTATCGAGAACGACCTGGGCGCCTATGGCCCCGGCGGCTTCTACGACGCCGTCGCAACGCAGAGCGGCACCATCGCCGAGCGGTATCTCTCCCTCGACCAGTCGATGATCATGGCCGCGATCGCCAACGAACTGCTCGACGACAGGCTCAAGGACTACTTCGTCGACGACGCGTTCGAGGCGGCCGTGCGTCCGCTCGTCGAAGCGCAGATCTTCGGTTCCAGCCTGGAGTAACCGCGCCCCCCCCGCCCGGCCTGGGCGGGGCTGAGGTTATTTTCGATAGCTGCTGAGGTCGCAGGTGTGAATCGCGGTCGGGTCGGAGAGGAGCCGGTAGTTGTGGGCTGCGCAGTCTCGGAAGGTGGCGATACTCACCCTGCGACTGGATCGCTCGAGGTGGCCTTTTGACGGCCCGTCCGACCCGATTCCGGCCCGGTGAACCATCCAGTCGATGTCCATGGCCTCGTCTGTCAAATACCGCATGACTGCTTCGTTGTCCTCGTGCTGACCGATGTATCCGCGCGCGATGGTGTTTCTGATCATCCACAATGCCGGTGACAGCCTCCGGTTCGGTGGGGCGCTGAGTCCGCCCGCCTGGTAGAGAAAGCGGCTGACTCCGTGGCGTCGCATCGCCGGCACCAGGTCACGCACGAAGGCGGTGTTGATCTTCTGTGTCTTCTGCAACTGCCTATCGCCCAGCAGCGACACCACAAAATCGGCGCCGTCGACGAGCCGGTCGAGGTCAGGGGAGTCGGTGATCGATCCCTGGTGGATCTCAAGGTTCGGGATTGCGCTGTCGAGTTTGGCGGGGTTTCGGGCGAGAACCCTGACGTGGTGTCCGTCGTTCAGGGCCAGCGAGATGAAATGCTTGCCGGTCTGTCCGGTTGCGCCGAACACGAGGAAGGTCTGTCTGGCGCTCACGGGGTGATCTCCTGGGGGTCGATGGTGACGACGAGCTTGGTTGCAGAGACTCCCGCACGGAGTGCCGCCAGCGCCCCGGGCACCTGCTCGAGTCCGGTCCCGACGATTCTCGGATCGGGTGCCGGCCGGTACTGTCCGGTGCTGAGTGCGAACGGAAGGAAGTCCCGGAAGATTGCGGGGCCGACAGGGGACTGCACGGGAGTGCCGCCCCAGATGCTCGTCACCCGGATGCCACGCACGCGTGCGAGGAGCGACCGCAAGCGGGTGAGCGGGTCGGGGTAGGCAGACGCGATGCGCTTCGTGCCGGTGGTGCGGCCCACGATGCGCAGGGCGTGGGTGAGCGCCCCGCTTCCGATCGCAATCGTGCCGGCGAGGGGGCGGCGCCCTATCGCTTCCACGATCTGCTGATCCACGTCGTGGTCGCGGTAGTCGAAGACCGCTTCCGCGCCCAGGGACCGCACGAAGTCGTGGTTTCGGCGACCGGCTGTGGCGATCACCGTGTAGCCGCTGGCTCGCGCGAGCTGCACAGCGTTGCTGCCGACACTTGTGGAGGCGCCCCACACGAGTACTACTTCTCCACGCGGCGACGGTGAGGAGGTCGGGAGCGGCAGGGCGAGTTGGTCTCTCTCGTACAGTCCCGCGGCCGCGGTCGAAACCCCGAGTGGCAGAACCGCTGCCTGCTCGAACGTCACGGTGTCGGGCAGCTCGGCACAGACGCGCTCGAGCACCGTGACGTACCGCTGGAAGCCACCCTCTGCGGAACTGTTGCGCAGCCGCTCTTGCCCGGCCGCATACCCAACGACTCGGTCTCCCACCTGGAATCGTGTTATTCCGTCGCCAATCGCGGCGATCTCACCGGCCACGTCGCTGCCGAGGACGGTCGGGTACCGTATCCATGGAGTGACGAGACGACGAAATTGCCCGGTGATCGCGTCAACGGGGTTCACTGCTACCGCCCCGACTCGCACGACGACCTCACCCGCCCCCGGTGTTGGGTGGGTGGACGTTCGAACCTCAAAACCTCCTCGAACGTCGAGCAGCCAGAGCGCTTCGTTCGCTTCCCTCACGCTGTTACCGCTCGCGCCAGTACCGTTCACGTCCGTGCCGCTCACGACTGCACCGCTGACGTCACTGCCGCGGGATCTGCTGGGTATGTGTTCGCCGGTGACTTCATTGGTGGCTCCTCTTCGATCGATGACATGTCGTGTCATCGTATAACTTATTACACGTCGTGTCATCACGTAGACTCGGTGCATGCGATGGGCACCAGACGCACGGGGCCGGCTCCAAGGAGCGGCGTTCGAGCTGTTCTCCGAACAGGGGTACTCGGCGACGACCGTTCCCCAGATCACCGCCCGGGCGGGCCTGACGACGAGAACGTTCTTTCGCTATTTCGCCGACAAGCGAGAAGTGATCTTCGGCGGCGACGAGATCCCGCAACGAGCCGCCCAGCTGATCAACGAGGCCCCCGACGGCCTGGAGCCCATGGAGGTCATCCGACTCGTGTTGCACCGAGTCGCGACCGAACAATTCGAGGGGCAGCGGGAGCAGACTGCGGCGGTGCGCGCAATCATCCACGCGAACGACTCGCTCCGCGACAGGGACGCTCGCAAACGCGACGATCTCGTCCGCGCCGCCCGCGCCGCCTTCATCGAGCGCGGCGAGGAGCCCCTCAGCGCCACAGTCGTCGCGGAGCTGGGCATCCTCATCTTCCAGGTCGCTCTCGACGAATGGGCCATCGATGAAGAATCACGATCGATGACGGGAGTCATCGACGCCGTCATGACCCTGCTTGCTGGTGTTTCTCCCTGACCGCTGGCTCACACGAAGCAGCGCGGGGTGTTTTGGTCGCTGACTGGTGCGACCGGGTTTTTCAGGTGTCGCTGTCGGAGGCGCTCTCGGTCTAGGCTCACCGAGAACGTCGATATCACCGGCTGAACTTCGCTTAGGAGGTGACTCCATCTCGGTCACGGAATCGGTAACAGTGGCGCCGGCCCATTCGGGTAGGCGAGTGCACTGGCTCGAACTCTTCTTCGACCTGGTGATCGTGTCGTATATCGGCCAAATTGCCCACACCATGCACGGCGATCCGTCATGGATGGATGCGGTCGCGTTTCTGGGGTTTCTGGCCGCCGCGTGGTGGGCATGGGTCAACGCGACACTGACGATGAGCCTGTTCGGCGCGCGGGTGACTCCGTCGATCTGGGTATTCGTCGCAATCGCCATGGTTGCAATCGGTGTGATGGCGGCGGCTGTCCCTGATGCCCTGGGCGATCGAGCTGCCGCATTTGCCATCGGCAACGCCGTGCTGCGGCTCGTCTGGGTGGTGCCCTGGTTCATGAACCGACGATCGGTCGGTAACCCGTGGTGGCGGTCGGTGCTGTACAGCGTCGTTCCGGCCTCGCTGTGGCTGGTCTCGGTGGCGGTCGTACCCCCGTGGCAATATGCCATGTGGGCTATCGCCGTGGCGATCGAGATCGTTTTGCTCAGCTTCCTCGGTGGCCGGCAAGCGCGGCTGCGCAACGCCATTGACGTCAGTCACCTCGCCGAGCGGGTGGGCTTGCTGGTCGTGATTGTCTTCGGCGAGTCAATCCTGACCATCATCGCTGAGCTCGACTCTCACTGGACCGCGGCGTCGGGCCTGGCCGCCGCGCTGGGATTCGCCGCCGTCTCGATGCTCGCCTGGATCTACTTCAGCTACGCCGCCTCATCCGTTGAGCGCGGGCTGCAGCGCCTGCAACGGAGGGGGAGCATAGGCGGAATCCGTGACACCGTGATGTATCTGCCCTTCCTGCTCGTGGCCGGCATCACCCTGTTCGCCTCCGCGCTCGGCACGGCCGTGGCCGACGCCGGCCACCAGCTGCCACCGGGCGCGTCGATCTCTCTCAGCGCTGGTATCAGCCTTTTCTTCGCGGCGAGTGCCGCCGAGTCGATCCGTTACGGAGCCTCTTGGCGCCGTCTGGCCGTCTGGGCGCCGGCTGGCATCCTCTTGCCCTGGACTCTGATTCCGCTGTCGACGCAGGTCGCTGCTGAAGCGGTGGTGGCCGCAGCTGCCGGGATCACCGCTATTCTGCTCGCGCTAAGCGCGATCAACGCTCGGCGCATGCGGCCACAAGCCGAGGCCGCCGACATCGCGGGTGCTGAGAGCTAGTCGACTTGCCCGACCATCAAGAAGCTCCATGAAATCTTGGGCGCGATACTACTGTTGCCGTATGCTCACAAACGATCCGCTGCCCAACCGCCCCGCCCCGGATAACCCGTCCGGCAAGCTGATTCTCCTGCGCCACGGGGAGACGGAGTGGTCGAAGAGCGGCAAACACACCGGGCTCACGGATGTGCCGCTCACCGCCAGGGGAGAGGACCTGGCCCGCGGCGCGGGCAAGTTGGTGGCCGATTACGATTTCACGCTCGTGCTGACCTCGCCGCTGAAGCGCGCCCGGCAGACTGCGGAGCTCGCGGGCCTTGAGGCCGAGGTCGACCCGTTCCTCGTGGAGTGGGACTATGGCGGATACGAGGGGCGCACGACGCGCGAGATCCGCCGCGAGCTGGGCTACAACTGGAGCGCATTCACCCACGGCGTGATCCGTGGGGAGACGCCCGGTGAGACGGTGGAGGAGGTCGCCGCCCGCGCATCCCGAGTGCTCACACGGGTGCTGCCGGCGATGGAGAAGGGAGACGTCGCCCTGATCGCGCACGGCCATTTCCTGCGCATCCTGACGGCCGTGTACCTGAGATTGGCCCCGCGATTCGGTGCGCAAATCACGCTGGATGCTGGATCGGTCTCCGTGCTCAGCTATTACCGCGAGCAGCCGGCCATCTTGTCGTGGAACTACGGAGCCGAACTGCCCATGGAGCCCTCAGAGTCCTAAGCAGCCATCCCAGCTGCTCAGCGTCCTGGGATCAGCGCACGCGCTCGGCGGAGAACTGCATGCGCGGATGCGCGTAGAAGTTCTGAGCCTGCACGAGCTGCAGTTCTCGCTCACCCGATTTGTACGTCAGCTCAATGAGGTCGAAGACGCTGGACGCGGTGCGTTCCAGCGCCAGAGCGGCGTCGCCGGTCGCGCGGTAGTGCGCCGAGAACAGCGCCGCGGTGACGTCGCCCGATCCGTTCGCCTTGAAGGGCAGATGGGGAGTCTGCACGATCCAGGCGCCTTCCGCATCCACGGCCATCATCTCGATGGTGTCGTGCTCGCGGTCGGGGCGTTCCACACTCGTCACGAGCATGGTGTCTGGCCCCATTGCCCGGGCGAGGTCGACGGACTCGAGCGTCGAGTCCAGCGTTGAGGGCTCGGTTCCGGTGAGGAAGCCCAACTCGAACTGGTTCGGAGTGATGATGTCGGCCACGGGGACGACGCGATCCCGAAGCAGCACGGGGATCTCGGGTGCCACGAAGCATCCGGACTTTGCGTTGCCCATCACGGGGTCACACGCGTAGATGGCCGACGGGTTCGCCGCCTTCACCCGCCGCACCGCATCCACGATGACGTCGCCGATGCCGGTGCCGCCCTGGTATCCCGAGAGCACCACGTCGATCTGGGGGAGCACACCACGTTCCTCGATGCCGAGGATCACATCGTGCACATCCTCGGGGGCGATGAGGGAGCCGCGCCACGCGCCATACCCGGTGTGGTTGGAGAAGTTCACCGTGTTGACCGGCAGCACCTCGACCCCGATGCGCTGGAGGGGGAACACGGCCGCTGAGTTGCCAACGTGGCCGTGAGCGACGGCCGACTGAATCGAGAGAATCTTCACGAGGTCAATCTTCCTCCCTTCGAACAGCCCGGGCCGCCGAGGAACTCGTCCGTGCGCGGCTGCATCCGGATGCGGGGGCTCCCACACGGCCAGGGTAGGGAATACGATCTCGCCATGGAAAGCAGCGAGAACGACAAGGGTGAAGGCCAGGGAACGGGTACGGGCACCGCGGCGCAAGGCGGCGCCGACTGGACTCTGCCCGATGCGATGACGGGCAAGGCCAGCCCCGCGAAAGCGGCGGTCGGCGACAAGCCGGTCTTCGCCTACCTCGCCAGCCTGCCGCAGCCTCAGCGCGGGATCGCCGAGGCGGTCGACGCGCTGGCGGCCAGGACTCTGCCCGACCTTCAGCGCTCGGTGAAGTGGGGCATGGCGTATTACGGCGTCGGCGACGGCTGGTGTTTCAGCTGCGGCGGCTTCGCCGGCCACGTCAAACTCATGTTCATCAACGGTGTCGCGCTCGAGCCGGTACCGCCGGTGACGCCGGTGGGGATGGGCAAATCAACGCGGGGTGTGGAGCTCGAGTCGGTGGATGACCTCGACGAAGACCAGATCGCGACGTGGATGACACAGGTCACCTCCGTACCGGGTCTCGGAGGCAAAAAGCGCTGAATCCGGGTCCTGACGTTCCGCTGACGAGCGGTTGCCTTCAGCAGCTCCCTTCAACCGCGGCCGAACCACGGGTCGTAGCCGACCTCCAGGTGTCGAGGCCGGCGATGGCCCCCGCTGTAGTCCCACCGGGGTTCGATCCTCAGACCGCTTCGCCGTGCCTGATCTAATAGCATCCAGTCGAACGCTTCCTCGTTGGCGGAACTAGGACAGGTGGAGCCGGAGCGGCAGTGCCGCGACACTCGGAATGTGCGAACCGTCACGCTCTGGCGGCAATTGGGCAAAAAGGGAATACGCAAATGAAGGCAGACAGTGTAGTCGACCGTTTTCAACTCGTAACGTCAAAGATTCAGGAGAACCGCTATGTGAAGGCCATCAGCAACGGATTCATGTCCACGCTGCCAGTGCTCATGTTCGGCGCGATCTGCGCGCTGGTCGTCGGCTTCCCGATTCCGGGCTGGAGCGATTGGGTGCGGGCGACACCCTTCGGCGCTGCGCTGCAGCTGGGCAACGATGTCACGATCGGCTTGCTGGCCTTGTACGTCGTCGTGTCGATTTCCTACCGGCTCGCCCGGGAGTTCGACAAGGACGCACTCGGCGCCGTTGTGATCGCGCTGCTCGCGTTCGCGCTTGTGCTGCCCATGTATACCGACTTCACCCCCGAAGGCGGCGACCCCATCACCGTCACTGGCGTCATCCCGGTTCAGTGGCTGGGCTCCCAGGGGGTGTTCAGCGCGCTTATTGTGGCCCTTGTGTCCACGCGAATCTACGTGTTCGTTATTGACCGCGGATGGAAGATCTCAATGCCGGCCAGTGTGCCGCCGGCCGTTTCGCGTCCGTTCGAGGCGATCATTCCCGCCGCAATAATCGGCATGCTGTTCCTGGTCGTGCACCAGATCTTCGCGATGACCCCGTTCAAGCACATGGGCGCCTTTATCTTCACGAGCATCGGTGAGCCGATCGCAGCAATGGGCGACAGCTACTGGACGTGGCTGGTCATCGTGCTGCTGTCACAGATCCTGTGGGTGTTCGGCATTCACAACTCGGCCGTGTGGGGCTTGGTGTTCCCCATCATGCTGCCGGCAGCCTTCGCGAACCAGGACGCCGGCGCCGCAGGTCAGGCGTTGCCGTACGTGGTCACCATCACCCTCGTGTTTGCGATCTACCAGTGGATCGGTGGTTCGGGCAACACGCTCGGACTCGCGACGAACATGCTCCTGTTCGCCAAGAGCAAGCGCTACAAGACCCTGGGACGCCTGGCCGGGCCGCCATCGATCTTCAATATCAATGAGCCGCTGATGTTCGGGTTCCCGATTGTCTACAACCCGCTGATGGCGATCCCGTTCATCCTGACTCCAGTGATCAACATCACGGTGGGCTACTTTCTCGTCGTCGCCGGCATCGTCGGCAACCCGTACATTGCCCTACCCGTGAGCGCGTTCACGATGCCGCTCATCCCAGGTGGGTTCGTCATCGGCGGTGGAGTCACCTTCGGGATCTTCCTCATCTGCTGCTACCTGTTCTCGGTCGTCGCCTACTTCCCGTTCTTCCGGATCGCGGACCGTCGCGAGCTGTTGGAGGAGCGCGCAGCTGAGCGTGAACTTGAACTCGCCGAGAGCGAGAAGAGCGCGTCGGAGGCGTAACTCACATCCAATAGGCCGGCCGGGTCGTGACTCCCTGATGGAGTCACTACCCGGCCGGCCCTGTGCTGCGGCAGGCTCTACGAGGAGCCAACGCCGCGAACACGAAGAGACGTCCCTGACCGTAGTCAGGGACGTCTCTGTTGTTGTATCTGTTACGCCAGGAGGGCGCGAGCCTGAACGAGGACCTTCTCACCGTCCATCGTGCCGTAGGCGCGCATGTCGATGACGTCGACGACCTTCCCGAGCGGGACAAGCATGGTCTTGGCCTCGGATAGGCGGAACTTGACCTGCGGACCGAGCAGAACGACGTCATAGCCGGCGACCACATCACTCACATCGCCGTAAGGGACTGCGTCGATGACATCATCCGCTGCCGCGAACTTCCGCATGTTGTTCATCAGCAGGCTGGTGGACATTCCGGCGGCACATGCCAGGAGTACTCTCATTTCTTGCCTTTCGGTTGGGACGGGTATCCGTCGGATTCGTGGCGGATGCTCCGCCAAGGTGTGTGCGTCACTGCCCGATCTCGGAGATCAAAGCGTTCGCGAAGCTGTCGTAAGACGTGGCCGCATTCACGATGCGTGCAATGCGGGCGGTGTCGGCGAGGATGGCGATGAAGTCGTCGAGCACGTCGCGGAACACCTGTCGCCCGTTGGGGCTGAGCGCGAAGAGCGCGACGAGGTGGACGGACGAGCCAGCCCAGTCGATGGGCTCCTCAGAGATGAGGATGGAAATCGCGGTGCGGTGCGCGGTCATGTTCATCGAGTGGGGTACGGCGATCGAGCCGCCGAAGGCCGTGGGGGACAGCCTTTCCCGATCCCGGACTTCTTGCGCGAAGGAGGGCTCGACAATGCCTTCCGCGTGTAGCTGCGCGGACATGTGTGCGAGCGCTTCGTTCCGCGTGGTTCGCTTCACGCGGGTGAAGAGTCGAGGGTCGATGAGCGTTGTGATGGCCCAGCGGATTCTCTCGCTGGACTTCGCTGAGCGGGCATGCCGGACGGCATCTACGACGGCTTCCAGGTCGGCAAGTGACGGTATCGGGGACACCTCGACAATGCGAGTCTTCAATCCTGGAGGTAGCGGCGTACTCGTGACGATGAGGTCGGCATCCAGCGACGCCCAGTCATAGTCGAGGCTGGTCACAGTGTGCACCACGGCGGCCGCGTCTCCGAGGCGTGATTCGACGCGGCGGGTGAACTCGTCCGACGCGGAGTAATACTGGGGCGTGACGCACACCACTCGCACTCGGCCGGCCGCTTCCAGGGTGCGCTGCAGGTAGCCGCCGAGGTGGAACGCGATGAAGACGATCTCGTCCTCATCCATCGTGATGTCCGTGCCGCGTTCGATGCCGTCGGCGACGAATACGGCGAGCTCATGGATGAGGGGATGATCCTGTTTGAACGAGCGTCCGAGCGGATTGCGGGCGATTGCTCCTGTGCGGGCTCGTGCCACTAGATTGCGCACGTGCAGACTCAGGTTGATGGTGAACGTGTCATCATCGATATCGAGCATGTACCTCTCCGAGATGCTCTTCAAGATTGACTGCACGAGGGCGAGGTACTCGTCGCCGACCGCTTCTGCACCGACGGACACGGTGCCGGTGCGGGTGAGGATGAGGCGCGCGAGCTCTGCACGCTCGACGTCGGGCAGCGCGACACCATGCTTGCGCTCGATGAGGTCGGCGAGCTCGGCCGCGGCGGAATTGACCTGCGCGTTACGGGGAGCGTCGTCGATGTGTTCGCGCGTGCGCCCCTCGATGATGCGACTGACGGCGATACCCACATGGAGGGAGAGGTCGTGCAGCCCGTACTCCTGGGTCTGCAGGTCGTGGCCGTCGAGGATGCGTCGGAGCCACGTCGTGAGCTCGCGGAAGTCGATGTTCTGAAGCTCGAGCAGAGCCGAGATGAGTCCGGCAGCGGAGACGCCTCGGGCGGATTCCAGCAACAGCTGGCGGACCAGACGCCGCTGGTCTCGTTCGCTCCCCAGGATCAGCACACGCGAGCGCGTACGGTGCAATTCCAGTTCATACTCGGCGAGGAGGACGCGCACCTTCACAAGATCGCGTTCGATGGTGGAGTCGCTGACGAAGAGCATCTCGGCGAGTTCGTAGACATCCGCTCCGTCGGTGCTTTCTACGAGGCTGCGCGCGATGTAGTACAGCCGATCCATCGGTGTGTCGATGTTCCGGTCCGCTGGCTCTGACTCGTTCAGCTCGCGCCACGCCCGTTCATCGATGGAGTAACCACGATGCGTCGCCAGCACGAGCGGGGAAGAACCGGCCGAGGAATTCAACACCTGTACATAGGTGCGGATACTTCTCGCGGAGACTCCCAGCGCCGCCCCCAGGTCCTGCGCGGACATGGGATGTTCGTTGCCTCGCAGCGTGTTTACGAGGAGTTGCGGTCGGTTGGGCTGCATGGATTCTCTCCATTGAAAATTCGAAAGGGCTATCTGTTTCGTGCTCTCAGTTTCCGCCGTCGCGGAAGCGCATACAACCTACAAGGGTTCCGCGATTGCGGAAGGCGTCGTAGTGGCGACCCTTGGCCAAATGGACAACATTTGGCTCAGGACGGGAACCGGGTTCCGGATCCCCCATGTACAGGAGATGAAGATATGGATGAGGACTACAGCGTCGCATTCGAGTTGATTGCCTTCGCCGGCAGTTCCCGTTCGCAGTCGATGGAAGCACTGCAGTTCGCGCGCGCCGGGAAGTTCGACGAGGCCCGCCTGTCACTCGAGGCGGCCGATGCCGATCTTCGTCTCGCGCACAAGTCGCAGACGGGCCTTATCCAGGCAGAGGCCGGCGGGCACCCCGTTCCCGTCAACATCATCCTCGTGCACGCCCAGGATCACCTCGCCACCGCGACCGTGGTCTTCGAACTGGCTTCCGAGTTCCTGCACCTGTACAAGCGGATACCGGCTGCCGCCGCCGTCGACTGACACGACGTATTCCCAACAATCGTGCCCTTCCGGTGGGTTCGGCGTCTGCCGCGCCTCGAGAACGGGTCAGTAACAATGCAAAGGAGCACCCATGAGTCATTCCGCCGAAGTTCAGGTCACGAGCCGATCCGGTCTCCACTCCCGACCTGCCGCGAACCTCGCTAGGCTCGCCGCCCGCGTCGACTCCGCCGTGACGCTGCACAGCGACGGAAAAGCCGTTGACGCCGAAAGCGTCCTCGCGCTCATCACCGCCGGCATCGACGAAGGACAGATGGTCACCGTCGAGTGCGTGGGTAACAACTCCGAGATCGACCTGGCCGAGATCGTTGCTGCCATCCAGTCCGGGCTCGGCGACTGACGGTCCAAGACCCGGCAACGAAAGAGAGAGTATGAGCAACATCCAATTCCCCGACACTTTCCTGTGGGGCGGCGCGACCGCAGCCAACCAGCTCGAGGGCGCTTTCACAGCGGGCGGAAAAGGCTTGTCCATCCAGGACGTCATGCCGCACGGGATCCTGACCCCGCGGACAGAAGGTCCCACCGACGACAACCTCAAGCAGGTCGGCATCGATTTCTACAATCGCTATGCGGAGGACATCGCACTGTTTGCCGAGATGGGTTTCACGGTCTACAGGTTCTCGATTGCGTGGAGCCGCATCTTCCCGAACGGCGACGAAGCCGAACCCAACGAGGAAGGCCTCGCGTTCTACGACCGCGTCCTCGACGAACTCGAGAAGCACGGCATCGAACCGCTCATCACCCTCTCGCACTACGAGACGCCGCTGCACCTGTCGGAGAAGTACGACGGCTGGGTGTCGCGTGAGCTCATCGGTTTCTTCGAGAACTACGCCCGCGCGGTCTTCGAGCGTTACAGGGGCCGTGTCAAGTACTGGCTCACCTTCAACGAGATCAACTCCGTGCTGCACGCCCCGTTCTTGTCCGGCGGTATCAACACGCCCAAGGACGAGCTCTCGGAATCCGACCTGTACCAGGCCGTGCATCACGAGCTCGTAGCTTCGGCACGCGTGACGCGTCTGGCACACGAGATTGACCCGGCATACCGAGTGGGCTGCATGGTGATTGCCCTGCCCATCTACCCGCTCACGCCCGCGCCCGACGACATCGTGAAGGTACTCAACGCCGACCACGAGAACCTCATGTTCACCGACGTCCACGTGCGTGGCGTCTACCCGGGGTACGCACTGCGCCACTTCCGCGATCACGGCATCAAGCTGAACATCACTGACCTCGACCGAGAGGACCTCAAGAACACGGTCGATTTCGTGTCGTTCAGCTACTACATGAGCATGTGCGAAAGCGCCGACCCGTCGTCGCTTAAAGCTGAAGGAAACATCCTCGGCCGGATCCTGAATCCGCACCTTGAAGCGTCGGAGTGGGGATGGCAGATCGACCCGCAAGGACTGCGCGTCATCCTTAACCAGTTCTGGGACCGGTTCCAGAAACCACTGTTCATCGTCGAGAACGGATTGGGTGCCAAAGATCAGCTCGTTGAGATCGACGGCGTGAGGACGGTCGTTGACGACTACCGGATCACCTACCTCAACGACCACCTCGTGCAGGTCGCCGAAGCTCTGGACGACGGCGTGGACGTCATGGGTTACACGACCTGGGGGTGCATCGACTTGGTAGCGGCGTCCACGGCGCAATTGAGCAAGCGATACGGCTTCATCTACGTGGACCGCAACGACGACGGCACCGGCACCCTCGACCGATACAAGAAAAAGTCGTTCCACTGGTACGCCGACGTCATCCGAACCAGCGGCGCGAGCCTGCAGGTCTGAATTCGACCGGATGCCGCGGGCATCCACCTCCCCACCTGCTCCAGTCCACACTCCACTCAGATACAGAGGCATCAATGTTGAATGTCGCCTTCATCGGCAACGGTAAGAGCACGAACCGCTACCACGCCCCGTTCGTGCTCGCCCGACCCGACAAGTTCCACATCAAGACGATCTACGGGCGCAGCGCCCCATCCTGGGCGCTGATCCCGGGTGTCGAGTATGTGTCCGACCCCGAAGCCATCTGGGCTGATGACGACCTCGATCTCGTCATCATCACCACCACAAGCCCGGAATCTCACGCCGAGTTCACCCGCACCGCGCTCGAACGCGGCAAGAACGTGCTCGTAGAGAAGCCGTTCTCGCCGACCGCGGCGGAAGCACGGGAGCTGTTCGAGCTCGCGAACGAGAAGGGCCTGTTCGTGCAGGGCTTCCAGAACCGCCGGTTCGACTCAGACTTCCTCACCGTCAAAGAGGTGCTGGCCCGCGGAGTACTCGGAGACCTCTTGGAGGTCGAGATGCACTACGACTACTACCGCCCGGAGACCTCGCACAGCTTCCCGCCGTCCACGGATCCTGGCTTCTCGTTCCTCTTCGGACACGGCGTGCACACCATCGACCAGGCGCTCAGCCTGTTCGGCTCACCCGACCGGATCCACTACGACGTGCGCCAGCTCCTGGGCCCGGGGCGCGCCAACGACTACTTCGACGTGGACCTCTACTACGGCACTCTCAAGGTCACCATCGGGTCGAGCTTCTTCCGGCTGGTCGGACGCCCACGCTTCACCCTTTACGGAACCACAGGTACCTTCGTCAAGGTCACCGAGGATCGACAGGAGGAACACCTCAAGATGTTCGCGGTGCCGGGAGCGCCCGGCTTCGGCGTCGACTCGCCGGCGCATTACGGAACCCTCAGCTATGTCGACGAAGACGGCGGTTTCCATGAGGAAAAGGTCGTCTCCCAGGTGGGCGACTACTCCCGCTTCTACGACGGGATCTACGAGTCCCTCGTCAATGGTGCGCCCAAGGTCGTCAAGGACGACGAGACCATCGAACTCATCGGGATTCTCGAAGAGGGCCTCCGTCAGGGATGGGTTCCGGCGACCGTAGAGCTGCTGGAGCGGGGCGCGCTGTGAAACTCGCGGTTCTCGGATCAGGGCAGATTGTCAACGACTTCCTCCCACACGCCGCCGATATCGCGGGGCTCGAACTGGCCGCCATCTTCGGGCTGCCCCCGACGAGGAACGAACTGGAAACTCTGCAGGCGCGGTTTGAGATCGGCACGGTGTACGTCGACCTTGACGAGTGTCTCGCCGACCCCAATGTAGACACAGTGTGGATTGCGGTGCCCAACTTTCTGCATGCACGGTTCGCCCGCGCAGCCCTGGAAGCGGGCAAGAACGTCATCTGCGAGAAGCCGTTTGTGCTCCGAGAGGATGAGCTGGCGGAACTCCGCGCGCTGGCCATCGAACGGGACCTCATCCTCGTCGAGGCCATCACCACGCAGTACCTGGCCAATTACCGCTGGATCACGGAGAACCTTGACCGAGTCGGTGAGTTGAAGATGATCCAGTCTGACTACTCGCAGTACTCGTCCCGGTTCGATGCCTTCCGGGAGGGGACGGTGCTGCCGGCGTTCGACCCGGCTCAGGGAGGTGGCGCGCTGCTGGACATCGGCATCTACCCGATCCACTTCGTCGTCGGGCTCCTGGGCCGCCCGCTCGCCGTGCGGTACACCGCCAACATTGAACGGGGCGTCGACACGTCCGGCGTCCTTGTGCTGGACTACGGCGACCGGACCGCGGTGTGCGTCTGCGCGAAAGACTCGGACGGTCCGATCCGCACGAAGATCCAGGGCACCGACGGCTGGATCGTGGTTGATGGTCCGCCGAACGTCATGAGCTCGTTGACGACGAAGGTGCGCGGCGGAGAGGTCGAACAGATCGACCTGACCCTTCATTCACACCGCATGGTTGAGGAGTTCCGTGCGTTCGAGAAGATGATCCGCGAGCATGACACCGCTGAGCGGGACCGGCGGCTGGAGCACAGTGCGATGGTCCTCGCCGTAGCCGTGGCAGCCCTCAAGTCGGCCGGCATCGCCCCCGCGTAGCGGTGTCCATCATCTGACAGTGCGGCCTGGTGGCTTTGTGCACTAGGCCGCACGGCTATATCTATCTGGCAGAACGCCAACTCGCCCGATCGCCGAAGATCGCGAACTTCCGCTGTTCGTGCTTTTCTTCGGGGGCGTGTCGCACGCCCTCGTAGTACAGGGTCACCAGCTCGGATCGTGTGCGGGCGCCCAGCTTGGCCCGGAGCCGACTGACGTACGTCTTGACCGACGATTGAGCGAGATACAGTTCCGAGGCGATCTCGCTGTTGCTCTTACCCTGCGCGATGAGCTGGAGCATCTCGGACTCTCGTTCGGTCATTCGAACGAGGGGCCCGCTGGCTGTGTCGATCTCCCGCACCTGAGCGTCGTGACCGCCGGTGCGCATCCGCTCGATGATGCCCGAGGTCACTTCGGGCGACAGCATCCCGCCGCCGGCATGGATCACCCGGATGGCGCGAAGGAGGTCGGTGAGCGGTCCGTTCTTGACGATGAAGCCGGCGGCGCCGGCGACCACGGCGGCCTCGACGTCTTCCGGCTGGTCGAAGATGGTGACCACGAGGATTCGGATCTCCGAGGTCCGTGCGCAGATCCGACGGGTGGCTTCGACGCCATCCATGCCCGGCATATGCAGGTCCATCAGCAACACATCCGGCTTGACCTCGAGCGCCGTGTGGAAGGCTTCCAGGCCGCTCGCCGCCTCCGCCACGATGTGCATGTCGTCTTGCATATCGATCAACTGCCGATAGCTGTCGCGCATGATCGGGTCGTCGTCGGTGATCATCACTCTGATGGCACTAGTCATGAGTCTCATCTGCCGGCAGCGCTGGAAGCGGGATGGTGACAGTGACGGAGAACAGGTCTCCTTCACGGTGCACGTCGGCTGCGCCTCCGAGCATTTCGGCGCGTTCGCGGATTCCGTCGAGTCCGATCCCGGGGTTGCTGTCATCGTGGTGGCCTGGTGAGATGCTTTCGCTGCTTACGGTCAGTAGACCCGGCGAGTCCAGGCCGACGCGGATCGTCCCCTGTGAGTGCGCCGCGTGTTTTCCGATGTTCGTGACGAGCTCTTGCAGAATTCGGTACAGGTTGACATCAACGATTGTCGGAAGTGACTCGGGCAGATCCATCGCGAGGTCCACATCGATGCCCAGCGCCGCGCTGGAGCGCACCAGGTCGGGGAAACTGCTCATCGTGGGCTGCGTGGCGGGAGCGACGCCGGTTTTCACCGTGACCAGCAGACTGCGAACTTCGGTCAGGGCAAGTCGACTGTCGACTTCGATGGACGCGAGCACGCCGAGGACCTTGGGCAGATCCGTCGAGTTCACCTCCGTCGCCACGGCGGCCTGCATCCCGATGCGGCTGAGGGTGTGGGAGAGGATGTCGTGCAGCTCGCGGGATACTTCCGCGCGCTGCTCCAGCAAGGCGGTACGTTTTCGTGACTCCGCGGCCTGTTCGCGTTGCTCGGCTTCGGCTCGGCCCTGCACGCCCATCAACCAGGCGCCGAAGAGGAACGTGACGCTGACGAGCACCTGGAGAACCATGAAATCGCTCGACGGAGCTTGCGCGGATACGAGGACGAGGAAGAACCCGACAGAGACCACCGAGGTGATGAGCTTGAGCCGCCTGCTTTTCCCCGACAGGAACGTCACCCGATACAGCCCCCACGACGCCATGATGAACGGCTCCTGGGTGACGCCGATCAGCCATCCCGCCACTGTGATCGCGAACAGCAGGTAGAAGGAAAGTTGGGGATGCGTGGGCGTGAAGATCACAACGAGCGCGTATGAGCCGATGAGCGCCAGCTGAATGACCCTGAGTTCGGGTGAGCCGGGGGAGACCGTCAGCCAAAATGCCACTCCGACTCCGACGGCCAAGAACAGGCCAGCGGTGGTGGTGGTCGCCCGGGGAGCTATTCCGTAGGACGACGGCCTACGACGCAAGAAGTTGGTTTTCCGCGAGGTCTCGGTAGAGCGGGGTCGACGCGAGTAGCTCCTCATGCGTCCCTTTCCCGATGACCTGGCCATTGTCAACGACAATGATCTCGTCTGAGTCGATGACAGTTGCCAGCCTATGTGCGATGACCATCAGTGAGCGCCCGGCGGCAACCGCGTCGATCGCCTTCCGCATCTGAACTTCATTGCGGCTGTCCAAACTGGATGTCGACTCGTCGAGCAAGAGGAGAGGGGGCGAACTGAGGAGTGCCCGAGCAATTGCAAGCCGCTGACGCTCGCCTCCGGAGAGGGTAACGCCACCGTCACCGATCTGATGGTTGAGACCCTGTCCGCTTCGTTCGGTGAGTTCGAGGAGATTGACCGAGGCCAGAGCGGCGAGACACTCGTCATCAGTGGCGTTGGGCTTTGCCATGGTCAGATTCTCTCGAATTGTGCCGCCCAGTGCGGGCGCGTCCTGCTCGACGTATCCGATCTGCGCCCGAAGTGAGTTGCGATCAAGCGTCTGGATGTCCTTTCCGAAGATCTGTATCGATCCGTCGCTTGCGTCGTAGAAGCGCTCGATGAGCTGGAATATCGTGCTTTTACCGGCTCCGGATGGTCCGACCAGGGCGATGCGTTTGCCCGCGGGAACCGAGAACGAGATCTGACTGAGCACGGGGCGAGGGGTGCGGGCCGACCCGTCGGAACCATCATGTTCCTCGTAGGAGAAGTCCACGCCTGTGAAACTGACCGCGTTCTCGGCCAGGGCAACGTGGATGGCCGAGAGCGCCAGGGTTTCCCGTTCGGCTACGTCTTCGGTCGGCAAGGAGAGGATTTCCCGAATCCGACCGAAGGCACCCAGGGCTTGGTTTATCGATCCCACGGCTCCGAAAGCCTGGCCGAGGGGAACCACGAGCATGACGAGGAAGAGCATGAACGCGACGAGATCGGCCACACTCATCTGCCCGGCATTGACGCGGTAACCGCCGATGCCGAGGACGGTGAGGAGGGAAATCTGAGTGCAGAGACCTGAGACGGGCGAGATGATCGCGATGAACTTCGCGGCCGAGACTCCGGCTTTCCAGGAACGGACGGCGTGGTCTTCCACCCGGAGCTCTTCGTGCCGAGTCGAGTTGGTGGCGCGGACCGTTCGCACTCCGCGCAACCCGCGCTCCAGAGCGGTGCTGAGGTCGCCTAAGGACTGTTGGGCTTCGGTGCTGGCCTTCTTGACCAAAACGCCCAGACTCAAGACGACCGCGAGGGAAAGCACGATGATCAGCAGGGTCAAGCCGAGAAGCCCGGCGTCGATGAACGCCATCGCTATTCCGGCGCCGATGATGATGGCGATGCCGCTCAACGCGGACACGGCTGACTGAATGAGAGCGACGCGCAGCAGCGTCGTGTCGCTGTTGATCCGAGACACGAAATCACCGGTGCTCCGGCGGTCGTACTCCGAGATGCGCAGTCGAAAGACGCGTCGGATCAGTTGTCGTCTCGAATCGAGGACCACACCCTCACCGATTCTCTGGAGAAGGTACTGCTGGATTCCGGTCAGGACTGTTGCCGCGATCAGGAGGCCGGCCAGGATCCAGATCGTCGACGAAAGGCTCGTTCCCGCGGTCACGGACTCAATGGCCTGTGCCACGACCAGGGGCTGGGCCAATGACGTCAGCGCGCTGGCAATCCCAACGATTCCGACGAACACGAGTTGCGCCTTCTGGCTGAAGAGCAGGTGAACGAGCGCGGAGAAGTCCCCCCGGGGTTTTGCTCGCGATGGCTCACCTTTGGATGGCATCGAGTAAATTCCCTGTGCTGATGCTGCGTACTCAGTCATTTCTTTGCCTCTGAATAGGTGGTGGACGCGGAGCTGAGAACGGTGACGTAGTCAGCTATTTCTGGTTGCTCGCCCACCTGGTGCGCGTCAACTTCCACCCAGGCGTGGGCGCGGAAGGGCTCTAACGCGAAGCCGGTGCACCAGGTCGCCGACGTGCCCGATAACCGGCAGAGGAGCACTGTGGCCACAGACCGGCGGAGGCACCCTTGCGGGCCCCGGCAGCTGAGACTGACCGTGCACACCGCTTCTCGTGCCCGAGCGCACTGCGATATCGAAGCGGTGGGTCGAGACGTGGTCAGCGTGCGGAGGAGACTGGCGATCCTGTGTGGGGGAAGTCTGACGAGCGCACCAGCCAGCAAGACGGCGAGACGAGCCCGGGATGATTCGGCATACCGCAGCGACGTGCTCTCCTCGGAAAACAGCGGGATGCTCATGAGTCCTCGGAGCGAAGCCACTTGTGTTTCTCGAAGGTTGCCAGGCACCCGGTCACATCCGTGAGTGCAGTTCGGGCGTCGACATCGAATTCCTCGGTCAGCTGAGTGGCGACGTGTTCGGGTTCGAGCCCGTTCAGGGTGTGACGCAGCACGAAATACGCCGTCGGGTTCAATTGGAGATATCCACCTCGGCGTGAGTCGAAGATAATGGCGCCTTCGCCCACCTCCTTCAGCGTGAT
Organism: Cryobacterium sp. SO2; assembly: GCF_026151165.2. NCBI lineage: Bacteria > Bacillati > Actinomycetota > Actinomycetes > Micrococcales > Microbacteriaceae > Cryobacterium > Cryobacterium sp. SO2. Next base: position 1,496,677 of record NZ_CP117849.1, read on the forward strand.
GTGGCTGGCCAGCTTCATAGTTGTCCTTCGTGAGTCCATGGCTAAATCCCGACACCGTGCCGTGTGGCCGCTTGTAACCAGTTCTCCACGGCGACGAACGTCTCGACCTGAGACAGGAAGTCCGGGGACGGAGCTGGATCCGAGAGTCTGCTGAGCATGAGGTCCACATCGATCAAGTTCGCCTCAGCCAGCAGCGACGCCCGGATGCCGGTGTGCAGCTCTGTGCGTCGCTGGGTGAACTCGGCGTAGGTGTCGGCGCTGTACTCGCCCGACACTCGTCTCTTGAAGAATTCCGGTGGCATCGACAGAGGCGCCATTGCCCGCGCCAAGAGGGGTTTCGCCGTCGACGTGCCCAGCCGGTATCGCATCGGGACCGCGGAAACTGCCTCAATCATTGACCGTTTCAAGAACGGACTGTCCCATCGAGCATTTCCTCCATGAACCTGGTTGATCTGATGCTGAACCTGCCCCTGAAACAGCAAGGATTCGTGCATCTGATGCCGGCCCCTATCCGGGTCGAGTCCGGCGCGCCAGGGTGACGAACCATGAAACGCGAGGGCCGTTGCAGCCAAGTCCGTCGCGTGGGTCGTCATGTTCTCGGGCCAGGACGGCCGGGCAAACCACGAGCCGGGCCGATGTGACGAGTTGGCGCGGTGTGCCAGTTTGGAGGGAAGTGCGGCGAGTGAGCTCCCGAAGGTCTGGCGGTTCACGACCTCTGCGAGAACCGGTAGAAACGGGGTCCGTGACGCTGAGCAGAGGCGCCGGACGGCAGCTACGGAATGCAGCCCGCCCTCATTGACCAATGACCACGAAATTGCTGGAACGGGACCGAACAGTTCATCACCACCGATGCCGGTGAAATGGGTGGTCTGTCCGAAGTCGCTCAAGGATCTGCGGAGCTTCTGCAGGAACCCGTTGGATCCTGACCAGAGGATGGGCTGATCGGGGACGACAAGCGCTGAGGGTGATCGGTTGAGGAGAAACGCCTGTGCGGTGCTCCCGAGAGTGGGCAACTCACGCAGCTCAATCGACAGGTCATCGGCTGCCTTTCGCGCCCACGAGAGGTCGTCATTGCGGGGGTTTACCGATCGTGAGTGGAATGCGGTGGGTGTGGCGCCCAACGACCCGAGTGCGTAGGCGACACTGCTCGAATCGAGTCCGCCAGACAAGTCGCAGGTAACGGTGTCGGAGCGGTCCAGCGCTTGCCCCAGGGTCTCGGTCAGGGACTTTCGTACCCGATCGGCTCCCTCGTCCAATGTGTCGCCGACCGCTGGCGGGGTCCACCAGCAGACCGCTCGCGGACCTCCGTTGGGGGAGAGTGCCAGATAGCTGTGCGGATGGAGCCGATCAACCTGATCCCACAAAGGCAACAACGCGAAGGGGTAGGGCGGGAGTTCTCGGTTGAGTCGGAGCGCCAGCCGGGGCAGTGACACCTTTGCGCGGTGCGCTTTGGCCAGTGTCAGCGCGGAGTCGCTGGCAACGGTGCCGTCGTTCGACGTGACCCAGTGAATGTTGGAGCTACCCGAGAGCGATCCAGCCAAAAGTTGGTGGCCGTCGAATGAGATGGCGACGATGCCGTCCCCAGCAATCTCGGCGAGAAAATCGTGAGCTGCGACGAGATCGGAAATGTCGTTCAGCGAGTTCTGAAGCCGGTGCGGATTCGTGATTCCGCATCTCTCGATCACTAGCACGGCGCGACGGTCTCGAGACGTGAGGACGAGATGCTCGGTGAGCCGGCCGATGACCCACTCGTTTCCACTTGCGTGACGCACGGTGGACATCCCTGTTCCGTGCGATAGTTCGGCCAGCACACGTTCGCTGTGCGGTGAGTCTTGGAGGAATGTCAACGCCATGGAATGTCTTGGGCCTTCCGGCTTGGTGAGATCAGGTGCGAAGCGAGTACCGACCCGATGGGCCGGCCGCCAGTGGCAGCTTGCGGATACACAATCGAGATCGCGCGCCGTCAAGCTGCCACCGGTCGATCGGTCGGTTAGCCGATCGCGATGAAGGCGCGACCGCCGAAGATGTCGCGCCAGGATCCGAACCACACGCCGTTCGTCACGGACTTGAACTCGCCCAGGGTCTGGACGGACGGAGAAATGTATGCGGACTTGTTCATGGCGATGCTCTTTTCTTTGTACTGGCCGCGTCCTAGGACACTGCTGGTTTATGGCCAAAGAATGAGAAATCCGGATGGATGCCCCCCACCAACTGGCGCTAAACCTAGCAAGGCAGGAAAGGGCCAAACTCGCCCTGTTATCCACAGCCCGGCGCCAATTCCCCCACTTCAGGGGGCCGCCAACGTGATACTGGCGTTGCTCCTCGCATCCGAAATTCACGCCACCGGGAGCCAGGAGACTGCGAACGTTCCAGCGTCAGTCCTCAGCGCGCGTGACACGCCCGTGTGGTCTAAACATCCCGATTAAAGGATGTTTAGCCGTCTACCTAAGGCCGGGCTGGGGCGAGTTCCGTTCCGTGAAGGGCGTGCTGGTCGAGCTTCCGAGCGCGCTCGAGGCGCGCGCAGATCCCGAATTCATCGGTGCCACCTGGCCTCGGCCGGCGCCCCTCTGACTGTCAACTTTGGGGGACAAATACGCGCCATGCCGACAACGTGGCAAGAGGCCCGCGAGGTCGGGCCGGCCCCTTGATCCCGTGCAAGAGTCAACTTTGGGCGACTATCTACCAGCCGGCAGATTCGAGACTCTGGTCTCATGATCGAAATCAAGAATTTGCGCAAACGGCACGGGCGCAAGGAAGTGCTCCACGACCTCAGCTTCGCCGTCGAGCCGGGCCGAATCACCGGTTTCCTGGGGCCCAACGGTGCGGGCAAAAGTTCGACCCTCCGGATCCTGCTCGGGCTCGACCGGGCAACCAGCGGGTCCGCTTTGATCAACGGAGTCGCCTACGGGCAGATGCTGAACCCGATGCGGTCGGTCGGGGCGATGTTCGATGGTCCGGGGGCCAGTAAAGGGCGCTCGGCCAGAGACCACCTGCGGTGGATGTGCGTCAGCAACGAGATTCCGCGCAATCGGGTGAACGAGGTGCTCGAGATCGTCGGTTTGGCAGACAACGCGAAGGACAAGGTCGGAACGTTCTCGTTGGGGATGGGACAACGCCTCGGCATAGCATCCGCCCTCTTGGGGCACCCCGGGGTGCTCGTGCTGGACGAGCCCACCAATGGGCTCGATCCCGATGGGCTGCGGTGGTTGCGAGCGTTTTTGCGAGACCAAGCGCAGATGGGAAACACCGTTTTGGTGTCCAGCCATCTCATGACGGAGATGGAAGGGATCGCAGACGACCTCGTTGTCATCAGTGACGGTGCGATCGTGTCCACGGGCACCGTCGCTGCTGTTCGAGGAAGGCACCCGTCGTTGGAATCCGCGTTCTTTGCGTTGACCGACGCTGTCACGTGGCGAGTGGACAAACGCGCATGACCTGGCTAACGATCAGCGTCAAGACCGAGGCCGTCAAGGTCGTCACTTCCAAACCGCTCTGGCTCCTGCCCGTGGTGACCGTCCTGCTCACCTGGGTGTTGACGTATGTCACCGGCCTGTCTGACTTGAAGGCGACAGGAGGGGACTTGGGCGGCACGACAGCCGAGAACAATCCCCTCATGTACGCCGACAAACTCCCCCCGCTGGAGTTTCAAGGATTCGATCTCATGAACATCGGTCTGATTCTGATGATCGCGCTGGGGGCGATCTATGCCGGCGCCGAGTATCGAGATGGTCTCATCCGAAGTTCTCTGATTGCGCAGCCGAGAAGAGTCAGGTTGTTTGTGACCAAGGCGGGCGTGCTCGTGGCGATCATCGCCGTGACCGCAGCCCTCTCCATGGGGGTCGGCACGGTACTTCGGCACCTCGCCCTGGGTGAACATGGCCTGGACCCCCTCGCATTTCCCCCGCTCGTGTGGCGAAACGTCGCCGGTGTCGCACTGACGTGGTCCGTTCTCGGCCTCCTCGCCTTCACCATCGGGGTCATCGCACGCAATGCGATTGTGCCGCTTGTGTTCACGATTCCACTCGCGGTTGGGCTGGGAGACTTCCTCGTCACCCTCTGGGAGCCCGCCAAATTCCTCCCGCCAGCGGCTGGGGCAGATCTCTTCACTCCGGCGGACGGAATCCATCTCGACCCCGTGACGGGCGCTCTGGTCATGAGCGCCTGGGCCGCCATCTCGATAGTCAGTGCGGGTGCCCTCTTTCTCAAGCGGGATGCCTAAATGTCGCTGGGATCGGCCACAAATGCGGAAGTTGTGAAGCTTCTGTCGCTGCCGGCCGCGTTGTACACGATGCTCGCTGTGCTCGTGATCCCCGCGGCGCTCGCCGTGGCGATGGGCCTGAACATGAGGGGGTCGGACGCGCTGACCTCGATGGGCGCCGAAACCCAGGGTTTTGAAGTCGCAGGTTTCGGCCAACCTCTCGTGATCCTGCTGGCCGCCCTCATCGTCGGCAGCGAATATCAGAACGGCCTGCTGCGGTCGTCCCAGCTCGCCACTCCGAACAGAGCCCGCCTCCTCGGCGCAAAAGCCATCGTGATCACGGTCCTCTCCGTCTCGCTGGCATTTCTGTCCATCGGACTAGCGGTCGCCCTCCGACAGATCGTGCTCGGTGATTCCGGCATCCCGCTGTTCTCTTTCACCGGCGCAATGTGGATCAACCTCGCCACTGTCGCTCTCAACTGGACCCTGATCAGCCTGGTTTCCGGGGCCTTGACCGTGCTGGCGCGATCGGTGCTCCTCCCGGTGATCGTTCTCGTGCCCATGGTGCTCGGCCTGGGGGTGTCCCTGGTCGGGGTGCTCCCGTGGCTGAAGTTCGCGCCCGACCTCGCTGGACTCCAACTCCTGACCGAGTACCCTGGGATCGGCTTACTTGACCCGGTCGTCGGTGGGCTGGTCATGGCCGCGTGGGCCGTGGCGCTGTCAGCTGCTGCATTCGTCACATTCAACAGGCGCGATGCGTAACGCGCACCAGTTCTTGTGGTGGTCGCCGAGGCGGCCGATCAGGCGTTCTCAAGCTCGGCGATCACGATCTTCTTCTGCTGCATCATCACCTGGATCTGCTCAGGGCGGCGGGTGTACTCGCCCATGTTCGCGGGGATGATCTGCCAGCTGAGGCCGAACCGGTCCTTGCACCACCCACACTGCTCCGAGTCGGGCACGTGCGAGAGCCGCGACCAGTAGTGGTCGATTTCCTCCTGATCCCGGCACGACACCACTAAGGAGATCGACTCGTTGAAGGTGAAGGCCGGCCCGCCGTCGAGACAGACGAAGTCCACACCGTTCAGACGGAACTGGCCGTTCAGCACCTTGCCGCTCATACCGCCGAAATGCTCGTCGAGCGTCTCGTCGGGATACTCTCCGATCGACAGGATGCGGGAGTTCGGGAACACGCTGACGTAGTACTCCATCGCCTCGCGGGCCTGATCGTCGAACCACAGACACGGCTGTATGGGTGAGAGTTCGGCCATGGGATCCTCCCTGTTCGCACTGTTCTAGTGCGTCCAAGATATGCGGATGCGGCGAAGCCGGCGAGAAGCACGGCGGGTATTACCCACGGGTGCCAAACCGCATACGCTGGGTGTGTTGCCGACCGAAGGATCCGCCGTGTCTGACCACTCCGAGCACTCCCCGCAGGGCCACATCCCAGCCCCGGATGAACCGTCCGTTCCCGAGCTTGAGGACGACCAAACCGTCGCGCCACGTCCGGAGGAGGAGATCGCCGACGTTCTGCGGGCCAAGCCAGACCTTGACGATCACAGCGAGCATCGAGTGAAGACACCCCGGCATCGCGAAAGAAGTAATTTGGATTAAGAAGCCGCGTCTGCGCGCACCTCCCGGCCGTCGATGTCGGGGTGGTCGCGTCGCCTGTGGCCGTGTTCGGAGCCAATAGACTCACGCAATGCGTCAGACCGATACCTCCCAGGCCCGCGCCGAGCACCGGTGGCCGGCCGTCATCGGGCTGCTGATCGCCCTGGGCCTGTACGCCACCCTGCCGAGCGTGTTCATTCCAGGGCTGCGATACGCGGTGGTGGCCGTCGGCCTCGCCATGTTGATCCCGCTCCTGCTGCTGAACCCCCACCGGCTCCTGAAGGAAACCCGGTGGTCGAAGAACCTCGCCACCGGGCAGGCGCTGCTTCTGGTCGCGGCGAACGAGGTGGCCCTCGTACAGCTGATCATGCTGCTCACCACGTCCGGCATGAGCGACGGGCCCAATCTCCTGCTCGCCGCCCTGCAGATCTGGGTCACGAACATCATCGCGTTCGCCCTGGTGTTCTGGGAGCTCGACCGCGGCGGACCGGTGTCCCGCCGGCACGCCGCCCGTGCGGACATGCCGCCGGCAGACTTCCGGTTTCCCCAAGACGAAGACCACGACGCGATCGACGAGGTGGCCGCGAGGTCCTCGCAGCGAATCGGCTGGGTGGCCTCGTTCGTCGACTACGCGTACTTCTCCCTGTCCAATTCCATGGCGTTCAGTCCCACCGACACGATGCCGCTCTCGGGCAGGGCGAAGGTGTTGATGGGTCTGGAAGCCGCTGGCGGGTTCATGCTCCTCGCCCTGGTGATTGCCCGGGCCGTCTCGCTCCTCGGTTGAGGGATCCCGCTCCCGCCTCCCGAGTAAGAAAGCCCCCGGAAGCCGAGTCGCTTGCGGGGACCTTCGGTTGAAGACTGTGCTCTGCGTTTAGCCGAACGGGACGGCGCCGACCAGCACGCCGACGAACAGCATCACCAGCGAGACCACGCAGGCTCGCCAGAGCACCTTCTTGTGGTGGTCGCCGAGGTTGACGCCGGCGAGGGAGACGAGCAGCAGAATGGCCGGTACCAGCGGGCTCTGCAGGTGCACGGGCTGGCCGATGATCGAGGCACGGGCCATCTCGACCGGGTCGATGCCGTAGGTCGCCGCGCTCTCGGCGAGCACGGGGAGGATGCCGAAGTAGAACGCGTCGTTGGACATGAAGAAGGTCATCGGGATGGAGAGCACCCCGGTGATGACCGCCAGGTACTCACCCATCGAGGCCGGCACAACCTGCACGACCCAGTCGGCCATGGCCGTGACCATGCCGGTGCCGTTGAGCACGCCGACGAGCACACCGGCGGCGAGCACCATCGACACGACGCCGACGATGCTGGGGGCGTGCGCCACGATCTCGTCGGCCTGGCTGCGGAGCTTGGGGAAGTTGATCACGAGCGCCACCGCCGTGCCGACCATGAAGATGTAGGCCAGCGGCATGACGTCCAGCACGAGCAGCACCATCACGGCGACCGTCAGTGCGAGGTTCACCCAGATCAGCTTGGGCCGCAGCGTCGGCCGGTCCGCGCTGAGCATGGTGTCGGCCATCGCGGTGTCGCGCTCGTCCTCGAGAGCCAGCTGCTGGGCCAGGGTCGTGGGCCCGGCCGGCATCCGCTGGCCCGGACGCACCGTGAGGATGCCAGTGGTCGAGAGCGTTGCGGCTGCTCCGGGGCGCACGTCGGTGCCGCGCACGATGCGGTTGCCGCCAAAGAGCTTGCGCCCGAAGCTCGGTGCCGCGGTGGGCGCATCCGCCTGGGCGGCGGGGGAGTACTCGAGCGAGCCGATGCGCTTGCGCTCGCTCAGCCCCAGGAACCAGGCGAACGTCAGCGCGATGACGAGGCCCGTCGCCAGGGAGGGCAGCATGGGCACGAAGATGTCGGTGGGTGAGACGCCGAGCGCCGACGCGGCCCGCACGGTGGGGCCGCCCCACGGCACGATGTTGAGCGTGCCGTTCATGAGCCCCGCCACGCAGGTGAGCACCACCGGGCTCATGCCCAGACGCAGGTAGATCGGCAGCATCGCCGAGGTCGTGATGATGAAGGTCGTGGAGCCGTCGCCGTCGAGCGACACCGCGCCAGCCAGGATCGCCGTGCCCAACACCACCTTGGCCGGGTCGTTGCCGAGGAAGCGGGTGATGAAGCGGATGAGGGGATCGAACAGCCCGACGTCGATCATGATGCCGAAGAACATGATTGCGAACATGAGCAGCGCCGCCGTCGGGGCGAGGTCCCCGATCGACTCGATGATCATGTCGCCGAGACCCAGCCCGGCGCCGGCGAAGAGGCCGAAGATCGTGGGGACGAGGATGAGGGCGACCATCGGCGTGAGCCGTCTGGTCATGATGAGGACCATGAAGGTGAGGATCATGGTGAATCCGAGAATGACGAGCACAGAGACTCCCTTGTCTATGTCTGGATGGTGCGTGTGTCTGGATGGTGCGGCCGAGCCGGGTGGACCCCGCTCGGCGGCCACCGCCGAAGCGGATGACGATGAGTGTGAAGCCTAGACAGGCTGCGCGCGCCGCATCCGGTATCTCGCTTTGCGGCACGTATTGCGCATATCGTTAGTTGTGCGCATTGTGCTCGATGCGCCGCAAGGAGGCGAAGGTGCGGTTCTCGACGCAGATGCTGCTGCTGCAGCTGGCCTGCGTGACCGTCGTCGTCGCGATCTGCACCGGCGTGTTCGTGGGGATCGGCGTGCAACAGCTGCGGGCCGAGGCCGAGACCTCTGCGCTGTCGATCGCACGCACCGTGGCCGCCGACTCCGATGTGCGCGCCGGTGTGGCCCAGGCGTCGGCGGATATCGGAACGCCGACGAACGCGAGCCTTCGCGGCGGGCCGCTCTCCGAGCTCGCGGCGGGGGCGGAGGCCAACACCGGCGCGCTGTTCATCGTGATCACCGACGACCACGGCATCCGCCTCGCCCACCCCGATCCCACGATGCTCGGCAAGGTGGTCAGCACCGAGTTCGCCGAAGCTCTGGCCGGGCGGGAGACGGTGTCGTGGGAATCGGGCACCCTGGGTGCGTCGGCTCGCGCCAAAGTTCCCGTGCGTGACCCCGACACCGATGTGCCGGTGGGGGAGGTGAGCGTCGGGTTTGCCCCGAGCAGCGTGTTCCAGGAGCTTCCCCTCCTGCTGGGCGGCGTCGCGCTGGCGGCCGCCGTTGCCCTGGCGCTGGGCGCCGTCGTGTCGTTCGTCATCCGACGCCGCCTCGAGCACCTCACTCTCGGCTTGCAGCCCGAGGAACTCTCCGCGCTGGTGCAGAACCAAGCGGCGGTGCTCGACGGTGTGGGGGATGGAGTGCTCGCGTACCGATCGGATGGCGTCGTGACGGTTGCCAATACGACGGCCGCTCGATTGCTCGGCATCTCCGACCTGGTCGGACGCCGCATCCACGATCTCGCACTGCCCGGGCCGGTGATCGCGGCCCTGGCCGGTGAACCGAACCCGCTGGTGGCGGGGCGACGGGGAGCGGGGGCTGCCGAGCCGGTTGTGCTCGCCGACCATGTGGTCTACATCGACACCCACCCGGTGTCGCGCGCGAACCGGGATCTGGGCGTGATCGCGGTCATCCGCGACCGCACCGACGTGGTGAACCTCACCGATCGCCTGGAAACCGTGGCGTCGATGACCGATGCGCTTCGGGTGCAGCGCCACGAGTTCGCGAACCGCCTGCACGTGACGGCGGGCCTGATGGACGCGGGCCGCATGCCCGACGCCCGGGACTACCTCGACGAGGTGCTGCTGGCGTCACGCACCCCCGGCGGTCCGTTCGCCGGGGAGCATCTGACCGAGCCGTTCCTGGTGTCGCTGGTGCAAGCGAAGGCCGCGCAGGCCGGTGAGCGCGGCGTGCAGCTGACGGTGGGCGCGGACTCCTTGGTACGCGGAGTCGTCGCTGCGCCCGCTGACGTGGCCACCGTGCTCGCCAACCTCGTCGACAATGCGGTGAACGCGGCCGTGTACGGAGCCGAGCCGCGGTGGGTGGACGTGGAACTGCTCGACGACGGTGACACCCTCGTCATCACCGTGTCCGACTCCGGGCCCGGCGTCGCCGACGAGGCACTCGTGTTCAGCGACCGGCAGCGCCTGGACCTGGACCCGAACGCGGTGCATGGGCGGGGCATCGGTCTGCCGCTGGTGCGCGAGATCGCTGCGCGTCTGGGCGGGGAGGTGTGGCTGGCCGACGCCGGTGGCCCGTGCGGCAGCGGTGCCGTGTTCTGCGCCCGTCTGCCCGGGGTCATGCGGGCGCCGGCGCATCCAATTCAAGGAGAAGAACGATGACCGAAACCATTTCCGTGCTCGTCGTCGACGACGACTTTCGCGTTGCCGGCCTGCATCGCGACATCGTGGATGCGTGCCCCGGCTACACCGCCCTCGAGCCGGTTCGAGGAGTGCGCGCCGCGCGCGCGGCCGTGCGTGACCTGCGGCCCGACCTTGTCATCTGCGACGTCTATCTGCCCGACGGTGACGGGATCGCCTTCGTCGCCGAGATCGACGTGGACGCGTTCGTGATCAGCGCGGCATCGGATGGCGCCACCGTGCGCCGTGCCCTGCGCGCCGGGGCCCTGGACTACCTCATCAAACCGTTCGAACCCGCGCGATTGAGCGAGCGGCTGGAAGCCTATCGCCGGTTCCGCACCCTGGCCGGCGAAGACCGGCCGCTCGACCAGGAGGCCATCGACAAGGCGCAGCGGGTGCTGCACGGTCGGGAGGGGGGAGCCACATCCGTGTCACGTTCCACCACCGAGAAGCTGCTGATCGAGCTGCTCCAGGACGGCGAAACGTCTGCGAGTCTGATCGCCGACCGTGCCGGTCTGTCGCGCGCGACCGCGCAGCGGCACCTCGCAGCCCTGGCCACCCGCGGTGACGTGGACGTGACCCTGCGCTACGGGTCGACGGGTCGCCCTGAGCACCGCTACAGCGTGCGGCGCTGACCCGGCCGCTGGTCGAGCCTGTCGAGACCCCGCGAGCCAATCGCCCAACGCGACCCTGTCGCTGGTCGAGCTTGTCGAGACCCCGCGAGCCGGCCCACGGACTCGCCATGCCCCGCTCGTTTGCGGACTTCGCACAGTCGTTCGCGCCCGGTACTGTGCGAAGTCCGTAAACGAACGAGAAACCGAAGGGGTGGGCGCGGCCCGCAGACCGCTCACCTGGTCTCGACAAGCTCGACCAACGGGGATGGGTGCGGCCGGCAGGCAGCTCACCTGGTCTCGACGAGCTCGACCAACGAGACCGGTAGGCAGTCACCCTCTCCAGGACCACTGCCTGGTGGCCTCCGCTGGCGGGCTGAGTCGAGCGACCATGGTGTTCGACCGTCCACCCGATCACAACGAGCCGTTCACCGTGGACGCGAGCCTGCGCACGGGCTCGACAGGTCGCGCCACGCACCGCTACAGCGTGCGGGGCCGATTGGCATAGCGGCGCTGGTGCTCAGTGAGCACCACGCCAACGCCTTATGCCTTAGACGATTCGCTCAAACACCAGCGTTGCTTGGATCCGATCGCCGCCTCCGAAGCCTTTGCTGCCCGACGCCGCGGTCGTAATTGTGTGCAGTCGATAGCCGAGCGCCGCCTGCGCGTTGATGGAGTTTTCCAACTCCGTGAGATTTCCGGAGCCGGTGCCCAGGAACTTCTCTTTGAGCACAACCTGGATCACTACATACATGCCATTTGACGCCATCTGAGCTTCGCCTTTCATTGCCCCGAAAATCGGAGCACTACCCGAGGTCTCCACAGTATCGGTGATGAGCGAAATCGCCGCCCAACAGCTAAAAGACGAGCTGATCGACGACCGTGCCGGTGTGTCTCGCGCGACGGCGCAGCGGCACCTCGCCGCCCTGGCCACCCGCGGTGACGTGGACGTGACCCTGCGCTACGGCTCGACGGGTCGCCCCGAGCACAGGTACAGCGTCCGACGCCGACGCCTCGAAAGAACTGTCTAGACCGCGTGAGGCAATCGCTCAAAGCTACCCTTTCGCTGGTCGAGCTTGTCGAGACCGCGCGAGCCGGCCTTCGGACTTGCTATGCAAACGAACGAGAACCCACGGGATGGGCGCGGCCCACAGACCGCTCACTTGGTCTCGACAAGCTCGACCTACGAGATGGGCGCGGCCCACAGACCGCTCACCTGGTCTCGACAAGCTCGACCAACGGGAGGGGCGCGGCCCACAAGGACTAGAGCCTGACCGACGCCCAGATCGCCGACCGGCTCTACCTCAGCGCCCACACTGTGCACCGGCACGTCGCCAACGCGCGCACCAAGCTCGGCGTCCCCTCGAGCGCCGCCGCGGCGGCCTGGGTGCTGACCCACCCGCACTGATTCCGTCGGCGGGGCATCGTTCCGCCTCGCGTCGCGAAATGGCGGGCGGTGCCCTCTTAGCCGGCGGTGCGGGCGCGGATCAGGTCGAGCTGCGCTTCCGCGGCCCACATGGCGGCGTCGGCGATGTCCCGGCCGTCCATGCCGAGCTCTCGGCGCATGGTGACCCAGGTGGCCGAGGAGTCCAGGTGGCAGAGCGCGGCCACGAGGAGACGGCGCTCGTGATCGGACAGGGAGGGCACCTCTTGCCGCAGCATCGAGTCGAACCGGTCGCGGCGCGGCGCCGGCTCCGACCCGTTCACGCCGCGCATCGCCGTCTCCGCGACGACGTGAGCGAGTTCCGGGCGCAGCTCGTAGGCTTCCATCGCCTCACGGATGGCGATCGGCACATCGAAGATCGACTCCGATTCCTGCCTGGTGAAGATGGTCCGCTCGATCCAGGCCGAGGTCGCCAGGAGCAGGTCGACGCGGGTGGGGTAGTACCGGAAGACGGTTCGCTCGCCGATGCCGGCCCGCAGCGCGATGAGGCGGAACGAGATGTCGTCGGTGCCGACCTCTTCGATCAGTTCGGAGTAGGCCGTGAGGATCGCCGCCTGGGTCGACGAGAGCTCGGGCTCCGGGCCGGCTTCGGGCACTAAGCGGCCCAACTCGATTTCGGAGCGGTCGCGAGAACCTGCAGGATGGCGCGGTCGAACGCCTCGAACGTCTCAGCGGCACTCATATCGAATCCGGTGCGCATCCGGGCCCAGAAGATGGGGGAGGCGAAGTACCGTGCGGATGCGGCGATGCGCTGCGCGTCGCGGCGGTTGAGCGTGGGCGCCGCTTCGTCGAGCATCGCGAGGATGGCGCTGGTGATCGGGACCGATGGCGCTTGGGTGGTGGGGGAGAGGGCAGCGCCACGTGCCGACACGAACGCACAGCCGGGCGAGGTCTCGTAGGCCCGGAACCGGTCGCGCACCGCCTCGCGGAATTCCTCTGGCGTGCGGAACTCGGGGAGCGGGAACTGCTCGGCCTCGATCCAGGTTGCCAGGGCCTCCAGGAGGTGCGAGCGCGTGGGGAAACGGCGGTAGATGGTGCGCTCGGACACCCCGGTGGCTTCGGCGAGATCGAGGTAGGAAATGTCCTCGAACGTGTGCTCACGCAGGAGTGCGACCGCGCTCTCGAGGATCAAAGTCTCGGTATCGACCGGCTTCTCCATCACGCCTCCTTCTTCTTCCGACACCGGGCAGCTTGTCCGGCTCCGGCGGAAGCACGTAACGGGCGGAGTCATCGAGCGTCAGCGCGAGCGACGAGATGTACTGGATCTCCCCGTGCGGCCCACGCTCGGCTGACACCATCATATCTGGTCGCTCGAACATGTATCCAGTGACATGGCAGCGCAGCCGCTCCCCGGACGGGTTGCCGTCGAGATCCAGAATCGGTGTCGGGATGCCGTCATCGCGGCGCCGCAGGTAGTACCGGCCGCGCGTGAGTATCGCCATGAGCGGGGTGAGCACGACGGCGACCCCGATCGCGATCAGAACGGAGAAAGGTTGCATGGCCTCGCCGAAGAGACCGGCGAAACACAGCAGGGAGAGCAGAGAGGCCAGGCCGACGGACGTCAGCCCCACCGGGTTCCAGTTGTGCAGCATCCCGCGCCGGAACTCGGGGAAGCGGGGCGAGATCTTGAGCAGGTATTTGTTGATCGCGATGTCGGCCGAGATAGTGACCAGCCACGCCATCACCACGTTCGCGTAGAGGCTGAGCACGAACGAGATCAGGCTGAAGACATCCATGAGCATGAGCGTCAGGGCGATGGTGAGGTTGAAGGCCACGAAGACCGCGCGACCGGGGTAACGCTTGCGCACACGCGTGTAGACGTTCGACCAGGCGAGCGAGCCCGAGTAGGCATTGGTGACGTTGATCTTCACCTGTGCGACCACGATGAGGATGAGCGCGAGGATGAGGGCGATCCAGTCCGGCAGGATCGACTGGTACATGCCGAGGAACTGTTTCACCGGCTCGACGGCCCTGTCCCCGATGTCGGGGTCGACCTTCATCACCAGGTAGACGGCGAGGAACACGCCGATCACCTGCTTCGTGCCGCTGAACAGCACCCAACCGGGCCCGCTGAACAGGAACGATGCCCACCACGACGTGCGGTTCGCCGCGGTGCGCGGCGGCATGACCCGGATGTAGTCGATCTGCTCCGCCAGCTGCGGGGTGAGAGCGAAACACACCGCGGCGCTTCCGACGATGGCACTGAAGCTGACCGTGCCGCCGGACTCACCCGGGAAGCCGAGAAAATCGGTGACGGTGTCGGGCTGGGTGAACACGACCCAGAGCAGCGGCAGCAGCGCGAGCGCGAGCCAGAGCGGCGTTGTCCAGAACTGCAGACGCTCCAGCGCGCGCATGCCGAAGACGACGATGGGGATGACCACCAGGGTCGACACGATGTACCCGGCGGGCAGGGGCAGGCCGACGGCGGCTTCGAGGCCCTGCGCCATGATCGCGCCCTCGAGCGCGAAGAAAATGCAGGTGAAGCCGGCGTAGATGACGGTGGTGATGATTGAGCCGTAGTAGCCGAAACCGGAGCCACGGGCGATCAGGTCGAGATCGAGGTTGTATCTCGCGGCGTAGAACGCCACCGGCACGCCGACCGCGAAGATGATCACGGAGGCCAGCAGGATGCCGAGCATCGCGTTGGTGGTGCCGTGCTGGAGTCCGACACTGGCCCCGATGGAGAAGTCGGCGAGGAATGCGATCGATCCCAGCGCGGTGCCGCCGATGGACAGGGCACTCCAACGGCGGAACGAACGCGGTACGTAGCGGAAGGCGTAGTCCTCGAGGCTGTCCTCGGCGGCTGCGCGTGCGTCGTCGGCTCGAGCCACCTTCGTCACCCCCAGCGCATCCACGATGTCAACATTCTGTCGGAGGCGTGTTTCGCATGCGTTGCCGAGAGGATTCAATCTGAGTCAAATCACCATCGCGGCCCGCACGTCAGTCATCGCCGCAGCACCGCCCTCTCCGGCCTGTGTCACCCGTCCTGAGGCGAGCACCACGTACTTCTCGGCCGCCGCGAGGGCGAAGCCGATGTGCTGCTCGACCAGCAGCACGCTGAGTCCGCCCTCGGCCAGCCCGATGATCGTCTCCTCGATCTCGGCCACGATGGTGGGCTGGATGCCCTCGGTGGGTTCGTCCAGGATCAGCAGTTTCGGTTGGGTGATCAGCGCCCGGGCGATGGCCAGCTGCTGCCGTTGGCCGCCGGAGAGCAGCCCGGCCTTGCGGGTGGCGAACTGGGCGAGCGCCGGGAAGCGTTCGAGCATCTCGGCGATCTTCGCCTTGCCGTTGCGCCGGCCATCGGCGATGAGCTGGAGGTTCTCCATGGTGGTCAGCTGTCCGAACGACTGCTGCCCCTGCGCCACATAGGCCATGCCGCGCTGGACGCGCCGGTTCGGTGCCAGATGGGTGACGTCCTCGCCGTCGAAGAGCACCTGGCCGCTCGTCGGGCGGATGAGGCCGATCGTGGTGCGCAGCAGCGTGGACTTGCCGGCCCCGTTGTGGCCGAGCACGGCGACAAGCTTGGTGGAGCCGGGGATGGACACCCCCTGGAGCACACTGGTTCGGCCGTAGCCGGCGTCGATGTTGATGATTTCGAGCATCAGCCGTCCTCCATGCCGATGGTCATAACGGACGGCGCCGCAGCGGTGCCGAGGTACACCTCCTGCACGCGCGGGTCGGATTGCACTTCGGCAACCGAGCCCTCGCTGAGCACCCGGCCCTGGTGCAGCACGGTGACCCTGGACGCGAATCGGCGCATGAAGTCCATGTCGTGTTCGACGACCAGGACGGTGCGGGTGGCGGCCACCCGACCGAGCAGTTCGCCGGTGGCGGTGCGCTCGTCCAGGCTCATGCCCGCCACGGGCTCATCGAGCAGCAGCACCTTGGCGTCCTGCACCAGCAGCATCGCGATCTCCAGCCACTGCTTCTGGCCGTGCGACAGGATGCCGGCCGGCGTCGCGAGCTCCTGGCTGAGACCCGTCTCGTCGAGTGCCCGGTGGATCGCCGGATCGATGCCGCGCCGGGCCCGCAGCAGCGACAGTGAGGAGCGGTGCAGTCCGGCGGCGATGTCGAGGTTCTGCAGCACCGTGAGCTCGTCGAACACGCTCGCGGTCTGGAAGGTACGGCCGACGCCGAGCCGGACGATCTTGTGGGCAGGCTTGCCCAGAAGTTCCTGGCCGCCGAGCCGAGCCGAGCCCGAGCCCTTGGACAGACCGGTGATGGCGTCGATGCAGGTCGTCTTGCCGGCGCCGTTCGGGCCGATGAGGAATCTCACCTCGCCGGGGTGGGCGTCGAAGGAGACGCCGCCGACGGCGACGAACCCGTCGAACTCGACGCGGAGGTCTGTGACGACGAGTGAACCGTCTGTGACTGTCATTTCTTCACCTCATCGAACTCGGGTGCCGCAGTGGTGGCCGTGGGGGCGGGCGTTCCCCGCGGGCGCCACACCAGGCCGGTGACCTTGCCGACCAGCGACGACAACCCCATCGGGAGGAAAAGCGTCACCAGGATGAACAGCAGCCCGAGGATGTAGATCCACCCACTGGGCCAGCTGGAACCGAGACTCGACTGCCCCCATCCGATGGCCATGGCCCCCAGTGCCGGCCCGAACAGAGACGCACGCCCACCCAGCGCCACTCCGGCGATCATCAGGATCGACGCGGAGGCCCCGATCTCCTGCGGAGTGATGATGCCCGCGATCGGCACGAACATGGCTCCGGCGATGCTGGCCATCACGGCGGCGACCACGAAGGCGACCAGTTTGATGTTGGCGGGGTCGTAGCCGAGAAAGCGCACGCGTTCTTCGGCGTCCCGCGTGGCGATCAGCAGTTCGCCGAAGCGGCTGCGCTTGAGCTGCCACACCACCAGCAGGCACACGATGAGCAGTGCGGCCGCGATCAGGTAGACCATGAGCTTGTTGCCGTCGTCGCTGAGAACGAAGCCGAAGAAGTACTTGAAGTCACTCAGCCCGGTGTCGCCGCCGGTTTCCCGGATCGTGGAGCTGATCAGCACGGCCAGTGCCACGGCCAGCGCCTGGGTGAGGATGGCGAAGTACGCGCCCTTGACCCGGCTCTTGAAGAGCGCGTAGCCGAGGATCGACGCCACGATCACGGGGAGGAGCACGATGGCCAGCAGGGTGAAGACGTCGCTGCGGAAGGGCTCCCAGAAAGCCGGCAGCGGCGCGAGCGGGTCGTACAGGATCATGAAGATCGGCAGGCTGTCGGGCCCCGCGGATTCCAGCGTGAGGTGCATCGCCATGGAGTAGGCGCCGAGGCCGAAGAAGACGCCCTGGCCCATGACGAGCATGCCGCCCCGGCCCCAGGCCAGGCCGATGCCGACCGCGGCAATCGCCCAGCAGCAGTACTTGCCGAGGTTGTTGATCCAGTGCATGGACAGCACAGAGGGGGCGACGGCCAGCAGGAGGAGAGCGAACACCCCGATGCCGATGAGGGGGAGCCACGGTCTGAGATTCTTCATGTGAGCCCCCTGGTGCGAACGGTGAACAGGCCTTGCGGGCGAAACTGCAGGAAGACAACCACGAGCACGAACGCCAGCACCTGCGCGAGGCTTCCGGTGGTCCAATCGGCGAAGTACGCCATCGCGACCCCCACGACCCAGGCCGCGATGATCGTGCCCTTGATCTGGCCGATGCCGCCGGCGACGACCACGAGGAAGGCCGGGATGATGTACTGCGTGCCCATTTGAGAGTTCGTGCCGCCGATCAGGGAGGCGGCCACGCCGGCGACCCCGGCCAGGCCGGACCCGACGAAGAAGGTGATGCGGTCGATGCTGCGGGTGGGCACGCCGCTGGTCTCGGCGAGGTCCCGGTTTTGCACGGTGGCACGGATGCGGCGACCGAAAGACGAGTATTTGAGCCATCCGGCCAGTGCGGCCACGCAGAGGGCAGCCAGCACGAGGGTGAACACCTGACGGAGAGGCCAGTCATAACCGAGGACGGTGAGCTGGCCGTCGAGCCAGCCGGGTTTCTCCACCGGCACGCCCTGGGCGGGGAAGATCTGGAGGGCGGCCTGCTGCAGGATCAGGCTCACCCCGACCGTGACGAGGAGGGTGTCCAACGGCCGGCGGTACATCCACTGGATGATGCTGACTTCGACCAGCAGGCCGAGGAGGCCCGCGCCCAGAAAGGCGAGTGGCAGTGCCACCGGGATAGAGAGGTCACTGGACGAGATGACCTGTTGGGTCAGGTAGGCGATGAAGGCTCCGGCCATGAGGAACTCGCCGTGCGCCATGTTGATCACCCCCATCTGACCGAAGGTGAGTGAGAGGCCCAGTGCTGCCAACAGCAGCAGTGCGCCTTGCGCGGTGCCGTTCAGCAGCGGCGGTATGAGTCCATCCACGGATGGGTCCCTCTCTGAGGTTGCGAGCGTCGAAAGAAGCGGGGTGTGCGCGGGGTCCCGTGCCGTTGCCGGCACGGAACCCCGCGCACAGTGGGAGGGACTAGCCCGCGGACTTCACGAGCGCGTCGCGCACGTCGGCCGGGAACCAGTCGTAGCCCTCGAGGTACGGGTCGGGCTCGATCACGTCGTCGGAGGACCAGACGATGTCGAACTGGTTCTCGGCGTTGATCTTGCCGATGTGACCGGGCTTGGAGATGTGGTGGTTCTCGCCGTCCAGCGTGACGGTGCCTTCCGGTGCGTCGAACGTGACGCCGCCTTCGGCAGCGGCGGCGTTGACGTCGTCGACCTCGAACGAGCCGGCCTTCTCGACCAGTGCCTTGTACAGGTACAGCGAGATGTACGCGGCCTCCATCGGGTCGCTGGTCACGCCGCTGCTGCCGGGGTAGGCCTTCCAGTCCTCAATGAACTTGGCGTTGTTCGGGGTGTCCAGCGACTGGAAGTAGTTCCACGATGCGTAGTTGCCCGTGACCTCGTGGCCCATGGACGGCGCCTCTTCTTCAGCGATCGACACCGAGATGATCGGGGTCGTGTCGGGGGTGAGCCCGGCGTCGTAGTACGCCTTGATGAAGCCGACGTTGGAGGAGCCGTTGATGGTGTTGAAGATGAAGTCCGGCTTCGCTTCGGCGATCTTCGCCACCTGGGTGGTCCAGTCATCCTTGTCGAGCGGAACGTACTCCTCGCCGACGATCTCGATGCCCAGCTCGGCCGCGTAGAGCTTGATGATGGCGTTGGCGGTGCGCGGGAACACGTAGTCCGACCCGGCCAGGAAGAGCGTCTTCACGCCCTGAGAGGCGAGGAAGTCCATGGCGGGCAGGATCTGCTGGTTCGTGGTGGCGCCGGTGTAGTAGATGTTCGGCGACGCCTCGAGGCCCTCGTACTGCACGGGGTAGAAGAACAGGCCGTTGTTCTCCTCGACGACAGGCTTGACGGCCTTGCGCGACGAGGAGGTCCAGCCGCCGAAGATCGCGGCGACGCAGTCCTGAGTGAGCAGCTTCTCGGTCTTCTCCGCGAAGGTCGGCCAGTCGGTGGCACCGTCTTCCTGCACGTACTCGATCTGCTTGCCCAGGATGCCGCCGTCGGCGTTGATCTCGTCCGCAGCCATGTGCAGCACGTTGGAGACCGTCTTCTCGGAGATCGCCATGCCCCCGGTGAGCGAGTTGAGGAAGCCGAGCTTGATGGTGTCGCCCGAGGTGTCGATGCAGCTGGCGGCGGCGGGAGCCGCGGACTCCACCGTGTCCCCTGCACGGGCACCGCAACCGGAGAGGATGAGCGCCGTGGTCGCGGCAAGCGCGCCCGTGGCGAGGAGCGTCTTGACGCGCCCCCTGCTGGTGATGAGCATCTAGAACTCCATTCGATGGATGTGAAGTGGCGCGGGTGCAAGGGCGAGATCAATCGGTGATCCGACCCAGTTCTGCGAAGTAGCAGAACACTGACGAATGCTGTGTCTGAGTTCACGATGGGGGCGTGGCATTGCACTGCCATTTCCGAAACGTGTCGTGTTTGTAAACTGTCGCGGCGCTCGCCGAGTCAGATCCCCGGAAACATGCGGTTCTGTCGGGAAGAGGGTGCGGTCGACGATGACGAGTGGTTTGGTCGTGCTGTGCGTTTGACTGGAATATGACAGACTCCTGACATCGGTTCGGCGGCCTGTGCGTCGTCGTCGATGTCAGCGAACCGGCAGCGTATCGAGAGGGGGCAGCGTGCATCTCACGCCTGCGGACAATGAAAAGCTCCTGCTGGCCGTGGCCGGCATGGTGGCCCGCGACCGGCTGGAGCGCGGCGTCAAGCTCAATTACCCCGAAACCGTCGCGCTGCTCAGCACCTGGGTGATCGAGCGAGCCCGTGATGGTCGCGCCGTCGCCGACCTGATGGTGGAGGGCCGGAGTGTTCTCGGCCGGGAGCAGGTGATGGAGGGCGTCGCCGAGATGCTCGCCGACGTGCAGGTGGAGGCCACCTTCCCCGACGGGCGCAAACTCGTCACCATTCACGACCCGATCATCTAGGAGCAGCGACCATGGCAGGCCATCACTCGTCCGGCCCCGGCGCCATCCGTGTGCGCCCCGGCACCATCGTTCTCAACGGCGACCGCACCCCTGAGCAGCGGCTCACCCTGGTGTTCCTGAACACGGGGGACCGGCCGATTCAGATCGGCTCGCACCTGCACCTGCCGGATGCCAACGCCGCCTTGCAGTTCGACCGGGAGGCCGCGCACGGCTTCCGCCTCGACATTCCCTCCGGCACCTCCCAGCGCTTCGAGCCGGGTGCTTCGCGCGAGCTCGACGCCGTCGCCTTCCTCGGCGACCGCCGGGTGCCCGGACTCCAACTGCGCAACCAGGGAAAGGAAGCTCTCGATGGTTGAGATCAGCCGCGAACGCTATGCCGCCATCTACGGGCCCACGGCGGGCGACCAGGTGCGCCTGGGCGATACCGACCTGTGGATCGAGATCGAGAAGGATCTCACCGTGGGTGGTGAGGAGGCGATCTTCGGTGGCGGCAAGTCGATTCGCGAGTCGATGGCGCAGGGGATGACCAGCCGCGCCGACGGGGCGCTGGACACGGTGATCACCAACGCGATCGTGCTCGACTGGTGGGGCATCGTGCGCGCCGATGTCGGCATTCGCGGCGGGCGCATCGTCGCGCTCGGGCGGGCCGGCAACTCCGACATCGCCAACGGGGTGCACCCGCAGCTGGCGATCGGGCCGTCCACCGATGTGATCTCGGGGGAGGGCAAGATCCTCACCGCCGGCGCCATCGACTCGCACGTGCACCTGCTCTCGCCGTCGCAGATCCACGAGGCCCTCGCCACCGGCATCACCACCATCGTCGGCGGTGGCACCGGGCCGTCCGAGGGGTCGAAGGCCACCACGGTCACGCCGGGCGCCTGGCACCTCGAGACCATGCACCGCTCACTGGACGCACTGCCGGTCAACTTCCTGCTGTTGGGCAAGGGCAACACCGTCTCTGCGGATGCCTTCCGTGAGCAGGCGCTCGCCGGGGCGGCCGGCTACAAGGTGCACGAAGACTGGGGATCCACCCCGGCCGCGATCGACGCGTCGCTCAAGGCGGCGGAGGAGTTCGGCCTGCAGGTGGCCCTGCACTCGGACTCCCTGAACGAGTCCGGTTTTGTCGAGTCGACCATCGGGGCCATCAACGGCCGCTCCATCCACGCCTTCCACGTGGAAGGCGCCGGCGGCGGGCACGCCCCCGACATCCTGAGCATCGCGTCGCTGCCGCACATCATCCCCGGCTCGACCAACCCGACCCTGCCGCACACCGTGAACACCGTCGCCGAGCACCTGGACATGCTCATGGTCTGCCACCACCTGAACCCGTCGGTGCCGGAGGACCTCGCGTTCGCGGAGTCCCGCATTCGGGCCACGACCATCGCCGCCGAAGACATCCTGCACGACATGGGCGCACTGTCGGTCGTCTCCTCGGATTCCCAGGCGATGGGGCGTATCGGCGAGGTGATCACCCGCACCTGGCAGGTCGCGCACGTGATGAAGGCCCGCCGCGGTGCACTCTCCACCGCGCTGCCCGCCGACAACGAGCGCGCCCGCCGCTACGTGGCGAAGTACACCATCAACCCCGCGGTCGCGCACGGCATCGACTCCGAGGTCGGCTCGGTCGAGGCCGGCAAACTCGCCGACCTCGTGCTCTGGGAACCGAAATTCTTCGGCATCCGCCCCTCCGTGATCATCAAGGGCGGCGGCCTGGTCTGGGGCGCGCTCGGCGACCCGAACGCGTCGATTCCCACCCCGCAGCCCGTTCTGATGCGGCCGTCCTTCACTCATTCGATCGGTGCCGACCTCTCGGTGTCGTTCGTGTCGCCGGCCGCGCTGGACGACGGCCTCGTCGACCGACTGGGCCTGCGCCGACGCCTGGCCGCCGTGGCCCCCACCCGCGATATCGGCAAGGCCGACATGAAGAACAACGACGTGCTGCCGCGCATCGACATCCGCCCGGATACCTTCGCCATCTCGATCGACGGTGATCACGTGGTGCCCGCCCCGGTCGACCGCCTGCCGCTCGCGCAGCTCTACACGATGTTCTAGCCGACGCCGATGACCATCACCACGACAAGACTTCCACCGCCACTGTCGTCCGCGACGATCTCGATGATGCTCGCGGATGCGCGCCTGCCGGTGGGCGGCCACGTGCACTCCGCGGGGCTCGAGCCCGCTCTGGCCGGGGGGATGTCGGCCGCCCAGGTTCCCGCCTACATGCTGGGCCGTGCCCGCACGGTGACCCTGGTGGAGGCCGGCACCGCCGTTGTGGCGCGCCACCTGGCCCTGCAGGCAGCGGCGCCGCAGGATCGGGGCGGGAAGTCCACGCAGCAACTGGTGCTCGCCCTGGCCAGGGTCGACCGTGCCTGGGCGGCCCGCACTCCCAGCCGCGCCGTTCGGGACGTGTCGCGGTCGCTGGCCCGCGGCTACCAGCGACTCGGCGGCCGGCTGTGGGCACAGCATCCGGCCGTGATCGCGGCTGGCCTGATGAGCACGCTGTCCAGCCCCGACCTATCCCGCCCCGTGCTGCTCGGCGTCATCGCCGCGGCCGCCGGGCTCAATGCCGAGAGCCTGGTGCGACTGGTGGTCTACGACGACGCGCAAACCATCGCCGCGGCCCTGCTCAAACTCGAGCCGCTGGATCCGGCCATCCCGCCGGCCTGGGTGCTCGCCGCGTGTGCCGCAGCGGAGGAGTTCGTGCCCGACCTCGCCGCCCTGACTTCTGCCGACGCCATCCCGGCGTGGGGAGCTCCCGAAAGCGAAGGGTGGGCTGAGGCCCACTCCCGCACGACACAAAGGTTATTCCGTGCCTGAGAACACCACTTCCTCTTTCAGTGCGCCCGCGCGGTCCCTGCGCATCGGCGTGGCCGGACCGGTGGGAACGGGGAAAAGCTCCCTCATCGCCACCGTCTGCCGCGCCCTCGCCGCAGAGCTGCGCCTCGGCGTGATCACCAACGACATCTACACCGACGAGGATGCCCGCTTCCTGCGCTCCGCCGGTGTGCTCGAGCCCGAACGTATCCGCGCGGTGGAGACCGGCGCCTGCCCGCACACGGCCATCCGCGACGACATCACCGTGAACCTGCTCGCCGTGGAGGACCTGGAGCGCGACTTCAACCCGCTCGACGTGGTGCTGATCGAGTCCGGCGGCGACAACCTCACCGCCACCTTCTCGCCGGCCCTGGTGGATGCACAGATCTTCGTGCTCGACGTGGCCGGCGGGGGAGACGTGGCCCGCAAGGGCGGCCCCGGCATCGCCCGCGCCGACCTGCTCGTCGTGAACAAAACCGACCTCGCCCCCTACGTCGGGGTGGACGTTCCCACGATGGTCGCCGACGCCGAGACCGCCCGGGACGGTCGCCAGGTGCTCGCCCTGTCACGCTCCGACGCGGCCAGCGTCGAGACTCTCGCCGCATGGGTGCGCGGCTTGCTGGTGCAACACCGTGCTGGAACCCACACCCCGCAGGACCCCGGCCCGATGGCACCGCATTTCCACGCCGACGAGGAGGGTGGCCCCGGAGTGCTGCACAGCCACGACGAGACCGAGCACGTGCACGACGGCCAGCCGGCGCACGTGCACCACTAGGCCGCAGGCATCCACCGCCCGGTTGGCATCGCACGCCGACCGGCACAGCACCCACATTGGCCCGCACCCACATTGGACCCCGATGACACACATCCACCTAGGCAAAGCGCCCGGTCGTGCTCGCCTGGAAACCCGGGCGGGCGCGCTGGTGCCGCGCGTCATCGAGGTGGGCCCCGCGTTCGCGCGGGTAGCCATCGTGGCCGGCGGCGCCCTACTGCTGGGCGGGGACTCGGTGCACGTGTCGATCACCGTCGGTGCCGGCTGCACCCTGGAGCTGGAGGACATCGGCGGAACCGTCGCCTATGACGCCGACGGCCGCGGCTCTGAGTGGGTGGTGGAGGTGACCGTGGAGGCGAATGCCCTGCTGATCTGGCACGGCCTGCCGTTTGTGGTCGCCGACGGTGCCAACGTGGACCGCCGCACGACGATCACCCTGAGCGGCGCCGGCGCGGTGGCCTGCCTGCGCGAAACCATCGTTCTCGGCCGCACCGGCGAACGTGGCGGCACCATCGACCTCAGCACAACCGTGCACACAACGCCGGTCGGCGGGTCGGCCGCGACCGACCCGCTCTTCGTTGAACGATTGAGGGTGCGCGGAGCGGAACCGGTTCCCGGGGTTCTCGGCCGACATCGGGTGCTCGATTCGCTGCTTCTGCTGGGCGCTCGAGCCCCGGCGGATGCCGCCGCGGTCTCGGGCGGGCCGACAGCGGCCCGAGGGTCCACCGAGGTGTTGGAGCTTGAGGGACCGGCCAGCATCGCCCGCTCGCTGCAGCATGAGGCGCACCGCTCCGTGCTGTCGCCGGTCTGGGAGGACTGGTGCGCGCACGCCCTCTCGGTTCACAGGTCGACCTCCCGCACCCCAGTTTTGGAGCCCCGATGATCAGATCAGCGCGCCCAACCCCCGCCGCCTCGACGCTCGGCATCACCCTGACCATCGCCGTCCTGCACCTGTTCGGATGGGGTCTGCCGGTCGTGGCCATCCTGCTGGGCAAGGACGTGCTGCTGGTTCTGGGCCTGGCGGTCACGGCCTACCTGCTCGGGGCGCGCCACGCGTTTGATGCCGACCATATTGCCGCGATCGACAATGCGACCCGCACGCTCAGCGGCCGCGGAGCGCGGACGAGCGCGGTCGGTTTCTGGTTTGCGCTCGGCCACTCCACCGTGGTCGTCGGCACGGTCGGCTTGCTGGCAGCGGGGGTGCATTTCCTGGTCACGGCGATCGAAGACGACTCCTCTCCCATTCGTCAGGCCGCCGGACTCTGGGGTGTCAGTATCTCGGTGCTGTTCGTGCTGGCGTTCGGCATGGTGAACCTGCACTCGCTGGTGCGGCTGGTGCGCCGCCGCCGGGCAGCCGCCGGCGCCGATGTCGGCACGGCCGGCGGGGGGCCGACAGGGCCGCTGTTCCGGCTGTTCCGCCCTATCGCCAACCTCGTCGACCGACCGGGGCGGATGTATCCACTGGGGCTGCTGTTCGGCCTCGGCTTCGACACCGCCGCCACCATCGGACTGTTCATCACGACCGGCGCCGCCTCCTTCCAGGTTTCCTGGGCCCTCGCCCTGGCCCTCCCGCTTCTCTTCACCGCCGGCATGTGCCTGTTCGACACCCTCGACGGCGCGTTCATGGCGCGCTTGTACGGATGGGCCGCCCAGCACACCGGGCGCACCTTTCGCTACAACGTCGTGGTCACCTCGCTGTCGGTCGCCGCCGCCGTGCTGGTCTCGATGGCGGGATTCTCCGAGATCCTCAGCCAGGCCACCTCGTCGAACCTCGCCCTGCCCCTCGACACCACCTACGTCGGCTTCATCGTGGTCGGTGTTTTCGCAGTCGTCGCCCTGGTAGCCGCCGTCACCCGGGTACGCGAACCGATCACGGTCTAGCATCGTCGCGACCGGCGGCATTGCACATGTGTGCGCTCGAATGTAGGTAAGGCTTACCTAATTGTCTCTACGCTGTTGGAGGGTCGCCAACGGGCGACAGCCCACCACCCAACTCGAGGGATTGCACATGACGAGAGCGAATCGCGCCCCAGCAAGCTCCGGTGATTCGCACCCCACCGGCGCGATCACTCTGGACAGGCTCAGCGTCGGCCAGGCCGGCCGTATCCTGACGGTCAGCGGTGACCAGAGCGAGTACGGTCGGCGACTCGTGGAACGACTTGGCGCTCTCGGCATTCTGCCCGGCGCCACCATCAGCGCGCTTCGCCGTGCCCCGCTCGGCGACCCGGTGGTGTACCGGGTCTGCGATTTCGACCTGTGCCTGCGCGCGGCCCAGGCCGCACTCGTCACCGTGGCGGTCGCCGCCGCCGATGCGACTGGGTCCGCCGCCCGATGACGGACTCCTGTCATGGCGGCGCCACGACGCCCGTACTCTCCGCCGACGCGCGGGTCTTGCTGGTCGGCAGTCCCAACGCCGGCAAGACCAGCATCTTCAACCGGCTCACCGGACTGAACGCGAAGACCGGCAACTACCCGGGGGTCACCGTCGGCCGGTCCACCGGTGCTCTCACCGTCGATTCCCAGCGCTTCGCCGTGGAAGACCTGCCCGGCACCTACGGGCTCACCCCGATCAGCCCCGACGAGCAGGTGGTCGTGGATGCGCTCAGCGGTGACCTGCCCGGCATCGGCCGGGCGGATGCGCTCGTGCTGGTGATCGATGCCACCACCCTCCGCCGATCGCTCCACCTGGTAGCCCAGGTGCTCGCCCTGCACCTGCCCACCGTGATCGCGCTCACCCTCACCGACGAACTCGCCGGCCGCGGCGGCTCGCTGGACCTGGTGGCCCTCGAACGTGCACTGGGCGTGCCCGTTATCCGGGTGGTGGCCCATCGGGGCTTGGGGATCTCGGACCTCCGCGATGCCCTGCCCTCCTGGTCGACGTGGCCGCGGCCGGTTCTGGACGCCCCGTTCGACGGTGCGGAGCAGAGCGCCTGGGTGGAATCGGTGCTGCACTCAGCCGGGCACCGACCGGCCGGCCCCGACCGGCGAACGGCCCGGATCGACGCCGTGCTGCTGCATCCGCTCTGGGGCTCGCTGGTCTTCGCCGCGGTGATGGTCGCCTTCTTCCAGGTGATCTTCGCGTTCGCCGCGCCCCTGCAAGACCTGGTGGAACTGCTGTTCTCCGGCCTGGCCGATGTCGTGACCCGATTTGTTCCGTTGCCCTGGCTGGCCGGCCTCCTCGGCGACGCCGTGCTCGGTGGTGTCGGCGGAGTCGTGATCTTCCTGCCGCAGATCCTGCTGATGTTCCTGCTGGTGTCCCTGCTCGAGGGCATCGGCTACATGTCGCGGGCCGCGTTCCTGATGGACAAGGTGATGGGAGCCGCCGGGCTGGAAGGCCGGGCCTTCGTGGCGTTGCTCTCCTCGTTCGCCTGTGCGGTGCCCGGCATCATGGCGACCCGCACCCTGCCCTCGGCCAAGGACCGGATCGCGACGATGATGGCCGCGCCGCTGATGACCTGCTCGGCCCGGCTGCCGGTCTATATCCTGCTCATCGGGCTGCTGGTCAGCCCGCACGAACGGTTCGGCCCGCTGCAGGTGCAGGGTCTGGTCATGTTCGCGCTGTATGTGCTGGGAGCGGTGTCGGCCATGGTGGCCGCATGGGTGGTGAAGGCCGTGCAGGACCGCGATGGCCTGCTGATGCCGTTCTACATGGAGATGCCGCCGTACCGGATTCCCACCTTGCGGTCGATCGCCCTGTCGATGTGGGGATCGGCCGCCGCGTTCCTGCGGAAATGCGGCACCATCATCCTGGTCACGACGATTCTGCTGTGGCTGCTGCTCAACCTGCCGCTGCACTCCGACGCGGAGCTGCGCGCGGCGGGCATCGACCCCGCCGACGATGGCGCCGTCTCCGCGTACGTGCTCGACACCAGTGCCGCGGCCTTCATCGGCCGAGCCGTCGAGCCGGTCTTCGATCCGCTCGGCTTCGACTGGCGGGTGAACGTGGGGGTGCTCGCGTCGCTCTCGGCGCGGGAGACCTTCGTGGCAACGCTGGGCCAGATCGCCTCGGCCGCCGACCCGGACAATCCGGCGCACGCCTTGGCGGCGATGACCTACACCGACGGTGGACACGAGGGGGAGACCGTGTTCAGTGCTCCGACGGTGGCAGCGCTGTTGGTCTTCTTCGTCTACGCGTTGCAGTGCATGTCGACAGTCGGGGTGATGCGGCGCGAGACCGGCACCTGGAAGTGGCCGTTGATCGCGTTCGGGTACATGTTCGCGTTGGCCTGGGTGGGTGCGTGGCTGGCTCATGGCGCGGTCCTGCTGGCGGTGGCTGCCGGCGCCGCACCGTGATCCCCACCCATCCGGAGGCCGTCGTCGGCCAGCCGGACACTCTGCGGTGGGTGCTTCCCGCCGGGATCCTGGCCGTGGGGGAGGTGCGCGCCGCCCCGGGCGCCCTCGGCACCCTGCTTCGCACAGGCGTCGTGCGCCGGATGCGGGTCGACCGCACCGGCGTGCTCATCAGGCTCGAGCCGGATGCGTCCTGGCCGGCCCAGGGCGCAGCCGTGCGCGCCGCCCTGCACTCGGCCCTCGAGCAGCCCGGGGCGTGGACGCTGGCATCCTGTGCGCCACCTCGCTCGGCCGACGACAGGCTGCACGAGGCCGCCGAGGCCGTGCTCGCCGGCGCGGCCGGCGACTTCATCCGCTCGCACGGCGGCACGGTCGAGCTGATTCTGGCCAGGGATGACGTGGCCACCGTGCGGCTGCGTGGCGCCTGTGCGGGGTGCCCCGCGGTGGGTTTCACGCTGCAGGCCCGGGTTGAGCGCGACCTGCGACTGCTCTACCCCGAGCTGCGGGCGGTGCGGGCCGGCTGAGGGCACGGGTCGTGATTGCATACCCAGTGCTTGCGCGAGTCGTTTCCGTTCGATAACATACAATCAAATGGTTGTATTAGAGCTTTCAGATCAGGACGTCAACCGCCTCTTCCGTGCCCTCGCGGACGCGACCAGGCGCGATATCGTGCGCCGCACGCTGGTTACCGGGGTCACGGTGTCGCAGTTGGCGGACTCCTACGCGATGTCGTTCGCGGCCGTGCAGAAACACGTTTCAGTTTTGGAGGAGGCGAGGCTCGTGACTAAGGAGCCACGTGGTCGTGAGCGGATGGTGCGGGGAAACCCCGACCGTATCCGCGAGGCACAGCGCCTGCTCGACAGCTTCGAAGAACTCTGGCGTTCGCGCATCGACCGGCTGGACATTCTGCTGGCCGAAGACGACACACCTGCTTCACCCGACATCTAACCGAAAGGAACACCATGCCTGTCACCTCCGTCGAGAAAGACCTCGACCAGCTCACCATTACGATCGACGCCGACTTCACGGTGCCCCTGCGGCGGCTCTGGGATGCCTACACCGACCCGCGCCAGATTGAACGGTTCTGGGGTCCGCCCACCTACCCGGCGAAGTTCCTCCGGCACGACGCTGTCACCGGCGGCCGGAGCGTGTACGCGATGACCGGCCCGGAGAATGATGTGCACTACGGCTGCTGGGATTGGACGAAAGCGGACGCTCCGCACTCCTTCGAAGTGATCGACAGGTTCGCGGACGCGGCGGGCGTGCCGAATCCCGACCTTCCGGCTACCCGCATGGACTTCGCTTTCGAGGAGACCACGAGTGGCAGCCACCTGCGGACGACCTCGCACTTCGACTCCCTCGAGCAGATGCAGCAGCTCATCGAGATGGGAATGCTCGAGGGCACTCGCCAGGCCATGGCTCAGATCGACCAGGTGCTGGCGGATCTGGCCTCCTTCGCCACCGAGCGCGCGGCGGAGGCCCAGATCCTCAGCGATACCCAGGTGCGGGTGGCCCGCGTCATCCGCGGCACCGTCGAGCAGGTGTGGCGGGCCCACAACGATGCCGCCCTGATGAAGCGCTGGCTGCTCGGGCCGGACGGCTGGTCGATGCCCGTCTGCGAGATCGCCGCCAACGTCGGTGACAGCTATCGCTATGAGTGGCAGCGGGATGGCGGCGAAGAGCGATTCGGCTTCACCGGCGAACTACTCGAGTCGGAGGAGCCGTACCGGGCGGTCACAACCGAGGCGATGATCGGGATGGACTTCCCGGCCACGCTCAACGAGCTCACCCTCACCGAAGTGGAGGGCGGCACCCTGCTCGCACTCGTGATCACCTACGCAAACGCCGAGCAGCGTGACGCCGTGCTGGCGACCGGCATGACCGGCGGCATGGAGACGAGCTACCAGCGCCTCGAGGGACTCTTGCAGCCCACTCTGGCTTAGGCGGCTAGCGTGCCCGGCCGGCCTCAACTCCGGCCGGAGCAACGCTCTCATCTACCGCCTCTACCGCTGCGTGGATGGCAGCGAGCGTGGCCTCCGGATGCGACACCATCGAGACGTGGGACGCCTGCACTTCGGTGATCGTCGCGTTGGCGCGCTCGGCCATCTTGCGTTGTGTGCCGATCGGAATCACTTTGTCTTCGGTGCCCAGCACCGCCCAGGTGGGGATCGTCTTCCAGGCCGGAGGCCCCGACGGGGTCACGTTGGCGACGAACGAGGCCGGGCGCTGGGTGGCCACGATCGTCCATCGATCAGCTTCCGGCAGGTCTTGAGCAAAAGCTGTGTGCACGGTGTCGGGCTTGAGGAACGCCTCGGCGGCCCCTTCCGGGGCTCCGGGGTAGCCCGCTACATCGAGCACCGTCGTCGGGTCGGCGACCGCGAGTGCAGAACCGGACCCGTCGAGGATTGAGACAACCGTCTCACCCTCGTCGGGAATGAACGCGTCGACGTAGACGAGCGCCTTCACGTCGCCGCCGTTGGCGCCGGCGTTGGTGATCACCGCGCCGCCGTAGGAGTGCCCGACGAGCACCACTGGTCCGCTGGTGCGCTGGGCGAGGAAGGACGCGATGTACGCCGCATCCGAGGTCAGCCCGCGCAGCTCATTGGGCGGGGCCAAGACGGTGAACCCCTCGGCTTGCAGGGGTGCGATCACGGCATTCCAGCTGGACGCGTCGGCCCAGGCGCCGTGAACGAGGACGATGGTCGGTGTGCTTTCTGGCATTTGACTTCCAATCCGTAATGTCGCGGTGTGACGTCATTTGTTTGGGGTCACGTCCTGTGTTGCGCCAGACGCTGGAGGCCACGATAGCCGGGCATTGGGGCTGTTCCAATAGGGGCCAGACCGATTGAATCAGTGCCGCAGCTGCGCCTCGGCCGTCGAATCCGGAGCGCCGTCAACCGGCACCGACTCGGCCTGGTCGAGGTACTGCGCCGAGATGCGGCGGTAGGACTTGGTGAAGAACGCGGCGACTGCCGCGAGCACCATCAGGATGCCGGCGATGAGGAACACGAGCGCGATTCCCCGTGCCTGACCGTCGCCCAGGAGCCAGCCGAGATCTGAGCGGCCGGCATCCGAGTTCATGAACGGGATGATGATGAACTCGGCGATCGGCGCGATCAGGAACGCGGTGATTGGTGCAGCCGCCGACTCGAACGCGGCGGCGAATCCGAACACCCGGCCCTGCTCGCGGAACGGCACCACCTTCTGGATGACCGTCTGCTCGGACGCCTCGACCGCCGGGATGAGCATCATGTAGACCCAGATACCCGCGGCGTACAGCCACCACCACTCCCGGATCGTGAACAGCGCCCCGAGCACACCCATCAGGATGACGAGCAGCAGCATGGTGCGGATCGGGTTGCGGCCGAGACCGAACTTCGCAATCAGCAGGCCACCGATGATGAACCCGGTCGACGTCACCCCGAGCACGATTCCCCACACCTCGACGGGGAAGAGCTCGAGGCCGTACGGGTCCATCAGCGCCATGTAGACGCCGCCGATGAAGTTGTTGAACGTGGAGAAGATGATGAGCGCGAAGAGCCCGGTGGCCGCCCGCACGGCGGTGATGCTGCCCCGGAGGTCGACGAGTGGCCGCCGCTCGCCATCCTGCTGCGGTTGTGCCTCGGGGATGCGCAGGAACAATAGGTGAGCGAGGGCCGCCGCCGACAGAACTATGGCGATCAGGAGCGTCCAGCCCATGCCGAGCAACCCGATCGCGAGCCCACTGAAGACGCTCGTCACCATGAAGGCGAGCCCCTGCACCGTGCCGACGAGCCCGTTCGCGTTCGCGTGCCGTTCGGTGGGGATCAGCAGCGTGACGACCGTGGACAGGGCGATGTTGCGCATGTTCTCGATCACCGCACCGAAGAGGATGATGCCGCTGAACAGCCAGAACCAGGGCCCACCCAGGTCGAGCAGGGTGGACTCGGGGAACACCAGATACAACCCGCCGCCGATGCTGAAGGCGATCAGCGTGACCGCGCCCGCGAACACCATCACCAGGTGCTTGCGATGCCGGTCCACGATCGTGCCGAACGCCATCGAGAACACGGCGACGAGCAGCATGTATGCGCCGCCGATGATGCCGGTGGCGAGCACCGACCGCGTCTCCAGGTAAACCCAGAAGGTGAGCGCGAACCAGAGGAAGCTCGTGGTGACGTTGGCGACCGCCGTGTTCACCAGCACCTGCGCAAAGGTGCGCGCGCCCCCTGCCGGTGCTGCGGTCTGGGCGTGGGATGCGGCTGGGGCCTCGTCGGCTCTGCTCATGTGATCGTCCCCTCCTGGCCGGCTCAGAGTCGCAGTCGAGCGCTTGAATCACTCGGATCGACAGTCTGAGCCAAGCGGAGACCACTGACATTTATTGTATGGAGACAGCGTCACCGTGTCGTCCTATGCTCGTCGCAACGAGAGGATGGGCTCGATGACTGGCACCAACCGGCCTCGTCTGGTCCCTCGACTTCCACGGATGACGGGACGGGACCCAGAGCAGACCGATCGCGCGGCGACTCCGCTGGAACTGCTCTTCGACCTCACCTTCGTCGTCGCGTTCGGCCAGGCCGGCGACCAGCTCGCCCACGCCATCGCTGAGGGTCATACGGCGTCGGGCATCGTTGCCTTCGTCTTCGCGGTGGCGGCGACGTGTTGGGCGTGGATCAACTTCTCCTGGTTCGCGTCAGCGTATGACACCGATGACTGGTTCTACCGGCTCTCGACTATGGTGCAGATGATCGGTGTGGTTGTATTCGCCCTGGGGATCCCGGTGTTCTTTGTCTCCATCGAACACGGCGGCCACGTCGATAACGGTGTGCTCGTCAGCGGCTACGTCGTGATGCGGGTCGCGCTGATGGGCCAATGGTTGCGCGCCGCCGCACAAGACCCGGACCACCGCGGGACCGCGCTGAGATATGCGCTGTGTGTGGGTGTCGCCCAGGCAGGCTGGATCGCCCTCGCTATCCTCAACCTCGACGTCGCACCGTTCTTCCTCTGCGCTGGTGTGCTCTTCGCGGTCGAGCTCCTTGGCCCTATCCTGGCCGAGCGCCACTCCTCTGGCAGCCCCTGGCACCCCCACCACTTGGCCGAGCGGTACGGGCTGCTTGCCATCATCACCCTCGGCGAGGGAATCTTCGGCACCGTCGCGGCGGTGGCGGTTCTGGTGCAGGAACAAGGCTGGAGCAGTGAGGCGGTCATCGTGGTCGTTGCCGGCGTGGGCCTCACCTTCGGGCTGTGGTGGAGCTACTTCACCATGCCCTCTGGACGGATTCTGGCCCGATTCCGGTCACGGCTGTTCGGCTGGGGCTACGGGCACATCCTCATCTACGGGTCGATCGTCGCTGTCGGTGCCGGGCTGCACGTTTCTGCCTATGTCATCGAGGGTCGCTCCAGCATCGGTGTTGTCGGGGCCATCCTGGCCGTCGCGGTCCCCGCACTCCTTTTCTCCATCACGATGTTCACTCTGTACACGTTCCTCCTGCGCACCTTCGACCCGTTCCACATCGCGCTGCTCGCCGGCACCGTACTGCTCCTGGTCGCAGCGATCCTGCTGGCGACGGCGGGTGCGTCCCTGGGCGTCTGCCTCCTCGTCGTCACGTTCTCACCCGCCGTTGTCGTAGTGGGTTTCGAGGTGGTCGGGCGCCGCCACCAGGCTGATGCGCTGGACCGGATTCTGTAGTAGTGCTCGACGACTGCCCGGTAGTACCGTCTCGACAAGCTGTTGCACGTTCACAAACGGAAGGAATCCCATGCTGACGCAGGTCGCGGAGGGTGTGCTGGTTCACGAGAGCGAGTTCCTCCAGAGCAATTCGATTGTCGTGCTGGGCCGGGCGGGCGTGCTGCTCATCGACCCGGGCATCACGGCACTCGAGATGGGTGATCTCGCGAGTGACCTTCGCGGGCTCGGCCGGCCCGTGGTGGCCGGCTTCTCGACGCATCCACACTGGGACCACGTGCTCTGGCACGCGAGCTTCGGAGTGGCGCCCCGATACGGCACAGCCCGCTGCGCTGCGTCCATCCGCGACGTGCTGGCGAATGCCGACTGGAAAGAGCGCGTGGCCGGGGCGCTCCCGCCGGAGTACGCCAAGGACATCCCGATGGATCTGCTCGGTTTCATCACCGGTCTGCCCACCGACGTGACACAGATCCCCTGGGATGGCCCCACCGTGCGCATCATCGAGCATCAAGCGCATGCCGCCGGCCATGCGGCACTGCTGATCGAGGAGCGCGGCGTGCTGGTGGCCGGCGACATGCTGTCGGACATTCTGATGCCGTTCCTCGACCTGGCGGCCGCGAATCCGATCGAGGACTACCTCGACGCGTTGCGGAGGCTGGAGGGCGTGGCGGGCGGTGTTGATGTGGTCATCCCCGGTCATGGGTCGGTCAGCGGAGCCGACCAGCTGCGGGTGCGAATCGACCAGGATCGCGCGTACGTGGAGGCTCTGCGAGATGGCGGGGATTCTGGCGACCCGCGGGTCGGCCCGGCAGCCCCGTTGGAGTGGGTGCCTGACGCGCATAGGTGGCAAGTCCAGCAGCTTGCCCACACAAGAGAGAAGAGCTGAGGAGCGGTGAAGCCCGTCGAGTGACCGGCGTCGCGGACCTCCTGAGCTGGGTCTGAGTCGCCGAAAGAGCCCCGCTACGTCGCCGGGGGCCCCTCGCTGCCTCGCGCCGGTTCGGCTTCCGATTCCTTCTCCACATGCAGCAGCCGCTCCACGTCTTCGACAGAGAGCTGTGACCCCACCGACGGCAGCCCCTCCAGCAGCGAGGCGGTATACGCCCTCGCCACTCCGACATCCATCATGGCGAAGGCGGCACCGATTCCACGGGCAACGTCCGTGGCGCGCAACCACTCCGTCTGAGAGGTGAAGATCGGCTGACGCTCGCGGATGATACCGACGTCGAACACGGGCGGGTCGCCTGGCCGCGGCCGGCGCATCGGATCGTATCGCTCGATGTACTGCTTGAGTAGTTGCTTGAGGCAGCGCTCATATTGATCGGTGTAGGACGGGTCGATTTCGAGTTCGGTGCCGCGCACTCCCACCTCCACGAACGGCTCCACCGTCGGCTGGGAGAGGATGTTGCCGGTGATGTCCGCATCGGTCAGCGTGCAGCCAATCCGCAGGCCGAAGCTGCCACCGCCGCTTGCGACGTCGAGGTCGATCCCGGACGGTTGAACCTGATAGGTGACCTTCACCGTGACGGCACGGTCGTCGGGGGTCATCCCGGAGTAGCCGCGCACCGTCATCGGTAACCGCAGAACGCCCGACAGACCCGGCACCGCCACGCCGTTGAGCGTCCACGCCGAGGCGCGCATTGTGTGGAACCCCTGGGCGTCGATCCGCACCCGGATGCGTTCGTCCACGTCGAAGGTGCGCCACCAGTACTCCCGGTCTTCGACGCAGAAGGAGAGGCCTCCCGCAGCAGGCCGGAACGACCCCTCGGCGGTGCGGCGGCGGCTCGTCTCCTGCAGCTTGGCCCGCAGCCGACCGAGATAGACGTCTGTGAGCGGGATGACAGTGCGCCAGTGGGCGTTGGACCAATACGCCTGCACCCGCACATCGTCGGTGAAGGCGCTCTGGAGCGTGAAGTTGCTGGTCCAGGAGGCCTGGCCGGGCGCGGGGGAGCCGCCGGCGTCCACCAACTCGTTGTTGGGCGTGTTTCGCTCGGTGTGCCAGCCGTCGAATTCTGGATCGGTGACGATCTCAATGAGTTCGTGCGCGAGCGTCTCGACCGTGTTGTTCGGTGCGGCGCCGACAGGATCGAGGTGGCGCACCCATCCCGCCCAGTACGTGTCGGTGTCGAAGGGGCCGTCGGAGTCGTAGTCGCTGCCGTGCGCGCCCGCCACAGTGGCCATGTTGGTCACGACGTAGCCGTCGGGGAGCAGCACGATGAATGCGATGCGCGGCCCGTCGTCGGGATCCGGGAAGACGTTGTCGTCGAGCAGGTCGTCGATGAGGTCGAGCGTCGCGCGCATGGTTTCGCGAGTCGTCCCCGATGCGGGTGGACTCGGACTGGTGACGATGAGAGAACCGCGCCAGACGGGTGCGTGCGGAATGCCGTACTGGTACAGCTCCGCGAAGTAGCGGGAGGCCAGCAGCCGTTGTGTCTGCGCTTCGATGTTCACGCGCGATGCCGCCCCGGCGCCCGTCCACCAGGTGCCCCAGAAAAGCAGTTGCACCGGCACGCCACCCGCCGTACCGGCGACGGTGCCGCCGTGATGCGTCATCCTCGCGCCGTCCATATTGTGATCGGAGAAGATGACCATCGGATTCTTCGCTCGACGCCAGCCACCCTGGTACGACTCGTCGCTCAGTTTGCTGGTGAGCACCGAGTCGGGCCCCACGGACAGGTCATTGACCGTGAGAAAGGATTGGATAAGCCGGATGTTTGTCATAACGCACGCTCCCGCAGAGAAGGTGAGTCGGCACGACAGCCCGCGCACGGCCCGGAGTCGGTTCCCGACAGTGACGCTGTCACGGCCTGCGGCTGTCGTCAAGGGGCCTACGGGAGGACGCGGTAGTCGAGAACCAGGTAGCCCATCGACGAGATCACACTGCGGATCAGGGCGAGGCGGATGGGCGGCAAGCCGTCGAACAGTGTGCGTCCGGTACTGGCAATTGCCGGCGCGATCACAACCTTGAGTTCGTCGACGAGGCCCGCGGCGAGCAGCGCTTGCGCGACCGAGATGCTGCCGTGCACACCGATGTCACCGCCCGGCTGGTTCTTGAGGTCACGCACAAAATCCACCAGACCGCCCTCGATCGCACTCGCGTTGGCCCAGTCGGGGTCGAGCGGTGCGGAGGTCACCACGTACTTCGGGGCCGTGTTGATGAAGGTCGCGAATGGCTCGATCGCGCTGTCCGGCCAGAACCCCACCCATTCGTCGTAGCTGTGACGGCCCAGGATGACGGCGTCTTGGGTGGCGATCCAGTCGGATCCGGCGGCATCCGCCTCGTCATCCCATTCGGTGAAGAAGACGTTGGGGTTCTCGGCGACACCGTCGAGGGAGAGCAATTCGCACACGACAACTTTTCGCAGGGAGGCCATGGGGTGTCCTGATCATCTTGGTCGAGCGAGGGGTGCGACAGGTGGACGGTGTGAATCCTTGCAAGGATCAGGGACCGGGTCAAGACCGCCGGGTTTCGGACGGAATCCGTCAGAATGGGCGCGTGATCCACATCCGGTCTCGTCGTGTTGGTGCCGTGCTCGCCGGCGTGGGTGGCGCCGTCATGGCGGTGTTCCTGGTTGTGCTGGTTTTGTCAGGCGGTGACCTGGTCTACGCCTGGCGGGTTCTCGCGTATCAGGAGTCGGACACCCGAGATACGGAGTGGAAGGCGTCGGTGCCGATCCCCGCAACAGACCCGCGACCGTGGCCAGCGGAGGTGGACTGCGCACCGGTAAACGCCGCGCTGCGCGCCACCGGCGCCGACGGTCTGGACGACTGGCTGCACGCCGGCGGCGGGTCCGCGTTCGTCGTGATCCAGAACGGGGTGCTCACCTGCGAAGACTACGCAGACGGGATCACGGCCTCCTCAGCGTTGCCCGTCTTCTCGGTGTCCAAGACGCTGACATCGCTCCTCTTGTCGCGGGCCGTCGAGGAGGGCGTTGTCGACTACGACGACAGCATCGTGGAATATCTGCCAGAGCTGGCGGAGCGGGACGCCCGCTTTGCCGACATCACCCTCGGGGATCTGGTGGACATGCGCTCGGGGATAGCCTTCACCGTCGCCGCGGGGTTTCCGTTTCTCGATCAGGATGCCGCCCGCGTCTACTATGCGACCGACCTGCGGGCAGCCCTGCTCCGCTACCCCGAGATCGTCGCCGCGCCGGGCACCTTCGCCTACAACGATTACGCGCCGAACCTCATCGGCCTCGCCCTCGAACGGGCGGGCCAAAGCGCCATCGGCACCGATATGTCGCGACTCTGGCAACAGCTGGGGGCCCAGGACGGTGCGAAATGGCTCGTGGACGACGCCGGGTTCGCGTGGCACGAAAGCGGCCTCGTGGCCAGCGCGCGGGATCTCGCGCGCGTGGGTGAGTTGTTGCTCGACGGGGGACAGGCCGACGGGCGGCCGGTGGCGCCGGATGCGTTCCTGGCGCGCACGCAGTCCCGGGGCGGGGCCGAGACCGTTCAGTCTCTCGCCGCCGACGGGATGGGGTACGCGAACGGCTGGTGGGTGCTCGACTCAGGACGCTCCTATGTGGCGCTGGGCCGGTACGGCCAGCTGGTGGTGGTGCATCCGAAGACCCGCACGGTGATCGTTCGCCTGGGCGTGGAGGGCTACGAGGGCCACGAATCCGACGCCGCCATCGCTCGACGGTTGACCGCCGTCGCGGAGCAGCTGGGC
The DNA here is from genome assembly GCF_026151165.2 of Cryobacterium sp. SO2. NCBI lineage: Bacteria > Bacillati > Actinomycetota > Actinomycetes > Micrococcales > Microbacteriaceae > Cryobacterium > Cryobacterium sp. SO2. The sequence goes on from NZ_CP117849.1 coordinate 1,535,451, forward strand.
GGATCCGTCGGCGACGACTGAGATCGTTTCAATGCTCAGTGAGCGGCGGCTTCTGCGCGGTTCCGGGGGAAAAGGCGCGAGACCCCGAGGACGATCCCGGCCACGATCAGGCCGAGGATGAGCCCGAACACGGCCGACATCGCCGTGTCGGCAACCCAGATGACCACGGGGCCTGCGGCGTCGATGGCGTGCGTCACGGCGTGCAGCACGTCGGCGGGTCCGTGCCAGAAAGTGTCGGCCAGGTTGGTGATCACCAGGTGGCCACCCACCCACAGCATGGCGACGGTGCCGATGACACTGATCACCCGGAACACAGCGGGCATCGCTGCCACGATGCGCGCTCCGGCGCGGCGCACGTGCCGGGCCGGGTTCTTCATCAGGGCGAGCCCGATGTCGTCGATCTTCACGAGCAGGGCGACGGCGCCGTAGACGAGCGCCGTCATGCCGAGGCCGATCACCACCAGAGCACCGAGCGTCATCCAGATGCCGAAATCGGGGTCGAGGCTGGCCAGCGCGATGAGCATGATCTCGGTGCTGAGGATGAGGTCGGTGCGGATGGCGCCGAAGATCAGCTTGCCCTCATCCCGCGACTCGGTCTCACCGGCGGCGTGATGCACGCCGAACCACTCGGTGACCTTCTCCGCGCCCTCGAAGCACAGGTAGGTGCCGCCGAGAATCAGCAGGAACGGCAGCACCCAGGGCGCGAACGCGGTGAGCAGCAGCGCGATCGGGATGATGATGACGAACTTGTTGAACAGGCTGCCCAGCGCGATGCGCCACACAACGTGCAGCTCGCGTGCCGGCGTGAGCCCCTGCACGTACTGCGGGGTGACGGCCGCGTCGTCGATCACGACGCCGGCGGTCTTCGCGCTCGCCTTGAGGGCGGCGGTGAGTATGTCATCGACTACGGCGAGCAAGCCGACCGACATCTGGTTCTCCTCGGATTGGGGGCGTCGTCCTCGTGAGCGGCGACGGCAATGGAATCCACAGTACCGGGCGGCCCATTCCCGAGTGCTACCGTGCCCGATGCTGGCGGAGCGACGGGCGGCCGCGATACTGTTCGGGCATGGCACTGAAGTGGGAAGAAGTCGTCGTTGACAGCCGCGATCCGAGGGCGCTCGGGCTCTGGTGGCGGGATGCCCTGGGCTGGGTCGTGGTCGGCGACGGCGCCGACGAGATGGAGATCGCGCCCGCGGAGGGGGCCAATCCGACGCTGTTCTTCGGGGCGGTGCCCGAGGAGAAGCTGGTGAAGAACCGGCTGCACCTCGACTTCGTGCCCGACGACCAGGCCGCCGAAGTGGAACGGCTGCTCAACCTGGGCGCGACCCGCGTGGACATCGGACAGCACGACACTCCCTGGGTGGTTCTCGCCGACCCCGAGGGCAACGAATTCTGCGTTCTGGCGGCCCGCCCCGCCTAGCCTCCAGGCCGGGTCCGAAAACGGCCGGCACGGCAATAGGCTGGGAGCGGTCCGCCTCGCTGCGCTGAGGGAGTCGCGGGCACTCTATAGTTCCGGCGCTCAGGAGAAACCCATGACCGAATTCGCCCCCGTTGATCCCACCTCGACCGATGCGTGGAAGCAGCTTTCCGGCATCGCCGAGGGCTTCTCGCCCGATCTGCGCGGGTGGTTCGCCACCGACAGCGCACGGGCCGACCGGTACACCTTCCAGGCCGCCGACCTCACCATCGACCTGTCGAAGAACCTCCTCACCGAGGAGATCCTGGCCCAGCTGCTGCAGCTCGCGAAGGACACCGACATCGCCGGCCGCTACAGCGCCATGATCACCGGCGAACACATCAACGTGACCGAAGACCGCGCGGTGCTGCACACCGCGCTGCGTCGCCCCAAGAACGGCGCTGACCTCGTGCCGCCGGCCGGCTTCGTCGTGGACGGCCAGGACGTGGACGCGGATGTTCACGCCACCCTCGACAAGGTCTACGCCTTCGCCGAGAAGGTTCGGTCGGGTGAATGGACCGGCGTGACCGGCAAGCGCATCGAGACCGTCGTCAACATCGGCATCGGCGGCTCTGACCTCGGCCCCGTCATGGTCTACGAAGCTCTCAAGCCGTACGTGCAGGCCGGCCTCGAGATCCGCTTCGTGTCGAACATCGACCCGACCGACGTCTACGAGAAGACGGCGGGCCTGGACCCCGAGACCACGCTCTTCATCGTCGCGTCCAAGACCTTCGGAACCCTCGAGACCCTCACCAACGCCCGTCTGGCCCGCGAGTGGCTGTGGAACCAGCTCCTCGCTGCCGGCGCCATCGACGACGAAGAAGCCGCCCGCACCGACGCGGTTGCCAAGCACTTCGTGGCCGTGTCGACCGCTCTCGACAAGGTCGCCGCATTCGGGATCGACCCCGAAAACGCGTTCGGCTTCTGGGACTGGGTGGGTGGCCGGTTCTCGGTCGACTCCGCCATCGGCACCTCCGTGGTCATCGCCATCGGCCCCGACAACTGGCGCGAATTCCTCGCCGGTTTCCACGCCCTCGACGAGCACATGCGCACCGCACCCCTCGAGCAGAACGTGCCCGTGCTGATGGGCCTCCTGAACGTTTGGTACACCAACTTCCTCAAGGCGCAGAGCCACGCCGTGCTGCCCTACGCCCAGTACCTGCACCGCTTCCCGGCCTACCTGCAGCAGCTCACTATGGAGTCGAACGGCAAGAGCGTGCGCTGGGATGGCTCGCCCGTCACGACCGACACCGGTGAGATCTTCTGGGGCGAACCGGGCACCAACGGTCAGCACGCCTTCTACCAGCTCATCCACCAGGGCACCCGCCTGGTTCCGGCCGACTTCATCGCGGTCGCCAACCCCGCGCATCCCCTGAAGGACGAGGCCGCAGACAAGCCGGGCCAGGACGTGCACGCGCTGTTCATGGCGAACTTCTTTGCCCAGACCAAGGCCCTCGCGTTCGGCAAGACCGCCGACGAGGTGCGCGCCGAGGGCACCGCAGAGTCTGTTGTGCCGGCCCGCTCCTTCGCCGGCAACCGGCCGACCACGTCGATTCTCGCGCCGGCCCTCACGCCGAGCGTGGTGGGCCAGCTCATCGCGCTCTACGAGCACATCGTGTTCGTGGAAGGCACCATCTGGGGCATCGACTCCTTCGACCAGTGGGGTGTCGAGCTCGGCAAGCAGCTGGCCGTGCAGATCGCCCCCGCAGTCGAGGGCGACACGGCAGTGCTGGAGTCCCAGGATTCCTCGACTAAGTCGCTGATCGCGAAGTACCTCGAGCTGCGCGACTAACACCGAGCACGTCCCGCACGCGAAATCGCTCCTGAGAACTCTCAGGAGCGATTTCTGCTGTGCCACGCTTCGGGCTACGGCACGAGAGGGCGATAGTACTTGTCGGCCTGCCGCCCCGCCGTCACGGCGGTTTTGTCTGGTGCCGTGCTGAAACCGATCTTGGCGGATGCGGTGTAGTCGAGTCCGATCTGATCCAGCGCCCGGGTGAACTCCGTGACGAACCCGTCGGACTCGAAGCTCTGCAGAACGTCGACGGTGATGAACGCCCCGGCCGACAGCATGTTCAGGATGAGTCCCTTGTTGCCACTGCTGTACAGGTGCACCGAGTCGACGTATTCGGCGCACTCGCCGAACTGCAGCTGACCCAGGTAGCTCACCACGAACGTGTCGATGCAGAGGTTGTCGAAGAACGACAGCATCCGCTTCTTCTCGGCCATCGTGGGCAGCTGGTCGAGCTTGTCGCTCAGGCCGATCTGACTATTCGCGGCGGCCCGAACCGCATCCGGTTGCCGTTGCTCCGCGATCTGCGCCCGGTACTCGGTGGCCTGCTCGCGCAGGCTCAGCCCGGCCAGGGCGTCGGTGTAGGGCAGGTACAGGCTGCTGACGCAGTTCTTGTGCGTGTTCGGGTGCCCGAGCTCGGTGCGCATGTCACTGGCCAGGCTGCAGACGATGGGGGTGTCGGCATCCGGATGCAGCGTTGTGATGGCCGCCCCGGCCAGCAGCGCCACCAGGATCGACGGGGTGGCGTTGTTCGCCCGGGCGAACGCCAGGAACTGCTCGCGATCGATGGTGATCTCGGAGCGGTAGGAGGTGTCGACGGTAGCGGCGTTCTCCGGGAGCGCATACCCGGCCTTGATGACGTGCGGAGCCGGGGTGTCGCCCACCTCGTACCGCCTGTAGCCGAACGGTTCGTCGGTCTCGCCCGGGAGCAGCGGTTCGCCGGCCAGCCGGACGGCCTCGGGCGCGAGGGCCGTGGAGTAGCGCATCGAGCAGTAGTAAAAGATCAGCGTCTCGAGGAACGGCGTGATGCCACGGCCGTCGCACAGCGCGTGATGAAACGCCACCCGGATGCTGGCGCCCGAGTAGGTGACGTCGATGAGGTGGTAATTCACGCTCATGCTGCCCAGCGCGCGAAGTTTGTCGGTCTTGGCGAAGGCCACCGACAGCGGGTTCTCGGCGATGTAAAAGTCGCCGTCCTTCTCCACCAGCTTGCTGGTCAGGTAGGGGTAGCGCAGCAGGGCCTTCTCCAGCGCCCTGCGCAGGAGGTCGCCGCGCACCTTCTGGGTCATACGCACGTCCAGGACGGTGCTGTTGAGGCCGCCGTCCCGATACAGATACGCCTGGCCTGACCGGATCTTCTTCATGGTGTTCCTCTCGTCGAGCGGCGAACCTGGGGGAGGGGCGACGGCTCGGGGTTGATCCCAGACTGCCCGCCCGACCCGGGCGGCGAATCGTGCAATCGGACGGCGGTTGACTACTGCGTTCGGACGACACAAGCAACCGGACAGCACCCTGTGATTTACCAGCCACCGCGTATATCGTTGAGTATCGTTAGCGAGTCATGGAGGAGATCATCATGGGCAATTCATTCCCATCCAGCGGGTTCGGCGGCGGCCACGCCGACGGCATGTGGCAGGCCATGGAGCAGTTGCGCTCGAAGTTCGAAAAGCGGGTGGGCACCCGCATGGGCCGCGGCGACGTGCGCCAGGCTGTCCTGGCGCTGCTCGCGGAGCAGCCGATGCACGGCTACCAGATCATCCACGAGATCGAGGAGCGCAGCGGCGGCACCTGGAAGCCCAGCGCCGGGTCGGTCTACCCGACCCTGCAGCTGCTGGCCGACGAGGGCCTGATCAGCGCCGAGGAGTCTAACGGACGCAAAACCTACTCGCTCACCGACGCGGGCCGCGAGGAGGTCGCCGGTTCCACCGGATCGGCGCCGTGGGCGCCCGACGGCGACGGCGAGGACACCAAGTTCACGGCGCTGCCGAAGGCCGGCATCGCGCTCGCGCAGGCCGCCGCGCAGGTGGGCCGCACCGGTTCGCCGGAGCAGATCCAGCAGGCAGTGGCAGCGATCGACGAGGCCCGTCGACGGATCTACACCATCCTCGCCCAGGACTGACGGGTGCCATCGGTTCGCCGGGACTCACCGAGCGTGAATCCCGGCGCTGGGGACGCCCGCGCGCGCTATCGCCGCATCCTGCGCTTTGCCGGCTGGAATCTGGCCGTCACGTGGTTCTACGAGCTGCTGCTGCCGCGCATCGGGCTCGCGAAGCTCGCGGAGCGCTCTCGGGCGAAACGCATGACCCGTTTTGCGCGGCGCTTCCATGTGCTCGCGGTAGACCTGGGCGGGCTGATGATCAAGGTCGGCCAGTTTCTGTCGTCCAGGCTCGACGTACTTCCGCCGGAGATCACCTCCGAGCTCGAGGGGTTGCAAGACGAGGTGCCGCCGGTTCCGTTCGAAGCGATCCGGGCGCTCGCGGAGGCCGAGCTGGGCATGCCACTGGAACGGGCGTACTCGTGGGTCGGTGAGTCGCCGGTGGCGGCGGCATCCCTCGGTCAGGCACATCGCGCCAGGCTCGCCCCGCTCGATGCCGCCGACACCGGGCTGACAGCTGTGGTGATCAAGGTGCAGCGGCCCGGCATCGACAAGATCGTCGATGTCGACCTGGCGGCCCTGCGCAAGGTGGGCGGCTGGCTCAGCCATGTGCGGCTGGTCTCCGATCGGGTGGATGCGCCGGCGTTGGTGGAGGAATTCGCGCAGACCAGTCTCGAGGAGATCGACTACCTGCACGAGGCCGCCAGTTCGGTGCGGTTCGCGGAGGAATTCGAGGGTGACGACCGGGTGAGCGTGCCCGCCGTGGTGTGGGAGCGTTCCACCCGGCGCGTGCTCACTCTCGAGGACGTGACGGCGATCAAGATCACCGACACGGATGCGCTGGCCGCGGCCGGGATCGACCCGGCGGAGGTGGCCCCGGTCTTCGCCGCGGTGATGTTCGATCAGCTGTTCAGCAGCGGTTTCTTCCACGCCGACCCGCACCCGGGCAACATCTTCGTGACCCCGGTGCCGAACGACCCGAGCAATCGTGGCTGGAAACTCACCTTCATCGACTTCGGGATGATGGGGGAGGTGCCCCCGACCACCCGGGCTGGTCTGCGCAAGATGCTCATCGCGGCCGCGTCGCGTGACGGCACCGGGATGGTCAACGCGGCCCGGGACCTGGGGGTGTTGCTGCCCTCGGCGGAAACCTCCGAGCTGGAGAAGGCGATGAAGCAGCTCTTCGCCCGGTTCGGCGGCATGGGCTTCGCCGAGCTGCGCGAGGTGGACCCGCGGGAGTTCCGCGACTTCGCCATTCAGTTCGGCGATGTGGTGCGAGCCCTGCCGTTCCAGCTGCCGGAGAACTTCCTGCTCATCATCCGGGCGATGTCCCTCACCTCCGGCGTGTGCAGTTCGCTGAATCCCGCGTTCAACCTCTGGGACTCCGTCGAGCCCTACGCGTCGCAACTGATCCGCGAGGAGGGCGGCAACGTGGTGCGGGACTTCGGCACCCAGGCACTCGAGAACGCCGGGATCGCCTGGGGCCTGCCCAAGCGGCTGGATGGGCTCGTCACCCGTTTCGAAGACGGCACCGTGGCCGTTGCGAGTCCCGGTCTCGAACGTCGGGTCGCCCGAGTGGAGCAGACGGTCGGACGCGTGGTGTCGGCCATCCTGTTCGGCGCCCTGCTCATCGCCGGTGCGGTGCTCCGTGCGGACGATGCGGTGCTCAGTGCGGTGCTCATGCTCGGCTCCATCCTCCCGCTGCTGCACGCGCTGTTTGCGGGGCGTAGATAGGGCGGAGTGGCGGCCCCGGGGAGGCCGTTGCCCACGGAGGCACGAACCCTGAACCTGATTGATGTCGGTGTCGAGCGGCGCTACGTTGAAGGCGAAATCCGCGACGAAACAAGCCGATGTCAGGCACCGCCACTCAGAACCCTGACGCCTGGGCCTGGGGCGCCGCTACAGGTCTCCTGAAGCTTTCGGGAGCGATATCAAGGAGGGATGCTCGTGAATACCCTGAAGGAAAATCTGACCGCCGATTCGGCCCTCGCAGCCTTCTACAAAGATCTGCACTCCCACCCCGAACTCGGATTCCAGGAACATCGCACTGCCGAGATCGTCGCGGAACGTCTGACCAGGCTCGGGTTCGATGTCACCACCGGCATCGGCGGCACCGGAGTGGCCGGGGTCCTGAAGAACGGCGCAGGTCCCACCGCACTGCTTCGTGCCGACATGGACGCGTTGCCGGTGCGGGAGGACACCGGGCTCGACTACGCCAGTACCGTGACGGCACCCAACGCGAGTGGCACGGTAGTCCCCGTGGCCCACGCCTGTGGGCACGACCTCCACACGACATGCCTGGTCGGTGCAGCCGAGGTCCTCTCATCCGACAGGTCGAACTGGTCGGGCACGCTGGTCGTGGTCTTCCAACCCGCCGAGGAACTCGGCGCGGGCGCTCAAGCCATGGTCGACGACGGACTCTACGAGAAGGTTCCCAAGCCCGACATCGTGCTGGGACAGCATGTGGCCCCGTTGCCGGCCGGCAAGATCGCAGCGCACGCCGGTGCCTCGTATGCGGGCTCGGACTCCTTGCGTGTTCGTCTCGTCGGTGCGGGCGCACACGGTTCGATGCCGCAGAACTCGATCGACCCTGTGGTGATGGCGGCGGCAACCGTGCTTCGCCTGCAGACCATCGTCTCGCGGGAGATTCCGAGCACCGACACTGCGGTGCTCACCGTCGGTTCGATCCACGCCGGCGATGCGGCCAATGTGATTCCCGGCGAGGCCGAGCTGCAGTTGAACATTCGAAGCTATACCAGCGCGGTGCGTCAACACATCCTCGACAGCGTCGACCGCATCGCCAAGGGCGAAGCGCAGACGGCAGGAGCCGCGGAAGAACCGACGATTACCGAGATCGAGCGGTTCCCCATCGTGGTGAACGATGCGGATGCGCTGGGGAAGACACTTCACGCCTTCGCCGAATGGCTCGGACCTGACCAGATTCTTGACCCCGGTGCCGGCGCCGGCAGCGAGGATGTCGGAATCCTCGCCACCAGCGCGGATGCCCCGTTGTCGTACTGGCTCCTCGGCGGCACCGACCCGAAGCTGTTCACCACCGGGGACATGACTGACCCGGCCTTGCGCACGATTCCATCGAATCATTCCCCGCGCTACGCTCCGGTCATCGACCCGACCCTCGCGATCGGGGTGACGGCGCTGGTCACCGCAGCGCGAACCTGGCTGCCGGCGGGGTGACACGAGGCTCGACGGCGACTGTCGTCAGGCCCTCTGCCGGCTCACCATCTCGGTGATCCAGATGGGCGCGAACGGCGAGGTGCAGCCCGGCGGAGTCGGGTAGTCCTTGAGCACCTCCAGCCGCTCGCCGATGGCCAGGGCACGCTCGCGAAACTCGGGGTGCTCAATCCCGATCTGGGCGAGGCAGTGGTTCATGGCCCATTGCAACCGCTCCGGGGCATCCTTCATCTCGGCCTCGATGAGGTCGAGCAGCCCGGCACGATCAAGGCCCTCGGGGGACTTGGCCACGCGTTCGGTGGTCAGAGCCCAGCCGGCGCTGGCGACCACGGGGTCGGTGTCGGCGAACCAAACCGCCCGGAGCTCCTCGACATGCGGGTTCTTCTTCACTACGTAGTTCACGAGCCAGTCCTGCACCTTGGGGGTGCGCGCCTCGCGCAGCATGGCATCCAGCTCGTCACTGTCGAACAACTTGGGGCGGCAGATCAGGATGGCCAGCAGCCGCGCCGCCGTATCACCGGTGCCCCACAGGTCCCGAGCCAGCTCCTGCTGGGTCTTGAGGCGCTTGGCGAGCGCGCGCAGCTGGGTGAGGTTCACACCGTGGTCATCACCGTGGTTGGCGTTGATCGCACGGAACTTCGGGTCTTCGAGCGCGGCCAGCTCGGCCATCACCTCGGCCATCACCTCGGCGAGCGTCTGGCCGGTCGCCTTCTGCCCGAGCACCGTCTGGCCGGTCACCGTTGTCTGGGCCATCGCAGTCTCCTGTTCCTCGCAGGACTTCAGCCTACGGCCGGTGCCCATGATTCGTTTGGGACCGAGCGCACGGCGCCGAGCTTCTCGGGGTTGAGGACGAAGAAGATCCGGTGGATACCTTCGGCGGAGACACCGAGGGAGCCCACAAGATAGGGCTCGCCGTGCTGGCGAATCACAAAGGCATCGGCGCCGTTGACGGCGGTGATGTCGAGCTGGGCACCCGGCTGCAGCTTCTGAACGGTGCCGAGCAGGAACCGTCCGACCCGATCGCGCCCTTCGACCGGCCGGCGGGCGGCGGACACGATGCCACCGCCATCCGAGTAGATGATGATGTCGTCGGCCAAGAGGGTCTGCAGGCCCGCCAAGTCGCCGGCCTGGGCAGCGGCGAGGAAGGAGCGGAGCAGACGGTTCTTCTGCGCGACGCTCACCCGGGTGTCGCTGTGGTCCTGGAGGTGCAGGCGGGCGCGCCGGGCGAGCTGGCGGGCGTTGGCCTCGGTCGTCTCGATCACCGCGGCGATGTCGCTGAAGCTGTAGTCGAAGGCCTCGTGCAACAGATAAACCGCGCGCTCCTTCGGCGTCAAACGTTCCATCAAGAGCAGAAGACCGATCTCGAGGGCTTCCGTGTTCTCCGCACCCAGTTCCGGGTCGGTGCCGGTGAGAACCGGCTCCGGAAGCCACGGGCCGATGTAGGTCTCGCGGCGAACCCGCGCCGATGTCGCCACGTTGATCGCCAGGCGGGTTGTCATGGTCGTCAAGAACGCGGCATGGCTGCGGATGGCAGACCGGTCGGTGGTCTGCCATTTGATCCAGGCATCCTGCAGCACGTCTTCGGCCTCAACGGCACTGCCGAGCATGCGGTAGGCGATGCCGAACAGCCGTGGCCGCATTGACTCGAACCCGGTAGCCAGCTCAGCCAGTTCCGCTGTGGTGGCGTCGCGACTGGGCGTTCCCATCGGCATCCTCTGCTCGGTGTAGCGTTTTCGGTCGTCAATTTAGCACCCGCTCGGCACTCGGCGTTGGCACCGTGTCACGATCTGGCGGTGCAGCCGGTCAGTACTGAAGAAGCCCTCTGATGTACCCCGCTGACGAAATCCCGTTCCGAGAAGGAGACCGAATGAGCACCTGTGTCGAACACCGGGTTGTCGTGATCGGAGCCGGCTATGCAGGCATCCTGGCGGCCAACCGGGTGCAAGCGTCCCTGACGGCTGCCGAGGCCCGACGTGTGCGCGTCACGCTGGTGAACCCCCGCGCCGATTTCATCGAACGCGTGCGCCTGCACGAGGTGGCCGCCGGCGTACGCAGCAGCGCCGCGATTCCGCTGGGCGAGATGCTGCACGAGCGTATCGAGATCGTCTTGGGAACGGTGCTGCAGATCGACGCTCCCGGCCGGCTGCTCTCCGTGCTGACGAGCAACGCGGCGGCGGGCAGCGGGATCACGAGCGAGCCCTATGACACCCTGGTCTATGCCGTGGGGAGCGTCGCCGCGCTCGGAGCACCCGGAGTGGGCGACTTCGCGCACCTGCTCGGCAACCCGGACGGCGCGGAGACCGCGCGCCGTGCGCTCGCCACCGGCCCGCACGATCAACGCGTCGTCGTGGTCGGCGGCGGGGCGACGGGGGTCGAGGCCGCCGCCGAGTTCGCCGAACAGTACCCGTCCGCGTCGGTCACCCTGGTGTCCCGGGGCACCGTGCTCGCGCATCTCCCCGTGGCATCCCGCCGGTACGTTGCACGGTCGCTGGCGAGGCTCGGGGTCACTGTTCTGGAGGGAAACGGTGCCGTACGGGTTCTGTCCGACGCCGTGGAGCTCGCCGACGGCACGCGGGTTCCCAGCGAGGTCACCGTCTGGACCGCCTCATTCGCCGTGCCCGACCTCGCCCGGCGCAGCGGGCTCGCCGTGGACCCGATCGGCCGGCTGCTGGTCGACGACGAACTCCGGGCGGTCGAGCACCCGGAGATCTTCGGGGCCGGCGACGCCGTGCGTCCGCCGCCGTCCGTGGCTGCGCACCTGCGAATGGGCTGCGCCGTCGCGATGCCCCTCGGCGGCCACGCCGCCGATAACGTTCTGGCGGGACTGCGCGGAAAACCCCTGACGAAGCTCGATATCGGTTTCGCTGCCCAGTGCATCAGCATCGGCCGCAGAAGGGGGATCATCCAACTGCTCACCAAGGCCGACCAACCCCGGCCGATCCGCCTCACCGGTCGGGCCGGGGCGGTGGTGAAGGAATTCGTCTGTGCCGTCATCGCGACCGGTTCGCCCCGACGGGAGCGCACCCACCCCGGGTCATTGCTGTTGCCGTCAGGTCCGAAGCGGATGCCCGGCGACCTCAGCGGCCGGGATGCTCCGGGCCGAACAGATCCGCACACTGCTGATTCCCGGTCCTGAACGCTGCGACGACCGGGCACTACGCCGTGATGCGGGGACGACGGCCGTCATCAGGATCACGACTCGGCCATCCGTCTCGCCGTCCTTTTTCCTTGGCGTGAATGCCGCCCGACCAGGGCGCCGGGTGTGACGGACGCTCGGCGGCGCTAGTCGGCAGCCGGCCCGTCGGCGAGGGTCGCCGAGGCGAACCGCTGGTGGCCGAGCACGGCCAGGAGCGCCAGCTTCTCGGCGCCCTTGCTCCGCGGCGCCGCGGTGAGGATGAGCAGCGCCTGGCCCTGGTCCTCGGTGTACAGGGTCTGGCAGTCGAGTTCGATGGCACCCAGTTCGGGATGGATCAGGGTCTTGTGGTCTTGGAAGCGGGTGGCGACATCGTGCCGTTCCCAGATCTCGGTGAACTCGGGGCTCACCTTGGTCAGTTCCCGCACCAGAGTGCCCGCGCGGGAGCGTTGGCCGGCGGCTCCGAAGGCCGCTCGCAGGCCGGCCACCTGGGCCCGGCCCTGCCGGAGCCGGTCGGCAAGAGGGTAGATCTCCTGCTCGGCGGGGTCGGTGAACCAGCGGTAGACGCTGCTGCGCGCCAGCCCGGTGTGCCGGGAATGGTCGCCGAGGAGCGCGGCGCCCAGCCAGTTCTGCGCCAGGGTCTCGCCGAGGCTGGAGAGAATGAGCGCCGGGGTCTCGTCGAGCCGGTCGAAGACCCGCAGGAGGGTGGGGGCGACGTGCGTGTCCATAGGGGTGCGCGCGGGCACGTTGTGGCCGGCGAGACGGTACAGGTAGTCACGCTCGTCGTTGCTCAGCCGCAGTGCCCGGGCCAGCGCCGCCAGCATCTGTTCGGATGGTTGTGGGCTGCGGGCCTGCTCCATCCGCACGTAGTAGTCCGCGGACATCCCGGCCAGCGCGGCGACCTCCTCGCGGCGGAGGCCCGGCACCAGGCGTCGCGGTCCCTCTGGCAGGCCGACGTCTTCGGGGCGGAGCCCGTTCCGGCGGGAGCGGAGAAAAGCGGCGAGGGCTGCGTGGTCCATGCCTCCATCATCCGTCACGAACGCGCTCCTCTCCAGGGACCGGCAGTCCTACGACAACGGCTCCTCTCCCGCATCCGGTGGTCGCCGCGCACACTCGAGACATGAACATCACCGGAAACACCATTTTCATCCCCGGCGCCACGTCGGGCATCGGCCTCGCCCTGGCCCTGCGACTGCAGGCCGCCGGCAACACTGTCGTGATCGGCGGACGCCGCACCGACGTGCTCGAAGGCCTCGCCGCCGAGCACGGCCTCTCGACCGTCACCATCGACACCACCGACCCGGCCTCCGTGCTGGCCGCCCGCGATCGGGTGCTCGCCGAGCACAGCGACCTGAACGTGCTCGTAGCCATGGCCGGGGTGATGAACGCCGAAGACGTACGCGGCGCCACCTTCCTGGTGGAGGCCGAGCGCATCGTCGACACCAACATCAACGGACCGCTGCGTCTGATCTCGGCATTCATCGATCACCTGCAGACCCGCCCCGCCGCCACCCTCATGACGGTCTCGTCCGGCTTGGCCTTCACGCCGCTGGCCTTCACCCCGACCTACAACGGCACCAAGGCCTTCATCCACCAGTACAGCGAGACGATTCGGATGCAGCTGGCGGGCACCTCTGTTCAGGTCATCGAACTCGTGCCGCCGGCTGTGCAAACCGAACTCATGGTCGGCAACTCGGTGAACGAGCACTTCATGCCCCTCGACGCCTTCGCCGACGAGGTCATGGCGTTGCTGGAAACCCAGCCCGACGCCCAGGAGATCCTGGTCGAGACCGTGAAGTTCCTGCGCTTCGCCGAGGTGGAGGGTCGCTACGCGGCGACCATCGCGGCGCTCAACCCGGCCGCCTAGCCAGCCCGCCCGATCAGGTGGGTGCGCCGCCCCGGAATGCGCGAATGATCTGCGCGAGCGCCATTCCGGCGGCGGTCACCACGGGCACGGCCACCACCATCAGGGCGATGCGGTTGGGACGGAAGCGCAGGCCGTCGGGGCCTCCCACGTAGGCGCCGATCGGAACCGCGTAGCCGCCGCCTCCGCCACCGCTGCCCTCACCGCCGCCCATGCCCGTCGGGCCCAGGCCGCCGTCGGGCAGCTCGCTGGACCCTTCGCCCCCGCCGAAGCCGAAGCCGACGAGGGCGACGGGGACAAGCTCATGGCCGTCCACCGTTGTGCGTTCGCCGTACGCCAATTTCGCGCCCCAGGAGGGCACCGATTGCACCAGATTCTCGATGATGTTCGCCATGGAGCGACCGTACGCGGGTTGGCAATTCTCGGCTAGGCGCCTCGCGAGTTCTGCACAGGGGCGCGAGCCGGGCACGTATCCACAGCCGGCAACGTTCTCGCCGAGGGGGCGTGGGCCGGCACGACACTGGGCGAATGGAACTCAGCATCTGGCTGTCCCAGCACGGGGGTATTGCTCATTCGGAACAGGCCCTGCGGGCGGGCTTCACCCGCTATGCCATTCGGCAGGGCATTGCCGGCGGTGTCTGCACCCGGATCCGGCGCGACTGGCTGGCCATGCCGACGGCGCCAGCGGATCTGCGCGCCGCGGCGGTGCTCGGCGGCCGGGTTGCCTGCCTCAGCCTCGCCCGGCGACTCGAGTTGTGGCACCTCTCTGACGGGATGAACCACGTGAGCATCCCCAGAAACAGGGCGGTGCCGGCATCCGACACCCTGCGGGTGCATTGGAGTGCCGGACCGATGCCGGGTGCCCGGTTCGCGCTGGTGGAACCGGTGGAGAACGCGCTCGTGCACATTGCCGAGTGCCAACCCTTCGAAAACGCACTCGTCGTGTGGGACTCCGCCCTGAATAAGAAGCTCGTGACCCAGCACTCGCTCGCGAGGCTGCACCTGCGCAGTGCCGCGGCCCGCGCCGTGCGAGACGTCGCATCGGGGCTGGCCGATTCGGGTCTGGAGACGCTGCCCGTGTCTCGGCTGGCCTTCATCGGCATCCGGGTGAGCCAGCGGGTGATGCTCGACGGGCACCGAGTAGACGGGCTCATCGGCGAGCGACTGGTATTGCAGATCGATGGATTCAGTTTCCACTCCACCGCTGAGCAGCGACGGGCGGACATCGCTCACGATCGCCTCCTAACCGTGCGACCGTCTTGGGGGGTGCGTGCGGGGCGGATGCGTGCGGCGCGGTCGGCTGTCTAGGCTGTAGCCATGGCCACAGTCATCCTCGTGCGGCACGGCCGCACCACCGCCAACGCCTCTGGCCTACTCGCCGGCCGTACCGCCGGAGTGCTGCTCGATGAGATCGGCCGTGATCAGGCCGCGTCCGCAGGCTCCCGGCTGGCCGCGGTGCCGCTGGTGGGCGTGGTGTCCAGCCCGCTCGAGCGCTGCCGGCAGACCGCGCAGCTGATCCTCGACCTGCAGACGGGCTCCCCGGTGACGCCGGTGGAGGACGACCTCACCGAATGCGACTACGGCGACTGGCAGGGCCGCACCCTCAGCGACCTCGCCACCGAAGCGCTCTGGCCCGTCGTGCAGACCCAGCCGTCCGCCGTCACCTTCCCCAACGGTGAGGCGATGGCCACCATGCAGTCTCGCTCGGTCGCCGCGATCCGCCGGCACGACGCGGCCTTCGAGGCGCAGCACGGGCCGGGAGCGGTGTGGGTGGCGGTGAGCCACGGGGACATCATCAAGTCGATCCTGGCGGATGCGCTCGGCATGCACCTGGACCTGTTCCAGCGCATCAACGTGGGCCCGGCATCCGTCTCGATCGTGCGTTACGGCAATAGCCGGCCCACAGTGCACGCCACGAACACCGACGCCGGCGACCTCTCCTGGCTCGCCGCCGCGGGCCCGGCGGCCGACGCGCCGGTCGGCGGTGGTGCCGGACATCAGCCGCAGCACGCCGCGCGCGCCTAAAATACCTCCATGCCTACAATCGTCCATGAGTTCGCCTGGCCGGATCGGGTCGTCATCGGCACGGTCGGTCTGCCCGGTTCCCGCACTTTCTACCTGCAGGTGCGCACCGGTGCCCGGATCGTCAGCATCGCGCTGGAGAAGCAACAATCGGCGCTGCTCGCGGAGAAGATCGACGAGATCCTCGACCAGCTGATCGCCTACGAGGGCAACCCGTTCAGCATCCCCAAGGGCACGCCCATCGAACTCGTCGACAACGACCCGCTTGAGCAACCCGTCGACGAGGAGTTCCGCACCGCGGCCATGAGCCTGGGCTGGGACCCGTCGACGGTGCAGGTCGTTCTCGAGGCGCACTGGTACGACGAGGAGAGCCCGGAGTTCGACCCGGAGACGCTCGAACCGGGGGAGACCCTGGTGGTGCGGATGCCCGTGGGCACCGCGCGGGCGTTCGCCAGGCGCACCCGCGAGGTGGTGGGCGCCGGCCGGCCGCTCTGCCCGCTCTGCGGCGAGCCCATCGACCCGGACGGGCACACCTGCATCCTCCCCGGCGTGTGAGCATGCCGGACGCCGACCTCCTCGACGGTGAGCTCGAACTCACGGGCCGGATCACGACGGCCTCCAACGCCACCTTCCTCGGCGAGATCGCGGGGGTCACGGTGGTCTACAAACCGATCGCCGGCGAGAACCCGCTCTGGGACTTTCCCGATGGCGACCTCGCCAGCCGCGAGGCCGCGGCCTACCTGGTGTCGGAGGCGTTCGGCTGGAACGTGGTGCCGCGCACGTGGCTGCGCGACGGCCCGATGGGCCCGGGGATGACCCAGCTGTGGCAGGACGCCGACCCCGAGCAGGACGCCGTGGACCTGGTCCCGGCCGAGGAGGTGCCCGCGGACGGCTGGCGGCAGGTGCTCGAGGGGGAGGACGGGAACAACCGCCGGGTCGCGCTCATCCACGAGGATTCCGCTGCGCTTCGCCGGATGGCCGTGTTCGACATCGTCGTGAACAACGCCGACCGCAAGGGCGACCACATCCTCGCGATGCCCGACGGGCACAGGCACGGGGTGGACCACGGCCTCACCTTCCACGCCGAGCACAAACTGCGCACGGTGCTCTGGGGCTGGATCGGCGACGACCTCAGCGACGATGAACTGGCCGGCGTCGACCGGGTGCGCGCCCAGTTGGCCGGTGACCTCGGCGACACCCTCGCCGCGTTGCTCACCCCCGCCGAGCTGGCGGCGCTGGCCGCCCGCTGCGACCGGTTGCGCAGCGAAGGCCGGTTCCCCGGCCCGGAGGGCGAGATGCCCGCGGTGCCCTGGCCGCTGTTCTGACGACCCAGTTCTGACGACGGCGGCCGGCGCTGGCTCCAGCCGCACCCGGATCGTGGGACCCTTGGGGTATGGATCTGGAGGTGTCGCCCGCGCTCACGATTCCGGCGTCGGAACTCGCCTGGCGGTTCTCCCGGTCGTCCGGGCCCGGCGGACAGCACGTCAACACCTCGGACAGCCGTGTCGAGGTGTCCTGGAACGTCGCGGAGTCCGCGGTGCTCACGGAGGACCAGCGGGCTTTGCTGCTCAGCCGCCTGGATCGGCGCCTGATCGCCGGGGTCGTCACGATCGCCGCGTCCGAGCAGCGCTCCCAGCTGCGCAACCGGGAGATCGCGCTCGTGAAGCTCGCCGATCTCGTGACCGCGGGCCTGGCCCCAGATGCGGCCCGCCGTCGGGTCACCAAACCCACCAAGGGCTCCGGCCGGCGCCACCTCGCGGCCAAGCAGCAGCGCTCCGCCACGAAGCAGCAGCGCCGGCGGCCCTCCGCCGAGTAGCCCCCCTCCCCACGGAGCAGGCCCCGGCGGTCGCCCCGGGACGAGGAGTTCAGCCCGTCGGCCCGGGCCGAGCCGTCAGGTCGCTGCCGCGCACGAACTCGGCCACGAGCGGTGCTAGCGAGGCGCCCACCTCGGTGGGCGGGCGCTTGGCGCCCCGCACTTCGAAGGAATGGTTCGCATCGTCGATCCACCGCAATGTTGCGCGGGCGCCGATTTTGGCCACCACCGGGCCGAGTTCGGCCGGGCTGCCGAACGGGTCGCGGGTGCCCTGCACGAACAGCATCGGCAGGTCGATCCCGTAGAGGTGTTCGTCGCGCAGCTTCTCGGGCTTGCCGGGCGGATGCAACGGGTAGCCGAGAAAGACCAGCCCCGCTGCCGGCATGCCGGCAGCGACAGCCATCGACGCCATCCGCCCGCCGAAGGACTTGCCGGACGCCCAGACCGGAAGTCCGGGGGAGCGGAGCTCCGCAACCGCCAGGGCCGCCCGCCACGCGGCAATCGCCGTCGGGGCCCGGTCGGGGAGCTTTCGGCCGGCCTCCCGGTAGGGGAAGTTGAACCGAAGGGTCGCCATCCCCGCCTCATTCAGCGCCCGGGTGAACCCGACGAGGAATGGATGGTCGAAGCTCGACCCGGCGCCCGGAGCCACCACGAGCGTGGCACCCGGGTCGGCAGGCCCGGCGAACACGGCCGACACCTCGCCGTCGCCGACCGTGATGCGGATGTTCTCCGACGAATCCATCTGTGCTCCCTTCTCGAACAACCTAGGCTGGTTTCATGACTGGCTCACGCGAACCCAGCGATACCCCGCTGAACGTGGCGCGGTACAAGATCAACCGCGAGATTCCCGCCGCCGACCGTCCGGAGACGACCGAGCCGGACACCAACGAGGCCGGTCAGTCGATGATGGATGCCCGCGCCCAGTACGTGGAGATCTCGATCCAGCAGGCGATGCGCCGCGGCGACTTCGACAACCTCCCGGGCACCGGCAAACCGATCCCGGGGCTCGCCGCCCCGTACGACCCGGACTGGTGGATCCGCCAGAAGATCGAGCGCGAGCAGATCACTGGGCTCGGCCCGCCCGCGCTCACGCTGCGCTCCGAGGATGCCGGCCTCGACGCCCGCCTGGATGGCGTGTTCTCGGCATCGCAGGTGCGTGACCTCCTGGAGGACTTCAACCGGCGCGTGATCGAGGCCCGCCGGCAGCTTCGCGGCGGCCCGCCCGTCGTCACCGCGCTGCGGGACGTGGATGCGGAACTGGCGCGCTGGCAGGACCGGCGGGAGGCAAAGAGGCTCGAACAGGAGGTGGCCCGCGACCGCGAGGCCGCGGCACTGGCGGCGATGACCTGGCGGGAGCGCCGACGGGCCAAGCGCCAACGTTGACCCGCGAGCCGTGAGCAGAACCCCAAAAACCTCGGGTTTTCGGGGCTCATCTCACGGCTCGCGGGCGTTGGGTGCGCGTTCGCCGCAGAAGGGATACTGTCGCTGCCACCGCCTCGATCACGGTCGGTGGGCAACGACAGGAGGCCTCGGATGAGTCGGCCCGCACCGGTCAGCCGCCGGTTCCTCGGCGGCTTCGTGACCGAGGCATCGGTCTACGGCACGATTCTGGTGAGCGGCATGATCGTGGTCGCCGGCGGCTACGGGGCCACCTCCTGGCAGACGTTCCTCGGGGTGATCGGCACTGTCATCGTGTTCTGGGCCGCGCACGTGTACGCCGGCGCACTGGTCGAATACGGCGTGAAGAAGGCGGAGGATCCGAGCATGGGCACCGCCCTGCGGCTTTCCCTCCGGCACTCCCTGGGGTTTCTCACCTCGGCGGTTCCACCGTCGATCGTGCTGCTGCTCGGGGCGTTGCGCGTCGTGCCCGATGATGTGGCGGTGTGGACCGCACTGTGGCTGGGCGTGCTCATCCTCGGCGCTCTGGGCTACAGCGCCTTCGCGCTGCGGGGGAGCCCGTGGCCGGTGCGCATCCTCGGCAGTGTGGGCACGGCCGGCTTGGGGATCGCGATGATCCTGCTGAAGGTGGGCGTGCACTGACCGTGCGGGTCAGCCGTGTACATGCTCACGCCGGCGGATGCGGCGGATGCGGCGAAGCTGCTGGTCCTGACGTTCTCCTCGGCACGGGGCGACCTAGAACGGGGTGGGAATATGCCGAAGCGTCAGCTTCGGTTCTTGGTAGTCGCCGGGCTTCTGGCGCTCGGGCAGTTTCACGTCGGGGGTAGGTTCCGGCTCGTAGGGCACCTGGCTGAGCAGATGGCTGATGATGTTGAGGCGACCGCGCTTCTTGTCGTCGGTGTTGGCGATGTACCAGGGCGCCCCGCCGACATCCGTGGCCTGGAACATGGCGTCCCTGGCCCGGGAGTAGTCGTACCAGCGCCCGTAGGATTCCACGTCCATCGCCGAAAGCTTCCAGGTCTTGCGGGGATCGTTGATCCGGCTCTCCAACCGCCGGGTCTGCTCCTCTTCGCTCACCTCGAGCCAGTACTTGACCAGGATGATGCCGGAGTCCACCATTGCCCGCTCCACCAGAGGCGCCATCCGCAGAAAGTCCTCGGTCTGCTTGGGCGTGCAGAAGCCCATCACCCGTTCCACTCCGGCCCGGTTGTACCAACTGCGGTCGAAGATCACGACCTCCCCGGCGGCGGGGAAGTGCGCGAGGTAACGCTGGATGTACATCTGGCTTTTCTCCCGTTCGGTGGGAGAGGGCAGCGCAACCACCCGGAACACCCGGGGACTGACGCGTTCGACGATGCCCTTGATCGTGCCGCCCTTGCCCGCGGTGTCGCGGCCCTCGAACACTATGCAGAGCTTGGCGCCGGTGCGCTTGACCCACTCCTGCAGGGAGACCAGTTCTCCCTGCAGCGTGGCGAGCTCGGCCTCGTACTGCTTGCGGCCGAGCTTGCCGCCGTGGGTGGCACCGTTCTTCTTCTTGTCGCTCACCGTTGCACTCCGTTCACGTCGAGGCCGAACCTCAGTTGAGGATCGGAATCTCGGGGTAGAAACCGACACATTCCTCCATCGGTATGTCCGAGTCGGTCGTGAATGACGAATTGAACGCGTCCATCCGCTCCGGCATCGTGCCATGATCGCGTCCGTCCCCTTCCACGGATGCGATCACGGCGAGGACCGCGGTGAGATCGTTGGTGTCGTCCTCGGTCAGGACACCGAGCCCCGCCAGATAGGCCATGAACGCTCCGGCACCGCAGTCGGCCTGGTTCTCGAGCCGCACCGATTCCTCGGGAGGGATGGCGTTGCCGTTCGCCTCGGCGATGCTCTGCCAGATCCCCGCGGCGTTCTGGATGTGATGCGTCACCTCGTGGGCGATCGCCATCGGCAGGGACGCATCGCCGAGCACCTTGTAGTAGTCCCAGACCCTGTCCTCACCGAGATAGATGTTCTCGGAGCCGACGCAGTACTGAGCGGCCGTGTCGCTGACCTCGCAGCCGGCGGAGTCCTCGCCGACGTACCCCCGGGGAATGAACCAGTACGCATTCGGGTGCGGGATGTCTTCGTAGACGGTGTCCAGCCAGGCGTCGACCGACGGCACCACGCAGTTGAGGTACTCGACCATCTCGGTTTCGGTGAAGGCGCCTTCCAGGTCGCCGTCGACCTGGCAGGTCGCCGAGGTGCTGAGTTCAACCGGCTCGGCGGCGGGCTCGGGGGCCGGGGTCTCCGTGGTCTCAGGGGTCTCCGTGGTCTCCGCGGACTCGGTGGTGTCGTCGGCCGGCGCCGGCGTCGCGGCCGGCTGGGACGGTTGCGGTTGCGGTTGAGGCTGCTGGGGCCCCGGCAGCGGGGTGACGAACGTGCAGCCGGCCAGCAGCAGCAGCGTGGTGGCGGTGAGGGCGAACAGGGCCTTGCGCATCGCGTTCCCTCCAGGCTGGGCGACAGCGACCGGCATCCAGGTTGCCCGGCTGCTCGCAGAGCACTGTAGACCCGCTCCCGGAGGGTTGGGAAGACCGGGTGGCGGCTCGCTGCGTGCCGCGCGGCGCTGTGCCGGCGATGCTCGCCAGTATCCAGGAGACCGCGGCGCGGCACGACGTGGTGATCGCGAACATCGCCCACGCCGGCGACGGCAACCTGCACCCGCTGATCATCGCCCCTGAGGGGGACCTTGAGACTAAGGCGCTGCCCGGCGCAGAGATCGAGCTCGGCCCGCGGGTGCGGCAGATGCACCGGGTGGTGAAGGATGCCCTGGACCCCGAGCACATCCTCAACCCGGGCAAGGCGTTCAGCTAGGAGGCCAGGGCGGCGCCCCACAGCTCGGCGCGGGCCAGCTCGCCGTCGGCCAGGGGACCGGCGGTACCGCCGACGAGGAAACTCTCCCGGCCGGCGACGGTGGCCGAGTGGCGGCGCAGCCGCTTCTCGATGGCCTTCGCGGCCGACCCTGAGAAGAACCCGCGGCCGGCGACGGTGTCGAATGTCGCGACCCGGCGACCGGCCTGACCGGGGAGCAGCTCCAGCCACTCGGCGATCCCGGAGCTCACGGGATGGCCGCCCTTGGCCGCCGCCTGTGCCCGGGACGCGGGCCCGGGCAGTCCCATGTTGTGGGTGGGCGCGCCCAGCAGCAGCAGGTCCACGCCCTCGGCGGCAGGGGCATCGGCAGAGGCGGCGTCGACAACGGTGACGTCGGCCCCGCGCGACCGGAGCCCGGTGGCGACGGCACCGGCGACCTGGGCGGTATTGCCGAAACACGATTCGATGACGATCAGCACGTTCACTACGGCTCCTCGGGTGGGACAGGCCAGATGCGGTGAGCGCGCTGCTCGCCGCGGCGACATCGCCGGGCCCGTTCCCTACAGGCCCGAGCCTAGCCATCCGCACTGCACGGGTCGATGATTGCTGGTGTGACGGGATTCGGTGAGCCGATCGGACCCGGGTCGTGAACCCGGCGTCCCGGCGCGTCCAGCGCATCTACCTGATCCTCTTGCTCGGCAATACCCTGGCGGCGTCGTTCATCTGGGGCATCAACACGCTGTTCCTGCTCGACGCCGGGCTGAGCAACTTCGAGGCGTTCGCCGCGAACGGATTCTTCACCGCGGGCATGGTGATCTTCGAGATCCCCACCGGCGTCGTCGCCGACACCGTGGGGCGCAAGGCCTCTTACTTGCTGGGCACGATCACGTTGTCGGTCACCACGGCGCTGTACTGGATGCTCTGGGTGTGGCAGTCGCCGTTCGTCTGGTGGGCCATCGTCTCGGTGCTGCTCGGGCTGGGTTTCACCTTTTTCTCCGGCGCGGTGGAGGCCTGGCTGGTCGACGCTCTCACCTCCACCGGGTACACCGGCAGCCTCGAGGCCGTGTTCGGCCGTGGGCTCGTGGTGACCGGGATCGCCATGTTCGCCGGCTCGGTGCTCGGCGGCGTCATCGCGCAGGCCACCAATCTCGGGGTGCCGTTCCTCCTGCGGGCCGGGGTGCTCGTGGTGATGTTCCTGTATGCGTTCATCGTGATGAAAGACCTCGGCTTCACCCCTGACCACTCGCGGGGCCCGCTCCAGGCGACCCGCCTCGTGCTGTCGGAGTCGGTGGAACACGGGCTGAAGCGGCGGTCGGTGCGTTACATGATCCTCTCCGCACCGTTCGCCTCCGGGGTGGGGATCTACGCCTTCTACGCTCTGCAGCCCTATCTGCTCGAGCTCTACGGCGATCCGTCGGCCTACTCCATCGCCGGGCTGGCCGCGGCGATTCTCTCGCTGGCGCAGGTGGTCGGCGGCGTCCTGGCACCGCGCATCCGCACGCTCTTCGCCAAGCGCACCAGCACCGTGATCGGAGCGTCGCTGCTCAGCGTGGCGTCGCTCATCGTGCTCGGCCTGACCAACCTGTTCTGGCTCGCCGTGGTCTTCCTGCTGATCTGGGGATTCGTCTTCGCGGTTGCCGAACCGGTGCGGCAGGCCTACCTCAACGACATGATCCCCTCGAAGCAACGCGCCACGGTGCTCTCCTTCGATTCGCTCTTCGGCAGCCTCGGCGGGGTCTTCATCCAACCGGCCCTCGGCCGCGCCGCCGACATCGGCGGTTACGGCACCTCCCTGCTGATCGGCGGTCTGGTGGAGCTCATCGGGGTGCCGATCATGCTCGCCAGCCGCCGGCAGAACGATCCCGCCGACACCACAACCGTGCGAGCGGATGCCGCCGCCCCGGAGTAGCCGTGAGCGACCCCGTCTGGTTCGGGAACGTTGAGGCTCAGGGGCGCTGAGGCCGCGCTCGTGACCGCCGCTGAACGGCGAGTTCCCGCTCACCGTTCAGTTTCGCGGCCACGGGCGCCCACAGCACCGCCGCGACGCCGATGCTGAGCAGGAGGGCGCCGAGGGTGTCGGTGAGCCAGTGCGCTCCCAGGTAGGTGCGGCTGAGCATCATGATCACCGTGTACAGCGTCGCGGCCAGCCACACCCAGACCCGCGGAAACAGGATCGCCAGAACCGCCGCCGTGGCCGCTGCGTTGGCGACATGCCCGGACGGGAACGACCCGAAGTCGAGGTTGGTCAGGATGTTCTCTGGACGTGCCCGACCGAACAGGTGCTTGAGCAGCTGGGTGAGCGCACCGGTGACCACGCTCACCGCCAGGAAGTACCCGGCTGCCCACGGGCGCCGCAGCCACAGCAGCCCGGCGATGATCGCGGCCGGCAGCACGATGGTCGCGACCAGGCCGCCGCCGAGGGTGTCCATCACGAGGGCCAGGACATCCCAAATCGGCGCCCGATTCGCGCGCAGATCGTTGAACCACTGGGTGTCGACGGGCAGGGGCAGCCCCTGGTCGCGCACCACGATGAGCATCCCCAGGCCCACGGCGAGGCCCAGCGCGATGAGCCCGCTCAGCAGCGGCCACCACTGCGAGACGCGTTTCGCCCGCGGCTGTGCCGCTCCTTCCGGGTGTTTCGGCGACTCCATCCGGCCAATGTTACGGGCTGGGGTTGGGGGCTCTGCGGGAGCTCGTCACGCCGTGGTGTTCTCGTTGACCACTCGGAGCCCGGTGAGTCGCGGCGTCCGGCGGAGACAGGCCCTGTAGGGACCTCGTCTGCCGGTGCTCCGGGCGCCCGGCCGGGGCCGGCGAGCCGGAATCGTGACGTCACCGACCGTTCACCCGGGCGCCATCGGTGGCCGGGACACTGTGCGCATGAACCCCCGCACGTCGCCCGACCTCGTCGCCCTTGAGCTTCGACTTCTCTCCGCGCTGGATGCGGTGGCCCGCGACGCTGTGGGCTGCACCCTGGGGGAGCTGGACTACCCCGTGGCGGCCGCACCCACCGGATCTGCCCTGGTCCAGTCCTACCTGCTGCGTGCTCCCGAGAGCTCCTGGGCGCTCTGGCACAACGGCGCACCCGCCGGGGTGTTCGCAGTGGTGCCGTACCTCGAGCTGGCCGGTGCCCACCAGACCTCCACCTATCTGGCGCCCGGCGCGCGGGGCTCCGGCCTCAACGCGGCCGTGAAAAGAGCCGCGATCGTGGCGGCGCGCGCCAGCTCGCTGTCGCTCTACTCGTCGGTGCATCACGCCAACGCACGGTCGGTGGCGGCGACCCGCCGGCTGTTCACGGCGATCGACCCGACGAAGGTGTTCGAGCACACCGCCGGGCGGCTGGCCTGGCGCTTTGATCTGAGCGACCCGTGGGCCCGGCTGGCGGATGGGCCGGTGCACGCCGACCTGGTGGACACGCTTGTCGGCGCATTCCGGCACCCGGCCCGCCAGGCCGCCTGAGCGCCTCCGCGGGTTGCCGGGCAGGCCGGACGCGCGTACCGTCACCAGCGGCATCCATCAGGCCGGTCGGGAGAGACCGTCGACATGCACACGTTGCTCGAACGCTACGGAGTCTTCGCGGCCACACATGCCTGGCGGGTCGTGGTGCTGTTTCTCGCGGCCGTCGCCCTCGTCGCCGGGTTCGGCCTGGGCATCGGCCAGACCACCGATGACACCGTCACACTGCCGAACAGTGAGAGCACCTCGGCCCAGAACCTGCTCAACTCGGCGTTTCCGAAGAGCGCCAAGGGCTCGGGCACGATCGTGCTCTCCGGCGACGCCGGAGCGTTCTCCTCGGCAGACGGCACTGCGGCCCTGCAGACCCTGGCCGCCAGCATCGCCGACGACAAACACGTGACCCAGGCGGTGCTGCTGCCCACCGCCATCAGCTCCGACGGCAGCGTGGCCTACATCAGCGTGTCGTTCGACGTGGCGACCCGGGAGGTCACCCCCGCCATCGCGCAGCCGGTGCTGGACACCGCCACCCAGGGCGCCCCGTCGGGCTCGACGGTGCTGCCCGGCGGGCAGATCGCCACGACCCTCGCCGCCGAACCCACTCACGGCGCCGAACTGGTGGGCCTCATCGCCGCGGCGATCATTCTGCTGGTCTCGCTCGGCACGGCCGTGGCCATGGCCCTGCCGATCCTCTCCGCCCTGCTCGGCCTGGTGTTCGGGCTCGGCGCGATCGCCCTGCTCAGCCTGCTGGATGCGATCCCCTCGGTGTCCGGCACCATCGCCGCGATGCTCAGC
Source organism: Cryobacterium sp. SO2 (assembly GCF_026151165.2). Lineage (NCBI taxonomy): Bacteria > Bacillati > Actinomycetota > Actinomycetes > Micrococcales > Microbacteriaceae > Cryobacterium > Cryobacterium sp. SO2. The sequence goes on from NZ_CP117849.1 coordinate 1,561,299, forward strand.
CTCGGTGTGGGCATCGACTACTCCCTCTTCCTGATCACCAAGTACCGGTCGGTGCGCAGCACGGGTGCTCCCGTTTCCGTCGCGGCCGGCCGGGCCATGGCCAGCTCAGGATCCGCCATCGTATTCGCCGGGGTGACCGTGATGGTCGCCCTGGCCGGCCTCGTGCTGGCGGGAGTGCCGTACCTCAACTCGCTGGCCTGGGTGGCCGCGACCGGGGTGGCCTGCGCCATGCTCACCTGCCTGATCCTGCTGCCCGCCGTGCTCGGGCTGCTCGGCGACGGCATCGAACGCCTGGCACTGCCCCGCCGCACCGCGCCGGGGGAGAAACCCGGCCTGTGGCAGCGGATCGGCGCGGCCACCTCCACACGGCCCTGGCTCTCCCTGGCGGGCAGTGTCGTGGTGCTCGCGGCGCTGGCCTTTCCCGTCACCGCCCTGCAACTGGGCCAGACCGATGACGGCAACGATCCCACCAGCCAGGTCACCCGGCAGAGCTACGACGTGCTCAGCGATGCGTTCGGTGCCGGGGTGAACGGTCCGCTGCTCGTGATCGCCGCCCTGCCCACACCGGAGCCGGCCGGCCAATCGGTGCCGGCCGACCCCGCCCTTGCCGCCCTGACCACGGCGCTGGGTTCCACGAAGGGTGTCGCCAGCGTGGTCGGGCCCACGGTGAGCGACGACGGCACCGCCGCACAGTGGTCGGTGATCCCCAGCACGGGCCCGAGCGACCCGAAAACCGCCACGCTCGTGCAAACCCTGCGCAACACCGTCATTCCCGGTGCGCAGGGCGACCTGGATCCGCTCGTCGGCGGGCAGACGGCGGCGAAGGCCGACTTCGCCGGCATCATCGACTCGAGCCTGCTCACGGTGATCGTCGCCGTGATCGCAGCGAGCGCCGTGTTGTTGTTCTTCGCGTTCCGCTCTGTAGCCATCCCGCTCACCGCCGCGGCCATGAACGTGGTCTCGATCCTCGTGGCCTACGGGGTGCTCGTGTTCGTGTTCCAGGAGGGCAACGGCATCGGGCTCACCGGCCTCGACGCCCCCGTGCCGATTGAGGCGTATGTGCCGCTGCTGCTCTTCGCCGTGCTCTTCGGGCTGTCGATGGACTACGAGGTGTTCCTGCTCAGCGCCATCCAGGAGTCCTGGCACATCTTCGCCGACAACCGCCGCGCCGTGGTGCACGGCATCGGAAGCACCGGCCGGGTGATCACCTCCGCGGCGCTGATCATGGTGAGCGTGTTCATCTCGTTCGTACCCAACCCCGACCCTGTCGTCAAGATGTTCGGCGTGGGCCTGGCCGTGGCCGTGCTCGTCGACGCGACCCTCGTGCGCGGTCTGCTCGTTCCCGCCGTGATGTCGCTGCTGGGCCGGGCCAATTGGTGGCTGCCGCGCTGGCTAGATAAACGGATGCCGCACCTCACCATCGAAGGCTGAGCACCGAACGGGCACCACAGGAACTTTATCAATGATAAATTTCAGGGATCACGAACGCTCTGCTGTAGCCGTGCCCTGAAAGGTAGAAATCGATGTTGCCGTCTTCTTTCCCCGAACCCGACCTGTTCTCGCCCGGTACCGGCGAGCCTGCGCTGCGCTGGGGCGTGCTCGCTCCCGGCCGGATTGCGGGTGCCTTCGTGGGGGCGATGCATCGGAACACCACCCAGCGGGTCACCGCCGTGGCCTCCAGGTCGCTCGAACGGGCGGAGCTCTTCGCCCGCGAGCACGGCGCGGACACCGCCTACGGCTCCTACGAGGAACTCGTCGCCGACCCGTCGATCGACGTGGTCTACGTGGCCTCGCCCCAGAGCGAGCACCTCAAGTTGGGCCTGCTGGCGATCAACGCCGGCAAGCACGTGCTGATCGAGAAGCCGATGGCCACCACCGCAGCCGACGCCCAGTTGCTCGTCGACGCCGCGGCATCCGCCGGCACCCTGCTGATGGAAGCGATGTGGTCGCGCTACCTGCCCCAGGCGTCGGTCATCACCACGCTCATCGCCGACGGGGTCCTGGGCGATCTTCGCGCGGTGCACGCCGACTTCGGTCAGGCGAAGGCCGGCAACCCCGAACACCGCTTGTTTCGCAAGGAACTGGGCGGGGGAGCCCTGCTCGACCTCGGCATCTACCCGGTGCAGCTGGCGTCCATGGTGCTCGGCGCCCCTCGCACGATCACCGCGGTCGGAGCGATCGGCGAGACCGGGGTCGATCTCTACTCCACTCTGGTGCTCGGCTACGACGGGCCCGCGCAGTCGACGCTGTCCACCTCGCTGCTGGCGCGCACACCGTCGGTGGCGGCGATCATGGGAACCGAGGCGCGCATCGAGCTGGGATCACCGTTCCACGTGCCCACCACCCTCGTCCTCGCCGACAACGAGTTCCTCGGCCCGACCCTCACCTGGGCGGACCCCACCGGGCTGGCGCTGCTCGAGGGGCTCTCCTGGGAAGCCACCGCCCTCGCGACCTTCGTGGGGGAGGGGCGCACCGAATCACCCCTGCACAACCTGGACGAGACGGTGTCCGTCCTGGCGACCCTCGACGAGGCACTCCGGCAGATCGCGGCGTGATCCGGTCTGCTCCAGGTCAGAAGGCTGCCGGCTAGACGGCGGGCGGTTGGCTGCGCAGGTGGTCGATCACGGATTCCAGGTCGGCCGGGGCGTCGATGGCCGGGTTCATCAGGGCCTGCAGCTGCACACCGTCGGCCACGGCGATGAGCATCCGGGCGGCCCGGTCGGGGTCTACCTCGGCCGGGATCCGCCCGGCCGCCTGCTCGAACCGCACGGCGGCGCTCAGGATGCCGCGCACCCTGTCGAAGCGGTCCCGGAAGAAGCCATGGGCGGGATGGGTCGCATCCACCGCCTCGGCGGCGAAGATCAGGTATAGGTGCACCAGTCCGGGGATCTCGAGGTTGCGGCGGATGATCGCCGTGTAGTTGTCGAGGGTCTCACCGGGCAGGAAGTCCCCGCCGATCGACTCCAGCGCGTTGTCGTCCCAGCGGGCGATGACGTTCTGGATCAGGTCTTCGCGGCTGTCGAAGTAATACAGGATGTGGGCGGGCTCCACCTCGAGTTCCCGCCCGATCGCGCGCAGCGAGGTGCCCTGGAAGCCATCGCGCGAGAGCACCTCGGTGGCTGTCTGCAGGATCGCCTCGCGGCGGGCGGCGCCCTTGGGAAAACGACCTGTGCGTGCCATGCGGCCAGCCTAGCGGCCGGCCGCGTTGCCGGCCGGTCGAACTTATCAATGTAAAAAACTCACTTGCACCGCCCAGCCGGCACCGATAACGTGCTCGGTAGTGCGGCGCCGCTGCCGACACGACAACGAAGACGGATGTACCCCATGTCGATCACCCCAGACCCCGCCGCCCAGGCCCTCCTGCCCCTGCTGGAGGAGCAGAATTCGCGCATCAGTTTCCCCTCCTTCGACTACGACGACGCCTACAAGCTCGGCAGCGCGATCATGGCGCGGGCGGCCGCCGACGATCTCAAGATCACGGTAGCGATGTCGTTCGGCCAGCAGCGGGTGTTCCACGCCGCACGGCCGGGCACCACCGCCGACAACGACGAGTGGCTGGCCAAGAAGTTCCGCGTGGTCGCCCGGTACAACGCGCCGTCGTTCCTGATCAGCACCAAATACCGGGCGCGAGGGCTCGACTTCAACCAGGCCACCGGACTGCCCATCTCGGAGTACGTGGCCGCCGGAGGTGCCTTCCCGCTGCGCGTGAACGGGTCCATCATCGGGGCCGTCGGGGTGTCCGGCCTGGTCGAGAACCTCGACCACGATCTGGTCGTCTGGGCGCTCGAGGCCGCACGGGGACTCTGAGATGGACTCCCGTCGGCTCCGGCCCGGCCAGACCAGCCGGGTGCACATCGGCTACCGCGACGGCCGTGACCCCGAGGTCGTCTTCGAGACCGACAGCATCCTGATCGAGGCTCCCAACTGGACCCTGGACGGCGCCGACCTCATCGTCAACGGCGACGGACTGCTCTGGTCCCTCCCCGCCGACGGCAGCGGGGGACTGGCACCGATCGCGCTCGAGGGCGTTCCGGCGCTCAACAACGACCACGTGCTCGCGCCGGACGGCGAGCACATCTTCGTCTCGGCCAACGACTGGCACATCTACCGGGCGTCCCTGGCGGGCGGCCCCACCCGGCGCATCACCAACCCCGGCGACCGCATGCACTTCCTGCACGGCGTGAGCCCCGACGGACACACTCTCGCCTACATCGGCCTGGAGCCGGGTGGGGCGGATGTCTGGGCCAGCGGCAATGTGTTCAGCATCCCGGCCGACGGCGGCGCCGACCGGCAGCTGACCCACGACAGCCGCCCCGCCGACGGCTGCGAGTACTCGCCGGACGGCGCCTGGATCTACTTCAACACCGAGGCCTTCGAGGCAGCGGCAGGTCATGCCCAGATCGCCCGGATGCGCCCGGACGGCACGGGTGTGGAGCAGCTGACCGTTGACGACCGGGTGAACTGGTTCCCGCACCTGTCGCCGGATGGCGCGAGCGCGGTCTACCTCTCGTTCCCCGCCGGCACCGAGGGGCACCCGGCCGACCTCTGGGTCGATCTGATGCTGGTCGACGGCACGGACTGGACGCATCCGCGTACCGTGCAGCGGCTCTTCGGCGGGCAGGGAACCCTCAACGTCAACAGCTGGGCTCCCGACAGCGAACGCTTCGCCTACATCAGCTACCCGGTCGCCGACGAGCACGGCACCCCCACCCCCTGACCACCACCCTGACATCGAAGGAACACGATGAGCACCACCACGCCCCGCAATGACGCGCAGCACCCCACCGACACCGCGCAGTTGGATAGCGCCGTGAAGTGGGTGGTGACCACCGAGACCGCCCCCTGGCACGAGCGGGAGGGGCTGGAGCTCGCTTCTCCCACGGGCATGCCCGACGTGTTCGTTCGGTCGGAGAACCCGCTGCACACCATCGAGGGGTTCGGCGCGGCGTTCAACGAACTCGGCTGGACGGCACTTTCCGCCCTGAGCGCCGGGCAGCGCGAGGAGATCCTCCGCGAACTGTTCGCGCCGGGCGTTGGCGCCAACTTCACTCTCGGGCGCATGCCCATCGGCGCCAACGACTTCTCGCGGGACTGGTACTCCTACGACGAAGTGGACGGGGACTTCGCCCTCGAGCACTTCTCGATCGCCAACGACCTGGACACCCTGGTGCCTTTCATCCGGGCGGCGCAGCAGTATCAGCCCGACCTTGCCGTGTGGGCATCGCCGTGGAGCCCGCCGACCTGGATGAAGACCAACGGGCACTACGCCGGCGCGCTGCCCATCCCCGGTTTCCAGAACGTCGAGAACGGCCTGCGGCCCGATCAGGTGGGCCGCGAGGGCACCGACATGTTCGTCCAGGACGAACCCTACTTCCAGGCCTATGCGTCGTATTTCGGCCGGTTCATCGACGAGTACCGCGCCCTCGGCATCAGCATCACCATGGTGATGCCGCAGAACGAGTTCAATTCGGCGCAGGTCTTCCCCAGCTGCACCTGGACGCCGGAGGGCCTGGCCCGATTCATCCGGCACCTCGGTCCGGCCATGGCCGAACGGAGCGTGGCCGTATTCTTGGGCACCCTCGAACGCGGCGACAACCGCTTGGTCGACGGCGTCCTCGCCGACGCGGAGGCGGCCCGCTACATCGACGGGGTCGGCGTGCAGTGGCACGGCAAGAAGGCCGCCGCGTTCCTGCACCGCGACTACCCCCAGCTTCGGATCTACCAAACCGAGCAGGAATGCGGCGACGGGAAGAACGACTGGCGGTACGCCCGGTACGCCTGGACGCTGATGAAGAACTTCATTGCCGACGGCGCATCCGCCTACCTGTACTGGAACCTGGCGCTCGAGCGCGGCGGGGTGAGCCGGTGGGGGTGGTCGCAGAACTCGCTGGTGACCGTCGATGCCGCGAGCGGCCGGTTCGAGTACACCTACGAGTACTACCTGCTCAAGCACGTCAGCCACTTCGTGGCGCCGGGTGCCCGGGTGCTGAACACCCTCAGCTACACCGGGTTCGAGAACCAGCTGGCCTTCCTCAACCCCGACGGCAGCATCGTCATCGTTCTGCAGAACGACCTGCACGAGGAGCAGGTCGTGAACGTGCTGATCGGCGACCGGGTGCTCTCGCCCACCCTGCCGGCGGACTCGTTCAGCACCTTCGGGATCCCGGCCTGAACCGGGCACATTCCCTGAGAGGATTCACAGGAACGCTGTCCTAAACTCTGAGGTTTGCAACCGGATGGTTAGCAGCCCCCCCCCCCCCCAGAAGAAGGATCGTCAGTGTCAACGCCCCAGCCCCGCCCCCGCAGCGCGAGGGCCCTCGCCCTCGAACACGCGAGCGAAGTGTTCCTGTTCTCCAGCCGGTGGTTGCTCGCGCCGCTCTACATCGGCATGGTGGTTGCCCTTGTCGCCATCGCGATCAAGTTCTTCCAGGAACTCTGGCACCTGATCAGCCACGTGGTGTCCGCCTCGGCTGATGACCTCGTGTTGAGCGTGCTTGCCCTGCTGGACCTCGCTCTGCTCGGCAACCTGGTGATCATCGTGATCTTCGCCGGCTACGAGAACTTCGTGTCGAAGATCGCGGTCGCCCGCAACGCCGAAGACCGGCCCACCTGGATGGGCCACATCGATTTCTCCGGGCTGAAGATGAAGCTCATCGGCTCGATCGTGGCGATCTCGGCCATCGGCCTGCTGCAGGACTTCACCGAGGTGGGCAAGTTCACTCCTGAGGAGCAGTTCTGGCGCCTCATGCTGCACCTGACCTTCCTGCTGTCCGGTGTCGGCTTCGCGTTCATGGACTGGCTGGGCGAAAAACGCCTCATCCTCGCCAAGATCTCGCACTCCGAAGACAACTGAGCCTCGCCGGGTCGGGCTCGGTCAGCCCGGGGTGAGGCCACGGGCGGCAGGACTGCCACGACCCGGTAATGTCGGTGATTCGCCACGGTGGTTCCTCGCCGTGAGCTCGAGACAACGAACCTAACCCCAGTGAGGACCCCATGACCGAGTACACCCGTCAGAACATCACGTCCGGCTCGGTCTGGGAGCCCGTCGTGGGCTACTCCCGCGCCGTGCGTGCGGGCGCGTTCGTCTTCGTGGCCGGCACCACCGCCAGCTCGCCCGACGGCGCAGTGGGCGGGGCGGATGCCGCGGCGCAGGCCCGCGAGATCTTCGTGCGCATCGGCGCTGCCCTCGAGCAGGCCGGCGCGAGCTTCGGCGAGGTCGTGCGCACCCGCGTCTACCTGAAGGACATCGCCGACTTCGACACCGTCGGGGCCGTGCACGGCGAGGTCTTCGGCGCCATCCGCCCGGCGCTCGTCGCCGTCGAGGTCGGCGCGCTCGCGGCCCCCGACCTCCTGGTGGAGATCGAGCTCGACGCCATCATCGGCGCGTCCCTGCCCGCCGCGTAGCCAACCGAGCGCCTACGATCGGGGGATGCCCCCACGCTCGCCGCTCCCGCAACGACACGGGCTCGAGGCAGCGTGGCTGTGCACCCCGGAGCGCGACCGGCCCGGCCATACGCAGCCGACCTGGCCGACCATGGGCGCCTGGCTCCAGGAACGGCTGGCCGAGTCCGTGAGCGTGGCCGAGTTCCTCGCCGGCGGTCGGTTCGTCTACGAGAACGGCACGCCGGTCGCCGGGGCGGACCGGTACCGGCCGACGACATTCGTCTGGTTTCACCGCGACCTGGCCGACGAACCGGTGGTGCCTGGCCTCCTTCACCTGATCTATCGGGACGACCGGATCGTGGTGATCGACAAACCGCCCTTCCTCTCCAGTATCCCGAGGGGCCGGCATGTCGTGCAGAGCGTCGTTGTGCGCCTGCGCGCTCAACTGGGGCTCCCCGAACTCTCGCCGTTGCATCGCCTGGACCGGGTGACCAGCGGTCTGCTGGTTCTGGCCACCGAACGCCGCTGGCGAGGCACCTACCAGACGCTCTTCCAGCGCGGTGTGGTGAACAAGGTGTACCGGGCGTTGGCGCCGCTGAGTCCGCACCTCGACCTGCCCGTCACCGTGCGCAACCACCTCGCTACCCGGCCCGGTGAATGGCAGGGCGAGGTGGTGCCCGGCGCCCCGGTCAACGCCGAGTCGGTGATCGAACTCGAGGGCGAGCACGGCGAGGCGGGCCAGTACCGGCTCACGCCCCGCACCGGGCGTACCCACCAGTTGCGCCTGCACATGCTGGGCCTCGGCATCCCCATCGTCGACGACCCGCTCTACCCCGTGGTGCAGGATGTTTCGGTGCACGATTTTCGGCGGCCGCTCCAGCTCCTGGCCAGCGAACTGGCCTTCACCGATCCGATCGACGGCGGGGCCCGGCGGTTCGAGAGCGTGCGCAGGCTCCCGCTGCCGGCGGAGACCGCCGGGGCGTGCTCAGTCGAGGCCAGCCGGGGTGGGCCGCCCGGAGGCGACGAGCACAGCGCTTGAGTCCACGAGCTCCGACCAGGTGCCCGGCACGCCCAGCACGGCCAGGGACGAGGTCGACAGTGTGACGCTCTCGCCGGTGAGGGTCCAGACGAGGTCCTCGAGTCCCGGATTGTGGGCCACGAGAATCACATTCTGGTGCTCGTCGGGCAGCTCCCGCACGATCTGGAGCAGATCGTTCACGGATGCGGCGTACGCCCGGTCATCGATACGCGCCTCGGGGCTCTGGCCGAGTTCCGCCGAGGCGAGCGCCCAGGTGGCGCGGGCCCGGGTGGCGGGGGAGACGATGGCCAGGTCGATGGTGGGAAAATGCTCGGCCAGCCAGCTGCCGGCATCCGGTGCCTGGCTCTGCCCGCGGGGGTTGAGGGTGCGGTCGATGTCGGCTTCGCCGCCGGACCAGTCGGATTTGGCGTGCCGGAGCACGATGAGGGTCCGCTCACTGGGTGGGGTCATTCCCATAGTCTGCACCCGCACCGTGGTTGTGACCGTGAGACGGCTCAGCCGAGCCCGAGTTGGGCCTCGGCCTCACGGCGTTCCGCCGCGATCAGCCGGGTGGCCGCGTCGATCAGGGCCAGGTGGGTGAAGGCCTGCGGAAAGTTGCCGAGGTGCTGCCCGGTGGTCACGTCGATCTCTTCGGCGTAGAGCAGCATCGGCCCGGCGAACGAGAGGAGTCTTTCGAACAGGGCCTCGGCGGCGTCGTGGTCGCCGATCATCACCAGCGCAGACACCAGCCAGAAGGAGCAGATGCTGAAGGTGCCCTCCTCGCCGCTGAGACCGTCGTCGGTGCGGTCGACCCGGTAGCGCAGCACGAGGCCGTGTTGGGTGAGTTCGTCGGCGATCGCGAGCACCGTGGCCCGCACCCGTTGGTCATCCGGCGGGAGGAAGCCCATGATCGGCAGCAGGAGCAGGGAGGCGTCCAGGTCGGTGGTGTCGTAGTGCTGGGTGAACACGCCGCGCTCGCTCACGCCCCGTTCGCAGACCTCCGCCTTGATCCTGTCGGCGGCAGCCCGCCAGGACTCGGCGCGGTGCGGATCCCCACGACTGTCAGCGATGCGGGCGCCGCGGTCGGCGGCGACCCAGCACATCACCTTCGAGGCGACGAAGTGCCGGGGTTGCCCGCGCATCTCCCAGATGCCCTGATCCGGTTCCTCACACCGTTCGATGGCGGTGTCCACGAGTCCGGCCAGGCGTTCCCACGCGGCCGGCGCGATCTGCCCACCGCCGCGCAGATACTCCTCGACCGAGTCGAGCGACATGCCCCAGACGTCGTGCTGGTGCTGGTCGAAGGCGCCGTTTCCGATGCGCACCGGGCGGGAGCCCCGGTAGCCGGCCAGATGGTCGAGAGTCTGCTCGGTGAGATCTCGCTCACCACCGATCCCGTACATGATCTGCAGGTCCCACGGCATATTGGGTGTGCCGGTCGACATGGCATCCAGGATGAAGGCGAAGTAGTCGAACGCCTCACCGTTGAAGCCGAGCCCGTGCAGCGCCCGCAACATGAACGCGGTGTCCCTGATCCAGGTGTACCTGTAGTCCCAGTTGCGTTCGCCGCCCGGAGTCTCGGGCAGCGACGTCGTCGCGGCCGCCATGATCGCCCCGGTCGGCGCGTAGCTGAGGCCCTTGAGGGCCAGGGCGCTGCGCTCGATGTGCGGGCGGAACCGATGGTCTGGGAAGGTGGCCATGCTCATCCAGTTGCGCCAGTACTTCTCGGTCTGCTCGAGTTGACGGGTCGCCTCCTCGAGGTCCTCCGGAACGATCCCGTCCCAGCTCAGAGCCACGTAGGCGGACTCCCCGGTCTCGAGAGTGGTGCGCCCGGTGCACCGGGCTCCGACGACCCCGAGCGGCACGCTGCCGCCCAGGGTGAGGGTGACGTCTCCGTTGCCGACCGTGGCCCTGGTGTAGCCGGGGCCGTCGAAGCTCCAGGGGGCCTGGGCCCTGGCGTAGTCGAAGAGCGGGAAGCAGTTGACCTGGAGCTCCACCCGGCCGTCGAAACACGAGGCGATGCGCAGGAGGGTGCGTTGGGAGATGGCGTTGCCCGGCGAGCGCCGGTAGCCCTCCCGGCGGTGGTCGGCCAGCGGGCCCATCACGAGCACGTCCTTGACGGTCAGCCAGCCGGTGGGGGTATGCCAGGTGGTCTCGAGCACCATGGTGCCCGGCAGGTAACGGCGTTGCTCCGGCACGGCGGTGTTCGTGGGCGCGAACCTGAACAGGCCGGCCGTGCGGTCGAGCAGGGCCGCGAAGACGCTCGGGCTGTCGGGCCGCGGCAGGCACAACCACTCCACGGCGCCGTCCGGCGCGATCAGGGTGCTCACCTCGCAGTCGGAGAGGAAGGCGTAGTCGGCGATCGGTGGGAATCTCATGCGGGAACCTCCGGTGGGGCGATCGTGGCCGGTGCGGGGTAGCTGCCACCAGAGTCGACCCCGGCAGTTCCGGTGTCAACGACGCCGCGGCGCGTGGAGCTGTGACGCGGGCTATGGTGCTGCTGAATCGCGTCGAGCACACGGAGGGCCTGAGATGAGCGATGACAGGATGGCGCTGGTGGTGGCCGGATACCCGAGCCCACGCGCGGCGCGGCAGGACTTCGACTCCGCTGCGGCCCTGGTGCGAGCGCGGCGGCTGTCGACCAGGGGGATGATCCTGGTGGCCAGGAGTGTCGGGGAAGACGTGCGGCTGGAGGAGACCAGCGACGACCACGGCCATACCGGCCGGGGCTGGGGTGCCGGTGTCGGGGTGCTGGTGGGATTGTTCGACCCGGTGATGTTGGGCACCATCGTGGTCGGTTCGGTCGGCGGCAGCGTGGTGGATGCCTTCAGCGGCCACCGGCTGCGACGGGCGTTGCAGGAGGAGGTGGGCTCGGCGCTCGCGGCCGGGACCGCGGCCGTGGTGGCAATGGTCCCCACCGGGGACCAGCAGGTGCTGGAGGCCGCACTGGTCGGCGCCCGGGCTGTCGCTGCCGTGGAAGCGGACCTGACGACCCTGACCGAACTGGAGGCCGCGCTCGAGGACGCGGTGGCCAGGCTCAAGCCGTGACCGGCCGGCGTCACCGGGCGAGTCCCGCCGTAGTCTGGTGGCATGCCCGCCACCACCGCTGACGCTCGCGCCGACCTGGCGGCGCTGTGCGCGCGCGGCCTGGACTGGGGCTTCGGGCGCGGCCGGGATCTGCCGGATCCGGCCCAGGTGCGCCACGCGGCGGTGCTCGTGCTCTTCGGCGTGCTCGATGCGGTGCCGGCCCGGGTGGCCGGTTCGGGCACCGCGCCCGTGCCGCATGACCTGGATGTTCTGCTGTTGCGCCGCGCCGCCACCCTCGGCAGCCACCCGGGGCAGATCGCCTTCCCCGGCGGCCGCCTCGAGGCAGCCGACGACGGCCCGGTCGCGGCGGCGCTGCGGGAAGCCGTGGAGGAGACCGGCCTGGACGCTGCCGGGCTCGAGCCCCTGGGCACGCTCCCCGACGTGCCGTTGCCGGTGAGCAACCACCTGGTGACGCCCGTTCCGGCCTGGTGGACCCGGCCTTCTCAGGTGGCTGCCATGGACCACGCCGAGACCGTCGACGTGTTCAGGCTGCCCGTGGCGGATCTGCTCGACCCGGCCAACCGAGCCAGCACCGTTCATGCTGTCGCCGGTGCCGAGTACCGGTCCCCGGCCTTCACCGTCGACGGCCGGCTGGTCTGGGGGTTCACCGCGATCGTGCTCTCGCGCATGTTCGAGGAACTCGGCTGGGCCGAGCCCTGGGATGCCGGGCGGGTCGTGTGGCCGGACCTCTGAGGCTCAACTGTTGCCCGTGCGGACAATTGCGCCCGGCACACCGGGACCACTTGTCCGGACGGGCAACAGTTGCGGTGTGCCCCGGGGAACCGGGCAGGCTTCTGCGGACATTCCCGGGTATGAGGATCTGTCGCAGGACTTACGGTCGCAGCACGGCCGTCGCCGCACTGCTGATCGGCGCAGCCGCGCTCCCCGGCTGCGCGGGGGTGGTCGGCGGGTCCCCGGCCGCCGTCGGCGAGTCGTCGACGGTGGACCCCCTGGCCTGCGGAATGACGGTGGAGCCCGGCTCGGCGGTGCTCGGCGAGGAGGTCCTGATCTCCCGGCCCGCGACCGAACCGGGGGAGTGCGCCACCCTGGCTCCCGGCTCCACCCAGACCCTGGAGCTACGCTCCTCGACACGGGGAATCACGGTCGAGCAGTCCGTGCCGGTCCTGATCGGCAACGACGGCGCCTTCGAGGCGCGGATGCGGATCCCCACCGGCATCCGACTCGGTGATGCCGTCATCACGGCGATCCCGCCGGCGGAGCTGGACTGCACCGCCACCGCAGCGGCCGAGGAGTGCATCCTGCCGCGCACCTACCTCGCCGTGGGCTTCGATCCTGATGATCTCCGGCCGGTGCGTCTGACCGACACCGCCGCGGACACCCCGACGCTTCCCGCTGATGACCTCGTCGACACGCCCTATGCCCTCGCCGGCCCAGGTGCCAACGAATTGACACTCGTTCTGATCGGCTCCAGTTGCCCCACCCGGCCCGCCGACTTCGTCGCCGGTACGTCGGCCGGCACGCTCCAGATCGTCAGTGCCGATGAGGTCCCGCCTGGCGAAGACTGCGACGCGCTGGCGATGCACTGGACCACGGTGATCGAGATCCCGGACGGGTACGCCGGGTTCCGCAGCGTGACCGTGGACAACGTCCCGGCGATCCTGCTCGACCCGTGATGGGAGCCCGCGGAGTGCTGCAGAGGACGGTGGATGGAACCGATGGCCGGGTGCGGACATTATTAGGTATGACGGCTGCCCGGGGGACCAACGAGTACGAGGTGTGGGCGCGCGCCGTCGAGGGGGATGCGGGGGCGTTCGGGGAGCTCTTCGACGAGCATCGTGACCGGGTTTTCGGTCATGCCCTGCGCGCCCTCGCCTCACGGCACGACGCCGAAGACGCCACGGCGATAGTGTTCCTGGAACTCTGGCGCCACCGGCGTCGGGTGCGGGTGGTGAACGGCTCGGTGATCGGCTGGCTGCTCGTGACCACCAACAATGTCTGCCGCAATCAGGCGCGTTCGAACAGGCGCTACCGCCTGGCGCTGTCGAAGCTCTCGCCCGAGCGCTCGCATCCTGACCCGTCCGACGAGCTGGGGGCGGAGCTGGACCGTGACCGCAGCGCACCGAGCGTGCGCGAGGTCTTCGCCCAGCTGAACGCGCGCGACCAGGACATCCTCACGCTCTGCGTGCTGGAGGAACTGACCACCGCCGAGGCGGCCCTGGCCCTGCGCATCCCCATCGGCACCGTGAAATCGCGGCTGTACCGGGCGAAGAACCGGATGGCCGAGCTGATGCTGCAGAGCACGCCTGACGTGAGAGAGGGATGGAGCCTGTGATGACCCCCGACCGCCACCCGGATCGCACCGACGTTCCTGAGATGGACCCGGCCCGTGCCGCCGAGATCCGTGCCCTGCTCATCCGCACCGTCGCGGGCACCCCGCGGCCCCGCGTGGCCAAACTCTCCCGCCCGGCGTTCGCGCTGGCCGCGACGGCGGCGCTGGTCTTCGCCGGCGGGGTCGGCGCCGGCACTGTGGTGGCCTATGACCGGCTCACGAACGTCGTCGTCGCCGAGGACTCCAGCGGGCCCGAGTCCGCGGAGGCGGCGAGCGGCCTGAGCGGTGAGGCAGCGAGCGCTGTCGGCCAGGACGAGGCCGCGTCCGAGAGCTCCTCAGACTCAGATCTCTTTCTGTCGAGATCGGACGAGCTGACGCCGGTCCTCACGATCAACGGCCAGACCGGTTACGCGTACCTGAGCGACCTTTATCAGGTGCGCATCGTGTCCCTGGGCGCGGTCGCCGATACTGCCGAATCCGAGTCCTCGATCGGGCAGATTCCGATCTACCTGGCCGACGGCGTCACCCTGATGGGCTACTTCGATCCGGCCACCCTGATCCCATGAGGCTCCGGCGGGCGGGTGCGTGCGCGCTGCTGGCCGGTGCCCTCCTGCTCACCGGATGCGCCGGGTCCGCGCCCACGGACTCGTTCGGCTGCGGCATCGTGGTGGCGCCGGCCACCGCCGTGGTCGGCGAGGACGTGGTGGTCTCCCGGGCCCCCGCCGCGCCGGCGGAAATCTGCACCACCTTGGTACCGGGAACCAGCCAGACCATCGAGCTGCGCTCGGTCTTCGCCAACGACTCGGCCCGGCAGACCACCACGGTGACCGTGGCCGACGATGGTTCCTTCGAGGCGACGCTGCCGGTGCCCGGGGACATCCGTCTCGGCCGCGCACGGGTCACCGTGATCCCACCGGCCGAGTCCGACTGCACCGCGGCCGCGCTGGCGGCGGGTACTCCCGACGACTGCTACTTTCCGGGTGCCCTGTTCACAGTGGAATTCGCTCCGGACACCCTCACGCCGCTGCGGATCGTCAGCACCGACGTACCGATGCCGGCGCTTCCCGCGAGCGATGAACCGGCCGACTCGTACGCGCTCGCCGGCCCGGGGGCGCACGAGCTGACTGTCGTGATCTTCGGTTCGGGATGCGCCTCCCGCCCGGCGACCTACCGGGACACCGCTGCGGCGGACAGCCTGGAGATCGTGAGCGAGGTGATCGTGCCGGCGGGCGCGGATGGCTGCACCGAACAGCTGATGCCCTGGGCCACGGTGATCGAGGTTCCCGACGGACACCGCGACTACCGCAGCGTCACCGTCGACAACCTCGACACCGTCCCGCTCAACACCGTCCTGCTCGACTGACCCGGGCGAGAGCCCTCGACGTGAGTCATGGGTGGCCCATTTTCGCTAGTCGAACCGGCTCCCGCACTAGCGAAACCGGGCCAGTCACAAACTTGTGCGCGGCAGGTGCGTCGCGCTTCCGTATGGGTGGCCCATTTTCGCTAGTCGAACCGGCTTGCGCACTAGCGAAACCGGGCCAGTCACAAACTCGTGCGCGGCACATGCGGAGCTGCGCGGGGGCGGGGCGGGGTGGGGGTTAGTGCGAGTCCTTGGCCTTGGTGATGGGCTGGCCTTCGACCTGGCCACGGTCGGCCTTGGCCGCGTCACCGCGGGTCTTGGCCAGGCTCGCGATGGTGGCCACGGCGACGGTGGCGCCGATGAAGACCAGGGAGAACCAGATCGGGATCTCGGGTACCCACAGGATGGGCTCGCCGCCGTTGATGAACGGCACCTCGTTGACGTGCAGAGCGTGGAAGACCAGCTTGAGGCCGATGAAGCCGAGGATGACGGCCAGGCCCTGCGACAGGTAGACCAGGCGCTCGAGCAGGCCGCCGATGAGGAAGAACAGCTGGCGCAGGCCCATCAGGGCGAACGCGTTCGCGGTGAAGACGATGTACGCCTCCGAGGTGAGCCCGTAGATCGCCGGGATCGAGTCGATGGCGAAGACCAGGTCGATGAAGCCGATCGCGATGATCGTGAGCAGCATCGGGGTGACGAAGCGCTTGCCGTTGATCTTGGTGGTGAGCTTGTCGCGGTCGTACTCGTCGGTGACCGGCAATACTCGGCGGGCCAGGCGCACGAACATGTTGTCGGCCGGGTTGCCCTCGTGGCCGCGAACCTGCATGTAGGCCAGCACGAAGAGCAGGGCGCCGAAGAGGTAGAACACCCAGGAGAAGTTCTCGATCAGGGCCGCGCCCACGGCGATGAACCCGCCGCGCATGATGAGGGCGATGATGACGCCGAACATCAGCACCTTCTGCTGATAGGCCTTGGGCACCGAGAACGCGGCCATCACGATGAGGAACACGAAGAGGTTGTCGATCGACAGGGCCTTCTCGGTGAGATAGCCGGCGAAGTACTCGCCGCCGTAGCGCCAGCCGGAGACGATGCCGATTCCGACACCGAACAGCAGGGCCAGGCCGATGTAGAAGGCCGACCAACGGGCCGACTCACCGACCGTGGGCTCGTGCGGCTTGCGCACGTGCGCGAAGAATTCGTAGGCGAAGAAGGCGATCGTCACGGCGATGGTGATGATCCAGATCAGGGGAGTGATGTTCAAGGAGAGCTCCAGGGCATGGGGTATGGACGGAGATCAAGGTCTCTTCCACCCGGCAGCCGATGAGGCTGTCAAGCCGGCGTCCCGGGACTCTTCGTTAAGTCCGTATTGACGGGTGCGCCGCGTGGGAGTACTCCCCTTGCAGACCCAACAGTAGGGGAGCGTAGCTGGGAAGTTGCCGTGCACGAGGAACCTCGTGCAGGAACTCACCCGGCTCGAAACGCCGGGATCCTAGGTGCGCGGGCGAGGCGCCGTTACGCGGGTGGCGTGCCACCCGCGTAACGGCGCCTGACCCGCGTAACGGAGACGGCCTAGTAGCGGCGCGGCGGACGCTCGGAGCGGTCGCCCTGCTGCGGGCGGTCGTTGCGGCCGGCCGAGGCGCCGTTGTCGGCGTGGATCTCGATCAGCTTGCCGCTGATGCGGGTCGCCGACAGGCGGTCCAGCACCTCGCCGGACAGGTCGGCGGGCAGGTCCACCAGGGAGTACTCGGGCAGGATCTGGATCGCGCCGAAGTCCTCGCGGCTCAGGCCACCCTCGTTGGCAAGCGCGCCGACGATCTGGCGCGGCTCCACCTTGTGGCGCTTGCCCACCTCGATGCGGAACGAGGCCATGGCCCGGTTGCTGTCGCGGGAGCGGCGCTCGGGGCGTTCGCTGCGCAGCGGACGGTCGTCCCGGCTGCCCCGGTCATCGCGGCTGCCGCGATCGTCGCGGCTGTTGCGATCGTTCCGCACGGGGCGGTCGCCCCGGTCGCGGTCGCGGTGCTCGGTGCGCTCGCGGTCGAACCGTGCCGCGGCGCGCACGTCTTCGGGGTTGAGCAGCAGCGGCGTCTCGCCCTGGGCGACCACGGCGAGAGCGGCGGCCACGTCGGCCTCCGGCACGTCGTGGTGCTCGACGTAGTGGCCCACGATGTCGCGGAACGCGGCGATGCGGGCGGTCTGGTCGAGCGCCGCGGTGATGGCGTCGTCGAAGCGGGTGAGACGGGTGGAGTTGACGTCTTCCACGCTCGGCAGCTGCATCTGGGTGAGCGGCTGGCGGGTGGCCCGCTCGATGGCGGTGAGCAGGTGACGCTCACGCGGGGTGACGAAGCTGATCGCTGCGCCGCTGCGACCCGCACGGCCGGTGCGGCCGATGCGGTGCACGTACGACTCGGTGTCGATCGGGATGTCGTAGTTGATGACGTGGCTGATGCGTTCAACGTCGAGACCGCGCGCGGCGACATCCGTGGCGACCAGGATGTCGAGCTTGCCGCTCTTGAGCTGTTCAACCGTGCGCTCGCGCTGCACCTGGGGAACGTCGCCGTTGATAGCCGTGGCGGAGTAGCCGCGCGCGCGCAGCTTCTCGGCGAGCGTCTCGGTCTCGTTCTTGGTGCGGGTGAAGACGATCATGCCTTCGAAGTTCTCCACCTCGAGGATGCGGGTGAGCGCGTCGACCTTCTGCGGGTAGGAGACCAGCAGGTAGCGCTGGGTGGTGTTGACCGAGGTCGTGGTCTTGTTCTTGACCGTGATCTCTTCGGGGTCGTTCAGGTATTGCTTGGAGATGCGGCGGATCGACGCGGGCATCGTGGCCGAGAACAGGGCCACCTGCTTGTCGTCCGGGGTGTCGGCGAGGATCGTCTCGACGTCTTCGGCGAAGCCCATCTTGAGCATCTCGTCGGCCTCGTCGAGCACCAGGTACTTGAGCTGGGTGAGGTCGAGGGTGCCCTTTTCGAGGTGGTCCATGATGCGGCCGGGAGTACCGACCACAACGTGCACACCACGGCGCAGCGCGGAGAGCTGCACGCCGTAGCCCTGTCCGCCGTAGACGGGCAGCACGTGCACACCCTTCATGTGGGCGGCGTACTTCTCGAAGGCCTCGCAAACCTGCAGGGCGAGTTCGCGGGTGGGGGCCAGAACGAGCGCCTGGGGGCTCTTCTGGGACAGGTCAAGGCGGGAGAGGATGGGCAGCGCGAACGCCGCGGTCTTTCCGGTACCGGTCTGGGCGAGGCCCACGACATCGCGGCCGTCGAGCAGCGGGGGGATCGTGGCGGCCTGGATGGCCGACGGGGTCTCGTAGCCGACGTCTTTGAGGGCCTTGAGAACGGAGTCGCTGAGCCCAAGCTCGGAGAAGGTGATCGTCGCGCGGGCAGTGGCTGCCTCGGTCGGTGCAGTTGAATCAGGAGGCGTCATACTACTACGGTAGTCGGTCGGAGTGTCTACCCCGTTCGGGAGGGCCAAATCCGTGCCCGCAAGGTCACGCCGAGAGGGGCAACTCCGCCTCGTCGAGTGCGGCCACATGCGCCTGTGCCGTGCCCGCGTTGGTCGCCCGCACGGCCGCGAACGCCTGCTCCAGGTCGGCCACCAGATCGTTTTCGTCTTCGATGCCCACCGACAGGCGCACCAGGCCGGGGAAGATGCCGAGCCGGTCACGTTCCTCAGCGGACAGGTGCGCGTGCGAGGTGGTGCCGGGGTGCAGCATCAGCGACCGCACATCGCCGAGATGCGACATCCGGCTGAACAGCTCGAGGGAGTCGATCAGGGTGCGGGCATCCCGGATGCCGCCGCGCAGGGTGAAGCCGAACACCGAGCCGGCGCCCCGGGGATAGTACGTGCGGGCGATTGCGTAGGAGGGGTTCGAGGGCAGTCCCGGGTAGTCCACAGACTCCACCTCCGGCTGGGCGTCGAGCCATCTGGCCACTGTGAGGGCGTTCCGGGAGTGCTGGCCGACTCGCAGCGACAGGGTCTCGAGGCCCTGCTGCAGCAGGAACGCGTTCAGCGGCGACAGCACGGGCCCCAACCGCCCGGCGATGATCGTGCGGGTGTATTCGAGGTAGGCGGTGTTGCCGAACTTCTCCACCAGCGTTGGCGTGCCCGGGCCGCCGATGGGGGTGGAGAACTGTGGGAACTTGTCGGGGTAGGCGGCCCAGTCGAAGCTGCCGCCGTCGATGACGACGCCGGCCAGGGAGGCGCCGTGGCCGCTGAGGAACTTGCTGGCCGAGTGCACCACGATGGACGCGCCGTGGTCGAGCGGCCGGATCAGGTAGGGCGTGGACGCGGTGCTGTCGATCACGAAGGGCAGACCCTCATCGCGGGCGAAGGCAGCGATCTGGCCGATGTCGATCAGGTCGTTCTTGGGGTTCGGGATGGTCTCGCCGTAGACGGCGCGGGTGTTCGGTCGCACCCGGCGGCGCCAGTCCTCGATATCGTGCGGGTCGTCGACGAACTCCACCTCGATGCCGAACCGGGCGAAGTTCTCCCGGAACAGGGTCTTCGATCCCTCGTAGAGGCTGGGCGCCGAGAGGAAATGGTCTCCGGCCTTGAGGATGCCGAGCAGCGCCACCGTGATGGCCGCCTGGCCGCTGGCTACCAGGAGCGAGTGCTTTCCGAGGCGCACGGCCGCGAATTCCGGTACGTGCAGACGACCCCCGACGACCTGATCGCCCGGGGCCACCATCCGGGCTGGGTGGCCAAACAGGTCTGGTACGGCGAGGTCAACCATCGGGCGCGCCCCGCGGACAGCGCCGTCTTCGGGCTGCGGCCACGCACATTCACGGAGTTCCTCGCCGCCCACGCCGATACGATTCGTTCGTCATAGTCACGACGCCGAGACAGAGACACCAGCGACAACACAGACACGACGACAGACAGGTGGGCCACACGAATGCTCGAGCTGCGACCGAATTGCGAATGCTGCGACCGGGACCTGTCCCCGTCGGCCGACGACGTCTACATCTGCTCCTTTGAGTGCACCTGGTGCGCCGACTGCGTGCGGTCGTTCCCCGCCGGCGCCTGTCCCAACTGTGCCGGCACCCTGCAACTGCGCCCGAGCCGGGCACCCCACAAGCTCGTGACGGCGCCGGGCTCGACACTCCGGGTGGTCAGCCCGGACTGCCGGCCCGCTGCGACACTGCCCAGCTGACCGGGCCGCACTGGCGGGCGGCGCCGGACGGGCGCAGAATGACGCCATAGGCGTTCTGGCCGAGGGAAGGTCTTTCCTGATGCTGTGGTTCTGGGTGCTTCTGGTACTCGCCGTGATCCTCCTGATCGTGCTGCTGTCGTTCTCGATCAAGGTGGTCACCCAATACGAACAGGGCGTGCTGTTGCGCTTTGGCCGCCTCGAGGGCGTGCTCAAACCGGGCGTGCACCTGATCATTCCCTTCGTGGACGTGATGACCCGCGTCTCCCTGCGCATCGTCACCCTGCCGATTGAATCGCAGGGCATCATCACCCGCGACAACGTCAGTGTCGGGGTCTCCGCGGTGGCGTACTACCGGGTCATGGACTCGGTGAAGTCCGTCGTGGAGATCGAGAACGTGCAGGCCGCGATCG
This sequence comes from Cryobacterium sp. SO2, assembly GCF_026151165.2. Taxonomy (NCBI): domain Bacteria; kingdom Bacillati; phylum Actinomycetota; class Actinomycetes; order Micrococcales; family Microbacteriaceae; genus Cryobacterium; species Cryobacterium sp. SO2. The sequence goes on from NZ_CP117849.1 coordinate 1,581,999, forward strand.
AGCAGATCGCCCAGACCACCCTGCGCAAGGTGGTGGGCCAGCACGCCCTCGACGAGACGCTCTCGAACACCGAGGTGCTCAACGTGAACGTGCGGGAGATCCTGGATGCCCAGACCCTCGGCTGGGGTGTCGAGGTCACCCTCGTCGAACTCAAGGACATCCTGCTGCCGGAGAGCATGAAGCGGTCGATGGCCAAGCAGGCCGAGGCCGAGCGGGAGAAGCGCGCCAAGATCATCAACGCCGAGGGGGAGCAGCTCGCCGCCGCCAAGCTCGGCGACGCGGCGGACACGATGATGAAGCATCCGATCGCCCTGCAACTGCGCAACCTGCAAACCCTGGTGGAGATCGGCGTCGACAAGAACACCATCGTCGTGTTCCCCGCGCCCCTGATGAGCACCATCAGCGAACTCGGCACCTTCCTCGCCAGGGAGACCAGGAATGCCGCGGTGTCGCCCGCCGACACGGACTGAGCACCCGGCAGAACGGTGAGTGAACTGGCCGAGGTGCGCGCCGTGTCGTGCCCCGGCGCCGAACGGATCGCGGGAGGATGTCCCCATGGCCAATACTGAGCAGCAGCCCTGGGTGAAGCACTACCAACCGGGCGTGCCCGCCGAGATCGACCTGCCCACCGACTCGCTGGTGGCGATGCTCGAGCGCTCGGTCGCCGAGGCCGGCGATCACCCGGCGCTGGAGTTCTTCGGCCGCCGCACCACCTACACCGAGCTCGGCGCCCAGGTCGACCGGGCGGCAGAGGGACTGCGTCTGCTCGGAGTGCGAGCGGGCGACCGGGTGGCACTGATCCTGCCCAATTGCCCGCAGCACGTCGTCGCGTTCTACGCGGTGCTGCGCCTGGGTGGGGTGGTCGTGGAGCACAACCCCCTCTACACCTCGCCGGAGCTGCGCCACCAATTCGAAGACCACCAGGCCCGCATCGTGATCGCCTGGGACAAGGTCGCCCCGACCGTGCGCGCGTTCCCGGCCGACATCGAGATCGACCACGTGATCTCGGTCAACCTGCTCGAGGCCTTCCCCACGGTGAAGCGCCTGGCGCTGTACCTGCCGGTCAAGAGCCTGCGGGAGTCCCGCGAGGCACTGTCCGGCTCCGCTCCCGGCACCACGCCGTTCAAACAGCTGCTCACGCACGGCGCCATCGACCCCGAACATCCGCGCCCCGGGCTGCACGACCTGGCCGCGATCCAGTACACCTCCGGCACCACCGGCCGGCCCAAGGGGGCCATGCTCACCCACTACAACCTGCACTGCAATGCGCTCCAGGGTGAGGCGTGGATGCACGGCGCCGAGTATCGCAAGGAGATCTTCTACGCGATCCTGCCGATGTTCCACTCGTTCGGCCTCACCCTCTACCTCACCTACGGCATCCACAAGCAGGCGCTTCTGGTGCTGTTCCCCAAGTTCGACCCGAAGCTCGTGCTCGACGCCATGAAGAAGTCGCCGGCCACCGTGTACTGCGCGGTGCCGCCGATCTACGAGCGCACCGCGCTCGCCGCGAAGGAACGGGGCGTCTCGCTGCGCTCCTGCCGGTTCTGCATCTCCGGCGCCATGAACCTGCCCGACCACGTCGTGGAGCTGTGGGAGTCGGTGTCCGGCGGATTGCTCGTGGAAGGCTTCGGCATGACCGAGGCCTCTCCGGTGGCGCTGGGCAACCCGTTCTACCCGACCCGCAAGCCCGGCACGGTGGGCATCCCGTTCCCGTCCACCCTGATGAAGGTCACCGACATCGACGACCCCACCGTAGAGGTGCCGCACGGGCAGCCGGGGGAGCTGCTGATCAAGGGACCTCAGGTGTTCCAGGGCTACTGGAACAACCCCGAAGAGACTGCCAAGACCCTCACCCCGGATGGCTGGTTGCGCTCGGGCGACATCGTCACCCAGGACGACGACGGCTTCGCCACGATCGTGGACCGGGCCAAGGACCTCATCATCACCGGCGGGTTCAACGTGTCGCCCACCGAGGTCGAGACCGTGCTGCGCCTGCACGCCTCCGTGGTGGATGCGGCGGTGTTCGGGAAGACCCTCGAGCGCGGCGGCGAGATGGTCGTGGCCGCCGTGGAGCTGGAGCCCGGCGCCACGCTCGACGAGAAGGCCCTGCAGGACCACTGCCGGGAGCACCTGGCGGCATACAAGATTCCCCGTCGCATCGTGCAGATCACCGACACCCCGCGCACCATGCTCGGCAAGGTGCTGCGCCGCAAGGTGCGCGACCAGGTGCTGCCTACCCTCTGAGCCGATCCGCGGATCCACCCTTGACCTTCCGACACTCAGCGATATATCGTTACGTATCGCGGAAGTTCCGCGAGGCGTGCCCGCAATTCCAGCGGATGCGCATTCCGTGAAAGGACGAATGCGGTCATGAAGCGCTTTCATCACACACCTCCAGAATTCGGGAACTCCGAGTTCGGTCCCGGCATGCGCCGGGCCCACCACGACGCACCCCAAGAACACGGTCGTGGCTTCGGTCGCGGTTTCGGCCCAGGCGGCCCCGGTTTCGGCGGCTTCGGGCCGGGCTTCGGTCCGGGCGGCCCGCGCGGCTCCCGTCGTGCCAACAGGGGCGACGTTCGCTCGGCGATCCTGTCGCTGCTGGCCGACGGCCCCTCCAACGGCTACGGACTGATCCGGGCCATCGAGGAGAAGACCGGCGGAGCCTGGCGCCCCAGCCCCGGCTCCATCTATCCGACCCTGCAGCAGCTCGTCGACGAAGAACTCATCTCGCCGACCGGTACCGAGCGCCGCACCGACTATGAGCTGACCGAAGCCGGCCGGGCCTACCTGGCCGAACATGCCGACGACCTCAAGAAGGCCTGGGAGGCCACTCCCGGCCAGTCGGACGCCGACGCGGCCTTCCACGAGAGCGTCGGCAAGCTCTTCGGCGTCGTGCACCAGTTCCGCTCGTCGGCCACGGACGCCCAGCGTGCCGCGGCCACCGAGAAGCTCGACGAGGTGCGGCGCGCGCTGTACCTCATCCTCGCCGACTGACCACTCGCTGAGTGCGGGCGACCGGGGCCAGAATGGCCCCAAGTCAGCCGTCGTGCCCCTGGTTCGCTCGATCGCGGCGCCGTTGACCCGTACTCGCCTATTCCGGGCGGCCGCACCGGTGCTGCTGCCGCACGTCGAGCGGGTGCGGGGCCGTCCCCTGCCGGTCAGGGCGCACCTCATCGCTCCGGGCGACAGGGACGCGGCCTGGGCCCGGATCGAGGCGCAGTGGCCGGGATATCGCGCCTACGAGCGCGACTCGGGGCGCGTGGTGCGGCTGTTCCTGCTGCGCCCGATTACCCGGCCGACGTCACCATAGCGGCCGGCGGCGGAGCGGGTCCCCGCAGGTCGCCCAAAAAACTTCCGACCCAATTTTCGGCGCGCTCAGTGTGGGTTTCCCCGGTGTAACCGCACTTCAATCGGCAGGCGAATGGAACCTGATCGGGGATTTTCCTGAACCTGCAGATCTCACCGGAAAGCGCAAGAGCATTTGGGGGGCTCGGATGACATTCCCGGCACAAAGTGAGGAAGTGTGCAGAAACCTGTTGCAGGGTGGTCACTTCGCCCGGGCGGGCCCCCGCCCGTGGAACGTCGACTAAGAATCGCACCGCGCCAGACGCCTCACGCGATTCGCCCCGTGAAAGACATACTGAACCTTGAATTCGCCGTTTTCCCGTACTTCAGCCCGACCCAGCACCACCGGAGAGGCCGCGCAGGGTGAGACCCGGGCGACCATCACCCACCGCACCCGCGTGACCCGTCGCACCGCAGCCGGCGTAGCCGTTCTCGTCGTCGGCGCGATGGCCGGAACCGGCTTCGTGCTGCAGCCCGCCATGGCGGCCCAGAACGACCGCGTTGCCGAGACTGCCGCCCTCACTGCCAGCACCGGCTTGCACTCCGAGCAGCTCGACAGTTACAGCACTGTGGCCACGGCCCACGCCGAGAAGGCGGCAGAGGGCACCATCGCCGGCGCAACCGCGGTGATCACTGCAGCCCAGAACAAAGCCGACGCCACCGGCCTGGCCACCAGTGTGGCCATGCTGAGCAACTACGAGCAGTTGGCCCCCGAGCGCATCTACGAGCTTGTCGACACCGCGAACACGCAGGTGCCTCCGGTGCAGGCAGCGACGGCCGAGGCCGATCGGGTCGCCGCCGAGCAGGCCGCAGCCGCTGCTGCCGCCGCCCAGGCCGCCGCCGAGCAGGCTGCAGCCGAGGAGGCCGCCGCCGCGGCCGTCGCCGCCGAGGAAGCGCAGGCCGCTCCTGAGGCCAGCAGCGCGCCCGCGCCGTCCGCGCCGTCGAACCCCAGCGCCGCCCAGGCCACCGCCCGCGACATGATGTCGTCCAAGTACGGCTGGGGCGCCGACCAGTTCGGCTGCCTCGTGAGCCTGTGGGACAAGGAGTCCGGCTGGAACGTGAACGCGTACAACGCTTCGAGCGGGGCCGCCGGCATCCCGCAGGCGCTTCCCGGCAGCAAGATGGCCTCGGCCGGCTCGGACTGGGCCACCAACGCCGCCACCCAGATCTCCTGGGGCCTCGGCTACATCTCCGGCAGCTACGGCACCCCGTGCGCAGCCTGGGCCAAGTCTGAATCCGTCGGCTGGTACTAGTCGGCAGGTCCTCACCGAATCCGTCGCCGCCCGGGCTGCAGAGGTGTGAAGGCGGGCGTACTCTCGGGGCATGAAACGTGCGCTCGCGTTCGGTCTGGTCCTCGCTCAGATCCTGCTGCTCGTGGCTCTGCTGATCATTCCCCATGGCTCGGTGTGGCCGGTCAACGGGTTTGTGGTGGCCACGTCGGTGGCGCTCGTCGTGGTGGGGGTGACCCTCGCCGTGCAGGGCTCCACCACGCTCGGCCCCGCCATGACGGCCAGTCCGATCCCGCGGGAGAACGCCCCGCTGGCCACCAACGGCGTGTACGGCATCGTGCGCAACCCGATCTACACCGGGCTGATGACGGGCGGCCTCGGCCTGGTGCTGTTCGGCGCGTCCCTCCTGCACGTCGTGACCTGGCTGGCGCTGGTGGGCCTGCTCTCCGGCAAGGCGCGCTGGGAGGAACGGATGCTCGTCGATGAGCATCCGGCGTACTCGGAGTATGCGGCCAGGGTGGGACGGTTTCTGCCCGGTGTCGGCCGAATCCGGTGAGAACGGGAACGATTCGCCGCCGAAAACCGTTACCCACAGCATGACGACACCGCTCTCCATTCTCGACCTCGCGCCCATCGCCCCCGGGCAGACCATCAGGGAGAGCTTCGCGGCCAGCGTCGCGCTCGCCCAGGCGGCCGAAAAGCATGGGTACGAGCGGGTCTGGTACGCCGAGCACCACAACATGCCCACGATCGCGTCGTCGGCCACGAGCGTGCTGGTGGGCCACGTCGCCTCGCAGACGTCGACCATCCGCCTGGGTTCCGGTGGCGTGATGCTGCCCAACCACTCTCCGCTCACCATCGCGGAGCAGTTCGGCACCCTCGCCGAGCTCTACCCCGACCGGATCGACCTGGGCCTGGGCCGGGCGCCCGGCAGCGACCAGACCACGGCCAGGGCCATGCGCCGCGACCCGCGCGCCTCCGACCAGTTTCCGCAGGACGTGATGGAACTGCAGGCCTACCTGCGTGACGAATCGATCATCCCCGGCGTGCGGGCCGTGCCCGGAGCGGGCACCAACGTTCCCCTCTACATCCTCGGGTCGTCGCTGTTCGGCGCCGGTCTCGCCGCCGCGCTGGGCCTGCCGTACGCCTTCGCGTCGCACTTCGCGCCCGGCTCGCTCTTCGAGGCCGTCGCCACCTACCGCCGGGACTTCCAGCCGTCGGCGCAGCTCGCCGAGCCGTACTTGATGGTGGCGGCCAATGTGATCGCGGCCGACGACGCCGCGGATGCCACCGAGCAGTTCGAGATCATGCGCCGCTCGCGGGTGCGCGGCATGATCTCCCGGGGCCCGGCAACGCCGGACTACTCCGACGCCCAGATCGACGCCTTCCTCACCACCACGGAGGGCAGCCGCCTGGCCGACATGATGCGGTACACGGCCGTGGGCACGCCCACGGATGTTCGCGTCTTCCTCGACGACCTCGCCGCAGCCACCCAGGCCGACGAGCTCATCGTGGCGCATGCGTCGCAGCAGATCGGTGACCGGCTGCGCTCCGTGGAGCTGACCGCCGGCGCCATGCTTGGCGCCCTGGCCTGAGCCGGCCGGGCGGTGAGGCGCTGAGGTCGCGGCTCAGCTCCCGGATGCCCTCGAGCTCCTCGAGCTCCTCGAGCTCCTCGAGCTCCTTGAGCTAAGAGGCATCCAGCGCTTCGCCGGTCGGGTCGACGGCATCCGCGTCGACCAGGGGCATGCCGCCCAGCGGCACACCCGCCCAGGAGAGCAGGGTCCAGCCGTCTTCCGGCGAGCCGGACAGTTCGACCACGCCGGTGTTGTCGAGGTCGTGCAGCCCCGCGAACATCGGCGGCACATTCGTGGCGCGGGCCGCTGCCCACACCCGGATGGCCGCGCCATGGCTGAACACGGCCGCGGTGTGTCCGCTGGCCGCGGCCACCGCGATGTCGGCGTCGAACCTGGCGAAGAACGCGTGCCCGTCCGGGCCGCCCGGCATGCCCACATCGAGGTTGCCGGCTCCCCAGGCGAACACGGTCTCCATGTACCGCCGCACCGAGGCATGGTCGCTGCGCCGCTCGAGCGTGCCGGCCTCGATCTCGTGCAGGCCGTCGGCCACCTGGATGTCGAGCCCGCGATCCAGGGCGAGGGGCCGGGCGGTGAGCTGAGTGCGGTGCAGCGTGGACGCGAAGATCGTGTCGATGGAATCGAACCGGAGCGCCTCGGGAATGACGGCCGCCTGACGCTCACCGAGCTCGGTGAGGCCGGGGCCCGGGTGGGCGGTATCGAGCTGCCCGAGCACGTTCGCGGGCGTCTGGCCGTGGCGGATCAACAGGAGTCGCATGGTCATCCCAGCATAAGCACGGCGCCGCCGAGACGACAGTCGATGGGCAGGTCGATGGGAAACCACCAGCCGGGTACCGGTGAGCCCACATCGAGTTGCCGGAAAACACCCCTTCAGGGCTCCTGAAGGGGATTTTTGCGGCAAGTCGACGCGTTGTAACCCCTCGAGTTGGAGTCCGTCGCGTGCCGACGGCCGAGCGTTCGCCGGGCGTTCACCGCACGTTCTCCCGGCATCGCCACAGTGGACCGGGCCCATCCGAGGCTCGTCACCCACAGCCTCGAAAGGGCCTTTCTGTGCGCACTCACTGGCGTCGGCCAAGCCTGGCCGCCATCCTCACTCTCGCCCTGGCGGTTCCACTCGCCGCCACCCAGAGCCCGGCAATGGCCGCCCCGGCTCCCTCGGTTCGCATCAACGAGGTCGAATCCGATGGCGGTACGCCCGGCGACTGGGTCGAACTGACCAACATCGGCAGCAGTGCAGCGGATGTCTCGGGCTGGGTACTGAAGGACGACAAAGACGAGCGCACCTTCGGGCTGCCGGCCGACACCGTCATCGCGCCCGGTGGATTCCTGGCCGTCGACGTGGACGGCGACGGCGCCACCAACTTCGGCCTCGGCAAGGCCGATACCGCCCGGCTGTTCCTGGCCGACGGCAGCACCCTGGTCGACTCCTACGCCTGGACCGCACACGCGAGCACCACGTGGGGGCGCTGCCCGGACGGCACGGGCGAGTTCCGCGAGACGACGGCATCCACCCGCGGCGCCGCGAACGCCTGCGACGTGTCCGCCGCCGACAACGTGCGCATCAACGAGGTGGAGTCCAACGGCGGCACCCCCGGCGACTGGATCGAGCTCGTCAACGTGGGCACCGCTGCGGTGGACGCCTCCGGCCTGGTACTCAAGGACAATGACGACACCCACGCGGCCGTCGTGCCCGAGGGGTCGACCATCGCTGCCGGCGGTTACCTCGTGGTCGAAGCGCCCACCATGGATTACGGCCTCGGCGGCGCCGACAGCGCCCGCCTGTTCGACACCGACGGGGTCACCCTGATCGACTCCTACGCCTGGACGGCGCACGCAGCATCCACCTACGGTCGCTGCCCCGACGGCACCGGTGACTTCGCCGACACGGCCACCGCCACCAAGGGCACGGCCAATGACTGCGTCGTGCCCGTCACAGCGGATGTGCGCATCAGCGAGACCGAGTCCAGCGGCGGAACGCCCGGCGACTGGGTGGAGCTGTTCAACCCGGGGTCGACCGACGTCGACCTCGCCGGCTGGATCGTGCGCGACAACGACGACACCCACACCGCTGTCCTGCCGACCGGCTCGGTGATCGCCGCCGGCGGGTACTTCGTCGTGGAAGAGAGCATGCTCGGCTTCGGCCTGGGGTCGGCCGATTCCGCGCGCCTGTTCGCCGCTGACGGCGTCACCCTGGTCAGTTCGGTGAGCTGGACCAGCCACGCGGCCACGACCTGGGGCACCTGCCCCGGCACCACCGAGCTCGTGCAGATGACGTCCTCGACCAAGGGCGCCGCGAACGACTGCGGGTCACCCGTGCGCCTCAACGAGATCGAGTCGAGCGGCGGCACGCCCGGCGACTGGGTCGAGCTGGTCAACAACGGCAGCACCGGCGCGGATATCTCCGGCTTCGTCGTCAAGGACAACGACGACACCCACGCCGTTGTTCTCCCCAACGGTACGAGCATCGCGGCCGGGGGATACCTCGCGATCGACGTGGACGTCGACGGCGGATTCGGGCTCGGCGGCGCAGACACCGCCCGCCTCTTCGCCGCCGACGGCAGCACCCTGCTGGACAGCTACTCCTGGACCGCGCACGCCGCGACCAGCTACGGACGCTGCCCGGACGGCACCGGCGATTTCGCCGTGACGACGGCCAGCAGCAAGGGCGCCGTGAACAGCTGCGCCGGCGACCTGGTCACGGCGGCCTGGCCCGGCTCGGCCCAGGTGCGCACCGTCGACCCTGCCGGAGTGCTCGGCGGCAACATGAGCGGGCTCGCCTATGAAGACGACGCCACCGGCACCGGCACCGTGGGCGACGTGCTCTGGGCCGCCAAGAACGGCCCCGGCACGCTCTACAAGCTTGTCTCCGACGGCACCGACTGGGCGCCGGACACCACCGACGGCTGGGGCGCCGGCAAGCTGCTGCACTACACCGACGGCACCGGCGATGTTGATGCCGAAGGTGTCACGCTGACCGCGGCCGGCTCCGCAGGCGGCGTGTTCATCGCCAGCGAGCGCAACAACAATGTGAGCGGGGTGAGCCGGCCCGCTGTGCTGCGTTACGACGCATCCGCAACAGGCAGCGAGCTCACCGCGACCATGGACTGGGACCTCACCGCCGACCTGCCCGTCGTGGGCGCCAACGCCGGCCTCGAGGCGATCGCCTGGGTGCCGGACACGTTCCTGGTGGCCGAGGGGATGCTCGACGAGAGCACGAACGCCGCCTACGACCCGGCCGACTATGCCGGCCACGGCGCCGGCCTGTTCTTCGTGGGCCTCGAGGCCAACGGCACCATCTACGCCTACGCGCTCGACCAGGAGTCCGGCGGGTACACCAGGATCGCCACCATCGCCAGCGGATTCAGCGGGGTGATGGACCTCGAGTTCGAGGCCGCGACCGGCCGGTTCTGGGCCGTCTGCGACGACACCTGCGCGGGTCGCTCCGCGGTTCTCGAGGTTGCGCAGTCCGGCGTCACCGACGGTCGCTTCACCGTCGCGACCGTCTACGAGCGCCCCGCCTCGATGCCGAACATCAACAACGAGGGCTTCGCCATCGCCCCGCAGGGCAGCTGCACCACGGGCAGCACCAGTGCGTTCTGGGCCGACGATTCCAACACGGGCGGCTTCGCGATCCGGGCGGGCAGCCTCGACTGCACCCCGACTCCGGTTCCCACCACCGAGCCGACCCCGGTTCCGACAACGGAGCCGACGGCCGAGCCGACCCCGGTTCCGACAACGGAGCCGACGGCCGAGCCGACCCCGGTTCCGACAACGGAGCCGACGGCCGAGCCGACCCCGGTTCCGACAACGGAGCCGACGGCCGAGCCGACCCCGGTTCCGACAACGGAGCCGACGGCCGAGCCGACCCCGGTTCCGACAACGGAGCCGACGACAGAGCCGACCGCCGAGCCGAGCCCGGAACCGACGACGGAGCCGACCCCGGCGCCGACCACGGCGCCCAGCCCGGAGCCGACGACGGAGCCGAGTCCGGAACCGAGCGCCGAGCCGACCACGGAACCGAGCGCCGAGCCGACCACGGAACCGACGGCTGAGCCGACCGAACCGAGCGCGGAGCCGACAACCGCGCCCATCCCGGTCCCGGGATCCACCCCGCCTGCCCCGGTGCCGAGCGAGTCGCTGACCGACGCCGCGCGCGGACCGGTGTCGACTCCGGCCGGCGCCTCTCCGGGCGGAACCATCACCGTCACCGTCGGCAGCGCCCACGCGGGTGAGCCTGTCAACGTCTGGCTGCACTCCACGCCGACGCTGCTCGCCTCCACCACGGTCAGCGCGGACGGAACCGTGCGGGTGGTCATCCCGGCCGACACGCCGCCGGGTGCGCACCGGATCGTCGTCGTGGCCGAGGACGGCACGCTGATCGGCTGGGACGACGTCCTCGTCTCCGCCGCGGCGACCGGGGCGGCCGGCACCCCCGGCAGTCTGGCGAGCACGGGTGTGAGCCCGGCGGCCCCCGCACTCCTGGCGCTCCTCCTGCTGATCGCGGGCGGGGCCGTGCTGGTGCTTCGCAGAAGGCGTCGGTCCACTCTGTAGCTCCAGGCTTTCGGCGCCACGTCGAAGCGAATCCGTCCGGCGGTCGCACCAATCAGGTGCGGCCGCCGGAGGTCTTTCGAGCCCGATTTGCAGATACCCCCTGGGGTATAGCAAACTGGACTCATGACCGAGAACCGCTACATCATCATCGGCGGCGTCGCGGGCGGTATGTCCGCGGCCACCCGCCTTCGTCGCCTCGACGAGAACGCCCAGATCATCGTCTTCGAGCGCGGCGGACATGTCTCGTTCGCCAACTGCGGCCTGCCCTACTACCTCGGCGGGATCATCGAGGAGCGTTCCAGCCTGCTGGTGCAGACGCCGGCCTCGCTCGGCGCCCGCTTCGCCCTCGACGTGCGCGTGCGCACCGAAGTGATCGGTATCGACAGCTCCGCGAAGACCGTGCGGGTGCGCGAACTCGGCACCGGACACGAGTACACCGAGCTCTACGACTCGCTGGTGCTCTCACCCGGCGCCTCACCAGTGCGCCCGCCGCTACCCGGCGGCGAGCGGATGCTCACCCTGCGCGACATCGACGACGTGGACGCCGCCATGGCCGCGCTGGCGGTGGCCCCACAGAGCGCCCTCGTCATCGGAGCGGGCTTCATCGGCCTCGAAATGGTGGAGAACCTCGTAAACCTTGGCCTCGACGTGACCGTTGTGGAACTGGGCCAGCAGGTGCTGCCGCCTCTGGACCCCGAGATGGCCGGCCCGGTCACGGAGCGCCTGCGGGCCGCGGGCGTGAGCGTGCGCCTGGGCACCCAGGTCACCGAAATCGGCGCGAACACCGCCACCCTCAGCGACGGCAGCGTCGTGGCAGCGGACTTCGTGCTCGCCGCCATCGGCGTGCGGCCGGACACCGCCCTGGCGAAGGCCGCCGGCCTCACGATCGGCACACGCGGCGGCATCCTGGTGGACGACCAGCTGCGCACCACCGACCCCGACATCTACGCCATCGGTGACGCCGTGGAGAAGACCGACGCCATCTCGGGCGAACAGCGCCTGGTGGCCCTGGCCGGCCTGGCCAACCGGCACGGCCGTCTCGTGGCCGACGTCATCAGCGGCAAGACCATCCGGGTGCGTCCGGCCCTCGGCACCGCCGTGGTGGGAATGATGGGACTCACCATCGCGACCACCGGCTGGAACGAGAAGCTGCTCGTGGCCAGAGGCCGCAGCATCCGGGTCATCCACACCCACCCTGCCTCGCACACCGGCTACTACCCGGGAGCGGAGTCGATGGCGCTCAAACTCGTCGTCGACGCCGACACCGACGCCATCCTCGGCGCACAGGGTGTGGGCGCGGGCGGGGTCGACAAACGCATCGACGTGATCGCCACGGCCATCGCCGGCGGTATCACCGCGTCCGAACTCGCCGACCTCGAACTGGCCTACGCGCCGCAGTTCTCCTCGGCCAAGGACCCGGTGAACATGCTCGGCTACGTGGCGCTCAATGCCGCCGAGGGCCTGACCCCGTCGGTGCAGTGGCACGAGCTCGAGGCGGCCCGCGCGGCCGGCGCCACCCTGGTGGATGTGCGCACGGCGGGGGAGCACGGCGAAGCCGCGATCCCCGGCTCGGTCAACATCCCGCTCGACGACATCCGCGCCCGCCAGGCCGAGCTGCCGCACGGCCGTCTGATCGTGCACTGCAAGGTGGGCCAGCGCGGCCACACCGCCGTGCGCCTGCTCGCCCAGCTGGGCCGCGACGCCGTGAACCTCGACGGCGGCTACCTCACCTGGGCCGCCGGCACGGCTGCCACCCGCGAGCCGTGAGGAGGGCCCCCACAACCTCCGGGTTTCGGGGCTTAAGTCACGGCTCGCGGGCCCTAAAATAATCCTGTGACGGATGCGACGAGGCACGGCCGTGCGCCGATCTCGCGCATCGTGGATGAGGGGCTGCTCATCGCGCTGTCGTCGGTGCGCATGGCGGTGAAGAACGACATCATCGTGGCCGGGCTGGCCGAACACGCCGACTACGACCTAGCGCGGTTCGCCGAGACGACCGGCAGGGAACTGCTGGCCCTCGCGCACGAGAACCTGGAGTCCGCGGTGCGGGTGGCCCGCCAGCGCAAGGAGCTCACGTCGGCGACCTGGCGACTCGACCTGTCCCAGGATCAGCTGATGGACATCCGCCAGCTCAAGCTGCGCAAGCGCGTGCACAAGCGCCTCGCCGTGGCCCTGATTGCCGTGGCCGACGACGAGGAGCATGTGACCCGCCTCGTGCGCGACGCCCAGACGGCGGCCAGCGAGGAGCTGCAGGACGCCATGCACACCCGTCTGATGCGGCTGTCGCTCGACCCGCTCGACCCCGAATATCAGCGCAGCCGGGCCGAACGCACCGAGATGTTCGTGCTGGTGGACCTGGCCCTGCTCCAGCTCAAGGCCGACGAGGCCGCCGGGAACGGTCCCAGCGAGTACTAGCGCCAGCCGGGCCCCGTTCCTGCGACTACGGTTGAGGAGGCCCGATCGAGGTCGCGAAGGGAACGTGTGCGTGGTGAGTGACATTGCGGGTGAATTGGCGCGGGTGCGCGACGCCTTCGACCGACCCACCCTGCGGCTGCTCGACCGCAAGTGGGCGCCGTTCGTGCTCGCGGTGTTCAAGTCCTCGTTCAGCCGCGACCGCCGCAGCGTGCAGGCCGACCGGCTGCACACCCAGGTGGACGCCTACCTCGCCGACCTCCGCTCCATCGGCAGCGACGTGCCGGGCAAGAACGGCCGCGCGCTCTGCGTGCAGTGGATGAACGACCAGTGGCTCTACCGCGAAACCGGGGAGGACGACGAGGAACAGTACTCGCTCACCTCGCACGCCCTCGAGGCCCTGCTGCTCGTCGACGGCCTCTCCCGCGACCGCGCCCTGATCAGCGAGTCCCGCCTCACCACGATCGTGGACACCGTGCGGCATCGGGCCACCCAGGCGAACCCCGACCGGGACGAACGCATCCGCCGGCTCGACCTGGAGATCGATGCCCTGGCCGCCGAGCGTGACAGGCTCGCCGGCGGCGGCGAGATCCAGGCGGCGTCCAACCACCAGATGCACGAGGGGTACGCCAACCTGATCGACCTGATCACCCAGCTGCCCAGCGACTTCAAGCGCGTCGAGGAGTCCGTCGCCGGCATGCACCGGCAGATCGTGAACGACTTCCGCGCCGAGGAGCGCCCGATCAGTGAGGTGCTCGACGAGTACCTCTCCAAGACGGATGCCCTGATGTCGTCGACCGCGGAGGGCCGGGCGTTCGAGGGCGCCATCGTGCTGCTGCGGAACGACGAGTTGCTCTCCGAACTCAAGAACGACCTCGAATCGATCCTGCTGCATCCGTTCGCCCTCGAACTCAGCGCCGAGGACCGCCGCAGCTTCATGGGCACCGTCAGCCTGATCCGCAAGGGCGTCGACGACGTGCTCACCCAGCGCAACGGCCTGACCACCACCCTGCGCGAGCACATCGTGAACCACGACGTGGTCAAGGACCGCGAACTCGAACGGCTGCTGCGCGAGATCAACAAGGAACTCGCCGTGTGGATGGAGACCGCCGGCCCGCGCTCCACGGTGACCGCCGAGCTGATGCCCGGCACCCTCGAGCTGGAACACCTGCGCGAACGCTTCTACGACCCGGCAGCCCACAAGGCGCCGCCGCCCCTCGAGGACGTCTCGGCATTCGCCCCCGAACCGCCGAGCCTCGACGCGATGCGCACCCAGGGCGGACCGCTGCTCGAAGAGCTGCGCGACGCCATCGTGACGGCCGTCACCACCGGAGGCGCTGCCTCCGTCGGCGACGCCTTCAACGGCCTCGAACCGGCCCTGCGCCGGCCGGTCGAGATCCTCGGGCTGCTGCAGCTGGCCACTCAGGTGGACGCCGTCACCCGCACGGATGCCGCCGATGGCGCCGAACCGGCAGCGCCGGCGGCCACGGAGAGTTTCGAGACCGTGCGCCCCGACGGCTCCCGCCGCTCCTTTACTGTGCCGCGCATCACTCTGACCGACGACGACACCGCGGCCCTGGCCGCCCTCAACTATGGACCTGATCATGACTGACGACGTGACCGACCTGACCGCCCTGCCCGACGACGGTGACGCTGCCTTCGAGGACGCCGGCGCGGACGCGAGCGCCGCCGAGGACGGCGCGCAGAGCAGCTTCTCGCTCTTCGAGGGCGACGAGGGCGGCCTCACCGTGGAGCAGCGCCGCACGCTGGTGCTGCTGCTCAAGCACCGCTACATCTCCGCCGCCCTGCAGCCGGCCGAATGGCGCACCCTGCTCGCCTCGCAGACCGTGCTCAAGTCCCGGCTCAACGATCTGTTCCTCGACCTGCACGTCGACCTGCACTATGAGGTCGCGTTCAAGCGCCAGGCCGTCGGCGAGGGCGGCGACAGATTCCCCACCCTGCTGCACGACGTGTCCTACACCCGCGAAGAGACCATCCTGCTGGTGCTGCTGCGCCAGCGGTTCCGCAGCGAACGGGCCAACGGCGTGGACATCGTCATCGTGGACCGGGACAACCTGGTCGAGAACGTGGCCCATTTCCGCCCGGAGCACGCCACCGACAGGTTCGGCGACGCCCGCCGCGCCACGGCAGCGGTAGACAGCCTCGCGAAGGCCCGGGTGCTGCTGAAAACCAGCGACCCGGACCGGTTCAGGGTCTCGGCCGTGATCGAGGTGCTGCTGCCCATCGAACGGCTCGCCGAGTTGTGGGAATGGCTGGTGGAGCAGAACGGCCAGGACCTGCCCGAGCCCGTCGCCGCCGACTCCGACACGCTCGATGCCGCTCCGGATGCCGCCGCACCTGCCGGCACCGAGCCCGACGCATCCGACCCTGCCGACCCCGCCCTGGAGGCAGCCTCATGACCGATTCCCCGCTCTTCCACATGGACGGCGCCACCGAGGGCACCACTCAGTGGCGCGCCGAGACCTTCCAGATGGTCAACTGGGGCGGCTTCCAGGGCCACCACGAGGTGGACTTCGCCGCGACGGCCACGCTCGTCTCCGGCGCATCCGGCACCGGCAAGTCGAGCCTGCTCGACGCCTACCTGGCGCTGATGATGCCCTCCGACACCCCGTTCAACGGCGCGTCCAACGACGCCGGCTCCGGCCGGGCCCGCAGCGTCGACCAGCGCAACCTGATGACGTACCTCCGCGGCAAGACCGACTCCACCCGTGAGGCCGACACCGGCGCGATGCACGACCAGGTGCTCCGTGGCGCCGACTCGGCCACCTGGGGCGCCGTGGCGATGACCTTCATCGACGACAACAAGCGCCGCTTCACGGTTCTGCGCGCCTACTTCGTGCCGCGCGGCGCGACCAAGTTCGCCGACGTCACCATGAAGATGGCCACCCGCGACGGCCGGTTGGACCTGCGAGAACTCGCCGATGTCACCGAGGCCCGGTTCGACAAGCGCGCATTGAAGAACCGGTTCAGCGACCTGGACGTCTTCGACACCTACGCTGCGTTCTCGCAGACGCTGTACACCCGGCTCGGCATCGGCGCCAACGGCGAGGGCGGCAAGGCCCTGCGCCTGCTGGCCCGCATCCAGGCCGGCCAGCAGGTGAAGACCGTCGACGGCCTCTACAAGTCGATGGTGCTCGAAGAGCCCGCCACCTACGCGGCCGCCGACAAGGCCGTCGACCACTTCGAAGACCTCGAACGCTCCTACGGCGCCATGGTCACCGAGGCGCAGAAGGCCAAGGTTCTCGAACGCCTGCCCGAGCTGCACCGCGACTACGAGAACGCGACAGAGAAGGCCGACCTGATCGACCGCTTCGGCGTGCACCGCGACGGCGACACCCCCTTCGTGCTCTGGCAGCTGCTCACCGAGCACGGCCTGCTCGAGTCCGCCGCCGACACCAACCGCGCCCGCCGGCGTGACAACCAGGCGCAGCACACCGTCGCCAGGGATGCCGAGACCGAGCTGAAGGGCCGGATCGCCGACCTGCAACACCAGCAGCGCGACAACGGCGGCGATGTGCTCGCCGGCCTGCAGAACGACCTCGACGTGCTCACCGCGAAGCGCGACGACGTGGCCGCTGAACGCGCCAGGTTCGACGAGCGCATCGTGCTGCTCGACACCCCGATCGACACGACGGATGCCTTCGCCGCCGCGCAGACCGCCGCCGAGGGCTTCCTGGCCGACTTCACCGCCACCGAGCAGGAACTAGACCTCGCCCGCGTGGCCCTGCAGCGCACCGCGTACCCGCTCGAGGAGCAGATCCGCACGCTCAAGCAGGAGCACGGCTTCCTGAATGGCCGCGCCAGCCTGGTTCCCCAGCACCTGCACAACGCCCGGCTGATGATCGCCGAGGCCGCGGGGATCCCCGCGGAAGAGCTGCCGTTCGTGGCCGAGCTCATCGACATCGCCCCGGGCGAGGACGCCTGGCGCCAGGCCGCCGAGGTCACCCTCGGCTCGCTCGTGCGGGTTCTGCTGGTGGACGAGACGCGACTTGCCGCCCTCAGTGCGGCCATCGACCCACTGCACATCCCCGTACGCATCCACTTCGAAGGCGTGCCGCTGCACCCGCACCAGCAGGTGCAGCCCGACCCCCGCTACGTCTCCGGCAAGCTCGTCTTCAAGGAGTCCGAGTTCAGCCGGTGGGTGCAGGATCGCGTGCAGGCGTCCTCCATCGACGCGCTCTGCGTCGACGGCCCAGCCGACCTCGCCGGCGGCGGGTCGCGCGTCACCCAGAGCGGACAGATCCGCAACGGCAAGCGCGGCGCCCACGGCTGGAACAAGGACCAGCGCTCGATCATCGGGTTCTCCAGCGGCGTGCGCCTGGCCGAGATCGCCGACGAACTGACCGCCCTCAAGGCCCGGGCAGACGACCTGGCGCAGCAGGCCTCCGCCATGGCCGCACGCATCATCGCCCTGCGCCGCACCAAAGACGCCCACCAGCACGTGATCGACACCGTTTGGGCCGCAATCGACGTGGCCGGGGCCCAGGCGAGGATCGGCGCGAAGGAGGCCGAACGGGAGCGGCTGCTCGCCGGCAGTGATGTGCTGCGCGGTCTCAAAGACGAGGAGGCGCGCCTCACGCTCGAGCTCGAGGCCGCCCAGAAGCACAAGCACGAGACCGAGCGGGAAGCCGCCGTGCTCGGCGACGAGCACGCCGCGATCGTGGACCGCCAGGACGTCGTGAACGACAGGCTCGAGGGCATCCAGGCCGACGACACCGTCACTCTCACCGACGAGCACTCCGCGCACCTCGACGCCCAGTTCGCCGCCGTCGGCGACAGCGCTGACCTGGCCACCTTCTTGAGTGGCGTGAGACGCCTCCGCGAGCGGCTCACCGAGCAGTCGGCGCAGGACCGCGAGACGGCCCGCAGCGCCAGGGACACCCTGATCGGCATCTTCGAAACCTTCCAGAGCCGCTGGCCAGACCCCAACATCGGCGTGGGGATGGAGTCGTACTCCAGCTACAGCGACATCCTCGACGCCGTCTACACGCTGGGCCTCTACGAGCGCCGGCAGGAGTGGAAGCGGCGCCTCTCCGCGTGGAGCGGCCAGGACCTCGTTCCCCTCGTCGGCGCCTTCACCACCTCGATCGAGGAGATCGAAGACCGGTTGCGGCCGATCAACGACATCCTCCGCACGTTGCCGTTCGGCGCCGGCCGCGACAGGCTGCAAATCTCGCTGCGCCGTCTGCACCGCGACGACGCCACGGCCTTCCGCAAGGAGCTCAAACTGCTCTCCTCCGGGACGACCGAGGAATTCACCGACGAGCAGACCGAGAACCGGTTCACCCGGCTGCAGGCGTTCATGAACCTGATCCGCCGGCCCGACGAACTCGTCGCCGGCTCCAGGGGAGACGCGGACCGCGACCTGCTCCTCGACGTGCGCCGGCATGTGGAGATCACGGCCGTGCGCACCACCCCCGACGGCGTCGAGGTCAGCACCTATTCCTCCCTCGGCGGCAAGAGCGGTGGCGAGTCCCAGGAGCTCGTGGCGTTCGTCGTCGGCGCCGCCCTCCGCTTCCAGCTCGGCGACGAGAGCCGCACCCGGCCCAGGTTCGCCCCGGTGTTCCTCGACGAGGGCTTCGTGAAGTCCGACTCCGAGTTCGCCGGCCGGGCCGTTGCCGCGTGGAAGGGACTGGGTTTCCAGCTCATCGTGGGATCGCCGCTCGACAAGGTCACCGCGCTCGAACCGCACATGGACCTGGTGCTGTCGATGACCAAGAACACCGCGACGGGCTACTCCTACATCACGCCGCTGTTCTCCCCGGAACCGGCCCCGGCAGTGCCGTCGGCCCCGGCCGAATCGGAGCAGGAACGCATCGTGGTCTGACCCGCGCGCCGCTCTGGCCACTGCCCTGAATCCGGCTTACGCTGGCTCGATGGTGTCAGTGCGGGATCTCTGGTTGCCGGACGGCCGCGTGCTCCGGGTGCATGACAGCGCCCCAGGCCACGCTGCCGGGGACCCCGGGGGCACCGCCGCCTACAGTGCCGACGACTACGGTGTCGACTACGCCGGGGCCGGAGGGTACGGGGATCCCGGCCCGGTCCGGCTCACGGTGCTCTGGCAGCACGGATCTCCGCAGACCGGCGCCCTGCTCGAACCGTTGCTCGCCGCGGCGGCTCAGCGCGGCATCCGGATGCTCTCATACGGCCGGCCCAGCTACGGCGGTTCGACCCCGCTGCCCGGCCGCACCGTCGGGTCGGCGGCCGCGGATGTGGCGGCGATCGCCGACGCCCTCGACCTCGGCCCGTTCGCCGTGATGGGCGCCTCCGGCGGGGGCCCGCACGCCCTGGCCTGCGCGGCCCTGCTGCCCGGTCAGGTACTGGCCGCGGCCTGCCTCGCGGCGATAGCCCCGATCGACGCCGACGGCCTCGACTTCTTCGCCGGCATGGCCTCAGGAGGAGCGTCGCTGCGCGCGGCCCTCAACGGCCGGCCGGCCAGGGAGCACTACGAGGCGACGGTGGAGTTCGACCCGGCGACCTTCGTGGAACGCGACTACGCGGCTCTCGAGGGAGATTGGGCGGCTCTCGGCGCCGATGTGGGGGAGGCGTCCGCAGCCGGGCCGGACGGCCTGATCGACGACGACATGGCCTTCGTGGTGCCGTGGGGCTTCGACGTGGCGGATATCGAGCTGCCCGTGCTCATCGTGCAGGGCGGCAGGGACCGAGTGGTGCCGCCGTCGCACGGGGCCTGGCTCGCCCGCGCGATCCCGAACGCTGAGCTGTGGGAGTACCCGGAGGACGGCCACATCTCGATCCTCACCGAGAGCCCCGCGGCGCTGGACTGGCTGCTCGCGCACAGCTGAGACCGACCACAACGCCTATCAACACAGCGCATATCAACACAGCACCACTCACCGCAGAGCCGAACAACCCAAGGAGTAGACACGTGCGCATGAGACTGGAACTGGTGCCGCTGCCGTCGGCAGACGTCGAGCGGAGCAAGGCCTTCTACGCCGACCGGGTGGGCTTCACCCTGGACCACGACGTGGAGCCGGGAAACGGCATGCGCGTCGTGCAGCTCACTCCGCCCGGATCGGGGTGCTCGATCGTGATCGGCGTGGGAATCAGCGCACCGGACGCCGCTCCGGTGCAGAACCTGCACCTGGTGGTCGACGACCTGGAGGCCGTGCGCGCGACCCTCCTCGGGAACGGTGTCGAGGTTTCGGCCGTGAGCGATCTCGGCGGCGGCATCCGGCACGCCTACTTCAGTGACCCGGACGGAAACTCCTGGGTCCTGCAGCAGATCTCCCGACCCGACGCGCCCTGACGGTATGTAAAAGATACTTGACACGATGTCTGGCTAGGCATACATTCGACGTGTCAACAATCTTTTACACGCCGGGCCAACCCGGCGTCGAGGCAGGGAGCGGCAGATGGCACGCGAAGAACAACGGGCCTGGATCATGACTGCGGTCACGATCCTCGCGTACGGCCTGTATCTGGTTCTGGTGCTGGGCGAAGCGCAGGGGGTGGCTCTGGTCGACGTGTCCTACGTGCCGGCGATGCTCTGGACCATCGGGGGTGCGATCCTCGCCGCCATCGTGCTGAACATCCTGGTGGGCATCTTCTCACCCAGGAACGCCGGCCGAAAAGACCAGCGCGACAAGGAGATCAACCGGCTCGGCGAGCACATCGGCCAGTCGTTCGTGATCCTCGGCGCCGTGCTGGCGCTGGTCTTCGCGATCACCGGCGTGGCTGCCTTCTGGATTGCCAACGTGATCTACCTGGGTTTCGTGCTCTCCGCCATCCTGGGCTCAGTGGCCAAGATCATTGCCTACCGCCGGGGATTCCAGTCATGGTGAAGGCCACGAACATCACCAACAACATCCGCGGCCTGCGCTTCGCCCACGGCGAGATGACCCAGGCGGCCCTGGCCGACAGGGTGGGCGTGACCCGCCAGACCATCATCGCCATCGAGCAGGGCCGGTATTCGCCCTCCCTCGAGGTGGCATTCCAGATCGCCCGGGTGTTCAATCGACCACTCGACGACGTGTTCCAGTACCCCGCCGGCGCCACCGTGCCGGCTCCACAGCAGAGCGCACCCGGAGGCACCTCATGAGAGCAATCGTCCAGGACAGCTACGGCTCCGCCGACGTACTGCACCCCGCCGAGATCGAGCGGCCCGCCGTCGGCGACGACGACGTGCTCCTGCAGGTGCGCGCCGCAAGCCTGCATGTCGGCGACTGGCATGTGATGGCCGGCCTGCCCTACCTCGTGCGCACCGCGATCGGCTTCCGCGCGCCCAAGACCCGGGTGCGGGGCATGGATGTCGCGGGTCGCGTCGAGGCCGTGGGCGCCAACGTCACCCGCTTCGCGCCGGGCGATGAGGTGTTCGGCGTCTGCGAGGGAGCGCTTGCCGAGTACGCGATCGCGCGGGCGGACAAAGTCGAACCCAAACCGGCCGCACTCAGCTTCGAGCAGGCCGCCGCGGTGCCTACCTCGGCCGTCACGGCCCTGCAGGGCCTCAAGCCGCTCAGGTCGGCCGGCCCGGGGGAGCGGGTGCTCATCATCGGTGCCTCCGGCGCCGTCGGCGGCTACGCCGTGCAGCTGGCCAAGGCCTTCGGCGCACAGGTGACGGGTGTCGCCAGCCCGGCCAAGCTCGACTACGTGCTCTCGCTAGGGGCTGATGTGGCCCTGGACTACACCCGCGGCGACATCACCCGCTCGGGCGAACGCTACGACCTGGTGCTCGACACCGGCGGCAACCGGTCGGTGTTGTCGCTCCGCAAACTGCTCGCGGCGCGCGGCACCCTGGTTATCGTGGGCGGAGACGGCGGCGGCAGGGTGACCGGCGGTTTCGAACGTTCCCTGCGGGCACTGCTGGTGTCGCCGTTCGTCACCCAGAAGCTCACCGGGTTGGCGGCGGTCGTGCGCCAGGAGGACCTGCACACACTCGCCGGGTTGCTTCAGAGCGGTGCGATCGCACCCGTCATCGACCGGGTGTATCCGCTCGCCGAGGCCGCGACGGCCATGCGCCGTCTCACCGACGGCAGCATCAGGGGCAAGGTCGTCGTCACGCCCTGAGGCTAGGCCGCACCATCGGTGCCGCCGGCGCCGCCGGTGATTCCCAGCAGCCCGGCGGCCCGGCGCAGGCCGGGGCTGGGATCGTGCGCCCACCGCTCGAGCACGATGCGCGCGCGGCCACGCGCCGCACCGGTGAGGGCGTCGGTCAGCGGCCGCACCACATCCGCCGTGAGCGGGTCGATGAGGGCGGGCAGCTGGGCGGCCCGCAGGAACCCCTCGATGCGGGTGAGATCGGAGGCCCGCAGCATCCGCACGTGGGACTGCAGCAGCACAATCGCAGCCAGTCGGCGCTCGAACACCGGTACCGCCCACAGCTCGCTACTCAGCGCCGTGATGTCGTCGTGGTCCAGGGCCGGGTAGCGCCGGCCGGCATCCCGCACCGTGCCGCGCACCGCGCCAACGGATGCGCCGTAGAAGTCGAGGCCGCCGCCCAGCCTGGCCCGGTCGGCGTCGGCGCGTTCCCAGGAGCTCTCCCGCTGCAGGGTGGCGTCCACGAAGTCGCCGGCCGCACTCATCTGTCTATTCTCACCGATGCCACCGGTCCCGGCCGCGCCTATCCCGGTCACGCGGATCGTTGTGCGCTCGCACCGCGATCTGGGAGGCTGGTCGGCATGACCGACACCGACATGAAAGCACCCCTCCGCCGCTACCTGCAGGTGGGCAGGGAGGCCTTGATCTGGAAGCTCGAGGGACTCAGCGAGTACGACATCCGCCGGCCGCTGGTGCCCACGGGAACCAATCTGTTGGGCCTGGTGAAGCACATGGCCGGTGTCGAGGCCGGCTACCTCGGCGCGACCTTCGGCCGGCCGTTCCCCGAGCCGATGCCGTGGATGGACGACGACTCCGAAGACAACGCCGACATGTGGGCCACCCTGGACGAGACGCGCGCGGGAATCGTCGACCTGTACCGGCGGGTCGGGGAGCACTCAGAGGCCACGATCGATGTGGTTCCCCTGGACGGCCTCGGCCGGGTGGCCTGGTGGTCTGAGGGCCACGACGTGGTGCCGTTGCACCTGGTCTTGGTGCACCTGATCGCCGAAACCCAACGGCATGCCGGCCATGCCGACATCGTGCGCGAACTGATCGACGGCGCGGCCGGGTTGCGAGCAGAGACCTCCAACCTTCCCCCTGGCGCCCCGGACTGGTGGGCCGGATACCGCGACCGGCTGGAGGAGACGGCCCGCCAGGCCCGATAACCGGCCAGGCCCGACGGCTCGACTGCGGGGTTGACCGTTCTGACGCCTAAAGTGGACTGCGCCTGAATAGGCGAAGCTGAATCGCGCCCGAAACCGAAGGACGATGCCACCCGTGTCGAGAATCCCTGCCCGCCGCACCGTCTCCGCCGCGGCCGCCACCCTCGCCCTGCTCGCCCTCACCGCCTGCACTGGCCAGCCCGTCGCCGTCGGCGGTTCCGGTGCGGCGCCTGCAGGCGACTCAGGTCGCACCTACGCGCTGGTCGTGCACGCCGTGCCTGGCGACGCCTTCTGGGACGTCGTGAAGACCGGCGCGGAGTCCGCCGGCGCCATCTACGGCGCCACGATCACCTACCAGGGCGACCCGGATGTGCAGAAGCAGAGCCAGCTTATCGAAACCGCGATCGCCGCCAAGGTCGACGGCATCATCGTGTCGATGGCCAATCCCGACGGCCTTCGCGGCGCTCTCGCCGATGCCGTCGACGCCGACATCCCGGTGATCACCATCAATTCAGGGGCCGAGGAGTCCGCGTCCGTCGGCGCCATGACCCACGTCGGGCAGAGTGAGTACCTCGCCGGGCAGGGTGCCGGCACCAAACTCACCGAGGCATCGGCGAAGAAGGTCATCTGCGTGATCCACGAAGCCGGCAACGCCGGGCTCGAAGACCGCTGCCGCGGAGCCGCGGACACCCTCGACGGCACCATGACCAACCTGCAGGTCGACATCGCCAACGTCGCGGATGCCCAGAACACCATCAAGAGCGCCCTGCTGGCCGACCCGAGCATCGACGGCGTGCTCACCCTCAACTCTGCTGTGGGAGTCGCCGCCGCGCAAGCCGTGGCCGAGGCCGGCAGCGATGCCCAGGTCGGTACCTTCGACGTGTCGGCCGATGTGACGAGCCTCATCGAGGACGGCAGCATCCTCTTCGCCGTCGACCAGCAGCCCTACCTGCAGGGCTACCTGCCGGTGGACTTCTTCGAGCTGTTCTACACCAACGGCAACGTGGTCGGCGGCAACCAGCCTGTGTACTCCGGTCCGGGCTTCGTGACCAAGGACAACGCCAAGCAGGTCGCCGCCTACGCCGGCAACGGCACCCGATGACCGTGCTGACCAACTCGGCCGCGCCGGCGGACGAACGGCTCGCCCGCACGCATCCCGTCGTGCGGCTGCTGCGCCGCCCCGAGATCGGCGCCCTCGTCGCCGCCCTGGCCATCTTCGGCTACTTCTCCGTGGCCACCAGCGCCTTCCTCTCGCCGGCCGGCGCGGCCACCTGGCTCTACTCGGCGTCGTTGTTCGGCATCATGGCCGTCGCCGTGGCGATGCTCATGATCGGCGGCGAATTCGACCTGTCGGCTGGTGCCATGACCGGAACGACCGGGCTGCTCGTGGGCGCATTCACCACTCAGTGGGGCATGAACCTGTGGTTCGCCATGCTGCTGGCCCTGCTCATCGCCCTTGCCGTCGGCGCCTTCAACGGCTTCATGGTCGTGAAGACCGGCATCCCCAGCTTCATCGTCACGCTCGGCACCTTCTTCATCCTGCAGGGCCTCAACCTCGCCGGCACCAAGCTGATCACCGGCCAGGTCGCCATCCAGGGCATGACTCTTGTGCCCGGCTTCGACGCCGGCAAGGTGATCTTCGGCTCCACGATCCCGGTCGCCGGCATCGACCTCAAGGTCTCGGTCTTCTGGTGGCTGGGCATCACGGCCGTGGCCAGCTGGATCCTGCTGCGCACCCGGTACGGCAACTGGATCTTCGCGATCGGCGGGCAGCTGCAGAGCGCCCTGCAGACCGGTGTGCCGGTCAAGCGCACCCGCATCGGCCTGTTCATGGGAACGGCGGCGGCCGGCTGGCTGGTGGGCATGCTCTCGCTCTTCGACGTCGCCACGGTGCAGGCCACAACGGGCATCGGCCAAGAGTTCATCTATATCATCTGCGCCGTGGTCGGCGGCTGCCTGCTCACCGGCGGCTACGGCTCCGCGATCGGGGCGGCCCTCGGCGCGCTGATCTACGGCATGATCCTGCAGGGGATCGTGTTCGCCCAATGGGACAACAACTGGCTCAAGGCCTTCCTGGGCGGGATGCTGCTGCTCGCCGTGCTCGTGAACCTCTCGGTGCGCCGCCAGGCGGGGGTGCGCGAATGAGCGCCGCCACCACAGTGCCCATCCTCGAGGTGCGCGGCGTCGGCCGGGTCTACGGCTCGGTCATCGCGCTCAGCGACATCTCCACCTCGGTCGGCGCCGGCGAGGTGCTCTGTGTGCTCGGCGACAATGGTGCGGGCAAGTCCACCCTGTTGAAGATCCTCGCCGGAGTGCACCCGCATTCCTCCGGTGAGCTGGTGCTCGACGGAGCCGTCGTGCGTTTCACCGGCCCACGCGATGCCCTCGACGCCGGCATCGCCACGGTCTACCAGGACCTGGCGATCGTGCCGCTGATGCCGGTGTGGCGCAACTTCTTCCTGGGCGCCGAGCTCAGCTCGGGCGTCGGCCCGTTCTCGCGGCTGCGTGTGAAGGAGATGCGGGCGATCACCCTCGCGCAGCTGGGCCGGATGGGCATCGACCTGCGCGATGTGGACCAGCCGATCGGCACCCTGTCCGGCGGCGAGCGGCAGTCGGTCGCGATCGCGCGGGCCATCTACTTCGGGGCGAGGGTCGTCATCCTCGACGAGCCCACCTCCGCCCTCGGCGTCAAGCAGGCAGGGGTGGTGCTGCGCTACGTGGCGCAGGCCCGCGATCACGGCCTCGGTGTCGTGTTCGTGACCCACAACCCGCACCACGCCTACCCCGTCGGCGACAGGTTCCTGGTGCTCAACCGCGGTGCCAGCCTGGGCGAGTTCGACAAGACCGGCATCAGCATCGACGAACTCACCCGGCTGATGGCCGGCGGTGCCGAACTGGAGTCACTCGCCAGGGAGATCGAACGCGGCTGACCCCGGCCGTGGGCGCGCGAGCAGGCGTTCGGCGAGGAACTCCAGCGTGCGGTCGAGCGCCTGCCTGGTGGGATGGCCGGGCTCGTCGACGAGGCTGACCGTGAGCACGCAGTGCGCCGACGCCCGGGATGCCGGCGGCGTTGCCCGGCGAGGAATCGATCTCGATGCTCTCGAAGCCGTCCCGAAACTGCTGTCGCAGGGTCGAGAACCGCTCGGGCGGGCAGCCGCGGTCGTTCGTGAAGCGCAGGCCCAGGATGCGCAGGTCGTCGGCAGCGGTGCGTTCCCGAAGGCTGCCGATTTCGCGCGGCTCGAGGCCGAGCGAGGCACGCCCGGCCCCCAGGGGGAGCGGCAACGCCGGCTGGCTCATGACGGCGGCCAGCACAGTGGGCTCCAGCGCGGTCGCCAGGGCGAACCCCCCGGTGAGGCACATGCCGATCACCCCCACTCCAGGCCCGTCGGCAGCGGCGCCACCGCCATCCGCCCAGGCCTGCCGGGCGAGTGCCCGCAGCCAGCCCGTGGCGCCGGGCGGTTGCCGGGTGAGGCCCCGGAATTCACGAGAGACACAGACCCGGCCGATGGCGCGCACCATCGCACCCGGCGTCGCCTCCGCCCCGGCGGTGCCGAACAGGCTCGGCAGGTACACCCTGAAGCCGCGCTGCACGAGGCGTCGGGCCAGGTCGATCACACCGGGATGCAGTCCGGGGATCTCGTGGATGAGCACGACGGCCGGGCCGCTGCCGGCCGTGAAGACCTGGTGCGAGTACCCGTCGTGGTTGAACGTCGATTCCACGAATCCCGCGAGTGCTGTGGGTGGCTGGGTCATGGCATGACGATAGCCCTGCAGAGCGGGTGAGGGCAGCACGGCGCGCGTCATCCGTTTCGGAGGATTCAGCGGGCGGGCCATCGGCCGCAGCCGGATTGATTGCTACCGTCTGCGGCGTGAGACCGGCGTGCCGACCTGGTGCGCCTGGGAAGACGACAGACCGAACACAGGTACAGAGCGAAAAGAGCGGGGCGCAGCCCTGGAATTGGAGTGATACTCATGGCCACAGGAACAACACCGGTGCTGGATGCGGCGGCAGAGATCAACGCGGTCTCGCTGGCTCGCACAGATTTGGACCCGCGCACCCTGATGATCACCAGGATCGCCGCCCTCGTCGCGGTGGATGCGCCCGTCGGTTCATACCTCCTGCACGTCGGTCCGGCCGCGGATGTGGGGCTGACCGTCGAGGATGTCGAGGACGTGCTCGTCGCCGTGGCGCCGATCGTGGGCACGCCGCGGCTCCTATCGTCGGCGCGAAAGATCGCGGAGGCCTTCGACCTGGCGATTCAGCTGGGCTCGGAAGGCGACACGCAGTAGGCGGAGCCGCAGACCCCGCACAATCCAGTGAGGAGCACCACCAGTGAAGAAGCCCATTGTTCTCGCCGTGATGGTGGTGTTCCTCGCCGGGTGCACGGCCACCGACGGCAGCGAATCGACGAGCAGTCCCTCGTCGCCCACGTCGTCGGCCAGTGCGACCCCGACGAGCGGGCAGACCGCGTCGCCGCCGACCGCCGCCCAGATCACCTGGGCCGGTGAGGTCTGCAGCGACACGTCAACCCTGAAGACCGACGTGCAGGGCCTGGCGACCGCGGCGGCCACCGGCGGGGATTCGGTGGGCACCGCGGTGTCCGACCAGATGACCACGATCTCGGCGTCGGCGAGCGCTCTGGTCGACACCGTCAAGTCGCCGCCGGACAATCTGGGCGACGATCCGGAACTGAAGTCAGTACAGGACGCGATCGGCAACATCGACTCGTCGCTCAAGACCCTCGAGGCCAGCGCCAGCCAGGTTGAGGGCACAACGGGGGCCGCCCTCGTGGACGCCCTGGCCACGGTGGTCGGCGATACCGGCACCGTGCTCTCGGATGTCGCGGCCGCAGTGCAAACCATCGGCACGGCCATGACAGACACCTCCAGCACCCTCGGCCAGGCCTTCCGCGCAGCCCCCGAATGCGCCGCCCTCACCGCGTAACCTCCAGTTCCGCGAGCCGTGAGTTGAGCCCCGAAACTCCCGGGTTTTCGGGGCTCAACTCACGGTTCGCGATAGTGATCAGGAGAGTCTCAGGAACCGGCGGGAATGAAAAACGAGGCCAAACGTTGACTTGAGTCGAGGGCACTCAACTTTTGAGATCCCTCCACGTTCAGATTCCCAGGAGGTTTCCTTGCCTACATACTTCGGCCCGACCGGTTCCGAGAACGGATCGTTCGACGAATTCCTGGCCCGCTATCTGCAGGGCCAGCGCGCGGCGCAGTCCGGCCGCCCGATCGAAATCACCCGGCTGCTCAGCCGCCGCACCCACGAGCTCCTCGTGCAGGCGGCGCAGTTCGCCGTGGACCACGGCCACGCCCACGTTGATGCCCTGCACCTGCTGCGGGTCATGGTGGAGCAGGAACCTGCCGCCACGGCCATCCGCCGGGCCGGTGGCGACCCCGCCGCCATCGTGACGGCCGCTGACCAGCGCCTGCCGGAGTCGAGCGACCAGCAGGCCACCTCCGCACCGGCCCTCACGCCGTCGGCCCAGCGTGCCCTGCTGGACGCCCACCAGGTCGCCCGCGCCTTCGGCTCCACCTATATCGATCCGGAGCACCTGTTCTTCGCCTTCGTGGTGAACCAGGACGCGCCCGCCGCCCAGGTACTGGCCGCGGCCGGCGTCACCGCCGAATCCCTGCAGGCCGGCGCCCAGCAGGCCGAGGGCGACGACGCCGACGGCGCCTCAGGCAGCACGGCAGCCGACGGCGCCTCCGACACCCCGATGCTCGACACCTACGGCATCGACCTCACCGAACGCGCCCGCTCCGGCAAGCTCGACCCGGTGATCGGCCGCAGCGACGAGATCGAGCAGACCGTCGAGATCCTCTCCCGGCGCACCAAGAACAACCCGGTGCTGATCGGCGAGGCCGGCGTGGGCAAGACCGCCGTGGTCGAGGGCCTGGCCCAGGCCATCGTCGACGGCCTCGTGCCCGAGCAGCTGCGCGGCAAGCGCGTCATCGCGCTCGACCTGCCCGCCATGCTCGCCGGAACCCGCTACCGCGGCGACTTCGAGGAACGCCTCACCAAGACCATGGACGAGATCAGCGAGCGTAGCGACGAGATCATCGTCTTCCTCGACGAGCTGCACACCGTGGTCGGCGCCGGCGGCGCCGGCGAGGGCGGAATGGACGCCGGCAACATCCTCAAGCCGCGCCTGGCGCGCGGTGAGCTGCACGTTGTCGGCGCCACCACGCTCAACGAATACCGCAAGGTGGAGAAGGACCCCGCCCTCGAACGGCGGTTCCAGCCCGTTCGGGTGGGGGAGCCGAGCATCGACGACGCCGTGCTGATCCTGGCGGGCCTGCAGGGCCGCTACGCCGAGCACCACTCGGTGCGCTACACGGATGCCGCGATCCGTGCCGCCGTGGAAATGAGCGCCCGGTACATCCCCGACCGGTTCCTGCCCGACAAGGCCATCGACCTGATCGACCAGGCCGGCGCCCGCGCCCGCCTGGCGTTGGGCTCCAGGGTCGACATCGAGGGGCTGCGCGAGCAGCAGGCCGGGCTCGAGACCGCGAAGAGCATCGCCGTCGCCGCCGAAGCCTACGAGGAGGCGTCCCGGCTGCGGGACGAGTCCGAGGCTCTGGCGGAGAAGATCGCCGACGCCGAGATCGCGCAGGGGACCGACACCGGCCGGCCGGCACCGTCCGCCGTGGTGGACGAGGCCGAGATCGCCGCGATCATCGCCCGGTCCACCGGCATCCCCGCCAGCCGCCTCACCGCGGGTGACCGTGAACGCCTCGCCACGCTCGAAACCGACCTGCACCAGCGGGTCATCGGGCAGGACGACGCCGTGACGGTGATCGCCAAGGCCGTGCGACGCAATCGCACCGGCATGGGCGATGCCTCCCGCCCGGTCGGCAGCTTCCTCTTCCTCGGCCCGACCGGGGTGGGCAAGACCGAGTTGGCGAAGTCGCTGGCCCAGTCGCTCTTCGGCGACGAGAAGGCCATGCTGCGCTTCGACATGAGTGAATTCGGCGAGCGCCACACCGTCAGCCGTCTGGTCGGCGCCCCTCCCGGCTACGTCGGCTACGACGAGGCCGGTCAGCTGACCGAACACGTGCGGCGGAACCCATACTCGGTGGTGCTGCTCGACGAGATCGAGAAGGCCCACCCCGACGTCTTCAACCTGCTCTTGCAGGTGCTCGACGACGGCCGGCTCACCGACGGCCAGGGTCGCACGGTGGACTTCCGCAACACCGTGGTGATCATGACCTCCAACATCGGCTCGGAGGTTCTGGCGAGCCGCAGCGGCGCCCTCGGCTTCACCGCCGACCTGGACGGCGCCGGCAACGGCTTCGGCTCGGAGAAGGCGCTGCGGGACCGGGTGATGGCCAAGCTCCGCGAGGCCATGCGGCCCGAGTTCCTCAACCGCATCGACGAGGTCGTGCTGTTCCGGAAGCTCGACCAGCCGCAGCTGCGCCAGATCGTGCGGTTGCTGCTGAACCAGACCGAGGCCAGGCTTGCCGCCCAGGGCCACGCCCTCACCGTGAGCGATGCGGCCGTGGACTGGATCGCCGAGACCGGCTACGAGCCCGAGTACGGCGCCCGGCCACTGCGCCGCGTCATCCAGCGCCAGCTCGACGACAGAATCGCCGACCTGCTGGTGGCGTCTGAGCTCGGTGACGGCGGAGTCGTGGCCGTGACCGTGCAGGATGGCGCCCTGCGGGTGCACGCCGAACCGGCGCGGATGCCGCTGGCCGCGTAACCTCCAGGCGCAACAGAAAGCCCCAACCGGACCACTGGTCCGGCTGGGGCTTTTCTGTGTTCGGATACTGCGGGTGTGCGGCTACTGCCTGAGGTGGCTACAGGATGAAGAGCATCTCCTGGTAGGTCGGCAACGGCCACAGGTCGTCGGCCACGATCTCTTCCAGGGCGTCGGCCGCCGTGCGCACCGCGGCCATCGCGGGCAGCAGGGCGTCACGGGCGTGCTCGGCCTCGGCCAGCGCCTCGTGACCGGTCTCGTCGGCCAGGGCGGCCTTGAGCGTGGCCAGGGCCTCGCGGAGCTCGGTGATCGGGCCACTCACCGCCAGGAGCGGAGCCGTGTCGGCGTCCACACCGGCGGCCTTGAGGGCGCCGATGTTGACCGCGACCTCGGTCTGGTGCCGCACCGCGGCCGGCAGGATCTGGGTGGTCGCCATCTCCAGGGTGAGGCGGGCCTCCACGCTGATGGTGAGGGCGTACTGCTCCAGACCGATCTCGTAGCGGCTGTGCATCTCGCGGTGGTTGAAGACCTTGTACTTCGCGAACAGGTCCATCGCGGAGTCGGTGATCAGCTCGGGCAGGGCGTCGAGCGTGGTGCGCAGGTTCGCGAGCCCGCGCTTTTCGGCCTCGATCGGCCAGGCATCCGAGTAGCCGTCGCCGTTGAACACGACGGCGCCGTGATCGGTGATGATCTGCGTGAGCAGCGATTGCACTGCCGTGTCGAAGTCGGTGCCGGCGGCGACAGCGGCCTCGAGGTCGGTGGCGATGTAGTCCAGCGACTCGGCCATGATCGTGTTGATGGTGACCATCGGGCCGCTCACGGTCTGCATCGAGCCTGGGGCACGGAACTCGAACCGGTTGCCGGTGAAGGCGAACGGGCTGGTGCGGTTGCGGTCACCGGGGTCGGTCGGCAGCTGGGGGAGCGTGTCGACACCGATGATCATGGTGCCCTTGTCCTTCGACGAGGTCGCGGGACCCTTGGCCAGCTGCTCGAAGACATCCGCCAGCTGGTCGCCGAGGAAGATCGAGATGATGGCCGGCGGGGCCTCGTTGGCGCCGAGGCGGTGGTCATTGGTGGCGGAGGCGACCGACACCCGCAGCAGGCCCGCGTACTTGTGCACGGCGCGGATGACCGCGGCGCAGAAGACCAGGAACTGGGCGTTGTCGTGCGGGTTGTCACCGGGCACCAGCAGGCTGCCGAGCTGGTTGTTGCCCAGCGAGAAGTTGACGTGCTTGCCCGACCCGTTGACGCCCTGGAACGGCTTCTCGTGGAAGAGGCAGGCCATGCCGTGCTTCTTGGCGACGGTCTTGAAGGTGGTCATCAACAGCTGCTGGTGGTCGGCCGCGATGTTGCCGCGCTCGAACATCGGCGCGATCTCGAACTGGCCGGGGGCGACCTCGTTGTGGCGGGTCTTGGCGGGGATGCCGAGCTTGAAGAGCTCCCGCTCGGTGTCCATCATGAAGCCGAGAACACGCTCGGGGATGGCGCCGAAGTAGTGGTCGTCGAACTCCTGGCCCTTGGGCGGCTTGGCGCCGAACAGGGTGCGGCCGGAGTTCAGCAGGTCGGGGCGGGCGAGGAAGAAGTGCCGGTCCACCAGGAAGTACTCCTGCTCAGGACCGCAGAACGAGACGACCTTGGCCGGCTTGACATGGCCGAACAGGCGCAGGATGCGTTCGGCGTGCTCGCCCATCGCCTGCTGCGAGCGCAGCAGCGGGGTCTTGTGGTCGAGGGCCTCACCGGTCATCGAGACGAAGACGGTGGGAATGCACAGGGTGTTGCCGTTCGGGTTCTCGAGCACATATGCGGGGCTGGTGACGTCCCAGCCGGTGTATCCGCGGGCCTCGAAGGTGTTCCGCAGCCCGCCGTTGGGGAAGCTGGACGCGTCGGGCTCGCCCTGCACGAGGGTCTTGCCGGCGAACTCGGCCAGCGCGGTGCCGTCGCCGACGGGCTCGAGGAAGCTGTCGTGCTTTTCGGCGGTGAGGCCGGTCAGCGGGTAGAAGACGTGCGCGTAGTGCGAGGCGCCCTTCTCCATCGCCCAGTCCTTCATGGCGGAGGCGACAGCATCGGCGACCAGCGGGTCGAGCATGGCACCGTGTTCGATGGTGGCCATCACCGACTTGTAGACGAGTTTCGGCAGGCGCTTCTGCATGACGACGCTGCTGAACACGTTTTCGCCGAAGATCTGGCCAGGAGTTTCGGCGTCGGTGAAGCTGACGGCGGGAGGCACGTAGGCCTCGACATCCCTGATCGCCTGCAGGCGCATGGCATTTCCACTCATTTACTACCCCTTTGATTCGGGCTCTTTCCGCGACTAGTTGCGGAATCCGGTGTTCCAAACTTAGGGAGCTTCTATGCCGGTGACATTTCGGCCGCGTGACGGATTCGGTCTCCTGTCTGACCCGGATGGGGGCCGAAACCCAGCAGCACCGTCAGCGGCTAAACTGGTCGTTTGATTTGAGGGGTGTTTGAGTGGTTGATCAGGAGCTCGCGCGCGAACAGGACTACGTCGCCACGCTGTACGCGCGCCTCGACGCGCTGCAGCGTGAGGCCGAGGCCCAGCTGAAGGCCGTGCGGATGCTCGACGTCGGCGGAAACCACCAGTCCCGGTCCGAACGCGACACCTTTGCGCGCACCTACGAGGACCGCATCGTGCAGCTGCGCGAGGTGGACGACCGTCTCGCCTTCGGCCGCCTGGAGACCGCTCCGGAAGACGACGACGGCACGCCCGTCTACCGCTACATCGGCCGGGTGGGCCTTCGCGACGAGAACCTGCAGCCGATCCTGCTCGACTGGCGGGTGCCGCAGGCCAGCGCCTTCTACCAGGCCACCGCCGCGACGCCGCTCGGCGCCCGCGCGCGCCGGCACCTGCTGTCCAACGGCCGTCGCATCATCCGCATCGAAGACGAGATCCTGGACGCCGCGCTGCTGGAGGGCGACACCGCCAACCTGCATCAGGGTGAGGGGGCGCTGCTCTCGGCGCTCACCGCGCAGCGCACCGGGCACATGTCCGACATCGTCTCGACGATCCAGGCCGAGCAGGATCGCATCATCCGCTCGGAGCTGAACGGTGTGCTGGTCGTGCAGGGCGGCCCCGGCACCGGCAAGACCGCCGTGGCCCTGCACCGCGCCGCCTACCTGCTCTACACCCACCGCGACCGGCTGCAGAACGCCGGCGTCCTGATCGTGGGTCCGTCCACGTCCTTCCTGCAGTACATCGAGGCTGTGCTGCCGTCGCTCGGCGAGACCGGGGTGGTGCTCGCCTCGGTGGGCCAGCTGTTCCCCGGCGTCGAGGCCAGCCACGAAGACGCGCCGGCCGCGGCCGCGCTTAAGGGCCAGACCTTCATGGCCGACCTCATCGCCCGGGCCGTGAAGTCCCGGCAGAAGGTGCCCGCCGCCAGCCAGAAGCTGCTGGTGAACGGCGACACCCTGGTGCTCAAGCCCCAGCTGATCGAGTCCGCCATCCACCGCGCCCGCTCCGGCGGCAAGCCGCACAACGAGGCCCGCGTGGTGTTCGTCAAGCACGCGCTGAACTCCCTGGCCCGGGAGTGGCTCGAGCAGCTCAAGAAGCAGGGCCGGTCGATGGACGACACCGACCTGCCGATGCTACGCGAAGACCTGCGCCTGGCCGACGACGTGCGCGTGGCCCTGAACACGGCCTGGCTGCCGCTCACCCCGCAGAAGCTCGTGCAGGATCTCTACGCCCGGCCGCAGTGGCTCGAAGAACTCACCCCGCGCTGGCGGGCCGCCCAGCGCGCCCTGCTCTACCGGCCGCGCGACGCCGAGTTCACCATCGCCGACATCCCGCTGCTCGACGAGGCCGCGGAGCACCTCGGCGAGTACAGCGCCGTTGACGCCGCGCAGAAGCGCGAGGCCAAGGAACAGCGCAAGCGCGACATCGAGAACGCCGAACTGGCGATCAAGAACATGGACGTGAAGGGGCTCGTGAACGCGAAGGCCCTCGCCGACAACTTCGCCGAGCTCGGCGACAGGGCCACGACCGCCGAACGGGCGGCGCTGGACCGCAGCTGGACATACGGGCACGTGATCGTGGACGAGGCCCAGGAACTCTCGCCCATGCAGTGGCGGCTGCTGATGCGCCGCGGTCCGCGCCGCTCGTTCACCATCGTGGGCGACATTGCCCAGGCTGCCGCCGCCGCCGCGGCAGACAGCTGGCGCGAGGCTCTCGCGCCCGTGCTCGAGGCCTCGTTCGAAGCCGATCGCTGGCGCCTCGAAGAGCTCACCGTGAACTACCGCACCCCCAGCCAGATCGCCGAGGCCGCCGAGACCATGGCGGTGGCGCACGGCCTGCCGATCACGGCATCGCGCACAGTGCGAGCCAGCGACTGGCCCGTTGAGGTGCTGACGGATGCGGTCGACGCCGTGCGCCGCGAACGCGCCTTGGGTGTGGGCGGAACCGTGGCGGTGATCGTGGTGGAGGAGCACATCGACGCCCTCGCCGCTGCCCTCGACGCCGAGTTCGGCGACATCGTCGGCCGCGGGGCCCTCGGCCTGCTGCGGGACGTGGCGTTGCTCACCCCGCAGGACTCGAAGGGCCTGGAGTTCGATGCCGTGATCGTGGTGGACCCCACCGCCATCGTGGCCGCATCCGAGCGCGGTGCCGGAGCGCTCTACGTGGCGATGACCCGCGCCACCCAGCGCCTGTACCTGGTGAGCGACGGCCCCCTGCCCGCGGGCCTGGGCGACCTGCCCTAACCTTCCGTACCTTCCGTCGACTTCGGGCAAAGCACCCCTTCAGCGCCCGCGAAGGGGCGTTTTGCGGCAAGTCGACGTGGAGCGTTCTGTCGACTTCGGGCAAAGCACCCCTTCAGCGCTCGCGAAGGGGCGTTTTGCGGCAAGTCGGCGGAGGGAGACTCCCGCTCAGGCGACCGGCCGGAAGGCCCGCAGGGTCGACAACAGGGCCTCCGGGGCGAACGAGGCCGGGTTGCGGATCGCCTGGATGGATGCGCCCTGCACCAGCGCGACCACGGTAGCGGCGAGGTCGTCGCCCGAGACGCTGTCGGAGAGGCCGCCGTCAGCGGCGACCTCGCGGCAGACCGGTAGGAACGCCTCGAGATAGCGGCCGAAGGAGGCCTCGATGCGGTCGCGGAAGAGGTCGTCGCGGCGGGAGAAGTAGAACGCGAAGAGCAGCTCGACGCCCGCGTGGTACTCGGCGAGGCGTTCGAGCTCGCCCCTGACCATCCGCTCGAGGCGGTCCCACGGGGCCAGCGCGGCCAGCGCCGGGTCGGTCAGCGCGTCGAGGGTGCCGTCCAGGAGCACGTCGAGAAGCGCTTGGAGCAGGCCGTCCTTGGACTGGAAATGGAAGAAGACCAGGCCGGGGGAGATGCCGGCAGCGGTGGCGACGCGGCGAGCGGTGACGGCGTCGAGTCCTTCGGTGAGGGCCAGCTCATAGGCGGCCGCGAGGATGGCGTCGCAGCGCTCCTGCTCGGGTCGTTTGGGCCCGCCCATCGATCAGGCGTCCCGGCGGACGGTGCCGCCCTGCTCGCTGCGGCGGGCGGCGCGGTACTCGCGCCAGGCCTTCCAGGCGCCGGTGGACCAGAGGGCCCACAGCACCAGCACCGGCTGGAAGACGAGCCGAACTGTGCGGTCGAGGTCGGTGTTCAGACCGAACGAGTCGGTGTGGGTGACCAGCTGGGAGATGTTGCCGGGGAAGATGGCGATGAAGAACAGCGCTACGACGACGCCGACCTGCACCCGGTACCGGCCGAGGGCGAGCAACGAGAGGCCGAGGACCATCTCCACGATGCCGGATGCCACGACCACGAAGTCACCTTCCAGTGGAAGCCAGGTGGGCACCTGGGCCAGGAACGCCTCGCGGTTGACGGTGAGGTGGCTGAAGCCCGCCATCAGCAGGAAGGCACCGAGCACCACGCGGAAGATCGTGCGGAGGACGGTGGTGCGTTTCTGTGGGGCGAGGAGAGTCATGACCCTGACTCTACATTGATCAGCAGGTCAATGACCAACCGGTCAATGGCCAATCGTTGCGGCTACCTGCGCGGCCACTTCTGCGTCGGTGCGCGCCTCGAACACGCCCCACATCACGTGGGTCGGTCCGCTGCCGTCGCTGCCGGCCTGGGCGGGGCGGCTGATCCACCGGTTGGCGGCGGCAGCCGTGCCGAGGGCGGCGAGGGAGGGGGCGATGGTGGACTTGCGCAGGGTGCCCGCGACGACGCTGCCATCACTGCCGAGCCGCCAGCCGCGGCTGGCGGCCAGGACCTGACCCACTTCTTCATCGGTCAACCAGCGGGAAAAGCTCCGACCGGGCGGGTCGATCTTGGTCAGCTTCATGAGCACAACTGTAATCAGGCCAGCCGCTATTTCGCCGTCTGAGCGCGGTTCAGGCCATGATCAGGGCGAGTTCGGCCTCGAGCCGCTCGACATCGACGCGGTGGCAGAGTTCGGTGGCGGGCGTCATGGCCGTGGCGCTGCCGGCGGCGACGGCGGCGCGGAAGGCCGCGGGCGCGTCGTAGCCCTGCGCGATGCGCAGCACGAAGGCGCCGAGGAAGCTGTCGCCGGCGCCGACTGTGCTTTGCACCGTCACCCGGGGGACGGGGAGGCGGATCACGCCCGCCGCCGAGGCGAGCACGGCCCCGGCGCCGCCGAGGGTGAGTGCCACGTATTCGGCGGACCCCCGGGAGACGAGGGTGCTCGCCGCGGCGATCTGGCCCTCCTCGGTATCGAGCGATGAGCCCACCAGCTCGCCCAGTTCTCGTCCGCTGGGCTTCACCAGGAAGACGCCCTCTGCGAGGGCTTCGGCCAGGGCCGGACCCGACGCATCCACAATGCAGCGCGCGTCATGCTGACGGGCCAGGCGGGCGACCCTGGCGTAGAAGTCGTCCGGCGCGCCCGGCGGCAGGCTGCCGCTGGCCACCACATAGCCGTTGTGCGGGATGGACTCGGCGACGCGGGCGAGGCAGGCCTTCCACTCGGCCTCGGCGATCTGGGGCCCCTGCAGCACGAAGCGGAACTGCTTGCCCGTGGCGGTCTCGTCGACAGTGAAGCTCTCTCTGGTGCTGCCCGCGATGGGCACGACCACGGTGGGAATTCCCTCGGCCTCGATGAGCTTGCGGTACGCGTCCCCGGTAGGTCCGCCGGCGGCGTAGATGGCCAGGGTCTGACCGCCGAGTCGCTGGATGACGCGGGAGACATTGATGCCGCCGCCGCCAGGATCGAGGCGGGAGAGTCCGCAGCGCATCTTGTGCTCACCGATCACATTTTCCGTCGAGGTGCTGACGTCGAGGGCGGGATTGACGGTGAGTGTGAGTATCGGCCGCAGCGTTGTCGGCCTGGAGGAATCCATGCTCCCAGCGTAGGACCGTGCGAGACGGCGGGTCACCTGATGCGGGATGCCGCGGCGGGCGGCCGCGCGGCGTAGGGTGGCGCCGTGCATACCTCGCCAGTGCAGACCTATACCGCGGCCCAGGTGCGCGAGGCCGAAGCGCCCTTCCTCGAGCGGGGCGTTCCGCTCATGGACAGGGCGGCCCGGGCGCTGGCGAACGAGGCGGCGGCACTTCTCACGACGCAGCGTGGGGGAGTGGAGGGTGCGCGGGTGCTGGTGCTGGCCGGGTCAGGCAACAACGGCGCGGACGCCCTGTATGCCGCGGAGCTGCTGGCCGGCGAGGGCGCGGTGCTGTGCATCCTGCCCACCAGCGACCGCCTGCACGTGGGCGCACTCGAGACCGCCCTCGCCCGGGGCGCCGACCTGCGGCCCGTGGACGAACTACCCGAGGTGATCGCCGGCCTCGCCCGGGCGGCCGACCTGATCCTGGACGGCATCGTGGGCACGGGCACCACCGGCCGCCCAGCGCTGCGTGGGGCGGCACGGCGCACCGTGGCGGCGATCCTGCCGGTTCTCTCTGCTGATCCGTCCGCCGGTCCCTCCGCTGAGCATCCGCCCCTGGTCGTGGCCGTCGACCTGCCCAGCGGCATCGGCGTGGACGACGGCACGGTGCCGGATCCCACGGTGCTGCGGGCCGACCTCACGGTGACGTTCGGCGGCTGCAAGACCGGGCTCGTGCGGAGCCCGGCGGCCGACTTTGCCGGCCGGGTGGTCGTGGCCGACATCGGCATCGGCGAGGAGCTGGAGCGCATCCGCCGCCGCGACCTCGCCTGAGCGCTCCCACGCGTCGTCGAGATGCCGCAAAACTCCCTTTGGCGGGCGCTGAAGGGGCGCTTTGCGGCAAGTCGGCGAAGAGCGCCAACGACGACGGATGCCGCGCAGCGGCTTGCACCCGTTCCGCCGAGCGGTCCGCCCGAGTCTCCTGCCAGAACGCTAAGAGGCCCGCCTGCTGTGGGCTACGGGGGAAACTACACCAGGGCGGAGAGCTCCGGCAGGGCGCCGACGGCGTCGATGACCCGGGCGCGCAGCAGGTTGCTCCGCTCGGTGAAGCCACGTTGGCGGCGCACGTATTCGGCCTTGCCTGCCGGTGTCTCGATGGCGACCGGCGTGGAGCCCCAGTCGGACAGATCGTAGGGGGAGGCCTGCATGTCGAGTTCGCGGATGTCGCGGGCGAGGTCGAAGCAGTCCAGCAGCAGTTCCCCGGGAACGAGCGGCCCGAGCTTGATGGCCCACTTGTAGACGTCCATGCCCGCGTGCAGGCAGCCGGGCTGCTCGAGCCGGGGCTGGTTCTCCCGGCTCGGCAGCACCGGGTGGGCCTGCCCGGCGTTGTGCTCGACGGCGGCGGGGGTGAAGAACCTGAACGCGTCGAAATGCGTACAGGCGATCCGATGCGATTCCACCACGGTGTCGGTCTCGCCCTGACTAAGCCGCAGCGGGGACTCGTGCCTGTGCTCGTCCTGCTTGTAGACCATGGCCCATTCGTGCAGGCCGAAGCAGCCGAAGTTCCCGGCACGCTGCGCGGTGCGGCCCAGCAGTGACACGATGAAACGGATGCTGCGCGCATTCTTCCGGACGAACGCGGCGCGATCCACGGCCACATCGTCCCCGTCCGTGCGATACCACTTCCAGCCGGCGCGTTCCTCGTGCGCCGCGCCTTGCAGCACGACGTTCGCGCCGGGGTGCCAGCGCCGCAGCAGTCCGGGCCGGAACGGGTAGTAGGTGAAGAGGAAATCATCGACCGGATGGCTGCGGCCGGTGCCCGCTCGCTCCCGGCGGCCGAGGGTCGCGGCATCGGCCCTGGCCTGGTGTCGGCGTTCCCGCTCGCGCCACTCGGGGTCGGTGAGCAGCGTGGGCGCGGCACTGGTTTCGAAGGACACGTTTTGAGGGTACCCGCGGCTGGTCCCGCGCCGCCGGACCGCGGATCGGGTCGCATTTCGGGTGGCTACCCCATAGAGTAGTTACTGGATGGAACGATGTTCCGCCGAGCAGAACGCTACACGCGACCTATCAGACTCACAGAGGAGCACTAAAATGACCGCGAACCCCTTCGACCTCACCGGCAAAGTGGCCATCGTCACGGGAGCAAGCAGCGGCATCGGGCTCGCCATGGCCGAGGGACTGGCCGCGGCCGGCGCCGACATCGTGGGCGTGAGCGTCAACATGCCGATGACCGGCAGTGAGGTCTCCCAGCGGGTCGAGGCCCTGGGCCGCACGTTCACCCCCTACGACACCGACTACGCCGACCGTGCCGCGATCACCGCGCTCGGCACCGAGCTGGCCGCCCTGAACGCCGACATCCTGATCAACAACGCCGGCACCATCCGCCGCGCCCCGGCCGCCGTGCACTCCGACGAGTTCTGGGACGAGGTCATCGCCGTGAACCTGTCGTCGCAGTTCGTGCTGAGCCGGGCAGTGGGAGCCAACATGGTGGCCCGCGGCCACGGCAAGATCATCTTCACCGCCTCCCTGCTGAGCTTCCAGGGCGGCGTGAACGTACCCGGGTACACCGCCTCCAAGTCGGCCATCGTGGGCCTGGCCAAGGCGCTGGCGAACGAATGGGCGGTCTCCGGCGTCAACGTGAACGCCATCGCACCCGGCTATATCGCCACGGCCAACACCAAGGACCTGCGAGCCGACGGTGAGCGATCCAAGGCGATCCTCGACCGGATCCCCGCCGGCCGCTGGGGCGAGGCCTCCGACCTGGTCGGCGCGGCAGTGTTCCTGTCCAGCAGCGCCTCCGACTACATCAACGGCATCACCCTGCCGGTCGACGGTGGCTGGCTCGCGCGCTAACCACCACTGAGTTGCGGAAATCCCCCCGTCGTTTCGACAGCGACAGAGGGATTTCCGCATTTCAGCGACGCATCGGGGCGATCAGAGGGCGGGCACCCGCTCGCCCTCGAGCGGCGCCTCCGGCGGGGTGCCGGTGCCGAAGGGCCGCCCGCCCAGGGCCTCGCGGCCGTGCGCGGTGAGCCACACCGAGGCATCCGGCCCCTTGGGCACGATGCCGGTGGGGTTGATGTCGCTGTGCGTCACGTAGTAGTGCTTCTTGATCTGCTCGAAGTCGATGGTGTCGCCGAAGCCCGGCGTCTGGAAGAGGTCCCGGGCATAGGCCCACAGCACCGGCATCTCGCTGAGCTTGTTGCGGTTGCACTTGAAGTGGCCGTGGTAGACCGCGTCGAACCGCGCCAGCGTGGTGAAGAGGCGGATGTCCGCCTCCGTGATGGTGTCGCCCACGAGGTACCGCTGGCCGGCCAGGCGGTCCTCCAGCCAGTCCAGGCGCGCGAACAGGGTGTTGTAGGCCCGCTCATAGGACTTCTGGCTGCCGGCGAAACCGCACTTGTAGACGCCGTTGTTCACGTCGTGGAAGATCAGGTTGGCGACCTCGTCGATCTCGGTGCGCAGCGCCTCCGGGTAGAGGTCGGGGGCACCGGGGCGGTGGTACTCCACCCACTCCGTCTCGAAGTCCAGGGTGATCTGCGGATAGTTGTTGGTCACCAGCTTGCCGGTGGGCACATCCACGATCGCCGGCACGGTGATGCCGCGGGGGTAGTCCGGGAAACGCGCGAAGTATGCGTCCTGGATGCGTTCGATGCCGAGCACGGGGTCGACGCCGTTCGGGTCGAGGTCGAAGGTCCAGCTGTTCTTGTCGTGGGTGGGACCGGGCAGTCCGAGTGAGATGACGCCCTCGAGGCCCAGCAGGCGGCGCACGATGGCGGTGCGGTTCGCCCACGGGCAGGCGCGTGCGGCCACGAGGCGGTAGCGTCCGGGTTCCACCGGCCAGCCGTCACGGCCGTCGCGCGTGATGCGGTCTTCGACGTAGTTCGTGTCGCGGTTGAAGTCCTTGCCGGGCTCCACGTAGCTGGGGGTGAGGTCGCTGGCCGTGAGATCGCTGGGGGTGACATTGCTCATGGCACCACGCTACGGGAAAAACCCGTGCGTACGCATGGAGTTCGCGGTCTGCTTAGTCGTGCAGGTGGTGCAGCGGCCATCCCGTCGACGCGGCGAGCAGGTCGAGGAGGGACTGCGCCGCCGCCCGGGCCTCGGCCGCGCCGCGCGGGTCGTAGACGTCGATCGCCAGCGGAGGGGCTTCGCCGAACTTGGGGATGTCCACCTCGACCCGGCCGCCGTGCGGCAGGGCCACGAAGGCGTGCGCTGTCTGCGCGCCCTGCACCGCAGCATCCAGAGTCAGGGCGATGATCCCCAGCGCCTCCGGCTTGGTGGCGTGGGTATCGGCGACGATGGTGGCGACGTGGTCCATGGCTGTCCTTCGGTGGGTCGAGTGTGCGTCAGCGTAACCCAGCCGGCGCTCTCCCGGCACTTGCGCGCGGGGAGCATCCCGGATATTTACAACCAGAACGGATGCGGCGCACCTCGACGCCCGCACCGGCAGCCTGGAAGGACAGCCACCATGGCCACACCGGAACCTCCCACCCTCGCCGGTTGGGAAATCGACGAGATCGACCGCGCCAATGCGTCCGGCCTCACGCCCGTTGTCTTCGTGCACGGCCTCTGGCTGCTCTCCAGCAGCTGGAAGCCGTGGCGGGACCTGTTCGAGGCGAACGGGTTCATCACCGTCGCTCCCGGCTGGCCCGACGACCCCCGCACGGTGGAGGAGGCCTTCGCGTCTCCAGACGCCTTCGCCCACAAGATGGTGCAGCAGGTCACCGACCACTATCTCGAGGCGATCTCCCGGTTGGACCGCAAGCCCGCGGTGATCGGCCACTCGTTCGGCGGCCTGATCGCGCAGAAGCTGGCCGGGGAGGGAGTGGCCTTCGCGACGGTCTCCATCGACAACGCCCCGTTCAAGGGCGTGCTGCCGCTGCCCGCCTCCGCACTCAAGTCGGCGTCGCCCGTGCTCGGCAATCCGGGCAACCGGGGCAAGGCCATTGCGCTCACCTTCGAGCAGTTCGAGTACGGCTGGGCGAACAACCTCGACGAGACCGAAGCGAGACAGCTGTACACCGACTTCCATGTGCCGGCCTCCGGCGCACCCCTGTTCCAGGCGGCCGTGGCCAACTTCAACCCGTTCGGCGGGGAGACCAGGGTGGACACGAAGAACCCCAACCGGGGAGCGCTGCTCGTGCTGGCCGGGGAGAACGACAACACGGTGCCGCTGGCGATCACCAGGGCCAGCTACAAGCTGCAGGCCAGGAACGAGGGCATCACCGAGATCACCGAGATCCCCGGCCGGGGCCATTCACTGGTGATCGACAGCGGATGGCGCGATGTGGCCGACCTGGCCTTCAGCTTCATCAGCAGGTTCGCCCCCGCGTGACCTGCCCGCGCTGAGAACGGAGAGCTGAGAACGGA
Source organism: Cryobacterium sp. SO2 (assembly GCF_026151165.2). Lineage (NCBI taxonomy): Bacteria > Bacillati > Actinomycetota > Actinomycetes > Micrococcales > Microbacteriaceae > Cryobacterium > Cryobacterium sp. SO2. The sequence goes on from NZ_CP117849.1 coordinate 1,625,745, forward strand.
GAGGATCATGGGTGAGCGGCTGCCGATCATCTACGTGCGGGGATTCGCCGGGGGACAGGGCGCGATCGACACCGCCGCGGACGACCCGTTCTACGGCCTCAACGAGGGATCCGTGCACGTGCGGGTGGGAGCCAACGGCACGCCGCAGTTCTATCAGTACGAGGGCCCGCTGATCCGGCTGGTCAAGGAGCAGGGCTACGACGTGCGCATCGAAGGCAGCCAGCAGCGGGTGTTGCTCGACGCCGAGGCGGGCTCCCTGCGCGCCGACTCGGTGTGGATCTACAGGTTCTATGACGCCGCCGCCGGCACCTTCGGCACGCCGCCGCAGACCTACGACATCCGCAAGGCCGCCCAGGGCCTGGCCGACTTCATCGCCCTGGTGCGGGAGAAATCCGCCGGCCACCCGCCGGTGTACCTCGTGGCGCACTCGATGGGCGGCCTGATCTGCCGCACGGCCCTGCAGGTGAACCTCGCCGACCCGCGCGCATCCGTGTCGAAGCTGTGCACCATCGGCACCCCGCACGGTGGGATCGACCCCGAGCTGGGTGGCCCCATCGGTGGCTGGATCCTCAACACCTTCGGCCCGCAGGGTTCGCGGATCTTCGCGCCGGAGTTCATGCGCGAGTACCTCTACCCGGCGGATGCGCCCGGTCCTGCCAACGGCGACACCCGGCGGATGAGCGGGGCCTTCACCCCGGACCGGGTGCTGAGCATCGTGGGCACCAACGCGCGCGACTACGACGTGGCACTGGGCCTGTCGAGCGCGGTGATGGGGGTGCAGAGCGACGGGCTCGTCGCCATCCGCAACGCCTATGTGGTGGGGTCGGCCCGCGCCTACCTGCACCGCTCGCATTCCGGCCGGTACGGGCTGGTGAACTCGGAGGAGGCCTATCAGAACCTCAAGAGATTCCTCTTCGGCACCCTGCGGGTGGAGATCGGGCTGCGCGGGCTGGCCTTCGAGGAGACCAGGGTGTGGCAGGCCGAGGTGCGCCTGGCCATCCGCAAGCTGCCCGTGCTGATCCACGAGCAGACGGCCGACCACTACTGCCCGGTCGACCTCAACGCGGAGGCGAAACGGATCGCCACACCGCTGTCGCCCGTTCCGCTGATCACGGTCTTCCTGATCCCCAATCCGCAGAACGTGGCGCGCTACGCCCTCGACATCACGCTGCTCTCCCTCGAGGAGCGAGGCGGAATCTTCGGCTTCGGCGAACACCTCGAGCAGATCGGCGACTGGCAGGACTCGCTCATCGTGGAGATCGTGCTCAGCGAGGACGGCGCGCTCACCCACATCCAGTGGGAGTGGAACAGCACCCTCACCGAGCGGCCCGGGATGGCCGAGCTGTCGAACACCCTGGACTGGGCCTCCGGGCGCAGCGCGGATGGCAGCTGGCATCCCGTGATCCCGCTGCCCCATGTGGCCGCGCGGCTGCTGGGCGACGAGGCCGGCCTGGCGCTCGCGGTGTCGCACTGGAACTGACACCGCAATTCGTGCCCAAGCCTCCCGCAGACGTGCCGTGCGGCCGATAATCGTGCAGAACGCTCAGAACCGCACGCATCCATGACGTCCAGCGCTTGTCTGGACAGTGAGGAGAACCATCATGAGCACCAAGCTCAACCCCTACCTCGGCTTCCGCGACAACGCCAAGGAGGCGATGGAGTTCTACCACTCGGTCTTCGGCGGGGAGCTGACGCACAGCACCTTCGGGGAATTCCACGCCAGCGACGACCCGAGCGAGCAGGACAAGACCATGCATGCCGCACTCACCACTCCGAGCGGTCTGACGCTGATGGCGGCGGACACGCCCAACGCCATGGAGTACACGCCCGGCAACAACTACTCGGTGTCGCTGAGCGGCGACAGCGCGGATGCCGCGGAGCTGCAGGGCTATTGGGACAAGCTCGTCGACGGCGGGTCGGTGACGATGCCGTTGGCGGCGGCGCCGTGGGGCGACAGTTTTGGCATGTGCGTCGACAAGTTCGGCGTGGCCTGGCTGGTCAACATCGCGGGCGCCCCGCAGTAAACCCTTCCGCGAGCCGTGACTTGAGCCCCGAAAATCGAGGATTTTCGGGGCTCTTCTCACGGCTCGGGGGATTTGGGGCGAGAATGCCCGGTGTGCAGCCATCCGATCCATCGAAGATCCCGGCGCGGATTCCCCGTCCCCTTGCCGCCCCGCCGCCGTCCGGCCGGATCGGCGCCTGGCTCATGCGCAACCAGGTGCGGCCGGTGGGGCCTGAGACGGCCGACTCCGGCGAGTCGACGCATCCGTGGTGGCAGGTGATGTGCCTGACCGGCGTGGATTACTTCTCGACCCTCTCCTACCTGCCCAGCATCGCCATCGTCGCGGGCGGGGCGCTGTCGCCCCTGGCCACCCTCCTGATTGTGGCCCTGACGCTGCTCGGGATGCTGCCCATGTACCGGCGGGTGGCGGTGGAGAGCCCGCACGGGCAGGGGTCTGTGGCCATGCTCGAGCGCCTGCTGCCGTTCTGGCGGGGCAAGGTGTTCGTGCTCGTGCTGCTCGGCTTCGTGGCCACCTCCTGGATCATCACCATCACGCTCTCCTCCGCGGATGCGACGGTGCACCTGCTCGAGAACCCGGCGGCACCCGAGTTCCTGCGCGGCCAGGCCGTGCCGGTCACGATCGGGTTCTTGCTGGTGCTGGGCGGGGTGTTCCTGCTCGGTTTCACCGAGGCCGTCGCGATCGCGATTCCCCTCGTCGGCGTGTTCCTGCTGCTGAACGGCGTCGTCATCGTTGTGAGTCTGGGCGAGGTGTTCGCCGACCCGGACGCCCTGACCCACTGGCTGGCCGCTCTCCGGCTGGAGGGCGGAGGGCCGGAGGGGGGAGGCCCGGCCGGAATCCTCGGTCCGGTGCTCCTGGCCTTCCCGCTGCTCGTGCTCGGGTTGTCCGGCTTCGAGACCGGGGTGAGCATGATGCCGCTGGTGGCATCCCGCGGCCAGAGCCCCGAGGAGCGGCTGGCGAGCCGGGTGCGCAACACCCGGCGGCTGCTGACCGGGGCGGCCCTGATCATGAGCGTCTACCTGGTGGCCAGCAGCATCGTCACCACCGTGCTGATTCCGGCCGAGGCATTCGATGAGGGCGGGCCGGCGAACGGCCGCGCGCTGTCGTACCTGGCGCACGAGTACATCGGCAACGGCTTCGGGAACATCTACGACCTCAGCAGCATCTTCATCCTGTGGTTCGCCGGGGCATCCGCGATGGCCGGTCTCATCAACATCGTGCCCCGGTATCTGCCCGGCTACGGGATGGCGCCGGAGTGGAGTCGCGCCGTGCGGCCCGTCGTGCTGGTGTACACCGGGCTGAGCATCCTGATCACCGTCGGCTTCCAGGCCAGTGTGGACGCGCAGGCCGGCGCATACGCCACCGGCATCCTGGTGATGATGGTCTCTGCCGCCGCCGCGGTCACGGTATCCGCCGCGCGCCGCCGGGAGCGCTGGAGGATCGTGGGATTCGGCGTGCTCACGGCGGTGCTGCTGTACGCCCTCGGCGCGAACATCGTGGAGAAGCCCGACGGCATCATGATCTCCGCACTCTTCATCGCGGGCATCGTCCTGGTGTCGCTGGTCTCCAGGGTGTCGCGCACGACCGAGCTGCGGGTGGAGGGCGTCGAGTTCGACGAGCAGGCCCGCCAGTTCATCGCCGACTCGATCGCGTTCGACGGTGCGCTCAATCTGGTGGCGAACAAACCGCAGCAGAGCGGCCAGGCCGCATATGCCGAAAAGGAGAGTGAGCAGCGCGGGATGAACCCGGTGCCGGGCGCGGCCGACGTGCTCTTCCTCGAGATCGAGGTGGTCGACCCGTCCGGTTTCACGGACGTGCTGCACGTGCGGGGCGTGGAGGTGGGCGAGTACCGGGTGCTGCGCGCTCAGAGCCCGGCGGTGCCGAATGCCATCGCGGCCATCCTGCTCGCGCTCCGCGAAGCCACCGGGCTGCGACCGCACGCCTACTTCGAGTGGTCTGAGGGCAACCCCGTTGGCCACCTGCTGCGGTACCTGCTGCTCGGGCAGGGCGACACTGCCCCCGTGGTGCGCGAGATCCTGCGGGAGAACGAACCGCGCGCGGACCGCCGGCCCGGCATCCACGTGGGCGGCGGCTGACCGCCCCCACCCGCGAGCCGTGAGCAGAACCCCAAAAACCCCGAGTTTTCGGGGTTCAGCTCACGGCTCGCGAAAGAGATCGGGGTTAGGTTGGGCGACATGGTGACAGAAGCTACCGAGATACGTGTTGCGGGGCCGCACGGGGAACGCACAGTGCGGGTGTCCAGCCCTGGCCGGGTGTTGTGGCCGGAGGTGGGCATCACCAAGCTCGACCTGGCGAACTACGTCGTGGCCGTGGGGGAGGCGTTCGTCGCGGCGAACGGCGACCGACCGGTGTCGTTGCAGCGGTTCCCCGGCGGTATCGACGGCGAGCAGTTCTTCTCGAAGAACCCGCCCAAGGGGGCGCCGGAGTACATGCGGGCGGTGCCCGTGGTGTACCCGAGCGGGCGCACGCATCCGCAGCTCGTGATCGACGAACCGGCCGGCGCCGTCTGGGCGGTGCAGATGAACACCGTGGTCTTTCACCCGTGGCCGTCGCGGGCCGAGAACACCGACAACCCCGACCAGCTGCGCATCGACCTCGACCCGCAACCGGGCACCGACTTCGACGACGCCATCCCGGTGGCCCTCGAATTGCGCGCGGTGCTCGCCGAAGCTGGCCTGACCGCGTTCGTCAAGACCTCCGGCAACCGCGGACTGCACGTCTTCGCGCCCATCGAAGCGACCCAGGAGTTCCAGGTGGTGCGGCACGCCGTGATCGGGGCCGCCCGCGAGGTCGAACGAAGGATGCCGACGGCGGTGACCACTGCCTGGTGGAAGGAGGAGCGCGGAACCCGGATCTTCGTGGACTTCAACCAGGCGAACCGGGACCGAACCATGGCGGGTGCATACAGCCCGCGGGCGCTGGCGCACGCGCCGGTGTCGTGCCCGATCGGCTGGGACGAACTCGAGAACACTGACCCCACGCTGCACACCATCCTGACCGTGCCGGAGCGGTTGCGCACGACCGGCGACCCGTGGGCGCGGATGTACGAGCAGCCCGGCCGCATCGACACACTGCTCGAGTGGTGGGAACGCGATCTGGCTGCCGGGCTCGGGGAGCTGCCGTTCCCGCCGGACTACCCCAAGATGCCGGGCGAGCCGCCCCGGGTACAGCCCAGCCGCGCGCGGCACGACCCGTAAGCGCCCGGCCCCGCCCACGAACCGGATGACTGGCCCGTTTTCGCTAGTGTGCACCGCCTCCGCACTAGCGAAAATGGGCCAGTCTGGACAGGTGGGGCGCGTCAGGCGGGGAGGCGCTCGTAGGTGAGGAAGCGGTAGCGCAGCCCGGTGCGGGAGGTCAGCCATTCGGTGACGGCCGTCTGGGCGAAGGCCGGGTCGACGGTGGGGGCGACGGTGTCGCCGACAGCGTCGAGGTCGACCTCAGTCACCTCGAGGTGGCCGGCCATCGCCATCGCCTGGCGGTAGATCTCGCCGCCGCCGATGATCCAGACCGGCTGCGGTGCGGCCGCGGCCAGCGCGTCCGGCAGGGAGTGCACCACGATGACGCCGTCAGCCGACCAGTCGTCCTGGCGGGTGATCACGATGTTGTCGCGGCCGGCCAACGGGCGGAACCGTTCGGGCAACGAATCCCAGGTGCGGCGGCCCATGACGACGGCACCGCCGAGGGTGATCTGCTTGAACCGGGTGAGGTCCTCCGGCAGGTGCCAGGGGATGCTGCCGGCGACGCCGATGACCCCGTTCGCCGCTTGCGCCCAGATCAGGCCGATCGGCGCGGCCGGCGCATCCGGTGTCAACGGAGCCTCAGACGGCAACTGGAGCCTTGATCGCCGGGTGGTGGACGTAGTCGACGACTTCGAGGTCCTCGAACTCGTAGTCGAAGATGCTGTCGCGCTCGGTGGTGATCTTGAGCTGGGGCGCCGGGAACGGCGTGCGGCTGAGCTGTTCGGTGACCTGCTCGAGGTGGTTGGAGTAGATGTGGCAGTCGCCGCCTGTCCAGATGAAGTCGCCGACCTCGAGGCCGGTCTGGGCGGCGACGAGGTGGGTGAGCAGCGCGTAGCTGGCGATGTTGAACGGCACGCCGAGGAACAGGTCGGCACTGCGCTGGTAGAGCTGGCAGGACAGCTTGCCGTCGGCCACGTAGAACTGGAACAGCGCGTGACACGGCGCCAGCGCCATGTCGGGGATGTCGGCCACGTTCCACGCCGACACGATGATGCGGCGGGAGTCCGGATTGGTCTTGAGGGTCTCGATGACCTGGGCGATCTGGTCGATGTGGCCGCCGTCCGGGGTGGGCCAGGAACGCCACTGCACGCCGTAGACCGGGCCGAGTTCGCCCTGTTCGTCTGCCCACTCGTTCCAGATGCGCACGCCGTGCTCGCGCAGCCAGCCGACGTTGCTCTCGCCGCGCAGGAACCAGAGCAGTTCGTAGGCCAGCGACGGGAAGTGCACCCGCTTGGTGGTGATGAGCGGGAAGCCCTTACTGAGGTCGAAGCGCAGCTGGGCGCCGAACACACTGAGGGTGCCCGTTCCGGTGCGGTCGGCCTTGGTGGCGCCGGTTTCCAGAACCAGGCGCAGCAGGTCTTCGTAGGGAGTGGCGATCGCGCTGGGCTCGGCTGGAGTGTTCATCGGATCAAATCTACAGCGTGAACGGGCGATGTCAGAGGCTATGTCGGCGGCTATGTCGGCGGCGATATCAGGCGCTGTCTCCGACGGGCGCCGTCACATCCGGCCGCGGGCCCCCTTCCTCGGTAGCATGGGGCCGTGAAGCCCTTTCTGCTGCTGGCGACCCGCTCCGAAGATGAAGCCGCGGACGACGAATACGCCGGCTTCCTGGCGGCCGGCGGCTTGCGCCCCGAGCAGCTGCACCGCGTGCGCCTCGAGGCCGCGCCGATGCCGCCCATCTCCCTCGCCGACTACTCCGGTGTGATCGTGGGCGGCAGCCCGTTCAACGCGAGCGACCCGGCCGAGTCCAAGTCGGCGGTGCAGCTCCGGGTGGAGCGGGAGCTCGCCGGTCTGCTCGACGCCGTGGTGGCGCAGGACTTCCCGTTTCTCGGCGCCTGCTACGGCATCGGACTGCTCACCAGCTATCTGGACGGTGTCGTCGACGACACCTGGTCTGAGGTGGCCGGGCCCATTCCGGTGAGCCTTACCGCCGAGGGTGCGGCCGATCAGCTCTTCGGCCGGGTCGCACCGACCTTCGAAGCGTTCGTGGGCCACAAGGAGGCCTGCACGGTGCTGCCGACCGGCGCTGTGCTGCTGGCCACCGGCGCTGACTGCCCGGTGCAGGCCTTCAGAATCGGCCAGAACATCTACGCCACCCAGTTCCACCCCGAGCTCACCCAGGCCGGCATCCTCACCCGGCTGCGGGTCTATCACGACAACGGTTACTTCGAGCCGGATGCCTACGACGACGTGATCGCCGCGATCGACGCCTCAACGGTGACCGAGCCCGCCACCATCATGAAGGCCTTCGTGGAGCGGTTCGGCACTCCGGATCTCCTCACTCCTCGCCCGTGAAGTAGGTCGCGATGGCGTCCGACTCGCTCTGCAGGGTGTCGCTGGAGATCAGGTCGCCGGCCTGGTCCTCGAGCAGCGCGGCCCACCGGTCGAGCACCGCCTGCGCATCACCGCTGTCGTAGAGGCTGGCCGTGAGCGTGGCGGTCTCGGTGTCGACAAGCGCCGAGAAGCTGTCATCGGCGAGGAACCGGGTCGCCAGGACGTTGTCGCCGCCCATCGCACCGCCGCCAGCCCCGTCCGGCATGCCGCCCGTGGGAATCCCGCCCTCTGGCACCGCCCCGTCGGGCACCGCACGGTCGGGCGGGGTGCCGCCGCCCATGCCGCCGCCGGCGTTCATGGTGCCGAAGGAGAGGTTGGCGTCCCACGCCACCACAGTCATGAGACCGGTCGTGCTGTCGTAGCGCAGGTAGGAGTTATTGCCGGGGCCGTCGATGTCGTCGGTGTTCGCCGTCAGGTCCTCCATGGCCAGGTAGGTGGCGAACGCGTCGACGTCGAGATAGTCGCCCAGCCCGGCGGCGAAGGTGGCGTCATCGGAATTGTTGATGAAGTCGAGGAACTCCATCAGCGGGGTGAGGTCGTCATCGCCGGTCTTCTGGTCGAAGATGTCGGTGTACTCCGCGGGGTCGTCGCCGCGGTAACTGTAATCGCCGCCGGAGTCGGCCTTGTAGGTGATGCCGTCATTCTCGAAGGTGTCGTCGTTCCAGAGGTCGTCGTCGATGCTTTCCATGACGAGTCGGAGGGTGTCGTCGCCCCCATTCACGCTCAGCCGCACGGCCGCGGACTTCTCGGTTTCGAGCCCGCTGAGGCCGATGAGTTCCAGGGCAACGGCCTCGTTGAGCGAGGACTCCGTGGTGTTGCCGCGCACGATGAACTCGGTGCGGTCCTGGTAAGACTGGCCGTCGACGTACTTGTCGAGCCGGATCAGCCAGGGCAGCGTTTCCGGATCGTCGGTGCTCACGGATCCGTCACCGCTGTCGTCAGCGGGTGCGTCCGTGCTGGTGTCGGGAGCGGCCTCGGTGTCCTCGCCGATGCCGCGCAGGCTGGAGTTGCCCTTGAGCCGCAGTCCCACCTGCTCGAAGACCGCGCCGTCGATGGTGACGGTCGCCGAGATCCAGCCCTTGTCGCCGGTCTCGGTGTAGGCATCGAGCATGGCCTGGTAGTCGGCATCGTCGTAGTCGATGGTGATCGAGTGCACGAGGCTGGTGTCGTAGAAGTCCGAACCGACCAGCGCCGCGGCCTGCTCTGCGGTGAGCGACGACGAGGTGGTGGCTGTGGTCGAGTCGCAGGCCGCGAGACCGCCCAGGGCGATGACGCCGATCAGAACGGCGGCAACCGGCTTGGCGGCCGCCCGCGAACCGCGCGACGCGCGTGGCGAGCGGCCATTCAGGCTGCGGGGGTGAGGCTGACGCATGGGTGCCTTCCAGTGGGAAGTTCCCACTCCAGCAGACCGAGCTATGCGTGGGCTATCAGGCGGTCAAGCATCCGCCGGGCGAAGGCGAAACGTCCTCGCTCCGGCTCTCAGAGCAGTTTGCGTGCCGTCGCCCACGCGGTGAGTTCGTGCCGGCTGGAGAGTTGCAGCTTCCGCAGCACCGCCGACACATGGGTCTCCACGGTCTTGGGGGAGATGAACAGCGCGCTGGCCACCTCCTTGTAGGCGTAGCCGCGGGCGATCAGCCGCATCACCTCCTGCTCGCGCGCCGACAGCCTGTCGAGTTCGTCGTTGGTCGCCGCGGTCTCGCCGGTGACCGCACCGAACGCGTCGAGCACGAACCCGGCCAGGCGCGGCGAGAAGACGGCGTCCCCGCCGGCCACCCGCCTGGCGGCGTCAGAGACCTCGGCGCCAGACGAACTCTTGGTGATGTAGCCGCGGGCACCGGCACGGATGACGGTGACCACGTCATCCGCCGCATCCGACACACTCAGCGCCAGGAACAGGGTCGCCGGTGCCAGCGGGGCGGCGCCACGGATGACCTCAGCACCGCCACCGCCGGTGCCGCCGGGCAGGTGCACGTCCAGCAGCACCACCCGCGGCTGCGTGGCGGTGACCACCGCGATTGCTTCCTCCACTGTCGCCGCCTCGCCGAGCACCCGGATTTTCGCATCCAGCTCTGACCGCAGTCCCGACCTGAAGATCGAGTGATCGTCGACGATCACGACGGTGAGATCGCAGGGAGTGTCGGAGTCGGTGTCGGTGGTCGGGTCGGTCATGGGGTGTCTTCCTGAATGTCGAGGGGGAGGGAGAGCCGGATCTCGGTGCCGGTACCGCCGGGGCCCGGCCGCACGGTGGCCGAGCCGCCGGCCCGCTGCATCCGGGCCACGATGGACTCGCGCACGCCCATCCGGTCGGCGGGGATCGCGTCGATCGAGAAGCCGGGCCCACGGTCGGTGACGCTCACCTCGATGGCGGTCGGCGACGACTCCACGTAGACGGACACGCTGCCGCCGGCGTGCCTGGCGGCGTTGAGGATGGCTTCCCGGGCGGCCGCGAGGAGGGCATCGGGCACCTCCCGGTCGACGGAGCCGACGGCGACGACATCCACGTGCACCGCGTAGTCGCGCTCGACGGTGGTCGCGATGCCGCGGAGCTCCGCGGCCAGGTCGACGGGACCGTTCGTGGCCCCGGTGAACAGCCAGTCCCGCAGGTCCCGTTCCTGGGCACGGGCGAGCCTGGCGGCATCCGAGTGCGGGCCGGCCTTCTGCTGGATGAGCGCGAGGGTCTGCAGCACCGAATCGTGCAGGTGCGCGGCCATCTCGGCCCGGCCGGCCTCCCGTTCCCGGGCGGCGCGCTCGTCGGCGAGGTCGCGGGTGAGCCGCACCGCCCAGGGTGCGACGACCACGGCAACGCCGACGAGCACAGACAACGCCGCCACGACGACGGTCCAGACATTCGGGTTCTCACTCGTGACGAAGAACAGCAGGATGCCCAGGGCCACGAGCACCAGCGCCCCCAGTGCGCGCACGAGCATGCCGGAGCTGCGGGGTCCGGCGCCGCTTCGCAGCTCCGCGAACTGGCGCCAGGCCAGCCCGGTGCCCGCGAGCGCCACGATGGCGGGGATGATGGCGTCCAGAGGCAGGGCGGCGCCGAGGCGGTTGGCGATGAGCGCGCCGGCCGTGCCGACGAGTGCGAGCCCCAGCAGGATCTCGGTGACCGGCGCGCGGCGCGGCTCTCTGGTGCCGGGGTTGATGCCGCTGTCCGCCGCCGCATTGGCCGGGCCGGCACCCTTCACGGTGCGCGTGTCGGCCATGACCGCACCGGAGCCGGTGAGCGCTGCCTTGGGCAGGGGGTCACGATGGGAGCCGCTGCCGCCCGCCGCATCCGCTGATTCGTCGGGGGTCGTGGCCCACAGCCAGCCGTAGAGCAGCACACCGGCGCCGCCGCACAGGGCGAGCACGAAGGTGACCGTGCGCACGAAGGTGACGGGCAGGCCGGAGTGCCGGGCGAACCCCGCGCACACGCCGGCCACAATCCGCAGGCGCGGCCGCACGAGGTGCCCGGTGAAGCGGGGAACGGTTGGACGCACGTCGGTCACAGCACCATCCAAGCACCCATGGAGTTGCTGTTCGCACCCTGAATCGCAGGGTCAGGGTCTAATCAGGGTCTTCCCCCATGGCCGGGTGCCCGGGGGAGCAGCAAGATGGAGCCATGACCGAGACACCGTCCACCACCACACCGGGTTCCCCCTACAGCGCACCCGGCGCCACCGGGCAGCCCAAGCCTCCCGGCGGAGCCGCGTTCTTCGACTGGGTGCGCGGCCTCGGCTTCGTACGCGGCCGGGACCGGTGGCTGGCCGGCGTCTGCGGAGCGGTCGCGACGCGCACGGGCCTCGACCCGTTGATCGTGCGCGGCATCGCCGTAGTGATCGCGATCCTCGGCGGCCCGATCTTCTTCCTCTACGCGGTGGGCTGGGCGCTGATGCCCGACGAATCCGGCCGCAGCCTGGTGGAGCAGGCGGCGCGACAGGTCTTCGAACCGGCCATGATCGCCGTCGGCGCCCTGCTGTTCTTCACCTTCATCCCGTGGATGCAGGGCATCTGGTGGCAGGGCCCGCCCGAGGTCTGGGGCATGCCCGGCTGGCTGGAGGTACTGCTGCGCACCAGCTGGGCCATCGGGCTCACCGCGGGCATCATCGTGCTCGTGATCTACATCGCCAAGCGGGTGCCCTCGCCGCGCAACCCGTCCGCCGGGGGCTATGCGGGTTACGCCTCTCAGTCCGATCCGTCCCAGCCGAGTGCAGCCCAGCCCACCGCGGCAGCCCAGCCGACCACGGTAGCCCAGCCGACCACAGCCGACGAGGCGTCCACGGCGGCCTATCCGACCCCGACCACACCGTACGTCCCGCCTGTTCCGCCCGTGCCCGAACCGCCGGCCGACACCGCGCCGACGGCCTCGACGGCTCGTCAGACGGAGCATGGCGCCCGAACGGGGCCGTCCGTGTGGGACGACCTGACCGGCCCGGCCACCCCGGCCGCCGCGTTCGACCCGCAGCGCTACCGCACCCTGCATCGTCGCAAGCAGCTGGGCGCCGGCTTCATCTCGGTCGTCGCCGGAGTCGCCCTCAGCGCCGGCGCCGTCGCGGCCTCCTTCATGGCCGACGGCTCCTGGTCGAACAGTGCCTTCCTGGTGGGGGCGGCCACCGCCCTCGCCGTGATAGCCCTGGGGATCGTGGTCGCCGGCATCCGCGGTAAGGAGGGTGGCTGGCTCAACTTCTTCAGCATCGTCCTGGCCGTCGCCATGGCGTGGACCGCCTTCATCCCGGCAGAAACCGACGTGGCGACCTTCGGAGATCCCACTTGGCAGTTCAGCAGCAGTAGTCCCACGGGATTCGCGATGATCGCCGGTGCGCCGCTGATCGACCTGAGCGATGTCGACACCGCGCCGTCGGGCATCGACCGCACCATCGATGTGTGGACAGCGTTCGGCGACGTGGAGCTGCTCCTGCCCGACAACCGCACCGTCGCGGTGGAGGCCAGCAGCCTCGCCGGCGGGATCAACTACAACGGCCTCGGCAACGAGACCCTCGACCGCGGCGGCGTTCTGTTCCACGACTCCCGCCTCGTGGCAGAAGGCAGTGGTACGGGCGTGACAACTGTGCGTGTGTGGACCGTCTTCGGTCAGGTCACCATCAACCAACCGGCCCTGCGCTAACCGACAGCGCGCTAGGAGAACATCATGACCGACTCGAACTTCCCCGCCGCCGACCCGGACAACGAGCGTACGACGCCGCTGCCCACGGCCCACGCACCGGAATCCGCCCCTGGCCCTGGCCCTGGCCCTGCGCCGGCTCCGGCAGGACCCGCGGTCTCCGGGGACGTCGATCGTCCGCGCCGCCGGCCGCTGTTCCCGACCATTCTCTGGGGCGCCATGATGCTCGCCCTGGCGGCCTTCATCGCGGCTCGCGAGCTGGTCCCGGGCGGATTCGACCTGGTGACCTGGCTGCTCACCGCTGTCGTGGGCATCGGTCTTCTGCTGGTGGTGGCCGGCATAGCCGCCGCCTCCCGCCGAGCCGGTTAGACGACCCTGAAGACCTTGCTGATCACGGACTCCGCGTCGGTGAGCTGCCACTCCGGGTCGCCGAGATGCACGCGGATGGCCGGCGATAGGGTCTCCCAGTAGGCGAGGTTCACCGAACGCCAGTGCGCCACCGTGGGCGACTCGTGCCGCACCAGCTCGAGGGTGACATCGGCCGGCGTGGTCTCCACCACCTCGAGCACCTCCACGACCGCCACTCGTAGTCCGGCCGATTCCACGAGGGCGTACGTGGTGCCGACCTCCGGCACGGCCTCGCCGGCCATCTCGTAGGCCACCTTGAGGTTGGACGAGCCGGTCTTCTGACCTGTCATGACCAGTGCCACCATAAGCTCGCGGAACTCGCCCGGTTCACCGAATATGAGCGGAGGAAGGGTTTCGATATCGGCGGGCATGGCGCTTTTCTTTCACGAGCACCCGCGTCTGCTGGTCGGGTGGGGAGCACCAGCTTAGGGGGACTGAAACGTTCGTTCATTCCACCAGTGAAGCCCAGGGAGACCGACATGCCGGCGCCCCACAGCGATGCCGGCAATCCTGCGGTTCGTGCTCGACCACTGAGGTCAGAGCGCGCGCGGCGACCGCACCGGTGGCATGATGCGAAGAACGCGCGCCGCCAGTTCAGGTGCCTGCGCGACGACGACGGGAGAGCACCATGGCATCGCGAAAGTGGAGTGAGATGAGCGGGGGCCAGAAATTCGGGACCGTGGCCGGGGGAATCGTGCAGCTTGTGCTGGCCGGGCTCGCCTGGAGCGACCTGGCACACCGGCCGGCGAAGAAGGTCAACGGGCCCAAGGGTGTCTGGGCCGCCGTGATCACCATCAACTTCGCCGGACCCATTGCCTACTTCGTGGCCGGGCGCAAGGACTAGCCGGCCGCACGGGCCAGCCGTCCTCGCACGGCCGTCCTCTGGCTTAGGTGTACCAGCTGGGCTCCGGAACCTCGTTGAGGAGCACGTACTGGCCCACCTCCCGCTTCTTGTACGCCGCGGGGTCGTGCAGGCTGTGCGTGCGCAGGTTGCGCCAGAAGATGTCCAGGCCCACCGAGTTGGCGGATGCGCGGGCACCGGTGAGTTCGTAGATCTTGCTCGTGGTTTCCAGGCCGTCCTCGATGGCACGCAGCTTGGCGGCGGCGATGAGCACCGCGATCTCGCCCCGGCGACGTGCCGTCAACAGCTCCCGCGGCTCGTGCAGCACCCGGCTGATCTGGGCTCCGGCGCGGTCGGCCACGGCTTCGTCGGCCCAGAGTTTGGACTGCAGCTGGCCGTAGCCCTCCAGCAGGTACCACTCGTCGGTGGCGCGCTCCTTGTCGTCGCCGCCGTAGGGCCAGGCCCGGGTGGAGGTACGGGTGTATGCCGACGCCGTCTCAAGGGCGCCCTGTGTGATGCCCAGGTAGAAGTTCGTGAAGACCAGTTGGATGGCCGGCACATTGAGGGTGTTGTAGATGAGCGGCTGGAACACTTTCTCGACGAACCCGGCAGCAGCGGCCCAGGGCACGCGCACGTCACGGATCTCGACGGAGCCGGACTCGGTGAGACGCTGGCCGAGGTTGTCCCAGTCGCCGCCGAAGACGATGCCGGGCTGGTCGGTGGGGACGATCGCGAAGATGTGGGTGTCGGTGCCGCTGAGCACCCCTTCCAGCACGGTGAGGTCGGCCACCTGCCCGCCGGTGGAGAACGACTTGCGTCCGCTGAAGACCAGTTCGTCGCCATCTTCGGCCACGGTGAGGTCGGAGTCGCGCGGGTTGACCGCCCCGCCGAAGAGCAAGTTGTTGGTCGTGTAGAGCTCCTCAACCGCCTCGATCTGCTCGTCGGTGGCGACGAGGCGAGCGGCCCAGGCCCACAGGTAGTGGTAGCCGAGCAACTGCCCGATCGACCCGTCGCCGCGGGCGACGATGCGGATCACCTGGTACGCGGTCTCCCAGGTCTGGCCGCCGCCGCCATGCGCGACCGGGCCGAGCAGCGTCACCAGGCCGGATTCTTTGAGCAGTCGCACCTCGGCGTGTGGGGCCAGGTTTGCGCGGTCGCGGTCGACGGCGTCGACGATCAGGATGTCGGATACCTCCCTCGCCCGGTCGAGCCACCCCTTCGGCGTGCTGGGAGAGACCGCATGCGCCCAACGGTCGTGGAGAGTGGAAGGCCTGGCGGAAGAAGCGGTGTCGGTCAGTGCAGTGTCGGTCAGTGCGGTGTCGCTCATGAGGTGTCCAATCGTGGTCGGCAACGGGTGGCTCGAGCGGAGTGCGGGCACGACGGATCAGCGGCGCTGATGCAGCCGCTGCGGTCGTCCCGGCACGTTCTCCCGAGGTGGTGCAACCCTAGGCAACCCACCCTCGGCTCGGTGGAATGCGACCCGCGGTTACGTCACACTCTGTCACTCGCCCACCCGGCCGGCTATTCCAGGACGGCGCCGAGGTCGTAGGCGATCGGTCGCTCCAGCTGGTCGAAGGCGCAGGAGCGCGGCTCGCGGTCGGGGCGCCAGCGGTCGAACTGCACTGTGTGCCGGAACCGCTCGCCCTCCATGTGGTCGTAGCGCACCTCGAGCACCCGCTCGGGCCGCAGCCGCACGTAGGAGGTGTCTTTGTTGGCCGAGAACCGGTTGCGTTCGGTCTCACCCGTGACCACCTCGCCGGACTCGTCGTGCAGCACCAACGGCGCCAGCTCGTCCACCAGCTGCAACCGCCTGGCGTCGCTGAAGGCGGATGCCCCGCCCACGTTCACGAGCTCGCCGTCGGCATCGTAGAGGCCGAGCAGCAGCGAGCCCACCCCGCTTCCGCTCACATGCCTGCGGTACCCGAGAAGCACGACATCCGCTGATCGGTGGTGCTTGACCTTGAACATCGTCCGCTTGCCCGGCGCGTAGGCGGCCGCGAGAGGTTTGGCGACGATGCCGTCGAGGCCGGCTCCCTCGAATTCGACCAGCCACCGGCGGGCCAGCTCCACGTCCCGCGTGGTGCGAGTGAGGTGCAGGGGATCGCCCAGGGGTCCGACCAGGGCTTCGAGGGCCGCCCGGCGCTGCTCGAAAGGGGTGTCGAGCAGGCTCTCGCCGCCGAGGGAGAGCAGGTCGAAGGCCACGAACGTGGCCGGGGTCTCGTCGGCGAGACGGCGCACGCGGCTGGCGGCCGGGTGGATGCGCTGCGACAGCCGCTCCCAGGAGAGGTGCTCCTGGCCCGGTTCGCCCGCGCGCAGCACGATCTCGCCGTCGAGTACGCAGGGCTCGGGCAGCAGATCCTCGAACGCGAAGGTGAGTTCGGGGAAGTATCGGGTGAGCATCTTGGAGCCGCGGCTGCCGATCGTGCTGGCGTGGCCGTCGAACGACACGATGCTGCGGAAACCGTCCCATTTGGGCTCATAGCTCAGGCCTCCGGGCACGCTGTCCGGTTCGGGGACCGTGTCGACGGCCCGAGCGAGCATGGGGGAGACGGGAGCTGCGACTGCCATGCCCGCAAGTCTGGCCCGCTTCGCCCGGATGGAACACCCCTGCACATATTCTCAACCCGGATGGCGATCCATGCCGCTGAAGGCATCCGCTGGTGAGGAAGATGGAACCATGACTGAGCGCCAGAGCACGACCAACTTCCGCCGCGCCCGCGACCAGCTCCTCGAGCTGAGAGCAGATCACCCCGGCGCCTCCGCCGCATTCGTCTGGCCCGACGTGGGCGAGAGCTTCAACTGGGCGGTCGACTGGTTCGACGTGATCGCCACCGGCAACGACAAGACCGCTCTGTGGATCGTCGAGGAAGACGGCCGCGAACTCAAGGTGAGCTTCGACGAGATGGTCACCCGCTCAGACCAGGTCGCCACCTGGCTGGTGCAGCAGGGTGTGAACAAGGGCGATCACGTCATGCTCATGCTCGGCAACCAGGTGGAGCTGTGGGAGACCATGCTCGCCATCATGAAGGTGGGCGCGGTCATCCTGCCCACCTCGACAGTGCTCGGCAGCCACGACCTGGCCGACCGCGTGCTGCGCGCCGGCGTGCAGCACGTGATCGCCAACGCGGAGGACACCGCCAAGTTCGCCGATGTCGACGGTGACTTCTCGCGCATCTGCGTGGGCGGACCGGCCGCCGGCTGGACGGATTACGCCGAGTCCCACCGGGCTGACGCCGGCAAGGTGAACGTGGCCGTTTCCTCCGCCGACCCGTCGCTGATCTACTTCACCTCGGGCACCACGAGCAAGCCCAAAATGGTCGTGCACAGCCAGACCTCCTACCCGGTGGGTCACCTCACCACCATGTACTGGCTGGGCCTGCGTCCCGGCGACGTGCACCTGGCCATCAGCTCGCCCGGGTGGGGCAAGCACGCCTGGAGCTGCTTCTTCTCGCCGTGGATCGCCGAAGCCACTGTCTTCATCTACAACTACTCGAAGTTCAACCCGGCCGCGCTGGCACACCAGCTGCACCGTGCCGCCGTCACCACCTTCTGCGCGCCGCCGACGGTGTGGCGGATGCTGATCCAGTCGGATGTGGGCGCCAAACCGGCCAGCCTCCGTGAGATCCTCTCGGCGGGAGAGCCGCTCAACCCCGAGGTGATCAGCCAGATCCAGCGCGCCTGGGGCCTGACCATCCGCGACGGTTACGGCCAGACCGAGACCACGGCGATCGTGGGCAACGTGCCCGGCTCGCAGCTCAAGGCCGGATCGATGGGGCTGCCTCTGCCCGGCGTGGCCGTGGTGCTCGTCGACCCGATCACCGGGGCGCTCACCGACGAGGGTGAGATCTGCCTGGACCTCACCTCGCTGGCGGTGAACCTGATGTCGGGCTACCACGGCGATACCGTGCGGAGCGCCGAGGTGCTGCGGGACGGCTTCTTCCACACCGGCGACGTCGCGAACCGGGACGAAAACGGCTATCTCACCTTCATCGGCCGCACCGACGACATCTTCAAGTCCTCCGACTACAAGGTCTCGCCGTTCGAGGTGGAGAGCGTGCTGATCGAGCACCCCGCCGTGATGGAGGCCGCCGTGGTGCCGGCCCCCGATGACACCCGGTTGAACATCGCCAAGGCCTACGTGGCCCTGGCCGCCGGCTGGGCGCCGGACGCCGAGACGGCCCTCGCCGTGCTGCGTCACGCCCGGAACGGCCTGCCGCCGTACATGCGCGTGCGCCGGGTGGAGTTCTTCGAGCTGCCCAAGACCAACTCGGGCAAGATCCGCCGGGTGGAGCTGCGGGCCCGGGAGAACGAGGCTGCTGCCGCCAATGTGCGCCTGGCCGACGAGTGGCGCGACGACCAGTTCCCGGAGCTGAAGAAGCGGTCCTAAGACCGCCGCGAGTGGTGGGCCTCTGGCGAGGCATCCGCGGTGAAGGGCACGCCCGCCGGGGTGGGAGGCGCTGACGCGGCCTCCTCGACCAGACGCCGCACCGCCCGCAGCGGGATCGACAGCCAGGACGGCCGGTTTCGAGATTCGTAGACGCTCTCGTAGATGGCCTTGTCGAGCTCGAATGCGGCCAGCAGCGGCTCCTGGCCGGTGAGCGAATCGCCGTCCTGGTCGCGGTAGCCCTGCAGGAAGGCGTTCCGCGTCGTCATCGTCCATTCGACGGCGGCGGGGAGCGCCTCCGGGTCGCGCATGGCGATGGTTGCTCCCACGTACGAGAACGAGCGCAGCATGCCCGCCACGTCTCGCAGTGGGATGTCCGGCAGGGTGCGTTCGGCCAGCGGCCGCAGCGGTTCGCCCTCGAAGTCGATCAGCACCCAGCCGCGCCCGGGAACATCGAGCACCTGGCCGAGATGGAAGTCGCCGTGGATGCGTTGCAACCGGGGCCAGGACGAGGCCTGGGCCGCGGCGAAGACGCCCACGACGGCGTCCCGGTACCGGGCCAACTCCGGCACCTCCCGCGCCGCCAGACGGTAGCGCTCGCGCATTGACGAACAGAGCTGGTTCACGATGTCCGGCGTGGAGCTCTCGGTGGGGAAGGCCCCGGCCAGGTCCCTGTGCACGGCGGCCGTCGCCGCCCCCAGCGCCCGTGCGGGCCCGGTGAAGTCCTCTCCGGCGGCGGCGGAGCGCAGTGCCACCCGCCAGGCATCCTCCACGCCGGGCAGGAATTCCTGCGCGAAGGCGAGGTGGCCGCTCTGGGCGCCCGTGCTGAGCGGGCCCGCCCAGTCCGCCCAGACCGCGCCGACGGGCTCCGGCACGAACCGGGAGCCGGCCAGGGCGAGCGCCGACTGCACGGAGACATCCGGGTTCTGCCCGGCGGCGACGACGCGGAACACCTTGCAGATCACCGGCCGTCCAGGGCGGCCGTCCTGGTCGACGAGGTCGAGGATGATCGAGGTGTTCGACTGCTCCCCGGTGAGCACCCGGCTGGAGCACACGGTGAACCTGGGCCGCGCGGTGACGGGGGCCTCGTCGTTGGCCAGCGGGTCACCGGCGCCGCGCACCTTGGCGCCCCAGGCCGCCATTCCACCCGGGGCGCCGGCCGTGACGGAGCCGTCGGTGAGGATGAACTCGAGCAGCGCCGCCGCGTACGCGGGATCGGCGGGAGCGTCGTACACGTATCGGGGGAGACCGTCGCTGTCCGTCACCTGCGCGATGAAGGCAGTCGGCGCCGCATCGGGCAGGGGCACCCGGCGCGAGGTGAGCGGCACCTGATAAACGGTGGCATACCGGCTGGCGGTGTCGAAGAGGAGATGACAGGCGATGCGCACGTCGTCGTCGTCGGACGGCAATGACCACTGGCCGATGCTGGTCAGCACGGGGCTGTGGCCCTTGCCGGCGAACCAGCGCTGCTCACCGACCCAACGGTCGAGGGTGGCGGGAAGGTCGATGCCTCTGCCGGCGCTGGCGTGCTTCATGTCGCTCAGCGTAGCCCGAGCGGCTACTCAGGGGGCGCCGAGCGCGCTTCGGACACGTCGGCGCTGAGCAGCGACACCACGACGGAGTCGCCCTTCGTGGACTGCTGGCCGATCTCGGTGAATCCGAGACGGTCGTGGAAGGCCAGCGATTCGGGGTTCCGCGGCTTCAGGTTGACCTCGCAGAAGACAACGTCGACCGAAAGGGCTCGGGCGGCGTCGAACACAGCGGAATAGAGCTGAGCTCCCAGGCCCTGCCCACGGTGCTCCGCGGACACGACGATGCGGTCCACGTAGAGGAAGTCCTCGGCCCGGTCGGAGAACCACTGGTAATTCTCGCTGGCGTAATCGGCGCCGGCGGCGAAGAGGATGGCGAAGCCGAGGACAGAGTTGGGTTCCGCATCCGCCACGATCGCGATCGCGCTGTGGGCGGCGGAGAGGATGGCCGCGAGCTGGTCGGCGTCGAGCTCATTGACTGCCGGGACCGCGGCGCTGTTGAGCTCGAGCAACTGGGCGGTGTCGGTATCGCGCACGGGGCGCAGCGCGAGTGGAGGCAAGGACAGTGTTGACGACGGCTGGCTCATCCTCCGACGATAATCGATCGGCCGATCCCGCCGCTCCTAGCCGCGGCCACTGGAGAGCAGTAGGTTGCCGCTGCCGGCTGCTGCAGCGCCGGGACGAACTCGGGAGGACTCATGCACGCTCGTGAAGTGGTCTGGTTCAACACCATCGGACTGACGGACATCCCTCAGGTCGGTGGCAAGAACGCCTCCCTGGGTGAGATGGTCCGGGCCCTCGCGGCCCGCGGCGTGCGCGTGCCGGACGGCTTCGCCACCACGGCGGACGCCTATCGTGCGTTCATCGCCGCGAACGGGCTCGAGTCCGTCATCCGCGACCAGCTTGACGCCTATCACTCCGGCCGTGCGTCGCTCCGCGAGACCGGGCAGACCGTGCGGGAGGCGTTCCTCGCCGGCACGTTTCCCCCGGCCATCGCCGACGACATCCGGGAGTATTACCGCACCCTCTCCAGCCAGGCCGGGGTCGCCAACCTGCCGGTGGCCGTGCGCAGCAGCGCCACCGCAGAAGACCTGCCGGATGCCAGCTTCGCCGGCCAGCAGGAGACCTTCCTCAACGTGAGCGGAGAGCGGGACCTGCTCGACGCCTGCCGGCGCTGTTACGCGTCGTTGTTCACCGACCGGGCGATCAGCTACCGGGAGGTGAAGAAGTTCGACCATCTCGACGTCGCACTCTCGATCGGTGTGCAGCGGATGGTGCGCAGCGACCTGGCGGGCTCCGGAGTGATGTTCTCCATTGACACCGACACCGGGTTTCCGGGGGCCGCCGTGATCAGCGCGGCCTGGGGTCTGGGCGAGACCGTGGTGCAGGGCGCCGTCGACCCCGACAAGTACCTGGTCTTCAAGGCCCTCCTCGCTGAGCCGGACTGCGAGCCGATCATCGAGAAGAGCCTGGGCCGCAAGGAACGCAAGATGACCTATGCGGAGGGCGGCAGCGCGCGCACCCGGGTGATCGACACCCCGGAGCGGGAGCGCCGCGCGTTCGTGCTCAGCAACGCCGAGATCGTCCTGCTCGGGCGCTGGGCGCAGGTGGTCGAAGACCACTACGGCCGGGCGATGGACATGGAGTGGGCCAAGGACGGTCTCACCCAGGAGCTGTTCCTCGTGCAGGCCCGCCCGGAGACCGTGCACTCACAGAAGAGCCTGACCCGGTTCTCGGTGAGCCGCCTGACCGAGAGCGGGCCGCTGCTGGTCTCCGGGGTGGCGATCGGCGACAGCATCGCCTCCGGTACGGCCTGCGTGATCCGGGACCCCGCCGACATCGAGAACTTCCGCGACGGCGCCATCCTCGTCACCGAGATGACCGACCCGGACTGGGTGCCGATCATGACGCGGGCGGCCGGGATCATCACCGACCACGGCGGCCCCACCAGCCACGCCGCCATCGTGAGCCGGGAACTCGGGGTGCCCGCGGTGGTCGGCACCCGCAACGCCACCGAGGTGCTCGCCGAAGCGGCCCCCATCACCCTCTCCTGCGCGGAGGGCGATGTCGGTTTCGTCTACCAGGGCATCCTGGCTTCCGAGACCGAGCAGATCGACCTCGGCGCGGTGCCGCACACCCGCACCCAGGTGATGGTCAACATCGCCAGTCCGGCCGCCGCCTTCGAATGGTGGCGGCTGCCCACCGCGGGGGTGGGGTTGGCACGCATGGAGTTCATCATCAACAACCTCATCAAGATTCACCCGATGGCGCTTGTGCACCCGGAACGCATCACCGCCCCGGCGGTGCTGCGGCAGATGGCCGAACTGACCCGGGGTTACGACGACCTGACCGAGTACTTCGTGAACACCCTCGCGCTGGGCATCGCCAAGCTCGGGGCGCCGTACCACCCGAATCCCGTGATCGTGCGGCTCAGTGACTTCAAGTCGAACGAGTACGCCCACCTGATCGGCGGCAGCGTCTTCGAGCAGCCAGAGGAGAATCCGATGCTCGGCTTCCGCGGGGCATCCAGGTACTACGACGCCAAGTACGCGGAGGGATTCGCGCTGGAGTGCCGGGCGCTCAAGCGGGTGCGCGAGCGGATCGGCTTCAGCAACGTGATCGTGATGGTGCCGTTCTGCCGCACCACCACCGAGGCCGACAGGGTGCTCGCGGTGATGGCCGAGAACGGCCTGGTGCGCGGCCAGAACGGGCTGCAGGTCTACATGATGTGTGAGATCCCGGCCAACGTGATCCTGGCCGAGCAGTTCGCCACCCGGTTCGACGGCTTCTCGATCGGCTCCAACGACCTCACCCAGCTCGTGCTCGGGGTCGACCGGGATTCCGGCGACCTCGCCGCACTTTTCGACGAACGCAATGAGGCGGTGCTGCGGATGATCAGCGAGGCGATCGACAAGGCGCACGCCGCCGGCATCAAGATCGGCATCTGTGGGCAGGGGCCGAGCAACTACCCCGACTTCGCGGAGTTCCTCGTGGGCCAGGGCATCGACTCGATCTCCCTCAACCCGGACTCGTTCCTCAAGACCGTGCGCCGGATCAAGGAGGCGGAGCTGGCGACGGCCGGCGACTGGCCGACGCTGAGCCGGGTCACGACCTGAGCGTGGGTCAGAGCGTGTCGTCGGTCGGCGAGTCCGGCCCGTCGAGCACGGCCCGTTCGTAGTCGGCTTCGGCGGCATCCGCCACCTGCCGGGCCGCGATCACTCGTTCGCTGATCCGGTGTTCCACGGCCTCGGCCATGGCCACGTCGTCGGGGGAGGCCGTGATGAGCATGTCCTCCAAAACCTCCGGGTCGCGGTGCAGCGACTCGATCGCGGTGACCTCGGCCCTGGCCACGGCGGCGCGGCTGCGGAGAAAGGTGATCCTGGCCTCCCACCGGCTGTCGTCGCTGGTGTGGTTGCTGGTGTTGTCGCTCACGGCGCCTCCCTCTTCGCAGGGAGCCTAGCGCCGCATCCGGCCCGGCGGAATGGATGTGGATAGGCCGCACGCACCCGGCGGCGAGGTCCGGTCAGTTGTAGGCGCGCAGCAGCTGCCAGAGACCCCGGCCGTCGTCGTGCTGGATGTCGAAGACCAGAGACGTGCCGTCGTCCGCGGTGCCCTGGCACCGCCAGGCCGCCACGGGTTTCGGCGGGTGGGTGAGGAAGTGCAGCAGCTCGTCGGGGAGCGAGAGGGACGCCGTCAGCGGCGTGGGAGTGTCTGTCACCCGGAACCGGCGGGTGCGCCAGACCAGGCGTACGGGCGCGCCCTCCGGAGACACCCAGACCGCAACGGTTTCATTGATCAAACTCATGGAGCATCACCTCGGCAGATAGAACATATGTTCGAAGTTTACTCGTTCGGGTCTGACAACGCACCTTTGAATCCCGCGAACCGTGAGTTAGGCCCCAAAAACACCCGGCTTTAGGGGCTCATCTCACGGCTCGCGAGACCCGGCGGAGCCGACTCACCTGCGGCTCATAACCTTGCCATAGCCGCCTCATAGGAACGTCCGGCTAGATGGACATCGTTACGTTACCGATTGTTCATTTGGAGGACACCATGCTGCAGGCCGCGATCATCCTGATCGATCTGCTCTTCATCAGCCTGCTCACGTTCGGGCTCTACTTCCCACGCCACCGGCGCCGTGACCTCGTCGTCGCCTACCTCGTCGTGAACGTCGGCGTGCTGGCCGTGGCGCAGGTGCTGGCCTCCAGCACGGTGGGCGTCGGCCTCGGCCTGGGCCTCTTCGGCGTGCTGTCGATCATCCGGCTGCGCTCGAGCGAGATCGAACAGCACGAGGTCGCCTACTACTTCGCGGCTCTCGCCATGGGCCTCCTCGCCGGCCTCAGCGCAGAGCCCACGGTGCTCACTGTCGTGCTGATGGCCCTGATCACCGTCGTCGTCTACTTCGGCGACAACCCCCGGTTGTTCCGCAGCTACCGGCAGCAGACCGTGGTGCTGGATGCCGCCTTCCCAGACGAGTCCGACCTCATAGCCCACCTCGAAGGCCTGTTGGGCGCCCGGGTGCACGGTGTGCACGTGCGCAGCCTCGACCTGGTGAACGACACCACCCTCGTGGACGTGCGCTACCAGGTGGGCGCCCCGCGTTCACTGGCTCCCACGCTGGCCCCCGCCCGCACGACCGGTGTCACCGGCGCGCCGGTTCTGCAGGAGACCAGCCGATGAGCGCCGTCGAGCTGGGCGCCGGGCCCGCCGGGGTGACCCTCGACGTGCCGCTCGAGCGGCTGGACACCATCGGCCTGGCCGAGCTCACCGAGCGAGCCAGCCTGCTCACCAGGATCGACCGCAAGTACGTGCTTCCGCGCAGCGAACTCGATTCGGTGCTGGCCGACCTCGACGAAGGCGTACGGGTGCTCGACATCGACGGGGTGCGCTCCAGCGAATACGAGTCCGTGTACTTCGACACCCCGGAGCTCACCAGCTTCATGATGGCGGCGCACCCTCGCCGCCGCCGGTTCAAGATCCGCACCCGCACCTATGTCGACTCCGCTCAGAGCTACCTCGAAGTGAAGACCCGCGGCGGCAGGGGAGTGACGGTCAAGGACCGCCTGCCGTACGGCATCGACGACAGGGCGCGACTCACCTCGGAGGGCCGCCGGTACACCGACACCGTGCTCGACGAGGCCGACATCACCGGAGCTGAGGGGCAGGACCTGGTGCCGACCCTCACGACGCGATACCTGCGCACGACCCTGTTCATTCCGGAGTCCAGCAGCAGGGCCACCATCGACACCGGTCTGTCCTGGTCGAGCGTGCCCGGCAGGAACGCTCCAGGGGCCGGCGCCCCGCAGCTCAGGCTGGACCGGCCGCGACTGGCGATCGTGGAGACCAAGTCCGGCTCACGGGCATCCGCCGTCGACCGGATTCTCTGGGCACACGGCCATCGCCCGGCCACCATTTCGAAGTACGGCACCGGCATGGCCGCCCTCCGCAGCGACCTGCCCGACAACAAGTGGGCCCCGGTGCTGCGCCGGTACTTCCGCTAGGCGCTCTGCGCCTCTCTTTCTTGACTGACACACCATCGATTGTGAGTACCCCATGAAGAAATCCCTGAAGACCTGCACCTACCGGGTGCTGCCGTTCCTCGTCACTGCGGCCCTGTTGACCGGGTGCACCGCCGTCGCGGCGACCACCGACTCGTCGGGAACCACCACCTCGGCCACTGCCGCGGTCGCCGTCGACGACTCGACCACGGCCGCCGAAGTGCTCGCCGCCAACCAGGAGACCCACGACGACGCCGACGACTACGAGTGGGACGACGCCGATGTGGTGGCGATCACGCTCGACGGCGACGGGGCATCCACCGACAGCGCCTCGACCGACAGCGGCGCCGTGACCATCTCCGGCAGCACCGTGACCATCACAGCGGCCGGCACCTACGAACTGACCGGCACCCTCGACGACGGCCAGATCGTCGTCGCCTCCTCCGGCGAAGGCACCGTGCGCCTGATCCTCAACGGCGTCGAGGTCACGAACTCCGCCGGAGCTGCGCTCGTCGTCTCCGAGGCCGACGAAGCGATGATCGTGCTCGCCGACGGGTCCACGAACTCGCTGGCCGACACCGACAGCTACGCGGAGGACGATGACGCGAACGCCGCGCTCTACAGCGCCGCCGACCTCACTATCACCGGCACGGGCTCGCTCGACGTGACCGGCAACGGGAACGACGGCATCACCAGCGCCGACGGCCTGGTCATCAACTCCGGCACCATCACGGTGACGGCCGTCGATGACGGCATCCGCGGCAAGGATTACCTCGTCGTGGACGGCGGGACCATCACCGTGACAGCCGGCGGCGACGGTCTCAAGTCCGACAACGAGGAGGACGTCACCCGTGGCTACATCGCTCTCACGGGCGGCACCGTCGACGTGACAGCGGCCGGAGACGGCATGCAGGCCTTCACCGACATCGTGTTCTCGGGTGCCGACGTCACGGTGGAGTCCGGCGGTGGCCACACGGCCGCCGTGTCAGAGGATGTCTCGGCGAAGGGCGTCAAGTCCGGGGTGGTGACCGTCGTCGACGGTGGCACCCTCACCGTCGACGCGGCGGATGACGCGCTGCACTCCGACGGCACCGTGCGGATCGCCTCCGGTGACGTGACCCTCGCGGCCGGTGACGACGGTGTGCACGCCGACTCGGCGCTGGATATCATCGGCGGCACCACCACCGTCACGACCTCGAACGAGGGCCTGGAGAGCATGGCCATCAGCATCGGCGGGGGAACCGTCTCGGTCACCTCCAGTGACGACGGCCTCAACGCCTCCAGCGGCAGCACCACCACCACCGAGACCGGTGACGCCGCCGCCCAGGGTGGCGGAGGCGGCGGTATGGACTCCGATGGTGGGGAGACCATCACCATCACCGGCGGCACCACCGTGATCAACGCGGACGGCGACGGCTTCGACTCCAACGGGTCCGCCACCATGAGCGGCGGCACCCTCGTGGTGAACGGCCCGACCAACAGCGGCAACGGCGCGCTCGACGTGAACGGCACCTTCACCGTCACCGGCGGCACCCTGCTCGCCGCCGGCAGTGCCGGGATGGCCGTGTCGCCCGAAGCCGGGTCCGAGCAGAGCTTCGTGGCGATCGCGCTCGATTCCACCGAGGCAGCCGGCACCGTCGTGCAGCTCGTGGACAGCGCCGGTGACGTCGTGATGGCGTTCGAATCGATCAAGGACTTCCAGTCAGTGGTCTTCTCCTCCGACGAGCTCGTCGACGGCGAGACCTACAGCGTGTACGTGGGCGGAACCGCGTCGGGCGAGATCGCTGACGGCGTCTACAGTGACGGCGACTACTCCGCAGCGACGAACTCCACGACGGTCACGGCCGGTGTGGCCGCGACGGGCACCATGGGCGGCGGCGGCGGTGGCGCCGGCGGAGGAGGACCCCGCTAACCGATCGGACTACTGGCTCCCGGCCGGCCCCCAGGGGTCGGCCGTTTGTCGCGCTGTCCTGCCGGCGGCGCTACCATCGCGGCATGATTCGCATCCTGTTGCGTGCGCTGATCTTCCTGCTCTCGGCTGCCCTCGGATTGTGGGTGGCGTCGCTCGTCCTGCCCGACCTCACGCTCACGGCGAGCGGCTTCGTCACGGCCATGCTCGTGTTCGCCGTCGCCCAGAGCGTGCTCTCGCCATTCCTGGCCAAGGTGGTCGCGCGGGGTGCGCCGGCATTCCTGGGCGGCATCGGGCTGGTGTCCACCTTCGTGGCCCTGTGGCTCGCCTCGCTGTTCCCCGGCGGTCTCACCATCGAGGGCTGGCAGACCTGGATCCTCGCCGCGCTCGTGGTCTGGCTGGTCACGGCCCTGGCCACGCTGTTGCTGCCGCTGGTGTTGCTGCGCGACGCGAAGGAGGCGCGCACCGGCGCATCCAGGCCGGCGCCGTGATCAGGCGCGGCGGAGGCCCACGGCGGTGAGGGCCAGGCAGCCGGCGCAGGCGACGGCCAGCAGCGAGAGCATGACCGGGTAGCCGGCGAAGTCGCTCAGGCTGGCGAAGGCCACGGGGAGCAGGAAGCCGACGTAGGTGAGGCTGTAGTAGACGCCGGTGATCCCGGCGAGGTCGGTGGGGGTGGAGATGCGCTGGATTTCCACGAGCCCGGCCACCACGGTGATGCCGTATGCGGCGCCGAGCAGGATGCCCGTGATGAGGGCGAACACCGGGGAGAGGGTGACGGCCGTGGCGACGGCGCTCAGCACACCCACCAGCATGAGGCCCATGCCCACCAGGAGGGCCCGGCCGTGCGTGATCGAGTTGAGGCGGGAGACCTGCGGTTGCACGAGCGCGCCGGTGCCCAGGGTGACCACGGTGAGCAGGGTGGCGAAGGCGAGGTTGAGCTCGCCGAGCTGTGTTTCCACGAGCTTGGGCATCATGGCGTAGGCGATGCCCGCGGCACCGAACACCCAGGGGGCCGTGGGCAGCACCACGCGCAGGAAGCGCCGGTGCCCGGCGAGGGGAACCTGCAGGTCGAGCCAGAGGGAGCCGTGCGCCCGGCTGCGTGGCACTGTCTCCGGTGCGCGGAGCAGTGCGGGCAGGATGAGCAGGCTCAGGACGATGTGCACGGCGTAGGGGAGCAGGGTGGGCAGCGGGCCCCACTGGGCGAGAACGCCGGAGACCCCCGCGCCCAGTCCGAAGCCGACGGTGAGGGTGAGTGCCGGGCGGCGGGCGCCGGCCGTGGGGCGGGCGGCCAGGTCGAACGGTGCGCTGGAGAGTTCCTTGAGCCAGGCCGTGCCGACGGACATTGCCACGCCAACGCTCAGGCCGGCGAGGAACCGGCCCAGGCAGATGACGAGCTCGCTGGAGAACCCGAGTCCGAGCAGGATGCTCGCCACGATGCCGGCGATGACGCCAGCGACCACGAGAGGCTTGCGGCCGTAGCGGTCGGAGAGGGCGCCGGCCAGTAGGAGGCCGGGAACGAGGCCGACGACGTAGAACCCGAGGAACAGGTCGGCCGTGACCGTGGAGTAATGGCCGAGGGTCTCGTACATGTGCAGCAGCGGGGTGAAGTGGTTGCCGCCCCAGGCCATGACGAAGAGGGCGGGGGCTGCGAGCTGCCACGGGGGGATGACGCGGGGAGTACGGGGGGACATGGGGCTTTCCGGTCGGTGCGGGTGTAGAGGAGCCGGGTGCGGCAGGGTCAGAGCGAGCGGTGCACGCGGTGCCCGCTTTCCAGGTGCAGGCGGAGCGCCGTGTCATAGGCGGCGGTGTCGCCGGCGCGCAGGTGGTCGGCCAGCACGCGGTGCTCGTCGATGAGCCTGGTGATGCTGTCGGGGTCGCGGGCGGCGACCCTGTGCACGAGGCGTTCCAACCGGGGACCGAGACGCGCGTAGATGTCGTCGATCACCCGGTTCCCGGTTTCGTCCACGATGCGGGAGTGGAACCTGTGGTCGGCGCGGGCGTAGGCCAGCAGGTCGTCCGCGGCCGCGGCATCCGTCTGCACCTGGATGAGGGCACGCAACTCGGCGTCGACGGAATCCACCTGGTGCGGGCGCTCGCCGAGCAGCTGGACGGCCTTGGTCTCCAGGAGTGCGCGCACCTGCAGCAGCTCGGCGGTCTCGGTGTCGTCGATGGCCGTGACCACGGCGCCCTTCTTGGGGAAGAGGCGGAGCAACCCGGCGGACTCGAGGGAGAGGAAGGCCTCGCGCACCGGGGTACGGCTCAACCCGAGGGTCGCCGCGACGTCGCCTTCGGTGATGAGGGCGCTCGCGGCCAGGTCGCCGGAGATGATCGCGTCGGCGACGTGGCTGTAGGCGCGCTCGACGGCCGAGGGGCCGGACGGGCGGGCACGGGAGATGGACGGGGGCATGCCTCCATCGTATCGAGAAAAGTGGTTGATAAATGCATCAATAACCGCAACATGCGTCCCGGCTGGTCTGCCGGAGCCGTCAGCGGCGTGCGCAGTAGAGTTCAGACACCGTGAGTCGACGATGCCTCGCCCAAAGAACCGGCCGGCCGCACCGTCACATATCCCGGCCAGAGTGGAGTGCGTCAGATGAGCGAACGAACGATTGTGATCACCGGGGCGAGCGACGGCATCGGCGCGGCTGCAGCGCGGGCGCTCAGCCAGTCCGGCGAACGGGTGGTGATCGTGGGGCGCTCGCCGCAGAAGACCGCGGCCATCGCCGCCGAACTCGGTGCTGACCACTTCATTGCCGACTTCAGCCGGCTGGCCGACGTGCGCACCCTGGCGGCAGAGCTCCTCCAGCGCTACCCGCGCATCGATGTGCTGGCCAACAACGCCGGCGGCATCATGGGAAACCGCGAGCTCACCGTCGACGGCCACGAGAAGACCATCCAGGTGAACCACCTGGCGCCTTTTCTGCTCACCACGCTGCTGATGGACCGTCTCATCGCCAGCCGGGCGTCGGTGATCAACACGTCGAGCACGGCGAACCGGTTCGGCCGCATCAACCTCGACGACCTCGAGAATGAACGCAAGTACTCGCCGAACAAGGCCTACGGCGACGCGAAGCTCGCCAACATCCTCTTCACCCGGGAGCTGCACCGTCGGTACAGCGCACGGGGCATCGTGACGGCCGCGTTCCACCCGGGCGTCGTCGCCACGAGCTTCTCCACCGACTCGACCAGCATCATGCGGCTGATCTACCAGACGGCGCTCAAGCGCATGCTGATCAGCCCGGAGAAGGGCGCGGACACCCTGGTCTGGCTTGCGAGCACGGCCGCCGGCGTCGACTGGCAGTCCGGCGAGTACTACGAGAAGCGTCGCGTGCACTCCACCAACAGCCAGGCAGCGGATGCCGGCCTCGCGACCGCGCTCTGGGAGCGGAGCGTCGACATGGTCGCCACCGACCTGCTCCCGCAGGAGAGCACCTCCTAGCCGCAACGCCGGGGTGGGACGCCAGTCAGGAGACGCGGGTGAGGGCCGTGAAGGACATGGTGGCCGACTGCCCGTTCTGGCAGGTCTGGTAGAGCAGGTCATAGCCGCGGGGCACATCGGCTGTGCTGTTCCTGGAGGCGTTGAGCATCGCCACGATGCCGTCCACCCGGTAGGTGCCGGCATGCACGCCCGTGAGAGTGATCATGGTGCCGGCGTCGTCGGGGAAGTCCTTGCCGCCGCACGACCAGTGCTCGGCGATGGTGGGCACATCCTGGTAGTGCGCGGTGACATCGACTGAGCCGATGCACTCGTCGAGTTCCGGCGTCCAGCCGATCGCGTGCACGTTGTTGGTGTACCGCTCGGCCAGGATGCGGTCCTGCTCGGCCTGCCACTCGGCCATGGCCGTGACGACGGCCGCGACCGGAACCGCGAGGTCCTCGGCTATGCCGTCGACGCCGGCGGAGACCCCGAAGTCGAATGAGGCCAGCGCCCGGGCATCGTCACGGATGCCGCCGCCCAGCTCGAACAGGGTCGTACTGGCGGTCGACGCATCCGCGGTCGTCTCTGCGGAGGTGAGCTCCTGGGCGGCTGCGCTCAACCGGCCCGTTGCGGCGTCGATGGCGTCGGCCAGGTCGGTGCGAGGTTGCTCCGTGAGCACCTTGCCGTCACTGGCTTCGAGGGTGGCGATGGCGTCGTCGAGGGCGGTCTCGCCCGCCGTGACGATCTGCACGGCGCCGGTCTGCTCACTCTGGAAGGCCAGGGCCGCCGCGTCGTATTCGCCCTGGGCGGCCGACAGGGAAACGGCGCGGACGACGAGCACCACGGCCAGGAGCACGGCAACCAGAGCCGCGCCGGCGATCGCCCGGGAGCGGGTGCCGCGGGCGCGCCGCACGCGCCTGACGCGCGCGCGATCCGGCTGCACTGCGTCCCCCGTCATGCGTGCCCCCTCGTGTCTGAATTGAAATCCTACCGACCCCGAGTTGCAGTGCAGTATGGAGCTCGATGACCGGGCCGATTCACATTGGAACGTCGGGGTGGAGCTACGACCACTGGGAGAACGTGCTCTACCCCGCCGGCCTGCCCGCGGCCAAGCGGCTGGGCTGGTACACGGGCACCTTCGACACCGTCGAGCTCAATGCCAGTTTCTACCGGTGGCCCCGTCCGGCGGTCTTCGCGGGGTGGCGACGCCGGCTGCCGCCCGGCTTCCTGATGTCGGTGAAGGCCCCGCGCGGTCTGACCCACGCCAGGAAGCTCTATGCGCCGGAGGTCTGGGCGGAGCGGATCGGTGCGGGCTGGCACGAACTCGGCGACCGGCGCGCCGTCCTGCTGGTGCAGCTGGCCCCCGGGCAGGAGCGCGACGATGCTCGCCTGGACTACTTCCTGGCATCCCTGCAGCCGTGGATCCGGGTGGCCGTCGAGTTCAGGCACCCCAGCTGGCACGTCGACGAGGTCTTCGCCATGCTCGAGCGCCACGGGGCTGCCTTCTGCGTGATGAGTGGCGCCGGGCTGCCCTGCGTGCTGCGCGCCACGGCTCCGTTCGTCTACCTGCGGCTGCACGGCCCCGACCACGAGCACCTCTACGGCGGGTCCTATTCCGATGCCGATCTGCGCTGGTGGGCGGAGCGCATCCGTGAGTGGCGGGCCGACGGCCGGGAGGTGTTCGTGTACTTCAACAACGACGGGGGCGGAAACGCCGTGCGGAACGCCTGGACCTTGCGCCGGGAATTGGGGGTGTGAGCGGGCGTCTGCGGCTTTATGAGCGGGGCGCCCGCCGGTTGCCGAAAGCCCGCACTATGCCCCTAGCGCGAACGCCGGGCGTGAGATATGCAAAGCAACGGATGCCGCGCCTCGAACGCTGGCAACCTGGCCAAATAGCAGGTCACCCAGAAATAGCGTGCATAGAATTGTGGCCCAGGACGCGGTGAGCCGAGATGCACGCGTCGTTGAGGCGCCGAACAGGCGCATGTCCAGCAGAGGTATTCATGACCATGACCGACGTCGCGTCCATTGTTCTCGACGAACTCGCCGCCGTTCTCTCGAGCGCGCAGATCGTCACCGGCCCGCGCACAGAGGGCAATCGGCGTGACCAGTCGGAGGGCACCGTGAGCGGCGAGCCGTTGGCCGTGGTCTTCCCGGCCAGCACCGAGGAGGTGGCCGCCGTTGTCACCGTCGCGGCCGCCCACCGCATCCCGATTGTGCCGCAGGGAGCTCGCACCGGACTGGCCGGCGGCGCAAACGCTATCGCCGGAGCCATCGTGCTGAGCACGACGCGGCTCAAGAAGATCCTCTCGGTCGACGTCGCGAACCAGACCGCCACCGTTCAGGCCGGCGTGCGCACTATCGCCCTGGCGCGAGCGGCCGAGGCCGTGGACCTGTTCTACCCGCCGGACCCCGGTTCGTGGCGCGCCTCAACCATCGGTGGAAACGTGGCCACCAATGCCGGCGGCATGCTCTGCGTGAAGTATGGCGTCACCGGCAATTTCGTGCGCCAGCTCACCGTGGTGTTGGCCGATGGTTCGATCGTGCACACCGGCCAGCGCACCATCAAGGGCGTTGCCGGATACAACCTCACGGCGTTGCTGGTGGGCTCGGAAGGAACCCTGGGCATCATCACCGAGATCACCGTGGGGCTGCTGCCCAAGCCCGGCAGCCCGTCGGGCGTCGCGGCCACTTTCGCCACCGCAGCGGATGCCCTGGCCGCCGCCAACGCCATCGTCGCCGGAGCTCGCCGGCCAAGCGTGCTCGAGTTTCTCGACGGCGCCTGCATCGCCGCGATCAATGCCTTCGATCCAGCCTCGACACTGCCCGCCGGAGCGGGTGCCCTGCTCCTGGTGCAGTCTGACCAGATCGGCCAGGCCCACGACGACGTCGAGGCCTACGCCGAGACCCTGCGAGCCGGGGGAGCGGGCGAGGTGGTCATCGCGCATGACGCTGAGTCGCTCGAGCAGCTGATGAGCGCGAGGCGCCTGCTGCACCCGGCCGTGCAAGCTGTGCGCGGGGGCTGCCTGAACGAAGACATCACGGTGCCGCGCTCACAGCTGCCCGCCCTGCTGCTCGGCCTCGCCGAGATCTCGCGGGAGCTCGACGTTCCGATCAGCACGGGCGGCCACATCGGCGACGGCAACCTGCACCCGGTGATCGGCTATGACCCGGCGGTGCCCGCGGAGATCGACGCGGCCCACGCGGCATTCGCCCGTGTCATCCACCTGGCCATTTCCCTCGATGGGTCGGCCTCCGGCGAGCATGGCATCGGAGTGCTCAAGCGAGCGCACCTCGACGACGAGCTCGGACCGGTTCTGCGCGACCTGCAGTTGAGGGTGAAGGCGGCATTCGACCCGCACTCGCTGCTCAACCCGGGCAAGAAGCTCTAGCGGGTTCTTGGCGCCGAGGTCGAGACGGCCTCCAGGACGCGCCCATGCGTTGGTCGAGCCTGTAGAGACCCCGCGACCCGGCCTCAAAAACGCACTCCGCGCTGGTCGAGCTTGTAGAGACCCGGCGACCCGGCCTCAGAACAGCTGGGTATTAGTCGAAGTTACGTTCTGAGGAGATAGTGACTTTATGAGGAGATAGTGAGTTTATGAGGACGGAATCGGCCATAACGTCCTAATTTGCGGCCTATTTCCTATTAAACGTGCGTCGCCCTCCGCTGGGTCAAGCCGGATAGATCCGCGAGATTGCCCTGTGGGTAACATGAGATATCCTCGCGTAAACCTCTCATTCGTGGGAGAATGAAGGTATGGACGAAGACCTGGCAGGTGGTTCCACAGCAGCAGCGGGAGACACTCCCGCTGCGTCTTCCGGTGCAGATGCGCCGTGTGACTGGAACACGAGCCTTGCCGGCCCGGCCCGGGTTGCGCCGGCTGGCACGCCCGCTGGCGGTGAGGCTCGTCGAGCCCCGGGCGACAAGCGGCCGGAGTGGCGGGAACCGTCCGAGCTCCCCGGAGTACAGCGCGCCCTGGCCGGGGCGTTCGGCGAGAAGTTGAAGGTGTTGGACGAGGCCTCCCGCACGGTGCAGGCAGTGATGGACTCGATCGACGTCGAGGGGCTGAGCGACCCCGAGGTCGTCGCTTTGACGCAGATGGTGGAGCGCACCGGCCGGCCCGTCGACGCGGCCCGGGTGGCGACGGCGAGCGTGGTTGGATACCGGTCGCGGCGGTTCCTGGGCACCGAGTCCCTGGCCTGGCGGTTGGGCTGCTCCCATGCGAATGATTTGCTCACCCGGTTGACCGGCGCGTCGGTGCCGGAGATGAAGCGGCGGGTGGCGCTGGGCGACAAGGTCTGCCCGCGGGTGCTCGGCGACAGCGTGCTGGAGCCGGTGTTCCCGGTGGTCGCTGCGGCACTGCGGGCGGGCGAGCTCGGTATCGACTCGGCAGAGACCATCGTGAAGGGTCTGGCCGACTACACGGTGCATGGCCGCTTCGATGCGGATCCGGCCCAGGTAGCCCGGGCTGAAGCCGACCTGGTGGAACGCGCCACTGGGTCGGTGTTTGGCCGCACTCCCGGCCCGGGCGACGGACCAGACACCGCCCACCCCGACGCAACCTGCACCGGCCCGGTGGCTCGCCTCGGTGACTCGGCCGGGTTCACGAACGGTCCGGAAGAGATCCGCACGATGGCGCTCCGGTGGCAGGCCATGATCAACCCCGACGGGGTCGCGCCGAACGAAGCCGTGCTCGAGGCGAAGTCGACGTTCTCCTTCGGCAGACTCACCAACGGCCTCCACCCTCTGCGCGGCGGGGTGACGCCGGAGCTCAAGGGCATCATGCAGGGCGTGTTCAACACCTTCCAGTCCGCCCGCTCCGCCCCCGCATTCCCGTCCGCGGAGGAGCAGCAGCGCATCGAGGCCGGTGAACTCGTGCCCGGTGAGGTCATCGATGAGCGCTCCGGTGGGGAGAAGCGGGCCGATATCCTCCGCGGGATCCTCACCCAGGTCGCCCAAGACCCCCGCACCCCCACCATGGGCGGCATGCCGCCCACGGTGATGGTTCACGTGAGCGCCACGGACCTCCTCGCCCAGGCCGGCGTCGGGTGGATCGACGGGGTGGAGGGGCCGATCTCGATGAAGACGATCAACCAGATGATCGACAACGGCGGTTACCGGCCGATCTTCTTCGGCGGTAACGGCGCCGTCCTCGCCCTCGGCGACAAAGTGCGCTGCTTCACAGCGCTGCAACGGAAGGCCATCACGGCCCGCGATGGTGGCTGCGTCATCCCGGGCTGTGACTGCCCGCCGCAATGGACCGAAGTCCACCATGTGACGTCCTGGCAAGACGGCGGGCCCACCGATGTTTCCAACGGGGTGTTGTTGTGTTGGTATCACCACCACACCCTCAGTACGGGTGGGTGGCAGATCCGGATGGTGCTCGGCATGCCCGAGGTCAAGGCACCAGCCTGGCTCGACCCGAGCGGGAAATGGCGGAAACCCAACCAGCACCGGGCACACGACCCACGCACCCGAAAACCACCCGACACCGACTGAGGAGCGAGTCACGGGGTCTCGACAAGCTCGACCAGCGGGGCGGGCTCGTCCAGCGGGGCGGGCTCGACCAACGAGGTGGCCGACTGATCAGGCGTGTCACGGGGTCTCGACAAGCTCGACCAGCGAAGTGGGCTCGTCCAGCGCAACAAGCTCGACCAGCGCGACGGGCGCGACCTGCGAGGGTGGCGCGAGTCAGGAGGCGCGGGCCAGGTAGTGGTCACGCAGCCTGGGGGTCATGGCGAGGCCGCCGTCGGCGGCCACGCACAGGACGTCGATGGGCCAGGTGTCTGTGGCCAGATCGAGAGTCTCGGTGCCGCCGGCCAGGATCGCGGTTGCCAGCACATCCGCGGTGATGATGTCTGGGCCGAGCACTGTCACCTGAACCAGGTGGCCCGATTCAGGCCGCCGCCAGACATGCTCACCGCGCTCGGCGGTGCCGGAGGTGGCGATCGCCCGCCACCTGTCGTCGAACGGGACCGCGCAGAGGAGAGCGGTGCGGTCGGCCGGATCGACGATCCCGGCAGTCCACCGATCCGCGTCAACTCCGCCGGCCAGTGTGCCGTCCGATAGCGTGCCGTCTGACAGCGTGTCTCCGCCGACGGTCACGAGCCAGTCGCGCACGCCAGCCTCACGCAGAATCCCGCCGGCGTCGTGGATGGCGAGCGCCTTCACCACGCCCGAGAGATCGAGGAGACCGTCGGGCCGGTGCGGTGTGAAAGCGCCGCCGGTGTCGGTGCGCCAGCGCAGGGCCAGGTCATAAGCGGCCAACATCGATTCGCTCGCCCGGGTGAGCTGGGAAGAGCCGTCATTGATCCGACTGATCTCCGAATCGGCCCGGTACAGGCTGAAGCGTTGCTCGAGCTCCTCGAAGTGATCGTGCAGGTCCTGCAGCAGGTTGCGATCGGGCACCTCACCGCGAAAGCGCAGGCTCGCCACAGTTCCCATTGTGGGGAAGACGTGGGTGGCCACGGTCAGAGACCGGCCTGGTCCAGTGCCGACTGCAGCGAGGTGAGGTAGGCGTCACTCGTGTAGGTGGCTCCGGAGACCGTGGACACCTGCGCCGACTGGGCGTTGAGGACCTCCTGCCGCAGCACCGGAGCGGCCCGGTTGCTGATCTGCACGGACTTGCCGTCGGCATCGGTGAGCTTGAGTGCCGTCACGTCGGTGATGGTGCCGGACTGCACGGTGATCTGCACCTGCACCGAACCGTACCGGGTCGAGGTGCTGGTGCCGACGAACGTGCCGGAGGCCGACGTCGACGTGGTCGGCGCCTGGGTAGGCGTCGGGGTGGTGGCGGAGGTGCCGGATCCCGTAGCGGATCCGCTTGTGGAGGGCGCGGTCGTGGACGGCGTGGTGGTCGACGGCGTGGTTCCGCCGGCGACGGTTCCGCCCGACGAGGAGGCGCTCGGCACCGACGTCGTGATGGCGGCCGGGGCTCCGAGCTGCCAGCCGACGACGAGGACGGCGGCAGAGGACAGAATGCTTGCGGCGATGGCGCGTTTTCTCACCAGTCGAACCTTTCCACGTGAATCTGACGGTCGGGGAGTCCCGCCGCCTTGGCGTCTCTCACCACCAGGTCGGTCCAGGCCTGTGGTCCGCAGACGTACAGGTCGGAGTCGGCCAGGCGGGGGAAAACACTCGAGATAGTGACCCCGGCGCTGAGCGCCTCCGCCGACATCCAGGTGTCCAACCCGCGCGGCCGCGGGCCGATCATGGCATAGATGGCCGACCCGGCGGTGCGGGACAGCGCACCCACCTCGTCCCACAGGTAGCTCTGCGAATCATCGGTGCCGCGCAGCAGCACGGTGGCCTCGCCCGGGGTGAGTCTGGAGTGCTCGAGTAGTGACCGGATCGGCGTGATTCCGATTCCGGCGGCGACGACGGCGAGGTGCGGCGAGGTGCGGGCCGCGTCGGTGAACAGCCCGTACGGGCCTTCGATCGACACCCGGGTGCCCGGCCGCACCGAGGCGAGGGCGCGGCTGCCGGCGCCGAGGTCGCGAACGGTGATGCGGGCGCTCGTGGCGGTGGGCACCGCTGAAAACGAGATCGGATGCGCGTGCCACCAGGTGCCACCCGTCCAGAAGCGCCAGATCGCGTACTGGCCGCCCGCCGTCTGCAACCTGTCGAGGTGCCGACCGGCCAGGTGGATCGACACCACACCGGGGGCGATGGCCTCGATGCCGGACACCGTGATTGCGTGCCGGTAGGAACGGATGACCGGCACAACGAACCTGAACCAGCCGATCGAGCCGAAGGCGAGCACATAGAGTGCCAGCCAGTAGACGCGCTGCACGGTGCCGTCAGCGAGCACTCCGCCGGCGCTGAGCTGGTGGGGCAGCGCCACGAGCACGGCTGCGTAGCTGAGCAGGTGGATGGCGTGCCAGACCTCGTAGGGGAAGCGGCGGCGCACCGCGACGAGGGAGGACACGACGACAGCGACCAGCAGCCCCACGCCCAGGTACGCGGACGCCATGTCCGGGGTGTTGAACAGTGAGATCGTCTCGGCGAACACGTTCGATCCGTCGCTGAGCGCATACCCGGCGGTGAGCAGGACCCCGTGCGCGAGGATCAGGTACAGCGCCGGCTTGCCCAGGCGCCGGTGCTGCGCCATCGCCACGTCCTGGCCCACCGTGCGGTCGATGAACGGGATGCGGGCGGCGAGCACGAGCATCACCAGGATGAGGTCGGTGCCGACCAGGCCGGTCACGATTCCCAGCGCACTCACGGCGGATGCGACATCCGTCACGTAGCTCAGCCCGCCGTAGGAGAGGTAGAGCGCCACGGCAATCGCGGCCGAGGTCCAGAGCAGCGTGGCGAGGATGTCGGCTGCCCGCAGGCGGCGCCGGGTGCGGATGCGCCTGGCGCGCACCACGGGCGCCGCGGCACCGCGGGGTGCACGGGCGCGAGTGGCGCCCGTGGCGGTGCTGGGCTGGCGAACGGTCATGGCTCTTCTCATCTCGGTCAGGCGACTGGGGCGTCTGATTCAACAATCGCGCTGGATTCTTCGAAGTTCCTTAGCCGGACGAATCCTGTTTGCTACCTGACAGCGCCGCCCGGCCGACGTACTATCGCCAGTGGGCGCCAGCCGACGCCTGTAACGGCTACGGAGGTATGAAGTGGGCATCAACGACGACGACATCACCACATCCGCAGGGGGCCAGGGCGCACGCGGCTCCGGCGAAGGCCCCGCGGACGGCGGGGCGAATCCAGCCGGCCACGACGGCGGCGCGGACGGCTCCGCTGACGAGAGCACTGCAGAGGAGGGCACCGCAGACGGCGGGGCCAACCCGGAGGGGCACGACGGCGGCGCCGACGGATCCGCCTGATGAGTAGCGGGGAGCGCGGGCCGAGCGATCGTCCCGCGCTCGCGCGCCTGCTGCCAGGGCCGCCCGACTCGCTCTCGCCAGAACGCTTCGGCGCTGAGCACTGGGACCGGCTCCCGCTGTTCACCCGGGCGGCGAGCCTTCCGGGCGGGTTCGGCGACCTCTTCAGCGCGGATGCGGTCGACGAGCTGGTCACCCGGCGGGGGTTGCGCACGCCCTTCGTGCGCATGGCCAGGGCGGGCACCGTGCTCGACCCCGCTCGGTATACGGCGCCGGGCGGGTTGGGCGCCGAGATCGCCGACCAGGTGAGCGCAGACAAGGTGCTCGACGAGTTCACCGGCGGCGCCACCCTCGTGCTGCAGGGCCTGCACCGCACCTGGCCGGCCGTGGCCGAATTCACCCGCCGGCTGGTGGCCGACCTCGGACACCCCGTCCAGGTGAACGCGTACGTCACGCCGGCCTCTGAGCGCG
Organism: Cryobacterium sp. SO2; assembly: GCF_026151165.2. Classification (NCBI taxonomy): domain Bacteria; kingdom Bacillati; phylum Actinomycetota; class Actinomycetes; order Micrococcales; family Microbacteriaceae; genus Cryobacterium; species Cryobacterium sp. SO2. Next base: position 1,665,745 of record NZ_CP117849.1, read on the forward strand.
GTTTCGACCCGCACTACGACGTGCACGATGTCTTCGTGATCCAGATCCTGGGGGAGAAGCGGTGGCGCATCCATCCATCGGTGTACCCCCGCCCGCTGCGCGACCAGCCCTGGACCGATCATCGCGAGGCCGTTGACCACCAGGCGCAGGGCGTCCCGTTCCTCGACGAGGTGTTCCGCCCGAATGACGTGCTCTACCTGCCCAGGGGCTGGATCCACTCGGCCACCGCCCTCGGCGGCACCTCGATCCACCTCACCATCGGCGTTGCCGCCCTCACCCGCCACGATGTGCTGCGCGAGGCCATCATCGCCGCCGCGAACGACGAGACTCTCCGCGCCGCGCTTCCCCTGGGTGTCGACCTCACGGATGCGGCCGCAGCTCGCACCCTCGTGGCCGAGGTCGTGAAGGGACTCACGCGGTTCGTCACCGCCGAGCCCGAGCGGGCCGACGCCGTGGCCCGGCGGCTCGCACTCAGGGTGCGGGACTCCTCCCGCCCCGAACCGATCGCCCCGCTGGCGACGACGGAGGCGGCCACCGCACTGCACGAGGCGACCACCGTGAGCCTGCGGCACGGGCTCGACGCCCGCCTGCGGCCCGGCCCCCGCGACCGTGAGGTGTCGCTCCTGCTGCCGGGCAAGTCCCTCACCCTGCCCGCCGAGGCCACCGACGCTCTGACGCAGGTGCTGGCGGGAGGCACAGTGCAGGCCGGCGGTCTGGACGGCCTGGATACGGCCTCGTCGCTCGTGGTCGCCCGGCGCCTCGTGCGCGAGGGCGTCCTGGTCGTGCGGTGAGCGAGGGGACTGCGGTCGACGGGGCTGCGGTCGACGGGGCTGCGGTCGACGGGGCTGCGTTCGATGGGCCCATCCCCGGCTGGCTGCCGTGCAGCGATCGGTCGCTCGAACGCGACGACCCGCTCGCCGGCACGGCCGGCTACGGCGAACGCTGGTTCCTCGTCGAGATCGACGGAGCCTGGGGCACTCACGCGTTCCTGCAGTCGCCGCTTCCCCCCGCACTCGCCCGTGCCCTGGTCGACCGCATCGAGGGAGCAGGCATCCGTCCCCTCGCCATCCGCCGCACCGGGCGCAACGCTCAGCAGCGCCGTGCCCAGACCGCATGGCGCTGGGCGGCCGTTGACTGCCGGGTGGGGCGCGAGTCCGTGCGCTGGGGATCGGTGTCAGACCCCGGCGACCTCCTGCGGGTCCCGCTCGACGGGGCCACGGGCGAGCCCAACCCCGAGCCGCTCATCTGCGTGTGCACCCACGCCCGCCACGACCAGTGCTGTGCGGTCAAAGGCCGCCCGGTGGTCACGGCCCTCGCGCAGGCCTATGGCGACGCCACCTGGGAGTGTTCGCACCTGGGCGGCGACAGGTTCGCGGCCACTCTGATCCTCTTTCCGCACGGGCTGTACTACGGCAGGGTGGGTGCCGCGGATGCCCCCGGCCTGGTCGAGGCTTACCTGCGCGGCCGTATCGAGCCGCGCTGGTTCCGCGGCCGCAGCGCCCTGCCGAATGCGGTGCAGGCAGCGGCGGCCTTCGTCGCGGCCGACCGAGGCGACGACCGCATCGACGCCTTCGACTTCCGGTCGTGGACCGAGGCCGGGGGAGTGCACACCGTCACCTTCACGCATGCCGGTCGGGCCGTCACGGCGACCCTCGCCGAAACCCTCTCCCAGCCATTGCTGAGCACCTGCGCGGCCACCGTGGCCCGGCCGGTGCGAGAGTTCGAATTGCGCTCGGTGACGTCAATATAAGAGTTGCCACAGAGAGCCCCCGACTGGGGTGGAAACGGGACTTAGGTCCCGGTTCGCGGGCTCACACGAAGGGTAGTGTTCAAAACAGAGGGCGAACCACCGGCACCGTGGCATTAGCTGGTACCTCGTGGTCCTGCTCTCGTGGCCCGACTGGTGGGATAAACACCCAGTCAGCGGGAAAGCCTCGATCCTACAAGGAGAGCACACCATATGACCGTCACAGATGGCATCAGAAGCGACCAGCGCGGTCTCGCAGAAACCGGCCCGGCCGAATTCGTCAGCGGCCCGTGGCAGGACTCGATCAACCTGCGCGACTTCATCCAGCGCAACTACACGCCGTACCTCGGCGACGCCAGCTTCCTCGCCGGCGCCACCGAGCGCACCACCGGCATCTGGGCAAAGCTGTCCGCGATGTTCCCGGTTGAGCGCGAAAAGGGCGTCTACGACATCGACGCGACGACCCCGTCGTCCATCACCGCGCACAAGCCCGGATACATCGACAAGGACAACGAGGTCATCGTCGGCCTCCAGACCGACGCGCCGCTCAAGCGCGCGATCATGCCTTTCGGCGGCTGGCGCATGGTCGCCACCTCGCTCGAGACCTACGGCTACCCGGTCTCGCCCGAGCTGGAGAAGATCTTCACCGACTACCGCAAGACCCACAACACCGCGGTCTTCGACGTCTACCCTCCCGGCGTGCGCCGTGCGCGCAGCAGCCACCTGATCACCGGTCTTCCGGATGCATACGGCCGCGGCCGCATCATCGGTGACTACCGTCGCGTTGCCCTCTACGGCATCGACGCCCTCGTCGCCGGCAAGAAGAACGACCGTGCAGAGCTGGACATGGAGCCCTCGACCGAGGACATCATCCGTGCCCGCGAGGAAAACTCGGAGCAGATCCGGGCCCTCAAGGAACTCGCTCAGATGGCCGCCAGCTACGGCTCGGACATCACCAAGCCCGCCACCACCGCCAAGGAAGCCGTTCAGTGGCTGTACTTCGCGTACCTCGGTGCGGTCAAGGAGCAGAACGGTGCGGCCATGTCGTTCGGCCGTAACGCAGCCTTCCTCGACGCCTACATCGAGCGCGATCTCGCCTCGGGCGTTCTGACCGAAGAGGGCGCCCAGGAGCTCATCGACGACCTCGTCATCAAGCTGCGCATCGTCCGTTTCCTCCGTACCCCGGAGTACGACGAGATCTTCGCCGGCGACCCCACCTGGGTCACCGAGTCGCTCGCCGGCATCGGTGAAGACGGTCGCCCGCTCGTCACTAAGACCGCGTTCCGCTTCCTGCAGACCCTCTACAACGTGGGCCCCGCACCCGAGCCGAACCTGACCGTGCTGTGGAGCGACAAGCTGCCCGAGGGCTTCAAGCGCTTCTGCGCCCAGGTCTCGATCGACACGTCGGCCATCCAGTACGAGTCCGACGAACTGATCCGCAACGAGATGGGTGACGACGCCGCGATCGCATGTTGCGTGTCCCCGATGCGCGTCGGCAAGCAGATGCAGTTCTTCGGAGCCCGCGTCAACGCCGTCAAGGCGCTGCTGTACTCGATCAACGGCGGCAAGGACGAGGTGTCCGGCAAGCAGATCGCTCCGGCCACCGCGCCGAACACCGATGAGATCCTCGACTACGACACCGTCTTCCCGGCCTACCTCGAGACCCTCGAGTGGCTTGCAGAGACCTACGTCACCGCGCTGAACTGCATCCACTACATGCACGACAAGTACGCGTACGAGCGCCTCGAAATGGCACTGCACGACAAGGAAATCATCCGCACCCTGGCCTGCGGCATCGCCGGCCTGAGCGTGGTTGCCGACTCGCTGTCCGCTATCAAGTACGCCACGGTCCGTCCGGTCCGCGACGAGACCGGCCTGGTTGTCGACTACACCGTCGAAGGCGAATTCCCCACCTTCGGTAACGACGACGACCGCGTCGACGTCATTGCAGTCGACGTCATGGAACGCTTCATGACGATGATCCGCAAGCACCCGACCTACCGCGACGCCATCCACACCCAGTCGATCCTGACGATCACGTCCAACGTGGTCTACGGCAAGGCCACCGGCAACACGCCCGATGGTCGCCGCAAGGGTGAGCCGTTCGCACCGGGCGCAAACCCGATGAACGGCCGCGACACGCACGGCATGCTCGCGTCGGCACTCAGTGTCGCCAAGCTCCCGTACAGTGAAGCGCAGGACGGCATCTCGCTGACGAACACGGTTGTCCCCAGTGGCCTCGGTCACACCAAGGACGAGCAGATCACCAGCCTGGTCGGCCTGCTCGACGCGTTCACGTCGGCCACCGGTTACCACCTGAACGTCAACGTGCTCAACAAAGAGACTCTCGAAGACGCGATGCTGCACCCGGAGAACTACCCGCAGTTGACGATCCGCGTTTCCGGCTACGCCGTGAACTTCGTCCGCCTCACCCGCGAGCAGCAGATGGATGTCATCAGCCGCACGTTCCACTCGCACTAAAGAAATCCCATAACAAATGACCGGCAACGCTAGGTAGGACGAGACCATGACTGCAATCAACCTCGGCTTCCCTAGCGTTGCCTGTCCTGTTGTCGAACTGTCCGGAGAACACGTCGACCTGTCGGCGCCCGTCTCCGACGACATCAGTGCTCTGAACGACGCCGACCGCAAGGCCGAGCTGCACACCCTGGAGATGAAGGCGATCCGCGAGGGCACCGTCGCCAGCGTTCACTCCTGGGAGCTCGTGACGGCCGTTGACGGCCCCGGCACCCGCATGACCCTGTTCCTCTCCGGCTGCCTGCTGCGCTGCCAGTACTGCCACAACCCGGACACCTGGAAGATGCGCGACGGCCTGGTCACCCCGATCGACGAACTCGTCGCCCGGATGACCCGCTACCTGGGCGTCTTCAAGGCCACCAACGGTGGCCTCACCATCTCCGGCGGCGAACCGCTCATGCAGCCCGCCTTCGTGAAGCGGATGTTCAAGGAAGCACACGCCCTCGGCGTGCACACCACCCTGGACACCTCCGGTTACCTCGGCAAGAGCGCCTCCGACGAACTCCTCGACAACGTCGACCTGGTTCTGCTCGACGTGAAGTCGGGCCTCCCCGACACCTACAAGACCGTCACCGGCCGCGAACTCGCGCCGACCATCGCTTTCGGCGACAGGCTCGCCGAGCGCAACATCCCGGTCTGGGTGCGCTTCGTGCTCGTTCCCGGCCTCACCGACGCCGTCGACAACGTCGAAGCCGTCGTGGACATCGTGAAGAGCTGGCCCAATGTGCAGCGCGTCGAGGTGCTCCCCTTCCACCAGATGGGCGAAGACAAGTGGGATCGCCTGAGCATCCCCTACCCCCTGCACGGCGTGCACCCGCCGGAGAACGACCTGCTGGCCCGCGTGCGCGCCCAGTTCGAGTCGCGGGGGCTCACGGTCTTCTAGCTCGTCAACCCTGATATCGGCCTTTTGCATAGAAATTTGCGAGGCCGATTTTGGCTTGATCAGCACTTTAAGTGTTACGAATTTGAAGCCAGGGACTTTGTACCCTGACTGGGAAAACCGGATGCTGCCAGACTGTGATTATCTTCAGAATCACAACGAAAGGCAACATCATCGTGTCAACAGCAACCGTCCCGGCCGCTACCCTGAGCGCCACCAAAATCAAGCTCGTCAAGCTGGTCGGTTGGGCCGGAGTTCTCGGCGCCGTCGTCATGATCGTGGGCGGCGGAGTCGTCTGGGGCATCGTCAGCTCGCAGCTCGCTGCCGAGAAGATCACCGTCTCCGAGGACGCTGAATTCCTCGCCGGCGCCCCCGTTGTCGGTCCGTTCTCCGCGTACGCGCAGGCGACCATCATCAACCACCACGCCCTCACCATGGCCGAGAACAAGACCTACGCCGAGCTCGAGCAGGATGACCCGCTGCGCGCGACCGTCATGAACGCCTCCTTCCTGCGCACCTCGCTCTTCACCTCCGTCGTGTCGTTCGGCGTCTCGGCCTTCGCCATGGGCATGGGCCTGCTGTCCGGCCTCTTCGGCTTCGCGATCCTGACCCTCGCTCCGGCGTGGCCCAAGAAGACCGCAGCCACCGGAGTCGTCGCGTAACCGACCCGCACCTGCACCACGAACGACCCGGCAGCCTGGCTGCCGGGTCGTTCGTCGTTTCCGGCACGTGCAGAGTTTCCATCAGGTTAAGAATCGAACGAGGAGCAGGCGAGTGGGTCGCACAGCCCCTAATCTGAGCAAGGTCGCCAGTTCGTGGCGAGGAGATCTCCTGGGGGACAGATGAGCGCGCACTTCGCGTCACGCGCACGGCGCGGATTCCTGGCGCTGGCGCTGGCGGCAGTACTGCTCGGTGGCGCGGGAGCGGCTCCGGCGGCGGCGGCGACGGCTCCGGTGGCATCCGGCTGGCTGCACACCTCCGGCGGCAGCATCGTCACGGCCTCCGGCACCCCCTATGTGATCAAGGGAGTGTCCTGGTTCGGCATGGAGACGTCGAACTGTGCCCCGCACGGTCTCTGGACCATCTCGCTCGAAGCCGGACTGGCTCAGATCCGGTCGATGGGGTTCACCACCCTGAGGGTGCCGTTCTCCAACGAGTGCCTGGCCGCAGGGGCGACGACCTCGATCAACTACTCGGTCAACCCCGGCCTCGCCAACAAGACCCCGCAACAGCTGCTCGACGTCATCATCCAGAAGGCCGCCGCGGCCGGGCTCAACGTGATCCTCGACCGCCATCGTCCCGACTCCGCCGCCCAGTCAGAACTCTGGTACACGGCGCAGTACAGCGAAGCGCGCTGGATCGCCGACTGGAAGGCGCTGGCCACCCGGTACAAGAACGACCCGACCGTGATCGGCGTCGATCTGCACAACGAGCCGCACGGCTCGGCGTGCTGGGGCTGCGGCAACGCCGCCACCGACTGGCAGGCCGCAGCCACCCGCGGCGGCAACGCCGTACTGTCGGTCAACCCGAAGCTCCTGATCCTGGTGGAGGGAATCGAGAACCAGTCGAACGGCACGTCCACCTGGTGGGGCGGCGGACTCAGCGGCGTCGCGGCCAAGCCCGTCACCCTCAGTGTGCCCAACCGCGTGGTGTACTCACCGCACGACTACCCGGCGTCGGTCTACGCGCAGAAGTGGTTCAGCGCGGCGAACTACCCGGCCAACCTCACAGCGGTGTGGGACGCGAACTGGGGCTACATCAGTAAACGCGGCATCGCGCCGGTGCTGGTGGGGGAGTTCGGCAGCAAGCTGGAGACGACCTCGGACAAACAGTGGATGTCCACACTCGTCGGCTACCTCGGCGCCAATAAGACGAGCTTCGCGTACTGGTCGTTCAACCCCAACAGCGGCGACACCGGCGGCATCGTCGCCGACGACTGGGTGACCCCGCAGGCGGCGAAGCTCGCCGCGATCAGACCGCTCCTGGCCGGAACCGTGCCGCCCGTCACCGTGACGCCGACGCCGACGCCGACGCCGACGCCGACAGCCACGCCCAAGCCGACGGCCACCGCGACGCCCAAGCCGACCGCCACGCCCAAGCCGACGGCCACGCCAACGCCCACCGCCACCTCCACGCCGAAGCCCGTTGTCGGTACCGGCGTCACGGCCACCTGGCTGCTGCAGAATTCCTGGGGCGACGGCTATGTCGCCGAGATTGTTGTCACCGGCACCACCGGGGTCGCCGGCTGGACCGTCACCTGGCCGGACACCAAGGCCACCAGCATCGTGAACTCCTGGGGGATGACCTGCACCGTCAAGGCCAAGACTTCGGTGACCTGCACCGGCGCGGGCTGGGCTGGTCCCGTTGCGGCCGGGCAGACCGTGCGCGTGGGGGTTCAGGTTGCTGCGACCGCCCCGCCGGCGGCACCGAAGCTCACGCTCACGACCAGGTAGCCGACCATGAGGTTGAGCGGCCGGGTCAGTACTCGGTCGCGCCCTCTGCGTCGTCTCCCCAGCTGGCGATCCGCGGCGGCAACGGGTACTCGTGGGTGCCGTTCTCGGCGAGCACCTCGATGCTCACAACACGGGGAGCCGTGGTTCCACCCTGGCTCACGAACCAGCCGCCGACGAGCACCACATCGCTGACCGTGGACGCGACACTCACGCCGGTGACGGTGAACGGCCCGTAGGCCGGGTCGACGAACCGGGCGGAGACCAGGTCGCCGTGCTGCACGAGCGGCGCGACGCCGTGCGCGGGAGCGGCGGATTCGCTGGGCGCCATATCCACCTGCAGCGCCTGCAGCGACTTGTGCGGCTTGAGATTCTGTTCGATCGAGCGTCCGCCCACCGTGAGGGTCTTCACGGAGGCGGAGATGAAGGCGGCGCCCTCGATCGTGAAGGCTCCGTACCGCTTGGTCAGGAACATCGCGCTGACGTCGGTGCCCGACTCCAGGGACGCGATCGCATCGGTGAGCACCTTGACGTTGCGCCTGGTGGGCACATTGGGCATAACCGGACCGGCCATCTTTCCTCCTGAGAACGTGACACGTCACTCTAACAAGCCGGCACTCTGGCCGGCCGGGAGGCGGGCATGTTGCCCCCGTTCAGAGGCTTCGGCAAGCCCCTAGCGGCACTGTCCACCGCGGGATTTGAGTGTGACGATGGCGAGCAACGGCACGAACGGCATGAACGGAACCGGAGTCACACCATCGCGCTCGGTCGGGGGTGTGCTCGGCGGCCTGCTCGGCCTGATCGCGACCAGCGCCATAGCCGGGCTGCTGGTGACGGTGAGCCTGACCCCGGTGCTGGCGCTCACCAGCGTCACCGCCACGAACACCATCGGGGTGTTCGCGAACCTGCCCGACTACCTGGCCATCGAACCGCTCGCCCAGCGCAGCAACATCTACGCCACCCGCTCAGACGGCACACCGGTGCTCCTGGCGACGCTGTACCAGCAGAATCGGGTTGAGGTGGGCTGGGACGAGATCGGCCAGAACGTCAAGGATGCCGCGGTCGCCGGCGAAGACCCACGCTTCTACGAACACGGCGGCATCGACATCCAGGGCACCATGCGCGGAGCGCTGACAACGGCGCTGAAGGGCAGCGTGCAGGGCGGATCGTCGATCACGCAGCAATACGTGAAGAACGTGTTGGTGCAGAAGTGCGAGTCCCTGCCCACCGATGCCGAGATCGCGGGTTGCTACGACGATGCCACCCAGACCTCGGTGACCCGCAAGCTCAAGGAGATGCGGCTGGCGATCGGGGTGGAGAAGAAATACTCCAAGAACGACATCCTGCGCCAGTACCTCAACATCACCGGTTTCGGCGGCCGGGTCTACGGGATCGAGGCCGCGGCCGACTACTACTACGGCACGTCGGCGGCCGACCTCACCGTGGCGCAGGCGGCCAGCCTCACGGCCATCGTGAACAATCCGGACAAGTTCCGCCTCGACCGGCCGGAGAGCGAGACCAACGGCGCGGCGAACGGCTACCGCGACAACAAGGAGCGCCGCGACTACATCCTCGGCGAGATGCTCACGTACAAGAAGATCACCAGGGCGGAACACGACGAGGCCGTTGCGACGCCGATCGAGCCGTCGATCCACGAGCCCAGCACCGGATGCCAGACCGCGCTGGCCGACGCGTTCTTCTGCGATTACGTCGTGCACGTTCTCAGCAACGACCCGATCTTCGGGCCGGACGAGGACACCAGGCTGAAGAACCTGCGCACCGGCGGCTACAGCGTGTACACCACGCTGGACCTCGACCTGCAGCACGCCGCCGTGACCACCCTGGACAAGAACGTGCCCAAGAGTCGAGCGGGTTGGGACGTCGGAGCCGTGGTGTCGAGTGTGGAGGTGGGCAGCGGCCGGGTGCTGGCGATGGCGCAGAACAAGGACTACAGCCAGGATCCGGAGGTGCAGGCCACCGGGAACAACTGGACCAGCGTGAACTACAACACCGACTTCGCCGACGGCGGCTCCCGCGGCTTCCAGCCCGGCTCGACCTACAAGATCTTCACCCTCGCCGAATGGCTGAACACCGGCCACTCCCTGGGCGAGCGGGTCGACTCCGCGCCGAAGTCCCGATGGGGCACTTTCCAGGACAGCTGCCTCGGCCCGCAGAACTACGACTCGGAGGGGTGGAGCCCCAAGAACGACTCGAACGAGTCCGGCGGTAACTACAGCGCGCTTGAGTCCACCATCGGGTCGATCAACACCGGCTTCATCGGCATGGCCAAGCGGCTGGACCTGTGCGGGATCCGCAAGATGGCAGAGGCCTTCGGTATGCACAGGGCCGACGGCGAACCCCTGAGTGAGAGTGCGGCTTCGGTGATCGGCACCAACGAGGTGGCCCCGTTGAGCATGGCCATCGCGTTCGCCGGCATCGCCAACAACGGTGTCACCTGCAGTCCGGTCGTGATTGACCGGATGGTCGACTCCACCGGTGCCGAGGTGCCGATTCCGCAGTCGCGGTGTTCGGAGTCCGTGCGGCCGCAGGCCGCGCAACAGATGGTGTCGGCCCTCAGCCAGGTGCTCAGCAAGGGCACCGCGACGCAGTCGTACAACGCCACCAAGCCCCGGGTGCCGATGATCGGCAAGACCGGAACGACCGACGGCGCCAAGGACACCTGGATGAGCGGGGCGAGCAGCGAGGTCGCCACCGTTGTGGGCGTCGTGAGCGTGACCGGAGACGCCAATCAGCGGGCACTGAAGTTCGACAGCGGGCCCGCCGCCACGGCCAGGCACAGGATGTGGCCCGACGTGATGTCGGTGGCGAACCAGAAGTACGGCGGGGTCGCGATGGCGGGGACGCCCGCGCAGGGCCCGGCGAAGGGCGGCGGGGACTAGGCGCTCCTGGTCGAATTAGGCGCTCCTGGTCGACCAGAGATCGAACGTCGCGGTGCCGGTGCCGGCCGGGCGGAGCCCCTGCGGTTCCGCCGCCGGCACGCCGGCCGCCTTGGCCGCCTTGACCAGTGCGGCCTTCTCCTTGGCGCGCTCCTTGGCCACCGTCACCAGGTCCCAGAGGCCCTCGCCGGTGACCGACACCCCGCGGGCCCCCGAGCGCCGGGTGCGGCCGCGCACGAGCATCAGGTCGGTCTGGAAGACCCCGCCGCCGATCCGCTCCTGCGCGTCGTGGAAGAACACCACGTTGGCCACCGGCCCGGTGCCGTCGTCGAGGCTGACGAACACCACCCGGCGCCCGCCCCGCATCGGCGGGGTGTTCGTGGCGCGGCGCACGCCCGCCAGCAGCACCTCGGTGCCGCCGGGCAGGGTGGCCAATGCCGACGCCGGGGTGACCCCGAGTTCGGCGAAGAGCGGGTAGAACTTGCGCATCCGATGGCCGGACACGGCCAGGCCGGTGTCGAGAAGCTCGAGGTCGGACTGCGTGCGGCCACGCAACTGCAGCGAGGTGACCGCGGAGAAGCGCGCGCCGGAGTGATCGAGCACCGGAAGCGGGACCTCGAAGGCCAGCTGGTCGTCGGCGATCGTGACAGCGGTGCCGCGCAGCGACTGGATGTGCGCGAGGAGCTCGTGCCGGCGCGCGCGGTCGTACCCGATGAAACTGTCCAGCGCCCCCACCCTGGCCAGCGCCTCGAAGGTGCGCCGGCGCGGATGCACCCGGTCGCGGAAATCCTGCAGCGAGCTGAACGGCTGGTGCCGCACGATCCGGGCCCGCTCGGCGTCGCTGGAGCCGGTCAGCTCCGGCAACGGCATCCGGATGCCCTGGCCGCTCTCGCCGACGGCTTCGACCCTGTAGTCCAGGGCGCTGCGTTGCACGTCGAGGCCCAGCACCGGCACACCGAGCACCCTGGCCTCGGCCACGAGCAGGTCCTTGGGCCACATGCCGGGATCGTGGGTGAGCAGCCCGGCCAGGAACGCGGCCGGATGGTGGGTCTTCAGCCAGGCGGACTGGTAGGTGGGCAGCGCGAACGCCGCACCGTGGGCCTTGGCGAAGCCGAAGCTGCCGAAGCCGGCCAGCACGGTCCAGATCCGGTCGATCGTGCCGGTGTCGAACCCGCGGGCCAGGGCGTTCTCCCGCACGTACGCCTCGATGACGGGAAGCTGTTCCGGCCGGCCCAGGTGCCGGCGCAGCACGTCGGCGTGGCCGAGGCCGCAGCCGGTGAGCTCGTCGAACAGGCGCATCACCTGCTCGTGGAAGATGACCACGCCCTTCGTCTCGCGCAGGATCGACTCGAACCGGGGGTGGATGTAGTCGGGCGCGGCCTCGCCGTGCCGGGCGCGCAGGTAGGTGAGCGGCATGTCGTTCTGCATCGGCCCCGGCCGAAACAGCGAGATCTCCACGGTGAGGTCGTTGAACACCTCGGGCTGCAGCTTGCCCACCAGTTCCATCTGGCCGGGGGATTCGAGTTGGAAGATCCCCAGGGTGCGGGTGGACCTGATCAGCTCGAACGTCTCCTCGTCGTCGAGCGGGACCCTGTCGAGGTCGATGTGCTCGCCGGTGAGCCGGTGGTGCTCCTCGAGGGCGTGTGCCATGGCCGACTGCATCCGCACGCCGAGGATGTCGAGCTTGATCAGGCCCATCGGGTCCATGTCGTGCTTGTCGAACTGCGACATCGGCAGGCCCATCCCCGAGGCCTGCACGGGTGTGCGGTCCAGCAGGGAGGCATCGGAGAGGATGACGCCGCAGGGGTGCACCGAGATGTGCCGGGGCAGCCGGTCCAGGCGCGCAGTGAGGTCGACGAGCAGCTCGAGCCGGGCGGACTGGCGCACCTCGGCGGCGAGCTCGGCCAGCTCGGGCTTCTCGTCGAGGGCGGCACGGAAGTCCCTCGCGTTGAAGCGCCACATCTGCTTGGCGATCGTGGCCACCTGGGTCTCCGGCAGCCCCAGGGCAAGGCCGGCGTCCCGCACGGCCCCTCGGCCCCGGTAGGCGTTGGTCATCGACATGAGCGAGACCCTGTCGCCGCCGAAGGCCGTGAAGACCGCGCGGTAGATGTCATGCCGCCGGGCGGATTCGACGTCCAGGTCGATATCGGGCAGGGTCTGCCGTTCGGGGGAGAGGAACCTCTCCCAGAGCAGGCCATTGGAGATCGGTTCCACCGACGAGGTGTGCAGGGCGTAGTTGAGCACGGAGCCGACACCGGAGCCGCGCGCCTGGATGCGGATGCCCATCCCGCGCACGATGTCGGCCACGGTGGCGACGGTGAGGAAGTAGGAGGCGAAGCCGAGCTTCTCGACCGTCGCCATCTCATGGCCGAGCCGGTCGTGCGCGGCCACCAGCGCCGGCCGGCCCAGGGCGGAGTAGCGCTCGTCGATGCCGTGGCGGGCGCGCCCCCAGAGCTCGGTGAGCGGGTCGCCGGTGACCCCGATCACGCTCGCCTCCGGCATCCGCGGGCGGCCGAGCCCGATGTCGGCGACGGGGTCGAGGGCGCACCGTTGGGCCAGCTCGTCGGTGTCGCGCAGCAGGCGGGCCAGCGCGCCGTCGCTGTGCTGCCCGGCGTCGACGACCATGCGCGCCACCTGCCGCATGGCGGCCGCGGGCTTCAGCCAGGCCTGGCCGTTCACCTGCAGGGTCAGCTGCTCGAGCTGGGCGAGCGGGGTGAGGTGCCTGGAGGCGTCGGCGAGGTCGGCCGTGACGGCTTCGCCGGGGGCCCCGTACCGTACGGCGTTGCTGAGCACGGCCGGCAACCGGGCGTGCTCGGCCAGCGCGAGCATGCGGGTGGCCGGGGCGACGCTGCCCGGTGTTCCGGGCTCGGCGAGGTGGCAGACGATCTCGAGCGCCACCGACTGCGGCGGCATCAGCCGCAGCCAGGCGGTCAGGTTCGCCCTGGCCTGCGGGGTGTCCCGGCGCTCGATGGCGATGCCGACGTCGGAGGCCGGGCCGAGCAGGACGGTCAGGGAGTTCAGTCCGGCGAGCTGCGCCAGGCGGCTGCGGGAGATGCTCGGCGGGTGGCCGGGTACCTGGGCGGCGGTCTCGTGGGCGGCGGTCTTGTGAGCGCTGGAGACGGCCCGGCAGAGGGCGGCATAACCTCGCCCCCTGTTACCGCCGTGCGCCAGCACCACCACCCGGCCGAGCGGCACCAGGTCGTCGTCGTGCACGGCGAGGTCGGCGCCGAGCCCGGGCTGAAGCCCCTCGGCCACACAGGCCCGAACGTGCTTCACGGCCCCGTACAGGCCGTCACGGTCGGTGACGGCCAGGAAGGTCGCGCCGTCGGCTGCCGCCTGGGCGGCGAGGGCCTCCGGCAGGGTCACGCCGTAGTGGGTGGAGTATGCGCTGGCGACGTGCAGGTGCGGGAAGGTCATGGGCCCCGCTCACCCCCAATCGAGCGAGAGCACCCAGGTGCCGTCGGCATCGTGGCGCAGGTCGTACCGGTGCTGCTCGTCGTCGCCCCTGGAGGCATCCACCCGCCACAGTTCGGTGTCGATGCGGGTGGGGGTGCCGTCGTTCTCCCACCAGCGGGTGCGGGTGAAGACGGCTTGCGGCTGGCCGATGATGGTGTGTTCGAAACGGTCCCAGACGAACGCCAGCGGGTCTCCGTCGGCGGAGAGTGCGACCTGCACCGCGGTATCGATGATCTGGGGCATGGGCCGCCTTTCGAACGAATAATCTCGAACAAATGTTCGACAATCGGAGTGTACGTCACTCGTCCGACAGGCGCCAGCGGAGAGCGCGCCGATCGAGCCCGCGGCCGCGGCGGGGTAGACCGCAGGGCGTTGCGGGGGCACTCTGGTGTTCCATGTCGACGAACCCGGAATTCCTCGAAGTCAACCCGCTTTTCGCCCGCCCGGGGGAGGCCACCCTCGCCCCGCGGTACACGCTCGGCGAGAAAATGCTGGGGCCGGAGACGGCCTATCAGATCATTCACGACGAGATCAAGCTCGACGGCATCTCCCGGCTGAACCTCGCCACCTTCGTGGGCACCTGGATGGACGACCACGCCCGCCGGCTGTACGCAGAGGCCTTCGACAAGAACATGATCGACAAGGACGAGTATCCGCAGACGGCCGCCATCGAGGACTACTGCTGGCACATCGTCGCCGACCTGTGGCATGCTCCGGAGCCGCGCGCCACCATCGGCACCTCCACCATCGGGTCGTCCGAGGCCTGCATGCTCGGCGCGCTGGCGCTCAAACGCCGCTGGCAGCACGACCGCCGCGCGAAGGGGCTCTCCACCGAGAAGCCCAACCTGGTGATGAGCAGCGCCGTGCAGGTGTGCTGGGAGAAGTTCTGCAACTACTGGGACGTCGAGGCGCGGATGGTCCCGGTCACCGACGAGCATCCCTGCCTGGACGGGCACGACCTGGCCGACTACGTCGACGAGAACACCATCGGCGTCGTGGCCATCATGGGAGTGACCTACACGGGCATCTACGAACCGGTCGCGACGATCTCCGCGGCGCTGGACGCCATCCAGGCCGCCACCGGACTCGACGTGCCGATCCACGTCGACGCGGCCTCCGGCGGCATGGTCGCGCCGTTCCTCCAGCCCGAGGTGGTCTGGGACTTCAGGCTGCCCAGGGTGCATTCGATCAACACCTCCGCGCACAAGTACGGGCTGGTGTATCCCGGCCTGGGTTGGGTGGTGTGGCGCAGCCGGGACCTGCTGCCTGACGACATGGTCTTCACCGTGAGCTACCTCGGCGGCGACATGCCGACGCTGGCCCTCAACTTCTCCCGGCCGGGCGCCCAGGTGCTGTTGCAGTATTACCTGTTCCTCAGGCTCGGCTTCGAGGGCTACCGGCTCGTGCAACAGGCCTCGCAGGATGTCGCCAGGTTCCTGGCCCAGGGCATCGCCGAGCACGGCGCGTTCGAGCTCGTCAGCGACGGCTCCGACATCCCGGTGTTCGCCTGGCGGCTCGCGGAGGGCCACACGGAGAACTGGAACCTCTTCCACCTGTCCGACCGGTTGCGCGCGCGTGGCTGGCTCGTGCCGGCGTACCCGATGCCGGACAACCTCTCCGACCGCATCGTGCAGCGCATCGTGGTGCGGAACGGCCTGAGCATGGATCTTGCCTCACGGCTGCTGACCGCGATCGCGGAGGAGACCGTCTACCTGGACAGGCTGGAGGGGCCGATGCCGGTGGAAGACCACCATCCGGGGTTCAGCCACTGACGGTGCTGCTGGGAGACTCCGGTCGATTGAGGCGTCTTTTTCCAATCTCGGCCGGGCGAGCGTAGCATTTCAGTAGGACGCGTGGGATGACCTCGTGGCCCGTTGGAGGTACAAATGTCACTCAAAGTGGAGACTCGGGCTGATCTGCCCACACTGGTGGACACCCAGCTGAACACCGAGCCGATCGATTCTGCGGAGGACGACCCCCAGACCCCGGTGGCGCTCGTCACCGGAGCCGGTTCGATCATCGGCCGGGCCGTCGTCTCCAGGCTCCTCGCCGACGGCTACGCCGTCGCGGGCGTCGACGTGCAGGAGACCGCCCCCCTGGGCGACCGGCATCTCGTGCTGATGGGCGACATGGGAACCGAATCCGACTCGAACCTAGCCGTGACGCAGGCCCTCGACACCTTCGGCCGGCTTGATTCCGCGGTACTGCACGCCGACATCGGCGGGTCGCGGTCGCTGCGCGCGTCGGGCACGGTCGCCGAAGGCGAACGACTGCTCGCCCGCAACCTCAACAGCATCGCGCTCGGCATCCAGGCCGCCGCCAACGGGCTGTCGCTCGACGGCCAGCGCAGCATCGTCGCCACTGCCTCGGTGGCCGGGCTGCTCGCGGACCCGGGCAACTGGGCCTATCACGCGTCGAAGATCGCGATGATCGACCTGGTGCGTTCGTCAGCCCTCACCTACGCGGCCAGGGGCATCAGGGTGAACAACGTGGCGGCCGGCCTGGTGCGGGCAGATGCCGGCGACGAGAACCCGGCCGACCAGACCTTCGGACGCGACTTCTCCCGCCGCATCCCGCTCTGCCGGCTGGCCGAGCCGGCCGAGATCGCGCAGGTGATCGCCTTCCTGCTCTCGCCGGCCGCTTCCTATGTGACCGGCACCACTCTTGCCGCCGACGGCGGACTGACGGCGTCCGCGGGGCTGGTCTTCTAGCCGAAGCCGCGCCGAGCTTCGCCCAACCTGCCAATGACCTGACCAAATGGGTGCGGCCGGGGGCAGCCCCGTGCGACGTGGCAGAATGTCGCTCCGGGGCAAACCACTTCGTGGACCGCTCCGAAGTACTGGCAGTGCGTGTAGCACGCGGTGCGTGTGGCACCGGTAGTAGTGCGTGTGGCACCGGTAGTACTTGTGTGGCACCGGTAGCACTGACGAGTGGCGGACGCATCCGCCGAGAGGGAGACATCGTGGGGACGCATACGACGCTGGATTCGATCCGACAGGCTGACAGCATCCTGGCCGGTATCCGCGGCGCGGACGACCTGACCATCGCCGCCAGCCGGGACGGCGGCAATCGCGCCGTGCGCCTGCTCGCCCAGGCCGCGCTCGACCCCACCGACCAGCTCACCGCCATCGCGGCCGTGCACGCCCTGGCCCAGGTGTTCGACGAATCCGCCGACGATGTGCTCGTCGCGCTTCTCGAGCACGACTCGGCGTTCCTCCGCGAGCACGCCGCCTGGGCCTTCGGCACCAGGCTGCCGCGATTCGACGCCATCGCCGGACTGCTGCGCATGGTCGTGGCCGGCGGCTTCTCCGGCATGATCGCCCAGCGCACCCTCGAGCAGTGGGCGGCGTCGGCTCCGGAGCACGTGGTGCTGGCCGCGGAGGGCGCGATGCTCGGTGTCGTGGACCCGCCCGCCCGCGCCCGCCTGGTGGAGACCATCGGCCTCATCGCCGGTCGCATCCCGCAGCGGATGCTGACACGCATCGCGGCCGACCTTGCCGAACACCTCGACGCGCGCGCTGCCGCCGTCGCCGCCCTGGGCGACCGCCAGGCGACCGACGCCGCCATCGCACTGGTGACGACCCTGGCCCGTGGCGACGACGACCTGGCCGACGTGGCCAGACTGGCCCTGCTCGACCTCACGGTTCCCGCCTACCCGCGCGCGCCCTGGAGCCAGGGCCAGACCGTGGCCCAGCTGTTCCTGCACGCCGACATCGACCGGGAACTCAGCCAGGTCGGCTCCGGTGACAACGGCGGCATCGCCACCCTGCTGGTGCGCCTGGGCGACGCCCTGGTGGCGGCGGACGACGCCGATGCGCTCGGGTTCGAGCCGGCCGTCGACCGGGTGCTCACCCTGTCGCGCGGCGGCCCCGCCGACGCGCTGGCCTGCCTCCCCGAGGTCAGTTCCACCCTCTCCGGCCACGCCTTCGCGACGGTACCGTTCCTGGGCGCCCCGATCTCGTCCGCGGAATCCTGGCCGCGGCGAGTGGCCGTGCAGCGCGGCATCCGTCGCATCCTGCGCGCGGCCGGCACCGTGGATGTGCTGCACCTGCGCATGGCCGACGTCGGCACCCTCGCGGCGTCGTCGGTGGCCCGCGAACTCGAGATCCCCGTGGTCTTCACCGTCGCGCCCGACCCGCACAGCGTCATCAACGCCATGGACGCCGCCGGGTCGCTCACCCGCGCCAACTTCGGTGCCGTCGACGAGGTGGAGCACTTCTGGTTCCGGGCCCGGCTCGTGCAGCGGATGGCCGCCGACGCCGCGCACACAGTGCTCTTCCCCCGCCCCGAACTCGAACGGGACATGCGCGACCTCGTCGGAATCGACATCACCGCGCACCCCGAACGCCACTCCGTCGTGGCTGAGGGCATCGACCTCACCGTGATCGAACGCTCCGTCGAGGCCGCTCTGCGGGCGGACCCCGCCGACTTCGCCGACCTCGACGCCCTGCTGCAGACTCTGCCGGCCTCGCGGCGCCACCTGCCGCTCGCGGTGACGGTGGGCCGCCTGCACCGGGTGAAGGGCATGGCCACGCTCGTGCACGCCTGGGCCGACGATGCCGCCCTGCGAGAACGCTGCAACCTGCTGGTGATCGGGGGAGACCTGGTCTCCCCGTCCGTCGACGAACGCGGCCAGCTCGATCTGATCGGCACCGCGGTGCCGCTGCAGACCGCCGCCGAGCACGGCCTGCTGCTGGCCGGACACCGCGCCAACGACTCCGTCGCCCGCTGGCTGGCCGCCGCCCGCCACGGCCGGCCCGGCCTGGCCGGGCCGAACGGCGTGTACGTCTGCGCGAGCATGAAGGAAGAATTCGGCATCGCCCTGCTCGAGGCCATGGCCACCGGCCTCACCGTCGTCGCCCCCGACGCCGGCGGGCCGGCCACCTATGTCGAGGACGGCACCACCGGGTTCCTGGTGAACACGGCGGATGCCCGCACCCTCGCCGGCGGCATCTCCGACGCCCTCGACCTGGCCGCGGGCCCGTTCGGCGAGGAGTTCGCCCAGCGCGCCGCCGACATGGTCGCCGGCACCTTCGCGATCCAGGCCATGGCGGACACCCTCGCCGGTGTCTACAGGTCGGTCGCCGAGGCGCAGGACGCCCTCGACTGGGCTTTGAGCGCCTCATGACCCTGCTGATCATCAGTCCGGACTACGCCTCCCACCTGTTCCCGCTCGCCACCCTCGGCACCGCTTGGCGAGCGAGGGGCGAGCGTGTGGTCGTGGCCAGCGGACCGGCCACGGCCGGCATCGTCGCGGAGTTCGGCTTCGAACGGGTGAACCTGCAGCTCGGCCGCGGGTCGAACCCCGGCACCATCCGCGCCGAAGACCAGCCCACCGGAGAGGACGACGCGCTGCGCGGCTTCTTCGACGCCACCAGGGTGGGCCTCGTGGAAACCCTCAGGTTCCAGGCCGAGGCGCGCAGCAGCGACCTGCTCTGGAACCCCGTTGTTGTTGCCCGCGAGGTGCAGCGCATCGTGGACGAGGTCCAGCCTGACCAGGTGATCGTCGACCATCTCGCCTTCAGCGCCCGCCTGGCCCTGATCAGCGCCGGGGTGCAGCACGCCGACGTCGTTCTCGGGCATCCGACCGCCCTGCCCGTCGGCGATGAGGTCTATGGCTACCCGGCTGCGTGGCCCGCCGCGTTCACGCCGGATCCGCTCGAGCTGGTGCAGCTGCGCCTGCTCTGCGAACGGGTGCGCGACGACTTCACCCTGCAGTGGAACGACGCCCTGTTACAGCTGGACCCGACCGCTCCGCCCAGCGGCGACGCGTTCACCGAAACCGGCGACGTGCTGCTGCTCAACTACCCGGCCGAGCTGCACGACCCGGCCCGCACCGCGCTGTTGCCTGAGCACGCTTTCCTCGGTTCGGCCGTGCGCACCGAGGCCGACGACCCGGACGTGAGCCGGTGGCTCGCCGAGGCCGACGACCGCCCGATCGTCTACGTGAGCTTCGGCAGCTTCCTGTCGGTGCGCGGCGACGTTCTCGCCCGGGTGGCGGAGGCGCTGCGCGGTCTCGACGTGCGCGTCGCGATCGCCGTCGGATCCACCGACGCGGCCGAGCTCGGGCCGATCCCGGATTCCTGGCTGGTGCGGTCCTTCCTGCCCCAGGTGGCGATCCTGGCGCACGCGGCCCTGGCCGTGACCCACGGCGGCAACAACTCCGTCACCGAGGCCATGACGGCCGGGGTGCCGCTCCTGGTGCTGCCGTTCTCGACCGACCAGTTCGCCGGTGCCGCCGCGCTCGACGAGTCCGGCTTCGGCCTGTCCCTCGACCCCAACACGGCGACCGCGGATGCGCTGCGGCAGGCCGCGGTCGCGCTGCTCGAGTTGAGCGGAGAGCCGCGTGAACGGCTGCGGGCGCTGAGCGCGTCCCTCGTCGCCGAAGCGGGACCGGCGCGGGCCTATGCGACCCTGCAAGAGGTGCCGAGCGGAGAACAGCCGGCGGCCTGACCGCTCAGCTACGCGTCGATCGCTACGCGTCGATGGCTACGCGTCGATGGCATAGACGAGCGACTCCTGCACCATGCCCAGCCAGTTGTAGATGTCGTTCACCACATACGACTCCTCGTCGTCGAGGTGCGGGGTGCCGTGCGGGTCGATCTGCAGGCGGTCGGCCACCACGAGCCGCAGGTCGGTGAGGGTGCGCAGCCAGGACTGCACCTGCTGCTCGTCGAGCACTATCGGCACCGGCAGCGGGTCGTGCACCGAAGCATCCGTCTGGCCGGTGCTCTGCTCGTCGTCGCCGAGCGCGGCAAGCACGGTGGCGGCGTTGGCGAGCTTGCGCTCGAGCAGCCCGTCGGCCGTGAAGCGGCGGAACTCGGCCGCGGCCTCAGGGTCGTCCGGGTAGGCGTCCGGCAGCAGCCGGCGCACCGCCGGCTGGGCGAGCATGGCGTCGTCGTCGATGTCGACCGCGCCGAGCAGCTGCAGCAGTTGCGAGGTGACGTTGCGCAGCAGGTCCACCTCGATGGGTTCGAACATCGCCGAGACCGTGCCGGTGTCTTCGCGGCGGAATTCCATCACTCGTCGGCGCTCACTCTTCGGCGCTCACTCTTCGGCCTTGTCCAGCGTGGCCCAGAGCCCGTAGCCGTGCATGGCTTCGACGTGCCGTTCCATCGACTCGCGGTCGCCCGTGGCCACGATGGCGCGGCCGTTGTTGTGCACCTGCAGCATGAGGCGCTCGGCCTCGGCCGCGGTGACGCCGAAGTAGCTGCGGAACACGTAGGCGACGTAGGACATCAGGTTCACCGGGTCGTCCCAGACCACGGTCACCCAGGGGCGATCGAGGGAGATCGCCTCTCGAACGCGGGTGGATTCATCGATCTGGGGCACCGGTTAAGCCTCACACGCCTGCGCCGATCCTGCCACCACGCGTGGGAAGATGGCACGTGAGAAACCGCCGTCTGCTGATCCTGATCGTGGTCGGAGCCGTCATCGCCGGAGTCGGCTATTTCTCCACCGACACCTTTACCGACACCGCCGCGCCCACCGCCCCCGCAACGGGGCAGACCAGCACAGCGCCGATTCCGGTCCCGGCGTCCACGCTCACCAGCGCAGAGGCCCTGGCGCTGCTGGCCGCGCTGCCGGACGCGGTCTACACCGACGACGGCAGCTACTCAGGCAACCGGGAGTCGTTGTTCGGCGAGGCCTGGAGCTTTGATTTCGACCAGAACGGCTGCGACACCCGCAACGACATCCTCACCCGCGACCTCACCGGCACCGACATCGACCCGGCGACCTGCCGGGTGTACACGGGCATCCTCACCGACCCGTACACGGGCGAGACCATCGACTTCGTGCGCGGCCAGGAGACCTCGGCCGACGTGCAGATCGACCATCTGCTGCCGCTGAAGGCCGTGTACGCCACCGGGGGCGAGGCCTGGCCGGCGGAGAAGCGCGAGGCCCTGGCCAACGACCCGGTCAACCTGCTGGCGGTGAAGGGCACCGAGAATTCGTCGAAGTCCGACTCGCTGCCGAGCGACTGGCTGCCCGGCTTCTACCCGGACGTCTCCGACCGGCACGACCTGGGCCAGCGCGTGGCCTGGGACGACCTGCCGGAGGACACCGGCCTGCAGTGCTGGTACATCGACAAACTGGTGCCGGTCTTCGTGGCCTACGACCTCGGTGTCACCCCGGAGGACCGTGCCGCCATGACAGCGGTGCTGGACACCTGCGACGCCTGAGCCCGACCGAATTCGCTAGGCGAGGAGTGGGGCCAGGGTGAGGGCGGCTTGCTGCAGCAGGAGCAGATGCTCGCCGGGCTGCTCGATCCGGGCCCGCGGCGCCGCCAGGCACAGGGCGGCCACGAGGGTGCCGTCCCGGTCCCTGATCGGCACCGCGAGGCAGCCGGAGCCGGGGCTCACGGCATCGAACTGGCGGGCGAACCCCAGCTGCGGCACCTCGGTCACCTCCGGGGAACTCCGCTCGGCCAGCAGCAGGCGTCCCATCGCCGATTCGTGCAGCGGCCGGCTGCCCGCCGCGGTGACGGTCGGCGGGAAGTCAGGATCGGGGTCGATCACGTGCAGCCCGTCCCTGTCGTAGCGCACGAGGTGCACCCCGCCGCGGATGCGTTCCCGCAGCTCGGTCACGAGCAGCCGCACAGCCTCCGGCGGCCGGGCGGGCGCCACCAACTGGGCCAGCTCCACCACCTTGCGGCCGAGCGCGAAACCGCGCAGGTCCGGCATCCGCACCAGGTATTCGTCCTGCACCAGCAGGTTGAGCAGCCGGTAGGTGGTGGCGCGGGGCAGTCCGAGATTGTCGGACACCTGCCGCGCTGTCACCCCGGCGCCGCACTTGGCCACCTCCTCGAGCACGGTCAGGGCGCTGTGGATGGCCTTGGGCTGGCGGGCCCGCAGGTCGCCGGCCTCGGCGCTCACGGAGCCGCTCGGTCGCCGGCGGGAGCGGCGCCGAGCACATCCGCCGTCACCGTCACGTCGTAGACGCCGACGGCGTCGCGCAGCCAGGGCCGTCGGCGATGGCGCACGGCGGCGAACACGGTGCCGACGAGCATAACGGCGAGGAACACCCACACGCCGGCGAACCGCGTCGAGGTGCTCTCGACTGCGAGGTACACCACGAGCACGGCGGTCAGCAGCACGGCGGCGACTCCGGCCCGCACCAGCGGCCAGAAGGTCAGCTCGCCGATCCGCCAGAGGAAGACCGGGGCCGCAACACAGGCCAGCACGTAGGCCGCGATGTAACCGCCGGCCGCACCGACGATGAAGATCTCCATCGCCTGCCAGACGCTGCCGGTGATGAGGATTGTGCCGATCAACCCGATCGTGAGCACCGGAACCGTCACGACGATGGCGACGAACGGGGTGCGGAGGCGGCGGTGGCTGCGGCCGAACGCGCTGGGCAGCAGGCCCTCCCTGCCCATCGAGAAGAGCACCCGCACGAGCGCCGTGATCGACGCTATCGCGCAGGCCAGGAAGGAGGCGGCGATGCTCACGTCGAGCAGCAGGCCGAGCCCGTCGATGCCGTACGCGGCGGCGAGGTCGTTGACCGGCGACGGGCTGGCCGTGATGCTGCCGCCCAGCGAGGCGAAGCCGACCAGCTGGCTGAACGCGGCCAGCAGGTACAGGCCGCCGGAGCCGATCACGGTCCAGGTCACGGCGCGGGGGATCGTGGCGTACGGCCGCCGGGCCTCGACGCCGAGGGTCGCCGAGCTCTCGAACCCGACGAAGGCCGTGAGGGCGAGCGCGGCGCCCACGGCGAAGTCGGAGGGGCGCACCGCAGACATGTCCAGCACCGACCAGTCCAGGGTGGGGCCCTGCACCACCAGCAGCGTCACGACGAGCGCGAGGATGATGACCACCGAGACGCACTCCACCAGCAGCGTTGCCCTGGTCGACACCCGGATGCCCCGGGCCAGCAGGTACAGGCAGGCGGCGGCCATCACCAGGATCAGCAGCACCGGCACCAGCAGGCTCCCGGAGAGTGCCGGCCAGAGACGCGATGCCAGGATCGCCAGATAGTAGCCGGCGCCGCCGAGCGCGAACATGGCCACGAACCCGTAGCCCACCAGCAGCGCCGTTCCGGTGACGAAGGAGGCCGTGGTGCCCAGGCCGTGGGCCACGTAGGTGTACAGCGATCCGGTCGCGGCGATGCGGCGGGTGAACTGGTTCACCGTGGTGGCCACGAGCAGGGCCAGGAGCATGGCCGCGCCCAGCGCCCAGACCGTGGCACCGCCGGCGACCGTGGCCACGAGCAACGGCATCGTGGTCGCGGCGGCCGACGGAGCCACCGCGGACACCGACTGGGACAACACGTCCACAAAACCGACGCTGCGCCGGTCGAGCCCGTCGACGGGGGAGCGGGACTCGATCCCGGCCACCGGTTGGGGGTTCCCGATCGCCCGCTCCAGGGCGGACATCTCCGTGGCGCTCATGCCTCACCGTCGCCTTCTGCTCTGCTGGCTGCCCACGTTAGCCAGTCACGATTGCCACCCGGCGACGCCGGTGTTTCGGGGGTGTGTCGCCCAAATGAGACAACCCGCAGGCGGGGTCTCATTCGCGCCCTGGCTGCCTTTTACCTGCGGGTGACGAGGCGGCAACAGGCCATGGGCAGGCTGGGCACACCCGCATCCACCCAGTCTGGAGTCGACATGACCGAAACGTTAGAAACCACCGCCGGAACCGCTCCGCCGCGGGCCCTCACCGGCTCGCTGGGCGTCACCGCCATCGTGCTGATGGTGGTTGCCGCCGCGGCACCGCTCACCGTCATCGGCGGCGCAGCGCCGCTGGGGATCCTGCTCGGCAATGGCGTCGGCTTCCCGGCCATGTTCGCGATCGCCGCGATAATCCTCCTGTTCTTCGCCGTGGGCCTGGCCGCGATGACCCGGCACGTGCCCAAGCCCGGCGCCTTCTTCACCTTCGTCAACTACGGCCTCGGCAAGCCCGCCGGCCTGGCCACCGCGTTCCTGGCGCTGCTCACATACACGACCATCCAGGTATCGGTGCACGGCTACGTCGGCTACATCCTCTCGGTCACGGTGACCGGGCTGGGCGGCCCCGACCTGCCCTGGTACCTCTACTCCCTGGCCGTCGTGGCCCTCGTGGGCGTGCTGGGCTACCGCCACATCGACCTGAGCTCCAAGGTGCTCGGCGTGCTGCTCATCGGCGAGGTCGGCATCGTGCTCGTGCTCGTGGTGGCCGTGGTTCTCGCCGGCGGCGCCGACGGCCTCTCGCTGGCCCCGTTCGAACCGAACAACGTGCTCAGCGGCTCGCCGTCGGTGGGTCTGATGTTCGCCATCGCGGCCTTCATCGGCTTCGAATCCACCGCCATCTTCCGCGACGAGGCCAAGGACCCGGCCCGCACCATCCCGCGGGCCACCTACGTGGCCGTGATCGGTATCGGCGTGTTCTACACCCTCGCCTCCTGGGCGCTCGTGATGGCCTGGGGCCCGGACGGCGTGGTCGCCCAGGCGGCCCAGGACCCCGGCGCGATGATCCTGATCACCACGCTTGCCTACCTCGGTTCGGTCGGCGAGCTCGTCATGAACGTGCTGCTGATCACGAGCATGCTGGCCTGCGTGCTGTCCTTCCACAACGTCATCACGCGCTACCAGCACTCGATGTCCACCGCCAAGGTGCTGCCGGATGTGCTCTCCTCCGTGCACCCCAAGCACTCCGCCCCGCACGTCTCCTCGGTCGTGCAGACCATCACGGCCGGTCTGCTGATCGTGCTCTTCGCCCTGCTCGGCCTTGACCCGGTCCTGCAGGTCTTCACCTGGTTCTCCGGGGTCGCCACGCTCTCGGTGGCGCTGCTGATGGCCGTGACGAGCATCGCCGTGGTGGTCTACTTCGCCCGCACCAGGCAGGACCGCCGCCTCTGGAACACCGTCATCGCCCCGACCCTCGGCTTCATCGGCCTCATCGTGTCTGCCGTGCTGATCGCCCTGAACTTCCCGTTCCTGATCGGCGACGTCAACGCCGCCGGCGAGCCCTCCTTCGGGGTGCTCACCGCCGTGCTCCTCGGCCTGATCGTGCTCTTCCCGCTCGGTGGCCTGCTGCAGGCGCTCTGGCTGAAGCGCCACAACCCGGCCGTCTACGACCAGATCACGGATGCCATCGGCGCCTGAGCTGCCTCTCTCACCTTTGACCGACCTCACCTGACAGGACCCAGCATGACTCTCACCGACGTTTCCCTCCACACCACGGGCTCGGCCACGCCGCATCCGCTCGGCAGCCTCACCACGGCCGAATTCACCGCCATCCGCGACATCGTCATCGCCGCGGACGGTTTCACCGACACCACCCGGTTCGCCTATGTGGGCCTGGCCGAACCGCACAAGCGCGAGGTGCTCGCCTGGCAGGCCGGCACCGGGCCGCTGCCCGACCGGAAGGCGCGGGTGATGCTGCTCGACATGGCAACCGGGCGCTCCACCGACAACGTGGTGTCGCTCGGCGGTGGTGCCCAAGGCAGTGGTGTCATCGAGAGCACCCGCGTGCTGGACGGCTCGGCCGGGCAACTGCCGATCCTCGACACCGAGTTCGAGGCCATCGCCGGCATCGTCAACGCCGACCCGCGCTGGGTCGCGGCGCTGGCCGAGCGCGGCACCAGCATCGACGAGGTCGTCGTCGTGCCGCTGTCGGCCGGCTACTACGACCTGCCGGAGGAGATCGGCCGCCGCATCGTGCGGGTGCTCGCGTTCCGCCAGGACTACCCGACAGACCACCCCTGGGCGCACCCGGTCGACGGGCTGTGCGCGTACGTGGACACCGCGGCGGGCACCATCACCCGGCTGATCGACGCGGCAACCCTGGCCATCCCGGCCGAGGGCGGCAACTTCAACGACCCGGCCGTGCAGGGCGAACCGCTCACCACCCTCACACCCATCGTGATCAGCCAGCCTGAAGGCCCGAGCTTCGCCGTCGACGGCGAGTGGGTCACCTGGGCGAACTGGAAGTTCCAGGTGGGCTTCGACACCCGCGAGGGCCTGGTGCTGCGCCAGCTCTCCTTCACGGATGCCGGCGAGGAACGCCCGATCATCTACCGGGCCTCGATCAACGAGATGCTGGTGCCGTACGGCGACCCGTCGCCGGTGCGGTTCTGGCAGAACTACTTCGACACCGGCGAGTACCTCTTCGGCCGGTACACCAACTCGCTCGCGCTCGGCTGCGACTGCGTGGGCGAGATCAAGTACTTTGACGCCGTTCTCGCCGACGAGCTCGGCAACCCGTTCACCATCCCCAATGGCATCTGCATGCACGAGGAAGACGTGGGAACGCTCTGGAAGCACAGCGACCTGTTCACCGGCGCGCACGAGGTGCGCCGGCAGCGCCGCCTGGTGATCAGCTTCTTCACCACCGTGGGCAACTACGACTACGGCTTCTACTGGTACCTGTCGCTGGACGGCACCATCGAGTGCGAGGCCAAGCTCACCGGGGTGCTGTTCACCTCGGCGTACCCGGGAGTCGCCGCCCCTGGCGCCACGCTGGAGGCGGGGGCAGACTACCCGTATGCCAGCGAGGTCGCTCCGGGGCTCGGCGCTCCGTACCACCAGCACCTCTTCAGCGCGCGGCTGGACATGATGGTGGACGGCACGGCCAACGCCGTCGACGAGATCGAGGCCGTTCGCCTGCCGATGGGCCCGGGCAATGAACACGGCAACGCGTTCACCATGAAGAGCACCCGGCTCACTGGCGAGGCCGGCTCCGGGCGGCTTGCCGACGCATCCGTCGCCAGGTCGTGGCACATCGTGAACACCGAGAAGACCAACCGGATGGGCCGGCCCACCGGCTACGCCCTGCTGCCGGAAGCCAACCCGACCCTGATGGCCGACCCGCAGTCGTCGATCGCCAAGCGGGCCGAGTTCGCCACCAAGCACCTCTTCGTGACCCAGTACGACCCGGCCGAGCAGTACGCGGCCGGCGACTTCGTGCACCAGAACCCGGGCGGCGACGGCATCACGAAGTACATCGCCGATGACGCGCCGATCGACGGTGAGGACATCGTGCTCTGGCACACCTTCGGTCCCACCCACTTCCCGCGGGTGGAGGACTGGCCGGTGATGCCGGTGGACTACGCCAAGTTCACCCTCAAGCCCTACGGCTTCTTCGGGGCGAACCCCACCCTCAACGTTCCGGCGAACGAGCCCGTGTCGCACTGCTCGCACGGCGGCGAGCCCGAGCTGCACGCGGCGCACGGGGCTCCGGCGGCTCCGGCGGAGGCACCGGCAGCCGCTGCTGCGGGCGACTGTGCCTGCGCAGGCCACACCGCCCACGAGTAACCGAGCACCCGGAGGAGCACACTGTGATCTCAGCGCTGCACCTGATCATGATCGTGGCGGCGGCGTCGAGCCTGTGCTGCGTGCTCGGCAGCCGGCGCACCCGGTCGGTCACGGCCGTGGGCGGCACGGTGCTCATGGCCGCGGCCATGGCCGACCTGGCCTTCGGGCTGGTCGGCCTGGCGCCGCTCGGCTGGACGGCGATCTTGCTCGGCTGGGCAATGGTGGCCGCCGGAGTCTCGCGGTGGCGGCAGGGCCGGGCGGCGGCGGAGTCGGGGGCGGAGTCGGGGGCGGAGCCGGCCCTCGACGGTTCCGCTGCCGGCCGCCGGCACCTGCACGTTGTGCACCAGCTCGGGCTGGTGGTGGTGGCCGGGCAGATCGCCCTCTGTGCCACCATGGCCGGCCGGGGCTCGGCGCCGGGCGCGGGAACGGGCATGACGCATCCGCACTCGGGGTCGATCTTCGTCGCCGTGGTGTGTGTCGCCGGGGCGTTATTCGTGCTCGCCGCCGCCGCCATGGTGCTGGTGGGCCAGCGCAGCCGGCCGGAGCGCGGCAACCTGCTGAGCATGTCGGTCATGACGGCCGCGATGGCCGTGATGCCCTTCGGCTGAGCGCCGAGCGCGGGACCGCTCGAACCGTTAGAAGGAGATAGTGAGTTTTCTAGGACGCAATTGCCGAAAACGTCTTCATAAACTCACTATCTCCTCATTTGCGTGTCACCGCTTCCGCCGCGCCGGCGCGAGGTCTCGGGAACTAGACCGAGGCCACGGGGGCGTGGTGCGGGCGGCCGGCAGCGTGGCCGATGGCGGTCACGGTGAGGGTGATCACGGCGGTGAGGGCGATGCCCCAGCCGATGTGCACCATGAGCAGCAGGGCACCCACGCCGGCGCCGGCGAGGATCAGCACGATGGCGGCCAGCCGGCGGAACCAGGGCTGGTTCTTGGCGCCGCCGAAGCGGGAGTCCGCGGCGAAGCCCGTGATCGTGGAGGTGACGACGACGGTGGTGACGTCCTTCACCGCGATGTGGCGGGCCACGGCGGCCTGCAGGCCCATCACCGCGGCCAGGAAACCGGTGACGAACAGGTCGAACGGCGCCGGCGGCTTGCCGCCGACGGCGAAGAGGATGACCGACAGGATGGCCATGATCACGCCGACCGCGCCGAACAGCGCCGTGGCCTCCGTGGTCCAGCCGACCTTCACGTGGCGCAGCACCCGGCCGCCGATCGCGGCACCCACCATGAAGGTGAACAGGGCGATGAGCGGGCCCACCACGGGCAGGTCGTCGGCACCGGCGATGGCCATGCCCAGGATGACGACGTTGCCGGTCATATTGCCGGTGAAGACCTTGTCCAGGCCGAGGTAACCCACCGCATCCGCCACACCGGTGGAGAAGGTGAGCGCCAGCATCAGGCCCAGGTGCAGGTGGTCCGGCTTGCTACGCAGGCGGTGGATGACGGGAGTGGAGGGCACGGCGGTCCTATCGGCTCGGGAATTGTCACGGTAGCGGCTGGTCGGGCCGGGCGCAAAACTGGCGCTACTCTCGACCAACGGGGATGCGCCGGCCGCCCGGCCCGCGACTCTTCCGGTTCACGCCCCTCGATCCGACAAGGCGCATCCATGCCATTCGACATCCTGCCATTCGACGTCCTGCAGCCCGGCACCGGGCCCATCCGCGCCGCGTACTACCTGCCCGCCACGCCAGACACCGTGCTCTGGGGCCGGCTGCCCTGCGCCACGGATGCGCCCGCGCTCGTCATCGACGCCGGCACCGAGGTCACCATCGACACGATCAGCCACGAGGGCGTGCTCGACGACCAGGGCAGCGACCCGGTGGCCTTCTTCGCCGGGCACGGCGTCGAGCGGTCCGCCGTGCTCGACGACGCCGTACTGCTGGCCGCCTCCGACTCCGCTTCCGGCTCCGGCCGCGACCCCGCCGTGGACGGGCCGCACCTGGTCACCGGACCGATCCACGTGCGCGGCGCGAAGCCGGGCGACCTGCTCAAGATGACGGTGCTCGAGGCCACCCCGCGGGTGCCGTACGGTGTGATCTCCAACCGGCACGGCCGTGGCGCCCTGCCGGGGGAGTACCCGCTCGGTGAGGGCAACGTGAGCGTGTTCGCCGCCCTCGAGGACACCGAGGCCGGCCAGGTCGGCACCCTTCCGCTCGTGCCGGGTGGGGCACGGAGCGTGCACTTCCCGCTCCGGCCGTTCCTGGGGATCATGGGCGTGGCCGTGGCCGGCGATCAGCGCCCGCACTCGGTTCCTCCCGGCGCGCACGGCGGCAACATCGACATCAATCTGCTCACGGTGGGCTCGGCGCTGTACCTGCCCGTGCAGGTGGACGGCGCGCTGGCCTACGTGGGCGACCCGCACTTCGCCCAGGGCGACGGCGAGGTGGCGCTCACGGCCATGGAAGCGTCGCTGCGGGTGACCATCCGCTTCGACGTGGTGACCCAGGCCGACGCGGTCGCGGCGTTCGGCGAACTGGTCGGACCGCTCGCCGAGACGACCGAGTTCCTGGTGCCCACGGGAATGGACGTCGACCTCGACGAGGCCGTGCGCAAATGTGTGCGCGCCGCCATCGACCTGCTCGCCGCGCGGTACGGCATGGACCGCACTCTCGCCTACGCCTACCTCAGCGCCGCGACCGACTTCAACATCTCGCAGGTCGTCGACCTCGTCGCCGGCGTGCACGCCCGCATCCGGGTGGCGGACTTCGATGCCTGAGCCGGTGATGCCTGAGTCGGTGATGCCTGAGCCGGTCACCCCGACCAGCGTGACCGGGGAGCTGCCCGACGGCCTGCTCGCCGCGTTCGCCGGCTACGAGAACGCCCTGGCCGCGAACGACCTCGCCGCGCTCGACGCATTCTTCGCCCCCGGCGAGCACACCCTGCGCGGCGACGCCGCCGGCCTGCTGGTGGGCCACGACGCGATCAGCGGCTTCCGCGGCGCCCGTGCCGGCACCGTGGCCAGGGGCATCCGGGAGCTGCACGTGCGCGTGATCGACCCGGCGCACGCCCTGATCGTGTCGGTCAACACCCCGGATGCCGGCGGCGCCGGCCTGGTCACCCAGCTCTGGTCGCTGTCTGAGGCGGGCGCCTGGCAAGTGGAGGCGGCCCAGGTGGCCGCGCCACCGGCAGCGATCAACCCCACCGTGTGGCGCCTGGTGGGCGCCCCGCTCGTGGCCGCCGACCCCGACGCGACGGATGCGCTCTCCGGCGAGACCATCGCCGTGAAGGATCTCTACGACATCGCCGGTTTCACCGTGGGCGCCGGCAACCCGGCCTACCTGCGCGAGGCCGTGCCCGCCACCCGTACAGCCCCGGCCGTCGCGGCGCTGCTCGGCGCCGGCGCGAGCGTGCGCGGCGTCGCCCAGACCGACGAGTTCGCGTACAGCATCGCCGGCGACAACGAGCACTACGGCACCCCGCCGAACGTGCGAGTGCCCGGCGGGCTGCCCGGCGGCTCGTCCAGCGGACCGGCCGCCGCCGTGGCCCTCGGTCAGGCCAGCATCGGTCTGGCCACCGACACCGCGGGTTCGATCCGGGTGCCCGCGTCGTACCAGGGGCTCTGGGGACTCCGCAGCACCCACGGCGCCGTCGACCGCGCCGGCCTGCTCCCGCTGGCACCCTCGTTCGACACCGTCGGCTGGATCACCCGCACGCCGGGCGTGCTGCGTGGCGCGGCGGCCGCGTCGCTCGACCTGAGCCTGCAGGTCGCAGCGTCCCTCGCGGATGCCGCGCCCCGCTTCGTGCTGTCGAGCGCGCTGGTCTTCGCCGCCGACGACGACGTGCAGGCCGCGTTCGTCACCGGGCTGGACCGCCTCGGCCGGACCGGGCTGGTAACCGAACCCGACCTCGTCGACGTCGGCGACCTCGTCGAGGCGCTGCGCATCTTCCGCACCGTGCAGGCCATCGAGGCCTGGCGGGCCAATCGCGACTGGGTCACCGCGCATCCCGACGCCCTCGGCGCCGCCGTCGCGGCCCGGTTCGAGATCGCGTCCCGAACCGACCCGGCCGAGGAGGCCGAAGCGCGCACCGCCCTGGCCGCGATCCGGGCGCGGCTGGATGCGGTGCTGGGCGGACGCATCCTGCTGCTGCCGTCGGCCTCGTCGACGGCGCCGTCGCGGCGGGCCGACCCCGCCACCATCGACGCCACCCGCACCGCGACGCTGACCATGACCAGCCTGGCCGGGATCGGCGGCTACCCGGCGCTGTCCGTGCCGCTGTTCGAGGTTCACGGCAAGCCGGTGGGGCTCTGCCTGGTGGGGCCGCGGCACAGCGACCTCGCCCTGATCGACATTGGGGCGGAGCTGGCCGGGAGCAGGTGACCGCTCGAAACATGACTGAAACACCTGTTGCGTAAACTGTGCATCTGAAACACATGGTTCAGAACAGTCGAAGGGTGAAACAGTCATTTCCAGTCTGCCGATCAATCCGCCGTCGCGCCTCCTGATGGGCCCCGGCCCCGTGAACGCCGACCCGCGGGTGCTGCGCGCCATGTCCGCCCAGCTCGTCGGCCAGTACGACCCGTCGATGACGGAGTACATGAACGAGACCATGGCGCTCTACCGCGACGTCTTCCAGACCGGGAACGAGCAGACCCTGCTCATCGACGGCACCTCCCGCGCCGGCATCGAGGCGGCCCTGGTGTCGCTGATCAGCCCCGGCGACCGGGTGCTGGTGCCGATCTTCGGGCGCTTCGGCCACCTGCTGCGCGAGATCGCCGAACGCGCTGGCGCCGAGGTGCACGTGCGGGAGATCGAGTGGGGCACCGTGTTCACGCCCGCCCAGATCGAGCAGGCCATCCGCGAGACCAAGCCGGCGCTGCTGGCGATCGTGCACGGCGACACCTCCACCACCGTTGCCCAGCCCCTCGACGAGCTCGGCGACATCTGCGCCCGGCACGGTGTGCTGTTCTACACCGACGTCACCGCGTCATTGGCCGGCAACACCTTCCAGGCGGATGCCTGGGGTCTGGACGCCGTGACCGCCGGCCTGCAGAAGTGCCTGGGCGGCCCCTCCGGCTCGGCGCCGGCCACCTTCTCGCCGCGTGCGGTCGAGGTGATCAACGCCCGCAAGAGCATCGAAGCGGGCATCCGCGAGGCCGGTGACGCCGTGAGCGCGCACCCGATCCGCTCCAACTACTTCGACCTGTCGATGATCTTCGACTACTGGGGCCCGAAGCGGCTGAACCACCACACCGAGGCGACCACCATGCTCTACGGCGCCCGTGAATGCGCGCGGCTGCTCGTGGACGAGGGCATCGACGCGGCCGTGGAGCGGCACCGGCTGCACGGCGCCGCGATGCTCGCCGGCGTTCAGGGGCTGGGCCTGGCCGTCTTCGGTGACCTGGACCACCGGATGAACAACGTCGTGGCCGTGCACATCCCCGACGGCGTCACCGGCGACGCCGTGCGTGGCGAACTGCTGAACGATTTCGGCATCGAGATCGGCACCTCGTTCGGGCCGCTGCACGGCAAGGTGTGGCGCATCGGCACCATGGGTTACAACGCTCGCAAGGACACCGTGCTCACCACCCTCGCCGCGCTCGAGCAGGTACTGCGCCGCGCCGGCGCGAGCGTGACCGGCGGGGGCGGCGTGGGCGCCGCCTACGAGGTCTATCAGGATGCCTGACCTCTCGAACAGCAGCGCCGCCGCCGTACTGGAGCGCTGCGACGAGCTCGCCTGCCACACCAGCGCGCCCGACGGCCTGATCGAGCGGGTCTACCTCTCGCCCGAGCACGCGGCGGTCAACGCCCTCGCCGCCGGCTGGATGCGTGACGCCGGGATGACCACCTGGCAGGATGCCGCTGGCAACCAGTGCGGCCGCCTCGAGGGCGACACCCCCGGCCTGCCCGCGCTGCTGCTCGGCTCGCACCTGGACACCGTGCCCTCCGCCGGCCGCTACGACGGCATCCTCGGGGTGCTCACCGCGATCGCCGTGGTCGAACGCATCGCCGCCGCCGGCCGCACCCTGCCGTTCGCCCTGGAAGTCGTGGCCTTCGGAGACGAGGAGGGCACCCGGTTCGGTACCGCGCTGCTGGGCAGCCGGGCGCTTGCCGGTACGTGGCTGGATGCCTGGTGGGAGCTGACCGACGAGGCCGGCATCAGCCTGCACGACGCGTTCCTCGCCTTCGGCCTCGACCCGGCCGCCATCACCGGTGCCGCCCGCAGCTCCAACGACTTCGTCGGCTACCTTGAGGCGCACATCGAACAGGGCCCCGTGCTCGAGGAGCACGACCTGCCGCTCGGCATCGTGTCTTCGATCGCCGGCGCCCGGCGCTTCCAGATCACCATCACCGGCAAGGCCGGCCACTCCGGCACCCCGTGGACGCACCGCCGCGACGCTCTCGCCGGCGCCAGCGAAGCCATCGTGGCCATCGAGCGCCTCGCCCGCGACGCCGACCTGATCGCCACGGTCGGGCACCTCGAGGTGTTCCCCGACGCCGTGAATGTGATCGCCGGCCGGGCCGAGTTCAGCCTCGACCTGCGCGGCCGCTTCGACGCGGACCGCGACAGGGTCTGGCAGCAGATCGAGGCCCTGCTCGAGGAGATCTGCGCCACCCGCGGCCTGCACGTGGCGGTGCACCAGACCCACGCGGCACCTGCCGCACACTGCAGCGACCGGCTGCGCGGCGTGATCGCTGCCGGCATCGGGGTGGCCGGCCTGGAAGCTGCGAGCATCCGTGCCGCCGAAGACGACGAGCCGGATCCCACCCCCGAGCCGCTGGAGCTGCTCTCCATGGCCGGCCACGACGCCATGGCCGTTGCCCACCTCACCGAGATCGGCATGCTTTTCGTGCGCTGCGCCGGGGGAGTGAGCCACCACCCGGACGAGTCGGTCACCGAGGCCGACGTGGCCCAGGCGCTGGATGCGTTCGAGGCCGCCGTGCTCACCCTCGCCGAGGGGCACCCGGTCGGGCTGCCGCACGAGCAGGCGCCGGCATGACCATGAACATCGGCCAGCGCATCGACGGCCGCTACGGGGAGCTCTCGCCGCAGGAGCAGCGCGCCGCCGACTTCATCCTCGACCACATGAGCGACCTCGCCGTGTACAACGCGTCAGAACTGGCGCGGCTCAGCGGCGTCTCCAAGGCCACGGTCTCCCGGCTGTTCCGCCGGCTCGGTTTCCAGGATTCGGCCGAGGTGCGCGAGCACGCCAGGGCCCTGCGCAGCCTGGGCGCCCCGCTCGGCGGTCCGGGCGCATCCGCCGGCACGCCCTCGCGGCTGGCCGCGCACGCCGAGGCCGAGCACGACAACCTGCGCCGGCTGCTGGTCACGCTCGAGGACGGCCGGCTGGATGCCGCCGCCCGACTCGTGCAGTCGGCTCAGAAGGTGGTGATCGTGGGGCTGCGCAACAGTTACCCGCTGGCCCTGCACCTGCGCCAGCAGCTGGTGCAGGCGCGCGACCACGTGCGGCTCGCACCGCTGCCCGGGCAGTCGCTCGGCGAGGAGCTCGCCGGGCTCGGCCCGCGCGATGTGGTGGTGCTGATGGGCTTTCGCCGCCGGGTCGCCGGCTTCGGTGACATCGTCGCCGCCATCCGTCGCCGCGAGGTGCCGCTGGTGCTGATCGCCGACTCGTCGGCCCGCAAGTACTCTGACCAGGCCACCCACTGGCTGGAATGCCCGGTGGATTCGGTGTCGGCGTTCGACAGTTATGCCACGGCCATGAGCCTGGTGAACCTGCTCGCCACCGGCGCGATGGGCGCGCAGGTGCGCGAGAGCCGCACCCGGATCGCGGCCATCACCAGTGTCTACGAGGACCTCGACGAGCTCGAAGCACCCTGGTGAGCACCGTCCATCCGGTCGTCGACGCGGTCTATTCCGCTGCCGGCATATCGACGTCGTCGCCGGTGCCGAGATCGTCGCAGGGCACCGCCTCGACGCCGTTCGCCACCAGGTACGGTCGGGCGCCGGTGTCCCCGGCCAGGCTTCTGCTGAGCTTCGCCCAGTGGTTCCGGCCGATCACCACCGGATGCCCGGGTCGGCCGCCGAAGTGCGCCTGCCGCAGGGTGTCCGGCGTGGCAGCGTCCACCAGCCGGAGCACGGCGGCAGCGCTGAGGTCCGGCACATCCACCGGAACCAGGGCCACCGCGGTGACGGTGTCGTTCTCAGCGTGCTGCAGTCTGTGCAGGCCCGCCGCGAGGGACGCGGACAGCCCCGCCGCCCAGTCGGCGGCGTGCACGACCCGCACCCGGTCCGGCCTCTCGAACCGGTCGGCGGCCGCACGCAGCAGGCTCTCCGCCTCGCCGGCGCTCGCCCCCAGCACCACCAGGATCGGATCGCAGCCGCCGGCCTCCAGGGCCAGGGCGGCACGCACCAGCCAGGGGTCTCCGTTCGCCTCGGCCACCAACGCCTTGGGGCGGCCATACCGGCTGCCGGCGCCGGCGGCGAGCACCAACCCGGCCACCCGCGGCGCGGCCGCCGGCCGGGTGGGATCGACGGAATGCATGCCTGTCATCGTACGGGCTACGGCCCGACCGGCTCCCTGCCCTCGCCCCCTTTTTCACCCGACGCTCGCCACCCGGAGGACACCATGACCACGATTCCCGTCGGCGACGAGCTGCGCAGTTCGCTGCTGGCCT
This sequence comes from Cryobacterium sp. SO2, assembly GCF_026151165.2. Lineage (NCBI taxonomy): Bacteria > Bacillati > Actinomycetota > Actinomycetes > Micrococcales > Microbacteriaceae > Cryobacterium > Cryobacterium sp. SO2. The sequence continues at coordinate 1,702,530 of NZ_CP117849.1, forward strand.
GCCTGGCCGTTCCGCGCTGGGCCGACGAGGTGGCCGGCCAGGCGCCGTTCGCCACCGCCGCCGCGCTCATCGAGGCTGCCAGGGCGGCCGCCACGCCGCTGCCACGGCACGAGATCGACGCGGCGATGGCGGAGCACCCACGGATCGGCGAGAAGCCAACGGGCGACTCCCGGGCCGCGGGCTTCTCCCGGGCTGAGCAGGCGTCGGTGGACGCCGATGACGCCGAACTCGCTCGTGCGCTGGCCGCGGGCAACCGGGTCTACGAGGAGCGCTTCGACAGGGTTTTCCTCATCCGCGCCGCGGGCCGCAGCCGTCGGGAGATCCTCGACGAGCTGCAGCGCCGGCTCACCCTCGACGACGAGACCGAGGCCGCCATCGTCGGCTCGGAGCTGCGCGACATCGCGCTGCTCCGGTTAGGGGTTCTCGCCGTGCAGTGGCAGGATGACTCGGTGCCCGAATCCGCTGCCCCCGACTCCGGTGCCCCCGACTCAGCCGGGTCGCAGGACGCTGCGTCCCAGGAGCGCGCGCGATGAGCGCGCGCAGCCACATCACCACTCACGTGCTCGATTCGGTGTCCGGCCGCCCCGCGGCATCCGTGGGCGTCGTGCTCGAACAGCACGTGCACGGCGGCTGGCGCGAAATCGCGACCGCCCGCACGGATGCCGACGGCCGGGTCAGCGACCTGGGTCCAGAGGCCGTGTCCGCTGGCCGCTACCGCATCACCTTCGACACCGGCACGTACTTCGCCGCCAGGGACCAGGCCACCTTCTACCCCCACGTCACCATCGTCTTCGAGCTGGACGACGAGTCTGCGCACTATCACGTGCCGCTGCTGCTCAGCCCGTTCGCGTACTCCACCTATCGCGGCAGCTGATCAGGCGGGCACCTCACCGGCTGGTACCACCGGATTGCGGGATTCGATCTTCCTCACCAGCACTGCCGCGGGCAGCAGGGCCAGGCCGAGCGGCAGGATGATCGTGCGCAGCGGGATGACGACCAGATTCAGCGCGTCCAACGCGAGGCTGGTGCGCCCTTGAGCATTCAGGTCGGTCAACCAATCCTGCAGTGACGCGGAGACGACGAGTCCCGCCAGCGTGAGGATCAGACCGATCCAGAACAGCCAGGCGGCGGAGGACGTCCACCGACGCTCGGGGGCCGAGTCGACGCTGGTATCGCGTTCGAGTGCGTGCGCGACGAAGAACGCCGCGATGAGCATGCTTCCGAGGGGAATCAGTACTGTCGGCACGAACTGAAAGAGCGGGTACCACCAGCTCTCGAGAATTGTGTTGCCCGACTCCGTGCCGGCGACTCTCCAGGTGACGTCGAGGGCGAGCTGGCAGAGCACGCTGAAGGTCATGGTGCCGATCCCGATCCAGAGCAGAGCGCGGGCGGAGAGGTTCGCTGGCATGGCGTCCATTCTGTGAGTGCACGGAGTTTGTTGTGCACGGAGTTTGTTGTGCACATTGTTTGTTGTGCACACTGCAGGTCAGCTGCAAGATCACTGATCGTGCTGCCAACCTACCGGTCGGCCTTCACTCACGACCAGCGTTTTCCCATGGTCGAGCCCGAGATCATCCCCACTCCTTTGCGTGCGGTCGGCCGTCAGAATGGCGGGGGGTCTTCGGGCCTGTCGCTTGCCCGGGGCCGATCCGGTGGCGGTGGTGTTCCGGCTGCCGGGGCCGGTTGCGGGGGTTGTGTGGCTGGTGGTCCGAGGGTGGTTTCGGGGTAGGTGCGGTGGGCGGCCCCGGACGGGGAGGTCCAGACCAGCACCCCGCCGGGTTCCTGCACGACCGACCACAGGGTCTGGTGTTTGAGCCGGTGGTGGGGGCCGCAGAGGTGGGCGAGGTTGTCGTAGTCGGTGGGTCCGCCGTGCTCCCACGCTGTGGTGTGGTCGATCTCGCTGCGGGATGCCGGCCTCGTGCAGCCGGGGAACCGGCAGGTGCCGTCTCGTAGTCTGAGCCAGCGGCGCAAATCGGCGGGGACGGTGTAGCACTTCTTCCCGACGGAGAGCACGGCACCGGTTTCCGGGTGGGTCAGCAGCCGGGTGAGGCTGGGCGCTCCGCCGGTGATCTCCCGGGCGACGTCGGCGGGGATCGGCCCGTAGCCCTCCAGGAAACCAGGCGCCTCACTCTTACCCATCGCGGTGAACACGGGGACGGTGATCATCACCTGCCCGTGGATGCCGCCGCCGGTGCCGGTCGGGGTGACGCCGTCCAGGGTCAGGTCGGCCAGCGCGTCGGCGCAGATCTGGCTGATCGTGCGGCGCTGGTCTTCCGGGATGTTGTCGTCCTGGCGTTCGGCCTCCTGGGTGGCCTGGGCGATGCGGGTGAGTCGGTCGTGCGCGGCCTGGGTTTGCGCGGCGGTGCCGTACCAGGTGAGAGTGCCCATGCCGTCTGGTCGGCCCTCCCACCACACCCCGCGCTCGGCCACGGCGGCGGTGGCGCGGACGGTGAGGGTTTCCGGGTGCCGGTGTTCCCGCAACCGTCGGGCCTTCACCTTCAGCTTGCCCACGGTGAGGTCTTTGGCCGCGGGCAACAGCTCTGCTTCCAGCTCGGCGGCTTCCTCGAGCGGGATGAAGCTGAGCTGCTCCATCAGCACCTGCCCGTGCCGGTAGCTGATCTCACCCTGGCTCATCGCCGTCAGGGTCAACGTCATCGGCCCGGCGAACATCGACGATTCGCCGATCAGGTTCTCCGCGGTGCGATCGGCCAGGTGCAGGGCACAGGCGACCTCGCTGATCACCGTGCGGCGGGCGATCTCCTGATCCTCCCACGCCGCGATCTTCCGCGGGCTCGCCTGCGCGTCGGTCAGGACCGGGCCGCGAACGCCTTCCAGGGCGTAGTCGGGGTTGAGCAATTTCGCGTTCACCGGGTCGCTGCTCCACTGCTGCAAATCGGCCAGTGCGCGGGCCCGTTTCGCGTTCGCCTTCGCGATGCCCCGATGGGCTTTCTGGGCCTTCGCGACCTTCCTGGCCAGGGTTGTCCGGGCCTGTTCCTGCAGGGTGTGGCGTCGTCGGTGGGCGTGTTCGTGGGCGCCGGCATCCGGGCCGCGGGCGTCGTGATCCGGGTCATCCGGGTCGGGCGGGAACTGCTCTGCTGGGCTGCTCATGCGTTGATAATCGCACCCACCACCGACACTCCAACCCCGGAAATAGGGGGTGTGGAAAGGTCGTGGAATTGGCCGCTTGTGGAGGGGAAGGAGAAGGGCGATGCCGCACGGTCAGCCTCCCAACCACTCAAAGGCGGCACCTGTGAGAGCAGCCACTCCATGACTGATCGTGGGCTGCACGACCGGGGCGAAGAACGGGGAATGGTTGCTCGGGATGTCCTGTTCGACAGAGTCGCCGGCGATCGCCGCCGCGAAGGTGGCCGGGTCGATCCCGCCCAAGAACCAGAACACCAGGGGTGAGTTCGCGGCCAGGGCCAGCACGCCCACGTCCTCGCTCCCCGAGGCGACGCCGAGGTCTTGCACGGATGCCTCGCCGAACTCCGCCGCGAACCGGCGGCGAACACGCTCGGTGGCGGACGGGTCGTTGATCGTGGCGTCGCCCTGTTCCACCACGGTGAAGACGGGTTCTACGGTCATCCCGGAGGCCGCCGCCTCTGCGCGAGCGATGCGTTCGATCGCCGTGAGAACCCGGGTGCGCACGTTCGGATCCACCGCACGCACGTTGAGTCCCAGAGTCGCCGTGGCGGGAATGATGCTGCTCTTCGACCCGGCGTGAAAGCTGCCCACGGTCACCACCGCCAGCTGTCCAGGCTCGACCTCCCGGGACACGATGCCCTGGAAGCGCTGTACCGTGGCCGCGGCCGTGACCAGAGGATCGATGGTCGTGTGCGGCCTCGACCCGTGCCCGCCACGCCCCGTGAAGACCACGTCGATGCTGTCGGTGCTGGCCAGCGCCACACCGGAGTGCAGGGCGATGACGCCCGCCGGCAACGGCGCCACGTGCTGGCCGAGCACCACGGATGCCCGCGGAAAGCGGTCCAGATAGCCGTCGGCCACCAGTGCGGCGGCACCCGCGATTCCCTCTTCGGCAGGCTGGAAGACGGCCACGAGGGTACCCGACCATTCGGTTCGTCGCTCGACCAGACGACTGACGGCTCCGATCAGGCAGGTGACGTGCATATCGTGGCCGCAGGCGTGCATGACGGGAACCTCAACTCCCCGAGCATCGATGGCTGTTCCGGTGCTCGCGTAGTCGAGCCCGGTCTGTTCTCGCACCGGGAGGGCGTCCATGTCTGCCCGGAGGTGAACGACGGGGCCGTCGCCGTTCTGGAGCACCGCGATCACGCCGGTTCCGCCGACCCCCTCGGTCACTTCCAGGCCGAGCGCGCGCATCTGGCCGGCCGCGAGGGCGCTCGTTCGATGCTCGGAGAAGCCGAGTTCGGGATGCCGGTGCAGATCCTTGTAGAACGACTCCAGGTCGATGCTCATAGCGGGACCATAGACCCCGGCGTGACGTCCGTCGATGCTGGCGCCGGCCGGGCAGACACCGAGTCCTGAGTGACCTAGCCGGCGAGCTGCTCGATCAGGCTCGCATCCTGCGGGTCGATGGCCCGCACGCTGTTCACCCTGCGGTCCACCAAGCGGGTGCGCATCGTGGCCGCCACCGCGGTCGAGGTGCGGTCAAGCAGATCGATCATGGCCGCGCGGTTCGCTGCCGACTCGGTCGGGTTCGCCCCGGTGATCGACGTCGGGTTCAGCCAGGTCGCCCAGGTGTCGGGTTCGAGGAAGGCCGGCATCCTGTCGTGCACCTCGCCGGACGCGTCCCTGGCCTCCCGGGTGACCACGGCGAACACGCGCGACCACTCGCCGTCCGCGTCCTTGGACGCCCAGCTGACCCCCGCCGCCGCGAGCAGGCCGTCGCCGTGGATGAAGTGCGGCTGCTTGGCGCCCTTCTCGCCGGTCCACTCGTAGTAGCCGAGCATCGGCACTATGCAGCGGGCATTCGAGAACGCGCCCACCCAGAACCGCTGGTCGAGCTTTTCGAGCCGGGCATTGATGATCGGGCCCCGACGCGGCGCCCCGGCCGGTTGCGGCCAGTCCCAAGTGGCCAGCGTCACCTCGCGGGTGGGGGAGTCTTGGCCTTCCGGCTGCCACTCGCGCACGATGGGCGCCGGGTCGGTGGGCGCGATGCTGTAACTGGGCCGCCAGTCCCCGGCTCGACCGCCGGCCACGACGAAGTCCCGGATCAGCTCGTCAACGTCTTCGTTCATCGCAAATCTGCCGCACATGAGGGCGAGGGTACTCCGTGGATGCCGTTGAGTCACGCTCCGTCGTCGACGTTGAGCCTCGACGAGAACCTGACGAGGTAGCCGTCTGGATCCTGCACCAGGAACTGGGCCACGCCGGCCCGGGTCTCGCCGGTGTCGTACCACTTGTCTTCGGCCGGCATGAAAAGAGGCCACCCGGCCGTGGCCAGGCGCTCGAGCAGCGGGGTGATGTCGGGCACCATGATCTGGAAGTTGATGCCGCGACCCAGCGGCCGTTCCAGGGCGGCCGGGATCCAGTTGCGGCCGATGCCGACCTGCTCGAGCATCAGGTGAGCGGTGCCGGAATGCAGGTAGGCAAAGCCGTCGTCCGGCCGGTCGTAGAGCACCTCGAAGCCGCACAGCGCGACCCAGAAGTGCAGGCTGACCGCGAGATCCCCGACGAGAAGTTCGGGCACGAGATCAGGGAAGGCCACCGGCTCCTGTTGCGGTGATGGATCGGTGCCCGCTGCTGTCATGTCTTCCAGTATGGCGGCCTGCCGCCATTCGCCCGCGAACGGCCTCCGTGCGCCAGAATCGACCCATGAGCCCAGAATCGAGTCCCCCCGGCGACGTGCTCATCGAGGGTGCCACCCCGCAGGATCTGCCGGCGCTGGCCGGGCTTCGCTGGCGGTGGGTTCTCGAGAACGACGGCACCCCCACGGTCAGCCGCGAGGAATTCCTCGCACTCTTCGCGGAGTGGGCGCTGGAGCACAGCGCGACACACCACTGCACGGTCGCGCGGCGCGGTGAGACCGTCATCGGCATGGCCTGGCTGGCCACGATTCCTCGGGTGCCCAGTTCGCGTGCGCCGGTGCGTGCGTCCGGCGACGTGCAGAGCGTGTACCTGGTTCCGCCCGAACGCAACGCCGGTATCGGAGGGCGGATGCTCGCGGCCGTGCTGGAGCGGGCCTTCGCGGCGGGCCTCGAGCGGGTCACCGTGCACTCGACCACCGGCGCCGTCACCGCGTACGAGCGGGCCGGGTTCGCCGCATCCGCACGGCTGCTGCAGGCCACCCGCACCCCGTGACCCAGCCAACTGGTCCCGCCCCGCACAATTGCTCCCGGTGTGCCGGGACCAATTGTCCGCACGGGGAACAGTTGGGCTGTGGAAGGCTGAGGGGATGACGCGCACCGACCCGCAGCCGGCCCCCGACGAGCACACCGCGCTGGACCAGTTCCTCGACTACCAGCGGGAGACCCTGCTGCTCAAAGCCGAGGGGCTGGACCGGGCGGCACTGGGGGTCGCGGTGGCGCCATCCGCTCTCACCCCGGCCGGGCTGCTCAAACATCTCGCCTATGTGGAGGACCGCTGGATCCAGTCGAGGTTCCTCGGCCGCTCTGACGCCGAGCTCGAGCCCTGGGGGAGCGCGCCGTGGCACGAGGACAGAGACTGGGAGTTCACCAGCGCCGCCGCCGACGACCCCGACGAGCTGCGCGCGTTGTACCGGGCGGCCTGTGAACGCAGCCGGCTGGCCACGGCCGGCCGTGGCCTCGACGAACTCGTCGTCACCCCCGGCCGGAACGGCGAGGTGTGGAACCTGCGCTGGATTCTGTTGCACCTGATCGAGGAGACCGCCAGGCACTGCGGGCACGCGGACCTGATCCGCGAGGCGATCGACGGCACCGTCGGCGAGTAACTGTTCCCGCATCGGACAATTGGTCCCGGTGTGCCGGGACCAATTGTCCGCACGGGGAACAGTTGCGGCGGGTCAGGAGGCGGTGACGCGGCGGCCGCGCACGAAGACGCCAGTGATGGCCGGCTGGCGGAGGGCCATCAGCAGGGCGAACAGGGTCTGGTCGGTGGCCATGGCCTCGTCGTCCGCACGAATGCCGTTGGCCAGCACCGCCGCGAGCGGCTCCCACTTGTCCGGCTCAATGAGCAGGAAGTCGGCGTCCTTGCCCACGTCGAGGTTGCCGTAGCGCTCCTCCATGTCGAGGGCCCTGGCGCCGGCCAGGGTGGCCGTGAAGAGCAGCTCGGCCGGGCTGATCGACAGCCCCGCGTCACCGGGCTCGGACAGATGCACCTTGAAGCAGTCGTTGAGCACCCGGCTCATCAGCCATTCGTCGCCAGCGCCGATGTCGGAGCCGAGCGCGACGTTCACACCGAAGCCGGTCGTGCGGGTCCACGGCATGGTGCCGGAGCCGAGGAACTGCTGCGAGGTGGGGCAGTGCGCGATCGACGACCCGGTCTCGGCCAGCCGGGCCAGCTCGTCGTCCTCGCAGTGCACGGCATGCGCCAGGATGCTGCGGCGGCCGAGCAGGCTCGACCCGCCCACCGCGGATCCCGGCAGGAACCTGCCGTCGTACGTGTCGAGGTAGTGGTCGACCTGATAGATCGCCTTGACCACATCGATCTCGCCGGTCTCCGGACGGTTGTTCTCGTTGAGGTGACTGTGGAAGTAGACGCCGTCCCCGCGCACCCCGTCATAGAGCTCACCGAGTGCGGCCAGGGTGTGCGGCGTGACCGAGAGGCTGAACCGGGGCACAACGGCCACCTGCAGCAGCGCGGTGCGCGAGTTGCCGGTGTCGCGGGCATGCCAGCGGGAGATCTCCTCGCTGACCAGGTCCAGCGCCCGGCTTTCGGAGGTGACCAGGGCGCTGGCCGAATCGGGGCCGACGGTCTGGATGCCGCGCCCGCTGACCAGCCTGAGGCCGGCCCGTTCGGACTCGGCGAAGAGCGCGTCCTGGGCGTGCGGGAAGGCCGAGCCGAACACCAGGGCGCTCGTGGTGCCGGCCGCCGTGCGCCGGCGGGTGAAGTCGCGGGCGATCGCGGCGGCGAAGTCGTCGTCCTGCAGCCGGGTCTCGGCCGGGAACACACAGTTGTCGAGCCACTCCAGCAGCTGCCCACCGCCGTAGGCATCCGTGGAGTACGTCTGCGGAAAGTGGATGTGGGTGTCGACGAAGCCCGGCAGGATGAAGCCGCCGCGCGTGTCGGTGACCGGCAACGACGAGAAGCCCGCTGGCAGGTCGGCGGCCCGGCCGACCCAGGCGATGGTGCCGTCGCCGGCGGTGACCAGGGCACCCTGCGGCAGCGAGACCAGGTGGGCGGGCGCCTCGGCGAGGGTGGGGGAGCCGGCCACGTGGAAGACGTGGCCGAGGTAGACATGCCCCAATGAACCGGCAGAGGACTCTGCGGCCAGGCTCATCAGACCAGCCCGGTGTACGAGTCCCAGGCCGGGCCGGCATCCGTGGCGTCATCGTGCAGGACGGAGGCCTGGATGAGCCCGTAGGGCCGGTCGGCCGCGTGGTAGACCTCGTTGTTGTTCTCCACGCCGAACGGCGACAGGTCGTAGAGGAAGTGGTGCTTGTTGGGCGCGGACAACCGCACCTCGGCGATGTTCGGGTACGCCTCGAGCACGGCCTCGCCCATCTTGTACAGGGTCTGCTGCAGCGCGAGTGAGTGCACGACCGCGAACTGGGTCTTGAGGATCGCGGCGATGCCGGCGTAGGTGGCCTCCCAATCCACGTCGGTGTGGTCGGTGAAACGCCAGCCGGCCGTGAGGGAGGTGGCCATCACCCGGTCGGTGGTGGGCTGCAGCAGCGTGTACGGGTCCTGCATGAAGCCGGAGAACTCCGAGCCGGTGGACTTGAGCAGGATCAGGTCTTTCAGGCCGCCGACCACCCAGATCTGCTGGTCGTCGCCGGTGCCCTCCACCGAGATCGCCGCTGTGCGCACCTCCTGGCCGCGCCGCACCCAGGTGTGGTCGTGCTCGGTGCCGTCCACGACCACGCGTTCCCAGGCGAACTCCTCGATCTCCACCCGGGAGCCGGCCACCGAGGCGATGTGGTCGACGAAGTGGGTGGCCAGGTCGAGGCCGTAGCTCTCGATCGACAGCAGCCCCTTCTCCTTGGCGAAGGAGTACGCGGTCTGCTTCTGGGTGTCGGTGGGCAGCACCTGCAGCTGGTCGCCGGCGAGGTGCGCGTCGGCGAAGTCGCCGTGCAGGGCCGTGGAGACGCTGATGTCGTGGATCTCGTGGCGGGGCGTGTCGCGGTAGATGCGCACGATGCGGTTCTCCGCCTTGCCGTAGCGGTTGGGTCCGAGAACTATCGACATGGTGTGCTCCTTCTGGTTCGTACGTGTGCTGTGTTTGAACGTGCTGTTGGCGAAAAGCTGATGTCAGCGGGCGCGCAACAGCACGCCGCCCGGTGTGGCGGTCGAGACGGCCTGGGCGGATGCCCCTGGCTGGTCGACGGTGTGGATGCGGGTTCCGGCCAGCCAGGTACTGTGCACCCGGCCGAACAGCGTGGCTCCGTCGAAGGCGCTCACCCGGTTCTTGTGCAGCAGGGCGTCGACGCTCACGGTGAAGCTCTCCTCCGGCGCGAACGCCACGAGGTCCGCGGGCGCACCGACCGTGATGGCGCCGCCGGGCAGCCCGGCGAAGGCGGCCGTGGCCCCCGACATCCAGTGCAGCACCCGGTCCAGCCCGAGCCCCCTGGCCCTGGCCGCGGTCCACACGGCCGGCAGGCTCAACTGCAGGCCGGAGATGCCGCCCCAGGCCAGCCCGAAGTCGCCGCCGTGGCCGAGCTTGAGCTCACGGGTGGCCGGGGAGTGATCGGAGGCGATGAAATCGATGACGCCGTCTTCCAGGCCCTGCCAGAGCAGCTCACGGTTGGTCTCGCTGCGGATCGGCGGGCAGCACTTGAACGCCGTCGCACCGTCGGCGATGGCCTCGGCGGCGAAGCTCAGGTAGTGCGGGCAGGTCTCCACGGTGATCGGCAGGCCCTCGGCGCGGGCGGCGGCCAGCCGCGGCAGAACTTGCGCAGAGGAGAGGTGCAGGATGTGCGCGCGCACGCCGGTGCGCCGCACCACGTCGATCACGCGGGCGATGGCGGCGTCCTCCGCGGCATCCGGACGGCTGGCCACGAAGTCGAGGTATCCGGTGCCGCCGGCGTTCTGGTTGCTCTCCAGCACGGCCGGGTCCTCGGCGTGCACCACGAGCAGACCGCCGAAGCCGGCGATCTCGGTGGCCGCCGCCTCGAGTTCGGCGGGGGAGAGGTGCGGGAATTCGTCGACACCGGACGGGGAGAGGAAGGCCTTGAAGCCGAATACGCCCGCGTCGTGCAGCGGCTCGAGCGCGCCGAGGTTGGCGGGGATCGCCCCGCCCCAGAAGCCCACATTCACCGTGGCCTGCAGTGCGGCCGCCAGGCGCTTCAGCTCGAGCGCGGCCACCGTCGTGGTGGGCGGGATGCTGTTCAGCGGCATGTCGATGATCGTGGTCACCCCGCCAGCGGCGGCGGCGAGGGTGGCGCTTGCGAAGCCCTCCCAGTCGGTGCGGCCCGGCTCGTTCACGTGCACGTGGGTGTCGACGATGCCCGGCTGCAGCACCTGACCGGCCGGCAGGGTGCGGTCCAGCCTGGCCTCCAGCGGCGCATCCACCGGCTCGATCGCACGGATGAGTCCGCCCGCGATCGCCACGGCGGCGGGCTCGAAACCGTGCCCGGTGTACACGCGGGCCGAGCGAATGACCAGGTCGTACATCGGGTTCTCCTTCTCGGCCGGCGGGATCCGGGTGGTTCAGCGGCCTCAATCGGTGGCTCTTCTGTCACCCTAGTGAAGTCGTTCGGGCCTCGTTCCGGGGTTCCGAAACGTGTCGGACACACGGACCCGGCGGCCCGTGAAACAGCACCGGTGCGAAGCGGGTCCGGCGACCGGCTACCCTGCGACGTACTCGTCGACGTAGCGGTCGATGGACTCCAGGTAGGCCTGCTTCTCGGCTTCGGGCAGCCACGATGCCTGGAAGGAGTTCTTGGCCAGCTGCACGAGCTCGTCGGTGTCGAGCCCGGCTTTCTCGGCCAGCGCCAGGTAGTTGTCGGCCACGTAGGCGCCGAAGTAGGCGGGGTCGTCGGAGTTCACGGTGACGAGGACACCGAAGTTGAGCAGGGCCACCATCTCCACGGCCTTCATGTCCGCGGTCACGAAACTGTTCGACACCGGGCAGCAGGTGAGGCCCAGCCCGCGCTCGCGCACCAGCGTGACCAGCTCGGGGTTCTCCACGATGTTGGTGCCGTGGTCGATGCGGTCCACCTGGATTTCTTCGAGGACCTGGCGGATGTTCTCGATGCTGCCGACCTGGTCGATGTCGCAGTGCATGGTGAGCTTGAGGCCGTTCTCCCTGGCCAGCGCGAACACCGCGGCGAACTTCGCGGGAGGGTTCTCCCGCTCGTCGGAGTCGAGGCCGACGCCGATGAACCTGTCCTTGTACGGCAGCGCGGCCGTGAGCGTCTCGAGCGCGCTCTCGGCGGAGAAGTCGCGCAGGAAGCAGAGGATGAGCTCGGCGGAGACGCCGAGGTCCCCGGCATCCACGGCGGCCCGGTGGTAGCCGACGATGACGGTCTCCAGCGGGATGCCACGGGAGGTGTGCGCCTGCGGGTCGAAGAACGCCTCAACGCGGCGCACCCCGTCGGCGGCCGCACGACGGAAGTAGGCGGTGGCGAGGTCGTAGAAGTCCTCTTCGGTGACGAGCACGTTCATGGCCGGGTAGTAGACCCCCAGGAAGCTCGCCAGCGAATCGAACTCGTAGGTGGCCTTCACCTGCTCCACGGTGCTCTGGCCGATATCCACCCCATTCCGCCGGGCGAGCGCCAGCTTGAGCTCGGGCTCCAGCGTCCCCTCGAGGTGCAGGTGCAGTTCGGCCTTGGGCAGGCCGGAGACGAACGCCGGGGTCGGTACGATAGCTGAAGACATTGGGGTTCCTTTCTGGGTGGACCCCGTGACGCTATCACGCCAGGGTTCCGGGGCCGCTCGGGGAGGAATCCCGCGTTTCAGGAGGCCGTTCAGGCCGTAATGAGCCGGAAATGTTTCGGTCTTCGTGTCGTCACACGCAGCAATTAGTGTTCCAGTCATCCGAACGTTTGTTGCAGCGGATGTGGCGTCGTGAAACACCGCAATCACCCAGCACCACCACACAGCATGACCACACAGCATCACCACACCACGACAGCACAGCACGACATCACCGTCAGCAGCAGGCAATCCGCCCCAGCACGCCGTTGAGTTCCACGGCAACCCCCGAGCACCACCGAGAGGACCGCGTCATGACGCAAGCCCCACTTTCCCCGTTCACCCGTCGATCAGTGAAGCGCATCGGAACCGGCGTCGCCGCGGCCGCAGCTTTGACCCTCCTTCTCACCTCGTGCGCCAGCGACGCCGGTTCGTCCACGGACGACTCCGGCGAGGCTGCCTCGTTCGGCGACGCGAGCATCCAGCTCTCCTGGATCAAGAACACCGAGTTCATGGGCGAGTTCGTCGCCGATGACGCGGGCTACTTCACCGACGCGGGCTTCGACTCCGTGGACCTCATCCCCGGACCGGCCTCGGCTGAAGCCGGCGTCATCTCCGGAAACGTCGACCTGGGCATCGGCAACGCCATCTCCACCGGCACCGTCATCGCCGAAGAGGGCGCACCGCTGAAGATCATCGGCGCGACGTACCAGAAGAACCCGTTCACCATCCTCTCGCTCAAGGGTGTCGGCAACATCGCCACCCTCGACGACCTCGCGGGCAAGACCATCGGTGTGCAGGCCAGCAACCAGAGCCTCTGGGATGCCTTCCTCAAGATCAACGACATCGACCCGTCCACGATCACCGTCGTTCCGGTCGAGTACGACCCGACCCCGCTCTTCAACGGCGAGGTCGACGGCTGGTTCGCCTACCTCACCAACGAGTCGATCGACGCAGAGCTGGCCGGTCTCGACCCGGTGAACCTGCCGCTGGCCGACAACGGCCTGCCGTTCGTCGCCGAGACCTTCACGGCCTCTGACGACGCGATCGCCAACGACCGCGAGATGCTCAAGGCCCTCCTGGTCGCCGAGATCAAGGGCTGGTCCGACGCGATCAACGACCCGACCGCCGCCGCGACCCTCACCGTCGACACCTACGGCAAGGACCTCGGCCTGACGATGGAGAAGGAGACCCGCCAGGCGGAGATCCAGGCCACCGACCTGGTCGTGAGCGACGACACCGAGGCCAACGGCCTCTTCACCATCAGCGACGACCTCAAGAAGGAGTCCATCGCGACCCTGAAGGCCGCCGGCATCGACATCGACGCCGACACGCTGTTCGACACCACGCTGCTCGACGAGGTCTACGAGGAGAACCCCGACCTCGTCGCCTACAGCAAGTAACTCCCGCTCCACCCCGCAAGTCGCTCCAGCGTTCAGCGTTGCCCCGGCACCCGCCTCACCAGAGGCGGGTGCCGTCGGCGATACTGATGTATCGGAACCCGACGACGCCCAGTAAGGAATGTACGACGTGAGCACGATCGACACCGGTCTCCCCGCCCCCGCTGCAGGGACCGGACTGCACATCTCAGGGCTGCACAAGACCTTCTCGGTCGGACGCAAGGAGGTGGTGGCCCTCGACAACGCGAACCTGCACACCGACAAGGGCAGCTTCCTCTCCCTGCTCGGCCCGTCCGGTTGCGGCAAGTCCACCATCCTGCGCATCCTCGCCGGCCTCGAGAACCCCACCAGCGGCACCACCAGGGTCGACGGCAAGAGCCCCGCGGAGCTCCGCAGCGGCCACGAGCTCGGCATCGCGTTTCAGGACTCCGCCCTGCTGCCCTGGCGCAGTGTGCGCAGCAACATCAAACTTCCCTTCGAGGTCGCCAGGATGCCTGTCGACGAGGACTACGTCACCGAGCTGATCCAGCTCGTCGGTCTCACCGGCTTCGAGAAGGCCAAGCCGGCCCAGCTCTCCGGCGGGATGCGCCAGCGCGTGTCGATTGCCCGCTCGCTCGTGCTCAAGCCCTCCGTGCTGCTGCTCGATGAGCCGTTCGGCGCCCTCGACGACATGACCCGCCAGCGCTTGAACATCGAACTGCTGCGCATCTGGACCGAGAAGCCCGCCACCACACTGATGGTCACGCACGGCATCTCCGAGGCGATCTTCCTCTCCGACCAGGTGGCGGTGATGAGCCCGCGGCCCGGCCGGGTCAAGGAGGTCATCGAGATCGACCTGCCGCGTCCGCGCCTGCCCGAAATGATGCGCACCCCGGAGTTCCACGCGCTGCACGACCGCGCATCCGAATTACTGTTCGGCGCCGACACCCCGGCCACCAGCGGAGCACACTGATGCCCGTCACCCGCGGTCTGCCCGGCTGGGCGACCGGCCTGATCGGCATCGTCGTCGTGGTGGCGCTCTGGTGGGTGAGCGCGCTCACGATCTTCCAGAACTCCGGCTCAGTGCCGGGCGGCGCCATCCCCACCCCGGCCGAGGTGGTGACCCAGTTCGTCAACGACGGCCTCGGCTTCTACTGGCCGCACATCACCATGACCCTCAGTGAAGCCGCGATCGGCTTCCTCTGGGGCAATGGCCTGGCCCTGCTGCTGGCCGGCCTGGTGCTGATCGTGCCGCGCATCGAGAAGATCGCGCTGCAGATCGCCGTCATCACCTACTGCGTGCCCATCGTGGCCATCGGCCCGATCGCCTATATCGTGATCGGCCCGCCGCGCGGCGACCCGTCCGGCACGGCCGTGTTCCTCGCGGCACTGTCGGTGTTCTTCACCACCGTGGTCGGCTCTCTGGTGGGGCTCAAGGCGGCCGACACCGCCAGCCTCGACCTCGTCACCGTGTACGGCGGCACCAAGTTCACCCAGCTGCGCAAGGTACGGCTCATCGCCGGAATGCCGAGCGTGCTGAACGCCCTGCAGATCGCCGCCCCCGCGGCCCTGCTCGGCGCCATCCTGGGTGAATACCTCGGCGGCGCCGAACGCGGCCTCGGCCTGGCCATGCTCGCCGCCGGCAATGCCGCGAACGTGGAACGGGTCTGGAGCCTGGCCCTGGTCGCGGGCCTGCTGGCCGGTATCGGATACCTGTTGTTCGCGTTGATCTCCCGCTTCGCCACCCCCTGGACCACCGGACGGAGCAGCTCATGAGCACTCAGACAGTCTCAGACACGCCGACCCTCTCCGGCAACCGGCCGACCGTGACCACCAAGAGCACCGGCGCGCAGGCGCGCGGTGTCGGCGCCTACGTCGGCCGGGCGTTGGGCACCGGCGTGCTCACCCTGGTGATCGTGCTCGCGGCCTGGCAGGGCCTGATTTTGCTGCTCGGTGTCTCACCGTTCATCGCCAAGGGTCCGCTCGACGTCTTCAACTGGCTCTTCACGGTGCCGGCTGCCGCCGAGAACCGGGCGCTGATCCTCACGAACCTCGGGGTCACCCTCACCGACGCGTTCCTCGGCTTCGTCGCCGGCATGGTGCTGGCCCTCGTGCTGGCCACCCTGTTCACGCTGTCGAAGGGCATCGAGCACGCGCTGATGCCCATCGCCCTGCTGCTGCGCTCGGTTCCGCTGGTGGCCTTCGTGCCGGTGTTGATCCTCATCACCGGCCGCGGCCCGTCGATCGCCGTGGTCACCGGCGCCATCGTGGTGCTCTTCCCCGCTCTGGTGAACATCGCATTCGGCCTGCGCTCGGCCTCTCCGCAGGTGAGTGACGTGATCGCCGTCTACGGCGGCACCCCGTTCACGGCGCTCCGCAAGGTAGCACTGCCGAGCTCGCTGCCGTCGTTCTTCGCGGCCATCAAGATTTCCATCCCCGGCGCCATCACCGGCGCCCTGCTGGCCGAATGGCTCGCCACCGGCCAGGGCCTCGGTTACGGCATCGTCGTCGCCGTCTCCCAGGTGAAGAACTTCGAGGTCTGGTCGTCCGTCGTGGTCATCACGATCGTCTCGATGGTGCTCTACGGCATCGCCCAGTTCGCAGAGAACCTCGTGCTGCGACGGATGGGCATGGACCAGAGCGCAGGAAGCTAGCCGTGCTCGAGATCGCCGGTCCGGTGCTCGATGCGCTCGCGCAGGGCCACCGGGTCGCGATCGCCACGGTCACCCGGGTGCTCGGCAGCGCGCCGCGCACCCTGGGCACGGCCATGGCCGTGACCGACTCCGGCGCCGTGATCGGCAGCATCTCCGGCGGCTGCGTCGAGGGGGCGATCTACGAGAGCGCCCAGGAGGTGCTCGAGACCGGCGAGGGCCGGCACACCGAATTCGGGGTCACCGACGACGACGCCTTCGCCGTCGGCCTCAGCTGCGGCGGCACCGTCGGGGTCTACCTGGGCGAACTCGGCCCGGCAGGGTCCCGCAACGGCCTGGCCGAGGCGGCCAGGGTTCAGCTGGCCCGTGCGGCGACCGGTCAGGCGGCCGGACTCGCCCTGGTGGTGTCCGGCGCGGGCGCCGGCCTGATCCTCACGCCGGACGGCGCTTCCGCCGATACTGCCGGCCTCCCCACCGATACTGCCGGCCTCCCAGCGGATGCTGCCCGCCGCATCCGCGCCGAACTGCGCGCCCGTCTCGCCGGCGGCGGCACCGCACTGGGCGCCGTGGACTGCGACGGCGTCACCAGCCGGGTGCTGTACCTCGTGGCCCAGACCCCGCCGCGCTGCCTGATCTTCGGTGCCGTCGACTTCGCCGCCGCGCTGTCGGCGGCCGCCAGCCTGCTCGGCTACAGGGTCACCGTCTGCGACGCCCGCGCCGTGTTCGCCACGCCCGAACGGTTCCCGGCCGCCGCGGAGGTCGTGGTGGAGTGGCCGAGCGACTACCTGGCCCGCACCGACACCGACTCCCGCACCGTGGTCTGCGTGCTCACCCACGACGAGAAGTTCGACCTGCCGCTGCTGAGAACGGCGCTCGGCCTCGACGTTGCCTACGTGGGCGCCATGGGGTCCAGGCGCACCCACGACCGCCGGATGCTGCGGCTGCGGGACGCCGGAGTCGCCGAGGCCGATCTTCACCGGTTGCACTCGCCGATCGGGCTCGACCTCGGGGCGAGCAGCCCGGAGGAGACCGCCGTGTCGATCCTGGCCGAGGTGCTCGCCGCCCGCTCCGGTGCCTCGGGGAGCTCGCTGCGTGACCTGCCGGGTCCGATCCACCCCTCGGCCTGAGCCGGCCCTCACCCCATTCGGGGGACGAAACACGATCGACTGCGCATTAGCGTGCTCATCGAGTCCATCGAATGGGAGGAATCATTATGACCACCACACGGCAAGCAACGGGCACCAGGACCGGTACAGAATCCATGGACAACTACGGCACATCGGGCTGGACGGGGTGGATCGTCTTCGCCGGCGTCATGATGCTGATGATGGGCGCATTCCACGTCATCCAGGGTCTCGTGGCGCTGTTCGAGGACACGTACTACCTCGTCGGCCAGGAAGGACTGGTGGTGCAGGTCGACTACACGACCTGGGGCTGGGTGCACACCATCCTCGGCGCCGTGGTGATCCTGGCCGGCATCGCCCTGCTCGCCGGGCAGATGTGGGCGCGGATCGTCGCGATCATCCTGGCGTTCGGCAGCGCCCTGGTGAACATCGCGTTCCTGGGTGCCTACCCGGTCTGGTCGCTCACCATGATCGCCATCGACGTGCTGGTGATCTACGCGGTGACCATGCACGGCAAGGAGATGAAGCCGATCACGAGTCAGAGTCGAGCCACTAGTGTCGAGGAATGACTGACCGGCTGCCCGATGATCTCGCTCCAGAGCCCCTGACGGCGGCCGATCTGACCACGTTCATCCTGGACCTCAACGGGGCCGAAGAGACCTATCCCTTCGGCCCCGAGGCACGGGTGTTCAAGGTGCACGGCAAAGTCTTCGCCATCGACAACACGCCGGTGCATCGGGGACTATCCGAACCGACGGTGTCGATCACCGTCAAGGCGCTTCCCGAGAACGTGCCCCGGCTCATCCGGAGCGTTCCCGGCATCGATCCCGGCTACCACATGAGCAAAAAACATTGGCTGACCGTGCGCCTGAACGGCACGGTGCCCGGCGGGCATGTGCGCGAGCTGATTGCCGAATCGCACGCGATCGTGGTGGCCTCTCTGCCGCGGCAGGTGCGGCTCGGACTGGAGGGCTAGGCGCCCGCATTCACTAGACGCCACAGCCTGTCGCGCGACATCGGCAACTCATACGAGCGGATGCCGAGGGCATCGCGCACGGCGTTGGCCAGCGCCGGAGCCACCGGGTTGTACGGTGACTCGCTCATCGACTTCGCGCCGTACGGGCCCAGGTCGTCGGCGGTGTCCGCGAAGTAGACCTCGGTGACCGGCAGGTCCGCCAACTGCGGAATGTGATAGTTCCGGAGCACCTGGGTGAGAACGGTGCCGGCGCCGTCGAGGATGAGTTCCTCGTACAGAGCGGTGCCGATGGCCTGCGCCACCCCGCCCTCGATCTGGCCGCGGCACTGTTCGGGGTTCATCACGAAGCCGGCATCCGCGGTCTGGATCGACTGCAGCATCCGCACTTCACCGGTTTCGGTGTTCACCGCCACCCTGAACGCGTGCACGTTGAACGCCAGGGAGCGGCGGGCGCCGTCTTCCCGGCCCGTGCCGGTCAGGCCCTGTCCCGTCGTGCCGTCCGGGCCGGCCAGGTCGGCCAGCGGTACGAACACGTCGCCGGCGCGGAGTCCGTCGGCGGCCAGCACGAAATCGCCGGCCGGCCGGCCGGTGAGCCGGGCCGCCTTCTCGCGCAGCAGGCCGGCCAGCTCCAGGGCCGCGCCGTGCACGGCCTTGCCCGCCACCACCACGCCGGCCGACCCGAAGGCACCGGTGTCGTAACCGGCGGTGTCGGTGTCCGACTGCAGGATGCGGATGCGGTCCGGGCTGCTGTTCAGCGCCGTCGCTGCGATCTGCGTGTGCACGGTGGTGGTGCCGTTGCCGAACTCGGCTGTGCCCACCCGCACCAGGTAGGTTCCGTCCTGATCTACCGTGATGGTGGCCTGGGAGAAGTGGCCGCGCGGCGGTGTCGTCGCGATCATCGACGACGCCATGCCCTCGCCGACCCGCCAGGAGTCGCCGGCGGGGGCCGCCACGCCGTTGCCGCGGGCCAGGGCCGTCTGGGCCAGATCGAGGCACTGGTCCAGGCCGTAGCTGGCGAAGCCGATGTCGTCGCCTTCCTCGTGGGTCACCACGAGGGGATCGCCGGGCCGCACCGAGTTGATCCGGCGCAGGTCGAACGGGTTGATGCCCAACTCGGCGGCGAGTTCGTCCAGGGCGCACTCGATGCCGTAGATGACCTGGCCCAGGCCGTAACCGCGGAACGCGCCCGACGGCGGGTTGTTCGTGTACACGGCCTGCGCATCCACCCGCTTGTTGGGCACGTTGTACAGGGCCACGGATTCGCTGGTGCCGTGGAACATGACGCCAGGGCCGTGGTTGCCGTAGGAGCCGGTGTCGGAGAGTACGTCGATGGCCAGCGCGGTGAGCCGGCCGTCCCTGGTGGCGCCGAGGGTGACGCCGACCCGCATCGGGTGCCGGGCCGGGGAGGCCGCGAGCTCGTCGGTGCGGGTGAACTCGTATTGCACCGGGCGCCCGGTCTTCAGCACCGCCAAGGTGACGACGTCTTCGGTGAGGATCTCCTGCTTGCCGCCGAACCCGCCGCCGACGCGGGCGGTGAACACGCGCACCGCCTCGAGGTCGAGGCCGAAGATGCGGCTGATCTCCTTCTGCACGAGGAACGGCACCTGGGAGCTGGTGCGCAGCACGAGCCGGTTCTCGTCCAGCCAGCCGATGGTGGCGTGGGTCTCCAACTGGGTGTGCGCGACGCGCTGGGTCTGCCAGGTGCCGGTGACCACGGTGTCTGCGGCGGCGAGGCCCGCCGCCACGTCGCCGTATTCGCCGTGCAGTTCGGCGACGAGGTTGCGGGACGGGTCGGCGAGGCGGCTGGCCGTTGCGTCCTTGTCGCCGTGCACGAGCGGCGCGCCGGGCGTGAGGGCCTCGGCGGGGTCGAAGACGGCGGGCAGGAGCTCGTACTCCACCACGAGCAGCCGGCAGGCGTGCTCGGCGATGGCCACAGAGTCGGCGACCACGGCGGCCACCCGCTGGCCGCGGTGGCGCAGCACGGAGTCGAAGACCAGGCTGTCGTCGGGGTCGTCCAGCCGGCTCTCGTGCCGGGCGGAGGAGTACAGGGTGGCGGGGGAGTCGGTGTGGCTGAGCACGGCGTGCACACCGGGCAGGGCCAGGGCGGCGCTGTCGTCGATGGAGCTGATGCGGGCGTGGGCGTGCGGGCTGCGGAGCACCGTGAGGTGCAGCAGGCCGGGAACGGCCACGTCGAGGGTGTACGGCTCCTGACCGCTCACCACGCGGGCCGCGGCGGGCGCGCGCAGCGACCCGCCGACCTGACCGTCGGTGGCGGAGGTGCGCGGTTGCGTGCGCGGCTTGGTGGTGCGCACCGGGCCCAGGCCGGTGACGGGAGCGGCCGGCTGGGCCGCATCCGCCACGTGGTCGTGGTTGCAGCTGCCGTCGCTGGGGGTGTGCCGGCCCTGGATGGCGTCGTCGATGGCGCGGTAGCCCGTGCACCGGCAGAGGTTGCCCTTGAGTAGCCGGGGCAGGTCGTGCAGCTGGTGCTCCTGGATGGTGGAGGCCGTCACGATCATGCCCGGCGTGCAGAAGCCGCACTGGAAACCGGCCGCGTCGATGAAGCGCTGCTGGATCGGGGCGAGGTTCGCAGGGGAGCCGATGCCGGTGGCCGTGGTGACCTCTCGGCCCTCGGCCCGGAACGCCGGGTAGATGCAGGAGTGCACCGGGGTGCCGTCGACGAGCACCGAGCAGGCGCCGCAGTCGCCGGTGTCGCAGCCCTTCTTCACCTCGAAGTGCTCCTGCTCGCGCAGGTAGGTGCGCAGCGCCTGGCCGGCGGCGGCGGGCGCATCGACGGGGCTGCCGTTGACGGAGAGCCTCATGCGCGGGCCCCGTTCTGGGCGGTCGGCGCGGTCGGCGCGGCGAGCTCCTGCCGGATTTCCTCGCCGAGCAGCCCGCTCACGGCGCGGCGCCAGTCGGCGGCGCCGTGCGCATCCGTGAACCAGGCGTCGATGGCGGCGATGCCCGCCGCCAGCACGGGTGCGTCGGGGATCCGCGGGTAGCGCAGCTGCACCGGGCGCACTGTACCCCCGGTGACGGTGAGCACGAAGACGCCGTCGGTGTCCAGTCGGCCGATGAGCACGGCGCCGGAGCGGCCGAGCGGGGAGAGAGCGATCTTGCGGTAGGCGGTGCGGGCGGCCAGCGCGGCGGCCGGCACGTGGATGGAACGCAGCACGTCGCCGGGCGTGAGCACATTGGTGGTGTTGCCGGTGACGAAGTCGACCGCCGGCATCCACTCGTCGGTGCCGTCGGCGCGCCAGATCAGCACCTCGGCGTCGAGGGCGGCGGTGAGGCAGATCATCGGTCCGGCGGGCAGCGAGGTGCACAGGTTCCCGCCGACGGTGGCGACGTTCCAGATCTTGAACGAGCCGAACAGGGCCGTGCAGGCCTGGTGGAAGACCGGGTGGGCGACCCAGCCGGCAGCGGCGGGCATGCCGGCGAGCTCGGCGAGGGTGCACGTGGCGGCGATTTCCAGGCCGTCGCCGCTCACGGTCAGCGCCGGCCAGCCCATGGTCTGCAGGTCGACGAGGCCGGTGAGGTGGATGCGCGGGTCGGCGAACAGCTCGGAGCCGCCGGCCAGCGGAACGACGGACGCGTTCAGGGCCGCCAGGTCGTCGCGGCTGCGGGCCGGGGTGATGGTCGCAACGGTGCTGAGGTCCATCCGGTCTCCCAAAGTCGTGGATGCGCGCTCTCATGCTTGCGCGGCATCCGGGTATCGCCGGGCCTGTGGGCACCGTCGAGGGGCGCCCTCTGCGGGGCGCCGACATCCCTAGTCAAGCGCAGCATTGTGTCGGCAATGTAAACCGCCCCGGCGCGGCTCAGCCGATCCCCAGTTTTCCGCCGTGAACTGGGGCCAACTGTTCCCCGTGCGGACTTCTGCGCCCGGCACACCGGGACCAGTTGTCCGCATCGGCAACAGTTGCGGCGGGCACGGCGGGCGCGGCGGGCGCGGCGGGCGCGTCAGCCGAGGGCGGCGACCCACTCGGTGCTGCCGTCGGTGAAGCCCTGTTCCTTCCAGATGGGCACGCGGGCCTTGATCTCGTCGACGAGGGCGGCACAGGCCGCAAACGCCTCCACGCGGTGCGCTGAGGCCACGGCGCAGGCCAGCGCCACGTCGCCGATGCCCAGGTCGCCCACGCGGTGAGCGGCGGCGATCCGGCAACCGGGGTGGGCGCCGGCCACCTCGCGGGCCACCTCGTCCAGCACGGCCTGGGCACTCGGATGCGCGCTGTAGCGCAGCCAGGTGACCCCCCGGTCCTCATCGTGGTTGCGCACCACCCCCGCGAACGACACCACGGCGCCGGCCGTGGCGTCGGCCACGGCGTCGGCGCACTCGTCCACCGTGATCGGGGTGTCGTCGACCCGGGCGAACAGTACGGCGTCGGCGGTGGGCTCAGCGCTGGGCTCAGTGGCCATGGTGGGTGTCCTTGCCGGTGGAGGTGGGGGAGGCGGAGCCGGCCGGAGGCGGAGTGGCATGGTCGGCGCCACGCACCTGGTCGATGAGGTGGTCGAGCACGTCCGCGAGCACCGCCAGGCCGTCGCGCACGCCGCCGGTGGAGCCGGGCAGGTTGATCACGACGGTGCGGCCGCGCGCGATGCCGGCGTGCCCGCGGGACAGCACGGCCAGCGGCGTGGACGCTGTGCCGCGCCGGCGGAGCTCCTCCATGATGCCGGGCAGCTGGCGCCCGAGCAGCGGCAGGGTCTGCTCCGGCGTCTGGTCGGTGGGGCTCACCCCGGTTCCGCCCGTCGTGATGACGAGGTCGAGGCCGGCCTCGATGGCGGCCGCGAGGGCGTCGCCGACGGGGCCGCCGTCGGCGACGACGGCGCGGTCGAGCACGAGCCAGCCGCGTTCCGCCAGCCAGGCGTCGATGACCGGGCCGGTGCGGTCGGGGTAGACGCCGGCGGCCGCGCGGGTGGAGGCCACGATCACCTGGGCGACCCTCCCGGCGGCGCCCCTGCCGGTGGCGGGCCGGGCTGCGGCGGTCACTGCGTGCTCCAGTCGCCGCTCTTGCCGCCGGACTTCGCGAGCACCCGGATGTCGGTGATGACGGCGTGCTTGTCGACGGCCTTGATCATGTCGTACAGGGTGAGTGCCGCCACCGAGACGCTGGTCAGCGCCTCCATCTCGACGCCGGTCACGCCCGTGGTCTTCACTGTCGCGGTGATCACGACCCTGTCGGTGCCCGGCTCGAAATCGATGCTGGCGCCGGTGATCGGCAGGGGGTGGCAGAGCGGGATCAGCGCGGAGGTCTGCTTGGCGCCCATGATTCCGGCCACCCTGGCCACGGCGAGGGCCTCGCCCTTGGGCAGGTCGCCGGCCACGAGCAGCGCGATCACGTCGGGGCGGGTGATCAGCGTGGCCGTCGCCGTGGCGCGCCGGGTGGTGACGGCCTTGTCGGTCACGTCCACCATGAGGGCGGCGCCGTCGGCACGCACGTGGCTGAGCGAACCCGCCGTGTTTTCTGCGGGGTTCGAGGGGGTCTGGTCAGTCATCGATGCTCCAATAGTCCATGAGCTCGCCCGCCGCGACGCCGCCCACCCCGACGGGCAGGTGAACGAGCACGGTCGCGGCGGCATAGGCGTGCAGGAGGTGCGAACTCGCACCGCCCACCAGGTCGAGGGCCCCGTCCGGGCGCAGGATGCCGCGGCGCAGCTGGTGCTTGTCGGCCGGGGAGGCCACGGCGGCGGCGAGCGGGGCGCGCTCGAGCACCCGGTCGGGCCGCGGCATCCCCGCCAGGCGGCGCAGCAGCGGGCGCAGGAACACCTCGAACGAGATCAGCGCGCTCACCGGGTTGCCGGGGAAGGTGACGACGGGTACCCGAATACCGGCGGTGCCAGAGGCGGTAGCCGGGCGGATGATCTCGCCGAGGCCCTGCGGCCCGCCGGGCTGCATGGCCACGTGCCGGAAGGTCACACCGAGCGGACCGAGCGCGTCACGCACCACCTCGCGGGCACCGGCGCTGACCCCGCCGACGGTGACCACGAGGTCGGCGTCCGGCGCGTCGGCGAGCACGGCGAGCAGGTCGTCGGCGTCGTCGGAGCGGCACGGCCTTGCGGTCACCGTGCAGCCGGCCTCCTGCAGGGCCTGGCCGAGGATGACGCTGTTGGAGTCGTAGATCTGGCCGGCGGCGAGGTCGTTACCCGGCTCCCGGATCTCGTGGCCGGTCGCGATGAGCAGCACCCGGATGCGCCTGAGCACCGTGACGCTGGTGACGCCGGTGCCCGCGAGAACCCCCAGCTGCGCGGGGCCGAGGCGGCTGCCGGCGGGCAAGAGCCTGTCGCCGGTGCGCACATCGCTGCCGGTGGGGCGCACGAACGAGCCGGGCGTGACGGGAGCGAGGAAGGAGGCGGTGTGGCCGGCCGGCAGGAAGCGCGGTGGGTCGACCTGCTCGATCGGCACCACGGCATCCGCGCCGGCCGGGATCGGGGCGCCCGTCATGATCGGGGCCGCCGTGCCTGGGAGCAGGGCAGTGCCCGGGTCGCCCGCATTGATTCGGCCGGCGATCGCGAGGTTCGCCGGGGTGCCGGGCGCGGCGTCGGCCAGGTCGGCCGAGCGCAGGGCGTAGCCGTCCATCTGCGAATTATCGAAGGGGGGAAGCGAGACGGGCGAGTCGACGTCGGCCGCGAGAATCCGTGCCCGGTACCGGTCAGGGTCGCCGGTCAGCCGGGCGGCGGAGAGCGGGAGGACCTCGGTGGCCCTGGCGAGGAACAGCGGCGCGAGAAGGCTCGCCACGGCGTCCCGGTGCTCGTCGATCGTTCGCGCGCTCATGCCACCATCTTGCCGCAGCCGGGAGCGCAGTGCGCTCTGCCCCCGCGCACGACAGCCTTGAAGGGGACCCCACCGCGGCGTAGGGTGCCTCGGAACACCCGACATTCAGGGGAGGGCCGGTCATGGGACATCTCGTGGTGCAGCAATTCGTCACCATCGATGGGTTCGCGGCGAACCTCGACAATGAGTTCACGGCCTACGAGCTCCTCGACGGCCGTACCGACGAGTTCGACCGCAGCCAGGTGGACTGGCTCGCCGGCGTGGATGCCATGGTGCTCGGTGCGACGACCTATCGGATGTTCGTGGGTTACTGGCCGACGCCGGCGGCGGCGGAGGAGATCGTGGCGGCGCCGCTGAACGCGCTGGGCCGGCACGTGTTCTCCCGCACCCTCAGGCACGCTCCCTGGGGCGACCTGCCGCCGGCCACCCTCGAGTCCGGCGACGCCGTCGAGGCCATCCGCCGGATCAAGGCCGAGTACGCCGGGCTCGTGGTGCTGTGGGGCAGCCTGAGCCTGAGTCGGGCCTTCTTCGCCGCCGGGGAGGTCGACGAGGTGCGCCTCGTGGTGATGCCCGTTGTGATCGGCGCCGGCCGGGGCGTGTTCCCGGCGGACACCGACCCGTCGGTGCTCGACCTGCGCGGCGCGCGAACCTTCGACGACGGCCTCGTCGAAGTGCACTATGCCCTGCGCGCCGCCCCGGAGTGGTGAGCGTCGTAGGCTGGATGGACCGGGCGATGGGCGCCCGCGTCCACGGAGGGACCATCACGATGCAGGTGCAGGTGCGCTACTTCGCCGCCGCCAAGGCCGCCACCGGGGTGGCCGGAGAGACCCGCGACCTGCCGGATGGCGCCACCATCGGTGGTTTCCTCGACGATCTCGGCAGTACCTCTCCGGCGGTTTTCGCCCGCTGCTCGTTCATTGTGAACGGCGCCGCCACCACCGACAGGGCGAGAGTCCTCGAGAACGGCGACCTGCTCGACGTGCTGCCCCCGTTCGCCGGAGGCTGACCCGTCTCAGGGCGTCACCACCGGGAATGCCGGGTCGGGGCTGTCCAGCAGCGCGAACAGCCTGGGCAGCACGCTGGCATCCCCGGTCATGTCGACGCCGCTGAACGAGCCGCTTTCGACCGCCTGGACCAGCCGCGCCCGGGTGATCCGCACGTTGAGGTCCGCCAGGCGTGGCGTTGCCATCCGGAAGTGGATCAGCGCCCCGTTGCTCAGTTCGAGCCTGTACAGCTCCCGGGTGTCGGTGATCACCCAGTTGACGGCGAAACTCTCGTTCCAGGCCCTGGGTCCGTCGATGCGGATGGCGAGGGTGTCGAACAGCTGGGTCACGGTCAGCGCCGAGAGCAGTCCGGCGGCGGAGAGGTCGGTGCGGCCGACCCCGTAACGCAGCTCGTTGGCCCCGGTGAGGTAGACATTGCGCCAGGTGGCGTTCTCGGCGCCGAGTCCGAGCCGCTCCAGTCCGGTGGCGAGCAGTTCCCTGGCCGCCGCGTCGCCGGGGTCGGCGAACACAGCGTGGCTGGCCAGCTCAACGGCGAACCGCAGATCGCCGGCAGCCAGGTACCGGCGGGCGTGATCGAGCGTGGCCGCCACACCGCCCATCACCTCCACGTACCGGGTGGCGGCGGCGACCGGCGGATGCTGCCAGAGGTGCGCTGGATTGCCGTCGTACCAGCCCAGGTAGCGCTGGTAGATCGCCTTGACGTTGTGGCTCACCGAACCGTAGTAGCCGCGGGTGTGCCAGCGGCGGGCCAGGGCCGGCGGCACCTCGAAGTCCTCGGCGATCTCGCTGCCGATCAGACCCTGGTTCATCAGCCGCACGGTCTGGTCGTGCAGATAGGCATAGAGATCGCGTTGCTCGATGAGGAAGTCGACGATCGCCTCGGTGCCCCAGGTGGGCCAGTGGTGCGACGCGAACTCCACATCAGAGCGGTAGGCGAACAGTTCGATCGCCTCACCCAGGTACCGTGACCACATCCGCGGGTCGCGCACCTGCGCGCCGCGCAGGGTGAGCAGGTTGTGCATGGTGTGGGTGGCGTTCTCGGCCAGGCAGAGCGCGCGCAGGTCGGGAAAGTAGAGGTTCATCTCCGACGGGCATTCGGTGCCGGGGGTGAGTTGGAAGATGATCTTCACGCCGTCCAGGATCTCCTCCTGGCCCGTGCGGGTGATGTGGAGGGTGGGCGGGACCAGGCCGATGCTGCCCGTCGACGCGCCGGGGCCGAGCCCGATGCCGACCCGGCCGGTCGAGCTGCGGGCGAGCGGATGGCCGTCGTAGTAATACCCGCGGCGGAACATGGCTGTTCCGGCATACACGTTCTCCGACACCGCGTTGTCGAGGAAGTGCTCGGGGGCGACGACGGGAACGGCCGTGTCGGGCTCGACCACACCGAGCACGCCGCCGAAGTGGTCGACGTGGGCGTGGGTGTAGACGAGGCCGGTCACCTCACGGGCGCCGCGGTGACGGCGGTACAGCATCAGGGCGGCCGCGGCGGTCTCCGCGGAGATGAGCGGGTCGATCACGATGATCCCGCGCTCGCCCTCCACGATGGTCATGTTGGCGAGGTCGAATCCGCGCACCTGGTAGATTCCCGGCGTCACCTCGTACAGACCGTGCCTGGCGGTGAGAGCGCTCTGGCGCCAGAGGCTGTCGTTCACGTGCTCCGAGCCGTCGGCGGCGAGGAAGTCCAGGGACTCCATCTCCCAGACCACCCGGCCGTCGTCGGCATGGATGACCATCGGATCGATGGTGCCCAGGAACCCCCGGTCGACGGCCTCGTCGACCACGGGCCAGTCCGGCCCTCGCGTGCCATGGTGCGTGCCGTGTTGCCTGCCGCTTGTGCCATCGACCATGATGACCGCCTCCCTCAACCCCTGCCGGGCCGGCTGACTGCCCGTTGCGCACACCATAACCGGGCCGTCATCCGGCAACCACCCCCGCTGGCTGTGACTGAGAGGCGCGGCCCAGTGGCGCGGCCCAGCAGCGTGGCTCAGTAGCGCGGCTTGGCCGGTTCGATGTGGCGCACCCAGTCGTCGATACCGCCGGCCAGGTGGGTCACGTTCGACCAGCCGTTGTCGCGGAGCACACCGCGAGCGTATTCGGAGCGCGTGCCGTGGTGGCAGTACAGGATCACGCGGTCATCGGGCTCCATGACCGTGCGCGCTTGGTCGGTGAGCAGCTGGGCCATCGGCACCAGGGCCGACCCGTCGATGGCGACGATCTCCCGCTCCCACGGCTCGCGGATGTCGACGAGCACGAAGTCGGCCGATCCCGCCTGCCGGTCGGCGAGCAGGCCGGCGAGCTCGGCGGAGGTGACCTCGTCGGGGGTCAGGGGCGCGGCGGCCGTGGCGACCGGCGCCGGGTGGGTGTGCACCTGGCTGTGGCTGGTGTCAACGGGCTGCTGGGCGGCATCCGGAGCGCTAGCAGGCGTGTGTGCGGCGCGGTAGGACACCTCGCGCCAGGATGCGTCGAGGCCGTCATGCACGAGGAGCCGGCCGAAGAGCGGTTCGCCGAACCCCACGATCAGCTTGAGGGTTTCGCTGGCCATCATGGCGCCGATGCCGGCGCACACCGAGCCGAGTACCCCGGCGACCGCGCAGGTCTCGGCCTCGTCAGCGCCCGGCGTGCTGGGAAAGAGGTCTTCCAGACGGGTGCCGCCGTGCGGCCCGTCGACCCAGAATGTCGTCACCAGTCCGTCGAAGCGCAGCACAGAGCCCCAGACATATGGCTTGTGCAGCTGTGCGGCGGCATCGTGGGCGAGGTGGCGGGTGGCGAAATTGTCGGTGCCGTCCACGACGATGTCGTAGTCGTCGACGAGGGAGAGCACGTTCGCGGCGGTCAGCCGGGTCTGGTGGGCCACGACCTGGATGAGCGGGTTGCGGGCGCGCAGGGCGGCGGCGGCGGCCTCGGCCTTCGGCTGGGTGAGGTCCGCCATCGTGTAGATGGTCTGGCGGTGCAGGTTCGAGACCTCCACGCTGTCGGAATCGACGATGCCGATGGTGCCGACGCCGGCGGCGGCGAGGGCCGTGAGCACGGGGGAGCCGAGCCCGCCCGCACCGACCATCAAGACCCGGGCGGCCGCGAGGCGGCGTTGGCCGAGGTCGCCGATCTGCTCGAGGGCGAGCTGGCGGGCGTAACGCTGACGCTGGTCGGCGGTGAGCGGCGGCCCCGGTGACACGAGGGGAACATGCGGCATGGCGGCCCTTTCTGCTGGTTTCCAGCCTATGCCTGTGCGGTCGGCCATCGCCGCCCGCCACCTGCCGTCATCCTCTGCCGATGCGGCGGCCGTGGCGGTACCCTGAAGTATGACGTTCGTCGCTCCATCCCTGGCCCCCGCACGCGATCAAGCGCTGACCCGTGACGAGGTGCTGCGCATCCGCAACGACTTCCCGGTGCTGCACCAGCAGGTGAACGGGCATCCGCTCAACTATCTGGACTCAGGCGCCACCTCGCAGAACCCGATCAGCGTCATGGAAGCCGAGCAGGAGTACTACGAGCAGCGGAACGCCGCCGTCCACCGTGGAGCGCACACCCTGGCGTTCGCCGCCACCGAGGTGTTCGAGGCCGCCCGCGCCACCGTCGCCGCGTTCGTCGGTGCCGGCGAGAACGAGATCGTCTGGACCTCCAACGCCACCGAGGGCGTGAACCTCGTGTCGTACTCCTTCTCGAACGCGTCGCTCGGCCTGGGCGGCCCCGCCGCCGCCCGGTTCGCACTCGGCGCCGGCGACGAGATCGTCGTCACCGAGATGGAGCACCACTCCAACCTCATCCCGTGGCAGCAGCTGGCGCTCCGCACCGGCGCCACCCTGCGGTTCATCCCGGTGCTGGCCGATGGCACGCTCGACCTCACTGCCGCCGCCGAGATCCTCAACCCGCGCACCCGGCTCCTGGCCGTGACCCACGCCTCCAATGTGGTGGGCACCATCAACCCGATCGACGACTTGGTCGCCCTGGCGCACGCCGTCGACGCCCTCGTCTTCCTCGACGCCTGCCAGTCCGCGCCGCACCTGGCGCTCGACCTCCACGCGCTCGACGTTGACTTCGCCGTGTTCTCCGGGCACAAGATGCTCGGCCCCACCGGCATCGGCGTGCTCTACGGCAAGGCCGAACTGCTTGCCGCGATGCCGCCGTTCCTCACCGGCGGCTCCATGATCACCACCGTCGACATGCAGACCGCCGAGTTCCTTGCCCCGCCGCAGCGGTTCGAGGCCGGCACCCAGCGCATCTCCCAGGCCATCGCCCTCGCGGCGGCCGTCGACTACCTCCGGCACACCGGCATGGAACGCATCCGCGCGCGCGAAGCCGACCTCGGCCGCCGGCTCGTGGAGGGTGTCACCGCCATCCACGGCGTTCGCCTGCTCGGCCCCGGCGTGGGCGTGGAACGCATCGGCCTGGCCGCGGTGGATGTCGCCGGCGTGCACGCGCACGACGTGGGCCAGTTCCTCGACGAGGCCGGCATCGCGGTGCGGGTGGGACACCACTGCGCGCAGCCTCTGCACAGGAAGCTCGGCGTCACCGCGTCCACCCGGGCGAGCACCTATCTGTACACGACCGACGACGAGGTGGACCAGTTCCTGGCCGTGCTCGCCGAGGTCGCCCCGTTCTTCGGAGTAGCCCGATGACCTCGTCCGCCATGCAGCAGCTGTATCAGCAGATCATCCTCGACCACGCCAAGTACGCCCACGGTGCTGTTCCGGAGTTGCCGGCGTTGGACGCCGGCGCGGCATCCGGTGCGGCATCCGGCACGGGCCTCCGCGAGGCCCAGTCCCACCAGGTGAACACCACCTGCGGTGACGAGATCACCGTGCGCGTCGGGCTGGCCGGCGCCGGCGCCGAGGCGCAGATCGACGAACTGGCCTGGCGCGGCGCGGGCTGCTCCATCTCGATGGCGTCGGCATCCGTGCTCAACGACACCGTGCACGGCACCTCCGTGGCGGAGTCCGAGGCCATGCTCGACCTGTTCCGGGAGATGCTGCGCTCGCGCGGCACCATCGAACCCGACGAAGAGGTGATGGGCGACGCCGCCGCGTTCGCCGGGGTCTCCAAGTACCCCGCGCGGGTCAAGTGCGCGATGCTGCCCTGGGTGGCCTTCGAGGCCGCACTGC
This sequence comes from Cryobacterium sp. SO2, assembly GCF_026151165.2. Taxonomy (NCBI): domain Bacteria; kingdom Bacillati; phylum Actinomycetota; class Actinomycetes; order Micrococcales; family Microbacteriaceae; genus Cryobacterium; species Cryobacterium sp. SO2. The sequence goes on from NZ_CP117849.1 coordinate 1,733,505, forward strand.
TGCAGCTGCGCTGACCTGGTTGACCTGGCTGACCTGGCTCATTTGGCTGACCTGCCGGGCCTGACCTAACCGACCGACACGGCGATGCGGTCGCGCAGGGCACTGGCGGGTGCCAGGCGGGGCAGAAACTCGGCGCCGTCGAGGGCATTGGCGATGGCGGGGCGGATGTCCACTGCGGGCCAGATCGCCCGCAGTCCGTGCTCGAACCGGCTGGAGATCTCCGGAGCGCGCAGCACCCCGCCGATGCCGCAGACCACGGGAGAGGCCTGATCGGCCTCGCCCACTCTGCGCAGCCCGGCCGCGGCCGAGACCACGAGCTCCGCCGCTGCCGCGTCGCAGATCGCGGCGGCGACGGCATCCGTCTCGGCCAGCTCGGTCACCCGGCGGGAGTACGCCGCGATCCGGCTCACCCGTAGCGGGTCGGCCTGCAGGTCGAGGTAGGCCATCTCCAGGTCGGGAAACTCGTCGAGCATGAACGAACTGAGCGCCGTCGCCGGTCCGCGACCGTCGTAGGCGCGCATCACTGCATCCAGGGCCGCCCGGCCGATCCAGTAGGCGCTGCCGGCGTCACCGATCAGGTTGCCCCAGCCGTCGATGCGGGCCACGGCGGTGGCGCCCACCGCGAGCGTGACCACGCCGGTGCCGGCCGCCACGACCACACCGAGCTCGTCGCCCAGCGCGCCCAGATAGCTCGTCACCGAGTCGTGCGCCAGGAACACCGCGGTCACCCCGTTCGCCGCGCCCAGGGCACGCAACTCGTTGGGGTCGGTCTCGGCCTTCGAGAACCCGGAGATGCCCGCGCTCACGGTGACGATGGGGCTCTGCGTCGACGACGCGACCCGAGCCACGACGTCGCCGAGCTGCGGCACGAGAGCGCCGTCGGTGCGGATGCCGCCGAACTCGAACGGAAGACTTCGGCCGTCGTCGGTGTGCAGCAGAGCGCGGATGCCGGTCTGGCCGGCGTCGATGATGAGCGAACGGGGTTCAGCGCTCACGGGGTGTCCAATCTGAGGCCGGTTCGGGCCGGCCTGGGGGAGTCGTCACGGCCGCACCAGCTGGTTGGTGCTGCGCAGCACGCCGGGGGCCGCGAAGACGGCGGGGTCGACCTCGAGCAGAGAGGTGACGGTGAAAACTGTACCCTCCCCGGGCAACAGGGTGACGAGCATGTCGTCGACGAGAGCGTCGGGGTCCACCTTGTCCACCAGCAGGGCGAGGTCGCGGGTGAGGGTGTCGACGGTGACGCGCACCCGGTAGCCGGAGTCGGTGCGCTCGGCCTCGACCAGCGGGGTGCCGGGGGTCAGCGCGGTGTCGCGGGCCTCGGCGAAGAACCAGTGCGCACGCAGCCCGCCCAGCTCGGCGCGCAGGAGCTCGCCGCCGGCAGCCGTCGTCTCGGCCACGAAGGCCGGCAGCGGCACGGTCACGGTGCCGCGCGCGGCCAGGGTGACCTGCTCGACATGCTCGGCCAGCGCCTCGCCGGTGACGGCATACCGCCGCACCGTGAGCTCGCCGGCCCACGGCTCTGCCGAGTCGTTGACCAGGACCACAGCAAGGCCGTCGCCGCGCGGCTGCACGGTGACCAGCCTGTCGGCGTAGGCGTGCTTGATGGCGTAGAGCAGGGGCTTGGGCCGGCCGTAGCCGTCCACGGCGGCCCAGGAGGTGACCGGCCAGCAGTCGTTCAACTGCCAGACGATGCTGCCCATGCAGTGCGGGGTGAGCGACCGGAAATGCTCGACCGCGGTGCTGATGGCGTTCGCCTGGTTGAGCGACATGGCCCAGTGCCAGTCGTCGATGTTCTCGGGCAGCGGCAGGTGCGGGATGAGACCGTCAGTGAGCTTGACGTTGCCCTCTGCGGCCTTCTGGTGCACGAGCATGCCGGGGGACTCCGGGGTGAGCGGGGCGTCGTGGATCGACTCGGTGAGCGTGGACCAGGTGGGCGGCCCCTGCCAGCCGAACTCGGCGACGAAGCGCGGCTGGTACTCGCGGTAGGCCGGGTAGTCACGCTGGTTCCAGAGGTCCCAGATGTGCATGGTGCCGTGCTCGGGATCGTTGGGGTGGCGGTCGGTCAGCAGTGCGCCGCCCTCGCCGGGCGAGAACGGGCTGCCGGGGGTGTAGCCGATGTGCGGGGCGAGCTCAGCCACGATGGCCGGGAAGGTCTCGTAGTAGTAGCCGGCGCCCCAGGTCTTGCCGTCCAGGCGAAGTTTCCAGTTCCACTCCTCGTGGCCCCAGATGTTCTCATTGTTGCCGTTGAGCACCACGAGCGACGGATGCGCGGCGAGCCGGGCGACGTTCTCCCTGGCCTCGGCCACGATCTCGCTGCTCAGCGGGTCTTCCTCCGCGTAGGCGGCGCAGGCGAGCAGGAAGTCCTGCCAGGTGAGCAGGCCGCGCTCGTCGCAGAGGTCGTAGAAGTCCTCGGTCTCGAAGATGCCGCCGCCCCAGACCCGGATCAGGTTGATGTTGGCGAACTCGGCCTGCTCGAGCCTGGTCTGGTAACGGTCCCTGGTGACGCGGTGCAGGAAGGCGTCGTCCGGGATCCAGTTCGCGCCGCGCACGAAGATCGCGGTGCCGTTGACGACGATGGTGAAGGGGGTGCCTGCGGCATCCGGGGTGGTGTCCAGCTCGACGGTGCGGAAGCCGATGCGGGTGCTGGACCTGTCCAGTTCGGTGCCGTCGAGCTCCGACGTGTCGGTCTCGTGCAGGATCACGTCGAGGTCGTAGAGCGGGTGCTCGCCGTAGCCGATCGGCCACCAGAGGTCCACGTCCGGCACGGTGAGGTCCACCGTGGCGCTCGTGGCTCCGGCGGGCAGGTCGACGGTGTGGCTGACGCCGGCGACGGATGCGGTGACCAGCAGCGGCGCATCCGTGGCGCGGGCCACCTCGACGTGCACCTCGACATGACCGTCGGTGCCGGCTGCGGTGCTGCTGACGGTAGCTATGGGGCGCACGGTGCCCAGGCGCGCCGTCGACCAGCTCACCAGCGTCACCGGCTTCCACAGCCCGGAGGTGGTGGTGTCGATGCCCCAGTCCCAGCCGAAGCTGCAGGCCATCTTGCGGAGGGCGTTGAAGGGGTGGTGGTTCACGTGCGGGCGGTAGCCCAGGCTCAGGCTGGCGGCATCCGCCTCGCGCACGGGCGAGCGGAACACCACGACGAGCTCGTTGAGACCGGCCTTGAGCCTGGCGGTCACGTCGAAGGTGTAGCTGCGGTGCATATTGCGGGTGGCCCCGATGCGCACCCCGTTCAGGTCGATCTCGGCAACGGTGTCCAGGCCGCCGAAGTGGAGTTCGACCCGGTCCGCCCCGGCCGGGTTCCAGACGAAGGTGGTGCTGTAGCGCCAGTCGGTCAGGCCGATCCAGGAGAGCAGGTTCTCGTTGCCGTCGAGGTACGGGTCGGGGATGAGCTCGGCGGCGAGCAGATCGGTGTGCACTGAGCCGGGCACGGTGGCCGGCACCGTGATGCGTTGCACGGTGTTCGGCACCGGGCCATCGAGCGCCGTGACGCTCCAGTCGGTGAGCACCCGCACGGCCGGGGTGAGGGATTCGGTTACCAGGGAACGAGTTTCAGGCACGGTCAGTCCAGACATGGTTTGCACCGTCGACCCGGCCGGGACGAGACGGCAACGTCTCGTGGGCGGGTCTGGGGTGACGCTGATGAAGTGGGTTGCGATGACGATGTGGATGGGGCGCTGCCGGAGCAGTGTCTCTCGGTGATCACCCTCATGCTAGGCCTCGATTTCATGTCTCCGCAAACCCCGGATGTCAGCGTTGTCCTGCAATGTCTGGTCGCCTGTATGGGTCTTTCCACCGCTCATTCAGTGGGTCATCGAGGATCAGAGCACTTGCAGATGTCTCCAAAATGTCTTACGTTGACATGTGGTTGATCAACGGGACCGACCAGGGCAGGGGAGCACTCATGAGCACGCAGTCCCGATCGACGCAGTCCCGAGCCACGCTGGCAGACGTCGCGAGGCTCGCCGGGGTGAGCTCCAAGACGGTGTCGCGGGTCTTCGCCGATGCCGGCAACGTGTCGGCCGACACCAGGGAACGGGTGCTCGGTTCGGCCAAGCGGCTACGCTTCCGCCCCAACAACCTGGCCAGAAACCTTCGCCGCGGCGGCGTCACCAACACCGTGGCGTTCGTGATCGGCGATCTCACCAACCCGTTCTACTTCACCGTCGCCGCGGGCATCGAACGCGAGCTGGCGCTGCACGGGCTCACCATGGTGCTCGCCTCCACCGATGACTCGCCCGACAGCGAGGAGCGCGTCGTCGACGCCCTCATCTCGCAACGGGTGCGTGCGCTGCTGTTGATCCCGATCGCCGACGACCAGTCCTACCTCGACGGGGAACGCCAGCTGGGTACCCCGGTGGTGAGCGTCGACCGGCCCGCCCGCAATCTCATCGCCGACTCGGTGGTGCTGCAGAACCGGCTGGGCATGGCGGACGCCGTGCGGTCGCTCACCGCCATCGGGCACCGCAAGATCGGCTTCATCAGCAATCCGGCCGGCATCTACACCCAGCGCGAACGCCTGGCCGGCTACCGGGAGGCCCTGCGCGAGGTGGGCGTGACCCAGACCGCGCAGTGGGAGCGGCTGGACGACGACCCGTCGGTGTCGGCCGAGCACTCGGTGCGGAGCCTGCTCGACCAGGCCGACCCGCCCACCGCGATCGTGGCCGGCAACAACCGCGGCAGCGCCGGCGCCGTGCGGGTGCTGCGCGAGCTCGACCCGCCGGTGGCTTTCATCGGCTTCGACGACTTCGAACTGGCGGATGCGCTGGGCATCACCGTCGTGGCCTACGACCCCATCGAGCTCGGTCGCACGGCCGCGCGCCTGGCGCTCGGCCACCTGGCCGACCCCGACTCGTTCACCACCCAGGTGGAGATCCCCACCCGGCTCATCCAGCGCGGCTCCGGCGAGATCGCGCCGCCGGCCTGACCCGTCCCCGCAACTGTTGCCGAAGCGGACAATTGCGCCCGGTGCGCCGGGTGCATTTGTCCGGACGGGGAACAGTTGGTCCTAGTCGGCGAGCCGGCGGGCGAGCCAGGCGGCCTGGCGCACGAAGTGGTGGCCCTGGCCGCCCTCGTGCTCGTTGAACGGGTACACCTCGATCTCGGCATCCGCTGCCCAGTGGTTGTGCGCGGCGAAGACTGTGGACGGCGGGCAGACCGGGTCGAGCAGCCCCACTGAGAAGAGCGCGGGCGCGGTGGCCCGCTTGGCGAAGTTCACGCCGTCGAAGTAGGAGAGCGTGGCGAAGGTCTGGTCGACCAGGTCGCGGTGCACCGCCAGGTACCGCACCACCTCCTGGTACGGGTCGCTGTCGGTCATGCCCACCGCGCGCTCGAAGTGGCAGAGGAACGGCACCTCCGGCATGGCGCCCACCAGGCCGGTGCACAGCCCGGCCGCGGCGAGGGCGATGCCGCCGCCCTGACTGCCGCCGCACACGGTGACCCGGTCCGGATCGACCCGCTCGAGCGTGCGCACGGCGTCGACGGCCCGCACGGCGTCGGTGAACACCCGGCGGTAGTAGTACTCCTCCGGTGACTGGATGCCGCGGGTCATGAACCCGGGAACGGCCGGGCCGGAGCCGTGCGGATCCGCGGTGTCGCCGCCGGAACCCCAGACGCTGCCCTGGCCCCTGGTGTCCATGAACAGGTAGGCGTAGCCGCAGGCAACCCAGCCCAGCCGCTCGTGCGGGAACCCGCGGCCGCCGCCGTAGCCGTTGTACTCGACGACGGTCGGCAGCCTTTCCGGCAGGAGGCCGCCACGGTCGGCGGGCAACAGGAACCAGGCCTTGACGGGGTCGCCGGCAAAGCCGTTGAAGGTGACGTCGTAGACCTCGACCTCGCTCAGCGGCGACTCGACCCTGGTGAGCACGGGGGCGTCAGGATGCTGCCTGGCCTCGGCCAGGGTGCGCTGCCAGAACGCATCGAAGTCGGCCGGTTCGGCGACCTCGGGGCGGTACTGGCGCAGGTCGGTCAGGGGCAGGTCGAGTCGGGGCACTGGTCGCCTTTCGCGGGCAGGTCGCGGCGCCAACGCTGGTGCCAGCACCGATTATCCCGCACGGACTATACGGCGTCCATTCGGCTACATCAGGCCCAGGCCGACGAGGGCGTAGCGGATGGCGGGCGCCACGTGCTCCGCATATGCCGGCGTCATATGCACGCTGTCGTACTTGGTGGGAATCGTGCCGGCGAAGGCGGGGCAGATCCCGTCGGCGCAGCTGAACGGCAGCGAGGTGACGAAGTGGTCACCCGTGGCGGACTCCGCGGAGAAGGCGGAGGCGAACTCCAGCCAGGTCGGCCCGATCCCGACGTTGCAGTTCTGCGGACTCGAGACGTTCGAGTAGCACTGGCCGAGTTCGGCACCCAGCGGGGGAGCCGCGAGGTAGACGATCTTGCCTGCGGCGTCGTAGCCAGCCGTCTCGGCGAAGGCGGACGCGACGATGTCGGCGACCGACAGGGGAGTGTTGGCGGTGTCCTGGCCCTCGGCGAAGGCGTTGGCCACGACAACGAGCTGGGGTGCTGTGGAGACGATCTCCGCGGCTACGTCGGCCTTCCGCTGCGGGCAGGCGGACATCACGTCCGGGTCCTCGTTCGCGATGAGGACCTCGGTGAACCGGCAGCCGTAGAGGCCGATGGTGGTGATCTTCCACTCTCCGTCGCTGGCCTCGGCGATGGCCTTGAACGCGGGGGCGTAGGAGAGCGCTTCGGAGTCGCCCACGAGGAACATCTGGTTGGGGGCGTCGTCATCGCCCCAGGTGCACTTATCGAACGAGGGGGTGTCGCCCGTTCCGAAGCAATCGCGGGCCGGGTTGTTGTTCGAGGTCGTGTTCATGGCGCTGTTGAGCGTGGGCATGAGGTTGTTCGGCCAGGCCGTCGCGGCGGCGGCGGCGGCCAGGTCGGCCTGCAGCTGGAGTTCGGGGTCGGCGTCGGACTGGGCATCGGCCACCGGGGCGTTGATGGGCGTGAGCGGTCGTTCGTGCAGTTGGAAGGAGACGGCCACGACGGCCACGATGACGAAGGCGCCCAGCGACGACATGATGAACTGCGTGCTGAACCGGTCTCGCCAGGACTGCCAGGCCTGCTGGCGCTCGGCGGCGGGCCGACCGGCGCCCCGCAGCCAGGGGGAGCGGTGCACGGGCTGCTCGATCAGGTAGTACGCCACGATCGCCGTAGCCGCCGTGGCGCCGAAGATGAGGAGCGTCGTCTGCAGGGTCTGATCGGGCAGGAACAGCGTGAGGAAGATGAAGACCGGGAAGTGCCAGAGGTAGAGCGAGTACGAGATATTGCCGAGGTAGACGCTGACCGGGTTTGTGAGCGGGAACAGGTGGCGCTGCGGGGCGCCGGTTCCGGAGATGATCACGAGCGCCGTGGCCAGGACGGGCAGCGCGGCCCAGGGGCCGGGGAAGGGCAGGTCAGGCCCGAGGACGAAGAACGAGCCAATGATGCCGGTCAGCCCGCCCCAGCCCAGCAGGAACCGCACGGCGACCGGGATCCTCGCCATGAGCGGTGCGGCGACGGCCAGCAGCGCGCCGATGCCCAACTCCCAGGCCCGGGAGAAGGTGGAGAAATACGCCACGGTCGGGTTCGTCGTGGTCTCCCAGACGGCATAGCCGAACGATGCGACCACGACGAGCCCTGCGAGCATCGCGATGGCCCGCCGCCCGCGGCCGGTGGTGCGTGAGCCCGTCGCGACGGCGGTGAGCACCAGGATCAGCAGCCACGGCCAGACCAGGTAGAACTGCTCCTCGACAGCGAGGGACCAGAAATGCTGCACGGCGGATGCGGGCGCCGTGGCGTGGAAATAGTCGGTGCCGACGGTGGTGAACCGCCAGTTGGCCGCGAAGAGCAGCGCGGCGAGGGAGTCCCAGAGGGTGGCGATGGCCCTGGTCTGGTTGAACAGGACGTAACCGAGCGCGCCGGTGACGGCGAGCACGACGGCGGCGGACGGCAGGATGCGCCGCAGACGGTTGGTGTAGAAGGTTCGGAGCGAGATCCGTCCGGTTCGTTCGTGCTCCCGCAGCAGGATGCCGGTGATGAGGAAGCCGGAGATGACGAAGAAGATGTCGACACCGGCGAAGCCGCCGGCCGGCCAGGGGATCACATGGTTGCAGATGACGGCGATGACGGCGAGGGCGCGGAGACCCTGGATGTCGGGCCGGCGGGCGGATCGCGCGGGTGCCGGGGCGCCGGGGACCGGGGACACGGGCCGGGGTGGTTTCGGGGGCCGGCTGGCTTTCTTCGCAGCGGGTGCCGGGGGTGCGGGCGGCGGAGTCGGTGTGGTCGTGCGCGTCGTGACGATTCGGGCAACCCCTGGACGCGAGGCTCCGGGGCGTGCCGGTGCGCGGCGTGCCGGTCCCGGCTGTGTTGAGCCCGGCTGTGTTGCGCCCGGGCGTGCGGGGCCCTGTCGTGCTGCGCCGGGGCCCGGCGCGCCGATTGGTGATGACACTCGTCCCCCTGCTCTTGAACCGCTGATGAGCATACCGCGCCAATGTTTCGGCTTTCGCACCACTGCTGCCGCACAGGATGCTGGGTGGCCGCGCGGTGCCGGCCGGGGTGCCTAGCCGAGCGCGGCTACGGGCTCCGCCCGGGCGGTGAGCTCGGTGCGCAACGAGAAGTCCTGACCGTCGAGAATGATCTGGGCGCACCGGCCGGTGGTCACGTTCACCACGATGGGCGCCATCAGGTTCACTGTCGTGCCGGTTTCGCCCGGGTTGGTGACGACGAGGACCATCGCCTGCTCTGGGCTGTCGAGCTCGAGGGCAACGGCATGTTCGTCGGAGATCACCGGCGAGTAGTCCGGCAGAAACACCGAGGCGTCCAGCACGAACAGCCGGGTGTGCTGGTCGGCGGCGCTGGTGAGCGAGAAGAGCCCGGCGGCCCCGCCGATTTCATTGAGATAGAAATCGGTGAGCGGCGCCAGCCCGGGAGGCGGGGAGAGGAAGCTCAGGGTAGCGGTCATGAGAGGAAATCCATCAGGGTCGGTTGGATCACGCGGGCGGTCACGGAGAGCGCCGACTGATAGGCAACCTCCTGCAGCTTGAGGTCGAGGATCACAGTGGCCAGGTCGGCATCCTCGAGTTGCACCCGCTGGGCCTCGAGAGTGCCGGTGAGCTTCGTGAGTGAGGTGCTTGCGGTCTCGATCCGGGCCTGGCGGGCGCCCACTTCGGCGTTGGCGGCGATAACGCCGGTGAGGTGGGTGTCGATGGTGGCCAGCCTGTCTGACACCGTCACGGTGGGGTCGGTGCTCCGCAAGTCGGCCGAGATGTTGTCGAGCAGGGTGAAGACCGAGTCGGCGCCGGTGCCGAAGATGGCGGCACCGTTCGCATCCACCTGCACCGTGCTGTCCGGACCCACCCGGCGCAGAACCGCGGATGCGCCGCCGCCGGTGTAGGTGCCGTCCGTGGCGTAGACCGCTCCGGCGTCGGAGTTGCCCGCGAAGACGGTGCGGCCGAGGTAGGTGGCATTGGCCTGCATGAGGAGGTCCTGTTTCAGGCCGTCGATCTGCACAGCGATGGCTTCCTTGGCCGCCGGGGTCATGGTTCCGGCGTTGGCTCCCTGCACGGTCAGGTCGCGCACCTGGTTCAGGATGGTGGTGCTCGCCCCGAGCGCGGTGTCCACGGCGCTCAGCCAGCCGTCGCCGTTCTCGGCATTCCGGGAGTACTGCGCGGTGGCGCGCTGATCGGCGCGCACCGCGAGGGCGTTCGCCGCTCTGGCCGGGTCGTCCGACGCCCGGCTGATGGTCTTCAGCGACGAGGACTGCTCCTGCAGCATGGCGAGTTTCTGCGCGCTGGCCTGCAGGTTGGCCTGGGCGGCGCGCATCTGGGTCTGGCCGGTCACTCGGGTGATCATGGTTACCTTCCCACCAGTCCGGTGCGGTTGATCAGGGTGTCGAGCATTTCGTCGACGGCCGTCATGACCCTCGCGGCCCCCTGGTAGGCGTGCTGGAAGGTGAGCAGGTTCACGTTCTCTTCGTCGAGGTCGACCGACGCATTGGACAGTTGGAGGGTGACGGCGGCCGCGGCGGAGGTGTTGGCGGTGGTGGCCTGGGCGAGCTCGATGCCCGTCGCGACGCCGAAGGAGGTGACGAAGGCCGCCCACACAGCGCTGGGGGAGGCGATCGCGGTGCCGTCAGCGGGGTCGACGGCACGCCCGGCGCCGAGTTGGGCGATCTGGTCCGCGACGCTGCCGTTGGCGGCGCCGGCCCCAGGGGTTCCTGCCGCAATGCCGGCGGCAGTCGTCGGTACGACGCTGAGGGTGGCTGCGGCGTTGCCGGCGACGTAGTCGAAGAAGGCCAGCCCCGTCGTGCCCGTTGTGGTCGCACCGGTCGAGTGGATGGCGTTGACGGTGTCGGCGAGCTGGGTGGCGAAGTCGTTGTACGACGCCGCAGCCTCGGCCAAGGCGCCGCCGGTGCCGTCGGCGTCTGCCGGACCGAGCAGCGACAGCGCACCGGCGAGCTCGCCGCCGTCCACGGCGACGGCCAGGCCGGGGTGGTGCGCCCACTCCAGCCGAACCGGGCCGTTGGCGGCCGAGAACGTGGTGGGGCCGGTGACGGTGAGCACCTGCACGTCGGTGCCGGAGACCAGGGTGTTGCCGCCGATGAAAACGTCCACGGTGCCATTGGCCTGGGGGCGCACGGTGGCTCCGGTGATGGCGGCGATGGTGGTGGTGAGCGCGTCGCGCTTGTCGAGGAGTTCGTTGGCCGAGCCGCCCGAGGCCAGGGTCGACCGGATGACGCCGTTAAGTGTGGCCAGCTGGCCGGCGGCGGCATTGACCTCGGTGACCAGGGAATCGGCGCTGGACCGCACGGCAGCCCACTCGTCGGTGACCGCCAGGTAGCCGGACGCGATCCGCGAAGTGAGCGCGCCCGCTTCGCCGAGCAACAGCCCGGCGGACACCGACGGGGTCGCGCCGTTGGCCAGATCCTGCCAGACCGCCCAGAACTCGTCCAGCTGGGTGGAGAGGCCGGTTGCGCCCGGTTCGCCCAGTGACGTCTCGACGGAGCCGAGGGCGTTGGCGCGCACAGCGGTGTAGCCGGCGATCGCGGCGGTGGCCCGCACCGTGCTGTCGAGGGTGGCGCTGCCCAGACGGGCGATGCCGTCGACGGTGACGCCGGTTCCCGGCGTGGCTCCCCACGCGACAAGCCCGGCGCGAGCGGCCGCGTTCGTCGATGACGTCGTCACCCGCTGGCGGGTGTAGCCGTCGGTGTTGACGTTGGCGATGTTCTGACCGACGACATCGAGGCCGGTCCTGGCCGCGATCAGTCCGGTGTACGCGGTGTTCAATCCGCCGAAGGTGCTCACGGGGTGCTCACAAGCTCTGGTCGAAGAGCCGGGCGCCGCTCGTCGCGGCGCCGGAGGTTCCCCGCGCGTCGTAGGTGGTGGCCTGGGTGTCGACGCCCGCCAGGGTCTCCTGGGTGGAGCGGGTGGCGGCACGCAGGAACTGCTCGTTGATGTCACGGAGGCTGCGGATCTGCGCGACCAGGTCGGTCATGGCGGTCAGGTGGGCGCCGAGGATGTCGGCCCAGGGGCCGGGCGGGGCCTGCTCGACGAGCTCGCTCAGCGTGGCGTCCTGCGAGGTGCCCCACTCGGCGGCGACGGCGGCGACCTCGACGGTGCGGCCCAGGCCGGCTTCCTTGACCAGGTCGAGGACCTGTTCGACCTCACGGGTGGCGTGCTGCACCCATCGGGTGCGGCCGGCGCTCAGCAGTAGCTGTTCCTCGTCGAGCTTGAAGACCAGGAGCTCGAGCAACTCGCGTTCCCGCCAGAGCAAGGCAGACAGTTCATTGGCGCCCACGTCGTCACTGCCTTTCCGCCCTGCGGGCTCGTCGGTCTATCGTACGATTCCATCGTCGTACGAGGCTACTATCGGCGGTTTCTCCCGGCTGGTTAGCAAGAAAGTCCGCGAGGCGGACCATTTGCCGGATTCGAGCCCTGCCGTGCGCGCCCGGAGCGTGCGCCTGTGTCCCCCAAAGATAGGACACCGCTTCCCCCATATTGGGGGCAGTTTTGGTCGGCTGCCTACCGGGCCTGTTGTTACCGTAATAGCTAGGCGAATGCGGCAGGACCGGGACCCGAATCCCTGTTCCAGGCTCATTTTCGCGCACGCGCACGACGTCATCCTTCATCCCGTTGCTTACCCGGCCGGCTCAGCAGACGCCCCGTTTGCTCGCAGAACTCCGGCACCAGCCGGAACAGCCAGGAGGGACATCGGTGAATCGCACAGAGCGCAATCGCCTCGTTGTCGAGAATCTCCCGCTGGTCGGATACCTGGTCTCCGAGGTGTGGGCAAAGGCCAGGCACCTGTCCCGCGACGACCTCGCCTCCGCGGGCTCCCTGGCCCTGATCACCTCCGCCGATGCCTTCGACCCCGACATGGGGGTTCCGTTCGGCGCCTTCGCCCGTCGTCGCATCATCGGCGCCTTCGCCGACGAAATGCGTTCCAACGACTGGGCCACCCGCATGGCCAGGCGCCGGATCAAGGACACCAGGCAGGTGCAGGACACCCTGTCAGCGGCCCTCGGCCGCAGCGCCACCGTCGACGAGATCGCTGCTGCGCTCGGCGTCGACCGGGAGAGCGCGGCCGCGGGCCTCGCCGACGCCGAACGCACCCTGACCACCCTCGACGACACCACGGCGGAATTCCTCGTCGCCGACACCGTACTGCCAGAGGAGTCGCTTCTCTCGGCCGAACGCCTCGCCTACCTCAAGGCCGCCGTGGTGGCGCTCCCCGAACGCATGCGCCTGATCGTTGAGCAGGTCTACTTCGAGGACCGCTCGGTGAAGGAGATCGCCGCAGACCTCGGCATCACCCACTCGGCCGTGTCCCAGCAGCGGGCAGAAGCCATCCGGTTGCTGCGCGACGGCCTGGGAACGCACTACCCGGACGACGCCGACACCGTTCACGTGCCGGAGTCCACCATCGCGCCGGCCCGCCGCAGCGCCTACCTCTCCCGCCTCGCCGACCAGGCGATGCTCGGCATGACGCACCTCGCGCACGACAGGATGCCGGATGTCATGGTGGCGCTGCCCCCGGTCTCGCTTCCCACGGTGGCGCTGCCCCCTGCACTGCGCTCGATCGACCCCCGCGAGGTCGACTCGAGAGAACTTTTCTCCAGCAACGGCTAACGCGCCGCGGGGTGGGGCCGATAGGTCTCAGTGTCAGCCCATGGATGGGCGGACGCACACCACCCAATCACGGAGGAACACATCATGGGTATGCAGATCAACACCAACCTCGCGGCAAACAACACCTACCGCAACCTGGCCTCGACCCAGACCGACATGGCCAAGTCGCTCGAGCGCCTGTCCAGCGGCCTCCGCATCAACCGCGCAGCGGACGACGCGGCCGGCCTGGCCATCTCCGAGGGACTGAAGTCGCAGGTCGGCGGCCTCACGGTCGCCAGCCGCAACGCCCAGGACGGCATCTCGGTCATCCAGACCGCTGAAGGCTCGCTGAGCGAGGTGCAGACCATTCTGCAGCGCGTTCGTGACCTCGCCGTTCAGGCCGGTAACGACTCGAACAACGCCAAGTCCCGCGACGCCATCACCACCGAAGTGAAGCAGCTGACGACGGAACTCACGCGGATCAGCGCGTCGACGAACTTCAACGGCACGCAGCTCCTCGATGGCTCCAAGGCGTCACTGAGCTTCCAGGTCGGCGCCAATGCCGATTCCAGCAGCCAGATCCAGGTGAGCCTCACGGGTGCCAACGTCAAGGGCATCGCCGCAGCGCTCACGGTCGGATCTGCCGGCGCGGTCAGTGCGGTGGACACCCCCACCGCTGTGACCGGTACGGCGTCGTTCTCGGTCACGGCGGCCGACGGCTCGACGAGCACCATCACGACGGGAAACCTCGGCGCAGCGGGTTCCATGAAGACCGTTCAGAGCGTTGCTGATGCGCTGAACAAGGACACCACCTTCAAGGGAGCGTTGACCGCATCGGTCGATGCCAACAACAAGCTCGTTGTCAGCTCGAACAACGGCGGAACCGTCGTCGGTGGCGCTACGGCCGGAACTCACGCGTCGGCCGGTACCGGCTTCACGCTCAGCACGGCCGGTGCAGCAGGAGCACTTGACTTCTCGACCGCCGCCGGAGCAGCAGCGGCTCTGACGGCTGTGGACACGCAGATCACGGCCGTTTCCACCGCTCGCGCCGACATGGGTGCCTCGCAGAACCGGTTCGAGAGCGTCATCCGCAACCTGGCCGTCTCGAAGGAGAACCTCACCGCTGCCGGTTCGCGTATCCGCGACACCGACATGGCCGAGGAAATGGTCAAGTACACCCGCTCCAGCATCCTGTCGCAGGCCGGCACCGCCATGCTCGCGCAGGCGAACCAGTCCAACCAGGGCGTCCTGACGCTGCTGCGCTAGATCACGGACGAACGACAGCCCGGGTGAACCGGGCGGCCGATTGACCGAGAATCGGCCGGTGGCGAGCACAATCTGAACTGGACCTCAGGGAGCGCACGCCGCCGGCCACTCGTCGTCGGCCCACAGTTTTGCTCCACACAGTTCGACTCTGCACTGCTCACACGAGGGGACGGAAGGCGCCATGGGACTCTCCATCGATGGTCTGATCAGCGGCCAGGACACCACGACCCTGATCGACAACCTGATCGCGGTCGAGGCGATTCCGCAGACCCTGCTCAAGGGCAAGGTCACCGCCGCCCAGAGCTACACCACGGCCGTCCAGGGGCTGAACACCCAGGTCGCCACACTGGCCGACGCCGCCACCAAGGCGGCCAAGCCCGCCAGCTATGACCTCTACAGTGCCACCAGCAGTTCCAGCCAGGTCACAGCCACTACGAGCGCAGGGGCCGCGCCCGGCGTCGTCGACGTCACCGTGGGCCGGCTCGCCCAGAACCAGGTGACGGTCACCGGGCCCGTCTCGACCTGGCCCGACGCCACCCTCACGCTCACCAATGCCGCAGGCACCGCGACCGTGATCACGCCGGCCTCCGGTTCCCTGGACGACGTCGTCACGGCCGTCAACGCGGCTGGACTCGGCATCACCGCCACCAAGGTCGCCGTGGGCGCCGGCGCCTTCCGCGTGCAGTTCAGCAGTGCGGCCCCTGGCGCAGCCAATGGCTTCACCGTGACCGGCGGCACGGTTCCGACCACCGAGGTCAAGGCCGCCCAGGACG
The DNA here is from genome assembly GCF_026151165.2 of Cryobacterium sp. SO2. Lineage (NCBI taxonomy): Bacteria > Bacillati > Actinomycetota > Actinomycetes > Micrococcales > Microbacteriaceae > Cryobacterium > Cryobacterium sp. SO2. Next base: position 1,748,644 of record NZ_CP117849.1, read on the forward strand.
CCCAGGTGACCCTCTGGGCCGGCACCACCGCCGAACAGGCCATCACCTCGGGCAGTAACACCTTCACCAACCTGCTGCCCGGTCTGGATGTGACCGTCAGCGTGGTCTCCGCCACACCGGTCACGCTCACGGTTGCCCGAGACGATACCGCCATCACCACCATGGCCAGTGGCCTGGTGACCAGCCTGAATAACATCTTCGCGGTCATCACCAACCGGTCCGCCGTGTCGACCACCACCGATTCCACGGGCAAGCCCGTCACTTCCGCCGGGGTCTTCGCCGGCGACAGCACCATCCGCACGGTCAACCAAAACCTGATCACCGCCGCGTCCATGCCCGTCGACGGACACTCCCCGTCGGAGATCGGTATCAGCATCACGAAGTCCGGCACGCTGGAGTTCGACCAGGACAAGTTCGCCGCGGCCCTGGCCAAGGACCCGGCCGGCACGATGAAGACGGTGCAGGAGATCGCCGGCCGGGTCGCTTCCGCATCCGCCGCCGCATCCGACAAGTACAGCGGCACGCTCACGGCCACGATCACGAGCCAGGAATCCCAGGTGAAGACCATGGGGCTGGAAATCACCGATTGGGACCTCAGGCTCACCGCCAAGCGCAGTTCACTTGAACGCACCTACACCGCCATGGAATCCCGGCTCGGCGAGCTCAAGTCCCAATCGGCCTGGCTCACCTCGCAGATCGCCTCACTCCTACCCGCCTACACAGGAAGTACTTCGTCATGATGACACAGACCGAGTTTCCACCCTTGTTCACGCCGGTGGCCCCGGGGCTTTCGGTCTCTCCGGCCGGAGCCCAGGCCCGCCGCGCCCAGCTCAACCGGGAGGCCGTCTTGTCGGCCACCCCGGTGCGTCTGCTGACCATGCTCTACGACCGGCTGATGCTCGACCTGGAGCGCACCGAAGCTGCCCAGGTCGGCGAGAACTGGGTGGTGGCTTCCGAGAACCTGCTGCACGCCCAGGCGATCGTCGACGAGCTCACCACCTCGTTGAACGTCTCGGCCTGGGACGGCGCGGACGGCCTCATGGCCGTGTACACCTACGTGTCGAACGCCCTGATCGGGGCGAACATCCACCGCGATGTGGCGAGGACCCGCGAGAGCATCGTGCTGCTCGAACCGCTGCGCCAGGCCTGGCACGAAGCCGCCGGCGCCCTCCCCGCCGCCCAACCCGCACCGAGTGGAGACGGTTACCGTGGAGTCGCCTGACCAGCAGTCCAGTAGCGCCCGGCCGCACAGCACGCTGCCGAGCGGAGCCCAGCCTGGGCAGCCCCGCACCAGCGACGCCCAGTGGCTGGCCATCCTCGACGACCTCGAGGCCAGCCTCGGCAGCGGAGCTCGGGACGCCGTGCTCTCCGCGGCCGGCGGACAGCTGGTCACCGGCGTGCAGTGGCGCGCGCCGGAGCACCTCGGACAGCTTCCACGCGAACTCGAGGAGCGCGCAAAACTGTTGCTCGCCGGGCAGCTCGAACTGATCCGCGAGATCGAAGACGCCCGCCGCTCGGCCGGCGCCCACCTCGCCGCAGTGCGCACCATCCTCTCGACCCAGCGCGCCGACCTGCCGGTGTACCTGGACATCGCGGGGTAGGTCCGCCCGAACTTTCTGAACGAGTTTCGCCCGGGGCCTAACCACACCCCGATAGCTGCCGATAGCTACGGATGAGCACGGATTGCTCACCCCAGGCCACGGATCGGCCGTCTCGCAATTTGACGACGAAACGGGCCTCTCGTGATCGAATCCGTGACCAGTGCGGCGCTGGCCAGCGCCCTGGATGGCTTGGCACTGCGCCAACGCACCATCGCCAGCAACATCGCCAACGTGAACACCCCCGGCTACCACGCCAAGGTGGTCTCCTTCGAAGACGCACTGGCCCAGTCGGTGCAGGCCGGCGACGGCCACAGCTCGGCCTCCACGGCGCGTTCGCTCGAACCCACGCTGCAAAACGGCAACAACGTCAACCTGGACACCGAGACCCTCGCCAACGTCGAGACCGTGCTGCGCTACCAGTTCGCCGCCCAGGCCGCCGCCGGCGCCGACAGCAAAATGCGCGCAGCGCTGCGGACCAGCTGATGAGCTTCGACGCACTCGGCATCGCCGGCAGCGGTCTCACCCTGCACCGCAAGTGGCTCGACGCCATCGCCGACAACATCGCCAATGCCAACACCACCACCGCCACATCCGGCGACGCCTTCCAGGCCCGGTACATCGTCGCGCAGGAGGGCCAGGGCACCACCGGCGTCACCGTGGCCGGCACCTCCCTGGGCGACGCGGAAGGGCTGCTGGTCTACGAACCCGACAACCCCATCGCGGATGCCGACGGCTACGTCCGGCGCCCCGACATCGACCTCGCCGAGCAAATGGGCGAGCTCATCATGGCCCAGCGCGGCTACCAGGCCAACGCCGCCGTCGTCGACAGGGCCAAGACCTCCTACGAAGCCGCCCTGCAGATCGGACGCTCCTGATGACCATTCCCGCCATCGGCCAGGTGCCGTCGGTGACCGCCACCGGCTACCTGCCCGAGACCACGTCGACCACGGCCACCGAGTCGACCGACACCGGCTTCGCCGGCGCTCTCACCGGGGCCGTCGACAACCTGCAACAGCTGCAGTCCACCTCGAACACCTACGCGATCCAGGCCGTCACCGGTGACCTTGATGACATTCACACCGCCACCCTCGCGGCCTCGCGCGCCCAGGTCACCCTCGAACTCGTCGCCGCCGTCCGCAACAAGGGCGTCGAGGCGTTCAACGACATCATGAGAATGCAGGCCTGATGCCCGCCCAGCTTTCCGCGGTCTTCCGTCGCCTGGGCGGAGCCATCCGCGACTTCACGGTGGCGCAGCGCACCGTCGCGATCATCGGCGTCGCAGTTCTCGCGCTCGGCACCGCCGCACTCACGATGTGGGCCACCCAGCCGTCGTACACCCCGCTGTACTCGGGGCTGAGCGGCTCGGACGCCAACACCATCGTCGAGCAGCTGCGAACCGACGGCGTCTCGTACCAGCTCAGCGACGGCGGAGCCACGATTCTCGTGCCGGAGGCTGACGTCTACGACGAACGGTTGAAGGCCGCCGCCGCCGGACTGCCCTCCGCCAGCACCGGAGGATACTCCCTGCTCGACAACATGGGCGTCACGGCGTCCGAATTCCAGCAGTCGGTCACCTACAAACGAGCCCTGGAGGGCGAACTCGCCTCCACCATCGAGGCCATGAAGGGTGTGCAAACCGCGTCGGTGCGGCTCGCGATCCCCGAAGCCACAGTGTTCACCGAGGAGACCGCCGACCCGACGGCATCCGTGTTCGTGGCCACCCAGAACGGCGTGAGCCTGAACGCCGACCAGGTGCAGGCGATCGTGCACCTCACCAGCGCGTCCATCGACGGCATGGCCCCCACCGACGTAGCCGTGATCGACGCCTCCGGTGTGGTGCTCTCCGCGGTCGGCGTCGGGGCGACGGGCAGCGCCGGCCAGCAGGCCGGCGACTACGAGGAGCGGGTGCGCAGTTCGGTGCAGGCGATGCTCGACAAGGTCGTCGGCACCGGTAACGCCACCGTCGTGGTCGCCGCTGATGTCAGCACCGAAGCCGCTCAGCGGGTGGAGGAATCCTTCACGGCACCGGAGGGCACCCCGGCGCTCAACGAGGCCGTCACAACCGAGTCCTACTCCGGCAGCGGCGGCACTGCCGCCGGTGTGCTCGGAGCCGACACCGCCGCGACCGGCGACGCGGCCACCGACGGCACCTTCACCTCGGAAGACACCACCCGCAACAACGCCATCAACAAGGTCACCGAGACCCGCACCATCCCGGCCGGCGCGATCAACCGGCAGACGGTCTCCGTGGCCGTCAACGCCGACGTCGCCGACGGCCTCAACGTGGGCAACATCACCTCACTGGTGTCGTCGGCAGCGGGCATCGACGTGGCCAGGGGCGACGCGGTGACCGTGGAGGTCGTGAGCTTCAACGCCGCCGGCGCCGACGCCGCGCAGGCCGCCCTCGCCGAGGCGGCCGCCGCCGAGGCGGCCGAGCGGAACGCCGGCATCCTGCGGGTGGGCCTGATCGTGGCCGGCACCGTGGTCGCCTTCGTGCTGGGCCTGATCGTCTACGCCCGCCGGTCGCGGCGCCAGAGCCGGGAGTCCATCGAGCTCAGCGAGCTCGTGCAGGCGCAGTCCTCGCTCGACCCGCCCACAGTGCCGTTCGCCCTGCAACAGCCGATGGCGCCGCTCGTGATCGATCCCATGCCCACGCGTGCATACGCTCTGCCGGACGGCGACCAGCGGCTGGCCGACATCGATGCCCTCGCCCTGCGTGACCCGCAGTCGACCGCCGAGATGCTGCGCGGCCTGATGGACGATCGGCACCCGGCGTGATCGAGACCAAGCCGGCCCTGACCGGCACGCAGAAGGTCGCCGTTGTGCTGATGACCATGGACCAGCAACGGGCGGCCGAGGTGATGAAGCAGTTCTCCGAGACCGAAGCGGCCGAGATCATCGCCGAAATCGTGCAGCTGCGCCGGGTCGACGCCTCCGTGATGGACTCCGCCGTCGCTGAGTTCCACGAACTCACCACATCGGGCGGCCGCAACCCCCGCGGCGGTCACGCGGTGGCGATCGGACTCCTCGAGAAGTCCTTCGGCGCCGAGCGCGCGGCCGGCGTGATGAGCCGAGTGGCCACGTCGATGGCCGGCAAGGCCTTCGAGTTCCTCGACACCGTCGACCCGCTGCAGGTGCTCGCGCTGCTCGACGGCGAGCTTCCCCAGACCATCGCCCTGGTGCTCGCGCACCTGCGCCCGGAGCACGCCTCCGCGATCCTGTCCGGGTTGGACGGTCCGGTGCGCACCGACGTGGCGCAGTGCATCGCCTCAACCGGCACCGCCGCCCCCGAGGCCGTGCGGGTGGTCACCGACATCCTCAAGAAACGCATCGGCGCCGTGGCGGCCTCCCGGGACTCAGCCGAGGTCGTCGGCGGGGTGCAGCCCCTCGTCGAGATCATCAACCGTGCCGACGTCAACACCGAGCGCGCCCTGCTCGAGGCCCTCGACGAACGCGACCCGGCGCTGGCCGAAGAGGTGCGCTCGCGCATGCTCACCTTCGCCGACCTCATCAGGCTGGAGAACCGCGACGTGCAGCTGGTGCTGCGCGGCATCGACTCCGCTGTGCTCGCCGTGGCCATGAAAGGCTCGACCGAGCTCCTGGTCGACAGCATCCGCCGCAACCTGTCCGAGCGCAATCGGGAGATCCTGAACGACGAGGTCGCCGCGCTCGGCCCGGTGCGGGTGTCGCAGGTCGAGGAGGCGCGAGCCACCATCGTCCGGTCGATCAGGGATCTGGCCGCCCAGGGTGCCATCACCGTGCAGCGCGCCGACGAGGACGACTTCATTGACTAGCTCGGCCATGTCCGGCGACCCCACCGTCAGCGATGGCGACTTCGCCGCGCTCGTGTTCCCCACCCTCTCCGGCCGCACGGATCCGCACGGCGGCGGCGACGAACGGGCCCGGCTCGAAGAACGCTGGCGGGCCAGGGGCCACGCGGCCGGGTACACCGAGGGCCTGCGCGCGGCGGCCGTGACCGCCGCGGTCCAGGCAGCCCGGCTCGACGCCGAACACGCCGCCCTGCTGCGCACCCTCGCGCAGGATCACGAGCGTGCCGTGACGGTGCTGCGCCGAGCGGCACAGGCCCTGGACCAGCGCACGGTTCCCGTGCTGCGCGACGCCGAGGACACCCTGCTGGGCGCCGCCATCGATCTCGCCGAAGCGATCATCGGGCATGCTCTCGCCGACGAGAGCGCCGCCGTGCGCTTCGCCCTCGCCCGGTCGGGCGACTCCGCTGTGGCCGGCAGCTCCAGCGCCGCACCGCACACGGTGCGGCTGCACCCGCACGACCTGGCGCTGCTCGAGCAGACCCCGACGCTGCAGACCGGGGTGACCCTGGTGGCGGATGCGACCCTGGCGCGCGGCGACGCCGTCAGCGAGTTTCCCGACGGCTACCTCGACGCCAGGATCGGCAGCGCCCTCGAACGGGCACGGGCGGCTCTTGGCGAGGTGGCGTCATGACGCTCACCCGGCCGGACACCGCCGACCGCCTGGCACACGCCCTCGCCGCGGCGCGCCCCGAGCGCGTGGGACGGGTGTCGTCGATCGTGGGACTCAGCGTGGACGTGCGCGGCCTGAACGGCGCCATCGGCGACCTCGTCGTGATCGGCGGCGGCACTGCCGGAGCCACCGGGGTCGACGCGGAGGTCGTGGCGACCACGCCGGAGGGCATGCGCTGCATGCCGCTGGCCAAGCTCACCGGCATCCGGGTCGGCGACCCGGTCCGCGCGGGCCGGGCCGGCTACCTCGTCCCCACCGGGTCGGCGCTGCTCGGCCGGGTGATCGACGGTCTCGGCCGCCCGATCGACGGCAAGGGGCCCCTCATCGGCGCCCGCCGGGTGTCCCTCGACAAGGACAGCCCGTCCGCCATGGCCAGGTCCCGCATCCAGTCGCCGTTGCAACTGGGCGTGCGAGTGCTCGACACCCTCACCACGGTGGGCAAGGGCCAGCGCATGGGCCTGTTCGCCGGCTCCGGCGTGGGCAAGTCGTCGTTGCTGTCGATGATCGCGCGCGGCACAGACGCCGAGGTGTCGGTGATAGCCCTGGTGGGGGAGCGCGGACGTGAGGTGCGGGAGTTCCTCGAGGACGACCTCGGCGAAGAGGGCCTTGCCAGGTCGATCGTGGTGGTCTCCACCTCTGACGAACCGGCCATGATGCGGCTGCGTGCGGCGTTCGTCGCCACCCGCATCGCCGAGTCGTTCCGCGACGACGGCGCCGACGTGATGCTCATGATGGACTCGCTGACCCGGGTGGCGATGGCGCAGCGCGAAATCGGTCTGTCCGCCGGCGAACCGCCGGCCACCAGGGGCTACCCGCCGTCGACGTTCTCCCTGCTCGCGCGGCTGCTCGAGCGCGCCGGCACCGATCAGACCGGCTCGATCACAGGCATCTACACGGTGCTCGTAGATGGCGACGACCACAACGAACCGATCGCGGATGCCGCCAGGTCCATCCTCGACGGCCACGTGGTGCTCGATCGCAAACTTGCCGTGCTCGGGCACTTCCCGTCCGTCGACGCTCTGGCGTCGATCTCCCGGGTCGCCTCCAGGGTGACCACCCCCGAGCAGGCTGCGGTGGCCGGTCGGCTGCGCGCCGTGTTGGCCGCCCGGCGCGCCGCGCAGGACCTGCTCGACGTGGGCGCCTACCGCAAGGGCACCAACCCGCTGGTGGACGCGGCTGTCGAACACGACGGGGCGATCACCGCCTTCCTGCAGCAGCGGATGGACGAGCACACCCCGGCGGCCGCCGCCTGGGACCGGCTGACCGCCTTGTCCCGTCGACTGGGGGCCGACCGATGAGCCGCGCATTCTCGCTCGCCGGCCTGCTGCGCCTGCGACACCTGCAGCAGGACCAGGCGGCCGGCGATCTGGCCGAGGCCAACGCCAGGACCCGCGACTCCGCCGCACGGATCGAGGAGACCAGGGCCGCGCTCGAGCATCTCCCCAGCGACCCGGCCGGCGCCGACACGCTCTATGCGATCGCCGCTGCCCGCGCATCCTCTCGCAGCATGCTGAGCGAACTGGCGGCCCTGGACGTCGTGGCGAAACAGGCCGCGGTCGCCGCGCAGTCCGACTACGAGGCACGGAAGGCCGCGTCGGTGAGCCTGGAGAAACTCGAGGGGCGGCACGGCGCGGCCGAGGCCGAGGCGGAACTGCACAGCGAGCAGGCCGTCATCGACGAGATCGCGTCCACGGGCTGGCACCGCCGGGCGGCGGGGAGAGAACAATGACCGGATTCGGGCGGGGAGAGCAACGATGACAATGGTGGATGCCCTCGGGCGGGTCGGCGAGATCCAGTCCCGGCTGGTCGAACTCAACGACCTGGTGGCCGGCCGCGTCCAGGCCGCGACGAGCACGACCTCCGCGTCCGCTGCGACAGCAGCGACCGCGACGACGGCGACCTCGGCGACGAGCTTCGCCGACGCCCTCGCCGCTGCCTCGGGCACCGCGGCGACCGGGAGTGTGTCGACCACCGGCACCGGTGTCACCGGGGCCGACATCGTGGCCAACGCCGAGAAGTACCTCGGTGTGCCCTACGTCTTCGGCGGCGAGGACAGCTCGGGCATGGACTGCTCCGGGCTCGTCCAGCGGGTGTACGCCGATGCCGGCATCGAGGTGCCGCGGTTGGTGTCCGGCCAGATGACCATCGGCACCGAGGTAGCCTCGCTGGCCGAGGCGCAGCCCGGCGACCTCATCGTGACCGGCGGCGGCGACCACATCCTGATCTACGCCGGCAACAACCAGGTGATCCACGCGCCGTACGAGGGTCGTACGGTGAGCAAGGTCGAGGCCTACATGGACGAGTCCGACATCACCACGATCCGCCGGGTGGTGCCCGACCAGGCCTCGACCGCCAGTACCGGCACGAGCGCCATCGCCGGCACCACCACCTCCGTGGCGGCGACGGCGTCCACCGACCTGGTGGCCGCCGCGTACGCCTCGCTGTTCTCCGGCAGCACCAGCGAATCGGCGCTGTCCACGTCTGCTCTGACTGCGTCCGGGTTGCTCTCGTGACGCCGGCACCGGCGATGCTCAGCCCGCGCACGGCCGCGGATGCCGTGGCCGGGCGAGCCGCCCGCGCGCCCCAGAACGAACAGAATGTGGCGCGCAACGCCAGTGTTTTCGCCGGAGCCCTACAGGGTGCCGTCGATGGCGGGGCTGTGGGGTCAGACGATGACACCACCGACCCGCGAGCGGTTCCGACCGGTGACCTCACCGCCGGCCTCACCGCTGGACCGCTCGGCGTTCCAATCACCACGCCGCTCGCCCTGCCGACCGACGGCCAGGACGCCTCCCGGCTCCCGCTCTCAGCACTGAGCTCCCAGCCGTCACACCCGGCCGGTCAGCTCGGCGCCGAACCGGCGCCGACGACCTCCGCCTCGACAGCTCCGGATGCCGGCGGCACAGCTGCCGCCGTCGACCGACCGGTAACGACGGAGTATTCGCCGATCGCGGGCCGGACCGGAACCGCTGAGGGTGCCGGCACAGCGGCAGCCAAGACGGCAGTATCCGGCACGGCAGTATCCGGCACGGCAATATCCGACACGGCAGCACCCGGTCCCGACGTGCCCAGGACAGCGACGCCAGCCTCGACGGCGGCTCCGACCGATGCGGCACCGGCCGGGACCGCTGCGACCGTCACTTCTCCGACAGATTCTGCAGCAACCGCGGCCGTCCAGGCAGCGTCAGGCTCCTTCCTCAGGCACGGGGCAGGCCCCGCCGCGACGGCACCGGCATCGGCCGCACCGGCATCGGCGGCCGTTCCCGCGGTCGGCGACACCCCACCCGCCGCCGTCAGCTCGGCCGCATCCCCCCGCTCGACGGCACAACCCAGCTCCACAGCGCCTGCGGCTGCCGCCGTCGGCCCCGCCGCAGTATGGACGTCGCTCGGTGCCGTGCCTGTCCCGCCATCAACCGATCCCGATCAGGCGCCGGTGCCCGGAGCATCGGCCGACGCGGCGGCGGCCACACCGGCCACACCGGCGGCCACCGCCGTTGCCGTCCCGACCCCGCCCGGCTCGGTCATCCAGCCCGTCGTCCCCGCGCCCGCCCAGAATGTCCCGGCCCAGGCCACCGGCACCCCGATGCCGGTGCCCCTCGTCGGCCAGGTCGCGCGCCCGCTGTTCAGCCTGGCGGCCGCCGGTCCGGGGGAGCACACCCTCTCGATCAGCGTCACCCCCGACAACCTCGGCCCTGTCGTAGTGCGGGCGCTGATCACTGCCACCGGTGTTCGGCTGGAGCTCTTCGCGCCCACGGACCTCGCCCGCGACGCCCTGCGGCTCATCCTGCCCGACCTCCGCCGTGACCTGGCCGGGGGCGCGCTGCCCGCCAGCCTCGACTTGTCCTCCCGCAGCCAGCCCGGCGACACCGGCTCGTCTGCCCGGCAGGACCGCCAGGCCGCCGCAGATGCGTTCGCGCAGGGTGGCGCGGCCTTCGGCGACGGCTCCCGTGGTGGCGACCAGACCAGGCAGCCTGCGCGCGGGGATGCCTGGCTCCGGCCCACTCCGGTCACCGCCATCGACTCGGCCGACTCTGCTTCCGATGCCGTCGCCGACGGGGACATCACCGCTGGCACTGGGGCCGGCTCTGCCGCCGGGATCCGGAGAGGGCGTGTTGATGTTTTCGCTTGACCCACCCGCCGCACCAGCGCAACTGACGTCACCCCGATCCATCCAGCCCAGCAGAAACGAGATCCCATGACCATCGATGCCGTCGGTACAGTCTCCACCGCCGCAGCCGACACGACGGCTGGGGCCAGCCTCTACTCCACGACAGCCGTGCGCACGCCCAAGCAGACCCTCGACTCCGAGACCTTCATGTCGCTGCTCGTTGCCCAGCTGCGCAACCAGGACCCGAGCTCGCCGATGGACACCAATCAGATGATCTCGCAGACCACTCAGCTGGCCATGATGGAGAAGCTCACTGCCTTGTCGACTACTGCCGACGAGAACTTCTCGCTGCAGATGCGCACGGCCGCGGCCGCGCTCGTGGGCCAGAGCGTCACCTACACGGATGCCGCCGGTGCGAGCGTCACCGGCCTCGTCTCCGCGGTGTCATACGCCGGCACCGTTCCCCAGGTCACTGTCGGCACCGTCAGCGTCGCCCTCGACGCGATCTCGGGGGTGGCCGCCCCGACCGGCTGATCCGACTGGCCGACCCGGCCGGCCTTCTCCGCGAGCCAGCCACTCGCCCGCAAGCCATCCGCACCACCCGGAATCTCGCCGAATCCTCGCCGAATCCACCGTCTTCTGCGTCACCTCCCGCGTCACCTCACGAAAGGCAGCTCTCATGCTTCGTTCCCTCTACTCCGGCATCTCGGGTCTCCGCGCCCACCAGACCATGCTCGACGTCACCGGCAACAACATCGCCAACGTCAACACCACTGCCTTCAAGGCCTCGGCCACCCAGTTCCAGGACACCCTGTCGCAGCTCAGCCAGGGCGCCGCCGCTCCGACCGACGGATCCGGCGGCAGCAACCCGGCGCAGGTGGGTCTCGGCGTGCAGGTGGCCGGCATCGCCACCAACTTCGCTCAGGGCTCATCGCAGACCACCGGCAAGGCCTCCGACATGCTGATCTCCGGGGATGGCTTCTTCGTCACCCAGGAGGGCGGCGAGACGGTGTACAGCCGGGCGGGGTCGTTCGACTTCGACTCGGCGGGGCGTCTGGTCACCCCGTCCGGCGCAATCGTGCAGGGCTGGGGAGCCGTGGACGGCGTCGTGAACGAGGGCGGCGCGATCGGGGACCTGTCGCTCCCGGTGGACACCGTCATCGCGGGTGACGTGACGACGTCGGCGATCATGGGCGGCAACCTGCCGTCCGACGCCGCATCCGGCACGTCGCTGGTGCGCGACATCAAGGTCTACGACGCCTCCGGTGCGGCCCGCACGGTGTCGCTCACCTTCACCAGCACCGGGGCCGGTGGCTGGAACGTCGCCGCTGCCGACGGCGCGGCCGGCGACACCACGACCCTCGCCTTCACCGACGGCAAGCTCACGACGACGGGTGCGAGCCTCTCCGTCAACGGCATCGACATCGATCTGTCCGCCCTCACCGGCCTGGCCGGCTTGAGCACGGCGTCGGTCACCAGCCAGAACGGCAGTGCACCCGGCTCGCTCGAGTCCTACTCGTTCGGCCCTGACGGCACCCTCGTGGGCCTGTTCAGCAACGGCGAGCAGAAGGCGCTCGGCCGCATCGCCCTGGCCACGTTCTCCAACCCGGGCGGCCTGGAGAAGACCGGCTCGAACGGCTACCGGGCCACGTTCAACTCCGGCACGGCCGAACTCGGCGCTCCCGGGTCCACCGGCCTCGGTTCCCTCACCGGCGGTGCGCTCGAGATGTCGAACGTGGACCTGTCGCAGGAGTTCACCAACCTCATCGTCGCCCAGCGCGGGTTCCAGGCGAACGCCCGCATCATCACCACCTCCGACGAGGTGCTGCAGGAGCTCACCAACCTGAAGCGCTAACCCCGCACGGTGCCTGCGGAGGGTTCCCCTCCCGTTGGTCAAGCGTGTCGAGACCCGGCGACCTTGCTCGCGAACGTGCCCCATCTCGCGGGATCTCGACAGGCTCGATCAGCGGATGGTGGCGCCCCGCACGTCGGTCGAGCGTGTCGACGCCGTGCTGAGCCTGTCGAAGTAGACCTCGTGAGGCGCCTGCGGAAGGTTCCGCCCCTCGTTGGTCGAGCTTGTCGAGACCTGGCGACCTTGCTCGCGAATGTGCTCCATGTCGCGGGATCTCGACAAGCTCGATCAGCGGATGGTGGCGACCCCCGCGTTGGTCGAGCTTGTCGAGACCTGGCGACCTTGCTCGCGAATGTGCTCCATGTCGCGGGATCTCGACAAACTCGATCAGCGGATGGTGGCGACCCCCGCGTTGGTCGAGCTTGTCGAGACCTCGGGGGACGCGTCGCGAACGTGCACCATTTCGGTGGATCTCGACAAGCTCGCTCAGCGGCTGGGGCTTAGGTGAGTCGTGGCTGGGTGTGGCTGGGCATCTCGATGAGCTCCTGGCCGGGGTCGATGGTGGTGGGTGGTCGCAGCCAGTAGTGGCCGGTGTTCTCGAAGATTTGCCAGTGTTGGTTGTGCAGCAGGAGGTGGTGGGTGCGGCAGAGCAGGATGCCTTGGTTGATGTCGGTTCGGCCGTTGTCTCTGTGCCAGTGTTCGATGTGGTGGGCTTCGGTGAAGGCGGGTGGGCGGTCGCAGCCGGGCCATCGGCAGCCGCCGTCGCGGGCGGCGAGGGCGCGGCGTTGGGCTCGGTTGAAGAGGCGTTGTTCGTGGCCGACGTCGAGGGGCCGGCCGAGTTGGTCGAAGGTGATGTCGATGGTGCCGGAGTCGCAGATGAGGCGTTCGATGGTTTCGGGGGAGACGGGCGCGTTGTTGCCCTCGATGTAACCGTGGCCGGCCGGGGTGTGGGTGGTGAGGATTTGCACGGCGGGGCGGCGGCCGGCGAGCATCTCGTGGGGGTTGACGGTGGTGCCGGCGGTGAGGAGGTCGACGAAGCCGTCGCAGGTGATCTGGGTGGTGGTGCGGGGGTCGTTCTGGACTCGTGTGGCCCAGGCTGCGCGGTCGGTGTCGACGAAGCGCACGCCGCCTCGGCGGGGGCTGGTGAGGCTGTCGAAGGTGGCTTTGATGAATTCGCCCTGTTCCGGGGGGAAGAGGCCGTCGATGCGGACCTGGCCGGTGTCGAGGGTCCAGATGTGCAGGTAGCGGTCGTCCCAGGCTTTCTGTTCGCGCACCCGGATGCCGGCCTCGTCGAGGCTGTCGCGTGTCTGTCGGGCCCGTTTGAGGAGTTGGTCGGCGTTCAGTGATGGGGCTTCGGCGAGCAGGTCGGCTACCGCGGTCGCGAGGACCGGGCCGGTGACGACGGTGTCGATGTCGCCCAGGCCGGTGCGGAGGGCGTGGGCGGCATCGATCGAGAGGGTGCCGTCGTTCACGGCCCGGGAGATCGGCGCGTGCCACGGCGCCGGCGGAAGCAGGGGAGCGACCAGGTCGAGGGTGTCCCCGGCCTCACGGTCCGACGCGGGGTCGAGTGCCTCGTCGACCAGCCGGCGCGCCGCTTCAGCGTCGGCGTCGGCCTGCCGGGCATCGGCTTCCTCGGTTTCGGCGAGCATCCGGCCTACGCCCACGAGCTTGCGGGACTCGACCCGGGTGCTGCCGGTCAACTTCTGGATCAGGTCCTCGGGCGAGCGGAAACCCTGCTGCTGAGCGAGCCCGTCCTGGCCCAACTCCCACCGGGAGCGCTGCGCGAGAGTCTTCGCCATCCATGCCTTACGGGTATCCAACTCATGCTGCGCCTGCGCCAAAATCCGCTGACCGGCCAGCGCCGCGGCATCCGACAAGCGGTCGTAGTCGGCGCTGCAGGAGCCCAACCGGGCCACCTCGCCCGCGGCATCCAGCAGCGCATCGTCGCCGGAAGCGGCGAACGTGTCTGCGATGCTCGACTGGATTGTCATGCCACGAATGTAGCCCGATTACGAAGGTTTGTGTGAGGAATACTCAGCCTGTGGAGAACTTTTTTGACGTAGTCGTGAGCCGGAGGTCTCACACCGGGCCATTCCTGCCCGTGTGTTGGGTGTGCGATTCGTCTCCGCTTGATTCAGTCGATGATCTGGCATTTCGATGTCTTGCTTTCGGCAGGTGTGGCGGCTAGCTTCGCTGTATGGAAGCAGGAGCGAACAGGCGCCGAGCACACCTGGAGACGGCAGTGACCCGGGGTATTCGGGCCGGGGCCATCCTCGCCGCCGGAGCCCTCTGCCTGGGTGTGGCACTCGCGCAGTTTCCGAGCCCTAGCGAGGCCAGCGACGCGGAGGTGACGTGGCGCGTGACCGAGCACGCTGGGGCGGACCTCCCCTCCGATCACGACTCGCTCATGGCACGGGAGATCTACCCGGGCGTGACCCTCGGGGAGGTGGACTACTCGCCGGAAGAGGTGGAGTGGGCTCTGTATCAGAAGCCGCTCGGCGACGCCGCAAGTGTGATCGAGACCGAATTCGACGACGACTACGCACTCGCCTATTTCGGTCCTTCCCGCACCTTCACGATCGGCTTCACCGGCGACGCACCGGTCGGAGCGATCACTGCGCTCGATGAGACCGGCCTGCCGTACTCCACCATCGAGGACCTGGGCTTCACCGCCGCCGAGTACCAGGCAGCCGCGAGCGCGGTGGGGAGCACGGTCACCGATGCGCTGGTCGAGGCGGATCTGATGCCTGCTGTTCTGTTCATGGTCGGGCCGGACCCCACTGAGTATCCGGGCATGATCGTGGTGACGGTCACCGGTCCCGATGCGGCGAGCCGTCAGGCGGGGATGGCCGCCGTCGGCACGCCATCGGTCAGCGCGCCATTCGCCGTGACGGTCGTCGAGGGCGGCGAAAACATCACCGCGTTCTAGCCTGCCTGCCGATCGCCCACCGGTCGCCCCCTAACGCAACGCAGGGAGCGGCCGACAGTGGTTGTCGACGGCTGCTGGAGCCGTCCGGGAACCAGGGACGGGTCCATGATCGTTGTAACCAGGCTGAACGACAGTCAGTTCGCGATCAACCCTGATCTCATCGAGCGCATCCATGTCAATCCAGACACCACGCTCGTCATGGTGGATGGCGCCAAATTCATCGTGACCGAGAGCCTGGCCGAGGTGATCGAGAAGATCGCGGCCTATCGGGCCCACGTGATCGGCCTGGCCTACAGCGCCGGAACCGACGCGGCCGACGACCCCGACACCCGACCGGACGCCGTCGTCCTCCTGCGTCCCCGGAGGATGTAATGGATCCCGCCACCCTGATCGGCATCGTTCTCGCATTCGGCGCCCTGTTCGCGATGATCACCATCGAGGGCTCGCATGTCACCGCGATCCTGTTGCCCGCCCCCATGGTGCTGGTCTTCGGCGCCACCATCGCCGTCGGCATCGCCGGCGGCACCCTGCGCGACACCGTGCAGGCGATCAAGGCCCTCCCCGGCGCGTTCCTGGGCAAGACCACTCCGCCGCAGAAGCTGATCGACCAGGTCGTCGGCCTCGCCGAGAAGGCCCGCAGCGCCGGCCTGCTCGCGCTCGAGCAGGAGGCCGACGCCGTCTCCGACCCGTTCCTGCGCGGTGCCCTGCAGAACATCGCCGACGGCACCGACGGCGACGAGCTGCGGATGCTGCTCGAAGACGAGATCGCGACCCGCACCAAGGCCAGCCGCAACGCCGCGAAGTTCTTCACCAGCCTGGGCGGCTACGCGCCCACCGTCGGCATCATCGGCACCGTCATCTCCCTCACCCACGTGCTCGAGAACCTGGACACCCCGTCCACCCTGGGCCCGATGATCGCCGCGGCCTTCGTCGCCACCCTGTGGGGGCTGCTGAGCGCGAACTTCCTCTGGCTGCCGATCGGCAACAGGCTCAAGCGGCTCTCCGACATCGAAGCCGAACGGATGACCCTGCTCATGGAGGGCGCCCTTGCCGTGCAGGCCGGAAGCCAGCCGCGGCTGCTCGGCGAACGGCTGCAGGCCATGGTGCCCGCGGGGTCGGCGAAGTCCGCGAAGGGGTCGAAGTCGGCCAAGGCATCAGACCCCGCCAAGCCGCTCAAGAAGGCGGCGTGAGCGCACGCGGTCGGAGCCGGCGGCGGGGCCTCGACGAGGAACACGAAGAACACGTCGACGAGCGCTGGATGGCGTCGTACATGGACATGGTCACCGTGCTGATGTGCATGTTCATCGTGCTCTTCGCCATGTCGACTGTCGACGAGGCCAAGTTCGTGCAGTTGAAGAACTCGCTGGCCACCGGGTTCGGCGCCGTGGACGTGGGCATGGTCGACACCGCAGAGGGCATCGTGGTGCCGCCGGACCTCGTCGACACGCCCGCGGCCGAGGACGTCGGACTCAGCGACCTCGATCTCGCCCTGGCGGAGGTGGACAGCCTCACCGCGGTGCAGGCGGCCATGGAGGCCGCCCTCGCGGCGGCCGGCCTCGCCGATCTCGTGGACTTCACCATCGACGAACGCGGGCTCTCGGTGGGCCTGGTCGGCTCCGAAACGTTTTTCGAACCCAACGTGGCGACCCTCAGCACGCAGGCCGTGTCGGTTCTCGACACCATCGGACCGATCCTGGCCGGAACCGGGCGGGAGGTGTCGGTGGAGGGACACGCCGACCGGCACGGGGTGACCATCAACTACCCGACCGACTGGGAGCTCTCCAGCGCCAGGGCCACCCAGGTGCTGCGGCACCTTGTGGAGCGCACCGGTGTGGCCCAGGAACGCATCGGCGCGATCGGCTACGGCTCGGCCCGTCCGGTGGATCAGGGCGACGACCTCGCTGCCATGGCCCGTAACCGCCGGGTCGACGTGGTGCTGCTGTCCAACCAGCCCGACAGCGTGCGGGCGTTGATCCCGTCGGTGCTGGACGGCACCGCAGTGCAGGAGACCCCGGCGCCGGTGCAAACCGATCCGGGGGAGACGACCCCGGCAGAGACGACTCCGGCAGACACGACCCCGGCAGACACGACTCCGGCGGGCACGGTGAGCACCGGGCACTGAGCCACCAACCGGCCCGATCGATTCCCACCGGATTGATTCGGCCGCGCCGCTAACATCCGCTCGCAACCGGCCGATAGTGCCAGTCGTGACGGTCCAGGAACACATCAGCACCGGCGTGCCCGGAAAACCGGCGCGCACGGTGGAGGTCTATGACTTCAGCCGCCCGACGACGCTGGCCCGCGACCACGCCCGCGTGCTCGAGCTGGCGTTCGAGACCTTCGCCCGGCAGTGGGGCACCCAGCTGACCGCCCAGGTTCGGGTGATCTCCCAGGTCACCTGCGAGCAGGTGCTCATGTGCGGCTACGACGAGTACGCCGCGTCCCTCCCGGCGACCACCACCATGGTGCTGTGCGCCCTCGAGGGGCTCGACGCGCAGGCCGTCATCCAGTTCCCGTCGGCCGCTGCGCTGTCCTGGGTCACCCACATGCTCGGTGGTACCGGCACCCCCGCACCGCCTGAGCGCCCGTTCACGCAGATCGAACAGGCCCTGGTGCGCCGGCTGATGGACGACGCGCTCGAAGACCTGCGCTACTCGCTGGGAGGCCTGCTCACCCTGCCCATCGCGGTCGGCGGCATCCAGTACAACTCCCAGTTCGCGCAGGCGGCGGCGACCGCCGACCTCATGATCGTGGCGACCTTCGTGATCAGGGTGGGCGACAACACCACCGCCGCCACCCTCGCCGTGCCGGCCGAGGCATTGCTGCCCCAGCTGGGCGAGCCCGGTCCCGTGCCCTCGCCGATCCCGGCCGTCGACCTGTTGAGGGCCCAGCTCGGCTGGGTGCCCGTCGACGTGTCACTCCGGCTCACGCACGCGCGGGTGCTGCCCAGCGCCGTGCTGGCCCTGGCCGTCGGCGACGTGCTGCCGATCCCGCATCCCACCCACCGCCCGCTCGACGTCGTTGTGGATGGCCGCACCCTCGCCCGCGCTGCGGTCGGCTCCACAGGCTCCCGACTGGCCTGCATCATCATCGATACCGAGGAAAAGACGCCATGACGCTTCGAAGCCCCGCGCAGTCCGCGCACGTGAACACAGGCTCCATCGACACCAGCGCCGATGCGGCGGTGCAGGCGCTGCTCACCGTGCTGCCCACACCCAGCCTGCTCACTGCCGTGCGCAGCTCCGGTGCCTCCGCTGAGCGGTCGGGGGTGTCGCTGGCGGGTGCTGTGCTGGCATCGTTCGTCGGCGCGACCTCGGCCGACCTCGCCGTGCTGCTGGCCGACCCGGCCGCGCTCGACGCGGCAGCCGGCGCCGAGTCGGGGCTCGTCTCCCGGGACGACGTGCTGCGCCCGGCCCTCGAGCAGGCCGCGGGAACCCTGGGGCTCGGCGTGCTGGGCGACGCCAGGGTCGACGACGCCACGACGCTGTTCCACGACCAGGAGACCGTGGTCTTCGACCTGGTCGGCGACGGCGTCACCGTGGGCTGGTTCGCGATCAGGTTGCGCCGCAGCACCGCAGCGGCTCAGCGCTCCGATCAGGCCGTGATGGGCAACCTGGGCCGTATCAACAGCGTGGAGATGGCTCTCACGGTAGAGATCGGTCGCACCCGTATGACTGTGCGCGATGTCCTCGCCCTCGAACCCGGCGCCGTCGTCGAACTCGACCGCTCGGTCGGCTCGCCCGCCGACATCCTCCTCAACGGCCGCCTGATCGCCCACGGCGAGATCGTCGTCGTCGACCAGGACTACGCCGTGCGCATCACCCAGATCCTCGACGTCGCCGAGAGCCTGACCTAGGTGGACGCCGTCGTCGTGGTCCTCAGAGTGGTGCTGTCCCTGGCCGTCGTGCTCGGGCTGCTCTGGGTGCTGCAACGACGCCTGGGCCGCGGCTCCGGCGCCCGGGCCACGAACGTGGTCACGGTCGTGGGCCGTCAGGGGCTCGGCCAGAAGGCATCCGTTGTGGTGGTGGATGTCGACGGTCGCCGCTTCGTGCTCGGCGTCACCGAGCAGTCCATCAGCGTGCTGCACGGCAGCGAGCCGGCACCCGCCGCCCTCGCCGCCGTGCCCGCGACCTCGGCGACGGCCTTCGAACGCTCCCTGCACGCCGCGACGACCGGCGACGACGTCACTGCGCAGTCAGAGCCGGAGCCGCCGCTGGCGTTCCGGCCGCGCCGGGACCGCAGCCACCCGCCGCGCCTGGCCGGATCGATCCTGTCACCGTCCACCTGGCAGCAGACCGCCGCGATGCTGCGGCAGGGCCGGTGACCGCCGCCCTCGCTTCCCCGGACCGGCCCGGCCCGCTCGGCCAACGGAGCCCGGCGGCGGCCAGTGAACGGCGCCGCCGGGTGGCGCGCCTGGTGCTGATGGCGGCGCTCGTCCTGGTCATCGTGGCGGCCCTGGTGCTGCTGGTCTCCTCCGCGAGCCACGCCACCGCGCTCGCGCCCACCGAGCCGATCGCTCCCACCGACCCCGCAACGCCCACCCCTGCGGCCACTCCGGGCACCGGGCTGACCGTGGAGATCAACGGGCCGGATGGCGCCCCGTCGTCGGCGATCGTGACCCTGATCGGCATCACCCTGCTGTCGGTGGCGCCGGCGCTGCTGCTGATGATGACCTCGTTCACAAAGATCTTCGTGGTGCTCGCGATGACCCGCAACGCCCTCGCGCTGCCGTCGATCCCGCCCAACCAGGTCCTCGCGGGCCTGGCCCTGTTCCTGTCGCTGTTCATCATGGCGCCCGTGCTCACCGACATCAACACCGATGCCCTGCAGCCCTACCTCAACGGCACGATGACCTTCGACGACGCCGTGAACACGGGGTCGGAGCCTCTGCGCACCTTCATGCTCGCGCACACCAGGGAGGAAGACCTCGCCCTGATGGTGCGCGCCTCCGACCAGCCCAACCCGGCCAACCCCGCCGCGGTGTCGCTGCTCACCCTGATCCCCGCCTTCATGATCTCCGAACTGCGTGCCGCGTTCATCATCGGCTTCGTGATCTTCATCCCGTTCCTGGTGATCGACCTCGTCGTCTCCGCGGCGCTGATGTCGATGGGCATGATGATGCTGCCGCCGGTGATGATCTCGCTGCCGTTCAAGATCCTGCTGTTCATCCTCGTCGACGGCTGGGGCTTGATCATCACGACCCTGGTCAACAGTTATCGGGGTGGCTGATGGACTCCAACGCCGTGCTCGACATCGGGCTGCAGGCCATCATCGTGTCCGCCAAGCTCGCCGCGCCCATCCTGATCACCGCGCTGGTCGTCGGCTTCGCGATCTCCCTCGTGCAGTCGATCACCCAGATCCAGGAGGTGACGCTTTCCTTCGTGCCCAAGGCCATCGCGGTGTGCGCCGCCATGCTCATCTGCGGCCACTGGATGATCTCCGAGATCGTCTCGTTCACCACCAACCTGTTCGACAAGATCCCCGGCCTGATCGGCGGCGGCTAGGTGAACATCACCATCGACTTCACCTGGCTGGAGGCCGTGATGCTGGCCGGTGTGCGCATGGTGGCGTTCCTGGTCGTCGCGCCGCCGTTCTCCTTCAACGCGTTCCCCCTGCGTATCAAGGGCATGCTGTCGATCGGGCTGGCCCTGGCCGTTGCGCCTCGCGTGGTGCCCGGCTACGCCTCGCCCGACACCGGCGGCTTCATCCTCGCCCTCATCCTGGAGATCGTGGTGGGCGGGGTCCTCGGCTTCCTGGTGCTCGTGGTGTTCGCCGCCATCCAATCGGCCGGCAACCTCATCGACCTGTTCGGCGGCTTCCAGCTCGCGCAGGGCTTCGACCCGCAGTCGATGGTCAACGGCGCCCAGTTCACCCGGCTCTACCAGATGACCGCGCTGGCACTCCTGTTCGCCTCCGGCGGCTACCAGCTGATCCTCGGCGGACTCGCCCGCTCGTTCGCCGCGCTGCCGGTGGGCGGCGGCATCGACCTCGCCGTGCCGATGGAGTCGATCACAGCGGCCGTCGGCCAGATGCTGCTCGCCTCCGTGCAGATCGCCGGCCCGCTCATCGTCGTCCTCTTCCTCGCCGATGCCGGCCTGGGCCTGCTCACCAGGGTGGCCCCGGCCCTCAACGCCTTCGCGCTCGGCTTCCCGCTGAAGATCCTGATCACCCTCACCCTCGGCGCCGCCGGGTTCATGGCCCTGCCCGGCATCGTCGCGTCGCTCACCGACGACGCCGTCGCCGGCATGTGGGGGGTGCGCTAAATGTCAGACTCCGGCGAACGTACCGAACAGGCCACAGACAAGCGGATGCGCGAGGTGCGGTCAAAGGGTCAGCTCGCCCGTTCCCAGGACCTCACCGCATGGGTCGGCATCGGCGCTGCCGCCGTGATGATGCCCATGACCATCGAGGCCGGAGCGGCCGCCGGCCGGGCCCAGCTCTTCGACATCCGCGCGGTGGCCGCGAACCCCGACCCCGAGCGGGCCCTGCAGCTGCTGGGCGAGGGACTGGGCACCATGGGCGGCATCCTCACGCCGATGCTCACGGTGGTCTGCGTCGCGGTTCTCGTCGCCGCCGTCGCCCAGGGCGGCATCCACGTGAAGAAGTTCGCCGGCAAGTACGACCAGTTCAACCCGGTCACGGGCCTCGCGCGCACCTTCGGCACCCAGGCGCTCTGGCAGGGGGTGAAGGCGCTGGCCAAGACCATCGTCGTCGGGGTTGTGCTCACCATGGTCATCCAGGGCCTCACCCCGGTGCTGATGACGGCGGGCGGGCTGCCCGTCACCGTGCTGATCGGCGCCGCCCGCGACGGCACCGCCGCTCTCGTGCAGTCCGCGGTGATCGCCGGTCTCGTGCTGGCGGCGGCCGACGTCATGGTCGTGATGCGGCGCAACCGCAAGCGCACCAGGATGACCAAGAAGGAGGTCACCGACGAGCACAAGAGCTCGGAGGGTGACCCGCTGATCCGTTCGCAGCGCCGGGCCAGGCAACTGGCGATGAGCCGCAACCGGATGATCGCGGCCGTCGCCACCGCCGATGTGGTCCTGGTCAACCCCACCCACTTCGCCGTCGCCCTGCGCTACGAACCGGGCAAGTCTGCGCCCAGGGTCGTGGCCAAGGGAGCCGGGGTGATCGCCGCCCGCATCCGCGAGCAGGCCGAGACCGACACCGTGCCCATCGTCAGGGACATCCCGCTCACCCGGGCGCTGCACAGCGCCTGTGAGCTCGGCCAGGAGATCCCGGTCGAGCTTTACAACGCCGTCGCCCGGGTGCTCGCATTCGTGCTCGCCCTCAAGGCACGCGGCTCCAGGGCCGGCGTGCACACCATGACCCCGCCCGCGCCCGCGCCATCCCCGTCCACGCAGTCCCAGCCCATGCGGACCCAGTCCACTCGCCTGTCGGAGGCCACCTAAGTGAACAGCACCCTCTCCAAACTCGCCGTGCCCATCGGGGTGGTCGGCATCATCATGCTGTTGGTCGTGCCGATCCCGGCCGGGCTGCTCGATGTCCTCATCATCGTCAATATCCTGCTCGCCCTGGTGACGCTGCTCACGACAATGTTCGTGAAGAAGCCGCTGGACTTCTCGGTGTTCCCCTCGCTGCTGCTGGTCGCCACGCTGTTCCGGCTCGGCCTCAACGTGGCCTCCACCCGGCTCGTGCTCGGCGAGGGCTACGCCGGCCAGGTGATCGCCTCCTTCGGGCACGTCGCCGTCGGCGGCTCGATCATCATCGGCGCGGTGATCTTCCTGATCCTCGTGGTCATCCAGTTCGTCGTCGTCACCAAGGGCGCCGAGCGCGTCGCCGAGGTCGGAGCCCGGTTCACCCTCGACGCCATGCCGGGCAAGCAGATGGCCATCGACGCCGACCTCAACGCCGGCCTGATCACCGACGTGCAGGCCAAGGACCGTCGCGCAGAGGTCTCCGCCGAGGCCGACTTCTACGGTGCCATGGACGGAGCATCCAAATTCGTCAAGGGCGACGCCATCGCCGGAATCATCATCATCATCATCAACCTCATCGGCGGCATCGCGATCGGCATGCTGCAGCGTGGCATGGAGGTCGGCGACGCCCTCAACACCTACGCGCTGCTCACCATCGGCGACGGCCTGGTCACCCAGATCCCCGCCCTGCTGATGGCCGTCTCCACCGGCATGATCGTCACCAGGTCCAACGCCGAGTCCGACATCGGCGCCACGGCCTCCGCCCAGCTCACCCAGTCCCGGAACGCCCTGATGATCGCCGGCGCGGCCGCCGTCGCCATGTCGCTCATCCCCGGCATGCCGGTGATCCCGTTCGTGGTCGTCGGCGGCGCGCTCCTGCTCATCGCCCAGCGCATCAAGGGCGCGGAGGCCAAGGCGCAGGCCGGCCGGGCCGCATCGGCCGCCATGGAAGGCCTGGCACCCCGCTCGGACACCGCAGAGGAACTCATCGAACAGATGCGGGTGCACGCCCTCGAGATCCAGCTGGCGCCCGACCTGGTCGACCTCGTGTCCGGCGCGTCGGACGACCTGCTCGCCCGGGTGCGCGCCCTCCGCCGCAAGATCGCCCTCGACCTGGGCATCGTCGTGCCGCCGGTGCGCACCCGTGACAACGTCGACCTGCCGCCGTCCACCTACTCGATCCGCATCGCCGGCGTCGAGGCGGGCCGCGGAGTCGCGCCGGCCGGAAAGGTGCTCGCTCTCGGCGACGCCCTCGACGCGTTGCCGGGAACGGCGACGGTCGAACCGGTCTTCGGCCTGGCCGGCAAGTGGGTGCCGAGCGAGATGCGTCCGCGCGCCGAGATGGCCGGCGCCACCGTGATCGACAGGGTGTCGGTGCTCGTCACGCACCTGTCCTCGGTGATCTCTGGCAACGCCGCCCGCCTGCTCACCCGCGAAGACGTGCGGGTGCTCACGGATGGCGTGCGCCAGGTGAGCCCGTCGGCCGTCGACGACCTCATTCCGGGCCTGCTCTCGCTCGCCGAGGTGCAACGGGTGCTGCAGGGGCTGCTCGGGGAGCAGATCCCGATCAACGACCTGCCGCGCATCTACGAGGCCCTGTCGGTGCGGGCCAAGGTCTCCACCGACGCCGAAGGCCTGATCGAAGCGGCCCGCCAGGCCCTCGGGCCCGCGCTCACGGCACTGTACCTCGACGGGGCGGTGCTGCGGGTGATCATGATCGAACCCGGCCTCGAGCAGCGCATGCTCGAGGGCATGCGGCCCGCGGAGCAGGGCAGTCAGATCCTGCTCGACCCGGTCACGATCGACGCCATCCTCGGTTCGCTGCGCGGCGCCATCGCCACGGTCGAGGCGGCCGGCCTGACTGCTGTGCTGGTTTGCGCTCCTACGCTCCGCCCGGCGATCCGCCGCCTGGTGTCTGCGCAGTCCGGCGGGGTGCCGGTGTTGTCCTACGACGAGGTCACCTCGGCGCGGGTGGCCATCGAGACCGTGGGGGTGGTACGTGGAAGCGAAACGATTTCGGCTTGAGGGCACCTCGTTGTCCGAGCTGCAGGCCAGGGTACGTGCCGAGCACGGCGACACCGCTCGCATCGTCGCGGCAGAACAGGTGACCGTCGGCGGCATCCGCGGATTTTTCGCCCGGCGGCACGTCGAGGTGACCGTTGAGGTGCAGGTCGTGGACGTGCACACCCCTGAATCGGTCTCCCCGCAACGCCGGCGGGCGGCGCACGCCAGGAGCGAGCTGAGCACCAGGCTCGGCATTGCCGCCCTGCTGGACGCCGCAGACGAGACCGAGGCGCAGCTGGCCGGCCAGGCCGCACCGGCGGCGCCGGGCAGTGCGCCGGGCACAGTTGCGGGCACAGCTGCGGGCACGGCGGCGCCGAGGCCGGCGCCGCAGGACGTCCCGTCGACGGCGAGCCCGGACTTCGCGCGGCTGATGGACGAGCTCACCTTCGCCACCTCCCCGGCCCCGGCGGCCCCGACGATATCCGCGACACCGGCCGCACCGACCGGCGCCACCGGGGGTGCGGGCGCGCTGCCCGATTCAGCGATGCTCCCGGCCGAGGTCCCTCCGGCGCTCACCGCTGGTCACCCCGGCCTGCTGACCGGGTCCGGCGACCTGGTGCTGTTGATCGGGCCGCCCTCCGACGTTGTCGAGGCGGCCCGGCTGATGTCGGCCGGTCACGCGGCGCAGCTCCTGTCCGGCCGTGAGCGGCCCGGCGACCGGCGCGCGGCCCTCGCGGCGCGAGCACGGGGAGTGCAGAGCGGCCGGAGCGTGCTCGTGGCCTGCCCTCTGCCTGACCGGAGGGACGGCGCCGCCCTGTCAGCGCTGACAGCGACGATGTCCTCCGCCCTGGTGGCCCTGGGCGCCGACCAGGTCTGGGTCGTGGTCGATGCCGGGCGCAAACCCGCCGACACCGCGCGCTGGGTGCGGGACGTCGGGGCGTCCCTCACGATCGACGCCGTCGCGGTGCTCGGTGTCGACGGCACGGCCACGCCGGGCACCGTGCGCGAGCTCGGCCTTCCGATCGGCTGGCTCGCGCCCTCGGCCCGAGATTCGCTCGGGCAGCTGGCCGGAGGACTGCGCGGGGAACTGGCCGGGGAACTGACCGGGGATGCGGGCCGGGAACCCGCCGCCGGGCCCGCCGGGCCGCCGAACCCGATCGCGATAGGCTGAGCGGATGCTGGTTCTGACGCGCAAACAGGGGGAGAAGATCCTCATCGGTGACGACATCGTCATCACCGTGCTCGAGGTTCGCGGCGACAGCATCCGCCTCGGCGTCGACGCCCCCGGGGTATCTCGATCCAGCGGGCCGAGATCTTGAAGGCCGTCACGGAGGCCAACCTCGAGGCGAACATCGCCGTCGGCCGGGACGACGAGACCCTGGCGGCCCAGCTCAAGTCGAGCCTCGGCCTGCTCCCCGAGCCCCTGCCGCCCCAGTAGCCGCTCCCGCGCGCCTGTTCCCCGACTAACTGTTCCCCGACTAACTGTTCCCCGTGCGGACAAATGCGCCCGGCGCACCGGGACCATTTGTCCGAACGGGGAACAGTTGCCGCGCGAGCCGGGCTATTCGGCCGCGCGGCGGTCGAGCCTGGCCACGCCGATCTTCGAGTCGGCCATGCCGTAGAAGACGTACAGCTGTCCCTCGATCTCCTCGATCGCGGTGGGGAACACCACGTTGGGCACGATGCCGCTGGTTTCGTCGGCCGTCTCGGCCTTGAGCAGCGGTTCGGTGGTGCGGTCCAGCACGATGGTGGGGTCGTCGGCGTCGAGGATCATCGCGCCGGCGGCGTAGTTCACCTTCTGCTGCTGGTCGAAGGCGCTCGTGATGACCCCGGTGACGCCGTGGTGCAGCAGCAGCCAGCCCTCCGGCACCCGCAGGGGAGCCGGGCCGCCGCCGATCTTGAGCTCCTCGAAGGCGTACTCGGGTCCGGCCAGGAACCGGTGCCCGCGCCACATCGTGAGCGCGGAGACATCCGCCAGCACCTCGGCCACCGGGATGTAGCTGATCCAGATACTCTGCCGCTGGTCGGTGACGCCGGCGGGCACGCGGATGCCCTCGCCCGGCCGGGTCTCGCCCAGGTCCCACATGGGCCGGTGCAGCACGGCGAAGCTCTCCACACCGTCCGGCGCGGTGACCGGCTCGGGGAAGAAGACCGTGTCCTTGTTGTGGAACAGGTTGAGGTCCATGTCGAGGTCGTCGTCGTA
Organism: Cryobacterium sp. SO2; assembly: GCF_026151165.2. Lineage (NCBI taxonomy): Bacteria > Bacillati > Actinomycetota > Actinomycetes > Micrococcales > Microbacteriaceae > Cryobacterium > Cryobacterium sp. SO2. The sequence goes on from NZ_CP117849.1 coordinate 1,775,280, forward strand.
GGCGAACAGGGCGGGGCCGAGGCGGCGCCATTCGCGCAGGTCGTCGGAGATCGCGACGGCGGTGCGCGGCCCGAGCGGCCCGTAGGCCACATAGGTCATCACGTGCAGGCCGAGGCGCGGCACGTAGGTCACCCGCGGGTCTTCGACGCCGGCGTTGTTGGCGCCGCGTTCCCAGCCGCGGTCGGGGGCGAGCACGACGCCCTCACGCTCGACGCCCGTCGGCACGCCGTTCTCGATGATCACCCGGGCAAGGCCCACCCTGGAGACGTTGCCGGTGGCGACGAGGCGGGGGAGCAGGTACAGGGTGCCGTCTGGACCGTGGCCGGTGGCCGGGTTGAGCACCCCCTCGGCCTCTAGCTCGTTGCCGGGCTCCGGCGTCATGATGACGCCCATCCGGGTGAGGGTGTACGGGAATGTTGTCGCGGTGCGCATGGCTAACCTTTCACGCCCGAGCCGATGTTGCTCGAGACGAAGTGACGCTGGAACAGGATGAACAGGAGCACAGCAGGGCCGGCCAGAACGCAGGCGCCGGCCAGGATGGCTCCGAAGGGGTTGGCCGCCGTGGCGGCCACGTTGCTGAGGTAGTTCGCCAGTGAGACCGCGAGCGGTTGCAGCGACGCCTCCTTGGTGATCAGGAACGGCCAGAGGAACTCGTTCCACGGGCCGATGAAGGTCAGCAGCACCACGGTGAGCAGCGCGGGCCGCACCAGCGGCAGCGCGATCCGGCGCAGGATGCGCAGTTCTCCGGCGCCGTCGATGCGGGCGGCGTCGAACAGCTCGCGGGGGATCTGCAGGAAGTACTGCCGGAAGATGATGACCGCCGTCGAGTTGATGGCGAACGGCAGGATCATGCCCAGGTAGTTGTCGGCGAGGCCGTAGTCCCTGGCGATCATGACGTAGAGCGGGATCATCAGCAGCTGGAACGGCACCACCTGCACCAGCAGGGCCAGCGCGAAGGTGACCCCGCGGCCGCGCCACTGCAGCTGGGCGAGGGCGTAACCCACCAGCACGCCGAACACGACGGTGCAGAGGATCACGCCGCCGGTGAAGATGCCCGAGTTGAGCAACCCCTGCAGCAGGTTGATCCGGCCGTTGATGTCGGCGTAGTTGTCGAGGGTCAGGTTCGCCGGGTTGGGGAAGGCTCCCGCGATGGTCGGGTCCGGCTTGGTCTGCAACGAGCCGATGACCATGTAGTAGAACGGGAACAGGAAGACCAGGGCACCGACGAGCAGCACGACGCCGCGCAGGATGTTCTGCCCGCGGCTCATGCCGTCGGCCCGGTGGGTGCGGTCGGGCACGTCGGTACTCCGGGAGTCGGCAGAGCGTGTGCGGCTCATGACTCGTCACCCCCGGCCAACTTGCGCTGGATGAACGCGAGGATCAGGACGCCGATCACGAGGATGACCCCGATCGCGGCCGCCGTGTCCGGCGAGCCCTGCTCGATGCCGCGCTGGTACATGATCAGCACGGGGGAGGAGGAGGCGCCGTTCGGGCCGCCGCCGCCGGTGAGCAGGTAGGGCTCGGTGAAGAGGTTGGCGCCGGTGACGGTCGAGAGCAGCAGCACGAGCACTGTCGCCGGGCGCACTCCCGGCACCGTCACGGAGAAGAAGCTGCGGATCTTGCCCGCACCATCCGTCGCCGCTGCTTCATAAAGCTCCTCCGACACGTTCTGCAGGGCCGCCAGGTACAGCAGGATGAAGAATCCCAGGCCCTTCCAGGTGACGAAGATCGCGATGGTGGGCATCGCCCACTGCTCGTTGATCAACCAGGCCGGGTCCGGCGCCAGCGGCCCCAGGATCTGGTTGACCAGGCCGTTGCCGCTGAACAGGAAGATCCACACTCCGACGACGGCCACGGATGCCGTGACGTACGGCACGTAGTACGACACCCGCAGGAAGGTGCGGAAGCGCACCGCCTTGTTCAGGGCGCTGGCCAGCACGAGCGACAGCACCACGGTGAGCGGCACATTGATGAGCAGGAAGATGCCCACATTGCCGAACGAGCGGATGACGGCGGGATCGCTCAGTACCTCCTGGAAGTTGGCCAGCCCGACGAAGGGCCGGTCGACCTGGGCGCCGGGGGCGGCGAAGAAGTAGTCGTGGAACGACATCCAGAACGCGAACACCAGGGGGTAGGCGAAGACCGCGAGGACGAAGATCAGGTAGGGAGCGCTGAGCAGGAGCCCGAACGGGTTCTTGCCCAGCAGCTGGCGCTTCCGGCGCGGGCGGGCGTCCCCGCCGCCAGGCGTCGAGGGCCTGGCGGCAGGGCGCCTGTTCGAGGTGAGGGTGGACATGATCTCTACGGCTGCGCGATCAGGTCGTTGATCTTGGCGGCCGCGTCGTCCAGGGAGCCGGCGACGTCGCCGTCACCGGTGATGACGGCCTTGGTGTACGCGTCCCTGAAGGCCTGCCATGCGGCGACCGAGTTGGCCACGTTGGGCACCTCGACGGTGCGCGAGGCCTGGTCACCGAACTGCTCGTAGGCCGGGTTGGCAGCGAAGTAGTCCGGGTACACGGTGGTGAGGTCGGCGCGGAGCGGCATCTGGCCGGTCAGCTCGAGCAGCTGGCCGTCCTGCTCCTCACTGGTGGCGAATTTCAGCACGTCCCAGGCCGTTGCCTGGTTCTCGCAGGCCGTGAACATTCCCACGTTCTTGGCGTCGCTGAAGGTGTAGGTGTCCTCGGCCGGCGTGCCGGCGCTGGTGGGAACGGGAACCGCGCCCCAGTTCACGGCATCCTTGTAGACCGACACGGCCCACGGGCCGACGATCGACATGGCGGCCTGGCCGTCAGCGAACGAGTCGCCCTGGTACTGCTCCTTGCCGGCGAGCCCCTCGGAGTAGAGGGTCTTCCAGAACTCGGCCACTGCGGCGCCGTCGGCGTCGTTGAAGGTGGACTCGCCGTCTTCGATCAGCTGGCTGCCGCCGGTCTCGGCCGCGTACAGCGGGTAGAAGTCGAACCAGCTCTGGAAGAACTGACTGGTCGGGGCCGGGTAGATGGCGTTCGGCGCCGCGCCGCTCTCCACCAGGGTGCGGGAGGTGGCGAGGAACTCATCGTAGGTGGCCAGCTGCGGGTTCTCCGGGTCGAGCCCGGCGGCGGTGAACATGTCCTTGTTGTAGAAGATCATCACGGGGTTGGATTTCCAGGGCATCTGGTAATACGCCCCATCGGCATCCTGGTACTGCGAGGAGGCCTCGCCGGTGCGTTCCTCGATGTAGGCGGCGCCGTCCTCGAAGCTGCTGAGGTCGACCAGGCCGCCCTGCTTCTGGAACTGCGGGACGGCCACCGGGGCGGTGTTGAAGACCAGGCAGGGTGCGTTGCCTGCCGTGATGGCGGCACCGATGACCTCTTCGCTGCTCTTGCCGGCCGGGATCTCCTGGGCCTTGACCTGCTCGTCCGGGTGGTCGGCGTTCCAGGCGGAGACCATCTGCTTGCCCCAGGCGATCTCGGTCTCGTTGTTGGAGTACCAGATGGTGATGTCACCGCGGGATTCTGCGCCTCCGGCACTGCCCCCGCTGGAGCAGGCGCCGAGGGTGACGATCATGGCGGCGGAGGTGGCGGCGGCGGCGAGGAGCCGCCTGTTCTTTCGGGTGTTGATCTGCATGCGACTACGGCTGGACATGTGATTCTCCATTCTTGAATCCGCAGCGGCTCTGCTGCGGCAAGTCTCTAGCGGGGCGCCGCGGCGGGCGCCCGGTCTCAGCGCGGCGCCGGGGTGGACGCCGAGCCCCGAACGATCAGCCGGGCGGCGGGCAGCTCGACGTCGTCGGCGCTCCCGGTCCGGATGAGCCCGAGCAGGGTGGTCGCGGCGGCGCGGCCCCAGACCATGGGGGTGGCGCCGACGGTGGTCAGCGCCGGGTAGACGTACCTGGCGAATTCGATGTCGTCGAATCCCGTGATCGAGACGTCCTCAGGCACCCGCACGCCGAGTTCCTGGGCCACCCCGATGCCGGCGATGGCCATGGGGTCGCTCGCGAAGACGATGGCGGTGGGCGGTTCGCTCTGGCGCAAGAGGCGCCGGGTGGCGTCGGCGCCGTCGGCGATCGAGAAGTCTGTCTCCACTACCTGGCCGTCGCCGAGCCCGGCCGAGCGCATGGCGAGAGTGAAGGCGTCACGCCGTCGGCTGCCGTGCAGCATGGCGGCGCTGCCGGCCACGTGGGCGATCCGCCGGTGGCCGAGTCCGACCAGGTGGCGCACCGATTCGGTGATGCCATGGGTGTCGTCGATCGACACCGACGGGAACGGGCTGGGCTGGTCGGGGCGGCCGAGGGTGACGGTCGGCAGGCCGAGTTCGGCCAGGCAGGGGATGCGCGCGTCGTCGCGGCGCAGGTCGCTGAGGAAGACCCCGTCGACGCGGCCGTCGGTGACCAGGGTTCGGTAGGTGTGCAGCTCTGTCGGCTCGTCCGGCACGACGCTGAGCACCAGCGCCAGGCCCTCCGGGGCGAGGATCGTCTCGACGCCGGCGATGAACGAGGTGAAGAACGGGTCGGACCCGAGCACCTCTGGATCGCGGGCGATGACGAGGCCGAGCGCGAACGAGCGCTTCGACGAGAGCGACCTGGCCCGTAGCGACGGTGTCCAGCCCAGGGTCTGGGCGATCTGCAGGATGCGCGTGCGCGTTTCGGCGGAAACCCCCGGCCGGTCGTTGAGCGCGAAGGAGACCAGCCCCTTGCTCACCCCGGCCGCCTTGGCCACATCCGCGATGGTCACCTTGGTCGGGTCCCTCGTGGTCGGTTCCGTGGTCGCACTCTCGGGCAGATCCATGGAGCCTCCTCGTTGATGGCGGGACCGGCGTGGTTGTCGCAGACGAGCCTGAACGACGGGCCTGAACCGGTTTAGAACAACCTATACCGGTTTAGCCCGTGAAGTCAACAGATTCTCACCTCGCTGGGTGTAGCGGGCGAGCCTAGGGTGGTCGAGAGCATGGACTGGTTCGGAACTGACGACTACGACATCGCCCGCCAGGTGGTGCAGCGGGGGATCGCCGCCGTCTTCCTGATCGCCTTCGTCTCGGCTCTCGCTCAGTTCCCCGCGCTCCTGGGCGACAACGGGCTGCTGCCGGTGCGCCGCTTCGTACAGGTGGTGCCGTTCCGGCGGGCGCCGAGCCTGTTCCAGTGGCGGTACTCGGACCGCCTGCTGCGCCTGGTCGCCTGGTCGGGGATCGGGCTGTCCGCCACCGTTGTGCTCGGCCTGCCCCAACTCGGCCCGGCCTGGCTGCCCATGCTGGTCTTCCTGCTGTTGTTCTCCGGCTACCTGTCGATCGTCAACGTGGGGCAGACCTTCTATTCGTTCGGCTGGGAGAGCCTGCTGGTCGAGGCGGGCTTCATCGTGGCGTTCCTGGGCTCGGATGCCGTCGCCGCCCCGGTGCCGGTGCTGGTGTTCCTGCGCTGGCTGGTGTTCAGGCTGGAGTTCGGCGCCGGACTGATCAAGCTGCGCGGCGGCCGGGAGTGGCGGGACCTCACCGCGCTCTTCTACCATCACGAGACCCAGCCCATGCCCAACCCGGTCAGCTGGTTCGTGCACCACCTGCCCAGATGGTTCCACCGCGGCGAGGTGCTGGCCAACCACGCGGTGCAGCTCGGGGCGCCGTTCCTGCTCTTCGCCCCGCAACCGGTGGCCTCCGTCGCGGCCGGGATCATCGTGCTCAGCCAGCTCTGGCTGGTGCTCACCGGCAACTTCGCCTGGCTCAACTGGATCACCATCGTGCTGGCCGTCGCGGCCGTCGACGACGCATCCTTCCGGTGGCTGGGCGGCCTTGTCGTCCCGCCGCTGAGGTCGGTGCCGGCCGAGGTACCGGCGGCGGGGGAGCAGCCGCTGTGGTTCGTCGTGGTGGTGCTCGCCGTGATGGTGCTGCTGGTGGTGCTCAGCTACTGGCCGGCACGCAACTTGCTGCGGCGCCGCCAGCTCATGAACGCCAGCTTCAACCCGTTCCACCTGGTGAACGCCTACGGCGCGTTCGGAACCGTCACGAAGGAGCGCTACGAGATCATCGTGGAAGGCAGCGACTCCATCGACCCGCGTGACGCCACGGCCTGGCGGGCCTACGAGTTCCGCGGCAAGCCCGGCGACGTGGCCAGGGTGCCCGGCCAGTTCGCGCCGTACCACCTGCGGCTGGACTGGCTGATGTGGTTCCTGGCCCTCGGTTCGCGCGACACCCGCTGGTTCGAGGTGTTCCTGGCCCGGCTGTTGCAGGGCGACAGGGCCACGCTGCGGATGCTGGCGCACAACCCGTTCGGCGGGCATCCGCCCCGGTACGTGCGTGCCCGGATCTTCCTGTACAGGTTCAGTAGCCCGGCCGAACGCCGCGTCAGCCACGACTGGTGGGTGCGCACCGAGGTGGGCAGCCTGGTGCCGCCGGTTGCACTGCCGCCGGAGTGATCCGGCGCAGCACGAGGCAGTGCCGGCGAAGTTCAGTGCCGGCGCAGTTCTGTGCCGGCGCAGTTCAGGCCACGCAGCTCAGTGCCCGCGCAGCTCTTCGATCTCGCGGCGCTCGCGCTTGGTGGGGCGGCCGGCGCCGCGGTCGCGCATGGGCACCAGGGCCACTTCCTCGCGCGGCGGCGGGGGCGGGGTGTTGTCCACGAAGCATTCGGCGGCCACGCTCGGGCCCACCCGCTTCACGATGATCCGCGACACCACGAGCACCCGGTCGAAGCCGTTGGCCCGGATCCGCACCTCGTCGCCCGGCTTGATCGCCTGGGCGGATTTGGCGCGTTCGCCGTTCACCCGGACGTGCCCGGCCCGGCAGGCCGCTGTCGCCTGGGAGCGGGTCTTGTACATCCGCACCGCCCAGGCCCAGCTGTCCACCCGAGCGCTCAGCAATTCCATGCCTCGACTCTACGCGGGCACGGGCAGGTCGTCAGCGCAGCACGACCCAGAGGATGAGCAGCATCGTCACCAGGAAGCCGGTGAAGAAATTCAGTCGCAGGAATCGCTTCCAGCCGTTGTTGGCCCGTTCGGAGTCGGCGTCGCTGATCGACCGGTATGGCCAGGCGGCAAGAATGTAGGGAATCACGAGCAGCGCGGCGAGCGGCCCCGGCCAGTCGGTCACGAGCATGAGCAGCCCGGCCAGCGCCCAGAAGCCGATCGCCAGGCGCACGGTCTGTGCGGCGCCGAAGGCCGTGGCGATCGAGCTGATGCCGCCCTGCCTGTCGGGTTCGACATCCTGCACCGCGCCGAAGGCGTGGCTTGCGATGCCCCAGAAGAAGAACGCGGCCAGCAGCGCCACCAGGTCGGGTGTCACCAGGGCCCCCGCCACGGCGAGGCCGTAGACCGCCGGGCTCACGAAGTGGACGCTCGAGGTCACCGAGTCCAGCACCGGGCGCTCCTTGAAGCGCAGGCCCGGAGCCGAATAGGCGACCACGGCGAAGAGGCTCACCGCCAGCACCAGCCACGACCACGGGTTCGCCCCGGCGAGCACGAGCATCCACACCAGCACGGGCACGGCCGTTGCGACGCCGGAGACCAGCACCGTGCGGTGCAGGCCCCTGTCGAGCATGGCGCCCTCGACGCCGCCCTTGCGCGGGTTGCGCAGGTCGGACTCGTAGTCGAACACGTCGTTGATGCCGTACATGAGCAGGTTGTAGGGGATCAGGAAGAACAGAGTGCCCACCACCAGCAGGGCGTCGACCCGGCCGGTTGTCACGACGTAGGCGGCGGCGAACGGGAAGGCCGTGTTGATCCAGCTGAGCGGACGAGAGGAGAGCAGCACCTGTCGCACCGTGTGACCGAGTCCGGTCGGGCCGGTGGGGTGAATCGCCTCGGTCATGGGTCCTGTCCTTCTGCGGGTTCTGCCGCTGACTGTGCCGCGGGTCGTGCTGCGCGATGTGGCGCTCGGCGGGTGTCGCCGCCGAGCAGCGCCCAGACGGCCGGCAGCAACAGGGCGCCGGCCACCGGATATGCGAAGTCCTCCACGGGCGCTATCCCCACGAATACTCCACTGATCAGGGCCGGGTCGTACGCGACGAGTCCCACCCCGATCATGATGTTATCGAACACCGCGGTGAGCACGAGCACGGCGACGAGCGCGAGCGCTGATGCCGCGTAGAGGCGCCTCGAGGCCGGCCGGCGCCAGAGCGTAATCGCGGCCACCACCGCGGCGAGGCCGAGGAAGACGGCGTTCAGTCCGAGGTAGCTCATGACGCGCGCCCCCGCTCCAGCAGCATCCGGGCGCCCTGCAGGGCATTCATGAACAGGTAGCAGAGGAAGGTCAGGAAGAAGACCTCTTCGACCGGCAGCTCGGGGGCGATCTGCAGGCCGGTCATGAACGAGGTTTCGCCGCGGTAGAAGATGCCGGTGCTGATGCCGATCAGATCCCAGGCCAGGAAGAACAGCACCCCCAGCACGAGCACAACGGCCGCGGCACGGGGTGCACGCCAGAAGAACAGCCCGAACCGGCGGTCGAGCACGACCATCCCGGTCAGCGACACCAGCAGGGCGAGCAGGTACGCGACACCGAGCATCAGCGCAGAACTGCGCGACTCGGTTCGGGCAGCGGCCCCGTACTCACATCACCGCGAATCCGCTTGAGCAGGATCTCGGCACTGATCAGGCACATCGGCAGGCCGATACCGGGGATTGTTGTACCGCCGGCGTAGTAGAGGCCGTCGATGTGCGAGGACACATTGGTGCCCCGGAAGAAGGCGCTCTGCTTGAGCGTGTGCGCCGGTCCGAGCGCCCCGCCCTTCCAGGAGTTGAGGTCGTCGGCGAAGTCCGCCGGCCCGATGGTGCGGCGCACCACGATGCGCTCGGCGAGGTCGGGGATGCCGGCCCATTCGGCGAGCTGGCCGATGGCGGCGTCCGCGATGCCCTCCACGGTCGCCGACCCTGCTCCGTTGATGCCGCCGTGGCCGATGCCCGGGTCAGCGGGCACCGGGATGAGCAGGAACATGTTGCTGGCGCCGTCCGGGGCGACGCCGGGGTCGGTTGCGCTGGGCAGGCAGGCGTAGAACGAGGCCGGGTTCGGCACCGAGGTTTCCGCGCCGAAGATGCGATCGAAGTTGTCGGCCCAGTCCTCGGTGAAGAACAGGGTGTGGTGGGCGAGCTTGGGCAGCTCTCCGCTCACGCCCAGCAGCACGAGCACCGCGCCGGGGCCGGAGGTGCGCTTCTGCCACCACCGCTCCGGGTAGGTCTGCTTGGCCGGTTCGACCAGCTCGGTTTCGGTGTGGTGCAGGTCGGCGGCCGACACGACCAGGTCGGCATCCAGCCGCACGGTCTCGCCGGCCGCGTTGAGGTAGGTGACGCCCTCAACGGCGGCCTTGGCGCGCCGGCCGGCCGGGGTGGGCCCGGAGCGGATGGCCTGCACGGTGGCGCCGGTCTCGATGGTCACGCCGGCCGCCCGGGCCAGGTCCACGATGCTCTCGATCAGCCGGGTGAAGCCGCCCTGCGGGTAGAGCACGCCGTCGGCCAGGTCGAGATGGCTCATCAGGTGGTACATCGACGGGGTGCGGTCGGGGGAGGACCCCAGGAACACGGCCGGGTAGCCGAGGATCTGGCGGATCCGCGGGTCCCGGAAGTAGCCGGCGACAAACTTGTCCAGCGGCTGCAGCAGCAGGCGGCCGAGACGGCCCATCCTGGAGAGCACGTCGCGCACGAGCAGAGGCTTGAACGAGGCGAAGCTCGTGTACAGGAACCTGTCCACGGCCATGTCGTAGGTCTCCTTGGCGCTGGCCAGGTAGGTCTCCAGGCGGGCGCCCGCACCGGGTTCGAGACTCTCGAACAGGCGGATGTTGTCGGCGCGGTCGGCGCGCACGTCCACCGGGTCGGTGTCCGATTCGAAGAACACCCGGTAGCCGGGGTCGAGCCGGGTGAGCTCGAGCTGCTCGGCGGCGCTCGTGCCCATCAGCCGGTAGAAGTGCTCGAACACCTCGGGCATGAGGTACCAGGACGGCCCGGTCTCGAAGCGGAAACCGTCTGACTCCCAGAAGCCCGCCCGTCCGCCGAGGGTGTCGTGCGCCTCGAGCAGGGTGACCTGGTGGCCCTCCCTGGCCAGCAGCGCGGCGCTGGCCAGTCCGGCGATTCCGCCGCCGATCACGACGGTCCGCACGGGGGGTGTCTGGGTGCGCCCGGCCTGGTCGCTCACCGTCGCCACGCCTGGGGGCCGAGCGAGGACGAGAGGGCGATCATCAGTTTCTCCGGATCCGGCACCCGCACGCGGGTGCTCATCAATTCCTGGGCGGGGGTCTCCCGCAGTTTCGCAGACAACCGGGCGAAGAGCCGGTGGGCGGCGGTCACGGCGCGTCGGCTGCCCGGCGGCAACAGCGGCAGCACCCGTTCGGCGGCCTCGAGGTCGGCATCCATGTCGTCGAGCAGCAGGTTCTTCTGCGCCTCGGTGAGCCTGGTGAGGTCGACGCCGGGGAAGTAGTTGCGGCCGAGGGCGTCGCGGTCCGCGGCGAGGTCGCGCAGGAAATTGACCTTCTGGAACGCTGCGCCGAGGCTGCGGGCGCCGTGGTCCAGAACGGCCAGCTGCGCGGGGGTGCGCGGGGTCTCGTGCAGGAAGCTGCGCAGGCACATCAGTCCGACCACCTCGGCGGAGCCGTAGATGTACTCGGCGACGCTGGCCGGGGTGAACGGCGTCGGGTCGAGGTCGCGGCGCATCGACGCGAAGAACGGCCGGGTGAGTGGAGGGTCGATGCCCACCCGTCTGGCGGTCTTGGCGAAGGCGTGCACAACGAGGTTGGTGCTGAAGCCGCGCGCCATCGCCCGTTCGGTCTCGTGCTCGAGGTCGTCGAGGAGTTCGCGTTGGCCGGCCAGGTCGATGCCGGCTTCGCTGGCGGCGCCGTCCACGATCTCATCCGCGACGCGCACGAGGGCGTAGATGCTGCGCACTTCCTCCCGGATGCCGGGCCCCAGGAGGCGGGCCGCGAGCCCGAACGAGGTGGAGTAGTGCCCGATCACCGTGGTGGCGCTGGCCAGGGCGGCGGCGTCGTAGGTGCCGAGGTTCGTGGGCGTGGTGCTGCCGGTCGACGGCTGCAGGTTGGGCCCGGCGGTGTCCCGGCTCATGCGCGGCGCGTCACGGCGCTGGACGCCAGTTGGGTCAGGGTGCTGCGTAGTTCGGCTGGAATCGCGGGGATCTGCAGTGCCTCGACGGCGCGGCGGGCGTACTCGTGGGCGAGGGCGTCTGCTGCTTCCCTGGCGCCGCAGTCGTGCAGGTGCGAACGCACCACCTCGGCTTCGGCCTCGGTGAGGTCGTCCTTGCCCACGAACGGGGCGATCATCGGCCAGTGGCCGGTGGACCCGGCGTGCGCGATGAGGGCCGTCTGCTTGCCCTCGCGCAGGTCGGCGAGCACGCTCTTGCCCGTTGCGGTCGGGTCGCCGAACACACCGAGCAGGTCGTCGGTGAGCTGGAAGGCGACGCCGATCAGGCGGCCGAACAGGCCGAGTCCGTCGATGGCGTCTTCGGGGGCGCCCGCGAGCACGGCGCCGGCCTGGAGCGGGGCTTCGAAGGAGTAGATGGCGGTTTTGTGTTCGAGGGTGGTGACGACCTGGTTGATTGTGAGGGGTTCCCGGCTCACGGTGTTCGTCACATCCGCCAGTTCGCCGGCGGCCGACACGAAGACGGCCCGGTCGAGGAGGTCGAGCAGTCGGCAGCGAAGCGCGGTCTCCACCGGCAGCAGGGCGAGGGCCCGGTGCGCCTCGCTCAGAGCCAGGTCGCCGGCCAGGATGGCGGCCGTCGCGGCCCAGGCCTCCGCCTGTCCGGTGCCGGCGCCGTGCGCGATGGCACGTTCGGTGAAACGGCCGGCGATGTTGGCCATGCCGCGCCTGGACAGGTCGCGATCGATGACGTCGTCGTGGATGAGGAAAGCGGTGTGCAGCAGCTCGAAGCTCACCGCGACGGGGGTGGACAGCGTGTGGTCTGTGCCGCCGAACCCGTCGTAGGCGGCCAGCACGAGCGCAGGGCGCACGCGCTTGCCGCCGCGGCTGGCCTGGTCGAGCGAGTCCCAGAGGGCCACGTAGTGGTCGCCGTAGTCGCTGGCGCGCAGCCGCGCCGCGGCGAAGAAGCGGTGCAGTTCGGTCTCGACGCCCAGCGTCGCTATCTCATGCACGAAAGGTCTCCAGCTCGCGCATCTGCAGCACCATCCACGGGCTGAACGCGAACGGGCTGGCCAGTACGGAGTGGCGCAGCTTGTCCGGGTCGGCCCAGGTGAATTCCATCACCTCGTCGGGGTTGGGCACCGGGTCGCCGGTGGCGGTGGCCAGGTATACCGGGCAGACCTCGTTCTCCACGATGCCGCTGCTGTCTGTGGCGCGGTAGCGGAACAGGGGAAGCGCCAGGTCGATGCCGCCCAGGTCGAGCCCGAGCTCGAAGTCGGCGCGGCGGCGCACGGCATCCGCCAGGGTCTCGGCCGGGGCTGGGTGGCCGCAGAACGAATTGGTCCACACGCCGGGCCAGGTCTTCTTGGTCAGGGCCCGCCGGGTGATGAGCACCTCGCCGCGGTCGTTGAACACGTAGCAGGAGAAGGCCAGGTGCAGGGAGGTGTCGCTGCCGTGCACACTGCTCTTGGGCGCGGTGCCGATCTCGCGGCCGTCCTCATCGAGCAGAACGACCAGATCCTCGCCAAGCGCGTTGTTCTCGATCAGCTCGATGGTGGATTCTGCTGTGTGCATCACGGGACTCCCTCTCGTGCAGCCAAGATACCCGAAAAAGTACCTAACCGAGTTAGCGATATTCGAGGCTAGCATGGTCCCTATGCCCGCCGATGTCCAACCCGACGCCGAGCCGAGTCGACCCGGTTACGACGGGTACTGGTACCCGAATGGTACCGAGCCGAACGGCACCGACCCGCACGCCGCACCGCTGCCCGTCACCGCCGTCGATGTGCTGCGGGCGGTACGCCGGTTCCGCGCGGCCGATGTCGCGATGCGCATCAGGGCGCGGTCGAACATGGACATGAACGATTCCGATCTGGTGGCCCTGCGGCACCTGATCGCAGCGGAGGAACGCTCGGAGCCGATCGGCCCGAAAGACCTGAGCGGTTTCCTCGGCATCAGCTCGGCGGCCACCGCGAAGCTGCTGTCCCGCCTGGAGGCATCGGGCCGGCTGCACCGCGAGCCGCATCCGAGCGACCGGAGGGCACAGGTGCTCTTCGCCACCGGGCGTGCCCACGAGGAGATCCGCCGCGTCCTGGGTGCGGCCCACCAGCGCATGCTGGCCGCCGCCGAGAAGCTCAGCGGCTCTGAGCAGTCGGCTGTCGTGCGGTTTCTCGACGAGCTCAGCGGTGCAATGGATGAGCCGGCCGAGGCGACCGAGTCGAGCGGGCCGGAGTCGGTGCCCGCATCATCGGCCACCTAGCCCGGGCCGACAGGAGCCCCGGATGGCGGGCGGTACCCTTGAGGACGTGATCGTTCCCGCCGCCCAGCACGTAGAAACCCTCCTCGCCTCGTACCCGGACTTCCCCCTGCCGGGGATCCTGTTCCGCGACCTGAACCCCGTCTTCGCCGACGCCGTGGCGTTCCGGGCGATCATCGACGATTTGAGCGAGCGCTACCGCGGCCAGTTCGACGCCGTCGCCGGCATCGAGGCGCGCGGCTTCCTGTTGGCGGCCGGCATCGGCTACGCGGCCGGATGCGCGGTGCTCGCCGTGCGCAAGGGCGGCAAGCTGCCCGGCACAGTGCTGACCGAGGAGTACGACCTGGAATACGGTTCGGCGCGCCTCGAGCTCGAGGTCGGGCAGTTGCCCGCCGGCTCCCGCGTGCTCGTCGTCGACGACGTGCTCGCCACCGGTGGCACCGTCGCGGCGACCGCGCGTCTGGTCGGCCGGGCCGGCTACGTGATGATCGGCGTCGGCGTTGTGCTCGAACTGGCCGAACTCGACGGGCGCAGCCGCATCGGCGACGTGCCCGTGCACACCATCATGTCGGTCTAGCTGCGCGCAGTCGATCGCCAGCTGTTCCCGAATCGGACTTCTGCGCCCGGTACGCCGGGCGCAGAAGTCCGCACGGGCAACAGTTGGCCCGCGGGGTCTCGTACCCGGGGTCAGTAAGCGGCGGGGTTGGCCGGGGCCTCGACGACCGCGCCGGACAGCACGGCCTTCGTGCCGGAGACGCCGAGACGGCTGGCGCCGGCCTCGATCATGGCGAGGGCGTCGGCGTGGCTGCGCACTCCGCCGGAGGCCTTGACACCGAGGGCGTCGCCCACGGTCTCGCGCATCAGGCGCACGGCGTGCACGGTGGCGCCGCCGGTGGGGTGGAACCCGGTGGAGGTCTTGACGAAGTCGGCGCCGGCGGCGACGGCGGCGCGGCACACGCCCACGATCTCGTCGTCGGTGAGCGCGGCCGACTCGATGATCACCTTGAGCACCAGCGGCGCGGGGATCTCGGCGCGCACGGCGCTGATGTCGGCCTCGACGAGGTCGAACCGGCCGGCCTTGGCCGCTCCGATGTCGATGACCATGTCCACCTCGTCGGTGCCCTGCGCAACGGACAGGGCGGCCTCTGCGGCCTTGATCGCGCTGGCGTGCTTGCCGCTCGGGAAGCCGCAGACCACGGCGACCTTGAGGTCGGTGTCGGCGGGGATCGTCAGGGGCAGCATCGACGGTGACACGCAGACGGAGTAGACCCCGAGTTCAACGGCCTCGGCGATGAGGGCGGCCACGTCGGCTTGGGTGGCCTCCGGCTTGAGCAGGGTGTGGTCGATGTACCGGGCCAGGCCGGCGGCATCCAGAGCGGTGCTGTCAGAGGAGGTGGCTGGGGTGGAAGAGGTCATGCTCGCAGTCCTTCGGGTGGGGCGGTGGGGTGTGCGCCGGGCTCGATCTTACCGCCGTGGGCTGCGGGCCGCCCGGTGAGGGAGAGGTCGCGTATACGGCATGCTTAAGCGATGAGCGGCAGTGGTGATGCGTGGGTCTACGGCCCGGATGGTGCCAGGTTCTGGGGCCTGTACGGGGCCGCCGGCCTGCTCGTGCACCATCGTGAGCGCGGCGTTCTCCTGCAGCACCGAGCCCTGTGGAGCCACCACGGCGACACTTGGGGAGTGCCGGGCGGCGCTCGACACGAGAACGAGAGCGCGCTGGACGCGGCCCTGCGCGAGGCCGGCGAGGAGGCCGGGGTGCCCGCCGACCTCGTGCGGGTGAGTTTCGACTCCGTCATCGACCTCGGATTCTGGTCGTACACGACAGTCGTGGTGGAGGCGCTTGAGTTCTTCGAGCCGGTGATCAGCGACACCGAGAGCATCGCCCTGCGCTGGGTGCCGCCGCAGGATGTCGACCTGTTGCCGTTGCATCCGGGGTTCGCCGCCAGCTGGCCGGCCCTGCGCGACCGCCTTCTCTGACCCTTCTCTGTGCGGGGTCAGTCCGGTCGACTCCCAGCGGAGATCCCGCGGATGAGGATCCGATGGAGGGCGCGGACGGCGGCCCCGGTCAGGGCGTCCGGTCTGCTGCTGAACGCGGTCATGGCCATCATCCCGACGCGCACATCGTCCGTCGTGACGTCCGGTCTGAGGTCCCCGGCTGTGCGCGCCCCCGCGACGAGTCGGTGAAGTGCTTCGCCATGCGCCCGGCGGGCGTCGGCGAAGGGTGCATTGCCGGCCGGTCCAGCGACGGCCGAGGAATCTTCTGTCGAATTGTCGAGCAGCACGCGTAACAGTCCGGGATGCTCAATCTGGACCTCCGCGAACCAGGCGATCACTGTCGTCAGGCCGGTCCAGGGATCTGGCTCACGCAGCGCCGCCTGCATCGCCTGGGTACACGTGGCCACCTGCTCGGCCAGCACGGCTTCGATGAGGTCGTTCTTTGTCGGGAAGTGGCGGTAGGCGGTGGCGATGCCCATCCCGGCCTCGCGAGCGATGGCACGCATCGACACACCCAGACCGTCCCGCTGGAGGGCGCGTCCGGCCGCAGCGGTGAGGCGCAGGCGATTGAGTTCTTTGTCGGCCCGGGGTTCGCGAGTCATCTCGGCCACAGACCGTCTCACTTCCGCTAGATCCGGATCGGGTGTTCCGGAAGTTTCCTACAGTAGCCGTTGCTGCAGCCGCAGCCGCGTCCACGAAAGGCAACCCCATGATCGCTGTTCAGTTCGACCAGCACGGCCCCTCCTCTGTACTCCACCTCGTCGAGCGGGCGATGCCCGCTGTCCCGGCGGGCTGCGTGCTGGTGCACGTCCGCGCGGCCGGCGTTTCCCCGGTCGATATCGCCCTTCGCGCCGGGGGGACGCCGCTGGCCGCGTCGCTGTCATTGCCGCACATCACCGGCATCGATGCGGCAGGAGTCGTCGTCGAGATCGGCACTGGTGTGACGGATGTAGTGGTGGGAGACGAGGTGTTCGGCACCGTCGTGTTGACCGAGTTCGGCGGCGCAGCGGCAGAGTACGCCGTCCTCGCCCAGTGGGGACCGAAGCCCTCCGCGTGGTCATGGGCGGAGGCAGGCGCAGCCGGTTCGGCCGTCGAGACCGCGACTCGCGCACTTGACCTGCTGGACGTCTCACCGGGGTCGGTCGTGCTCGTCGACGGTGCGGCTGGTGGGGTCGGCTCGATCGCGGCACAGCTCGCTGTCGCACTGGGGGCCCGAGTCTTCGGCACCGCTCGCGAGGGGTCCCTGCACATCGTCGAGTCGCTGCCGGGTGTCACAGCGGTGCGCACCGGGCTGAGCTGGAGGGATGTCTTCCGCCATGCGGGTATCGACCGCGCCGACGCCGCTGTGGACACGAGCGGTGCCGGCGTCCTCCCCGCCCTCATCGCCGCCACCGGCAGCGCGGACCGGGTGGTGACGATCGCCGACCTGTCCGCGGCCGACTACGGCGTGCGTCTGACGCGCGGCGCTCTCGCCGGTGAAGCGACCGGGCGCCACGGTCTTCGTGCCGTGGCAGGGCTCGGCCACGGCACTGTGCTGACGGTGCCGCTACGCGGCACCTTTCCGTTCGCCCAGGCCGCCGCAGCCCACGACGCCGCGGCGGAACGACCGCGATGGGGCAAGGTCGCGCTGGTCAACGACCAACCGTGCTGACGCGACCGTCCAGTCCCATCGGCGCTAGAGCCGCTCGCCGGTCGGCGGCGTGGTCCCGGCCAGCGCGGCCCGCCGTTTCGGCGCCCACGGTATCAGCGGCCAGACGGCCCGGCGGTAGTCCGCATAACCCGGATGCCGCTCCATCGAGATGCTCTCGGTGAAAACGATCGAACCGGCGAACAGCAGGGTCAGCAGCAGGGCGCCCAGGGAGCCGAGTTGCAGCACATCGCCGGCCGCGACGGCGCCGAACCCGGCCACCAGCCACCACTGCGCGATCTCGAAGAAGTAGTTCGGGTGACGGGAGAACCTGAACAGCCCGACCCGGAGGAAGCCCGGGTCAGCGGCGCCCGTGGCCCGACGGGCCAGACGGGCGCGCTGGAAGTTCCACTGTTGCTGATCGGCCACGCTCTCCCCGATCAGGCAGGCCAGGAACAGCACCGTGAGCACAACGTCGCCAGCGCCGAACGGCCTGCCGGGGTGCTGCAAGGCCACCCAGGCGGGCAGGGTGAGAAGCAGCAGCAACAGGTTCTGGTAGATCGAGATGAAGAACAGGTTGAACAGCGCGAACCCGCGCCGGCTCATCCGTCGGCGCAGCGCCACCCAGCGGTAGTCCTCGCCGCCCGGCCGGTAGCCGCCCTTGCGGGCGAAATTCAGGGTGAGCCGAACCCCCCACAGCTTGCCCAGCACGGCCAGCACCACCAGCCGAGTGTCGGCCAGGCCGCCGGCAGCGGCGAACACCCAGAGGTACACCGGCGGCAACAGCGACCAGGCCCGGTCGACCCAGGAGTACTCCCGGGTGAGCACGGACAACAGCCAGGTGCTCAGGGTGGCGGCCGCGCACACACCCGTGCAGACCAGCAGCGCGGCGGATGCACCGGTGTCAGCCATCATGGCGCTCCTTCCTCCTCGGATTCAGCCTTCACGCACCACGTCGCCCGGTGCCTTGTCTGGCCGCAGTCCCCGCCAGCTCGGGTGCCGCAGCCGGCCGGACGGCGTCCACTCGCTGAACTCTGCCTCGCCCACGAGAAGCGGCTGCACCCACACGGCGTCAGCGGCGTCGGCCGCCGGCACGTCGTCGAACGGGCTGTCGGCGCGCGGCAGATCGTCCAGCCGGCGGCGGAGGGCGGTGAGGTCGCGGTCGCGAAACCCGGTGCCGACGCGGCCGGCGTAGTGCAGGGGCGGCGCCCCGGTCTCTCCGGCTCGCGCTGCGGCGGGGATGCCCACCAGCAGGGAGCCGAGGGTGCTGCCGCGGTGTCCGTTGCCGGGCCGCCACCCGCCGATCACCACCTCCTGCGCCTTGACGTGCTTGACCTTCACCCACCGGTCGGTGCGGCGCCCGCTCTGGTAGCGGCTGTCGTTCTGCTTGGCGATCAGGCCCTCCAGGCCGAGCCTGGAGCTGGTGGCGAGAGCCTCGGCCGCGTCGCCGTCGAAGGCCGGCGGCACCTGCACGGCGCCGACGCTCGTGACCAGGCCCTCCAGGGCGCGGCGCCGGTCCGAGTAGGGCAGCTCAACCGCCGCTGCGCCGTCGTGCTCGAGCAAGTCGAAGGCGAAGTAATGCACGGGGGCGCCCTGCCGCGCCCGCCGCACGTCCCGCTCGTCGGTGAGCCCCAGCCGCGTCTGCAGCAGGGAGAAGTCGGGCCGGTTCCGCCGGTCGAGCGCCACCACCTCGCCGTCGAGTACGGCGCTCTGGTCGCCGACGGCCCGGCGCAGATCGTCGACCAGCTCGGGAAACGACGCCGTGACGTCGTTGCCGTTGCGGGTCATGAACCGCACGGCACCGTGCGGTCCGCCGTCGAGGTAGGCGAGCATGCGGATGCCGTCCCACTTCATCTCGTAGGCCCAGCCGGCGTCCGGTGACAACTCCTGCAGGCTGCCGGGGCGGGCGAGCATGGGGGAGTAGTCGGTGCGGGCGGCGGTCACGGTGGCCGGAGTTGCGACATCCGCCTTCTGGCTGGCTTTCGGTTTCATCAGGTGGATCAGCCAGTTGCGCGAGTCCGCCCCGCCCGTGCGGATCAGGGCGAACTCACGTTCGGCGCCGGCCAGACCGCCGTCCGGCCGGCCGCGCAGGGTCACGATCACCTCGTCGTCCCGCCACTTCTCGGCCGAGTAGTTGCCGGAATCCCAGATCGACATGGAGCCAGCCCCGTATTCCCCGGCCGGGATATCGCCTTCGAACTCGAGGTATTCGAGCGGGTGGTCTTCCGTGTGGACGGCGAGGTGATTGTGGGTCGGATCCGTCGGCACACCCTTGGGCAACGCCCAGGAGGCCAGCACGCCATCGTGTTCGAGCCGCAGGTCGAAATGCAGGGCGCGAGCGTGGTGCTCCTGGATCACGAAGGCCGCGCCGCCGCTGCCCGGGGCGTGAGGCGCCGCCGCCTCCGGCACGGGCTCCGGTGTCCGGGTCGCATCCCGCTTGCCGCGGTAGACGTGCAGGCGGTCGGTGGGGTCGGCCTCGATCGCGTCCGCCACCACGGCGAGCGGGTCCGGCCGGCGTTCGAGCCGCCTGAGCACCTGCCGGTAGTCGAGCTGAGCCAGGTCCGGCGCCTCCAGTTCCCGCCAGGTGCGCGGGGCCGCCACCAACGGCCGCATCTGGCCGCGCAGGCTGTACGGCGCGATGGTGGTCTTGTTCGCGCTGTTCTGGCTCCAGTCCAGGAACACCTTCCCCGGCCGCAGTGACCGCGTCATGGCGCTGAGCACCTCGCCGGGGTGGTCGGCTTCGAGGGCCCTGGCCAGTTCGTGCGCCACCTGGCCTACCTGATCCGAGCTGTGACTACCATCGAGGGCTGCATAGAGATGGATGCCCTTGCTCCCGCTGGTGACCGGCATCGTGTCCAGGCCCATGTCCAGCAGCAGCGCACGGGCCCACCTGGCCACCTCCGCGCACTCCACCAGGCCAACGCCCTCACCGGGGTCGAGGTCGAGCACCAGCCGGTCGGGGTGCGCCGGGGTGCCGGCGGCGTCGAACCGCCACTGCGGCACGTGCACCTCGAGGGTGCCGATCTGCGCCAGCCAGGTCAGCGTGGCCAGGTCGTTCACCAGCGGATACACCGTGCTGTGCTCCGTGTGCGCCAGCTCCCGGCGCTCCACCCATTCGGGAGTGCCGTCGCCCAGGTTCTTCTGGAAGAACACCTGGCCGGGCTCGTCCGGGGTGCCGACCCCGTGCACCCAACGCTTGCGGGTGGCCGGCCGGTCCCTGGCATGCCTGATGAGCGCGTCGGCCACCGCGGCGTAGTACCCCAGGATGTCGGCCTTGGTGGTGCCGGTTTCCGGGTACATCACCTTGTCGAGGTGGGTGAGGGTCACCCGGCGGCCGCCCACCGTCACGATCTCGCGCGCCGGCTGCCCAGCTCCTGCCACAGATGCCATGTGCCCAGCTTGCTCCGGCGGCGGCGGATGGTCCACCCTGGTTTTCCCCCTAGCCTTCCGGCACCGGCTGGGTATGTACTTGTGCAGAGGAGGCAGCGCGATGAGATCCATCTGGAAGGGCGCCATCACGTTCGGGCTGGTCAACGTGCCGGTCAAGGTCTACAGCGCCACAGAAGACCACGACGTGGAACTGCACCAGGTGCACGACGAGGATGGCGGCCGCATCCGCTATCAGCGTCGCTGCGAGGTCTGCGGCAAGATCGTGGACTACGCGCACATCGACAAGGCCTTCAGCGACGGCGACAAGACTGTGATCATCACCGACACCGACCTCAAGGCCCTGCCGGAGGAACGCAGCCGCGAGATCGACGTCGTCGAGTTCGTGCCGAGCAACCAGCTCGACCCGATCATGTTCGACCGCAGCTACTTCCTCGAACCGGATGGCAGCTCGCCGAAGGCGTATGTGCTGTTGCGCCGTACCCTCGAGCAGACCGACCGCACGGCGATCGTGCATTTCGCGCTGAGGCAGAAGACCAGGCTCGCCGCCCTGCGGGTGCGGGACGACGTGCTGATGCTGCAGACGTTGCTGTGGGCCGACGAGGTGCGCACTGCGCAATTCCCGGCGCTCGAATCCACCGTGACGGTGTCCGACCGGGAACTCGACCTGTCCGCGGCGTTGGTGGATTCCTTCGCCTCCGACTTCACGCCCGGCGACTTCACCGACGACTACCAAGCGCAGCTGCGCACGCTCATCGAGCAGAAGCTCGCGGCCGGTGATGCCATCGACACCGAGGCCACCTTCGGGGTCACAGAGGACGAGCCCGGCGGGGGAGAGGTGCTCGACCTGATGGAGGCCCTGCGGCGCAGCGTCGACCGTAGCCGCGCCGGCAAGGACACCGCGGAATCCGACACCGAGACGACGAAGACGGCCACGAAGAAGGCGGGCGCGAAAAAGAGGGCGTGACCTGCCGGTTGGAGATACCGCCGCGTGGATACACTCGGGGGGTGACAGGGCCCGCACGGAACGAGATCAGCAGTCGAGTGCTCACCGTGCCCAATCTGCTCAGCTTCTTGCGCCTCGCCCTCGTTCCGGTGTTCCTTTTTGTGCTCGTTGCCGGCGCCGATGCCTGGGCGCTGTTGATCCTGGCCGTCTCCAGCCTCACCGACTTCCTCGACGGCTGGATCGCCCGTCGGTTCAACCAGATCACCCGGCTCGGCCAGCTGCTCGACCCGGCGGCAGACCGGCTCTACATCTTCGCCGCCCTCATCGGCCTGGCTTGGCGCGACCTGGTGCCGTGGTGGATCGTGCTGGTCGTCGTCGGCCGCGACGTCTTCCTGCTCGGGCTGGGCGTTGTGCTGGCCAACCACGGTTTCGGTCCGTTGCCTGTGCATCAGCTGGGCAAGGTCGCCACCTTCTGCCTGTTCTACGCGCTGCCGATGATCATGCTCGGCCAGGCCTTCCCCGAGCTCGCCTGGTGGTCCCAGCCCGTCGGCTGGGCGTTCGGGCTCTGGGGTGCATACCTGTACTGGTGGGCCGGCGTCATCTACGCGATTGAAACGGTTCGAGTGATTCGCCTGCCATAGCAAATGTTGGCCCTCCCGATCCGATACGATTTACCCAGTAGGAGGTGCACGGTGGTCGATCCCGACGAGAAGAAAGAACCCGAGCGTAGGGTTGCGCCCGAGAACGCCACGGGGAACGTCGACACGACGATGACGTTCAGCCAGGAGTTCGCGGCATCATTGGCGGCGCTCGACGCGAATGTCACGGTTGAAGAGCAGGATGCCATTGCGGCCCTGCCGTCCGGCTCCGCCCTGCTGGTGGTGCGCCGCGGTCCCAACTCCGGTGCGCGCTTCCTGCTGGATGCCGACGTCACGACAGTGGGCCGGCACCCGAACGCCGACATCTTCCTCGACGACGTCACGGTGTCCCGCCGCCACGCCGAGTTCCTGCGCACGGGGCGTCAGTTCCAGGTCAAAGACCTCGGCTCGCTCAACGGCACCTACTTCGATGGCGAACGCATCGACCTGGCCGTCCTCACCGACGGATCCGAAGTGCAGGTCGGCAAATTCCGCCTCACGTTCTACGCCTCGCGGCTCGACCTCGTTCACCTGGCGAGCGACTAGTGCCGGCGTCCTCCGCCCAGGCACGATCGACGGGCGCGACGTCACTTCTGAGTATTGGCCAGGTGCTGGCGCGGTTGACGCCGGAGTTCGGCGACCTGACCCCGTCCAAGCTGCGGTTCCTGGAGGAACAGGGGCTGGTCTCTCCGGCCCGCACCGAATCCGGCTACCGCAAGTTCAACGCCGGTGACCTGGACAGGCTGCGCCTGATCCTGTCGATGCAGCGTGACCACTACCTGCCGTTGAAGGTCATCAAGGCCTACCTCGACGACCTCGACGCCGGACGCTCCCCGGTCCTGCCCGGCGGCGGCGCTCCAGGCCCCACCATGCTTACGACCGCGCGGCGGTTCAGCCGCGACGACCTACTGCGCGAGGCTGGGGCCTCCGGCGCCCTGCTGCACGACGCGGTTTCCGCCTCGATCATCCTGCCGGCCGAGCACTACGGCGATGACGCCCTCGCCGTGCTCCGCGCCCTCGTCGACCTGCAGCGCAGCGGCATCGAGCCCAGGCACCTGCGCGGCTTCCGCGGCGCCGCCGAACGTGAGCTCGGCCTGATCGAGAGCGCCCTTGTTCCGCTGGCCCGCCGCAAGGACGCTTCCAGCCGCGCCAAGGCCGCCGAGATGGCCGTGGAGATCGCCGGTCAGCTCGAGGTCATCCGCGGCAGCCTGATCCGCTCTGCCCTGGGGCGCCTGACCAAATAGGTCGTAGACTGAAAGTTCAACAAGGCGAAGAATCAGCCTTCTCTCGACACGCCGACGTGTTCGGGCGGATGTGCTCGGTTGGGGCCGTCAGCCTCGCTAACCTTGAAGTGCGGCCTGAAGGTTCGCATCCACCCCGAGAGGCGACCGCATGAGTGAACTCAATCCCCGAGACGAGTCCTCGCGGTACGGTCAGGGACTGCTCTTCACCGACGGGATGCCGGAGCTCGACGAGAACTCGGGTTACCGCGGCGCCGTCGCCGCCCGCGCCGCCGGCATCAGCTACCGTCAGCTCGACTACTGGGCCCGCACCGAGCTCGTGGAGCCCACCGTGCGCGGTGCGTCCGGCTCCGGCACCCAGCGGCTCTACGGTTTCCGCGATATCCTCGTTCTCAAGCTCGTCAAGCGTCTTCTCGACACGGGCATCTCGCTGCAGCAGATCCGTACCGCGGTCAACCAGCTGCGCGAGTCCGGCGTCAACGACCTGGCCCAGACCACCCTGATGAGCGATGGCGCCAGCGTCTACCTGTGCACCTCGAACGACGAGGTCATCGACCTCGTCAGCCGCGGCCAGGGCGTCTTTGGCATCGCCGTCGGCAAGGTCCTCCGCGAAGTGGAGACCACCCTGGTCGAGCTCGACACCCAGTCCACCGACCCCTCAGACGAATTGGCGGCCCGCCGAGTCTCCCGCAAGGTCTCTTAACTCCGCGAGCCGTGAGAAAAGCCCCGAAAACGCACGCGTTTCGGGGCTTTTCTCACGGCTTGCGAGCGGGTTAACGCGCGGTTGACTCTGCGTACTCGCCGATTCGGGCGGTGCGGAGCACCCGGTCCAGGAGCTGGTCGAAGTAGTGCGCCATCTCCTGGGCGCTGTCGCCGGGCCAGGTGTGCAACGGCTTCGCCGCGCCCTGGGCCTGCTGCAGGCTGGTGCGCTCGGGCAGCTGGGGGCTGAGCACCAGCGGGCCGAACATGTCGCGGAGTTCCTTGATGCGGAACTGGTGCTCGAGCGACGCCGTGCGGGCCCGGTTGACGATGATGCCCAGCGGCTGCAGCCGCGGGCTGAGACCGCGGCGGATCTCCTCGATGGCGCGCAGGGCGCGGTCGGCGGCGGCCACGGAGAACAGACCGGGCTCGGTGACGACGGCGACACGGTCGCTCGCGGCCCAGGCGGTGCGGGTGAGCGCATTCAGCGAGGGGGCGCAGTCGATCAGAACGAGGTCGTAATCCTTCTCCACAGTGGAGAGGGCCTCTTCGAGCTTCCAGATGTCACGGATGCTGGGGTGCGGGCCGTCGAAATTGATGGCGGAGGGGCTGCCGATCATGACGTCGATCGTGCCGGGGCGGCCGCGGGTCCAGCCGCTGGGCGCGATGGCGGCCCGAACAACTTTTTCCTTCGGCGAGGCCAGCACGTCGGCCACGTTCAGGTGGCCGGCGAGCTGAATGTCCAGCCCGGTGGAGACATCAGATTGCGGATCGAGGTCGACCACGAGGGTCCGAACACCGCGGGCGAAGGCAGCAGAAGCGAGACCAAGGGTTACCGTGGTCTTGCCTACCCCTCCCTTGAGGGAGCTAACGCTAAGTACGTGCACAAGTAGATACGTTACCTTCACTAGTCTTAGAGAACCTAACCGTCAGCTGTGTACCGCTCCCGGATCGAAAGGTCTCAATGTTCACCAAAATCCTCGTCGCCAACCGTGGAGAGATAGCAATCCGCGCCTTTCGCGCCGCCTACGAACTGGGGGCGAAGACTGTCGCTGTTTTCCCGTTCGAGGACCGTAACTCCCTGCATCGGCTGAAGGCCGACGAGGCGTACGAAATCGGCGAGCCGGGCCACCCCGTGCGTGCATATCTCGACGTCTCCGAGATCATCCGCGTGGCCAGGGAGAGCGGCGCAGACGCCATCTACCCCGGTTATGGCTTCCTCTCCGAGAACCCCGAGCTGGCCGAAGCGGCCAAGGCCGCCGGAATCACCTTCATCGGCCCGGGCTCACACGTGCTCGAGATGGCCGGCAACAAGGTCACGGCCAAGGAGCACGCCATCGCGGCGGGCGTCCCCGTGCTCAAGTCCAGCGCACCGTCGCGCGACGTCGAGGAACTCATCGCGGCCGCAGAGGAGATCGGCTTCCCGATCTTCGCCAAGGCCGTCGCCGGCGGCGGCGGGCGCGGCATGCGCCGGGTCGCCACGATGGCCGACCTGCGCGGCTCCCTCGAAGAGGCCATGCGCGAGGCCAACAGCGCCTTCGGCGATCCCACCATGTTCCTCGAGCAGGCCGTGCTCCGGCCCCGCCACATCGAGGTGCAGATCCTCGCGGATGCCACCGGCGAGACCGTGCACCTGTTCGAGCGGGACTGCTCGGTGCAGCGCCGCCACCAGAAGGTCATCGAGATCGCTCCGGCGCCCAACCTGCCCGAAGAGATCCGCCAGCGCCTGCACAAGGACGCCGTGGCCTTCGCCAGGTCGATCGGCTACGTCAACGCCGGCACCGTCGAGTTCCTGCTCGACACCGTGGGCGAGCGCGCCGGCCAGCACGTGTTCATCGAGATGAACCCGCGCATCCAGGTCGAGCACACCGTCACTGAAGAGGTCACAGACGTCGACCTCGTGCAGTCCCAGATCCGGATCGCCGCGGGGGAGACCCTCGCCGACCTCGGCCTCTCCCAGGACTCGATCAAGCTGCGCGGGTTCGCCCTGCAGTGCCGGATCACCACTGAAGACCCCACCTCGGGTTTCCGCCCGGACACCGGCAAGATCACCACCTACCGCTCACCCGGCGGTGCCGGCATCCGCCTGGACGGCGGAACCATCAACCCGGGCGCACAGATCAGCCCGCACTTCGACTCGATGCTCGCCAAGCTCACCTGCCGTGGCCGTGACTACGCTTCGGCGGTCACCCGGTCCAAGCGGGCCCTGGCCGAGTTCCGCATCCGCGGCGTCTCCACGAACATCTCGTTCCTGCAGGCCGTGCTTGAAGACCCCGACTTCGCCAACGGCGACCTGAGCACCTCGTTCATCGACGAGCGCCCGCAGCTGCTGCGCGGCCGCGCGTCGAAGGACCGCGGCACGAAGATCCTCAACTGGCTGGCCGACGTCACGGTCAACCAGCCCAACGGTGTGCCGATCACGCTGATGAACCCGGCCGAGAAGCTGCCCAAGATCGACCTCTCCGTGCCCGCGCCCGACGGCTCCAGGCAGAAGCTGCAGTTGCTCGGCCCGGTCGGTTTCGCCAGCGCGCTGCGCCAGCAGACGGCCCTGGCCGTCACCGACACGACCTTCCGCGATGCTCACCAGTCGCTGTTGGCCACCCGTGTGCGCACCAAGGACCTCGTCGCCGTCGCCCCGCACGTCGCGAGACTCACGCCGGAGCTGCTCTCCGTCGAGGCCTGGGGCGGTGCCACGTATGACGTGGCGCTGCGCTTCCTCGGCGAAGACCCGTGGGAGCGCCTGAGCGCCCTGCGCGAGGCCTTGCCGAACATCAACATCCAGATGCTGCTGCGCGGCCGCAACACGGTGGGCTACACCCCGTACCCCACCGAGGTGACGGATGCCTTCGTCCGCGAGGCCAGCGACACCGGTGTCGACATCTTCCGCATCTTCGACGCCCTCAACGACGTCAACCAGATGCGCCCGGCCATCGACGCGGTGCTCAACACGGGCACGAGCGTCGCCGAGGTCGCGGTCTGCTACACGGGTGATCTGCTCGACCCGGCGGAGAACCTCTACACGCTCGACTACTACCTGCGCCTCGCCGACCAGATCGTGGCCTCCGGCGCGCACATCCTGGCCATCAAGGACATGGCCGGGCTGCTGCGCCCGGCCGCTGCCGAGAAGCTCGTCACCGCGTTCAGGGAACGCTTCGACCTGCCGGTGCACGTGCACACCCACGACACCCCGGGTGGCCAGCTCGCGACCCTGTTGGCGGCCTCCCGCGCCGGCGCAGACGCCGTCGACGTGGCCAGCGCGCCGATGGGTGGCACCACCAGCCAGCCGTCCGCGTCCTCGCTCGTCGCCGCCCTCGCGCACACCGAGCGCGACACCGGAATCTCCCTGCAGAACGTCTGCGACCTCGAGCCGTACTGGGAAGACGTGCGCCGGGTCTACCACCCCTTCGAATCCGGCTTGCGCGCTCCGACGGGTCGCGTGTACAAGCACGAGATCCCCGGCGGCCAGCTGTCCAACCTGCGCACCCAGGCGGTGGCGCTGGGTCTCGCCGACGACTTCGAGCTGATCGAAGACATGTACGCGGCGGCCAACGGCATCCTGGGCCGCGTGCCCAAGGTGACCCCGTCGTCCAAGGTCGTCGGTGACCTGGCGCTCTACCTCGCCGCGGTGAACGCGGACCCCGCCGACTTCGAGGCCAACCCGGCCAAGTACGACGTGCCGGATTCCGTGGTGGGCTTCATGGCCGGCGAGCTGGGCGACCTGCCCGGCGGCTGGCCGGAGCCCTTCCGCAGCAAGGTGCTCGAGGGACGTAACGTTCGGGTGAGCACCACAGAGCTCACCGAAGAGGAGCGCACGGCGTTGGGCGCCGACAGCGCCACCCGCCGCGCCATGCTCAACCAGCTGCTCTTCCCCGCGCCCACCCGGCACTTCCAGCAGATCCGCGAGCTGTTCGGCGACCTCTCCGTGGTCGACACCGTGGACTACCTCTACGGCCTGCGCCAGGGCACAGAGCACTCGGTCGAGATCGACAAGGGTGTGCGGTTGTACGTCGGACTCGAAGCGATCGGCGAGGCCGACGACAAGGGCATGCGCACGGTCATGACCATCCTCAACGGGCAACTGCGTCCGGTCTTCGTGCGTGACCGCAGCATCGCCGTGGTCACGAAGGCGGCCGAGAAGGCGGATGCCAACCAGCCCGGCCAGGTTGCCGCCCCGTTCTCCGGAGTGGTCACCCTGCAGGTTGCCGACGGCGACCATGTCGCGGCCGGACAGAGCGTTGCATCGATCGAGGCCATGAAGATGGAAGCGGCCATCACCTCGCCCATCGCGGGGGTCGTGGAACGTGTAGCGATCCCCACCACCCAGCAGGTCGACGCCGGTGACCTGCTCGTGGTGGTGCGTCCGCGCTAGGCTGAGGGCTGATTTATGGCCCGCGATGCGTGGGCCAGACCCGACCGAGGAGTCTGCTGTGTCAGATGAACGTACAGACGACGCCGTTCCGCACGACGAAGGTGACGGCCAGCTGGCCCCGGCCCCGATGAGGGCCGGGGCCGGCGCGGGCCCCGACCGGAGCGGCGAACACGACGGCGTCGTCTACGACGCGGTCGAGTACCACAGCGAACTGCCGCCGCACACCTATGACAACCTCGCGTCCGCCCTGCCGGAGAGCTTCGGCGCGCCGCAGGTCGATGCCGGCCTCACCCGCCCGGCCTCGGCACGCGCGGCCCGCCCGGCCGGCGCCGGCTCGGCTGCCGCTGTGCCCAGCGCCGCCCACCCGGGCACCCACACCATCGAGATCCTCACCCCGCAACGCATCCGTGAGGCCACCCCTGTGCAGGCCGGTACGGTGCCGGCCGGTACGGTGCAGGCCGGCGGCACGGCCGCCGCTGCCCTGTCGCTGAGCACCGGTCCCACCAGCGCGGCCACCGCCAGCCGGCGCGACCGCAGCCGCACCGAGGCCTCGGCCCCGGAGTCGGCGTCGATGCTCACCCCCGACCGGTTACTCGAGGTGAACCGGCGCACCCGCCGCGCCCCCAACGGCGGTTGGAACCGGTTCATCTACAACGCCTCGTTCCACCTGATCAACCTCGGCGACTCCGCGGCGGTGCGGGCGCACCAGGCCATGGACGAACGCATCCGCAAGGAGTTCGAGGGCGGTGCCCGCTTCGTGCCGATCCTCACCCGCAAGGGCGGCGTCGGCAAGACCACCGTCACGGCTCTGCTGGGCATGGCGCTGGCCGACGCCAGGGAAGACCGCATCATCGCCGTCGACGCCAACCCGGACCGGGGCACTCTCTCCGAGCGGGTGAGCAAACAGACCAGGTCAACGGTGCGCGACGTCGTCACCAAGGCCGCGTCCATCGGCGGATTCACCGACTTCTCCGCCCTCGTCTCCCGCGACGAGACCCGGCTCGACATCCTCGCCAGCGACACCGACCCGCTCCTGTCTGAGGCCTTCGACGAGAACGACTACAACGTCGTCGCCGACCTCGCGGCCCGGTTCTACTCGATCGTGCTCACCGACTGCGGAACCGGCATCGTGCACTCCGTGATGCGCGCGACCCTGCAGCGGGCGGACTCCATCGTGATCGTCTCCGGCGGCAGCGTCGACGAGGCCCGGCTGGCCTCTGAGACGCTCACCTGGCTGGAGGCCAACGGCTACGGCGACCTCGTGCGGAACGCCATCGTCGCGTTGAACACCGCCACCCAGGGCACCAACCTGGTCAAGCTCGAAGAGATCGAGTCGCACTTCCAGTCGCGGGTGCGCGAGATCGTGCGCATCCCGTACGACCCGCAGCTGGCCGCGGGCAGCGTGGTGTCGTACAAGGACCTCAAGCCCATCACCCGTCTGGCCGCCCGCACCCTCGCCGCCCTCGTCGTCGAGGGACTGCCGGCCGAGCGCCGCGCCTGAGCGTCACCGCGGCAGCACCACCGAATCATCACCACCGAATCACCCGTCCCGTCCCGAAGAGAGTCACCCCGTGCCCGAACGCCAGATCCGCCTGCTGGGCGACCCCGTCCTCAAGACCCGCTCTGAGCCGATCGGAACCATCGACGCGCGGGTGCGCAGCCTCGTCGAAGACCTCCTCGACAGCGTGAAGCTGCCCGGCCGGGCCGGCGTCGCGGCCGCCCAGATCGGCGTGAACCTGCGCGCCTTCAGCTACAACATCGACGGGGACATCGGCTACATCCTCAACCCCGTCCTGGTGGAGCTGGCGGGGGAGCCGGAACTGGTCGACGAGGGCTGCCTGTCGGTGCCTGGGCTCTGGTACCCCACCAAGCGGTACCCGTTCGCCAGGGTAACCGGCATCGACCTCGACGGCAATCCGGTGGCTCTCGGCGGTGAGGGGCTCCTGGCGCAGGCGCTGCAGCACGAGACCGACCACCTGGACGGACTTCTCTACCTGGACAGGCTCGACAAGGAGAGCCGCAGGGCGGCGATGAAGGAAGTCCGCGAGTCCGACTGGTTCTAGCGGTCAGTCCTGAACCGACTCCCGCACCTGAACCGCCGCCGTCATCGGGTTGGCGCCGTAGAGGTTTTGGATGTCCGCGGCGAAGTCCCGCAGGATCACGTCGCGCTTGATGCTCATCTTCGGGGTGAGGTAGCCGGCATCCTCGGTGAGTTCGACCGGAAGGATCACGAACTTGCGGATCGATTCCGCCCGCGAGACTGACTCGTTGGCGTGGTCGATGGCGCGCTGCACCTCGGCGAGCACCTTGGGGTGCACTGACGCGTCGATGAGCGACAGGGCGGCATCCTCGTGGTTGTTGTGCAGCCACACCGGCAGCATCTCTGGGTCCAGCGTGACCAGGGCGGCGATGAACGGCTTCTGGTCGCCCACGACCACCACCTGGCCGATGAGCGGATTCGCCCGGATCGGGTCTTCGAGAGCGGCCGGTGCGACGTTCTTGCCGCCGGCGGTCACGATGATCTCCTTCTTGCGCCCGGTGATCGAGAGGAAGCCGTCGTCGTCGAGGTTACCAATGTCACCGGTCTTGAGCCAGCCGTCGTCGAACGCGGCGGTCGTGGCCTCGGGGTTCTGCCAGTACTCGGTGAAGACGTTGACACCCTTCACCTCGATCTCGCCGTCGTCAATGACCCGCACGGACACGCCGGGCAGAGCCGGACCGACAGAACCGATCTTCGACTTCGTGGCGAGGTTCACCGTGGCAGGGGCGGTGGTCTCGGTGAGGCCGTAGCCCTCCAGGATCACGATGCCCAGGCTGTGGAAGAAGTGGCCGAGATGGGCACCGAGCGGGGCCGATCCGGAGACGGCGAACTTCACGTTGCCGCCCATGGCCGTGCGCAGCTTGCTGTAGACCAGCCGGTCGAACAGGGCGAACTTCACCCTCAGGCCCAACGGGATCTTGCTGCCGGTTTCGACCAGCTTGGAGTGCTCGACGGCGACGTCAGAGGCGGCGAGGAAGATCTTGCCCCTGCCGGCGGCTTCCGCCTTCTGCTCGGCGGAGTTGTAGACCTTCTCGAACACCCGGGGGACCGCGAGCAGGAAGGTGGGTTTGAAGCTGCCCAGCGACGGCAACAGCTGGCGGGTGTCGGGCTGGTGGCCCACCCGCACGCCGCCGTGCACGCAGAGCACGGCGATGAAGCGGGCGAAGACGTGCGCCGTGGTGATGAACAGCAGGGTGGATGCGCCGTTCTCATCGGTGAGCACGGGCTTGAGGGCGATGCCGGCGTTGCGGCTGGTCTCCACGAAGTTGCCGTGGCTGAGCACGCAACCCTTGGGCCGGCCGGTGGAGCCAGACGTGTAGATGAGGGTGGCCATATCGGCGGACACGGCCAGGCGGCGGCGACGCTCGATCTCGGCGTCGGGAACGTCCACGCCCCTGGCGGCGAGCTTGTCGAGGTCGCCGAGGTCGATCTGCCAGACGGTCTCCACGTCGGGGAGGTCTGGGTGCACCTCGTCGAAACGGGCGAAGTGGTCTGCGGTCTCCACGATGAGCGACGTTGCTCCGGAGTCGCTGAGAATCCACTGGATCTGGCTCGGCGAGCTGGTCTCGTAGACGGGAACCAGAACGGCGCCGGCGAACCAGACGGCGAAGTCGATCAGGGTCCACTCGTAGCGGGTCTTGCAGGTCAGGCCGATCTTGTCCCCGGGCTGAACGCCGGCGGCGACGAAGCCCTTGGCCAGGGCGACGACCTCGGCGTGGAACTCCCGGGTCGTGACCGGCAGCCATCCATTGGCTCCGTCTGGGCGGGAGAACAGCACCAGGTTCGGGGTCAGGGCGAGACGGTCGACCAACAGGTCGGTGACATTCGCGTTCGGGTCTGCGGGGACGACGGCGGGCTCATCGAACTGTTTCACGGTAACTCCTTTGGCACCGGACGGGTAAGTGCGACCACTCTAGCCGCTCCCGCGACGCGAGCCGTGCGATTCACCCGGTGGCATCCTCGTTTACTACACTCTAGGGGGTGCCTCCGTAGTCGTTCAGGTCGCTGCGCGCCCCATGCCAGTTTGTGCCGACCTGAAGAACTCACAGTTGCTCTACAAACGAAAGGTGTCAGTCGTGCACGCCATTGGGATTGACATCGGCGGGACCAAGATCGCCGGCGCCCTCGTCGACGAATTCGGAACCATTCTCAAGTCGGACCGCCGGCCCACAGAGGCCGCGGACCCGCGAGAGATCGAGGACGCCGTCGTCGAAATGATCGAGGGACTCTCCGCCGGCGAGGAGGTCATCGCCGCCGGGGTCGCCGCCGCCGGGTTCATCGATGCCGCGCAGTCCACCGTGTACTACGCGCCGAACATCAACTGGCGCAACGAACCCCTTCGCGAGAAGCTCGAGTCGCGCCTGTCGGTGCCCATCATCATCGAGAACGACGCCAATGCTGCCGGCTGGGCCGAGTTCTGCTTCGGCGCCGGCCGGCTCTACAGCGACATGGTCACCCTCACCATCGGCACCGGCGTCGGCGGGGCCATCGTCTCCAGGGACAAGCTGTTCCGCGGCGGGTTCGGCGTGGGCGCCGAGCTCGGCCACATGCGCGTGGTTCCGGACGGCCTGCCCTGCGGCTGCGGCGCGCACGGCTGCATCGAACAGTACGGCTCTGGGCGTGCCCTGCTGCGCATCGCGAACGAGTTCGCGGATGCCGGCGGCATCGGCCTCGGCCTGGCCACGGCCCGCTCCAAGCGCGGCAAGCTCACCGGCAAGGATGTCGGCCGGTTCATCCAGGACGGCGACCCCGGTGCCCTCGCGGCGCTGCGCCAGCTCGGCGCCTCCCTCGGCCAGGCCTGCGCCAGCCTCGCCGCGGTGCTCGACCCGCAGGTATTCGTCTTCGGCGGCGGTGTCGCCTCCGCGGGAGAGCTGCTGCTGGAACCGATCCGCTCGGCGTACCTCGACAACCTGCCGGCGCGCGGCTACCACCCCGAGGCCGTCTTCGCCATCGCCGAGCTGGTCAACGACGCCGGGGTGGTCGGCGCCGCCGACCTCGCCCGCCGGCACGTCACCGGTGAGTAGGCTGGCTGTAGCCGTTCCCTCGGCCGCCGCAAAGGTGAGGACACCGATGTTCTACTGGTTCATGAAGAATATTGTGGCCGGCCCGATCCTGCTCGGCCTGTTCAGGCCCTGGGTGATCGGACTGGACAACATCCCCAAGACGGGCGGCGTCATTCTGGCGAGCAACCACCTGTCGTTCATCGATTCGGTGTTCCTGCCCCTCGTCGTGCCCCGCCGGGTGGTGTTCCTCGCCAAGAGCGAGTACTTCACCGGTACGGGCCTCAAAGGGTGGGCGACCCGGCAGTTCTTCAAGGCCACCGGACAGCTGCCCATCGACCGCTCCGGCGGCAAGGCGTCAGAGGACTCACTCAACACCGGTCTGGCCGTGCTGAACTCCGGGGGAGCACTCGGCATCTATCCAGAGGGCACCCGCAGCCCGGATGCGCGCATGTACCGAGGCCGCACCGGTGTGGCCCGAATGCTGCTGGAGGCCGGGGTGCCCGTTGTTCCCGTCGCCATGATCGACACCGAGAAGGCCATGCCGACAGGCACGCGCATCCCCAAGGTGCGCCGCATCGGCATCGTGATCGGCGAACCGTTGGACTTCAGCCGGTTCGAGGGAATGGAGGGCGACAGGTTCGTGTTGCGCTCCGTGACGGACGAGTTGATGTACGAGTTGCGTCGTCTCAGCACCCAGGAATACGTCGACGTCTATGCCACCAGCGTCAAGGAGAAGCGCGCCAGCCTTTCACGCTAGGCTCGAATATCCCTGTCTGGGCGTGGCAGACCTCGCCCGCCCTGACCCAGATCACCCCCAGGCACGCGCTAGCGCGTACCGCCAGAAGAGAAGCAGGCTCCGCCCGTGGTAGACCCCACCGAACCGGTTGTAATGGCAGACAAATCTGTGATCGCCGGACTGGACTCTTGGCGCACCCTTCCTATCAAGCAGCAGCCGGCCTGGCCGGATGCTGACGCCGTCGCGTCCGCGTCCGCCGAGCTGGCCACCCAGCCGCCGCTGGTCTTCGCCGGCGAGGTCGACATCCTGCGCGACCGTCTGGCCCAGGCCGCCCGCGGCGAGGCCTTCCTGCTCCAGGGCGGCGACTGCGCCGAGACCTTCAGCGGCGCCACCGCCGAGCAGATCCGCAACCGCGTGAAGACCGTGCTGCAGATGGCCGTGGTACTCACCTACGGCGCATCCATGCCCGTGGTGAAGATGGGCCGCATGGCCGGGCAGTTCGCCAAGCCGCGCTCGAGCGACTTCGAGACCCGCGGCGGCGTGACCCTGCCGGCCTACCGTGGCGACATCGTGAACGGTTACGACTTCACCCCGGAGTCCCGCGAGGCCGACCCCGACCGGCTGGTCAAGGCGTACCACACGAGCGCGTCCACCCTCAATCTCATCCGTGCCTTCACCCAGGGCGGCTTCGCCGACCTGCGCCAGGTGCACAGCTGGAACCAGGGCTTCGCCAAGAACCCGGCCAACCAGCGCTACGAGGGCCTGGCCAAGGACATCGACCGCGCCATCAAGTTCATGATCGCCTGCGGCGCCGACTTCGAGGCCATGCGCCGCACGGAGTTCTACACCAGCCACGAGGGTCTGCTGATGGACTACGAGCGCCCCATGACGCGCATCGACTCCCGCACCGGCACTCCCTACAACACCTCGGCGCACTTCGTCTGGATCGGCGAACGCACCAGGGAGATCGACGGCGCCCACGTGGACTTCCTGTCGCGGGTGCGTAACCCGATCGGCGTGAAGCTCGGCCCGAGCACCTCGATCGACGACATGCTGCGCCTGATCGACAAGCTCGACCCGAACCGCGAGCCTGGCCGCCTCACCTTCATCACCCGGATGGGCGCCGGCAAGATCCGCGATGCCCTCCCGCCGCTGCTGGAGGCCATCAAGGCCAGCGACGCGACGCCGCTCTGGGTTACCGACCCGATGCACGGCAACGGTGTCACCACGCCCACCGGCTACAAGACCCGTCGTTTCGACGACGTCGTCGATGAGGTCAAGGGCTTTTTCGAGGCGCACCGCTCGGTGGGCACGCACCCCGGCGGTATCCACGTCGAACTCACGGGCGACGACGTCACCGAGTGCCTCGGCGGCTCGGAGCACATTGACGAGGCCGCACTGGCCACCCGCTACGAGTCGCTCTGCGACCCGCGGCTCAACCACATGCAGTCCCTGGAGCTCGCGTTCCTGGTGGCCGAGGAGCTGGCCGCCCGCTAACCCCGCCCCCCTCTCGCGAGCCGTGAGTTGAGCCCCGAAAAGTCGAACTTTACGGGGCTTTTCTCACGGCTCGCGGGATGGTGTGGGGGGCGCCCACCCCGCCGGTCGAGCTTGTCGAGACCCCGTGTTGGTGCCTCAGGCTCGCGCCCACCTCGTCGGTCGAGCTTGTCGAGACCTGGCGCGGATGCCTCGGGGACGCTTCCACGTGCGCTCGCGATCACGGGCCGGCTCGCGGGGTCTCGACAGGCTCGAGCAGCGACAGGGTCCAGCCCCGCAGACACCGTCCCCACGTTCGCGAGCCGTGAGTTGAGCCCCGAAAAGTCGAACTTTTCGGGGCTTTTCTCAAGGCTCGCGGGTGGTTAGGCGGAGAAGTTGACCTTGACGGTCGAGCCCCGCGGGGCGAGAGTGCCCGCGTCAGGGGTGACCTTGGTCACGGTGAACAGTCCGGGCAGCAGGTCGGCGGTGATGTTGTAGTCGAGCTTGAAACCGGCGTCTTCGAGCACACCCTTGGCCTCTGACCACGCTTTGCCGACCACATCCGGAATCTCGACGGGCTCCGGCCCGCGCGACACCGTGAGCAC
Source organism: Cryobacterium sp. SO2 (assembly GCF_026151165.2). Classification (NCBI taxonomy): domain Bacteria; kingdom Bacillati; phylum Actinomycetota; class Actinomycetes; order Micrococcales; family Microbacteriaceae; genus Cryobacterium; species Cryobacterium sp. SO2. Next base: position 1,811,320 of record NZ_CP117849.1, read on the forward strand.
GAGGGTGGAGCCCGCACGGATCGATCCTCCGGCGGCGGGAGCGACCGAGATCACGTTGCCCTCCGGAACGGAATCGCTGTAGGTCTCCTCGCCCGTCGTGACGACGAGGTTCTTGTCCTCCAGGATGCCGGTGGCGTCGTCGACCGACTTGCCGCTGACGTCGGGGATACCGCCGAGAGACACCACGAGGTTGACCGTGAGCCCCTCGAAGTAGTCGCCGCCCTTGGACAGATCGCCGCCGTCGCTTTCACGGCTCGCGGAGATGACCAGGCCGGCCTTGACGTTGTTGTCGAAGACCTCGTCGATGCTGCCGGGAACAGCCAGCGCCTTCGTGATCTCGTCGGATGCCGCGTCCGGAGTGAGTCCGGTGAGCGCGGGGATGGTGATCGGCTGGGGCCCCTGGGACACGTTGAGCGTCACCGTGCTGCCCTTGGCCACCCTGGCGCCGTCGCCGGGGTCTGTGCTCACGATGAGTCCAGCGGGGATCTCGGTGCTGTACGCCGTACCCGGCGCCGCGACAAGGCCGAGGGCCTCCAGCTGCGCCGTCGCATCCTCCGGCGTCGCCGAGACCAGCGCGGGAACCGGGATCTCCGAACCTGGCCCTGCGCCGAAGTACCAGCCGGCGGTGCCGGCCAGGGCGGCGAGAAGAATGATGAGCGTGAAGAGCCAGTACCCGCGGCGGCGACGCTTTCGCGCCGTGCCCGCCAGCTGGGCGGTGGCGTCCGGTTCGTCCTCCTCCGGCGACGGCGCGAGCGCCGTCGTCGTGCCGGCAGCGGAAGCGATGGCAGTGGCGGCGAGGGGAGCCCGGCCCAGAATCTGGGTCTCGGCGTCGGCCGAGGCGCTCACGGTGCGGGGGAGCACCATGGTGGACTGCATGGCCGTGTCGTCCCTGGGGCGCACCTGCTTCTCGACCTCGAGCAACTGGTCGAGCATCACCCGCGCGTCGCGGGGACGCTCCTCCGGGTCGCGCGCTGTGGCCCAGGTGACGAGCTCGTCGAGTTCGATGGGAACGCCGGGCGCGACCAGGCTCGGCATCGGCACGGTGTCGTTGGCGTGCTGGTAGGCCACCTGCATGGGCGCCTCACCCACGTAGGGCTGTTCGCCGGTGAGCATCTCGTAGGTCATGATGCCGAGCGCGTAGATGTCGCTGCGCGCATCCGCGATGCCGCGCGTGACGAGCTCCGGCGAGAGATAGGCCACGGTGCCCAGCAGGGCCTGCCCGGTGGCGGTGTTGTTGTTCACGGCGCGGGCCAGCCCGAAGTCGCCGATCTTGATACGGCCGTCGTCGGCGAGGAGCACGTTCTCCGGCTTGACGTCCCTGTGCACGATGCCGGCCTTGTGCGCGGCGGCGAGGCCGGAGAGCACGGCCTCGAGGATGTCCATGGTCTGCTCCGGCGTGAGCCGGCCGTAGTCCTTGAGCAGGTCGCGCAGCGTGATGCCGGGCAGGTGCTCCATCACCAGGTAAGCGATGTCGGCATCCTGGCCCTGGTCGAAGACGTTGACGACGTTCGGGTGGGCGAGGCGGGCCGCCGAGCGTGCCTCCTGGATGAAGCGGCTGCGGAACGCGTTGTCGTCTGCCAGGTGGCCGTGCATGATCTTGATGGCCACCCGGCGCTCGAGGCGCAGGTCGGTGGCCAGGTACACGGTGGCCATGCCGCCGCGGGCGATCCGGGAGCGCACCTGATAGCGGCCGTCGATGAGACGGCCGATCATGGGGTCAGTGGGGCTATCGGTCACCCGTCGAGTCTACGGAAAAGTCGGCCGTTCCTCTGGAGGGGGAGCAGCGCGGCGGGACACGATTCGGTCACCGTCGCTCACAAGACGGGATTAACCCGGCGCCGGATCAGCCCAGTTCGGCGAGCCAGGCCCGCGCGGAGGTCTCCCACTTGGCGTAGAGGTCGGGGTGCCCGGAGATCTGCACGGCCTGGGCCGCCTGGGTCACCGTCATGGCTTCCCAGCCCGGGATGTCCAGAAGTCCGCGGGTGACACCGCGGTTGGGGTTGACCGGTCCGCCGAAGAATGCGCGGCTGGCGCGGTCGGCGTCCATGACCTGGTCCTGCGTGCCCCAGCCGGAACTCGGGCGCTGCTGGAAGAGGCCGAGGGAGTCCCGGTCGCCGTAGTCGATGTTGCGGAGGCCCGATTCCTGGGCGGCGGCGGCCAGTGCCACCACGAGGGCGGCATCGCTGGCCCCGGCCTCGCGGCCCACCGAGATGATGAGCCGCGCGTTCCCGGCCATCTCGGCGGTGAGCGGGGTCACGGCGTCGGCCGTGGCGACGGGCGTCGGAGTCACGAGCACGGCGGGGCTGATCTGGAGCACGGGGGCCGCTCCGGGGATGCTCAGAACCTGGCCCGGCTGGATGATGCTCGACCAGCCCAGGCCGTTGGCCTCGAGGACCGACTGCACGGTGACGCCGGCACCGCTCGCGATCTTGTCGACGGTGTCCCCGGAGACGACCGTGTAGCTGCCGCCCGCGACCGCGGCGCCGGAGACGGCGGACACGGTGACGGCGGCGACGCTGGATGCCTGGACCGTGTCGACGGCGCCCGTGACGGACCCCGCAGCAGGCAGGACGATGGTCTGGCCGGGGAAGATGATGCTGTCGCGGCCGAGCCCGTTGGCGCTGAACAGCGACTCTGTGGGCACACCGTGTGCGGCGGCGATGCCGCTGAGGGTGTCGCCGGACTGGATCGTGTAGCGGGTGATCTCGGTGGAAACTGACGCGGGCGCCGCGGCGACGGCGACCTCGGTCGTCGAGAGGGTGAGTACTTGGCCGGGGAAGATGACGGCGGACCAGCCGAGGCCGTTCAGGGCCAGCACGGATGCCGTGGACAGGCCGAACCGGCCGGCGATGGCGCTGACGGTGTCGCCGTCGGCGACCGTGTACTGGTTGGGGGCGGCGACGGCCGAGACCGGCTGCACGGCCTGAACCGGCTTGACGGCGGTCTGGGGGAGCGTGGTACGGGCCTTGAGCGGCTTCTTCAGCGCCGTCGCCGCCTGGGCGGGGGAGGCGAGGTTCAACACGATGGCGATGGTGCTCACCACAACAAGAGGGATGCTCGCGACGGCACCGAGCGAGCGGCGCACCTTCGTCGGAGTCGGGCGGTGCCGGGCCGCGTCGGCCTGGGCAGGCGCAGGCGAGCCTGTCGTCTCGACGGGGGAGCCGGACTGGACCGTCCCCGTTTCGATTTTGCTGGCTCTAACCGACATTCCACACCCATTTCATAGTTGACACGTCCTCAACGCTGACACAGAAGGTATGCCGAGTCAATTAACCACGCGGTACGGGCGGCGGATGTCTGTGGAAATACCCGGAAATGCCCTCCGATCCGGTAGATCGCCTGCTCACGAACGGGCTCGAATGGGGTTTGTCGGCGCTGGCCAATCGTGGGAGGCTTGTGAGGTGACCGATTCGTCTTCTGCGCAAACGCATTCCGCTCCCTCCACCGACACAACAGCCGTAGGCACGGCGTGGCTCGCCATCCCCGACCTCGTCGAGGCGCTGGGCATCAGCCAGAGCCGCGTTCGGCAGCTCATCGAGGACAAGCACCTTCTCGCTGTCCGCAGGGACGGACGGCTCAGCGTGCCGGCGTCGTTCATCCGGGACGGTTCGCCTGTCGGCGAACTCCGCGGCACCCTGATCGTGCTGTCCGACGACGGTTTCACCGACGAGCAGGCCATGGAGTGGCTGCTCGAGGTAGACGACAGCCTGGGCGTACCGCCCATCGACGCTCTGCTCGCCGGCCGCAAGGCCGAGGTGCGTCGCGTCGCGCAGGCCCTGGCCTGAATTTAGAACACGCGGGCTAGAACGCGCGGCGCGTCACCGTGCCGGCGAAGTCGGAGAGCTGACCGGCCACGCCCGGCTCCACGAGCGAGGCGTCCAGCACCGCCAGGGCCTCGGCGACGTTCTCCTGGATCAGGGTCTCGACCCTGTCGACGGCGCCACTGGCGACGATGCTCTCCTGCAGGTAGACGATCTGATCCGGCGTGAGGTCCTGGCGGCCGAGCAAACTGTCGAGCGTACTCAGGTCGGCGCTGTTCAGCCGCTCCCTGGCCAGCGCGATCAGCACTGTGCGCTTGCCTTCCCTCAGGTCGTCACCGCTGGGCTTGCCGGTCACGGCCGCATCGCCGAACACGCCCAGCAGGTCATCCCGCAGTTGGTAGGCGATGCCCAGGGGCAGTCCGAAGTCGCGCAGGGTGTCGAGGTGGTCGTCGTCCGCGCCGGCCAGGGCCGCGCCGATCACGAGCGGCGCCTGCACGCTGTACTTGGCTGACTTGAACACGATCACGCGCACGGCGCGATCGAGCAGCTCGGATTCCGCCTGGGTGATCCAGGCGCGTTCCTCGAGGATGTCGAGATACTGACCGGCCGTGACCTCAGTGCGCATGCGATTGAACTCGGCGCGTGCGCGCCGGGCGCTGAGGCGGTCGGGGGCGTCGTCGAGGCCCTCGTCGAGGAGCTCGTCGCTCCAGCCCAGCAGCAGGTCGCCCAGCAGGATCGCCGAGGCGCGACCGAAGTCGTCGGGGCTGCCGGCCCAGCCCTGGGCGCCGTGCAGGCTTTCGAAGCGGCGATGGGCGGATGGTGCGCCCCTGCGGGTGTCGGAATTGTCGATGATGTCGTCGTGGACGAGGGCCGCGGCGTGGAAGACCTCCAACGCGGATGCCGCCGAAACGAGACCGGTCAGTGCACCCGCAGCGGGCCCCGTCGACGGCGCCGGAACGCTCTGCCAGCCGAGGTAGGCGAACTGCGCTCTGAAGCGCTTGCCGCCGCTGAGAAACTGCCGTGAGAAGTCAACCAGTACAGCGAGGTCGGGGCTGATGGTCGTCACAATTGACTCACGCGTGTTGATGAATTCGTCGATGCGAGAATGAACCAGATCGACCAGTCGGGTGCTTTGTGCCACTTGCCTAGCCTAGCCATCTCGGCGGGACTAGAATTAGGGTCTAATCCGCTCGATCCCCAATTGGAGGAATGAGATGCCGCTTTCAGAACAAGAGCAGCGACTCCTCGAAGAGATGGAGCGCAGTCTCTATCACAACGATGCCGAATTCGTGGCGAGCGTCGGAGGCACCCGCCTCCGCCCCAATTACCGTTCCATCGTTCTCGGTGTGCTCGCGGGCGTCGTTGGAATCGCGACTCTTGTCGCGGGCGTAGCGGTGCAGCAGCTGTGGCTGGGCATCGTCGGATTCATCATCATGTTCGGAGGCGTGCTCCTGGCCATCACCCCCGGCCGCACCGCCCGGGCGACGAAGCCGTCGTCTGGAGCGCCCCGCCGCCCCGCCCAGGCTCGCAGCCAGCAGGGTTTCATGGACAAGCTCAACGACCGCTGGGACCGCCGCCAGGACGGGCAGCAGTAACCGCGCACTGTAGATTTCATCGCCCGCCGTGATCTTCTGATCGGGGCGGGCGCTGTGCGTTAGGGCCCCTCCCTTCTCGCCGCACCCCCTCCCTTTTCACCCACTTCGCCTCATCCCGCAGGACCGACCACCAGGTCGGTCCTTTTTTGTGCCCAAAACCGCTCCCCGGTGCCCCAAAACGTGGGATTTTCCTCCACCCAGTGAATCCCTGTGTTTTCAGGGAATAAATGGCCGATTATTCAAAGAAAAGCCGTGTTTTCCAGACAGGGTGGTTGAGAGTGGAGTAAAGTGGAGCAACACCTGACCTTGGCCGGAAGAGAGGGGTGACAGATGTTCCTTGGGACCTATGCCCCCAAACTCGACGACAAAGGGCGCGTCATCCTGCCGGCCAAGTTCCGCGAAGAACTCTCGACCGGCATTGTCATGACCCGCGGCCAGGAGCGTTGCCTCTACGTCTTCACGACGCGGGACTTCGAGGACGTTCACGAGAAGATCCGCCAGGCGCCCATCACGAGCAAGGAAGGCCGGGACTTCTTCCGCGTCTTCCTGTCCGGGGCGAGCGCCGAGACTCCCGACAAGCAGAACCGGGTCACCATTCCGGCCAACCTCAGGGCCTATGCCGGCCTCGGCCGCGACCTCACCGTCATCGGTGTCGGAACCCGCGTCGAGATCTGGGACACCGAGGTCTGGGACGCGTACCTCATCGAGCAGGAAGCTTCGTTCGCCAACATCACGGAGGAGGTGATTCCGGGACTCTTCTAGCTCCTGCCGCGTGACTCCCAGCCGTTTGTTCCTGACACACTTCCCCGGTGCCAGGCAGAACGGATGGGGATCAGGCAGCAGGATCGGCCCCGGTAGCTATGAACAACGACACGAACAACAACACGAACGATGAGATGAACCCCTCTGACACCGGCAAGCCGGCCGACCGCCCGCAGCTGAACGAGATCCACACCCCGGTGCTGCTCGAACGCAGCATCGAGCTGCTCGGCCCCGTTCTGGACAAGCCCGGCGCCGTCTTGGTCGACGCCACTCTCGGCATGGGCGGCCACGCCGAAGCCATGCTGAGCCGATTCCCCGGCCTCACCCTGGTGGGCCTGGACCGCGACCTCGACGCCCTCGCCATCGCCGAGGAGCGCCTCAAGCCGTTCCAGGGACGCATCCACCTCGTGCACACCGTCTACGACGGCATCCTCGACGCCCTCGCCGGCCTCGGCATCAGCGAGGTGCAGGGAATCCTGTTCGACCTCGGTGTCTCCAGCATGCAACTCGACCAGGTGGAACGCGGCTTCTCCTACTCCAAGGACGCACCGCTGGACATGCGCATGGACAGCACATCGCCGCTCACCGCGGAAAGGATCCTGGCCGAGTACAGCGAGGCCGATCTGCGCCGCATCTTCCAGGAGTACGGCGAAGAGAAGCTCGCCGGCCGGTATGCCAAGGCCATCGTCGACGCCCGCACGGCCACCCCGTTCGTGCGGTCGGCCCAGCTGGTCGAGGTCATCACCAAGGTCACGCCAGTCGCCGTGCAGCGCATGGGGCACCCGGCCAAGCGGGTCTTCCAGGCCCTCCGCATCGAGGTCAACCAGGAACTCGCCGTGCTCGAACGTGCGATTCCCGCCGCCATGGAGGCCGTCGCCGTCGACGGCCGCATCGTGACGATGGCCTACCAGTCGCTCGAAGACCGAATCGTCAAGCGGATGTTCGCTGCCGCGTCGACGTCGAGCGCCCCCGCCGGACTCCCCGTCGAGCTCCCGGAGCACAAGCCGCTGTTCACCCTGCTGATCCGTGGCGCCGAACTGGCGTCAGAGGACGAAAAAGCGATCAACCCCCGTGCAACGTCGGTTCGCCTGCGTGCCGCGCAACGACTGAGGAGAGCCGAATGAGCGACAATCTGGCCCGCGTCCTGCCCATCCAGGAACTCAATGGACCGGCACTGCGTCCGGGGTCCATCGAGCGCCCCGACGTCCAGCGCCACATCGAGATCGTCGCACCGGGCACGCACGCCAGGCCGCGCGTGGTCTACGCACTGTCGGCCGTGGCCTGCGTCGGCGCGATCGTCGTGGCCCAGCTGCTCCTCAGCGTGGGAATCTCGCAGGGCGCCTACGAGATCTCGGCACTGCGTGCCAGCCAGGTCGAACTCGGCCGCACCGCAGACAGCGTGAGCGAGGACCTCATCAAGGTCTCGTCGCCGCAGAGCCTCGCCGCCAACGCCGAAGCACTCGGCATGGTCAGCAACTCCACCCCCGCCTACCTCAGGCTCTCCGACGGCGCCGTGCTCGGCGCCCCCACGTCGGCGACCGGCAGCCAGGCCGGCGCGGCCAGCCTGGTGCCCAACTCCCTGCTCACCGGAACGCCCCTCGTGACCGAGCAGGCTGTCGGCGGATCGGGCACCGGCGTCGCCGCCGCCGCGGCTTCCACCGGCGCGGCCGCTCCGGCGGCAGTTTCGGTGACCGACGGTCTGCCTTCGCCGACCACCAGATAAACGCCGGTACAGTCCCGTACAGGAGGTCTACCAGGTGGCGAAAACAAACATGTCCAGCAAGCGCAGGGTCGCGGCGACAGTCGTGGTGCTCTTCGCGATCATCGGCCTGTTCGTGGTGCGTCTCGTCGACATCCAGGTGGTGCGCGCAGACACGCTCAGCGCGGATTCGCTGGGCAACCGGTCCGTCGAGAACACCGTGTACGGCTCACGGGGCGAGATCCTCGACGCCGACGGTGTCGTCCTGGCCGGAACCGTGATGCGCTACGACGTGCAGCTTTCGCCCAAGAACGCCAAGCAGTTCACCCGCACGGTGGCGGGGGTGAAGTCCACCATCACGGTGCCGGAGGCCGCTGCGGAGATCGGCGCGATCACCGGCCAGACCGGCGAGCAGATCGAGGCCATCATCGCGGACGCGCTGGCCGACAACCCGAAGTCCGACTTCGCCTACGTCTCCAAGCAGGTGGATGTCGACGCCTTCCGGGCGATCTACGCCCTCGACATTCCCTGGCTCACCTTCGCCAAGAACCCGAGCCGGGTGTACCCCAACGGAGCCGTCGCCGGAAACCTGGTCGGCTTCACCTCGGCAGCGGGGGAGGCCCAGGCCGGACTCGAACTCGGCCAGGACGCCTGTCTCGCCAGCGACAACGGCACCGAGACCTACGAGCGCGGAGCCGACGGCGTGCGGCTGCCGGAGAGCACCGTCACGACCAAGGAGGCCGTGGACGGCAGCGATGTGATCACCACCATCGACTCCGACCTGAACTGGTTCGTGCAGCAGGCCCTCGCCGAGCAGGCGCAGGCGACGGGTGCCGCCTGGGGGACCGTTGTCGTGCAGGAGGTCAAGACCGGCAAGCTGATCGCCGTGGCCGACTACCCGACCGTCGACCCCAACAATGTGAGCGCCACCGAGGCCGAGGACCGCGGGTCGCGGGCCTTCACCGCGCCCTACGAACCTGGGTCGACCTTCAAGGCCCTCACCGCGGCCTCGGTGATCGACGCCGGTCTGGCCACGCCGAATTCGCAGGTCGTCGCCCCCTACCGCTACCTGCCCGCGAACGGCGCCGACGTCAACGACAGCTCGTACCACGCGGACCTGCGGCTCACCCTCACCGGGGTGCTCATCGACTCGTCGAACACCGGCATGTCGAAGTTCGGCGAACTCCTCACCGACCAGCAGCGCTACGACTACATGACCAAGTTCGGTGTCGGAACCGTGACCGAGAGCGGATTCCCCGCCGAGGAATCCGGTGACCTCCGCGCCGCCGAGGACTGGGACAACCAGACCGCATACGCCACCATGTTCGGCCAGGGTCTCACGACGACGGCCGTGCAGGTCTCGAGCATCTACCAGACCATCGCCAACGGCGGTGTGCGTATGCCCGTCCAGCTCGTCTCCGGCTGCCGGGCCGCCGACGGTACCCTCACCGAGGTTCCCGCCGCCGAGGGCACCCAGGTGGTTTCGGCCTCTGCGGCCCGCGACACGGCGGACATGCTCGAGATGGTCTACCAGCAGGGCTGGCTGGCCAACACCTGGAAGATCCCCGGCTACCGGGTGGCCTCCAAGACCGGTACGGCCCAGATGCCGGACGGCAACGGCGGGTACACCAAGGGGTACCTTGTCTCGGTGTCGGGCTTCGCTCCGGCCGACGATCCCCAGTACGTCGTTTCGGTGAGTCTGGCCGATCCTGTTAACATGAATTCGTCAGCAGCGTCCGCTCCGATCTTCCAAGAGGTCATGAGTCAGGTGCTGAAAAAGTACCGGGCAGTTCCGTCGGGCGCCACCGCGCCTGATCTCTCCGGTTCCTGGTAAGAAAGTGAGCCCCGTGACCGATTTGGCACCCTCGGCTCTCCGCCCTCAGCATCCGGTCCCGCGGTCGTTGTCGGGACTGGTCGAAGAATTCACACTTGATCTCCGCGGCGACGCCGCAGGCCTCGAGCTGACCGGCATCTGCCTGAGTTCCAGCACCGTGCAGCCCGGCGACCTCTTCGTCGGGGTCCCCGGGCAACGCGGGCACGGTGCCGCCTATGCCTCGGCCGCCCGGGCCGCGGGGGCAGTTGCCGTGTTGACCGACGAGGCCGGCGCGATTCTGGCCCGGGAATCCGGCCTCCCCGTGCTTGTCACGCCCGACGTCAGAGCGGCCCTGGGCACCATTGCCGCGTGGATCCACCACTCCGAGCAGAACCCGGCCACACTCTTCGCCGTCACCGGCACCAACGGCAAGACCAGTGTCGTGTACCTGCTCTTCGCCATCCTCACCCAGCTGGGCGTCACAGCCGGGCTCACCTCCACCGCCGAACGCCGGATCGGTGACGTGTCCGTGACCAGTTCGCTGACCACGCCTGAGGCGACGGAGCTGCACGCCCTCCTGGCCCGGATGCGCGAAGCCGAGGTGCGCGCCGTCGGCATCGAGGTGTCGGCGCAGGCGCTCAGCCAGCATCGGGTCGACGGGATCGTGTTCGACGTGGCCGGCTTCACCAACCTCTCGCACGACCACCTCGACGACTACGCCTCGATGGAGGCCTACTTCCAGACCAAGCTGGAGCTCTTCCAGCCCGACCGCGCCCAGCGCGGTGTCGTGACCGTCGACACCGAGTGGGGCCGCCGGCTCGCCGCCGAATGCCGCATCCCCGTGACCACGCTCGCCAACCGTCACTCGGACGAACGATCCACCAGCACTGCCGTCGGCACCGAGGTCGACGCCGACTGGCACATGAGCGTCGTGGACTTCGGACCCCGGCACACCGAATTCGTGCTGGACGGGCCGGACGGCCGCCGCCTGCAGACCCGGGTGCCGTTGCTCGGGTGGTACATGGCCGCGAACGCCGCTCTGGCCATCGTGCTGCTGGTCGAGTCCGGTTACGACCTCGCGGCCATCGACCAGGTTCTCACCCGCGACGGCGGCATCACCGCGTACGTGCCCGGCCGGGCCGAGCTCATCTCGGGGGATCGCGGTCCGCTGGTCTACATCGACTACGGGCACAGTCCCGATGCGTTCCTCAACACCCTCGCCGCGATCCGCGCGTCGACCACCGGGCGCATTATCATGGTGTTCGGCGCCGACGGCGACCGCGACAAGACCAAGCGTGCCGACATGGGCGCCATCGCCGCCAGAGGCGCTGACGCCGTCGTGATCACCGATTTCCATCCCCGCTTCGAGGACCCCGCCGTGATCAGGGCCACCCTGATGGCCGCGGCCAAGATCGCCGCACCCGGCGGAGAACTCTATGAAGTGCCGGACCCCGCCACAGCATTTCGACGCGCCCTGTCCCTGGCCAAAGCCGGCGACGTCGTGCTTTACGCGGGACCGGGCCACGAGAACTACCAGGAAGTTGCCGGAGTGAAAATCCCATACTCGGCGCGCGAAGACGCCCGAATCGCACTGCACGAAGCCGGGTGGTTGTAGATGATCGCCCTGAGCCTCACCGAGATCGCCGCCGCCGTCACCGGCGAGCTCCACCTCGCCGGCGGATTGACCGCGGACTCCCTCGTGAGCGGCGCTGTGCACACTGATTCCCGCGAGGTCGCCGCCGGCGACGTCTTCATCGCCAAGCCCGGCGAAGAGACCGACGGGCACCTGTTCGCGCCGGCGGCTGTCGCCAACGGCGCCGCCGTGATCGTCGTCGAGCGGCTCCTCGACGTTCCGGTCGCCCAGATCGTGGTGACGGATGCCGTCATCGCCCTCGGCGACCTCGCCACCGAGGTGATCAGGAGAGTCAGGACCGCCGGGCACCTCAAGATCGTCGGAGTGACGGGGTCGAACGGCAAGACCACCACCAAGAACCTGCTCCGCGCCATCCTCGAATCTGTCGGCCCCACCATCGCTGCGAAGGCGTCGTTCAACAACGAGGTCGGCGCCCCGCTCACCATGCTCGGCGTCACGGAGGAGACCAGGTTCCTGGTCGCCGAGATGGGCGCGAGCGCCGAAGGTGAAATCGCCAGGCTCGTGCGGATGGCCCGGCCGGACATCGGCATCGTGCTGAAGGTCGGGCTCGCCCACGCCGGCGGCTTCGGCGGCATCGAAGCCACCGTGCGCACCAAGTCCGAGATGGTCACCGACCTGGGCCCGGACGACGTCGCCATCCTGAACGTCGACGACGACCGCGTGGCCGGTATGGCCGCCGTCACCGCCGCCCGGGTGGTCTGGTTCGGTGAAGGTGACCGGGCGATGGTCCGCGCCTCCGACATCCACGGCAGCCGCACCGGCACGACGTTCACCCTGCACCTGCCCGGCGGCGAGAGCCGGCCCGTATCCTTCCGCGTACTCGGCGAGCACCACGTGATGAACGCCCTGGCCGCCGCGGCCGCCGCGGCCGAACTCGGCGTGTCGATCGACGCCATCGTCACGGGCCTGGAATCCGTCTCCATCGCCGAACGCTGGCGCATGGAGGTGATGGGCGGACGCGACGACATCACCGTGATCAACGATGCCTACAACGCCAGCCCGGACTCCATGACCGCAGCCCTCAAGACCCTCGCCCAGATTCGCAAACCCGACGGCCGCAGCATCGCCGTTCTGGGTGAGATGAGCGAACTGGGGGAGTTGGCCGGCGACGAACACGACAGAATCGGCCTCCTGGCCGTCCGCCTCAACATCTCGCAGCTCGTCGTCGTCGGCCCCGCCGCACGGCGCATGCACATCAGCACCATCAACGAGGGCTCGTGGGACGGGGAATCGGCATACGTCGAGACACCGGACGCGGCCTTCGAACTGCTGCGCGAGACCGTCAAGCCCGGCGACACTGTGCTCGTCAAATCATCAAATTCAGCCGGACTCCGATTCCTCGGAGACCGACTGGGAAAGTTGTACTCGTGGTAGCCCTCCTGCTGGCCGGGATGATGTCCCTCATCTTCACCCTCCTGCTGACCCCGCTGTTCATCCGGCTGTTCCACAAGCTGGGCTGGGGACAGTTCATCAGGGACGACGGTCCCAAGAGCCACCACGCCAAGCGCGGCACCGCCACCATGGGCGGCATCATCATCATCGTCGGTGTCCTGGTCAGCTACTTCCTCGCCATGTGGTTCCAACAGCGTCCGCTCACGGCCTCCCCGCTGCTCGTGCTGTTCATGATGGTCGGTCTCGGACTGGTCGGCTTCCTCGACGACTACCTCAAGACCCGCAACCAGCGCAGCCTCGGCCTCGGCGGCTGGCAGAAGATCGCCGGGCAGGTCGTCGTGGCCGGGGCGTTCGGCTGGATGGCGCTGCAGTTCCCCGACAAGAACGGCCAGACGCCCGCATCCACGCACATCTCCTTCATCAGGGACCTGCCGCTGGACTTCATGAAGCTCGGCACCTTCATCGGCATCGCCGCCTTCATCGTCTGGATCTGCCTGATCGTGGCGGCCACCTCCAACGGCGTCAACGTCACAGACGGCCTCGACGGCCTCGCCACCGGCTCGCTCGTCTTCGCGATCGGCTCCTACATCATCATCGGCTTCTGGCAGTCCAACCAGTCCTGCAACGCCGCCGGAGCGGCCGCGGCCGACCTCTACAAGTGTTACGCCGGCCCGGACTCGTTCGACCTGGCCATCGTGGCCGCCGCCATCGTGGGCGGGCTGATCGGATTCCTCTGGTGGAATACCTCGCCGGCCAAGATCTTCCTGGGCGACACCGGCTCCCTCGGTCTGGGCGGGGCGCTGGCCGCACTGGCCATCCTCAGCCGCACCGAACTGCTGCTCGTGCTCATCGGCGGCCTGTTCGTCATCGAGGCCGGTTCGGTCATCGTGCAGCGCGCCTACTTCAAGGTCACCCACGGCAAGCGCATCTTCCTGATGAGCCCGATCCACCACCACTTCGAGTTGAAGGGCTGGGCCGAGGTCACCGTCGTCGTGCGCTTCTGGATCATCGGCGGCCTGCTCGTCGCCGCCGGTGTCGGCACGTTCTACCTCGAATGGCTGACCCGCTAATGGGCGCCCACTCCTATGACGATGCGGCCGACACGGCCGATCACGGCCGGCTCGACCGGCTGACCAGCTGGCACTCCGACTGGTCCGGACTGCGGGTCGCCGTTCTGGGCCTGGGCATGACCGGCTTCGCCGCCGCTGACACCCTCGCCGAACTCGGCGCAGACGTTCTCGTGGTCGCCGGGCGCGCGCCCGACGACCGGGCCCGGCTGCTCGACGTCCTCGGGATTCCCCTCGTCACCGCCGACCTCGAATCCGCGCCGGCTGAGCTGGTCGCCCACCGCGCAGAGCTCGTGATCGTGTCGCCCGGCTTCCACCCCGACCATGCGCTGCTGCAGTGGGCCGCCGCCCAGCGCATCCCGGTCTGGGGCGACATCGAACTCGCCTGGCGCCTACGCGACAAGGTCGGCGACCCCGCGCCGTGGATCCTCGTGACGGGCACAAACGGCAAGACCACCACCGTGCAGCTGGCTGCCACCATGCTCGCCGCCGCCGGACACCGCGTCGCGCCCTGCGGCAACATCGGCGTGCCGGTGCTTGACGCCATTCGCGACCCGCAGGGCTGGGACGTCCTGGTCGTCGAGCTGTCCAGCTATCAGCTCCACCACCTGCCCGAGCTCGGCCCCGGCGCCCTCGCGCCGCATGCCAGCGTCTGCCTCAATGTGGCCGACGACCACCTGGACTGGCACGGCTCAGCCCAGGCGTACCGCGCGGCCAAAGCGAAGGTCTACAACAACACGGCCGTCGCCTGCGTGTACAACAAGGCCGATCTCGCCACCATGCGGATGGTCGAGGACGCCGAGGTGCAGGACGGCGCTCGCGCCATCGGCTTCGGCCTCGGCGTCCCCGGACCCAGCGACGTGGGGATCGTGGACGGAATCCTCTGCGACCGCGCATTCCTCGAGGACCGCTTCGACACCGCCATCGAGCTCAGCACAGTGGCCGATCTCGCCGGGGTGGGGTTGGCGGCGCCGCACGTGATCGCCAACATCCTCGCCGCCGCGGCTCTGGCCCGGTCCTTCGATGTCGCCCCGGAGGCGATCCGCGCCGCCCTCGCGACGTTCAGCCTCGATGCGCACCGCATCGAGGTTGTCGCCACCCACGGCGGCGTCAGCTGGATCGACGACTCGAAGGCCACCAACCCGCACGCCGCCGATGCGTCCCTCGCGGCGTTCGACTCGGTCGTGTGGCTCGTCGGCGGCCTCCTCAAGGGCGTTGACATCGACGCGCTGGTGGCCAAACACGCCGCACGGTTGCGCGGCGCCGTGGTGATCGGGGTCGAGCGGGCGGAAGTCCTGGCCTCATTCCGGCGACACGCCCCCGCCCTGCGCGTATTCGAGATCGACTCGGATGACACTGGTGAGGTCATGCCGACCGCGGTCAGCCTGGCCGCGGCCATGGCCGAGGCCGGTGACGTGGTTCTGCTGGCGCCCGCTGCGGCGTCTATGGACCAGTTCGCGAGCTACGCGGAACGCGGAGCGAAATTCGCGCAGGCTGTCCACGACTATTTGGGAGGTGGGTCGGATGACGACTCGTCCTCGTACCCGGGTGCCTGAGTCCGCTCCGAACACCGCTCCGAACAGCGCGCGGGTCGCGCTCAGCCGCATCAGTCTCGGCAAGGTCTTCAGGGCTGAGTCCACGAACTACCTGCTCCTGCTCGGCACCACCCTGTTCCTCGTGGTGTTCGGGCTCGTGATGGTGTTGTCCTCGTCCTCGGTGGACTCCTACCTGGAGAACGCCGGTTTCTTCGGCGGCATCTTCCGGCAGGGCATCTTCGCCATGATCGGCATCCCGCTGATGCTCGTGATCAGCCGTCTGCCGGTGCGCTTCTGGAAACGCATCGCCTGGCCGGCCTTGCTCGTGGCCTGTTTCTTCCAGTGCCTGGTGGTCTTCACGCCGCTCGGCGTCACGGTCGCCGGAAACACGAACTGGCTCGACATCGCCGGTGTGCAATTCCAGCCGTCCGAAGCCATCAAGGTGGCCCTGGTGATCTGGCTGGGCGTGATCCTGGCCCAGAAGAAGGACAAACTCGACGACTGGCGCCACGTCTACATCCCCGTGTTCGGCGTCGGCGGCGGCTCGGTCATGCTCGTCATGATCGGCGGCGACCTCGGCACGGTGATCATCATGGCCGGCATCCTGTTCGGCGCCATGTTCTTCGCCGGTGTGCGGCTGCGGATGCTCGCCCTCCCGCTCGTCGTCGGGGTGGTTCTCGGCGGGCTGCTCGCCATCTCCAGCGAGAATCGCCGCACCCGCCTGCTGAGCTTCGCCGTTGACTCCTGCGACACCGTCACCGGCCCGATCTCCGCGGCCTGCTGGCAGCCGCTGCACGGCACCTGGGCGCTGGCCAACGGCGGCATCTTCGGTGTCGGACTGGGCAATTCCAAGGCCAAGTGGTCCTGGCTTCCCGCGGCGGACAACGACTACATCTTCGCCATCATCGGCGAGGAGCTGGGCCTGATCGGGGCCATCGTCGTGCTCCTGATGTTCGTGCTGCTGGCCTTCGCCTTCATCCGCATCCTGCGCGGCACCTCGAGCATGCAGATCAAGGTCACGACCTCCGCCGTCATGGTGTGGATCATCGGCCAGGCACTCGTGAACATCGGTGTCGTGCTCGGCGTGCTCCCCGTGCTCGGCGTACCGCTCCCGCTCATCTCGGCCGGCGGCACGGCCCTGCTCACCACCCTGGCCGCCATCGGCGTCGTGCTGTCCTTCGCACGGAGTGATCACGAGGACCGGCAGGAGACACCCGCCCCGGTCGAGGCCGTTGCGCAGACGAGCCCGCGACCCGCACCGAGACGAGGATCCACCCGATGACGACCTACCTGCTGGCAGGCGGCGGCACCGCCGGCCACGTCAACCCATTGCTCGCTGTGGCGGACGCTCTCATGCTGCGCGACCCCGGCGCCACCGTGCTCGTACTGGGCACCGCTGAGGGCCTGGAAGCCCGTCTGGTTCCTGCACGCGGCTACGAGCTGCTGGTCGTGCCCCGGCTGCCCTTCCCGCGCCGGCCCAACCGGGCCGCGCTCGGATTCCTGCCCCGGATGAACCGGGCCATCAACGACGTGGCCACCATGCTGCGTGAGCGTTCGGTGGATGTCGTCGTCGGCTTCGGCGGGTATGTCGCCAGCCCCGCCTACCTGGCCGCCCGCCGCGCCGGAGTGCCCATCGCGATCCACGAGGCCAACGCCAAACCCGGCCTGGCCAACCGGCTCGGCTCCCGGATGTCCCGGAGCGTCGGGGTGGCGTTCGCCGGAACCCGGCTTCCGCACGCCAGCGTCGTCGGCATGCCGCTCCGCCGGGAGATCGTTCAACTGGACCGGCCCGCCGTGCGGGGGACCGCCCTGGAGTTCTTCGGACTCGACCCCGAACGGCCCACCCTGCTGGTCACCGGCGGGTCCCTCGGCGCCCGCCGGATCAACCGCACCATCGTGGATTCCGCCAGGGCGGTAACCGAAGCAGGCTGGCAGGTGCTGCACATCACCGGTTCGAAGGCTGAGGTCACCGACCCGGGCGTGCCTGGCTACCACATGGTCGCCTACTGCGACCGGATGGACCTCGCTCTCTCCGTCGCCGATGCCGCCGTCTCCAGGGCCGGAGCCGCCACGGTGAGCGAACTGAGCGCCCTGGGCATCCCCGCCGTCTACGTGCCGTACCCGGTGGGCAACGGTGAGCAGCGTTTCAACGCCGCCGACGTCGTCAGGGCCGGCGGCGGCATCCTCGTCGATGACGCCGCCTTCCTGCCCGACTGGGTCGTGTCGACGCTGCTTCCCGTGCTCGCCGATCCCCGCCGCATCCACACCATGGGCGAAGCCGCCCGTTCGGTGGGGGTGCTCGACGGCACCGAACGCATGATCGAACTCATCGACAGGGCCGGCCAACCGCCGCCCGCCGGTCGCTGACCGGTTCCGCAGCGCCCGGCTCGGCACCTGTCCCATTCGACGCCGAGACTGCCGCCGCGTAACGTTGAAGTCACCTGGGCCCTCCAGGCACCGAGCCCTCCAGACACCGAGCCCTCCAGACACCGAGCCATACAGGCACCACCCGCGCTCCGCCAGCAAGAAAGACCGTCACGTGATCAAGCCAGACCTGACTCTCATCGTTCCCGAAGACCTCGGTACCGTGCACTTCGTGGGTATCGGCGGCTCGGGGATGAGCGGAATCGCCCGCCTCTTCCTGGCCGCAGGCCACACCGTGACCGGCTCGGATTCCCGTGACTCCGACAACGTCGAAGCCCTCCGCGCGCTCGGCGCGACGATCACCATCGGGCACGACGCCGCCAATGTCGGCGACGCCGACAGCCTCGTCGTCACCGGTGCCCTCTGGCAGGACAACCCCGAGTATGTGCTTGCCACCGAGCGCGGCCTTCCGGTGCTGCACCGTTCCCAGGCCCTCGCCTGGTTGATCCGTTCCCATCGCCTGGTCTCCGTCGCCGGGGCGCACGGAAAAACGACCTCCACGGGAATGATCGTCACCGGCCTGCTCGGCCTCGGCCAGGACCCGAACTTCGTCAACGGCGGGGTCATCGAATCCCTCGGCGTGAGCGCCGGCAGCGGCGCAGACGACCTCTTCGTCGTCGAGGCCGATGAGTCGGACGGCTCCTTCCTGCTCTACAACACCGGCATCGCCCTCATCACGAACGTGGACCCCGACCACCTCGACCACTACGGCTCACTCGAGGCCTTCGAGGCTGCTTTCGTCGAGTTCGCCCAGAACGCCGACGAACTCGTGGTGATCTCCTCCGACGACCCCGGTGCCGTGCGCGTCACCGGTCGCCTCACCGGGGCGAACATCGTCACCTTCGGGGAAGCCGAGGATGCCGCCGTGCGGGTGCACTCCATCGGCACCTCCGGCCCGGTCAGCTTCAGTGTCAGCTGGAAGGGTGTGGACTACTCGGCCACCCTGCGCGTCCCCGGCCGGCACAACGCCATCAACGCCGCCGGTGCATTCGCCGTTCTCGTCGGACTCGGCCTCGACCCAGCAGACTCCCTCGCCGCTATCGCCGCCTTCGGCGGAACCCAGCGCCGCTTCGAACTGCACGGCACCGTACGCGGCGTGAGCGTCTACGACGACTACGCGCACCACCCCACCGAGGTCGCCGCCGCGCTGTCGGCCGTGCGCACCGTGGTGGGCTCAGGACGCATCATCGCCGTGCACCAGCCGCACCTGTACAGCCGCACCCGCCTGTTCGCCCAGGAGTTCGCCGACACCCTGGAGAAGTACGCCGACGAGACCATCGTGCTCGCGGTCTACGGCGCCAGGGAAGACCCCGTACCCGGTGTGACCGGCGCCCTGGTCTCCGAGCGATTCGCGGACCCGTCCCACGTGGCCTTCATCCCCGAATGGCAGGATGCCGCGGACTACCTGGGCACCATCGCCAGGGAGGGTGACTTCGTCGTGACCCTCGGCTGCGGTGACGTGTATCGCATCGTGCCCCAGCTGCTGGAATCGCTGGAGCGCGGATGAGGCTCGTCCTGGGCTCGCGCGCATGAAGCGTCCCCCCGGCGTCCCTCAGGCGCCCCGGTCGCCCTCGGCGCGTGAACCCGAGCGGGCTGGCGAGAAGCCGACAGGGCGGACCGCCCCGGCGCGGAAGAAGCCCGAGCAGGCACGGTCAGAACCCGATGCGACGACCGAGCCGATCAGCCTGCCGGTAACGAAGAAACAGGCGTCCCCGCAGTCCACCTCATCTGCACCCAGCTCGCCTGCACCCAGCTCGCCTGCACCGCGTTCGCCTGCACCGCGTTCGCCTGCACTCACCCCGCGTGCCGACAAGCCCGCTGCCGCCGGTCTCGTGGCACGGCTGGCCGCACGACGGGCTGCATCGACTGCACCTGCAGCCGCAGCGGACACCGAGGCGCCTGCCGCACCCCTCACCGCCCGCGCGGCCCGCGCGCGGCTCCGTGCCGCCCGGCGCGCCCGCAAGCAGTACGAACGCAGCGAGGTGCGCCGGTTCACGTCCAGGTCGCGCCGTCGACGCAACATCTGGATCGCGGCCGGCGCCACCGTGGCAGTCCTGGTGGCCTTCGTGCTCGTGGGGGTGTACTCGCCGCTGATGGCCCTGCGCACCATCGAGGTCACCGGCACCGAGCGCATCCCGGCCGACGACATCACCGCGGCCCTCGACGGCCAGCTCGGTACCCCGCTGCCGCTCGTGGACCTCGCCGAGGTCAAGCGCGAACTGAGCGAGTTCAGCCTGATCCGCAGCTACGTCACCGAGAGTCGTCCGCCGGACACCCTGGTCGTGCGCATCGTCGAACGCGAGCCGGTTGGAGCCGTGGCCTCTGCCGCCGGATTCGACCTGGTGGACGCGGCCGGCGTCGTCATCACCAGCGGTGCAGACCGACCAGCGGACTATCCCGTCATCGACGCGGCCAATGGTGCCAGCGGTGCCGGTTTCCAGGCTGCGGTGGCCGTGATCGCGGCCCTCCCCGAGGGCATCCGCGGCCAGCTCGATACCGTCACCGCGGCCACGAAGGATGACGTCACCCTCACCCTGGGTGGGGGAGCGCGGGTGGTCTGGGGCAACTCGGAACGCGCGGAGTACAAGGCGATCGTGCTGGCGGCCCTGCTCGTCAGCCATCCGGTGGGAAGCGTCACCGAATACGACGTGTCCTCGCCGGACAGCGCCGTGGTTCGCTAGGGCCGTCGTTCGCCAGGGCCGTCGTTCGCCAGGGCCGTCGTTCGCAGGGACGTCGTCCGGTGAGTTCCACCTGAGTTTTCGCGACACGCGGGCGCGCCTCCCCACCACTATGGGTGTGGCACCTAACTTCGAATTTAGGAATTGCATACTCAGCATAACTTTAAGCCTCGACTAGAGGTTTAGGGTTCCACCGGAGGCCGGACGTGTCAACTAATCAGAACTACCTAGCAGTCATCAAGGTTGTTGGAATTGGCGGCGGCGGCGTGAACGCCGTCAACCGCATGATCGAGCTCGGCCTCCGAGGGGTCGAATTCATCGCCATCAATACGGATGCCCAGGCACTCCTGATGAGCGATGCAGACGTCAAGCTCGACGTCGGCCGCGACCTCACCCGAGGTCTCGGCGCCGGAGCGGACCCCGAGGTCGGCCGTCGCGCCGCCGAGGACCACGCCGAGGAAATCGAAGAGGCGCTGGCCGGAGCCGACATGGTCTTCGTCACCGCCGGCGAGGGTGGTGGCACCGGAACCGGTGGCGCTCCCGTCGTCGCCCGCATCGCCAAGTCCATCGGCGCCCTCACCATCGGTGTCGTCACCAAGCCGTTCGGCTTCGAGGGCAAGCGTCGCCAGGCCCAGGCCGAGACCGGCGTCGCCTCGCTCAAGAACGAGGTCGACACCCTCATCGTCGTGCCGAACGACCGCCTGCTGGAGATCAGCGACCGCGGCATCAGCATGCTCGAGGCGTTCGCCACCGCAGACCAGGTGCTCCTCGCCGGTGTGCAGGGCATCACCGACCTGATCACCACCCCCGGCCTGATCAACCTCGACTTCGCCGACGTCAAGTCGGTCATGCAGGGTGCCGGTTCCGCCCTGATGGGTATCGGTTCCTCCCGCGGAGCCGACCGTGCCATCAAGGCCGCCGAACTCGCTGTGGCGTCCCCGCTGCTCGAGGCGTCGATCGACGGCGCCCACGGCGTACTGCTGTCCATCCAGGGTGGCTCCAACCTCGGCATCTTCGAGATCAACGATGCGGCCCGCCTGGTGCAGGAAGCCGTGCACCCCGAAGCCAACATCATCTTCGGTGCGGTCATCGACGACACCCTCGGCGACGAGGTCCGCGTCACCGTCATCGCCGCAGGTTTCGACGGCGGTGAGCCCGGCGCCAAGGTGGCCGAGGTTCGCCGCTCCGACCTGGTCGCCGCGGGTGTGGCTGCCGGGGTCTCCGGTGCTGCCGCCGCGACCGGCACGGATGCCTCGAGCGCGTACACGGTGGAAGACCCGGCCGCTTCGGTCTGGTCCACCGTGGACTCCGCCGCGAGCACTCCCGTCGCCGACCCGGCGTTCGAGGACGAGTCCGACGATCTGGACATCCCCGACTTCCTCAAGTAATGGCTGAGAATCAGTGAGCGCCACGTAATGGGTGAAGCAGACCTCTCCCAGCGGTTGGCGACCGTGCAGGGCGGCATAGCCGACGCTGCACGGTCCGCCGGCCGGCCGGTGACCGACATCACGACAGTTGTCGTGACGAAGTTCCAGCCGGTGTCGCTGGTGCGTGAGCTCCTCGAGCTCGGCGTGCGCGATTTCGGCGAGAGCCGGCACCAGGAAGCCCAGGCGAAAGCCGCGGAGCTGTCCGGATCCGGCATCACCTGGCACTTCGTCGGCCAGGTGCAGGGCAAGAAGGCCCGGCAGGTGCGCGCGTACTCGTCGGTGATCCACTCCGTCGACCGCGAATCGCTCGTCGACGCCCTCGGCAGCCCTGTCGAGGCATCCGCTGGTGACGCCGTCGGGGTGGACTGCTTCGTGCAGGTCAACCTCACCGACGACCCGGCCAGGGGTGGCGTGTCCATCCCCAACCTCGCTCCGCTGGTGGAGCGGGTGCTCACGACGCCAGGGCTCACCCTGTTGGGCCTGATGGCCGTCGCACCCCTCGGGGCGGACCCACGGCGATCCTTCGCCCTGGTGTCCGAGCTGGGCGCCCAGATGCGGGGCATCGCGCCAGACGCGCGGTACCTGTCGATGGGAATGTCCCAGGACTACGCGGCCGCCATCGCGGAGGGCGCGACACACCTGCGAATTGGCACCGCAATCACCGGGAATCGCCCGGCACCGGTTAATCTGAAAACGTCGTAAAACCAACACGGAGGTCGAGATGTCCAACCCGCTCAAGAAAACCATGGTCTACCTGGGTCTGGCAGACGAAGAGCTGGAATATGAGGAACCCGCCGCGGCTCCCGTCTCCACTCTCCCCACCCAGTCCGCGCACGCCGCGAGCTCCCACGCGGCCGCGCCCGTGAACGGGTCGCACTCCTCGGGCCGAGCACCGGTCACGCCGTTGCACAAGACCTCCACCCCCAAGAATGTTGTCGTGTCTGAAATGAACGAGATCCTCACCGTCCACCCCCGCCAGTACCGCGACGCCCAGGTCATCGCCGAGTCCTTCCGTGAGGGCATCCCGGTCATCATCAACCTGTCCCAGATGAGCGACGCCGACGCGCGCCGCCTGATCGACTTCGCCAGTGGCCTGTCGCAGGGGCTGTACGGCAAGATCGAGCGTGTCACGGCCAAGGTCTTCCTCCTGTCGCCGTCGCACGTCGTGATCTCGGGCGACAACGCCGCCGAGGAAGGGGACGCCGATTCCTCCTTCTTCGCCCAGTCGTAACCCAGCGTGTTCCTTCTCTCGCTGATCGGTTCGATCGCTTACTTCGTCTTCCTGCTGTACTTCTTCGTAATGTGGGGACGCTTCATCGTGGACCTGGTGCGCGGAGTGAACCGGGCCTGGCGGCCGCAGGGCTTCGTGCTCGTGCTCATCGAGCTCGTGTACACGCTGACCGACCCGCCAATCAACTTCTTCCGCCGGATCTTTCCGCCGCTGCGACTCGGTCCGATCGCCTTCGACTTCGGCTGGAGCCTGACTATGCTGTGTTGCATCATCGGGATGTCGATTGCAGGGTTTCTGCGCTGACCCGCAGCCCCGCCGGTGCCCCGGCATGTATTCTTGATCGATGACGGCCTACCGGCCCGGTCTTGCACCGAGAGCCAGTCGGTCCCACGCACGTGTTCGTAACAACTGTTCTTACAATGAGTTTTGAGGTGGAAAGCCATGGCGCTAACTCCGGAAGATGTAGTCAACAAGCGGTTCCAGTCGACCAAGTTCCGTGAGGGATATGACCAGGACGAGGTTGACGACTTCCTCGACGAGGTCGTTGTCGAGCTGCGACGCCTGACCCAGGAGAACGAGGAGCTCAAGGCTCGTCTCTCCGGTGGGGAAACCCCTGCTCCCGTCAGCGCGGCGCCGGCCCAGGCCGCTGAGCCCGTCAACACCCCCGAGCCCGTCGCAGAGCCCGTTGCGGCCGTCGTGCCCGAGCCCGTCGCCGCAGCGCCAGTGGCCGAGCCGATCGACGAGACCGCCGGCACGACGAACCTTCTGCAGCTGGCCCGCCGCCTGCACGAGGAGCACGTCAAGGAAGGCGCCGAGAAGCGCGACGCCCTGATCGCCGAGGGCCACGCCACGGCAGCCCGCGTGATCGCGGAGTCCGAAGCCAAGCAGCGCGCCCAGATCAACGTCCTCGAGCAGGAGCGTTCGGTCCTCGAGAACAAGATCGAGGAACTGCGCACCTTCGAGCGCGAGTACCGCCAGAAGCTGAAGAGCTACATCGAGGGTCAGCTCCGCGACCTCGACTCCGCCTCGCCCGTCGGCGCAGGCGCCGGCAAGGACTCGGGAAACTCGCCGAAGGCGAGCTTCCAGGGCTTTGGCGCGTAGCACCAGCGCGAAGGTCAGTTACCGCGCACTCCTCGTCCTGGCCCTGGTGGCTTGCGGCGGGTATGCGTTCGATCAGCTCAGCAAGGCCCTCGTCGTCCGCACGATGACCGAGGGCGAAACCGCTCGGGTTCTGGGTGATGTGCTCCAACTGCACTTCATCCGGAACCCGGGCGCTGCATTTTCCTTCGCCACCGGCCTCACCTGGGTGTTCTCACTCATTGCGGCCGGTGTCGTCGTGTTCATCGTGGTGTTCGCGCGGCGCATCCGCTCCACCCGGTGGGCCCTCGTCTTCGGACTCCTGCTCGGCGGGGTACTCGGCAATCTGACCGACCGCCTGTTCCGTGAGCCAAGCTTCGGAATGGGCCACGTGGTCGACTTCATCTACACGCCCTGGATGATGCCGGCGATCTACAACATCGCCGACTCCTGCATCGTCGTGAGCATGGTTCTCTTCATGCTGCTCACCCTGCGTGGCATCGGCCTCGACGGCCGCCGCACATCCGCAGCGGAGGCCCCCGCCGCAGCGGACGCCCCCGCCTCACTCGTCACCCCCAACTGAACGGCATCATGGAAAACCGAGCACTTCCCCTGCCAGACGGCCTGGACGGTGTGCGCGTCGACGCGGGCATCGCCAAGCTGTTCGGCTTCTCCCGCAGCTTCGCGGCAGAGATCGCCGAAGCCGACGGGGTCACCCAAGACGGCGTGGTCGTCGGCAAGTCCGACAAACTCCGCGCAGGGGCCTGGCTCGACGTGAGCTGGGCGCCCAAGCAGGACCTGGTCATCGTTCCCATCGCGGTTCCAGACCTCACCATCGTGCACGACGACGACGACATCGTCGTGGTCAACAAGCCGTCCGGCGTCGCCGCCCACCCGAGCGTGGGCTGGACCGGTCCGACGGTGCTCGGCGCCCTCGCGGCCGCCGGCTACCGTATCGCCACCAGCGGCGCATCCGAACGCGCGGGGATCGTGCACCGCCTCGACGTCGGCACCAGCGGCCTCATGGTGGTTGCCAAGTCCGAGCACGCCTACACGCACCTCAAGCGCGCGTTCCACGACCGTGAGGTCCAGAAGATCTACCATGCCGTCGTTCAGGGCCACCCAGACCCGTCCAGCGGCACCATCGACGCGCCGATCGGGCGCCACCCGCGATCGGACTGGAAGTTCGCCGTCATCGCCGGCGGCAAGGATTCCATCACCCACTACGAGACGCTCGAGGCGTTCCCCTCCGCGTCCCTGCTCGAGGTGCACCTGGAGACCGGCCGCACCCACCAGATCCGCGTGCACATGGCCGCCCAGCGGCATCCCTGCGTCGGCGACGCCATGTACGGCGCCGAAGCGAAGATCACCGCACGGCTCGGCCTCACCCGGCAGTGGCTGGTTGCCAAACAGCTCTCCTTCGAGCACCCGTCCAGCCGGGAATGGGTGACGTTCAACGCCGAATATCCCGAGGACCTGGCCAACGCCCTGCGCATCCTGCGCGCCGATTAGTATCGTCCTCACTAATACATCACCAGAGCAGCTGGAGCAGTCGTGTCGCCGCAGAATGATTCGTTCGTCCACCTCCACGTGCACAGCGAGTACTCAATGCTCGACGGTGCCGCGCGCGTCAAACCGCTGATCGCGGCCGCCGCCGAACAGAAGATGCCCGCCATCGCGGTCACCGACCACGGTAACGTCTTCGGGGCGTTCGACTTCTGGAAGACCGCCACCGACGCGGGCATCAAGCCCATCATCGGCACCGAGGCCTACATCACGCCGGGAACCGACCGCCGCGACAAGACCCGCGTGCGCTGGGGCACCAACGCCCAGAACCGCGACGACGTCGGTGGTAGCGGCGCGTACACGCACATGACCCTGCTCTCGGAGAACACCGAGGGTATGCACAACCTCTTCAGGCTGTCCTCGCTCGCCTCCCTCGAGGGTTACTACTTCAAGCCGCGCATGGACCGGGAGCTGCTCAGCACCTACTCCAAAGGCCTGATCGGCACGACCGGATGCGTCGGTGGCGAGGTACAGACCCGGCTGCGGCTGGGCCAGTACGACGAGGCCAGGCAGGCGGCGGGGGAGCTGCGGGACATCTTCGGCAAGGACAACTTCTTCTGCGAGATCATGGACCACGGCATCGACATCGAGCGCCGCACCATGACCGATCTGCTCAAGCTGGCCAAGGAACTCGACCTGCCGCTGGTAGCCACGAACGACCTGCATTACACCCACGCGCACGACGCCACGGCGCACGCCGCGCTGCTCTGCGTGCAGTCCGCCTCCACCCTCGACGACCCCAACCGGTTCAAGTTCGACTCCAACGAGTTCTACCTCAAGACCGCCGCCGAGATGCGGCACCTCTTCAGGGACAACCCGGAGGCCTGCGACAACACGCTGCTCATCGCCGAGCGGTGCGAGGTGAAGTTCAACACCCAGGCCAACTACATGCCCCGTTTCCCCACCCCGGAGGGCGAGAACGAGGAGAGCTGGTTCATCAAGGAGACCGAGCTCGGCCTGATCCGCCGCTACCCGAATGGCATCTCCGCGGCCGTCCGCAAGCAGGCCGACTACGAGGTCGGCGTCATCACCCAGATGGGCTTCCCCGGCTACTTCCTCGTCGTCGCCGACTTCATCAACTGGTCCAAGGACAACGGCATCAGGGTCGGCCCCGGCCGTGGCTCCGGTGCAGGGTCGATGGTGGCATACGCCATGGGCATCACCGACCTCGACCCGCTCGTGCACGGCCTGATCTTCGAGCGCTTCCTCAACCCCGACCGCGTCTCCATGCCCGACTTCGACGTCGACTTCGACGATCGTCGCCGCGGCGAGGTCATCCACTACGTCACCGAGAAGTACGGCGCCGAGCGCGTAGCCCAGATCGTCACCTACGGCACCATCAAGGCCAAGCAGGCCCTCAAGGACTCCAGCCGGGTACTCGGCTTCCCGTTCGGCATGGGTGACAAGCTCACCAAGGCGATGCCGCAGCCCATCATGGGCAAGGACATGCCGCTCACCGGCATGTTCGACAAGGACCACCCCCGTTACCGCGAGGCCGGTGACTTCCGCGCCGTCATCGAGACGGACGCAGAGGCCCGAACGGTCTTCGACACCGCGCTCGGCATCGAGAACCTCAAGCGCCAGTGGGGCGTGCACGCGGCCGGCGTCATCATGTCCAGCGACCCGCTCATCGACATCATCCCGATCATGCGCCGCGAGGCCGACGGCCAGATCGTCACGCAGTTCGACTACCCGGCCTGCGAGTCCCTCGGGCTGATCAAGATGGACTTCCTGGGTCTGCGCAACCTCACCATCATCGACGACACCCTCGACAACATCGAGGCCAACCGCGGTCACCGCCCGGTGCTCGAAGACCTCGGCCTCGACGACCCGCTGGCCTATGAGCTGCTCGCCCGCGGGGACACCCTCGGGGTGTTCCAGCTCGACGGCGGGCCCATGCGGGCGCTGCTGCGCAGCATGAAGCCCGACAACTTCGAAGACATCTCGGCCGTCATCGCTCTCTACCGGCCCGGTCCCATGGGTGCGAACTCGCACACCAACTACGCGCTGCGCAAGACCGGCCAGCAGGAGATCGTCCCGATCCACAAGGAGCTCGAGGAGCCCCTCAAGGACATCATCGGCGGCACCTACGGACTCATCGTGTACCAGGAGCAGGTGATGTCGATCGCGCAGAAGCTGGCCGGCTTCTCGCTCGGCCAGGCCGACCTGCTGCGACGCGCGATGGGCAAGAAGAAGAAGTCCGAGCTGGACAAGCAGTTCGAGGGCTTCTCCGGCGGAATGATGGCCAACGGCTACTCGATGGAAGCCGTTACCACCGTGTGGAACATCCTTCTACCGTTCTCCGATTACGCCTTCAACAAGGCCCACTCGGCCGCCTACGGCGTGCTCTCCTACTGGACGGCCTACCTCAAGGCGCACTACCCGGCCGAGTACATGGCGGCCCTGCTCACGAGCGTCGGCGACGCCCGCGACAAGCTCGCGCTCTACCTCAACGAGTGCCGGCGTATGGGCATCCAGGTGCTCCCGCCGGATGTGAACGAGTCGATCGGCTTCTTCGCCGCCGTCGGCACCGACATCCGCTTCGGCCTGGGCGCCGTGCGCAACGTCGGTTTCAATGTCGTCGAGTCCATCAGGGCAGCCCGCACCGAGAAGGGCGACTTCGAGTCGTTCCACGACTTCCTGCGCAAGGTTCCGCTGCAGGTCACGAACAAGCGCACCGTCGAATCCCTGATCAAGTCCGGCGCGTTCGATTCCCTCGGCGCCACCCGCCGGGCCATGTTCGAGATCCACGAGGGCGCGGTCGACTCCGCCGTCAAGATCAAGCGCGACGAGTCGCACGGCATGGTCGGTTTCGACTTCGACAGCCTCTTCGACGATCCGCAGGAGACCGACCAGGTGCCGGACCGGCCGGAGTGGAGCAAGAAGGAGAAGCTGGCGCTCGAGCGCGACATGCTCGGCCTCTACGTCTCCGACCATCCGCTGGCCGGACTCGAGATCCCGCTCGCGAAGCACGCCAGCACCACCATCACCGACCTGATCAGCTCTGAACACACCCAGGACGCCGACACCGTCACTGTCGCCGGTCTGATCACGAACGTGCAGCATCGCATCGCGAAGAAGTCCGGCAATCAGTACGGCATCATCTCCGTCGAGGACTTCGGCGGCGAGATCGACGTGATGTTCATGGGCAAGGCCTACCAGGAGTTCTCGCTCGACCTGATCAGCGACTCCGTCGTGGTCGTGCGCGGGCGGGTGAGCATGCGCGATGACGGCATGAACCTGCACGCCTACAGCATCTTCGCTCCCGAACTCGGGCAGGCATCCGACCACGGCACCCTGTCGATCACCCTGTTCGAGGCCAGGGCCACCACCGACACCGTCACCCAGCTGGGTGAGGTGCTCAAACGGCACGGCGGCACCTCCGAGGTGCGGCTGAAGCTGATCAAGGGTGACACCGCCCGGGTCTTCGAACTGCCGTCCCGCGTGACGGTGACGGCCGACCTCTTCGGCGAACTGAAGAGTCTCCTCGGCCCCTACTGCCTCACCTGATCCGCGTTCCCGCCACAGTCCGCCCTGCCGGCTAGGTGCGCCCTCGCCGGTCGAGCTTGTCGAGACCTGGTCAGCCGACGGGTCATCGCGGGTCAGAACGGCGGGTTCTCGGGCACCGGAGCCGACGGGCGCCGCTTCGGCCGGTGCCGAGGCATCAGATAGGTGTTGTCGGCGGGGCGCTTCCGGGTCTTCGGGCCCGTCGCCGGCGGCAGCGGCCGGGGTGGTCCCATCGGGTTGGCCGGGTCGGTGCGGTAGCTGCGGTTGCCGGGTGAGGTCCAGAGCAGGATCCCGCCGGGTTCCTGGGTAACCCGCCACTGGGAGAGGTGTTTGAGTCGGTGGTGGGGCTCGCAGAGGTGGGCGAGGTTGTCGCTGTCGGTTCCGCCGCCGTCTGCCCAACCCTGGGTGTGGTCGACGTCGCTCCTGACGGCGGGGCGGGAGCAGCCCGGGAATCGGCAGGTTTCGTCGCGTATCCGGAGCCATTTCTTCATGGCCTTGGTGTTCTTGTACTGGGTTGTGCCGAGGGAGAGCACCACCCCGGTCTCGGGGTGGGTGAGCAGCCGGGTGAAGGTGGGAGCGTGCGCGGCGATCTCCCGTGCGGCCTCGGGTGAGATCGGCCCGTAGCCCTCGAGGGAAGCGGGCTCCTCGTCCAGGCCCAGCAGGGTGAACACCGATACTGTCACCATCACGGTGCCGCGAATCCCGGCGCCCAAGCCGTCGGGCGTGATGCCGTCCAGCAGGAGAGCGCGGGTGAGGTCGGCTCGAAGCTGGTCGCGAGAGCGCTTCTTCTGCTCCTCATCCGCGTCGGCGGCCGGCGCTGTGCTCGAGGACGCCGGTTCGCCGGCCTTTTTCAGGTTCACGGCCATCGAGTCGATGCGGTCGTAGGCGGCTGTGGTGTCGTGGGCGGTGCCGTACCAGTGCAACCAGCCCATCCCATCCGGTGCGGCCTCCCAGTATGTGCGGCGTTCGGCGAAAGCGTTCGTGGTGCGGGTCACGATCGATTCCGGATGCTGCCTCTCCCGCAGCCGGCGGGCCTTGTCGGTGAACCGTCCCAGCGGCATCGTCTTCGCGGCTGGGAGGACGGCTTCTTCGAATGCGGCCTGGTCTTCGTCCGGCAGGGTGCGCATCTGGTCGACGAGCGCCAGGGCGTGCCGGTGGCTGATCTCCCCGGCGGAGAGGGCCTCGAAGGTGGCCGGGGCGCACATCAGCCAGAGCGACTGGTCCAGCATTCGTTCCACCGTGCGCTCGGCCACGCGCAGGAGGCAGGCGGTCTCGCTCACGATGGTGCGGCGGGCCACGTCCCGGTCGTCCCAGCGGCTGTAGGCGGCGGCGCGGGCCTGGTCCTCGGTCATGCTGGCCGCGTCCAGGTCGGACTGCCGGATGCTCTCCGGGTTGCCGTGCAGCCGGGAGGAGACTTGCGGGTCTTCGCTCCAGCACTGCAAATCGACGAGGAGTTCGGCCTGCCGGGCCTGCGCCTGGGCGATGGCGCGGGCTTCGGCCGCGATCAGTTCGGTGCGGCGGACCAGCTCCGTGCGAACGAGTTCGTCCAGGGCTGGGGTGGATCCAGGTGGAGCGGACTCCGGAGAGTGATGGTCATCATCCGGAGCGGGCGGTGGTGCCTGGTCGGGGTTACTCATAGTGAGATCGTCTCACCTACCACCGACACTCAACCCGCCCGTCGGGGCACCCGGGAGCACGCATCCGCGAGCCGTGAGAAGAGCCCCAAAACCCGCGCGATTATGGGGCTTAACTCACGGCTCGCGGAACTGGAGCGAGGGGGTCAGCGGAGGATTTCCACCATCAGGACCCAGGCGTCGAGCATCGAGCCGATCACGGTCAGGAGAACGCCGGCAGCCACCAGGAAGAGGCCGACCGACCCGCCGGCGACGACGAGCAGCAGGCCGCCCAGCACGAACGGGAACAGCTGGAGGGCTGCGGCGGTGAGGTAGAGGGAGAGGGAGAGCCGCGGAGCCTGGGCGTGACGCATCCGGTGGTTCAGCGAGACCGTGTGCAGGGCGATCGCCGGAACGAGCGCGACCAGTATCTCGAAGCCGAGCACCGGCGCGGGCTGGCCGGGGACCAGCAGGAGCCCGCCCGTGACCACCACGAGCACGAGAGAGCCGACCGCCGCCGCTGCCCGGGCCGGCAGCCCGGGGAGCGCGAGGATCTCCTTGATATTCACCGAGAGCGCCACCATGACGAGGCCGGCCAGCGCCGCGGCCGCGCCCGCCATCGCCACGGCGAAGTCAGTCCAGCCTGTCGTCAGGGTGGCGTCCATGCGCATCCTCGAACCTTCTCGATCGGATGCGCACACGATAGCGCGGAGACCAGATCGGCCCCATCGCCGGGTGCGTTCGCCGAGAATCAGGACGAACGGCCTGCATCCGGCCAGCCCGTTGACAGCCTGGGGCCATACGCTGGAGCCATGAGAGCACCAGCCAGGGAACCGATCTACAGCACGGCCATCACGGCCGGACGAGCCGTCTTCGGCCTGTTCCGGCTGCGACCCTCCGTGACCGGTCTGACGAACCTGCCGGATGCCGGGGGAGCCGTGCTCGCGATCACCCACTTCGGGTACGCGGACTTCGCCCTGGTGGAATGGATGACGTGGCGCAAGAACCGTCGGCACATTCGCTTCATGGCCAAGAAGGGCGCCTTCGACAAGCCTCTCGTCGGTTGGCTGCTGCGCGGGATGCGGCATATCAACGTGGACATGACCGCCGGCGCGCAGGCCTATGCCGACGCCGTGCGGGCGCTGAGCCTCGGCGAACTCGTCGGCGTCTTCCCCGAGGGCGGCGTCAACGCGTCATTCACCGTGCGCGACCTGAAGACCGGGGCCGCCCGGATGGCCCAGGAGGCCAACGTGCCCATCATCCCCATTGCCGTGTGGGGCGGTCACCGGCTGCTGACCAAGAACCACAAGCCGTCCCTGCGGGAGGCCTACGGCGCCCCGATCGGCTTCGCGGTCGGCACCCCGATCCAGGTGGGCGCCACCGACGACCCGCAGGCCGTGACGCTGGCCCTGCACGGCACCCTGCAGACCCTGGTCGACGGACTGCAGGCACGCTACCCGGTGCCGGGTGCCGGCCGCTGGTGGCAGCCTGCGCACCTGGGCGGCACCGCGCCGACCCCGGCCGAGGCCGCCGCCACGGAAGCGGAGCGTCAGCTGCGCAAGGCCGCCGCCCGGGCCGCTGCCGGTTAGGACCTCGCTAGAGCGTCTCGCCCAGCGCCCGATAGCGACGCTCATGGTAGATCAACGCCTCGTCGTCCTCGCCGAGGCCGCCTTCCTCGATCTGCACCACGACGACGGCCGCATTGTGCACGCTCACCCGCTCCACGATCCGGCCGACCATCCAGGAGGTCACGTCGTTAAGCACGGGTAGCCCGTGCGGGCCGACCCGCCAGTGCTCTCCCACGAACCGTTCGGTGTTGGGCCCGGCGAGCTTTTCGGCCAAGGCGCGATTACGCAGGCCGAGCAGGTGGATGACCACCCTCTCGGTCTCGTTCACGGCCGGCCAGGAGCTGGCCGACTTCGCCATGTTGAAGGTGGCCAGCGGCGGCACCGCCGACATCGACGCGAGGGACGTGGCCGTGAAGCCCACTGGCATCCCGTGCGCATCCAGGGCGGTCACAACGGCGACGCCGGCCGCGTGCCGGCGGAACGCGTTCTTGAACGCGGCCAGGTCGGCCGGAGCGTTCGGATCGGTGTCGAGCGACGACGCGCGGGGAAGTTCGGCCGGTGCGGTGGAACGTTCGTTCATAGTGGTGCCAATCGTCTCAGCTACCAGCCTATTCCCGTGTGCTCCCGGTTCTTGGATAGGCTGGAGCGACATGATCCAGACGATTGACCTTCGAGGAACGCGGCCTGCTCCGGCCGATCTTTTGGCCGCAGTGCCCCGGGCGCTCACCAGCGTCACCGTCGCCAGCGACGTCGCAGCCGAGCTGATCGACGACGTGCGTGCGCGTGGCGAACTGGCCCTGCTCGACCAGGCCGAACGCCTCGACAGAGTGCGTCCTGAGCACGTTCGCGTTCCGGCCGCCCATGTCGAGGAGGCCCTCGCTGCCCTCGACCCCGCGGTGCGCACGGCCATCGAGGAGACCATCCGCCGGGTGCGCCTCGCCAGTGCGGCGCAGGTGCCGCCCCTGGTGACCACCACCATCGCCGACGGCGCGGAGATCGTGCAGCGCTGGCGCCCGGTGCAGCGGGTCGGCCTGTACGTGCCGGGCGGAAAGGCCGTCTACCCGTCCAGCGTCGTGATGAACGTCGTGCCCGCCCAGGTGGCCGGGGTCACCTCCATCGCGCTCGCGTCACCGCCGCAGAGCCACTTCGACGGACGCGTGCACCCCACCATCCTCGCCGTGGCCGGTCTGCTCGGCGTCGACGAGATCTACGCCATGGGCGGCGCCGGTGCCGTCGGCGCCTTCGCCTACGGCGTGCCCGGGCTCGGCCTGGACCCCGTCCAGCTCGTCACCGGCCCCGGCAACGTCTACGTCGCCGCCGCGAAGCGCCTCGTACGCGGCGTCACCGGGATCGACTCCGAAGCCGGCCCCACCGACATCCTGGTGATCGCGGATGCCGCAGCCGACCCCGCCTTCGTCGCCGCCGACCTGGTCAGCCAGGCCGAGCACGACGAACTCGCCGCCGCCGTGCTCGTCACCGACTCCGCCGACCTCGCCGCGGCCGTCGAAGCCCTCCTCGACACCCTCGCCGTGACCACCACCCACTCCGAACGGGTGACGGCGTCGCTGAGCGGTTCCCAGTCCGCCATCGTGCTCGTCGACGACCTCGAGCAGGCCGCCGCGTTCAGCAACGCCTTCGGCCCCGAGCACCTCGAGATCCAGACCAGCGACCCCGACGCCGTGCTCGCCCACATCGACAACGCCGGCGCCATCTTCCTGGGCCCGTACGCGCCGGTGAGCCTGGGCGACTACGCGGCCGGCTCCAACCACGTTCTCCCCACCGGGGGACAGGCCAGGTTCTCCGCCGCGCTCGGCGCTTACACCTTCCTGCGCCCGCAGCAGGTCGTGCGTTACAGCCGAGACGGCCTCGCCGGCGTAGCCGACCACATCCTGGCGCTGTCCGCCGCTGAGGCGCTGCCCGCGCACGGCGACGCGGTCAGCGCCCGCTTCAGCACCCCCGCGGAACGGTAGGCTCGACCCACAATGTATTGCCCGTTCTGTCGTCACCCCGACTCCCGTGTCATCGACTCGCGCACCAGCGACGACGGGTTGTCGATCCGCCGCCGCCGGCAGTGCCCGGAGTGCGGTCGCCGCTTCAGCACCACCGAGACCGCCAGCCTGAACATCATCAAGCGCAGCGGCGTCGTTGAGCCCTTCAGCCGGGAGAAGATCGTGTCCGGCGTGCGCAAGGCCTGCCAGGGTCGACCGGTCACCGACTCCGACCTGGCGATGCTCGCGCAGAAGGTCGAAGAGACCATCCGGCAGACCGGCGCGTCGCAGATCGAGGCGAACGACATCGGCCTGGCAATCCTCGCCCCGCTGCGGGAGCTCGACGAGGTGGCCTACCTGCGATTCGCCAGCGTCTACCAGGCTTTCGATTCCCTCGAGGACTTCGAGAGCGCCATCTTCCAGCTCCGCACCGAGCACGCCGCGGCCGCCGCGGTGGATGCCGACGCTGAGCCCGATCTCTAGGCTCCCGTGTACCCCACCCTCTTCAAGCTCGTCCTCACCCGCATCGACCCTGAGCAGGCCCACCACCTGGCCTTCGAGGTCATCCGCTGGCTGCCACGTCTGGGCCTCGGACCGCTCGCGCACAGTTTCACCCGGCCGCGCACCGACATCGGTGTCGACACCCTCGGATTGCACTTCGACTCTCCGTTCGGTGTGGCCGCGGGCTTCGACAAAGACGGCCACGCCGTCATCGGGCTCGGTCGGCTCGGCTTCGGCCACGTCGAGGTGGGAACCCTCACCGCCATCGCCCAGCCGGGCAACCCCAAGCCACGCCTGTTCCGCCTCATCCCCGACCGTGCCGTGATCAACCGCATGGGCTTCAACAACGCGGGCGCCGCGGCCGCCGTGGACAGGCTCACCCGGGTGCGCGCCACCCGGTCCCGGCCCGTGCTGGGCATCAACATCGGCAAGAGCCGGGTCACGGCCGTCGAGGACGCCACCGACGACTACCTGGTGAGCGCCGCCGCGCTCGCGCCCATCGCCGACTACCTGGTGGTCAACGTGAGTTCGCCCAACACGCCGGGGCTGCGCGGTCTGCAGGAACTCGACCAGCTCGCCCCGCTGCTGCGCGCCGTGCAGGCCACAGCCGGCGGCACACCGCTCCTGGTCAAGATCGCCCCCGACCTCACCGACGACGAGGTCACCCGCATCGCGGGGCTCGTGGTGGAGCTGGGCCTGGACGGCATCATCGCCACGAACACCACCATCAGCCGTGATGGCCTCCGCACTCCCGCGGCCGTCGTGGACGCCGCCGGCGCCGGCGGACTCTCCGGCGCTCCACTGAACGCCAGGTCGCTCGCGATCCTGCGGCTGATCCGTGCCACCGTGCCCGCCGAACTCTGCGTCATCTCGGTGGGCGGCGTTGAAACGGCCGAGCAGGTCGCCGAACGTCTCGCCGCCGGCGCCACCCTCGTGCAGGGTTACACGGGGTTCCTGTACCGCGGTCCGCTCTGGGCCAGGCAGATCAACCGCGGCCTCGACCGGTTGCTCGCCGGTCGCCCGACGCGCTAGTCGGTCGGTCCGGGCAGCCCAGGGTCGGTGATCAGGCCGAGCTCTGCCAGCTGCTCGGCGAGGCTCGCCCCATCCGGGCCGTAGACCCAGAGCGAGTCTGGCTTGGCCGGCGCGGTGTCCTTGGCCCGGCGCCCCGCCAGCACGGCCTCACTGGGTGAGAGCCGGCGGATGGCGACGGCCGCGACGCTCTGCGGGAACTCTTGCTGGAATTCGCTGTAAATGGCCTCGTCGTGCTGGCCGTCGTCGCCGACCAGGATCCACTGCATGTCGGGGAACTCCTGGGCGAGCCGGCGCAGGTTCTCGCGCTTGTGTTCGCGACCGCTGCGGAACAGCCTGTCGTGGGTGGGGCCCCAGTCGGTGAGCAGGAGCGCCCCGGCCGGGTAGAGGTTGCGGGAGAGGAACCGGCTCAGCGTCGGCGCGACGTTCCAGGCGCCAGTGGACAGGTAGATCACCGGTGACCCCGGGGTGGCGTCGGCGAGGCGGTCCAGCAGCACGGCCATGCCGGGCGTGGGTACGCGGGCATGCTCGTCGAGAACGAAGGTGTTCCAGGCGGCGAGCAGGGGGCGGGGGAGAGTGGTGACCATCACGGTGTCATCTACGTCGGAGATGATCCCGCGACGCACCTCGGGGGCCACCACGAAGACGGGAGCCTCGACGGCCCCAGACGCCTCGGTGTGCAGGTGCGCCGTGTGCCAGCCCGGCTCCAGGCTCACCTGCATGACGGTGTCCACGACTCCGCCGCGGTCGGCCTGCACCCGGTGCGCGGTACCGCCGATGTCGATCGTGACGGTGACGTCGTTGACCGGCACGCTGGTGAAGCTGCGCCAGCCCCTGATGCTCGCATCCCGCCCGATGAGGCGTCGTTTCGTGCGGGCGCCGGCCTTCACGGGCTTGGCCAGCAGTACCCGGCAGAGGATCCGCACCCGCTCGGGAGTGCCGTAACCGGTGTAGGGGATGATCACGGGCAAGTGTCCGCGTCGTCTGGCGAACTTCTCCCGTTTCTCGTGCAGCCAGTCCTCGATGCGGGCAGCCCGATGCATCATCCGTGCAGGATTCAGCGGGGCGGCGGCCGAGGCGGGGAACTTTGACACACCTCAGTCTCTCATGCGTCCGCGCCGCCTCCGCGCTGTGTGCAGCCGAATGCGACCCGCCCGGGTCGGCAGGGCCTGCTCCGTTTGGGGGGTGTCTTCTGTGCGTGTCGCCCGGCCGGGGCCTCTAGGATTGTGACTTATATTCAAGGAGGACACGTGGCGCTGATCGACCTATTCGGTGAAGACTCCGGTGCACAGGGCCGGCAGGTCCGCACCGAGCCCATCCAGCAGCGCAGCGCCGCCCGATTGAGCGCTCTGCTCGATGCCGCCGCCGAGGTTGTCGACGAGGTGGGTTTCGACCGCATCACCACGGCGATGGTGGCCGAACGCGCCGGCGCCTCCATCGGCACCGTCTACCGCTACTACCCCGACCGCGTCGCCGTCCTCGAGGGACTGCGGGAGCGCGCTGTGCTGCGTTTCCGCCAGCGAGTGGCCGACAACCTCAAGGCCACCCAGCCCGCCACCTGGTGGGAAGCCGTCGACTGCGGCATCACCGCGTTCGTCGACCTGTACCGGGCCGAGCCCGGCTTCCGCATCCTGCACTTCGCCGACAGGGAACGCGCCCAGTCGAGCACGCCCGACCAGCTGGACACCGGTTTCTTCGCGCACCAGATCGCCGCCGTGCTGTCGGAGGAATTCGGGCTCTCCGGCGGGCCGGACCTCATCTTCCGCCTCGAAGTGGCCGTGGAGATGGCGGACTCGCTGCTGTCGCGGGCGTTCACCTGGAACACCCAGGGCGACGAGCGTTTCATCGCCGAGTGCCGCCGCATCATGCACGACTACCTCGTGGGCTACTACGGCCCGGACGCCGGCTGAACTTTTTCGGTCATGTAGCGGCAATCCGCTTTGGTTCTGGCTCCGAAGAATGATTGGCTGGTCATCCGTACTTGCCGACCCAGCAGGTGCCGACCCCGCACTCACTGAAACCCGGTGAGCCGGGCGTCTAGCCCGCTTCGAGGAATGAGCCCAGCGATGATCGAGTTCCGTTCCGTCAGCAAACGATTCCCCGACGGCACCCTCGCTGTCGAGGACTTCAGCCTCGTGCTGCCCTCGCACAAGACCACGGTGCTGGTCGGCTCCTCAGGCTCCGGCAAGACAACCCTGCTGCGCATGATCAACCGTATGGTCGACCCCTCCAGCGGTTCGGTCGAGATCGACGGTGAAGACATCGCCACGCTGCCCCCGGTGAAGCTGCGCCGCGGCATCGGCTACGTGATGCAGAATTCCGGACTCCTGCCGCACCGCACCGTGGTGGACAACGTCGCCACCGTGCCGCTGCTGCGCGGCACGCCCAAGCGCCAGGCCAGAGCGGATGCGTTGACCATGCTCGACACCGTCGGCCTGGACCGCAGCCTCGCCGACCGTTACCCGAGCCAGTTGTCCGGCGGCCAGCAGCAGCGTGTGGGCGTGGCGCGCGGCCTGGCTGTGAACCCGAACATCCTACTGATGGACGAGCCCTTCGGCGCGGTCGACCCGATCGTGCGGGCCGAACTCCAGCAGGAGCTGGTGCGCCTGCAGAAAGACCTCGACAAGACCGTGGTCTTCGTCACCCACGACATCGAAGAGGCCTTCCTGCTCGGCGACCAGATCGTCATCCTGCGGGAGGGCGGCCACATCGCCCAGGTCGGGTCGCCCGCCGACATCCTGGCCCAGCCGGCCGACGACTTCGTGGCGATCTTCGTCGGCGCCGACCGCGGTCGCCGTGCCCTGCACATTGAGCGGCACGGCGACGAGGACGTCGTCGTGGACAGCGACGGCCGCCTCGCGGGCGTCCTGAACGACCGCGCTGCGGCCGAAGCCCGCCCTGAAGGCGCTCGATGACCTGGGTCCTGGCGAACCTTGGCCTGATCTGGGCGCGCACACTCGACCATGTCGTGTTGAGCCTGCCCCCGATTCTGCTCTGCTTCGTCATCGCCGTGCCACTGGGCTGGCTGGCCCGCCGCTACCGGATCAGCCGGGGCGTCATCCTCACCGGCGCCGGCCTGCTCTACGCCGTGCCATCGCTGCCGCTGATCCTGTCGCTGCCTGCTGTCATCGGCACGGCCCTGCGGTCTCCGCTTAACGTGATCATCGCCCTCACTCTCTACGGCGTCGCATTGATGGTTCGGGTGGTGTCCGATGGCCTCGACTCGGTGGATGCCGACGTGCGCCAGTCCGCGTCCGCGGTGGGCTATTCGGCCTGGTCGCGGTTCTGGCAGGTGGAGCTACCCCTGTCCGGCCCCGTCCTGCTGGCGGGAATGCGCGTCGTGGCGGTGAGCACAGTGAGCCTGGTCACGGTCGGTGCTGTCATCGGCGTGCAGAGCCTCGGCAGCCTCTTCACCGACGGATTCCAGCGCGGGATCCAGGCCGAGATCATCGCCGGGCTCGTTGCGACCGTGCTCCTGGCGCTGGTCTTCGACGGTGCCCTGGTGCTGCTCGGGCGCATCCTGATGCCCTGGACGCGCAAGGCGCCTCCCGCCCGGGTGAGCGCACCGATCGAGGTGAGTGCCGCGTGAACCTCTTCGCCAGCGCCATCGCGTGGATCCTCGACCCGGCCAACTACGTCGGCATCAACGCCATCCCGCTCCGCCTCGGGCAGCACATAGTCTTCTCCCTCGTCACTGTGGTGATAGCGTCGGCCATCGCGATCCCGCTGGGGTACCTGATCGGGCACACCGGCCGCGGCCGCGGTCTCGCCGTGACCACATCCGGCGGCCTCCGTGCCATCCCGACACTGGGCCTGCTCACCCTCGTCGCCCTGTGGGTGGGGATCGGGGTGGTCGCCCCGTACGTGGCCCTCACCGTTCTCGCGATCCCGCCGATCCTGGCCGGCGCCTACACGGGGTTCGAGGCGATCGACCGGCGCACCATCGACGCGGCCCGCGCCGTGGGAATGAGCGAGCTGCAGATCGTGCGCAAGGTGGAGGTTCCGCTCGGCCTGCCCCTGCTGATCGGTGGGCTGCGTTCTGCGACCCTCCAGGTGATCGCCACGGCGACGCTGGCGGCCTACGTGGCAGACCTGGGCCTGGGCCGGTACCTGTTCGCAGGGTTGAAAACCCGCGATTACGCGGAGATGCTGGGCGGGTCGATACTCGTCATCCTGTTGGCATTGGCACTCGAGGGAATCTTTGCGCTGATCCAGAGGTTTGTCGTACCACGGGGTGTCTCCGGGCGCCTCGGCACCAGAACCACCCCCACGCTTCGCACCGGCGGCCGCACAGCCGCACGGTGACACATCTACCGAACCATCGGTACCTGAGGAAGGACAACAGCATGTTCACAATCACACGAGGCCGGCTCGCGCTTGTCAGCGCGGTCGCGGTTGGGGCAGTCGTAGCCCTTGCAGGGTGCGCGTCCGGAGATCCGCTGGACGAGGGAAGTAGCAGCTCCCAGGGATCCGACACGCTCGTCGTCGGATCGCAGGATTACTACTCCAACGAGATCATCGCGGAGATCTACGCGCAGGCGCTGGAGAACGGCGGCTTCACGGTCGACCGCCAGTTCCGCATCGGACAGCGTGAGGCCTACCTGCCCGAGATCGAGTCCGGCTCGATCGACGTGTTCCCCGAGTACACCGGCAGCCTGCTGCAGGCACTGCAGGCCGACGCCGCCGGCGGAACGGCCGACGAGACCTACACCGAACTGGAAGCGGCCCTGCCGGACGGCCTGAGCGTTCTGGACATGGCTGACGCGACGGACCAGAACTCCTGGACCGTGACACAGGCCTTCGCCGACACGTACAACCTCACCGACATCGCGTCGCTCACCCAGGTCACGGAGCCGATCACCGTCGGCGGCAACTCCGAGCTGGAGACCCGTCCGTACGGACCCACCGCGCTCAAGGAGAAGTACGGCATCAATATCGCCGGCTTCACGCCCGTCGAAGACAGCGGCGGACCGCTGACGGTCAAGGCACTTGTCGACAACAAGATCCAGCTCGCCAACATCTACACGGCGGATCCCAACATCGCGTCGAACGACCTCGTGGCCCTCGATGACCCCGACGGCCTGTTCTTCCCCGACAACGTCGTGCCCGTCGTCTCCGACAAGGTCGACGACTCGGCCGCCGAGATCATCAACGCGGTCAGCGCGGCCCTGGATGCCGACACCCTCGTCGCCCTGAACGCCCAGAGCGTGAACGAGCAGGCCGCGGCCGACACCATCGCGACGGACTGGCTCACCGAACAGGGCCTGATCTAAGCAGCTCCGCACCTCGCATCACCGCACCTCGCATCACCGCATGCCGAATGGCCCCGTCACCACGACGGGGCCATTCGTGTCTGCGGCTACCGGGTCGTGACCAGCAGGGCCAGCGGGAGCAGGAGCAGCACGGCTGTGGCCGAGAGGGCCAGCGCGCGCGCAGCAGGGCCCAGCGCGGGAACGTCGCCGAGCAAGCGGTTCACGCGCGGACCCACCAGATCAGCGGATGACGTGTCGTCGAGCACGCCGGCGGCCGCCCGCGGCGACTGGGTGCCGGAGACCTCGTCCAGATGCGCGGTGCCCACCAGTGCGATCGCTTCGGCCAGCGTGCGGTCATCCACTTCCAGCCTGGCCTGGTCGTCCGCCATCATCTCCACCAGGAGCGCCACCGCGTTCTCCGCCCGGTTGGCGATGGGGAACCAGCGCAGTGCACTGTGCCAGGACTTGAACGCCAACAACACCAGGTGGTGCTGTTGGCGCAGGTGGGCGCGCTCGTGAGCGACGACGCCGCGCAGCTGACCGGCATCCAGCAGGCTCAGCAGGCCCCTCGACAACACTGTGGCCGAGCGGGTGCCGCCGGGCAGGCAGTAAGCGATCGGTGCGGCATGGTCGATCACCCTCGTGCCCTCGTGGTCGTTCGGCAGCGGGTCGCTGAGCAGACCGATCAGGGTGTGGTGCCGCCGGCGCTGACGCTCGGCGCGGATGAACGTGGCGCTGAGGTTGAGCAGCAGGTGCGCCGCGAGGATCACGGCCAGACAGAGCGCCATCATCCCGGCCAGAGTGGCGCCGGTCGGCAGGGTGCCCGCCGCGACATGCCCGGCCACAGCCACCAACGCGGTCACGGGCGTGGCGCCGAACGGGATCAGGCCGAACACCAGCAACGAGCCGATCATCGAGATTCCGCCGGCCAGGGCGATCGACTGCCACAGCGCCAGCGCGAGGCCGGGGGCGCGGGGCGGCCACGCCGCGCCGGCGAGCAGGATGGGGACGGGCCAGGCCAGGACGATGGCCAGCACCATCAGGCCGAGGGCCGTGGTGAGCACGCGGATCTACGGTCTGGCGCCGGCGCTAGACGGGCCGGTAGTGGCCGGCGCGACGCTCTCCAGCAGGGCACGCAGGGTCTGCGCTTCCTGGGGGCTGACGTTGCCGATGAACCGGGCCAGGGTGGCGGTGCGGTCGCTCGTCGTGCCCAGAACCTCGTGCATGAGCTCTGCGGTGTGCTGGGCCCTGGAGCT
Organism: Cryobacterium sp. SO2; assembly: GCF_026151165.2. Classification (NCBI taxonomy): domain Bacteria; kingdom Bacillati; phylum Actinomycetota; class Actinomycetes; order Micrococcales; family Microbacteriaceae; genus Cryobacterium; species Cryobacterium sp. SO2. The sequence goes on from NZ_CP117849.1 coordinate 1,853,715, forward strand.
CACGGCCGTGTACCCGTGCGGCCGGCTCTCCCGGTCGCGGGTGACGAAGCCCTTGTTCTCCAGACGAGACAACACCGTGAGCACGGTTGTCGTGGCGAGCGGCTTCGCGCCGGTCGCAGTGGGATCCAGCAGTGCGTCGCGCAACTCGTTTGCGGTCAACGGGCGCTCTGCCGACCAGAGCAGGTCCATCAACAGTCTCTCGAGCACGCCCAAACTTCCCATGGGAAAACTTTATCAAGCGAAACTGCTGTTTCTACCGAACGTAGAATAGTAGTCTTCTACGACACGTAGAAAACTCAGGTCCTGGAGGGCATATGAACGAGTGGCTTGATCCGTTACTCCTGTCGCGTTGGCAGTTCGGTTTGACGACGGTCTACCACTTCCTGTTCGTGCCCCTCACCATCGGCCTTGTCACCACCGTGGCGATCTTCCAGACCGCCTGGTACCGCACGAACAAGGCCAAGTACCTGCAGCTCACCCACTTCTTCGGCAAGATCTTCCTGATCAACTTCGCTATGGGCGTCGTGACCGGAATCGTGCAGGAGTTCCAGTTCGGCATGAACTGGTCGGACTACTCCCGGTTCGTCGGCGACGTCTTCGGGGCACCGCTGGCGTTCGAGGGGATCACGGCGTTCTTCCTCGAGGCCACCTTCATAGGCCTGTGGATCTTCGGCTGGGACAAACTCCCCAAGGGCTTGCACCTGGCGACCATCTGGCTCACCACAGTGGGCAGCATCGCGTCGGCGTACTTCATCATCGCGGCCAACGCCTTCATGCAGAACCCCGTCGCGTATCAGATCAACGAGGTGAAGGGGCGGGCGGAGCTCACCAGCATCGGCGAGCTGCTCACCAACCCGATCGCCCTGGCCGCGTTCCCGCACACGATCTTCGCTTGTTTCATGGTCTCGGCCGGCCTGATCATCTCGGTCGCGGCCTGGCACCTGAGCCGCAACCAGCACCTCGAGACCATGCGCCCCGCGCTCAAGTTCGGCCTGTGGATGATGGTCATCGCCGGCGCCCTCACCACCCTGATGGGCGACCAGCTGAGCCTGGCCATGGTGCAGGCGCAGCCGATGAAGATGGCGGCGGCCGAGGCCATGTACCACACGGCCACCGGAGCCAACGCCTCGTTCTCGATCTTCACCCTCGGCACCCCTGACGGCGTCAGCGAACTCTTCTCCATCCGCATCCCGTACCTGCTGTCGTTCCTGTCCACGCACACCTTCGACGGCACCGTCGAGGGCATCAACAACCTCCAGGAGCAGTACGTCCAGCTCTACGGCCCCGGCGACTACTCGCCGATCATCTGGGTCACCTACTGGTCGTTCCGCTGGATGATCGGGCTCGGCATCGCGCACATCCTCGTGGCCGTCGGCGGCCTGTGGGTGACCCGCAAGGGTCGCAGCCCCAAGACCTGGATCTGGAAGATCGCGATCTGGTCGTTCCCGCTGTCGCTGCTGGCCATGAGCGTCGGCTGGGTGTTCACCGAGATGGGCCGCCAGCCCTGGTTGGTCTTCGGCCTGCTGAAGACGGCGGACGGCGTTTCGCCGAACGTCAGCGGCCTCGAGATCCTGATCTCCCTCATCGCATTCACCCTTCTCTACGGCGCCCTGGCCGTGGTGGAATTCCGCCTCATCCTCAAGGCCGTGCAGAAGGGGCCGGACGACGCTCCTGTGCCCGATCCGGTGTCCGGGGAAATCAAGCAAACGACCACGGTCTACTAGGAGCTCACGATGGAACTCAATATCCTTTGGTTCTGGATCATCGCGGCGATGTTCATCGGGTACTTCGTACTCGACGGCTTCGACTTCGGGGTGGGCATGTCCCTGCCCTTCCTCGGTAAGGACGACACCGACCGCCGCGTCCTCATCAACACCATCGGCCCGGTCTGGGACCTGAACGAGACCTGGGTCATCGTGGCCGGCGCGTCGCTCTTCGCGGCGTTCCCGGAGTGGTACGCCACGATGTTCAGCGGCTTCTACCTCGCGCTGCTGCTGATCCTGCTCGCGCTCATCGCCAGGGGAGTGTCGTTCGAATACCGGCACCAGCGGCCGGAGCTGAAGTGGAAGAAGTCATTCGACACCATGATCGTGGTCGGTTCCGCGGTTCCCGCGCTGCTGTGGGGCGTGGCCTTCGGCAACGTCGTGCGCGGTGTTCCGCTCGATGAGAACTTCAACTACATCGGCACCTTCTTTGACCTGCTCAACCCGTACTCGCTGCTGGCCGGCCTCACCACCCTGCTGCTCTTCTTCACCCACGGCGTGATCTTCGTCTCCACCAAGACCGAGGGCGACATCAGGGTGCGTGCCAGGGCGCTGGCCATCCGCTCCGGTCTGCTGACCATCGTCGTCGCGGCGTCCTTCCTGGTCTGGACCACCCTCGCCTACGGCACCCTCGCCTCCGGCATCCTCGCCGCCGTCGCGGCCGTGATGCTCATCGGCGCCTACCTGGCCAACCTGCGCGGAAACGAGCGCACGGCGTTCGGCCTGATGGCCGTCACCATCGGTTTCGCCGTGCTGACCCTGTTCGCGTCGCTCTTCCCCGACGTGATGCCGGCCAGCAACGACGTGGCCAACAGCCTGACCATCGAGAACGCCTCGTCGACCCCGTACACCCTGCAGGTGATGAGCTGGACGGCTCTGATCGCGGCTCCCGTGATCATCGGCTACCAGGGCTGGACCTACTGGGTGTTCCGCAAGCGGATCGGCCGGTCGCACATCGAAGCCGCCGTACACTGAACGGGATGCGTCCCCTCGATCCACGGCTTCTGAAGCACGCCACCGCCGCGCGCTGGTTCCTCCTCGTCGGCGCGGTCCTCGGCCTGGCCCAGACCCTCGCCGTCGTCGCGTTCGCGTGGCTGCTGAGCCAGAGCATCACCCTCGCCGTCGCCGGTGAGTCCCTGGACTCCCTGCGCACCACCGTGGCCGCGCTGGCCGCGGTGGTGGTGGTGCGTGCGGTGATCGTCTGGCTGCTCGAGGTGGCCGCCACGCGCGGCGCCGCCGCCGTGAAGAGCCAACTGCGCACCGCGGTCCTGGACCGGCTCGCCGAACGCGGGCCGGACTGGCTGGCCGGCCAGCAGGACGCCAGGGTGGCCACGGTGGTCACCAGCGGACTGGACGCCCTGGACAACTACTTCGCCCGGTACCTGCCGCAGCTGCTGCTGACGGCCATCGCCACGCCCATCCTGGTGCTGGTGATGCTCTGGCAGGACCCGGCGAGCGGCATCACCGTGATCATCGTGCTGCCGTTCATCCCGATCTTCATGATCCTGATCGGACAGGCGACGCAGACCGTGCAACGCCAGCAGTGGGACGCCCTGCAGCGACTCTCTGCCGGGTTCCTCGACGTGGTCGGCGGGCTCGCCACCCTCAAGATCTTCGGCAGGGACCGCCGCCAGGCGGCCCGCCTGACCGACCTCACCGACGAATACCGTGGCCGCACCATGACGGTGCTGCGGGTCTCGTTCCTCAGCGGATTCGTCCTCGAGCTGGCCGCCAGCCTCTCCGTGGCGCTGATCGCGGTGTCGATCGGTCTGCGGCTCGTTGACGGTTCCCTCCTACTGGGCGTTGGCCTGTTCGTGCTGTTGCTGGCCCCTGAGGCATTCCTGCCGCTGCGCCAGGTAGGCGCCCAGTTCCACGCGGCCGCCGACGGCCTCGCCGCCGCCGAAGAGGTCTTCGCGATCCTCGACGACGACGTCGCCCCGGTGCCCGCATCTGTCGTGGCCGCGCAACGACCGGCCGCGCTTCGACCGGCCGGGCGTCGACCTGAGCAGTTGAGTTTCGACGACGTCACCGTGCGGCGGGGAGACTCCACCACCATCGAAAGGTTCAGCCAGGACTTCCCGGCCGCACGGCTGAGCGTTCTCAGCGGCCCCAGCGGAGTGGGCAAATCCACCCTGATCGGCGCGCTGCAGGGCTTCGTGCCTTTCGACGGCACCCTCAGGCTCGGCACGGAGGCAGTGGCATCCGGAGACCGCCGCGACTGGCTGGCCTGGGCCGGACAACGACCGGGCCTCTTCGCGGGCACGGTGTCGGGCAACGTCGCCCTGGGCGCCACGGTCACCGACGACGCGCTGGTCACAACGGCCCTGCACTGGGCCGGTGCCGGCGACCTCGACCCTGGATTGCACCTCGGCGTCAACGGCGCCGGGCTCTCCGGCGGCCAGGCTCAGCGGGTCGCCGCCGCCAGGGCCATCTACCGGTGCCTGGCCCTGGACTGCCCGGTCCTCGTTCTCGACGAACCCAGTTCTGCCCTGGACAGCGCGGCCGAGAGCGACCTCATCGAGGGCCTCCGCACGTTGGCCGGCCAGGGCCGCATCGTGATCGTCGTCAGCCACCGGCCGGCCTTCGTGGAGGCTGCCGACCTCGTCGTGCGCCTGGAAGAGGTATCGCATGTCTGAGACCCGGACTCCCCGAACGACCCGAATGCCCCGCTCGACCTGGCTGCCCGTCATGGCCTCACGGTCCGTGCTCAGGCTGGCCCAGCCACCGGCTCGCCGCAGCCTGCCCGGCTTGGCCGCCGGTGTCGCGAGCGCGGCCAGCGCCGTGGCCCTCCTGGCCTGCTCGGCCTGGCTCATCACCCGTGCTGCAGAGATGCCGCCGATCATGTTCCTGGGAACGGCCGTCGTCGGCGTGCGGGCCTTCGCCCTCTCCCGCTCGGCCTTCAGATACCTCGAGCGGCTCCTCAGCCACGACGCGGCGTTCCGCCAGCTCGGCGCGTTGCGGCTGGGCATCTTCGCCAGGTTGCTGCCGCTGGCGCCGGCCGGCCTGTCCGAGACCCGGCGCGGTGATCTGCTCACCCGCCTGGTGCGGGATGTCGATGATCTGCAGGACCTTCCGCTGCGGGTGGTGCAGCCGCTGGCGACCTCCGGCCTGGTGGCCCTCTTCAGCGTGATCGGGGTCTGGCTGGTGCTGCCGGCGGCCGGCGTGACCCTCGCCCTGTGCCTCGTCGTCGCCGGTGTCGTGGGAACCCTCGCGTCTGCGGCGCTGTCCGCCCGCTCTGAGCGCGCCCTGGCCCCGCTGCGCGGTGCCCTGGCCGACGAGGTGCTCGAGGTCGTCGAGAACCTCGACGTGCTCACGGCTTTCGGCGCTCTCGACGCCCGCCTGAACAGGCTCAGGATCGTCGAGGACAGCTTGCGCAGGGCCGCCCTGCGGCGCTCTGTCGGCGCCGGGGTGCAGGCCGCGGTGATCTCGCTGAGCGCGGGTGCCGCAACAGTGCTCGCCCTCATCGCGGCCATCCCCGCCCTGGGCACCGGCGGCTTCTCCGGCCCGGCCCTCGCCGTGGTCGTTCTGGTGCCGATGGCCGTATTCGAGGTCTTCGCCATGATCCCGACCGCCCTCAGCGCCTGGCGCCAGGTGCGCTCGAGCGCCGAGCGCGTGGCCACGGCGGTACCCGAGCAGGTTCCCGCCGAGATTCCCGCCGAGATTTCCACCGAGTTTTCCACCGAGGGCGCGATGGCGAGCGTCCCCGCTGTCGTGGAGACCGGTGCCCCGCTTATCGAGCTCACCGGGCTCGGCGCCAGCTGGCCCGGTGCCGGGCAGCCGGCCGTTGCCGGCGTGACACTGCGGCTCGCCGCCGGTGATCGTGTGCACCTGGCCGGGGCCAGCGGGGCGGGCAAGACCACCCTCGCGCAGACCCTCGTGCGCTTCCTCGACTACACGGGCTCCTACCGGGTCAACGGGGTCGAGGCGCGGGACCTGGCACCGTCAGATGTGCGCCGCGTCGTGGGGCTCTGCGAACAGCGCCCCTGGCTCTTCGACGACACCATTCGGCAGAACCTGCTCTTCGCCAGGGACACGGCCTCTGACGACGACCTTCTCGACGTCCTCGACCGGGTCGGGCTCTCCGACTGGATGCTCCGGCGCGGCGGCCTGGATGCCAGGGTCGGCGAACGCGGAGCCCTCGTCTCCGGCGGCCAGGCACAGCGGATCGCCCTCGCCAGGGCCCTGCTCGCCGACTTCCCCGTGCTGATCGTGGACGAGCCGACGGCCAACGTCGACACCGGGCTGGGCGACAGGCTCGTGCGCGACATCCTGTCGGCATCTGCAGGCGCCGGCCGGGCCGTACTGCTCATCTCGCACACCCCGGTCCCGGCCGGGCTGATCAGCCGCACGGTCACCCTCAGGGCCAACGCCGGCCTGAGCCAGGGCGTCACCCCGTAGTCCTCTACTCCGGGGGAAGTTCCCGATCCATGAACCTGGCCTCACGGCGCTTCAGCCAGCGCTTGACGAGCACCACCACCACCCCGAACAGGGCGATCACGGCGACGAAAAGATACCCGGCGAAGTGCAGCCGGTCGGAAATATTGCGATAGCCCTCTGCGGCAGCCGCACCGACCGACACGTAGGCGAGCGTCCAGACCACACAGGCCGGCACCGTCCAGGCCAGGAAGGTGCGGTAGCGCATGGTGCTCATACCCACCGTGAGCGGGATCACGGAGTGCAGCACCGGCAGGAACCTGGAGAGGAACACCGCGATGCCGCCGCGCCTGGCGAGGTAGGACTCGGCGCCGGCCCAGTTCTTCTCACCGATGCGCCGACCCAGCCAGCTGCGCCGGATCCAGGGGCCGAACCGTCGGCCCAGGTAGAAGCCGATGCTCTCGCCGGCCAACGCTCCCAGGATCACCGCGACAATCAGACCGAAGTACTCCACCGGACCGTCCACAACCGTGCTGGCAACGATCACGATGGTGTCGCCGGGGACGACCAAACCGATCAGTACCGAGGTCTCCAGCAGCATGCCCACACCCGCGAGGATGGTGCGCAGCACGGGGTCGACGGCGCCCACGGCGCCCAGGATCCAGTTGAGTACGTCGTTCACCTCGCCAGCCTAGGCCGCAGCAGGAAATCCCGTTGAGCCGCGCACCGGGTACCTGCCACGGCTCCTGACGTGGCGGCCCCTAGGCTTGACGGGTGCCGTCGACACCCCTACCCCCGAGCCAGGCCGGTCCGGCGCTGCGCCGGTTCGTGCTGCCGCGCTGGATCGACCCCGCTGTCGTCTTCGATGAGCTGTTTGCCGGATCCGGATACTCCATCTGGCTCGACGCCGGCGCAGAGGCGACCAGCGGGATGAGCTATCTCGCCGGCGCACATGCCGGCTCCCGGTTCGTCACGGCGTCGGCGCGCGCCGGAACCGTGACAAGTTCACGCCCGCTGAGCGGCGCCGATTCCCCCGTCACGACAACCGAGACCGTGTTCGACTTCCTCCGCGCCGTGGCCGGCCCGGTGACCGGAGCCGAGGACGCCGGTGGCATCGGGTTCACGCTCGGCTGGGTGGGCTGGCTCGGCTACGGACTCTGGCCGGCTGCCACGACCGACGCCTCGGCCGGATCCCGCTCCGAGCCCGATGCCGCCCTGCTCTTCATCGATCGTGCCATCGCCTTCGACCATGCGGCGCGCACGGTGACCCTGCTGGCCCGCGCCGCGGCGGGGGAGGCAGAGGATGACGTTTCCGCCTGGCTGCTGGACGTGTCCCGTCGCCTCGACGGGGTGCCGGACCGCGGCCGACCTGCCCCGGCGAGACCCGCGCCGGCCCACCTCTCCGACGCACCCCCTGCCGCACCCCCTGCCGCGCCGCCGGTCGTGCGCTGGCGGCACAACGCCGAGCACTACGCCCAGCTCATCCACGCCTGCCAGGAGCGCATCCGGGCCGGCGACGCCTACCAGCTCTGCCTCACGAACGAGGTCACGGTGGCCGGGCGCTTCGACCCGCTCGAGGTGTACCGGCAGCTGCGCGCCTCCAGCCCGAGCCACCACGGCGGGCTGCTGAGATTCGGCGCACACGCCCTCCTGAGCGCGTCCCCGGAGGAGTTCCTCTCGGTGAGCCCCGACGGCCGGTTGCGCACCAAACCCATCAAGGGCACCAGGCCACGCTCCACCGATCCGGCACTGGACGGGCGGCTCCGCGAGGAGCTCCTCGCCAGCGACAAGGAGCGCGCGGAGAACCTCATGATCGTCGACCTCATGCGCAACGACCTCGGCCGGGTCGCCGCGCTCGGTTCGGTCGCCGTCACCGCGCTGCTCCAGGTGGAGAGCTACCCGCACGTGCATCAGCTGGTCAGCACTGTCGAGGCCCGACTGGCTGCCGGACTGAGCGCCATCGACGCCGTCGAGTCCTGTTTTCCGGCCGGGTCGATGACCGGGGCTCCCAAAGCCAGCGCCATGCGCATCCTGCACGCCCTCGAAGGCGGCGACCGCGGTGTCTACGCCGGAGCGTTCGGCTACCTCGGCGAGGACGGCAATGTCGACCTGGCCATGGTGATCCGCAGCATCGTGCTCGGCCCGGCGGGTGCGTCGATCGGCACCGGCGGCGGCATCACAGCGCTGTCGGTGGCCGAGGAGGAAATCGAGGAAACCCAGGTCAAGGCGCGGGCCCTGATCCGGGCGGTCCTGGCCTGCTCCCCGGCGCCGGACCCGGCGCAGGGCCAGGATTTAGTAACCTAGGAGCTTGGGCGTCGCCACCGGGCTTGATCCGTTGCGTTGAACGCCACCTCACCACAATGAATGAGAGTCACGTGGCACACGAGCACGACACCATGTCCAACGGCCCCGAGGACGAAGACGGCTACGACTTCGCCGCCATCCAGGCGAAGTGGGCGCCGATCTGGGACGAACTCGAGCCGTTCCGCACGAGCGACCCCGCAGACACCCGCCCGCGCAAGTACGTGCTCGACATGTTCCCGTACCCGTCCGGCGACCTGCACATGGGCCACGCCGAGGTGTACGCCCTGGGCGACATCGTCGCGCGCTACTGGCGCCAACAGGGCTTCAACGTGCTGCACCCGATCGGCTGGGACTCCTTCGGCCTGCCGGCCGAGAACGCCGCCATCAAGCGGGGCATCGACCCGCGCGGCTGGACCTACGACAACATCGCGCAGCAGAAGAAGAGCATGAAGCTCTACGCGGCCTCCTTCGACTGGTCCCGCGAACTGCACACCAGTGATCCCGAGTACTACAAGTGGAACCAGTGGCTGTTCCTGCAGCTGTACAAGAAGGGCCTGGCCTACCGTAAGGACAGCTGGGTCAATTGGGACCCGGTAGACCAGACCGTTCTCGCCAACGAGCAGGTGCTCGCCGACGGCACCAGCGAGCGCAGCGGCGCCGTCGTGGTGAAGAAGAAGCTCACCCAGTGGTACTTCAAGATCACCGACTACGCCGACCGGCTGCTCGACGACCTCAACCAGCTCGAGGGCACCTGGCCGGCCAAGGTCCTCAACATGCAGCGCAACTGGATCGGCCGCTCCATCGGCGCCGACGTCGACTTCGCCATCGAGGGCCGGGATGCGCCGGTCAGCGTGTTCACCACCCGCCCGGACACCCTCTTCGGCGCCACCTTCATGGTCGTCGCCCCTGACGCCGACCTGGCTGCAGAGCTCGTCGCGGACGCCTCCCCAGAGGTGCGTGAGCGCTTCGCGGCCTACCTGGTGCAGGTGCAGAACAGCACCGAGATCGAACGCCAGGCCACCGACCGGGAGAAGACCGGCGTCTTCCTCGAACGTTTCGCCATCAACCCCGCCAACGGCGACCGGCTGCCGATCTGGGCCGCCGACTACGTGCTGGCCGACTACGGCCACGGCGCCGTCATGGCCGTGCCCGCCCACGACCAGCGCGACCTCGACTTCGCCCTACGTTTCGACCTGCCCGTGCGCGTGGTCGTCGACACCACGGCTCCGGTCACCGGGGTCATCCCCGTGATCACGCCCGGCATGCTCGACGGCACCGAGGAGCTCCCGGCGCAGGACTCCGACGCTCTCGACCCGGCCCAGTCCGGCACCGCCCTCACCGGCGAAGGCCGCCTGATCAACTCCGGCGCCCTCAACGGGCTCACGAAGGCCAACGCCATCAAGCGGATGATCGACCAGCTCGTCGCCGACGGCACCGGCCGCGCCACCAAGAACTACCGGCTGCGCGACTGGCTGATCTCCCGCCAGCGCTACTGGGGCACCCCGATCCCCATCATCCACGGCGCTGACGGCACCGAGATCCCGGTGCCGGAGGACCAGCTGCCCGTGCTGCTGCCGCCGACCGACGGCCTCGACCTCAAGCCCAAGGGCACCTCGCCGCTGGGCGGCGCCACCGACTGGGTGAACGTCACCAACCCGATCGACGGCACCCCGGCCAAGCGCGACGCCGACACCATGGACACCTTCGTGGACAGCTCCTGGTACTTCCTGCGCTTCCTGAACCCGACGGACGACACCAAGGCCTTCGACCCGAAGGAAGCCGACAAGTGGGCTCCCGTCGACCAGTACGTCGGCGGCGTCGAGCACGCCATCCTGCACCTGCTCTACGCCCGCTTCATCACCAAGGTGCTCTTCGACCTCGGCTACGTCACCTTCACCGAACCGTTCACGGCGCTGCTCAACCAGGGCATGGTGATCCTCGACGGCGCCAAGATGAGCAAGAGCAAGGGCAACCTGGTCTACTTCACCGAGGAAGTCGACAAGTTCGGCGTCGACGCGGTGCGCCTGACCATGGCGTTCGCCGGCCCGCCGGAGGACGACATCGACTGGGCCGACGTATCCCCGGTCGGCTCGGCGAAGTTTCTGGCCCGCGCCTGGCGCGTCGCCCGCGACGTCACGAGCGCTCCCGACATCGAGTGGAAGACCGGCGACGCCGCGCTCCGCCGGGTCACCCACCGGTTCCTCGCCGACGCCCCGTCGCTGATCGAGTCGTTCAAGTTCAACGTCGTCGTTGCGCGCATGATGGAGCTCGTCAACGCCACCCGCAAGGTGATCGACACCGGCGCGGGCGCGGGGGACGCCGCCGTGCGCGAGGCGGCGGAGGTCACGGCCATGGCCCTGAACCTGTTCGCCCCGTACACGGCCGAAGACATGTGGGAGCGCCTCGGCTACGAGCCGTGCGTCGCGCTTGCCCTGTGGCGCAAGCCTGACCGCAGCCTGCTGGTCGCCGAGTCCGTCACCGCAGTGGTGCAGGTGGACGGCAAGGTCCGTGACCGCCTGGAGGTGTCGCCCAAGATCTCCACGGACGATCTCGAGGCTCTCGCGCGTGCCTCGGCCGCCGCGATCCGATCGATCGGCGACCGCGAGATCATCAAGGTGATCGTTCGGGCGCCGCGCATGGTGAGCATCGTCACCAAGCCGGCCGGCTAAGCCGCACGCCCCGCCTCCACAGGCGGTCAGGCGCCGCCCCGTGCACAGGTACCCCTCGTGGGCCCGGTGAGCGGGGCGGCGCTGCTTAACCTGCCCGCATGGCTTCCGACCCGTTCACCAGTCTCAGCCCCTCCTCTCGTGCGCCGTCCGCACGTGCACATTCACGTGCGCCCTCGTCCCCGCCGCGGACACGGCTGCGGGTCGGGGTCGGCGCCGCCGTCGTGCTGCTGCTCGCCGCCCTGGGGGTCACGGTCGCGGTGACCGCGATCGGTCAGGTCGGGCACAGCGTCGAGGTTGCGGCCAACTCGGGCACCGGCGTCTCTCCCGGAGACGGGACAGCCGCGCCGCCCGTCGAGCCCACCACCTCTGCCCAGCCGACGGCGGGGCAGAACCCGGTCATCTTCGTGCACGTGCTGGGCGCCGTGGCGCACCCCGGCCTCTTCGAGGTCAACGAGGGAGCCAGGGTCGTGGATGTCGTCGCCGCCGCCGGCGGGCTGCTGCCCACGGCCGACCAGACCGGGGTCAACCTGGCCAGGCTGGTGTCCGACGGCGAACAGCTCTACGTCCCCGTGCAGGGCGAGGTTGTGCCCGCCGCCGGAGCGCAGGGCGGCTCAGGTGCCGGCACAGCATCCGGCGCGAACGGTTCCGCTTCCGGAGCGACCACCACGGTGAACCTGAATACGGCGACGGCCGCCGACCTGGACACGCTGCCGCGGATCGGACCGGCAATGGCGCAACGCATCCTGGACTATCGAGAGGCGGAAGGACGGTTCGCCAGCGTCGAGGACCTGCGGAATGTGACCGGAATCGGCGAGAAGACCTTCGCGGCACTCAAAGACCTCGTCAGTGTCTAGCGGCGGCTTCGACCTGCGCCTGGTCTGGCCGGCCGCCGCGGCCTGGGCCCTGGCCGCGGTGCTCGTCGCACTGCCGTCCATAGCCGCCGTCGCGGCCGGCGTTCTCTGGGGAGTCGCCGTCGCGCTTCTGCTCGGTGCAGTGCTCGCCGTGCGGCGCTCTGATCGGCCGTCGGCTCGTGGCGGCGTGCTGACGCGCCTGGGCGGAATTCTGGCGCTCTGCTGCGTGGCGGCGGCGCTGGCGGGCACCTCCGTCGCAATCCAGGCGCCGGGCCGGATGCCTGAGGCCGCGCGCACCGCGGTCGAGGAGCACAGTGAGGTGACGGCGCGCCTGACTGTCTGGTCGGCGCCCGTCGCCGGCAGCACCACGGCCATCGGGGGCCGGGCGCAAGTGCGCTTCCGCGCCACGCTCACCTCCCTGGGGGACTCGGTGCTGTCGGCGCCCGTTGTCGTGTTCTCCACGACGTCGGGCACGGCCCCGGCCATCGGCGACGAGATCCGGCTGACCGGAACGCTGGTCGCCACCGAACCCGGCGACGCCGCATCCGCGCTGTTCTTCGGCCGCGGCCAGGCCGACGTCATGCGGCCGGCGCCGTGGTGGCTGGACTGGGCCAACCGGCTGCGTCAGGGCTTCGCCTCGGCCGCCGACAAGCTGCCCGGTGAGGGCGCCGGACTCCTGCCCGGCCTCGCTATCGGCGACACCACGGCGGTGGGCGATGACCTGGACAATGCCATGAAGGCCAGCTCTCTGAGCCACCTCACCGCGGTCTCCGGCGCCAATTGTGCCATCGTGCTCGCGCTGGTGCTGCTGCTCACGGCCGCGTGCGGGCTGGGCCGGCGCTGGCGGGTGGCGGCCGGGCTTGTCGTCCTGGCCGGGTTCGTGGTGCTGGTGACCCCGGAGCCGAGCGTGGTACGGGCCGCCGGCATGGCCACGATTGTGCTGCTCTCCGGCGCCGTGGGACGACCGGGCCGGGGACTGCCGGCACTCGTCCTGGCCGCCCTGGGCCTGCTCTGCACCGATCCCTGGCTGTCCCGCAATTACGGATTCGCGCTCTCGGTGCTGGCCACCCTCGGCCTGTTGGTGCTCGCCAGGCCCCTCACCCGCCGGCTGCGGCGCTGGTTGCCCGCCCCCGTCGCTGCGGTGCTGGCGATCCCGTTCGCCGCACAGCTGGCCTGTCAGCCGGTGCTCGTCCTGCTGAGCCCCACGCTGCCGGCCTACGGCGTGCCGGCCAATCTGCTCGCGGCGCCGGCCGCGCCCGTCGCCACGATCGTGGGCCTGGCCGCCTGCCTGCTGATGCCCTGGCTTCCGGGTGTGGCCACGCCGCTGCTCTGGGTGGCCTGGCTGCCGGCAACCTGGATCGCCGCGGTGGCGCAGACGACCGCCGGCTTGCCGGGCAGCAGCCTGCCCTGGCTGGGCGGGCCGCTCGGGGTGCTGCTCACCCTGGCCTGCACCGCGGCCGTGCTGATCCTGCTGATCACGCGCCCGCCGGCGCGATCCCTGACCCTGGTGCGCGTGGGCAGCGGCGCCCTGCTCTGCCTCGCGGCGGGCGGCACCGTCGGTATCCTCGTCGGCACCGGTGTCGGCCGAGCGGCGGTGTTCCCGGCGGACTGGCAGATCGCCGCCTGCGACATCGGCCAGGGCGACGCCGTGGTGGTGCGCGGCGCAGACCAGGTCGCGCTCGTGGACGTCGGCCCGGACCCGGCCCTGCTCAGCGCGTGCCTGGACACCCTGGGCATCGACCGGGTGGACCTGCTCGTGCTCACCCATTACGACCTCGATCACGTCGGCGGGCTTGACGCCGTGCTGGGCCGGGTGGACACGGCCCTCGTCGGCCCGCCGGAGAATGCCGAGGATGCCCGGCTGCACACCGAGTTGGCCGAGGGCGGAGCAACGGTCACCCAGGCCGGCAGGGGAGATCACGGCACCCTCGGCGCTCTGGCCTGGCAGGTGCTCTGGCCGATCCGGGGATCACCCCTGTTCCAGACCGGAAATCCCGGCAGCGTCACGGTCCTGTTCGAGGGTGGCGGCATCCGCTCCCTGTTCCTCGGCGACCTGGGCGAGGAGGCCCAGGACGCCCTCATGGCGGCGGGGCCGATCGGCCCCGTGGACGTGGTCAAGGTGGCCCACCACGGCTCGCGCGATCAGAGCGCCGCCCTGTACGCCGAACTCCGCGCCAGCGTGGGTCTGATCTCGGTGGGCGTGGACAACGGCTACGGACATCCGACCCGGTCGCTGCTGGACACTCTCGGCTCGGTGGGCACCGCCGTGGTGCGCACCGACCTGGCGGGACTGTCGGTCGTCGCTCCCGTGGCCGGTGCGGTGGGCGGTGCCTCGGTGAGTGGCGACTCGGGCAGCGCGGCCACCGTGAACGGGGGAGCGCTCCGGGTCTGGACCGAGAACGTCACAGGTGCCGGTTAGGCTGGAGCCGAAGCGAAGGGAGCCGCGTGGCCGCACGTACAACAGCCTCTGGCCGGACGGGGAAACCGGCCGCGAAAAGCGCTGCCAAGATCCCCCAGCTCGCCTCGCACCAGGTGCGACCTGCCCCGGTGATCCTGGTCTCCGGCACCGAGGATTTCCTGGCCGACCGGGCCATCCGGTCCCTGAGGGACTTCCTGAAACTCGAAGATCCCAGCCTCGAGGTCAGCGATATCCAGGCCGACAGTTATGCCCCGGGGGAGCTGCTCACCCTGGCGAGCCCGTCGCTCTTCGGTGAGCCGCGGTTGATCAGGGTCAGCTCGGTCGAGAAGTGCAGCGACACCTTCCTCAGCGAGGCTATCGACTACCTGCAGAACCCCGCAGACGACACCTACGTCATCCTGCGCCATGGCGGGGGAGTGCGCGGCAAGAAGCTGCTCGACACCATCCGCAGCGGCGTCGGCGGCGCGATCGAGGTCGTCTGTGCCGAACTGAAGAAGGATGCGGAGAAGCACGACTTCGCCACGGCCGAATTCCGCGCGGCGGGCAAACGCGTCACCCCGAGTGCGCTGCGCTCCCTCGTGGCGGCCTTCTCCGACGACCTGGCCGAACTCTCCGCGGCCTGCCAACAGCTCATCGCCGACACCGGCGCGGAGGTCACCGAGACCACCGTTGACCGGTACTACGGCGGCCGGGTGGAGACCAACGCCTTCAAGGTCGCTGACTCCGCCATCGCCGGCCGCCTCGGCGAGGCACTCGTCACCCTGCGGCACGCGCTGGCCTCCGGGGCCGATCCCGTTCCTATCGTGGCCGCGTTCGCGAGCAAGATCCGCACGATGGCCAAGCTCTTCGGTGCGCGCGGCGGGTCCGCGCAGCTGGCCTCGACGTTCAGCCTGGCCCCCTGGCAGGTGGAACGCGCCCAACGCGACCTGCGTGGCTGGTCCGACGAGGGTCTGGCGCGGTGCATCGTCATGCTCGCCGAGACGGATGCCGCGGTGAAGGGCGCCGGACGGGATCCCGTCTTCGCCCTCGAGCGCCTCGTCACCGTGATCGCCAAACGCGGCGAGTAGTCCCGGCACGCCCAGGCTCAGGGGCGGTCGGAGACCGTGATGGACGCGCGGTTGAGGTACAGCCAGACGCCGTCGGTGTAGTCAGGGTTGCCGCAGGTCTCGGCGCTCACCTTGACCGGCAGGATCGTGGAGGAGGCGACCAGGTCGTCGTGCGACGCCGTCGCGGCGAACGACCCGGGCAGGGTCGGGCAGTATTCCAGCTGTACCCTCCCGTAGAGGTCGGTGAACTGCACCATGATCGACTCCGTCGGTGTGGGCAGGAGCACGGCGATGGCCACAGCGAGAGTGGCGAGGGCCAGGCCCGCCGCGGCGAGCAGTGCGCCGAGGATGGTGAGGCTGCGCCCAGCCGTCGGCGAGTCGCCGGGGCCGGCGGCGGCCTGTGCTTGCGCGGCTGATGCCTCGTTGGCCGGTGCGATGCCCGGTATCGGGCTGTACGGGGGCGATGACGGTGCAGTCGGAGCTGTGCCGGCCGGAGATGTTCCGTCAGGGTACGAGCCGTCCGGGAACGAACCGTCGGGGAACGAACCGTCGGGGAACGCTCCTGGGGCGGGCGGGGGCTGCTCTGGACCGGGATACGGAGCGCTCGGCTGCTGAACGGGCCGGGCCGGGCGGGGTGGCGCGGCGGGGAACGACGCTGCGAACAGCACGCACGCGCCGCCCAGGACCAGCACGAAGCCCAGGAGTCCGGAGAACACCCACGGACTGAGGCCGGAATACGCCGACGCCTGCGGGGCGAATCTGAGCCCGGCCGCGATGACGGCGGCTGCCACCGCGAAGGCCGCACCGAGGAAGCCGGCCTGCCTGCGCCAGGGCGACCGCTCCGGCTGTGGGGGCACAGGGCCGGACGGTGTGCCCTGCTCGTTGTTTTCGCTCGTCACGCCGACAACATAGCCTCGGCCGTGCGCACGCGGAAGGCCCAGCCGTCACGCAGAAAACCCCCGCCTCAGGAGGCGGGGGTTTTTCTGTGCGGTTGTCTACCTGCGGTTGTTTGCCTGCGGTTGTTTGCCTAGAGGGCGTTGACCGACTTGGAGATAGCGGACTTCTTGTTCGCTGCCTGGTTCTTGTGGATGACGCCCTTGCTGACGGCCTTGTCGAGCTTCTTGGAAGCAACGGCGAGGGTAGCAACAGCCTTGTCCTTGTCACCGGCGGCGACGGCGAGGCGGGTTGCCCGGATGGCCGTCTTGAACTCGCTCTTGACCGCCTTGTTGCGCTCCTGCGACTTCTTGTTCGTGAGGATCCGCTTGATCTGCGACTTGATATTTGCCACGTTTTTTACGCTTTCGTTAGATTCTTGTTCGGATGGGCCGCCCGGTGATAGAGGGCACCGTGCGGCGAAAATCGTGTGGGGTGGGACCCAACACGCAAGCCAACAGGCAACGATACCAGCTATCGACCTGGGCTGGTGACCGAATCAGGGTGATCCCGGTGAAGCTCCGCCTCGACCTCGGAAATGATCCTGCCGAGAATTCTATCGAAGGCGTGCGGGCGGTGCAGGCTCACCAGGTGGCCGGCGCCCGGAACCGTCACCAGGGTGCCGTGCCTGGCCGCGCTCAGGAAGCGCTGCTGGTGCACCCTGAACTGGTCCCAGACCCCGTTGACCAACCAGACCCTGCCCGGGTAGGCCCTGAGGTCGGCCAGCGGCGTTAGCGTGCCCGTGGCCAGGAGGCCCGCGTCCATGACCTCCAGGGCCACGCCTCCGGCGAGCGCATCGGCGGCGCCGGCCGGCGGGAGCATCCGCCGCACGAGGAAGGTGTGCAGGGCGAGGCCCCGGTCGGGCAGCCGGTGGATGAGCCGGGCCAGCAGGCGGTAGCCGGCCAGCCCTGGCCCGTTCGGCTCGGCCGCTGACCCCGCGGCAACGAGCGCGAGAACCCGGTCCGGGTGCCTGGCGGCGTAGGCGATGGCCCAGTAGCCGCCGAGCGAGAGCCCCACGAGCAGTACCCGGCCGCCCAGGGCCCTCACACCGGCGTCGATGGCAGCGAGGGCGCGAGCCGCGGTGAACTCCTCGCCGAGCCGCGTCCCGTGGCCGGGCAGGTCGATCGCGAGAACCGGGTGCCCCGCCAGGGCCAGCTGCTCCCGCTGGTGGCGCCACATGCCGGCCGAGCTGCGGATGCCGTGCACCAGCAGCACCGGGACTCGTCCGTCGGCGGCGCCAGGCATATCAGGATCCCCGGATGGTGCCGGACGCCCGCGCGCTGGCGACCGCTGAGGTGCGCGAACTCACCCCGAGCTTGCCGAAGATGTGCACCAGATGCGACTTGACCGTCGCCTCGCTGAGGAAGAGGTCCTGGCCGATCTGTCGATTGGATCGGCCGGCCGCGACGAGGCCGAGCACCTCCACCTCGCGTGGGGACAGCCGGCCCTCTGGGATCCGGGACCGGTCGGCCAACCGGGTGACGATGGCGGGCGCCAGGGCGCTCTGCCCCGCGGCGGCGGCCCGCACGGCAGCGATCAGTTCCGCGGGCGGGGCATCTTTGAGCAGATACCCGCTCGCGCCCGCCTCGATGGCGCCGAGGATGTCCGCATCCGTGTCGTAGTTGGTGAGGATCAGCACGCGCGGGGCGCCGGCGGCCGCGCGCACCCGCCGAGTGGCCTCCGCCCCCTGCATGGCCTCTGCCCCGGGCACACCGGTGCCGGCCGCGGCGCCGCCGAACTGCAGGTCCATCAGCACCACATCCACCCGGCCGGATGCCGCCATCTGCACGGCGTCCTCCGCCGTGCCCGCTTCGAGTTGGACCACCAGGTCGGGCTCAGCGCCGAGCAGCGCACGCAGCCCCGCCCGCACCACGGGATGGTCGTCGGCGAGCAGCACCCGGATCACGACGCTGCCCCAGCGGTGGGGAAGGTGACGGTGGGAAAGGTCACGGCGACGGCCGTGCCCTGCCCCGGCGCCGATTCGAGCACAAAACTGCCGCCGAGCTGTTCGACGCGCTGCCGGATCGCCACGAGGCCGAAGGAGTCTGGCCGGCTCGCGCCGGCAGCACTGACGGTGAAGCCGCAGCCGTCGTCGACGATGTCGAGGGCCACCTCGTCGGTCATATAGCTGAGGGTCACCTCGGCGCGACCGGCCGCGGCGTGCTGGGCCACATTGGCGAGCGACCCCTGGGCGATCCGCAGCAGTGTCGTCTCCAGCGGCATCGACAGCGGCACCGCGTCTCCCGTGATGTGCACGCTCACCTGGGTGGCGCGGTCGCCGCCCGACGCCGTGCGCTCCATCGACGCGGCCAGCCTGGCGAGGGCGCCGGGCAGGCTCTGCGCATCCAGGGCCGGCGGGGTCAGCTCGCGGATGAACCGGCGGGTCTCCTGCAGGTTGGCCGCCGCCGTGTCCCTGGCCAGGCGTAGATGCTCGAGGGCCTTCGGGTCGGTGACGGTGCGTTCGGCCGCGTGCAGCAGCAACTGGATGCTGGACAGGCCCTGCGCCACGGTGTCGTGGATCTCCCTGGCCAGGCGTTCCCGCTCGGCGAGGGTGCCGGCGTCCCTGGCCGTCGCGGCCAGTTCCGCGCGGGTGGCGAGCAGGTCCTGGATCAGGTTCTGGCGTTCGGCGGCCTCGCGCAGCAGCGCCCGGTAGCCGAGCCCGACGGCCACCGCCACTCCCGCGCCCACGAGCGGGCCGAGGGTGGCGCCGAGGCTGAGGCCCAGATGGAAGCTCATCGCCCAGATGGTCAGGAACACACTGAGCAGCACCAGCGGGATGCCGGCGCGTAGCGGCAACACGTGCAGCTGCAGGAAGAACAGCGGAAAGACGATGAAAGCGGCATCCGGTGCAAGCAGGGTGAGGGCGAGCCACTCGAGCAGCAGCAGGGCCATCCACACCGGAACGATGCCGCGCCAGTGCCGGCGCCGGACCAATTCGCTGCCGCCCACGTAGCTCGCCAGGAAGACCAGCGCCAACGTCACCACGGCGACAGGGTTGTCTGCCGCACCGAGCAGGGTCCGCACGATCACGAGGCCTGTGAGCGCAATGATCAGCACGTGCAGGCCGATCCGGAGCCCCGAGAAGACCGGGGTCAGCGCCGAGTGTGGCAGGCCGTCGCCGATGCTGGCGGGCGGCATGGGATCCCGGGGGAGTGGACTGGCGCGTACGGCGAGGCTGGACATGGTGCGCCCAGCCTAATCAGGCCCGCCGGAAGCGTCATCAGTCGAATGGATGAACGGCCCGGCCGAACCGGAGGGATGAACCGCGCGGAGCGGCCGGGTCACCCCGATGCTGCCGGACATGGGAGAATTGGGCCCATCATGTCACCGAGAGCTCTCAAGGCGCTGGAACCGGCCGCCACCGCCCCCGCGTTCATCCGTAACTTCTGCATCATCGCGCACATCGACCACGGCAAGTCCACGCTGGCCGACCGGATGCTGCAGATCACCGGCGTCGTCGACGACCGTTCCATGCGCGCCCAGTACCTGGACCGCATGGACATCGAACGCGAGCGCGGCATCACCATCAAGAGCCAGGCCGTGCGGATGCCGTGGGAGATGGACGGCCAGACCTACGCGCTGAATATGATCGACACCCCCGGGCACGTCGACTTCACCTACGAGGTCTCCCGCAGCCTGGCCGCCTGTGAGGGCGCCATCCTGCTCGTGGACGCCGCGCAGGGCATCGAAGCCCAGACCCTCGCGAACCTGTACCTGGCGCTGGAGAACGACCTCACCATCATCCCGGTGCTCAACAAGATCGACCTGCCGGCCGCAGACCCCGACAAGTACGCCAAGGAACTCGCGAGCCTCATCGGCGGCAGCCCCGACGACGTGCTGCGGGTCTCCGGCAAGACCGGCGTCGGCGTGTCCGAACTGCTCGACCGCGCCACCAGCCTCATCCCCGCCCCGGTCGGCGACCCCAACGCGCCGGCCCGCGCCATGATCTTCGACTCGGTCTACGACAGCTACCGAGGCGTCGTCACCTACGTGCGGATGATCGACGGGCAACTGAGCCCCCGAGAGAAGATCCAGATGATGTCGACGCGGGCCACCCACGACATCCTCGAGATCGGCGTCACCAGCCCAGAGCCCACACCCAGCAAGGGCCTGGGCGTCGGCGAGGTCGGCTACCTGATCACCGGCGTGAAGGACGTGCGCCAGTCCAAGGTCGGCGACACCGTCACCACCGCCGCCAAGCCCGCCACCGTGGCGCTGCCCGGCTACACCGAGCCGAAGCCCATGGTGTTCTCCGGCCTGTACCCGATCGACGGCAGCGACTACCCGGCCCTTCGTGAGGCCCTCGACAAGCTCAAGCTCTCGGATGCCTCGCTGGTCTACGAACCGGAGACCTCCGTGGCCCTCGGCTTCGGCTTCCGCTGCGGCTTCCTGGGCCTCCTGCACCTCGAGATCATCACCGAGCGCATCGACCGCGAATTCAACCTCGACCTGATCACGACAGCGCCCAGTGTGATCTACGAGGTCACCACAGACGACAAGAAGACCGTCACTGTCACCAACCCGAGCGAGTTCCCCAACGGCAAGATCGCCGTCGTGGAGGAGCCCATCGTGAAGGCGGCCATCCTCGCGCCCAAGGACTACGTCGGCGTGATCATGGAACTCTGCCAGGGCCGCCGCGGCACCCTGCTCGGCATGGAGTACCTCGGTGAAGACCGGGTCGAGATCCGGTACACGATGCCGCTCGGCGAGATCGTGTTCGACTTCTTCGACCAGCTCAAGAGCAAGACCGCCGGCTACGCGTCGCTGGACTACGAGCCGATCGGCTCGCAGGAGGCCGACCTGGTCAAGGTCGACATCCTGCTGCAGGGCGAGCAGGTGGACGCGTTCAGCGCCATCGTGCACCGTGACAAGGCCTACGACTACGGTGTGCTCATGACCGGGCGCCTGCGCAAGCTCATCCCGCGCCAGCAGTTCGACGTGCCGATCCAGGCCGCCATCGGCGCCCGCATCATCGCCCGCGAATCGATCAGCGCCATCCGCAAGGACGTTCTGGCCAAGTGCTATGGCGGTGACATCTCCCGTAAGCGCAAGCTGCTCGAAAAGCAGAAGGAGGGCAAGAAGCGCATGAAGATGGTCGGCCGGGTCGAGGTTCCGCAGGAGGCGTTCATCGCGGCGCTCTCCGGCGACGAGCCGCCCAAGAAGGAAAAGAAGTAGCCGCATGCGCCGTTCGACCTTCACCGACGCCGCCGTCACCTACGCGGCCATCGGCGGCACGCTCGCGCCCGACCTGATGCGCTACCCGCCCAAGGGCCACCGCCCGCTCGAGCGCACAGTGCGCCTGGGCAGCGGAGAGGAGCGCTTCAGGGTGGCGACGACCTCGCTGATGACCTGGGGCGTCCAGCGCGGCAGCGGTATCGAGGTCACCGACCTCGACGCCGGCACCGGTGTGCAGTACACCGGCATCGTCTTCACCGACGAGGGCACCCCGGCGCCCAACCAGGAGCACCCGGTGAACGAGGCCACCTTCGCCGAGGACGGCACCCCGTTCATCAGCAACGGCATGACCGCCGTGCTCAAGATCCCGAACGGACCGTTCACCGTTGAGGCGCCCGTGCGGGTCGTCTACGTCATCGACGAGACCGACAAGATCGGTTTCGCCTACGGCACCATGCGCGGCCACCCGCAGAACGGCGAGGAATGCTTCATCGTCGACCGCCGCGCCGACGACTCGGTCTGGCTCACCATCCGGTCGTTCTCCCGACCGAGCACCTGGTACTACCGGCTGGCCTGGCCGGTCCTGCGCTTCCAGCAGGAGCGGTACACCCGCAGATACCTGCTCGCCCTGCACCCCGTCGGAATGGGCTGACCGGATGGCTGGACCGCATCCGGTCGGCGACCCCGCACCACTGGACGGCCTGATCCCGGCGTCGGCCGCGATCGGTGCGGACACCCGCGACTTCGGCGTCTACCTGCACGTGCCCTTCTGCCGGGTGCGCTGCGGCTACTGCGACTTCAACACCTACACGGCCACCGAGCTGCGCGGTGTGAAGCAGAGCGACTACGCCGATCAGGCGATCCTCGAGGTCGAGGCCGCCGCCCGTATCCTGGCCGCCTCCGGCGTGCCCGCCAGACCCGCCACCACGGTCTTCTTCGGCGGCGGCACGCCCACGCTGCTGCCGGCCGACCACCTGGTGCGGATGCTGCACTCCGTGCGGGACACCTTCGGCATCGTGCCGGGCGCCGAGGTCACCACGGAGGCCAACCCGGACTCCGTCGACCTGGCCTACCTGCTCCAGCTCAAGCAGGCCGGTTTCACCCGGGTGTCCTTCGGTATGCAGTCCGCCGTTCCCCGCGTGCTCGCCACCCTCGAGCGCACCCACGACCCCGAACGCGTCCCGCTCGTGGTGCAGTGGGCCCGCGAGGCCGGCCTCGACGTGAGCCTTGACCTCATCTACGGCACACCGGGGGAGACCATCGACGACTGGCGGGCCAGTCTCGACCAAGCGATCGGGCAGCATCCGGACCACATCAGCGCATACTCGCTGATCGTGGAGGATGGCACCAAGCTGGCCAGGCAGATCCGCCGGGGCGAACTCGTGCAGCCTGACGAGGACCTGCAGGCCGACTTCTATGAGCTCGCCGACCAGCGCCTCGCCGAGGCCGGCTACGGCTGGTACGAAGTGAGCAACTGGGCCACGGACACCGAGCACCGCTCCCGGCACAACCTGTCCTATTGGCGGAGCGCCGACTGGTGGGGCATCGGCCCCGGCGCCCACAGCCACATCGGCGGGGTGCGCTGGTGGAACGTGAAGCACCCGGCGGCGTACGCCGACCGTGTGCTCGCCGGCCATTCGCCGGCCGCGGGCCGGGAGACCCTCGACGAGACCACCCGCGAAACCGAGCGGGTGCTGCTGCTCACCCGCATCCGGGAGGGCATTCCCGTGGCGACGCTCTCGGAGCTGGGCCGTCGCGAGGTGGCCGGGCTGATCAACGACGGCCTCATCGACGGGCGCGCAGCCATCGGCGGCACCATCGAGCTCACCCTGCGGGGCCGGCTCCTGGCCGACGCCGTGGTGCGCCGCCTCCTCACCGATTAAAAAACCCGCGAACCGTGAGATCAGCCCCCAAACGCGCGCGTTTTGGGTGCTCACCTCACGGTTCGCGGGTTGGGGTGACTCGTGACTAGCTGACGAATTTGATCGTCAGCGGGTAGGTGTACCACTCGCCCTTGTTCGCCGCGATCGCGGCCATGATGCTGAAGACGATGCTGAGGATCCAGGCGGCGGCCAGGATGAGGAAGCCGACGAGGATCACGGTGAGGATCGATCCCACCAGGTAGGCGATGGCCAGGGTGATCTGGAAGTTCAGGGCCGTCGCGGTGTGCGCGCGGATGAACGGGCCGCGGTCCTTGAGCACGATGTAGCCGATCAGCGCGGGCAGGAAGCCGAAGATGATGCCGCCGATGTGGATCAGGGTGGCCCACAGCTTCTCGTCGGCGGGGCTCAGCTGACTCGGTGCCTGGTACGGGGTGGCGGGGGGAGGGGTTGCCTCAGACATTGGATCTCCTTCGTGGACACTCGGGGGGAACAGGGATTATGCGGGTGTCGCTGTCACCAGAATAGCGCCGCTCGCCCCCGCCGGCAGTGTGCAAACTAGCTGATCAGACGCAGGGCGAACGGGTAGCGGTACGGCCGCCCGGTGCGCGCGCTGAGGAAGCCGAGAACAGAGAAGATCGAGCCGACCAGCCAAAGCACCCAGGTCAGCGAGCCGAGCCCGGACAACAGGCCGAAGGTGATCAGGCCCAGGATCGTGGAGACGATATTGATGGCGACATAGCCGATCAGGAGTGTGATCTGGAAGTTCAGGGCCTCCTTGGCCTCCCCGTCAGTGAACTGCCCCCTGGCGCGGAAGACCAACCAGATGATGAGGGAGGGCAGGAACGAGAGGATGCCGCCCAGGTGGGCGAGGGACGCCCAGGTGCGGTCCTGCTCCGCCGTCAGCGGAGCCCCGGTGGCGGGGCCGTTCGGTTGCCCAGGACCGTTGGGATAGCTCATGACAATGCCCTTCCACGTGCGGTGATTGCGTGCGGTGATGATGCGTGTGACCCCACGGTACTGCGCGAATTCGTCCGCGGGCAACGGGTATCCCAGGTGCCCGCGTTATGATTGGCAGTCATACGAAGAGAGTGCCAGCCGTCGGCGGCACAACCGGGAGAGGGAGGCGATCGTCTAGTGGTGTCAGATCGCAGCCTCGAAGTGCTCCGCGTCATCGTGCAGGACTACGTGGCGTCCCGCGAGCCCGTCGGCTCCAAGTCGATCGTCGACCGCCATGCATTCGGCGTGTCGGCCGCCACGATCCGCAACGACATGGCCTTGCTCGAAGAGGAAGAACTCATCGTCGCGCCGCACACGTCGTCCGGGCGTATCCCCACCGACAAGGGCTACAGATTGTTCGTCGACCACCTGGCCGACCTGCGCCCCCTCACGGGCGCGCAGCGGCAGGCGATCGAGGTCTTCCTCGGCCAGTCGGCCGACCTCGACGAGGTCCTCGCCCGCAGCGTGCGGCTGCTCTCCCAGCTCACCCACCAGGTGGCCCTCGTTCAGTACCCCTCACTGTCGCGCGCCACTGTGCGCCACATCGAACTGGTGCCGCTCAGCGACACCCGCGTGCTGTCGGTGCTGATCACCGACTCCGGCCGGGTGGAACAGCGCGTAGTGGAATTGCCCCGCCCGATCGCTGAGGCGGCCCTGGCCGAACTGCGTTCCCGGCTCAACGCCGTCGTCGGCGGCCTCGGCATGGCCGCGGCCGCGACGGCGCTGAGCGGGCCGACCGGCCTCGGCGCGCCGGAGCAGACCGACCTCGTCGACCTCATCACCGGCACCCTGCGCGATCAGGTCGGGGCCAACCGCCAGGACCGATTGGTCATGGCCGGGGCGGCGAACCTCGTGCGCACGGAGGAAGACTTCACCGGCAGCATCTACCCGGTGCTCGAGGCCATCGAGGAGCAGGTCGTGCTGTTGCGCCTGTTCGGCGAGATGGCCACGGACCAGCACGGCGTCTCTGTGAGCATCGGCCGCGAGAACGCGCCGTTCGGCCTGGGTGAAACCTCCGTGCTGACCAGCGGCTATACCTCGCGCGGAGACGCCGCCCGCCTGGGCGTTCTCGGCCCGACCCGCATGGACTATTCCAACAACATGGCGGCCGTGCGCGCCGTCGCCCGGTACCTCTCCCGCCTGCTCGGCGAGAACTGACCGCTCCAGCTCACTTTCGACACGAATTCCCAACCCCAGAACCCCGAGGAGAGCCAGCTTTGGCTGACCACTACGAAGCACTCGGCGTCGCGCGCGACGCCACCACAGACGAGATCAAGAAGGCCTACCGCCGGCTTGCCCGTCAGCTGCACCCCGATGTGAACCCCGGCGCTGAGGCGTCGGAGCGGTTCAAGACCGTCACGCACGCCTATGACGTACTCTCGGACCCGAAGCAGCGCCAGAACTACGACCGCGGCGGCGACGGCCGCTCCAACCAGGGTGGCGGCTTCGATGCCGGCAACTTCGGCGACATCTTCGAGACCTTCTTCGGCGGCGGAGGCGGCGGCTCTCGCGGTCCCCGGTCCCGTCGCGAACGCGGGCAGGACGCCCTCATCCGGGTCGAACTCGACCTCGACGAGGTCATCTTCGGCACCCACCGCGACATCGAGGTGGACACCGCGATCGTCTGCGCCACCTGCTCCGGCACCTGTTGCCAGCCCGGCACCTCCCCGGTCACCTGCGATATCTGCCACGGCACCGGCAGCATCCAGCGCGCCGTGCGGTCGCTGCTCGGCAACGTCATGACCTCCAGCCCCTGCGGTTCGTGCCGTGGCTACGGCACCATCATCGCCACCCCGTGCATCACCTGCCAGGGCCAGGGGCGCGTGCGTGCGCGCCGCACGGTTCCCGTCGACATCCCCGCCGGCGTCGACACTGGCCTACGCCTGCAGATGCCCGGCAGCGGCGAAGCCGGACCTGCCGGCGGACCCAACGGCGACCTGTACCTCGAAATGAAGGTGCGCCACCACGACGTCTTCAGCCGCGACGGCGACGACCTGCTCTGCACCCTGTCGGTGCCGATGACCGACGCGATCCTCGGGGCCACGGCCACGGTCGCGGCTCTGGACGGCGACATCGAGGTCGAGTTGCGCCCCGGCGTTCAGGCCGGCGAGATCCTCACCGTCAAGGACCGCGGCGTCACGCGCCTGCGCGGCAACGGCCGCGGCGACCTGCGGGTCGGCGTGCAGGTACTCACCCCCACCAAGCTCGACCACAAGGAACGCGAACTCATCGAAGCGTTCGCGGCCAGGCACAAGGTGCCAGCGCCGGCGCTCAGCCACTTCCAGCAGGGCCTGTTCGCGAAGCTCCGCGACCGGTTCCTGGGCTGATCCGGCCCACCTCCATGGCGCATTTCTTCCTGTCCGAAACCCTCGGCACGCTGGGCGACCCCGCCGTTGGCGCCATGGTGAGCGTCACCGGCGCCGAGGCCAAGCACGCTGTCACGGTCAGTCGGGTGCGGCCGGGGGAGACCCTGCTGCTTGGCGACGGCGCCGGCCTCATGCTCGACGTCACGGTGCTCACGGCAGCTCCGGCCGAACTCACCGTGCGGGTCGACGGGGTCCGGCGCAGCTCTCCCGCCGCGCCACGGATCGTCCTCGTGCAGGCCCTGGCCAAGGGCGACCGCGACGAACTCGCCGTGCAGGCTGCCACCGAGCTGGGTATCGACGGGGTTGTGCCGTGGGCGGCGAGCCGTTCGGTGGCGCGCTGGGAGGGTGTGAAGATCGCCAAGGGTCAGGCCCGCTGGGCGGCCATCGTGCGGGAGGCCAGCAAGCAGTCGATCCGGCCGTGGCTGCCAGAGGTCTCCCCGCTGACCACCACGAAGCAGTTGGCCGCGCTGGCCGCGACCACTCGGATGCTGTTGCTCGAGCCGACCGCGTTCGCCCGGCTCACCACGATTACCGCGCCAACGGACGACCGCGACATCGTGCTCGTCGTGGGCCCTGAGGGCGGCATCGCCCCCTCCGAACTCGACATTCTCGAGAACGCCGGCGCCAGCCGGGTGCGCCTGGGCGACACCGTCCTGCGCACGTCAACGGCCGGCCCGGCCGCCGTCGCCATCCTGAACGCAACCCTCGGCCGCTGGTAGTTCCGCTTAAGATAGAGATATGGCTTCCCCCGCTGCAGAACCCACGATCTTCAGCCGTATCGTCGCGCGCGAAATTCCCGCGACCATCGTGGCGGAAACCGATCACGTGATCGCGTTCAACGACATCCACCCGCAAGCGCCCGTGCATGTCGTGGTGACCACCAAGACGCAGCTCTATCGCAACGTCGGTGAGCTCGCCGCGGGCGACCCGGCCCTGCTGGCCGAGCTGATCGCCGTGGCCGGCAGAGTCGCCGACGAGCACTGCTCGGGCGAATACCGCCTCGTCTTCAACACCGGCGCGTCCGCCGGACAGACTGTCTTCCACGTGCACGCCCACGTCCTCGGCGGCGGCCTCGAGGAGGGCACGCTTGGTGGCCAATGAGTCCGTTGTACGCAAGCTGCTGGTCGACGGTGTCGCCATGGTGCGGCTGCTCGGCCCGCAGGACCGGTTCCTCAGCACCATCGAAAAGGAGTACCCGGCCGTCACCGTGCACGTGCGCGGCAACGAGGTCACCCTCACCGGGCCGGTCGCCGGTGTCGGCGCCGTCGTGCGGTTGATCGAGGAGCTCGAGCTGCTGCTGCGCACCGGCGCCGACCTGGGCGAGGCCGAGGTCAGCACCTCGGCCAGGATGCTGGACGCCGACAGTTCGTCGAGCCCGTCCACGGTGCTCGGCCAGGCCATTCTCACTTCGCGCGGTCTCACGGTGCGTCCCAAGACCCTGGGCCAGAGCGACTACGTCAATGCGATCGATGAGAACGCCATCGTCTTCGGCATCGGTCCGGCCGGCACCGGCAAGACCTACCTGGCCATGGCCAAGGCCGTGCAGGCGCTGCAACGCAAGGAGGTCGACCGGATCATCCTCACTCGTCCGGCCGTCGAGGCCGGCGAGAGGCTCGGCTTTCTGCCCGGCACCCTTACCGACAAGATCGACCCCTACCTGCGCCCGCTCTACGACGCGCTCTTCGAGATGATGGACCCCGAGCTGGTGCCCAAGCTGTTGGCCGCAGGCACCATCGAGGTTGCCCCGCTCGCCTACATGCGCGGCCGCACCCTCAACTCGGCGTTCATCGTGCTCGACGAGGCCCAGAACACGACGCCGGAGCAGATGAAGATGTTCCTCACCCGGCTGGGATTCGGTTCGCAGATGGTCGTCACCGGCGACATCACCCAGGTCGACCTCCCGGCCGGAGCCAGCGGGCTCCGCCTCGTCACCCGCGTGCTCGACGGCATCGACGACATCGCCTTCGTGCGATTGACCAGCGCCGACGTCGTGCGCCACAGCCTTGTCGGACGCATCGTCGATGCGTACACCGAATACGACGCGCAGAAGCAGGCCCAACGCTACGAAAGCGAACAGGCCCGCGACTTCGCCGCCCGCGCTCCGCACCAGGGGAATCCGCGCGATCGCACCCCGAAACGGAGATCCAGTTGAGCATCGAAATCAACAACGAGTCGGCCATCCCGGTCGACGAAGCCGCCATCCTCCGGCTGGCCGCCTTCGCCCTCGACGCCATGCACGTGCACGCAGACGCCGAACTGGCGATCGTGCTCGTCGACGAGGGCGCCATGGAACAGCTGCACGTGCAGTGGATGGACGAACCTGGCCCCACCGACGTGCTGAGCTTCCCGATGGACGAACTGCGCCCGGGCACCGAGGACGCGCAGACCCCGCCAGGCCTGCTCGGCGACATCGTGCTCTGCCCCCAGGTGGCGCAGGGCCAGGCCGAGACTGCGGGGCACAGCACCCTCGACGAACTGCTGCTGCTCACCACCCACGGCGTGCTGCACCTGCTGGGCTTCGACCACGCCGAGCCCGAAGAAGAGAAGGAGATGTTCGGCATCCAGCGCGACATCCTGATCGGCTTCGCCATGCAGGAACGACGCCGCACCACATGATCGTCGGGTGGTTCCTCACGGCCGCCATCCTGCTCGTCGCGTTCGGCGGGCTGATGGCCGCCGTCGACTCCTCAATCACATCCCAGTCCCGGGCCGACATCGCCGAACTCGCCGTGACGAGCCGGGCGAAGCGGTCTCTCCGCGCCATCTCCGCCGACACCGGCGCTCACCTCAACGCCATCAACTTCGTCCGGATTATCGCGGAGACCACCGCCGCGGTGCTCGTCACCCTGGTGTTCGCCACGACGATCGAACAGATCTGGCTGGCGCTGCTGCTGTCGGCGCTGCTCATGACGGCGGTCTCGTTCGTGCTCGTCGGGGCCAGCCCCCGCAGCGTGGGCCGCGCCCACCCGAAAACCCTGCTGGTGCTCACGGCCGTGCTCGTGCACTTCCTCAGGGTGCTGCTCGGACCGGTGGCCAACGCCCTCGTCGCACTCGGCAACAGGGTGACGCCCGGTCGCAGTCGGCTCGCCACCTTTACTTCGGAGGACCAGCTTCTGAGCATGGTCGATGAGGCGACGGAACTGGACGTGATCGAGGAAGACGACCGCGAGCTCATCCACTCGATCTTCGAGTTCAGCGAGACCGTGGTGCGTGAGGTGATGATCCCGCGCACCGATATGGTCACCATCGACGCCGACGCAACTGTCGGCGCGGCGATGGGCCTGTTCCTCAGCAAGGGCTACTCCAGGGTCCCCGTGGTCGATGGCGAAGTCGACGACGTCATCGGGGTACTCTACCTGCGCGACGTAGCCAGGCTCGTCTACGAACGCCCCCGCAACCTGGAGACGCTCCGAGTGCGGGAACTGGCCAAGCCGGCGCAGTTCGTGCCCGAGTCCAAGAAGGCCGACGCCCTGCTCCGCCAGATGCAGCTGGAATCCAACCACCTCGCCATGGTCGTCGACGAGTACGGCGGAATCGCCGGACTCGTGACCCTGGAGGACCTGATCGAGGAACTCGTCGGCGACATCTCCGACGAATACGATCGCGACGTCGTCGAGATCGAAGACCTGGGTTCAGGCCGCTTCCGGGTGAGTGCCCGGCTGCCCGTCGACGAACTCGGCGAACTCTTCGACCTCGACCTCGACGACGACGAGGTGGACTCGGTCGGCGGACTGCTGGCCAAGGCCCTCGGTAGGTTGCCGGTGGCCGGGTCCGAAGCCAGAACCAGCGGATTGATCCTCACCGCAGAGCGCACTGAGGGTCGCCGCAAACGAATCAGCACAGTGCTGGTCGAACCAGACAAGGCGTTGAGAGACGCCCAGTCCGCATTCCTGGGAATGCCGGACGCAGAAGGAGCACACGGCCATGACAAGTGAACCTGATTTCCGGGCGGGGTTCGTCTCCTTCGTCGGACGACCCAATGTGGGCAAGTCCACGCTGACGAACGCCCTGGTGGGGGAGAAGGTCGCCATCACGTCGTCGAAGCCGCAGACCACCCGCCGCGCCATCCGCGGCATCGTGCACCAGAAGAACGGCCAGCTGATCCTGGTCGATACCCCCGGCATCCACCGGCCCCGCACCCTGCTCGGCGAGCGGCTGAACAGCCTGGTGCAGTCCACCCTGAGCGGCGTCGACGTGGTGGGCCTCTGCATTCCGGCGAATGAACCGATCGGGCCGGGCGACAAGTTCATCAACGAACAGCTCGACAACTTCCCGCGCGCCAAGAAGGTCGCCATCGTCACGAAGATCGACATGTCGTCCAAGACCAGCGTGGCCAACCAGCTCCTCGCGGTGTCGCAGCTGCGCGACTGGGAGGCCATCGTGCCGATCTCCGCGACCAGCCGCATCCAGCTCGACGTGCTCAGCAGCGAACTGCTGCGCCTGCTGCCGCTCAGCGACGCGCCGCTGTACCCGGCGGATGCCGTCACCGACGAGAGCCTGGAATCCAGGATCTCCGAGTACATCCGTGAGGCCGCCCTCGAGGGTGTGACCGACGAGCTGCCGCACTCGATCGCCGTCACGATCGACGACATCATCGAGCGTGACGACCAGGAGCTCGTGGAGATCTACGCGAACCTGTTCGTGGAACGGGACAGCCAGAAGGGCATCATCATCGGCAAGTCGGGCAGCCGGCTCAAGGATGTCGGCATGCGCGCCCGCAAGCAGATCGAACCGCTCATCGGCAAGCGAGTGTTCCTGTCGTTGCGGGTGAAGGTCGCCAAGGAATGGCAGCGCGACCCGAAGCAGCTCGGCCGCCTCGGCTTCTAGCCAGTAGACCCCGCCCCGATGTGGCCCCGCGCCACGTCGGTCGGTCGAGCCTGTGCAGACCCCGCGACCCGGCCTCCAGAGCGCCGGCATGCGATGGTCGAGCTTGTCGAGACCCCGTAACCCGGCCTCAAAACGCGCCCATCCGTTGGTCGAGCCTGTCGAGACCCCGCTACTCGGCCTCGAGAACGCACCCCGCGCTGGTCGAGCCTGTCGAGACCCGGCGACCCGGCCTCAGAGCAGCTGGGTATTAGTCGAAGTCACGTTCTGAGGAGATAGTGACTTTATGAGGAGATAGTGAGTTTATGAGGACGGAATCGGCCATAACGTCCTAATTTGCGGCCTATTTCCTATTAAACGTGCGTCGCCCTCCGCTGGGTCCAGCCGGATAAATCCGCGAGATTGCCCTGTGGATAACATGAGATATCCTCGCATTAGCCTCTCATTCGTGGGAGAATGAAGGTATGGACGAAGACCTGGCAGGTGGTTCCACAGCAGCAGCGGGAGACACTCCCGGTGCGGATGCGCCGTGTGATTGGAACACGAGCCTTGCCGGCCCGGCCCGGGTTGCGCCGGCTGGCACGCCCGCTGGCGGCGGGGCCCGCCGCGCCCCGGGCGACAAGCGGCCGCAGTGGCGGGACCCGTCCGAGCTGCCTGGAGTGCAGAGGGTGCTGGCCGGGGCGTTCGGCGAGAAGTTGAAGGCCATTGATGGGCTTGCTCGGCAGTTCCAAGACCTGATGGAGTCCATCGACGTGGAGGGTTTGAGCGACCCTGAGGTGGTGGCGCTTACTCAGATGGTGGAGCGCACCGGCCGGCCGGTGGACGCGGCCCGGGTGGCGACGGCGACCGTGGTGGGGTACCGGTCGCGGCGGTTCCTGGGCACCGACTCCCTGGCGTGGAGGTTGGGCTGCTCGCACGCGAACGACCTCCTCACCCGGTTGACGGGCGCGTCGGTGCCGGAGATGAAGCGGCGGGTAGCGCTGGGCGACAAGGTCTGCCCGCGGGTGCTCGGCGACAGGGTGTTGGAGCCAGTGTTCCCGGTGGTCACTGCGGCACTGCAGGCGGGTGAGCTGGGTGTTGATGCGGCGGAGATCATTGTGAAGGGTCTGGCCGACTACACGGTTCATGGCCGGTTTGATGCGAACCAGGATGACGTGCACGGCTGTGAAGCGGCCCTGGTCGAAAGTGCAACCGGGTCGGTGTTCGGCCGCATTCCCGGCCCCGGCGACGACCCGGATGGCAGCGACTCCGACGCGGTGTTCACCGGCCCGGTGGCACGACTGGGCGACTCGGACGGGTCCGTCTACTCCGTCGATTCTCTGCACGCCATGGCCCTGCAGTGGCAAGCGTTCCTCAACCCCGACGGCGCCGCCCCCAACGAAGCAGTCCTCGAAGCGAAGTCGACGTTCTCCTTCGGCACACTCACCAACGGCCTCCACCCCCTGCGCGGCGCGGTGACGCCGGAACTGAAAGGCATCATGCAGGGCGTGTTCAACACCTTCCAGTCCGCCCGCTCCGCCCCCGCGTTCCCCTCCGCGGAGGACCAGCAGCGCATCGAGGCCGGTGAACTCGTGCCCGGTGAGGTCATCGACGAGCGCACCGGCGGGGAAAAGCGCGCCGACATCCTCCGCGGGATCCTCACCCAGGTCGCCCAAGACCCCCACACCCCGACCATGGGCGGCATGCCGCCCACGGTGATGGTTCACGTGAGCGCCACGGACCTCCTCGCCGGGGTCGGGGTGGGGTGGATCGACGGGGTGGAGGGGCCGATCTCGATGACCACGATCAACCAGATGATCGACAACGGCGGGTACCGGCCGATCTTCTTCGGCGGCAACGGCGCCGTCCTCGCCCTCGGCGACAAAGTACGCTGCTTCACAGCGCTGCAGCGCAAGGCCATCACGGCCCGCGATGGTGGCTGCGTCATCCCGGGCTGTGACTGCCCGCCGCAGTGGACCGAAGTCCACCATGTGACGTCCTGGCAGGACGGCGGGCCCACCGATGTCTCCAACGGGGTGCTGCTGTGTTGGTACCACCACCACACCCTCAGCACCGGTGGGTGGCAGATCCGGATGGTTTTGGGCATGCCCGAGGTCAAGGCACCAGCCTGGCTCGACCCGAGCCGCACCTGGCGGAAACTCAACCAGCATCGGGCGCATGACCCGCGGTCGCGGAGACCACCACACACCGAGTGATCCGAGTGACCAGCACGTCACGGGGTCTACTTCGACAGGCTCAGCACGGCGTCGACAAGCTCGACCAGCGAAGTGGGCGCGACCAGCGGGATGGGGCCTGTCTAGTGGTCAGCCCGCCGGCGTGCTTCCAGTGTTGATTCGCAGCAGCACGCGCTGCTTCGAGCCGGAGCGGCCGAGGCGTTCGATGAACAGGAAGATCCGGTATTCAGCGCGGTACTTCCTGCCGAACACCTGCGTGAGCAGGGCACGACTCCGATCGTCGTCGACGATGATTGCGTTCGCTTCCACCACGACGGCGCCATCCCGCACCGACCCGGTTCGGGAACACGGACGCAGCTGCACCCGAGAGTCGTTGCGCAGGCGCT
Organism: Cryobacterium sp. SO2; assembly: GCF_026151165.2. NCBI lineage: Bacteria > Bacillati > Actinomycetota > Actinomycetes > Micrococcales > Microbacteriaceae > Cryobacterium > Cryobacterium sp. SO2. The sequence goes on from NZ_CP117849.1 coordinate 1,887,878, forward strand.
TGACCTTGCCGCTCTCCTTCGGGGTCGTGACGATCAAGTCAGCACCATCGGCGGCGATCCACACCGGGGTGGACACGGGTTCGCCCGTGCGGCGGAAGGTGGTGAGAGAGACGAATCGTTCGTCGGCGAGGCCCGCGAGGGCAGCAGCGGTGGAATCGGGCATTCCCACACCCTAAGCCCGCCAGGTGGCTGTGCAGCGTTTTCTGGCACAAGGCGGTCTTTGTGACAATAGAGTCGGGCCCGGTCAATCCGAGTCCAGGAGCCACAGGCGAGGGAGCCACCATGTCGCAGGTCACAAATGTCTGAGCCGGTCATCGCCATCGTGGGGGCCGGCGCCGTCGGCGGTCTGATCGGCGCACTGCTGCACCGTGCCGGTCATGAGGTCGTGGCCGTCGCCAGGCCGGAGACCGCCCGCGCCATCGCCGCGCACGGTCTCACCATCCACAGCCGGCACTTCGACGACGGAGTGGAGATGCTGACGGCGGTGACAGAGATCCCGGTCGGCGCCAATGTCATCCTCGCCACCAAGGCGTTCGCGCTGCCCGCTGTGAGCGGCTCACTCGCGCGTGCGCAGCCCGGTGAGGTGTTCTCCCTGCTGAACGGAATCGAACACCTGGAGTCGCTCCACGGCAACGTGCCTGGATCCCTCGTGGCCGGCGCCTCGGTCGCCGTGGAATCGACGAGGCTCAGCCCCACCGAGATCGACCACCGCAGCCCGTTCCTTAGACTCACCGTGCCAGGCCACGCCGCCGATTCCGCCATCACCGCAGCCTGGCGTGAGGCCGGACTGGACGTGACGGTGGGCGGCACCGACGAGGAGGTGCTCTGGGCCAAACTGCGCTTCCTCGCCCCAATGGCCCTGCTCACCTCGCACTGGCGATTGCCGATCGGCGCCGCCCTCGAACGTGACGCTGCACTGACAGCCGCGCTCCTGGCCGAAGTGGCCCAGGTGGCGAGCGTGGACGGTGTGCCCACGGACGCCGCTCAGCTGGCCGGATCCCTCGCCGGCCTGCCGCCGGCCATGCGCTCGTCGCTGCAGAACGACCTAGACACTGGCGGGCCCAACGAGCTCGACGCGATCGGCGGAGCTCTGTTGCGCAGAGCCCGTCGCCACGGGATCCCCGCGCCTCGACTTCATCAGCTGATGGCGGATCTGGGCGCCCGCTGAGCTCCAACTGACGATGGCCCGTGAGCCAGCCGATGATCGTGCCGGGCTGGCCTGAAACCTCGTTCAGAACGCTCTGTTCGTGTCCGCAGTCTGGTGCCGCGGTGCCACAGTGGATCCGGAGGCCATTCGTGAGCGCAATTCTGGACATCAGCATCGTCGGTGGTCCGCTTCTGTACGTGCTCTACGGGGTCACAGCAGCCGTTCTGATCGCTCTATCGGTCCGACGGTACCGATCCCCGCTGGTCGTGGCCAGCCTCACCGCCGTTCTCGGCGGCGCCGCTGTCGGCTGGATGATTTCCTGGCTGGTGAGCGACGTCTGGGATCTCTTCGGAGTGTCTTTGAGCACCACCACCAGACTCTGGGCGACCGGCTGCTGCGCTGCTCTCGCCCTTGTCGGTGTCATCATCGTCGCCGGCACTCGCTGGCGCAGGATCGTCGCCATCGTCGCCGTTCCGCTGCTGTTGCTCTCCGCCGCCGGCGGCGTCAACGCCGATTTCGGTCAGTTCACCACCGTCCGCACCGCGCTGGGCCTGCCGACCTACGACTCGCTCGCCGCTGCGACGGCGTCGTCGCCGGATTCCGTGACAGGCGTGGTCGGCACCGTGACGATCCCCGCAACGACATCCGGGTTCCCGGCGCGCTCGGCCCTGGTCTACCTGCCGCCAGCAGCGCGACGGGCCAATCCACCTGACCTGCCGGTGGTGGAGATGTTGTCCGGCCAACCCGGCAGCCCCGCCGACGTCTTCACTGCCGGCCACCTGGCCACGATTCTCGACAGCTACGCGGCTGGGCAAGGCGGTGTCGCCCCCATCGTCGTGGTGCCGGACCAGCTCGGTGCTCCCGACCTCAACCCGATGTGCGTGGACTCGGACCTTGGAAACTCCGCGAGCTACCTCACCGTCGACGTACCGAAGTGGATCAGGTCCCACCTTCACGTCGCCGCCGGTCCCGACAGCTGGGCCATCGCCGGGTTCTCCCAGGGTGGAACGTGCTCGATCCAGCTCGGTGCCGCACACCCCGAGATCTATGGCACCGTGCTCGATATCTCGGGAGAACTCGCCCCCCAGAACGGAAGCGTCCCCCACACCATCACGGCGGGCTTCGCCGGTGACGCCGCGGCCTACGCGGCCGCGGCTCCCGTCGCCGTACTCGGCACGCACGCACCGTACGCGAACCTCACCGTCATCGTGGCCGTCGGCGGCGACGACACCAGGTACCTGCCCTGGGCTCAAGCCGTGGTTGCGGCCGCCCACACAGCGGGGGCGAACACCCACCTCCTCGTCTCTCCTGGCACCGCCCACGACTGGCACACTGTGCAGTACGCCTGGACCCAGGCCCTCCCGCTGATCGCGGTCAGCACCGGATTGCCGGGCACCTGATGAGCGGTCCGCAGCCGATGCGGATGCGCCGGCTGGGCCGCCAAGTTCACCGTGCGCCGTTTTCGGTGGCCGTCGCCGGGCTGCTTCTCATCACCGCCGTGGTCACGGGACCGCTGACCGGCCCCTCTTCCGGGACTCGGCTGCTGTTCGGCACGGGCTACCACTCCGCCATCGGCCTGGGCCACTGGTGGTCGCCGCTCACCTCGGTTTTTCTGGTCGACAACGCCGCTGAACTGGTGCTGGCGGTTCTCGGTGCGCTGGTGCTCCTGGGCGCCGCTGAGCGGCTGCTCGGCACCGGGCGAACTGTGTTGGCCTTCGGCGTGACGGCCGTCATCGGAACCGGCCTCGGGCTGGTTCTGCAGGACCTCGGTGTCGCCGGGGGTGAGCTCTGGTCCCGCGGCGTGCGCGAACTTTGGGCACTCGATCCGTTCACCCCGATCCTGGGTGCGATCATGGCCGCGAGCGGGTTCGCCGGACCACTCTGGCGGCGGCGCATCCGGGTGCTCACCCTGGCCGCCACGTTTGTTTTTCTGCTGTACTCCGGCCAACCCACCGACCTCTATCGCCTGTTGGCCGTCCTCGCCGGCCTGGTCCTCGGTGTCGCACTGCGTCCCCGGCGGCGCGAAGCGGCCTGGCGGCGAAGTTCCGACCACGAGACCCGCACCCTGATCGGTGCGATTGTCGCTGTCCTGGCTGTCGGCCCAGTTGTGACGGTCGTCTCCGGTGGCCGGTTCGGCATCCTGGCCCCACTCGGGCTGCTGCTCACCCAGGAGGTGCCGTCGGCCAACGACGTGGTCGACCGCTGCCTGCTCCGGAATATCACCCGGCAATGTGTTCACGAACTGACCCTCGAGCGAGTCGGTGGGGTCGGGCCCATCCTGGTCAGTCTGCTGCCCCTGATCGCGCTCCTCGTCGCCGCGTATGGGCTCAGCAGGGGCCGTCGCTTCGCTGCGTGGCTGGCGATCGTCGTGAACACCGGGATGGCCTGCCTCGGCGCCTGGTATTACGGGCTGCTCCCCGTCTCCGGGCAGCCGTACTCATTCCAGTGGCGGTCCGGCCAGTACTGGGAGGTCGCGGTGGTGCTGGTCGTGTCGGTACTCGTCCCAGCGGGCACAGCGATTGCGATCGCCCTGACCCTGCGGCATTTTCCCGTTCGCACCCGGCCGGGATGCCTCCGACGCTTCGCGCTGATCACCGGCGGGGGGCTCCTGGGCCTCTCGGTGCTGTACCTGGGGCTCGGATGGCTACTACGCGATCACTTCAGGCCCGCCGTGACGCTGCTGGATCTCGTGACCGATCTGCCCGAGCGTTTCATCCCGGTCGGGTTCCTGCGGTTGGAGCGACTCTCCTTCCTGCCCGGCGACCCGCCGACGGTCGCGCTCTACCAGTGGGTCGGCCCGGCCTTCTGGCTGCTGGTCATCGGCGGTGCGATCCTGGCGCTACGCACCGGCGCCGTCGGCGCGCGGCCGGAGGACCAGGCGCGCGTGCGGAGACTGCTGCTCGCGGGCGGTGGCGGATCGCTCGCGCACATGGCGACCTGGGAAGGTACATCGCTGTGGTTCACCGATCCCGGAAGTCCGGCACGCTCGGCGGCCGTCGCGTACCGAGTCGTCAATGGCGTGGCCATCACGGTTGCGGAGCCGATCGGTGTGGATCCGGCCGCAGAGCATGCCCGGGCATCGGCCATTGTGGCTGCGTTCGCCCGAATGTGCGACGACCATGGCTGGGTCCCGGTGTTCTATTCGCTGCACGATCCCTGGCGACCGGTGTTCGAGCGGATGGGGTGGCAGACGATGGCTGTGGGGGAGGAGACCGTGCTTCGCCCGCATGACTGGGCCACCACCGGCAGGAAGTGGCAGGACATCCGTTCCTCGGTCAACCGGGCCCACAAACTGGGGATCCGCGCGGTCTGGACGTCTCACCGGGCACTCCCGCTCTGGCAGAGTGCGCAGATCGCGGAGATCTCCGAACAGTGGGTGCAGGAGAAGGGCCTGCCGGAACTCGGCTTCACCCTGGGCGGACTCGACGAACTGCGTGACCCGGAAGTGCGCCTGATGCTGGCGATCGACGCACACGAGCGGATCCTGGCGGTCACCAGCTGGCTGCCGAGCTACCGCGACGGTGCCGTGATCGGCTGGACCCTCGATTTCATGCGCCGGCGCTCCGGCACCATGAACGGAGTCATGGAGTTCCTGATCAGCGAGACCGCAGCCCTGCTCAAGGCCGATCCGACGGTCGAATTCCTCAGCCTGTCGGCGGCGCCCTTGGCCAGAGCCGAGACGCTCCCGGCCACCCGAGAGGGCGGCAGCGTGGCCGAACGGATGCTCGATTTCATCGGCCGTTCCCTCGAGCCGGTTTATGGATTCCGGTCGCTCTTCGTGTTCAAGCGCAAGTTCCAGCCCGAGTTCCACGCGTTGTTCCTGGCCTACCCCGACCCCGTGGCGTTGCCGGCAATCGGTGTCGCCCTGGCGCGGGCCTACCTGCCCACTCTCACGATGCGACAGGCCGCGGCCTTCGTGCGGAGCCTGACCTGACCTGATCGGCTACATCGCTGGGATGAATTCACCCGGCCCCAGGATGATCTCGCCCCCGGAGCGAGGGGGCGCGCAGCACTGAGCCCTACGCTGGGGTAATGGCTGCTCAGGGCTTCTTCACGCGCATGGCGCCGTACCGGTGGGCCCTCGAACCCTCCCTCGGAGCCGTGATCGCCCTCGCCTGGGGGAGCGCAGCACTCGCCTTCGGCTCCCCGTCGTCACTCTTCGTGGTCTGGTTCTTCGCGATCGCCGTCGCCCTCTCGAGGCTCGTCCCGATCGCGGCACTTGTGGTCTCCGCTGTGGGGATCGTCGGGGCGATGGCAGTGGCCACCGGCGATCCCGCCGGTGACCCTGCCACCCTGGCACTTCTGTTCGTCAGCGGATGCCTCGTCACCTGGGGCGTCGGCCTGGCCGGGAAACCGGCCGTGCGGTTCGTAGCGCTCGGCCTCGGGCTGCTCCTTAGTGGGCTCATCACGTGCATGTTGCTGCTGTCGGTGTACGTCCCCGGCCAGAACGGTTTGGACGGGATGCTCCGATTCTTCGCGCTGCTCGGCTTCCGGCTCACCGAAGGATTCCTGGCCACCGCGGTTCTGGTCGGCGGCTGGGTGGGCGCGCTGGTGCTGCGCGCTCGCGCGGACCGTCGCCCGGCCACAGACTCCGTCGATGACCTCACGGCGGAGACCTGGCTGATGAGCCCGACCTCCTCGGCCTGGCTGACCGGTCCGGCCCTGTTCGAGGGACGCAAGGGCTTCCGCCCGCTCTCCAGGCGCACCCTCGCCATCGACCTGGGTATCGCGGGAGCATTCGGGCTTGTCGGCATCCTGTTCGACCCGCGCAGCAGCCTGCTGTCTCTCGCCGTGCTCATCGGCCTCACTGCGGCACTCGCGGTGCGCAGACTGTCCCCGGCCCTGGCGCTGACGGTGGCCTGGGTCACCGCCCTGATCCAGATGCTCGGCGGTTTGCCGGTGCTCGGCACCGATGTCGCTATCCTCGCCGTGTTGTACGCCACGGCGGCATACGCGGACAGGTTCGTGCGCTGGGCCGGCCTGGTGTCGGTCGGTGTTGGCGCCTTGCTGGCCGCCGGCTATCTCAGCATCGTCCTCCGCGGGGTGACGTCCCTGGACGCGACGATGACGCAGGCCGACATCGCCGACATCGTCTGGTCGCTGGTCGCCATCTTCATCGCCAGTCTGGCCGTGCTCGGCCTCTCCTGGACCCTCGGTCTGCTCATGCGCACCTGGCATACCGCCAGGGACGGCCGGCTCAGCCAATCCAAAGCCGTGGAAGAACAACGGCTGGCACAGCGCAGTGTGGTCGTCGAGCAGGAACGCAACCGCATCGCCCGTGACATGCACGACGTGGTCGCCCACTCGCTGGCGGTGGTGATCGCGCAGGCCGACGGCGCCAGGTACGCCCGCGCCCAGAACCCTGAGGCCGTCGACCTCGCCCTGAGCACCATCTCCACCACCGCCAGGGATGCCCTCGGCGATGTCCGAATCCTGCTCACGCGACTGCGCCAGGACGACGCCGCCGGACCGCAGCCGGTGCTCGCCGACCTCGATCGACTGGTGGCCCAGATGCGCAGCACCGGCCTCGACATCGAGTGGACGACGACGGGCACCCCCACCACCCTCGGTTCCGGCGCCCAACTGGCGGTCTATCGCATCGTGCAGGAGGCGCTCACCAACGCCCTCCGCCACGGAGACGCAGGTCGGGCGGTATATTTGAGCCTCGCGTGGACGGACGGATGGGTCGCGGTGACGATTGACAACGCAGTGAGCACGACCCCGCTGACCGATCAGTCGGATCAGGCCGGTGAGATCGGCCACGGCCTGCCCGGCATGCGTGAACGAGCCCTCCTCGCCGGCGGTTCCCTGGCCGCAGAGTCCATCGGCGGTCGATTCATCGTGGCGGCCCGGCTGCCGGCCATCACCACCAACGCCCTGGTGCGTCCCGCCGCCGCGAGCCTGATGGGAGAGCAGCCATGAGCGAGGTTCCTCAGGCCGACGCCCCGCGGATCCGCGTCGCCCTCGTCGACGACCAGGCTCTCTTTCGGGCCGGCATCCGCATGCTGGTGTCCTCGCAGGCCGACCTGGAGTTCGTGGGGGAGGCCGGCAACGGCGCCGCCGGGGTCACCATGGCCGCCGCCGTGCACCCCGACGTGATCCTGATGGACATCAGGATGCCCGTGATGGACGGCATCGACGCCACCACGGCGATCATCGCCGAGGCCGAGGCCGCCGGCACCCCGCCCCCGCGCATCGTGGTGCTCACCACCTTCGAACTCGACGAGAGCGCCGGCCGCGCCATCCGCGGTGGCGCGAGCGGGTTCCTGCTCAAGGACGCCGACCCGGAATTCCTCCTGGCGGCGATCCGCACCGTGCACGCGGGGAGCGCCGTGATCGCGGCCTCGGCCACCCGCGAACTCTTCGCCCATTTCGATGCCCCGGCGCCGGTGCAGGAGGAACCCGCGGCCTTCGGCACCCTGACCAGCCGCGAACGTGACATCTTCGCCCTCGCCGCCCTGGGCCTCAGCAACGCCGAGATCGCCGCGGGAGAGTTCCTCAGCGAGGCCACCGTCAAGACCCACATCAGTCGCATCCTGGCCAAGCTCTCGCTCCGCGACAGGGTGCAGCTCGTCGTCTACGCCTTCCAGCACCGCCTGACGACCTGACGAGCGGATGAGCCTGGCCGGACTCGAATCATCCGCCAGTCGGTCACGATCCCTCCCCAGCACGACGCGGCAGCCGGGGCCGGATTCCTACCGTTGGAGGTATGGACAACACACCTTCTGACCCCTCCGCTTCGGACTCCTCTGCTGGGGAGCGTGGCCTCGCGGCCCGGGTCGCTTCCCTCAACAAGAGCTACGGATCCGCCACCACCGCGGTAACGGCACTGGACGACGTGTCGATCGGCATCCGGCGCGGCCAGTTCACCGCCATCATGGGCCCCAGTGGCTCCGGCAAGTCCACCCTGATGCACATCATGGCGGGCCTGGACACCGCAACGACCGGGCGGGTCTGGCTCGCCGACACCGAGATCACCGGCCTGGGGGATGCCGCACTCACCGTGCTGCGCCGCCGCCGGATCGGCTTCATCTTCCAGGCCTTCAACCTCGTGCCCACCCTCGACGTGCGCGGCAACATCCTGCTGCCGTTCGCCCTGGACGGCCGGAAGCCGAACGCCGCGGAAAGAGGCTGGATCGACCAGCTGATCGAGTCCCTCGGTCTGGGCGACAGACTGGCGCACCGCCCCCATGAACTCTCCGGCGGGCAGCAGCAGCGCGTCGCCATCGCCAGGGCCCTGGCCACCCGGCCGGAGCTGGTCTTCGCCGACGAGCCCACCGGGAATCTCGATTCCCGGACCGGCCGGGAGGTGCTGACCCTGCTCAAGGCCGCGAGCACGGGGTACGGGCAGAGCATCGCCATGGTCACGCACGATCCCGTGGCGGCGAGCTACGCCGACCGGATCCTGTTCCTCGCCGACGGCAGGGTCGTCGACGACCTGGGCCGCTCCTCCGCCGATGAGATCTCCCGCATCATGCTCGGCATGGAGCAGCGCGCATGAGCGGCCGCATCCGGGTCGCCGGCCGCGGCGCGAGCCTGCTGGTGGCGGCGCTCGCGTCGGCGTTCGGCGTGGTCCTTCTGCAGATCACGAGCATCATCGCCACTGTCGTCGGCGCCGGCGACGCGTCCGGCATCGGCGCCGTGCGCACCGCGCTGTCGATCGTCGCCTTCCTGTTCATCACGATCGCCGTCTACGTGAGCTCCATCGTCACCACGAACACCGTCGCGACGATCATCGCCGGCCGCACCCGCACCATCGCCCTGATGCGCCTGATCGGGTCCAGCGCGCGCGACCAGCGGCGGGCCGTGGCCCGCGACGGCCTCACGGTGGGCGCAATCGGCGCCGCCGCCGGCGCCGTGGCCGGAACCCTGCTCAGCATCGGCGGGCTCCGCCTCCTAATCCTCACCGAGGTGCTGCCCGATGGGGCCTACGTCCTCATCGAACCCCTCCTGCTCCTGCCGGTGGCGGTCGTCGTTTTGTCCACCTGGAGTGCCGCCTGGGTCGGGTCGCGCCGTGTGCTCACGGTCAGCCCGATGCAGGCCGTCGGGGCCGCCCAGGAACGCTCCCTCGACGAAACGACCGGGCGCCCGGCCCGCACCACCATCGCGGTCCTGCTGGTGGGCATCGGCCTGCTGTTCCTGGCCGGGGGCGTCGTGGTGGGCCAGTTGGCCGCGGAGGGCGTGTTCCTCGGCCTCATCGGCGGCATCCTCTCGTTCAGCGGGCTCATCCTCGGATCGCACCTGATCATGCCGCCCCTCCTCGGCCTGGTCGGCCGCTTGCTGGGCGGCAGCGCGCCGGCCCGCCTCGCCGCCGCGGTCGCGCAGCAGCACCCGGAGCGAAGCTCCCGGGCCACGATCGGTGTGGTCATCGGGGTCACGCTCATCACCATGTTCGCGGTGGCCGGCGCCACCTTCGAACGGATGATGGCCACCACCATGGAAGATCCGGCCGTGCGGCAGGCGATCAGCGAGACGGTCTCAACCAGCCTCGCGGTGATCTCGGTCCTGGTCGGCTTCAGCGCCCTGATCGCCGCCGTCGGCATGGTCAACAACCTGGCGCTCAGCGTGCTCCAGCGCTCCCGGGAGATCGGGTTGCTCCGGGCGCTGGGGTTCACCGGCGCCCAGGTGCGCGGCATGATCCTCGCCGAGAGCCTGCAGATGACCGTCGCCGCCGTGGCACTGGGCCTCGCACTCGGCGTGCTCTACGGCTGGGCCGCCGCCCAGTCACTGTTCGGGTCGGTGACCGGCGGCGGCCTCGTCGCTCCCGTCGTGCCGTGGCTGCTGGTGGTGCTGTGTGCGGCCGGGACTGCCGTGCTGGCGGTGGCCGCCACGATAGTGCCGGCGCGCCGGGCGGTGTCGGTGCCGCCGGTGAGCGCCCTCGCCGCGGTCTGAGGACTTTCACGGGACCGGAGCGCAAATCGGTGCTACCCTTTTTGTGTGCTGTTCGGTCTGCTCCTCCTTAGCTGCCGCGACGAGTCCTAATCTGAGGCCTCACTCGTCGCGGAGTTCGTCGTCGGCTGACCACCACTCGCGAGGAGACACCAGACAATGAAGAACAATCAGGCCGCATCGGCCATGCCGGTACACAAGTACCGCCCCTACCAAGACCAGTTCACGGTAGACCTGCCAGACCGAACCTGGCCGTCCAACCGCATCACCGAGGCCCCGCGCTGGTGTGCCGTCGACCTGCGCGACGGCAACCAGGCGCTCATCGACCCGATGAGCCCCGAGCGCAAGCGCATCATGTTCGACCTGCTGGTGCGGATGGGCTACAAGGAGATCGAGGTCGGCTTCCCGTCGGCAAGCCAGACCGATTTCGACTTCGTGCGCAGCCTCATCGACGACGGCGCCATCCCGGACGACGTCACCATCCAGGTGCTCACCCAGGCGCGCGAACACCTGATCCGCCGCACCTACGAGTCCATCCAGGGCGCCAAGCAGGCCATCGTGCACCTCTACAACTCCACCAGCGTGCTGCAGCGTGAGGTCGTGTTCCGTGAGGACAAGCAGGGCATCATCGATCTGGCCCTATTCGGAGCCCGCACCTGCCGCGCACTCGAAGCCACGGTTCCCGGCACCACCGTGTACTACGAGTACTCGCCGGAGAGCTTCACCGGCACCGAGCTGGAATTCGCCGTCGACATCACCAATCAGGTCATCGAGATCTTCGAGCCCACACCGGAGCGCAAGGTCATCGTCAACCTGCCCGCTACCGTCGAGATGGCCACGCCCAACGTCTACGCCGACTCCATCGAGTGGATGAGCCGGCACCTGGCCCACCGTGAGAACGTCATCCTGTCGCTGCACCCGCACAACGACCGCGGCACCGCGATCGCGGCCGCCGAGCTGGGCTACCTGGCCGGCGCCGACCGCATCGAGGGCTGCCTCTTCGGCAACGGCGAGCGCACCGGCAACGTGGACCTCGTCGCCCTGGGCATCAACCTGTTCACGCAGGGAATCGACCCGCAGATCGACTTCGGCAACATCGACGAGGTAAAGCGCACAGCGGAGTACTGCAACCAACTGCCCGTTCCCGAGCGCAGCCCCTGGGCCGGTGACCTGGTCTTCACCGCCTTCAGCGGTTCACACCAGGACGCCATCAAGAAGGGTTTCGAGGCCATGGCCGTCGAGGCCGCCGAGACGGGACAGAGCGTCGACGACCTGGTCTGGGCCGTGCCGTACCTGCCGATCGACCCGAAGGACCTGGGCCGTAGCTACGAGGCCGTCATCAGGGTCAACTCCCAGTCGGGCAAGGGCGGCGTCGCCTACCTGCTCAAGACCGACCACCACCTCGACCTGCCGCGCAAGTTGCAGATCGAGTTCTCCGGTGTTGTGCAGGCCAAGACCGACGCCGACGGCGGAGAGGTCACCAGCGAGCAGATCTGGGACATCTTCAACGACGAGTACCTGCCCGCCACCCACACCAACCCGGATGCGAAGTGGGGCCGGTTCGAGCTCTTCTCCACCCGCACCTCCAGCGACCTCGCCGGCGTCGTCAACCTCACCGTCGACCTGCGCGATTCCGACACCGTCGCCGGTGCGACAGCGACCGGCAACGGCCCGATCGCGGCGTTCCTGGGCATCATGGCCGAGCGCGGTATCGCTATCACGCTCTACGACTACGTCGAGCACGCCATGTCCGCCGGCGGCGACGCCACGGCCGCGTCCTACGTCGAACTCGACGTGAACGGCAAGCGGTTCTGGGGCGTCGGCATCGACCCGGACATCTCGACGGCGTCGCTGAAGGCCGTGGTGTCGGCGGTCAACCGCGGCATCCGCGCCGAAAGCGTCGATCGCGAACTGGCGGCTGTCTAGTACGACGAACGTCCCCGGCGCTGATGCGCCGGGGACGTTTGTCTGTCTGCTCGGATTTCTTTCGGGTCAGACCCGAAGTGCCCGCCGGGCGGCCTCCGGGCTGAGCGGCTGCGGCATCACCACAGGCTCGCCCTCAGGAGCCCCGAGCACCTTCGTGCAGTCCTCGATCGCCCCCGACAGCAAGTCGTAGAGTCGCTCATCGGTGTCGGGGATGCACGCCTCGGCGATGCCCTGCACCGAAATGCGGATGATCGACTCCGCGGTGCGGTCGGTGAACCTGGTCCGCGACCAGGAACCCACCGACCCCATGAACTCGCGCGCCCAGCGCTCGGTCTGCGGCGCCCTGTCGAAAGCGTCGCGCACCTGGTCGGACACATCGATGATGCTGCCCTCGTAGGGCCGGGACAGGTGCCGCTGGCAGTTGAGGATGCCGACGGCCAGAGCCCGCTGATGGTCGGCGCTGACCACCGGCAGGCCGGCCGTGGCAGCCCGGAGGGCTACCACGAGGCGCACCCGGGGGTCGTCACCGCGCAAACCGATCACGGAGGGGATCAGCATCATCAGGCGCGACCGGGCGTCATCCGATGTGCAGTCGTTCACCATGCGCGCCAGCGAGGCGAGCACGGGATGCGTGCACGCAGGGTGGTCGCTCCAGGCTTCGCCGGACAGGTGCGAGGCGAATTCCATGAAGCAGGCACCGCTACGTGGGCTCTTGTGTTTGCCCCGTGACAAGACGGGCAACAGGTCGGGCGCAGTGCCCTCGAATCGTTTCATGGAGTACCTCCCTGCGACGTGGTTGTACCCCAATACTGACCCCAGATTCCGGGAAAGGCGAGGCCAAAACAGCGCTGGGTGATAAATCCTCAGGAAAGACTGATGTCCTCGCCAGTCGCGGGATCCGCGGCGGCGGTGCGGCGCAGCCGTTTCCACGCGCGGAACGGGGGAATCGCGCCGCGGCGACGCCAGTGCGGCCAACTGCCGAGGGCCCGTTGTTGGGGCAGGCTCCAGCCGAAGCGGGCCGCGAGGACCCTGATCACGGTGGTGGCGACCACGCAGATGACCGCGGCAACGGTGATCTGCACCTCGAGCAGCACCAGCACCACGAGCAGCCCGCAGCCGACGAGCGCGGCCACGGCGTACAGCGAGCCCACGTGCATCACGGCGATCGGCACATTGAGCATCATGTCGCGCAGCACCGACCCGCCGACGGCGGAGACCACTCCCACGAACAGGGCGGGGATCTCCGGCAGCCCGGCAGCGAGCGCCTTGGTGGTGCCGATCACGCCGAACAGGCCGATGGTCACGGCGTCCAGGGTGATGATGAGCGGACCGAGCCGGTTGAACAGGCTCTGCAACAGCATCCCCAGCAGGGCGAAGGCCGCGGCGACGGGCAGGTACCAGTTGCTCAGCAGCGCCGCCGGCACCCCGCCGAGCAGGATGTCGCGGAGCAGGCCGCCGCCCAGGCCGACGGTGATACCGATGATCGAGATGCCGAGGAGGTCCATCCTGCGGTCGGTGAACCTGCCGGCGAACATCGCGCCCTGGATGGCGCCGATGGCGACGGCGACGAGGTCGGTCCAGAGCGGGATGGCGAAAAGGGGCGATGGCACCCTCAACATCTACCATGCGCGGCACCGGGTGCACGGCCGGCACGGCGCGGGCGCGGGCATCCGCCGCGGAGAGGTGGGAGAATTGACCGTGCCCGTTTATCGTGATGAAGCCGTTGTGCTGCGCACCCACAAGCTGGGTGAGGCAGATCGCATCATCACGCTGCTCACCCGTCAGCACGGCAAGGTGCGCGCCGTCGCCAAGGGAGTGCGCCGCACGGCGTCCAAGTTCGGTGCCAGGCTCGAGCCGTTCATGGTGGTCGACGTGCAGCTCTACCTGGGCCGCAGCCTCGACATCGTCAACCAGGCCGAATCCATCGCCTCCTACGGAGCGCAGATCACCGCGGACTACGGTAGCTACACCGCGGCGAGCGCCATGGTCGAGACCGCGGACAAACTCACCGAGTCCGAGGGCTCGCTGCAGCAGTACCTGCTCCTGGTCGGCGCCCTCCGGTCGCTGTCCCGCCGGGAACACGGCTCCGGTGCCACCCTGGACTCCTATCTGCTGCGCTCGCTCTCCATGGCCGGCTGGGCGCCGAGCTTCCACGACTGCGCCCGCTGCGGGGCGCCTGGACCGCACTCGGCGTTCGTGGCGCAGGTGGGCGGCATCGTTTGCGACAACTGCGCCCCGCCCGGCTCGCCACGACTGGACCCGGCCACCATCGCCCTGCTCGGGGCACTCCTGACCGGCGACTGGGCGTACACCGCGGCCGCAGAACCCACCACCCAGGCCCAGGCCACCGGGATCGTCGCCGCGTACACGCAGTGGCACCTCGGCCGGGGCCTTCGATCCCTGGAGCACGTGCGCGCATGACGCCGAACCCCTTCCGTTCCACCCCGTTCACTCATAAGGACGCCGTCGCGTTCAAGCCTCTCGACTGGACCGGGATCTACCCGCCCGCCCTGCCCGCCAAGGTCGTGCCAGAGCACGTGGCCGTCGTCATGGACGGCAACGGCCGGTGGGCCAACGCCCGCGGCCTGTCCAGGGTCGAGGGCCACAAGGCGGGGGAGGCCGCGCTCCTGGACGTGGTGGCCGGAGCGATCCAGATCGGCGTCAAGCACCTGAGCGTCTACGCGTTCTCCACCGAGAACTGGAAGCGCTCTCCAGACGAGGTGCGCTTCCTGATGGGCTTCAACCGGGACGTGCTGCACCGCCGCCGCGACCAGCTCAACGACTGGGGCGTGCGGGTGCGCTGGGCCGGCCGCAAGCCCAAGCTCTGGGCCTCGGTGATCAACGAACTGCAGTTCGCCGAGAAGCTCACGGCCGGCAACGACGTGCTCACCCTCACCATGTGCGTCAACTACGGCGGTCGCACCGAGATCGCGGATGCCGTGCGGGCGCTGGCCGAGGATGTCGCCGCCGGCCGGCTGAAGCCCTCCGGTATCACCGAGAAGTCCATCCAACGGCACCTGTACACGTCGGCGCTGCCCGATGTCGACCTCTTCGTGCGCAGCTCGGGGGAGCAGCGCACCAGCAACTTCCTGCTCTGGCAGAGCGCGTACGCCGAGATGGTGTTCCTGGACACCCTGTGGCCCGACTTCTCCCGCGTCGACCTGTGGCACGCGATCGAGCTCTACGCCTCCCGCAACCGCCGCTACGGCGGCGCAGTGGACACGCCCAGCGCCTGACCCGTTTCGGTCGCCGGGAATAACTGGAGGGGCCGCTCGGGTTAGCCCTCTCGTGAGCGAAACCATCAAAGTAGACATCTGGTCAGACGTGCAGTGCCCCTGGTGCTACATCGGCAAACGCAAGTTCGAGGCCGGCGTTGCCGCCTACGGCGACGACGTCGAGGTGGAGTACCACTCCTTCGAACTGGCCCCCGACACACCCGTCGACTTCGCCGGCAGCCCCGTGGACTACCTCAGCGAGCGCAAGGGCATCCCGGTGCCGCAGGTGCTCGAAATGCTCGAGCGGGTCACCGGCATCGCCGAGAGCGTCGGCCTGCACTACGACTACGACTCTGTGCACCAGACCAACACCATCAAGGCGCACGAGCTCCTGCACTACGCCAAGGCGCACGGCCTGCAGCTGGAGATGAAGGAGAGCCTGCTCAAGGCGTACTTCGTCGACGGCGGACACGTCGGCCGGATCGAGGATCTCGCCGACCTCGCCGCGACCGTCGGCCTGGACCGCGCCGACGTGGTGCGCTCCCTCACCGAGAACGAGTACCTCGCCGCCGTCAAGGCCGACGTCGCCCAGGCCGCTGAGTACGGCATCCAGGGGGTGCCGTTCTTCGTGATCGACGGAAAGTACGGGATCTCCGGCGCCCAGGACCCTGATACCTTTGCGCAAGCGCTGCGCCAGGTACAGAGCGAAAAAGTAGAAACCACGATCCCCGAGGAGACCAACGTATGAGCGAGAACACCACGAGCACCGTGACCGACGCACCGGCTGCTCCCCGCCCGATCATCCAGCTGCTCGAGCAGTCCGACGACGCCGGTGGATGCTGCGGCGGCGGCTCCTGCGGCATCTGAGCGACCCGCACAGCACCGTCCCTGTACAACACCGACCTGCACAGCCCCGCCCGGCCCGCGGTTTTCCACCGCCGGCCGGGCGTGGCGTTCCGGCACGGCCGGGTCTGGGAGAATTGGACGAGATGAACACTTCGACTCCCACGCAGAACCTGGTGTCCCCGCTTCGAATCGGTGACATCGAACTCGACGTGCCCGTGGTACTGGCCCCTATGGCCGGCATCACCAACACCGCCTTCCGCCGGCTCTGCCGTGAATACGGTGCCGGCCTGTACGTCAGCGAGATGATCACCTCCCGGGCGCTCGTCGAGCGCACCACGGAGTCGATGCGCCTGATCAGGCACCACGAGAGCGAGAAGACCCGCTCCATCCAGCTCTACGGCGTCGACCCGAAGACCGTCGCCGAGGCCGTCACCATGCTCGTCGCCGAAGACCGCGCCGACCACATCGACCTCAACTTCGGCTGCCCGGTTCCCAAGGTCACCCGCAAGGGCGGGGGAGCGGCACTGCCCTGGAAGATCACCCTGTTCCGGGAGATCGTCGAAGCGGCCGTCACGGCTGCCGGGTCCATTCCGCTCACCGTCAAGATGCGCAAGGGCATCGACTCCGACCACCTCACCTACCTCGAAGCCGGCCGGGTCGCAGAGGGCGCCGGCGTCGCCGCCATCGCGCTGCACGCCCGCACCGCCGCCGACTACTACTCCGGCCACGCCGACTGGTCAGCCATCGAGACCCTGAAGAACACCATCACGAGTGTTCCGGTACTCGGGAACGGCGACATCTGGTCGGCCGCAGACGCGCTGCGCATGGTCGCGGAGACCGGCTGCGACGGCGTCGTCGTCGGCCGTGGCTGCCTCGGCCGCCCCTGGCTGTTCGGCGACCTCGCGGCGGCCTTCCGCGGCGACGTCCTCAAGGCCGAACCCACCCTGGGTCAGGTCGCGGACGCGTTCCGCCGGCACGCCGAACTGCTCACCGAGTTCTTCGACAGCGAGGAACGCGCCTGCCGCGACGTGCGCAAGCACGTGGCATGGTACTTCAAGGGTTACCCCGTCGGCGGCGACCTGCGCGCCAGCCTCGCCTCCGTCGTGTCCCTTGAACAACTCGACGAACTCCTCGCGACCATGGACCAGGACCAGCCGTACCCCGGCATCGGCGCCGAAGGGCAGCGCGGCCGTGCCGGCAGCCCCAAGAAGACCTCGTTGCCCGAACGCTGGCTCGATTCGCGCGACATCGTCGGCGCAGAGCGCAGCAATCTCACCGAGGGCGAGGGGGACACCAGCGGTGGTTAATCAGACCGGGTACAGCGTTCACGACGAAGCCAGGTTCCGGCCAGAGGAGCATGACTCGAGCCGCAGCGACTTCGCCCGCGACCGGGCGAGGCTGCTGCACTCCAGTGCCCTGCGCCGCCTCGCGGCCAAGACCCAGGTGCTCAGCCCCGCCGCGGGCCTTGACTTCGCCCGCAACCGCCTCACCCATTCCCTCGAGGTGGCCCAGATCGGCCGGGAGCTCGCCCTGCGGCTGGCCCTGGACCCCGACATCGTCGACACCGCCTGCCTCGCCCACGACATCGGCCATCCGCCGTTCGGCCACAACGGCGAAAAGGCCCTCAACACCTGGGCCGCCGACATCGGCGGCTTCGAGGGCAACGCGCAGACCCTGCGCCTGCTCAGCCGTCTGGAACCGAAGGTGTTCGGCGAGAACGGCGAGAGCTTCGGGCTCAACCTCACCCGCGCCAGCCTCGACGCCAGCTGCAAATACCCCTGGGCCGCGGACTCCTCCGTGGCCGATCCGAGCGGCCGCGCCAAGTTCGGTTTCTACGAAGACGACAGGGCCGCCTTCGAGTGGCTGCGCGACGGCGCCCCCACCCGGCAGCTCTGCGTCGAGGCCCAGGTCATGGACCTCTCCGACGACATCGCCTACTCCGTGCACGACTTCGAGGATGCCGTCGTCAGCGGCTACCTCGATGTCGAACTGCTCAGCAGCCGCAGCGAGCACGCCGCCCTGGTCACCTCGATGTACGAGTGGACCGGTGGGCAGTTCAGCCACGACGAGCTCATCGCCGCCTTCGACAGGCTCGACGCCCTCGATGTCTGGGTGCACGGCTGGACCGCCGGGCGGCGTGACCAGGGCCGGTTGAAGAACCTGACCAGCCAGCTCATCGGCCGGTTCAGCGGCGCGGCGGTCTCCGCCACCCGGGCGGCCTACCCCGACAGCCACCTCATCCGTTTCTCCGCCCACGTGGTGGTACCCCGCGAGGTGCAGGCCGAGATCGGTGTGCTCAAGGGAATCGTCGCGGCCTTCGTGATGTCCACCCACGTTCGCCAGCCGCTCTACGTCGAGCAACGCGAGACCCTCACCTACCTCGCCGACACCCTGCTGGCCAGCGGCGACGAACACCTCGACCCCGGGTTCCGCGAGGACTGGGCGGGTGCCGCAGACGACGCCGCGCGCAAGCGCGTGATCGTCGACCAGGTAGCGAGCCTCACCGACCAGAGCGCCATTGCCCTGCAGCGCCGGTTGCACCTGTCGAGGGGCGTGAGGGTCGACGCATGGCAGGACTGATCCGGCAAGGCGACATCGAAGAGGTCAAGGCCCGCACCAACATCGCCGACATCGTCAGCGACTACGTCAGTCTCAAATCCGCCGGCGTCGGTTCGATGAAGGGCCTGTGCCCCTTCCACGACGAGCGCAGCCCCAGTTTCCACGTACGCCCGCAGGTCGGTTTCTACCACTGCTTCGGCTGCGGGGAGAGCGGCGACGTCTATTCGTTCCTGCAGAAAATGGACCACGTCAGTTTCGCCGAGGCCGTCGAACGCCTGGCCGGCCGGGCCGGCTTCGAACTGCACTACGAAGACGGCGGCAACGCCCCTGACCACGGCAACCGGGCCAGGCTGCTTGCCGCGAACCAGGCCGCCGCCGAGTTCTTCGTCGAACAGCTCGGCAGTCCGGGCGCCCAGGTCGGCCGCAACTTCCTCGGCGAACGAGGCTTCGACTCCCAGGCCGCCGAGAGGTTCGGCATCGGCTTCGCGCCGAAAAGTTGGGACGAACTCACCAAGCACCTGCGCGGCCGCGGTTTCAGCACGGAGGAACTCACCCTCTCCGGCCTGGTCTCCGCCGGCGACCGCGGCATCTACGACAGGTTCCGCGGCCGGCTGGTCTGGCCTATCCGCGACATCACCGGACAGACCATCGGCTTCGGCGCGCGCAAGCTGCTCGACGACGACAAGGGCCCCAAATACCTCAACACGCCGGAGACCCCGGTGTATCACAAGGCCCAGGTGCTCTACGGCCTCGACCTGGCCAAGCGTGACATCTCCCGCAACCACCAGGTCGTCGTCGTCGAGGGCTACACCGACGTGATGGCCTGCCACCTGGCCGGGATCACGACAGCCGTTGCCACCTGCGGCACCTCATTCGGCGTCGACCACATCAAGGTGCTGCGCCGGGTGCTCGGTGACGACAGCGGCGTCGGCGAGGTCGTCTTCACCTTCGACCCTGACGCGGCCGGTCAGAAAGCCGCCGTGCGCGCCTTCGCCGAAGAGCAGCGCTTCAACGCGCAGACCTTCGTCGCCGTCGCCCCGGAGGGGCTCGACCCCTGCGACCTCAGGCTGCACCGCGGCGACGACGCCGTGCGCCGCCTCATCGAGTCCAAGAAGCCCATGTTCGAGTTCATGATCCGGCAGCTCCTGGGTCAGTACAACCTGGACACCGTCGAGGGCAGGGTCTCGGCTCTCCGCGCCGCGGCGCCCATCGTCAGCGACATCCGGGATCCGTCGATGCGCCCGGGCTACGTGCACGAACTGTCCAGGATGCTGGGCATGGACATGGGCGAGGTCTCCCGCGCCGTCAACCAGGCCCAGTCCAGGTCCCGCACCGCGCCCGCCGCAGAGCCCCGGCGCGCGGGGGAGCCCGCCCCGGCCGCCAGGGAACACCAGTTCTCGCTCGTGGACCTTCCGGCCGACCCCGTCACCCGCATCGAACGGGACGCGCTGATGGCGATGCTGCAGCATCCGACCCTGGTGGGCCTTGACCTGGTGCAGCGCGCAGTGCAGACCGGAATGACCAACAGCTCCCTGGCCGTCGTGCGCGACGCCATCGCCACGGCCCTTCCCCATGCCGCCGCCCCGGACTGGCTCGCCACGGTGGTCGCGGAGACCCCGGCGCCCCTGGCCAACCTCGTCACCGAACTCGCGATGGCCCCGCTGCCCGAGCGTGCGGAACGGGAAGTGACCCGGTACGTGCGGGACATCACGACAGTGCTCATCGAGAAGGACCTGCTGCGCCAGAAAGCCGACCTTCTCGGCCGGCTGCAACGGGCGGATGCGACCAATCGTGAGGTCTACGTCGCCATTCAGCGCGAGCTCGTGCGGGTCGAGGCCGAGCGCCGCAACCTCAGAGAATCCTGACGTATCCTCGGGCTTTCAGGACAAATCGGTATATTGCGGCTGTATTAAGATGCACGCTCCAGTAGTCGCTGAACGCGCATTGTGTGCTAATTCTTGGAACACAGCAACGCATTTCTGCGCCTGACTGCAGATCTGCGAGCAATACCCCAGAAGAAATCACCTTGAGGAAGAGGCATTCGACTATGGCTTTTGTATCCACCAGGCGCGGCCGGTATATCGGCGTCACCGCCGGTCTCGCCGCCGCGGCACTTGTTCTCGCCGGCTGCTCCAGCTCCGGTTCCACGACGACCGACTCAGGCTCGGCGCCGCTGACGATCGGCACCACGGACAAGGTCACCACCCTCGACCCGGCCGGTTCCTACGACAACGGTTCATTCGCCGTGCAGAATCAGGTCTTCCCGTTCCTCATGAACACCCCGTACGGCAGCCCGGATGTCGAGCCCGACATCGCCGTGTCCGCCGAGTTCACCTCGCCCACGCAGTACACGGTCACCCTCAAGCCCGACCTCGTCTGGGCGAACGGCAACAAGCTCACCTCGTCCGACGTCAAGTTCAGCTTCGACCGCCAGCTGGCCATCGCCGCCGACAACGGTCCCTCGTCGCTGCTCTACAACCTCGAGAGCGTCGACGCCCCCGACGACACGACGGTGGTCTTCAACCTGTTGGCGGCGGACGACCAGATCTTCCCGCAGATCCTCTCCAGCCCGGCCGGCCCGATCGTGGACGAGGAGTCCTTCTCCGCGACCGAGCTCACCGCTGACGCCGACATCGTCAAGGCCAACGCGTTCGCCGGCCAGTACGTCATCACCAGCTACGACTTCAACAACCTGATCGGCTACAAGGCGAACCCGGACTACGCGGGCCTCCTCGGACCCGCGAAGACCGACGTCGTCAACGTCAAGTACTACGCGGACTCGTCCAACCTCAAGCTCGACGTGCAGGAGGGGAACATCGACGTGGCGTTCCGCAGCCTGTCCGCGACTGACGTCGACGACCTGCGCGGCAACGACAAGGTGAAGGTCGTCGACGGACCCGGCGGCGAGATCCGCTACATCGTCTTCAACTTCGACACCCAGCCCTACGGTGCGGCAACCCCAGAGGCTGACCCGGCCAAGGCACTCGCCGTGCGCCAGGCCGTCGCCGACCTCGTCGACCGTGACGAGATCGCCGACCAGGTCTACAAGGGCACGTACACCCCGCTGTACTCCTACGTTCCCGCCGGCTTGACCGGCGCCACCGAATCCCTCAAGGGCCTCTACGGCGACGGCGACGGCGCACCCGACGCCGACAAGGCCGAGGCCACGCTGGCAGCAGCCGGCGTGACCGAGAAGGTCGTGCTGAACCTCCAGTACAGCAACGACCACTACGGCCCCTCGTCCGGCGACGAGTACGCCCTGGTCAAGGACCAGCTCGAGGCCTCCGGCCTGTTCACCGTCAACCTGCAGACGACGGAGTGGGTGCAGTACTCCAAGGACCGTTCCTCCGACGTGTACCCGGAGTACCAGCTCGGTTGGTTCCCCGACTACTCCGACGCCGACAACTACTTGACGCCGTTCTTCCTCACCGAGAACTTCCTCGGCAACCACTACGTCGACCAGGAAGTCAACGACCTGATCCTCGAACAGGCCGTGACCGTCGATCCCGACGCCCGCACCGCGCTGATCGAAGAGATCCAGGACAAGGTCGCGGCGCAGCTGTCGACAGTGCCCCTGCTGCAGGGCGCCCAGGTCGCCGTGACCGGAACCACCGTGACCGGCACGTCCGACACGCTCGACGCGTCGTTCAAGTTCCGGTACGCTGCTCTGGCCAAGGGCTAGCCGGCGCGGTTAATTCCGAAACGGTTCGATCCAATTAGACGACGGGGGCGTTCGGCGCGATTTCTCGCTGAACGCTCCCGTCTCTGTGTGTACCGGGTGTACTGCCAGACCCGGCACGAGTGAGGTAGGAATGACGACTGTAGCGACAATGCCGGCGCCCAGTGCGGCCGGTCAGGCCCAGAAGAAGAAGCGCGGCTCGGGGGGCGGTCTCGGCCGGTACATCGCCGTGCGCTTCCTCCTGATCATCCCGACGATCTTCATCCTCGTGTCCATGGTCTTCTGGCTCATGCGCACCACGGGCGACCCGATCACGGCAGCCCTCGGCGGCCGGCTCACGCCTGACCAGCTCGCCGAGCGCATCCACGCCGCCGGCTACGACAGGCCCATCCTCATCCAGTACGTCGAATACCTCGGCCAGATCTTCACGGGCAACTTCGGCACCACCATCAGCACCAACCGGCCGGTGTCAGAGGTACTCATCACCTACGGCGCTGCCACCGTCGAACTCGCCTTCTACGCGCTCCTGGTCGCGTTCATCGTCGGCATCCCGCTGGGCATGGTTGCGGCATACTGGCGGGACAAGTCCCCGGATGCGTTCCTGCGCATCTTCGCCATCCTCTGCTACGCCACCCCGGTGTTCTTCGCCGGACTGCTGTTCAAACTGGTCTTCGCCGTGTGGCTGAAGGTGCTGCCCGTCGCCGGGCGCGCCTCGACCGGCGCCGAACTGCAGATGCAGCTGCTGCCGAACAAGACCGGTTTCTACACCATCGACGCCCTCCAGACCGGCAATCCGGCCGTGCTGACGGATGTGCTTTCGCACGCCGTGCTGCCCGCCCTGGCGCTGGGCCTGCTGACCGCAGGGGTCTTCCTCCGCCTGGTGCGCACCAACGTCATCGGCACCCTGGGCACGGACTACGTCGACGCCGCCAGGTCCAGGGGAGTGAGTGAGTTCAGGCTCGTGCGGAAACACGCCTACCGGCCGGCCCTGATCCCGATCATCACCGTGATCGGCCTGCAGATCGCCCTGCTGCTCGGCGGAGCCGTGCTCACCGAGACGACATTCGAATGGAAGGGGCTGGGCTTCATGCTTTCCCAATTCCTTCAGGCCCGTGACTTCGTCGCCGTGCAGGGCATCGTCGCCCTCCTCGCCGTGATCGTCGCCCTGTCCAACTTCATCGTCGACATCATTGCCGCCATCATCGACCCGAGAGTGCGGTACTGACCATGAGCGCCCCAGACGCCACGTTCCTCAAGCCCGCCAGGCCATCCATGCTCAACCGGTTGCCCATCGTCCACCAGCTCCGTCAGAGCGTCGGGTTGCAGCGCGGCATGCTCGTCGCCGGCCTCCTGGTGACGGCGGTGTTCCTGCTGACCGCGATCTTCGCGCCGGTGATCGCGCCGTACGGCTACAGCCAGCTCCGCGATGCCGCCGGGCTCTTCGGCGCCCAGCAGCCGCCGGGCGGGGCACACCTGCTCGGTACGACTGTCGGCGGTTACGACGTGCTCTCCCGGGTGCTCTGGGGCGCCCAGACCGCCCTGTTCGTGATCATCGTGGCCGTGGTGCTCTCCCTGTTCGCCGGCGTTCTGCTCGGCCTGGTCTCCGGCTACTTCGGCGGATGGCTGGACAGGGTGCTCGTGGTGGTTTGCGACGCGGTCTACGCCTTCCCGTCGCTGCTGCTGGCCATTGTCATGTCGATCGTCATCTCCGGTGGCAAATCCGACCTGGTCGGCGGGGTCATGGCCGCGGCGATCTCGATCACCGTCGTCTTCATCCCGCAGTACTTCCGCGTGATCCGCGCCGAAACCGTGCGCATCAAGGCGGAGGCCTACGTGGAGTCCGCCCGGGTGCTCGGTGCCGGCAACCTGCGGATCATGTTCCGGCACGTGCTGCGCAATGCCACCCGCACCCTGCCGCTGATCTTCACGCTCAACGCCTCTGAGGCGATCCTCACCCTGGCCGGCCTCGGCTTCCTCGGCTTCGGCATCGAACCGACCGAGGCTTCAGAGTGGGGCTACGACCTCAACAAGGCCCTCTCCGACGTCACCAGCGGAATCTGGTGGACGTCCCTGTTCCCCGGCCTCGCCATCGTGCTCGTGGTGCTCGGCATCACCCTCGTGGGCGAAAGCCTCAACGACCTGGCCGATCCCCGGCTGCGCGGTCGACGCGCCGTCGGCGCCTCCTCCGGTCTCGTCGCGGAGACCTCCGTGGTTCCCGGCGGCACCCTGATCGCCGGACCCGGCGGTCTCGACGGCCTCGAAACGGGCCAGACCCACAGCACAGCCGAAGAGGCCAACTCATGAGCGACACCCGCACCGACCAGCCTGCCTCGACAGTCCAGCCTGCCTCGACCGTACTGAGCATCGACAACCTCGGTGTCTCCTTCGCCACCGACGCCGGAGCCGTGCGCGCCGTGGACGGTGTCACCCTCAGCGTGCGCCGCGGCGAAGTCCTCGCGATCGTCGGCGAGAGCGGCAGCGGCAAGACCGTCACCGCCAAGACGATTCTCGGCCTGCTCCCGGAGACCGCGGTCTCCGACGGCGCCGTCATCCTCAGCAGCCGGGACGGCGGCAGCTCCAACAACGTCATCGCGTTGAGCCGGAAGCAGCTGCGCCAGGTGCGCGGCACCGATGTGTCCATGGTGTTCCAGGAACCGTCCACAGCCTTGAACCCGGTTTACACGGTCGGTTGGCAGATCATGGAGGGTATCAGGGCCCACGGCACGGTCAGCCGCGCCGACGCCAGGGCGAAGGCCATCGAGATCCTCGGCCGGGTCGGCATCCCCGACCCGGAGGTGCGCATCAACTACTACCCGCACCAGTTCTCCGGCGGGCAGAAGCAGCGCGTCGTGATCGCCATGGCCCTCGTGCTCGAACCCGGCCTCATCGTCGCCGACGAGCCCACCACGGCTCTGGACGTCACCGTCCAGGCAGAGATCCTCGACCTCCTCCGGCGCTGCCGGGACGAGTTCGGCACCGCCATCGTGCTGATCACCCACAACATGGGCGTCGTCGCCGACCTGGCCGACAGGGTCGCGGTGATGTACCAGGGCAAGGTCGTCGAAGAGGCGGATGCGGCCACCCTGTTCACCTCCCCGCAGAACGAATACACCCAGAAGCTCCTCGCCGCGGTTCCCTACGTGGGCCAGGGCGTGGTGCGTGCGGCGGAGCGAGCGGAGGCCCGCACCCCGCAGTGGTCGGCCCAGGCGCCCGTCGTTGTCGCCGAGGACCTCCGCATCCAGTACCCGGGCCGGTTCGGCCGGCCGGGCTTCGTGGCCGTGGACGGCGTGACCTTCTCCATCCGCCCCGGCGAGGTCCTCGGCCTGGTCGGTGAGAGCGGATCCGGCAAGACCACCATCGGGCGCGCCATCGCCGGGCTCACCCGCGTCACCGACGGGTCGCTGTCGGTGCTCGGGCACGAGATGAACGGCTTCAGGGAACGCAAGTTCAAGCCGCTGCGCAGCGACATCGGGTTCGTCTTCCAGGACCCGGCATCCAGCTTCAACCCCCTGCTCACCATCGCCGAGTGCGTCGCGGAGCCCCTCGTCGTGCACGGAAGGGCCGCAGGACCGCGCGCCGCCCGTGCCAGGGTCGACGAGCTCCTCGAAGCCGTGCAGCTGCCCAAGGCCTTCGGTGACAGGTACCCGCACGAGCTCAGCGGCGGGCAACGCCAGCGCGCCAGCCTGGCCAGGGCGCTCGCCCTCGAACCTGCCCTGCTGATCGCCGACGAACCGACCAGCGCGCTGGATGTCTCCGTACAGGCCAGGGTGCTTGAGCTGTTCGCCGAACTGCAGCGCGAGTTCGGTTTCGCGGCCCTGTTCATCAGCCACGACCTGGCCGTCGTCGACATCCTCGCCGACCGCATTGCCGTGCTGTACCACGGCCGCCTCGTCGAGGAGGGCACGGGGGCGGAGGTCCTCGGTGCCCCCCGGGATCCGTACACCCGGCGGCTGCTCGCCTCACTCCCCGTGCCGGATCCGGCCGCCCAGGCAATCAGGCGTGAGGAGCTGCGAAAGCTGCGTGCGGCAGAATAGGGCTATGAGACGCGTCGAAGCAGAGCCGGATCCGATCGTCACGAGCGACCTCACGGTCGAATACCCGGCGCACGGCGCCAGCTCCGCGTTCGTCGCGGTACGCGGGTTCACCCTCACGCTCGCGCGCGGCGAGGTGCTCGGGCTCCTCGGCGAGAGCGGCTCGGGCAAGAGCACCCTGGCCAGGGTGCTCTCCGGGGCCGACGCCGGGAGCGGGCACGGCGACGTGCGAGCGCAGATCACGGGCGGCCAGGCCAGCGTGCAGGGCTATTCGCTGCGCCGCATCAGTCGCCGCAAGCTGGCCAGGCTCACCTTCGGTGTGGGGATGCTCAGCCAGGACGCGGCGACGACGCTGCCGGCCAGCCTCACCGTGGCCGACATCGTCGCCGAGCCCGTTCTCGAGCGCGACCGGCGCTACGACCGCGCGGCACTGGAGACTGCCGTCGCAACCATGGTCGATGCCGTCAGGCTGCCGCTGTCCCTGCTCGGCAAGTACCCGTACGAACTCAGCAGCGGCCAGCGCCAGCGAGTGGCCCTGGCCCGGGCACTGGTCTTCGGACCGGCGCTGTTGATCGCCGACGAACCGACCGCAGGGGTCGACGCCCTGGTGCGGGACGACATCATCGACCTGATCGGCGAACTGCAGCGCGAGCGGGCCTTCTCCGCCGTGCTGATCAGCAACGACCTGGCCGTGCTCAAGCGGGTCGCCGACCGCATCGGCGTCATGCACGAGGGCGTCCTGGTGGGCCTGGGCAGCATCGACGAGGTGTTCGACAACCCCTGGCACCCTTACGTGGCGGAACTGGCCGCAGCGCTGGCCCTCGGCACGGGCGACGAGGAGCCCGAGACCCTCGACCCGTCGGCCGAGGCCTGACATGGCCGGTCAGCACCGGGCGGTCCTCGCCGACGAACCAGAGCGCGGACCGGACGCCTGGCGCCCGGTACCCGGTCCCGTCGCCATCCTTCCGACCGGGTCACCGGTCTTCGCCGACGCCGTCGCACGAGCCGGGGGAGTGCTGGGTCCGCTGTCCGGTGACACCAGGGGCATCATCTGGCTGTCCTACGCCCGTGCGGCGGAGCTGGGCGACATCCTGGAGCAGAACCCCCAGGTCGGCTGGGTTCAGCTGCCCTGGGCCGGCGTGGACGCGTTCAGCGGCGTCCTGAGCCGGCACACCCGCCCCGACCTCATCGTGACGAGCGCCAAGGGGGCATACGCCCAACCGGTGGCCGAGCACGCCCTGGCGCTGGTGCTGGCGTCGATGCGCCTCCTGCCGGAGCGGGCGAGGGCGCGGTCCTGGAACGCGGTGCCGGCGGGGGAGTCGCTCTACGGCCGCACCGTCCTGATCGTCGGAGCCGGCGGCATCGCCCGCGAGCTGATCCGGCTGCTGGCGCCGTTCGGCACCCACATCGTCGTCGTGCGGCGGAGCACGGAACCTGTGCCAGGAGCCGCTCGCACCGTCGCCTCCGACGGGCTTACCGCCGAGCTGCCCCACGCAGACGTCGTCGTCCTGGCCGCAGCCCTGACCGGCGGCACCCGGCACCTGCTGAGCCACGCTGAATTCGCGCTCATGAAGCCCACTGCACACCTGGTGAACATCGCCAGGGGCGCGCTGGTCGACACTGGCGCTCTCGTTGAGACGCTGGCCAGGGGCGCCCTGGCCGGCGCGGCGCTGGACGTGACCGATCCCGAGCCGCTGCCGGACGGCCATGCGCTGTGGACAGAGCCCCGGTGCCTGATCACCCCGCATATGGCCGACACGCCCGAGATGACCGCACCGCTCCTGGCCGAGCGAATTCGCCTCAATGTGGCCGCTTTGCTGGGAAACGGGCCCTTCATCGGGGTCGTCGACCCCGCGGCCGGGTACTGAGCGGTACCGTCGATTTGGCGCACGGCGATCTTTTGGTAAAGTAGCTACGCTGTTCAAGCGAAGGAAACTCTCGCCTGACACGCATTCCTCGATAGCTCAATTGGCAGAGCAGCGCACTGTTAATGCGCAGGTTCTTGGTTCGAGTCCAAGTCGGGGAGCGAAAAGGCCACTAGGGGCTCCACCCCCGGTGGCCTTTTTTGTGTCTGACAGCGGGTCGCCCCCCGGCGCTGGCCGCTAGTCTGATCCCGAAGAAACCGAAAGGTGGCCGTCGTGTTTACCTGGCAGAGCCTCAGCGCCGTCCTGTTCGTGCTTACCGTCGCCTTCCTGGTGCTCTGGCTCGTCGCCGTGTCCCGGCGGCGCCGCAGCCGCTTCGACCGCTCGTCCGCCGAGCGCGTGCGCATCGACCTCGAGTTGTCTCTCGCCGAGCAGCACGGCCGCCTGGCGATCATCCGCGAACTGCAGGACATCGCCGTGCTCTCGCTCGCCCGCCTGATCACCAGGGCCGAAGGCGCGCGCTACGCGGCCGAGAGTGACCCGTCGACCGCCGTGCGGGCCGCCACAGGCCTCGTCGAAGACGGCAGGGTCACACTGGCCGACCTCCGTCGGGTGCTGACGATCGCCCGGGAGGGCGAATCCATCCAGGCGAGACAACCGGGGCTGCAATCCGCCCGTAACCTCTTCGGTGTCATGCGCGATGCGGGCCTGGCCGTCGAGGTCACCGAGTCCGGCGAACGCTTCCCGCTCAAGCCCGGCGCCGAACTCGCGATCTACCGGATCCTGCAGAGCGCGCTCGGTAACGCGCTCAAACACGGCGGAGCGGGCACAGAAGCCAGGGTCTCGTTCACGTGGACGCAGGACGGCCTGCAGCTGCTCATCGACGACGACGGGATCCGGGCCGCGGCGCGGAGGGCGAGTTCGAGCGCCACTGACTTCGCCGCCAGGACGGCGTACACCATCGACGACGACCTCAAGGCGCTGAGCGAAAGCATTTCAGGTGCCGGGATCACCCAGATGCGGGAACGCGCCCAGCTCTTCGGCGGCATCTTCAACGCCGGAACCGTGCCAGGTGTGGGATTCTCGGTCTCGGCCGTGTTCCCCTCGCTGCGCTTCCACAACGGTGTGCACGGCGTGAACCTCTCGCGCTGACCTCTGAGTTCAGCCTTCGAGGTCGTCGACGCCGGGAAGCCAGTTCAGTCCGGGAACGCCCCAGCCGCGCTTGCGGCTCACCTTCGCGGCGATCTTGGCGTAGTGGTGCTCAAGCCTGTCGACGTACAGGGTGCCGTCGAGGTGATCGAACTCGTGCTGGAAGATCCGGGCCAGCCAGCCCTCAGCGTGGATCTCGAACGGCTTCTGGTCCAGGTCGACGGCCCGCAGGATCGCGGACCCGGCGCGCTGCAAGGGGAAGCGTTCGCCGGGGAAGGACAGGCAGCCCTCCACGTCCTCGTCCTCGTCGGCCTCCATGGCCGGCACCGGGGTGATCCACAGTTCGGGGTTGATCGCGACCCCTCTGGTCTCGATCTCGTCGTCGTCCAGGTAGCTGAAGGTGAACAACCTCAAGCCCACACCCACCTGGGGGCCGGCGAGACCGACGCCGGGGGCGGCATCCATGGTCTCGTACATGTCTCGCACCAGCTCGCGCAGGCCGTCGTCGAATTCGACGACGGGTGCAGCGGGGGAGTGCAAGACGGGTTCGCCTGAAATTACTATCGGTCGTACGGCCATTCAGCAAGGATATCGGCTAAATCTCGATAGTCTCGTTGAGTGACTCCCGACCTGACAGACCTGGCTGGGGAGATCGCGATCGATCCGCGCCAGGCAATTGGAATCCCGCTCGCGCTGATCGGGGCGGTGTTCCTCTCGCTGGGCGCACAATTCCAGCACCGCGGTGTGACCAAGGTCGAGGCGCACACCGTCGAGGTCACCGGCGGATTGAACGGGCGGCAGCTGTTCCTGCTGCTGTCCAGGCCCTCCTGGGTGTTCGGCACTCTCATGCTCGGCCTTGCCATCGTCTTCCAGCTCACCAGCCTGGCCTTCGCTCCGCTGATCGTGGTGCAGCCGCTCGGAGCGGTGGCCCTCGTGATCACGGCGGTCCTGAACGCCAGGGTGAGCAAGGTCAAACTCAACCGGGCATCGGTCATCGCCATCGCCATGTGCGTCGGCGGCGTCGGGCTGTTCGTCACCGTCGCCGCGTTCACCGCGGTAGACAAACCCGTCACCGACGCGAACCTGGTGACCATCCTGATCGTCCTCGCCGTGGTGCTGATGGCGTTCGCCGTCGCGTTCATCATGCTCCGCACCCGGTTCCAGGCGATCTTCTACATCATCGGCGCCGGCGTCCTCTACGGTTTCGTCGCCACCCTCGCCAAGGTCATCATCAACCGCACCCAGAACGGCAACTTCGAGTGGCTCACCCTGGTCTGCGTCGCGGGCCTGCTCCTTGCGGCCGCGTCCGGCGCGTACTTCGTGCAGAACGCGTATTCGTCCGGCCCGCCTGACCTCGTGATCGCCGGACTCACCGTGATCGATCCGCTGATCGCGGTCGGCATCGGCATCGTCGTCCTCGGCGAGGCGTCGCAGGCGCCGGCCTGGGCCGCGGTGCTCTTCGTCCTCGCGGGAGCCGTCGCGATCTGGGGTGTCTTCGTTCTCGCGAAGCACCATCCGCAATCGCACAGCTGACCAGAGGTTTTCGCCATCCCGCCTCGCCTGGGGGCTCCCGTAGCGCTGGCGGTTTAGAATAAGGTGCTAACACACCTCGACGGCGAGTTTCGTCGATACCCAGACTTCGTGCCGGACGACCATCCCCGGCCCACCTACGTAGGGACAACGCCACTTGTGCGCTTCATCTGATTTACCGGGCAGTTCGCCCGACCGGGTCGCCCCGGTCGAGGCGGCGCCGATCCGCGTCCTGATCGCCGCAGACACTTTTGCGCCGGACGTGAACGGTGCTGCGCGGTTCGCAGAGCGGCTCGCCGCCGGCCTCGTCTCGCGCGGTCACGTCGTGCAGGTCATGGCTCCGGCCCCCACCCGCAAGCACGGCACCTGGACCGAAGTGCACGAGGGCGAGTCGATGACCGTGCACAGGCTGCACAGCTGGCGCTGGCGCCCGCACGACTGGCTCCGGTTCGCGCTGCCCTGGATCGTGCGCAGCCAGAGCCGCGCCATCCTCGACTCGTTCCAACCCGACGTTGTGCATTTCCAGTCCCACATCGTGGTCGGCCGTGGAGTGGCCATCGAGGCACAGAAGCGCGGGATCCGCATCGTCGGGACCAACCACTTCATGCCGGAGAACATGCTGCAGTTCTCGCTGGTGCCGAAGGGCTTCCAGGACCAGCTGGTCAGAGCCCTCTGGAAGGACGCCGAACACACCTTCAAGCGCGCCGAAGCCGTGACGACCCCGACCCGCAGGGCGGCCGAGTTCCTCGAGAAATACACCGGCCTGACCGGCGTCCAGGCGATCTCCTGCGGCATCGACGCCGACAACTACTCGCCCAGCTTCACCCCGCGCACCGAGAACCGGATTCTCTTCGTCGGCCGGGTCACCGGTGAGAAACAGATCGACGTCCTCGTGCAGGCTGTCGCGCTGCTCGATCCCCTGCTCGATGCCCAGGTGGAGATCGTCGGCGGCGGTGACCAGCGACGCAACCTGGAACACTTGGTCGACACGCTCGGCATGACCGGACGGTTCACCTTCACCGGCTACGTCACCGACGAGGAGCTGCGCGACGCCTACTCCAGGGCCACGGTCTTCGCGATGCCGTCCATTGCCGAGCTGCAGAGCATCGCGACCATGGAGGCCATGGCCTCCGGCCTCCCCGTCGTCGCCGCCGACGCCATGGCGCTGCCCCACCTCGTGCACGACGGTCAGAATGGCTATCTGTTCGAGCCGGGAAGCGCCCAGGATCTCGCCGACAAGCTGACCCGGGTGCTCACCCTGTCGCCGGACGACCTCACAGCGCTCAAACGAGAATCGTTGAAGCTGATCGAGGCGCACGACATCAAGCGCACGCTGACGACCTTCGAGCGGCTCTACCGCGGTGAGCCCCTGACCGATCAGAACGGCTCCGCGCAGAACGCTGCAGCACAGAACGCTGCAGCACAGAACGGCGGAGCACACGCGCAACCGCCCGTTCTGGACCCGACGCCCACCCGCGACTGAACCGGCCCTCCGCCCGTTACGATGGTGGGGCACGGGGTGGTAGCTCAGCTGGTTAGAGCACGCGGCTCATAACCGCACGGTCACGGGTTCAAGTCCCGTCCACCCTACCGATGGCCCCCAGACAGGGCCGCCCAGGCCGCAATTGGGTAACTAATTCCCCGATTGGGCCCAGCGACGACGCGATAGTGGCCGGAAGAGGCCCCGATCTATGCCACTATATGAACAATTATCTGCACACCCTTACCCGAAAGTAGCTGCCATGCCCGGATGGTTTGCCCCTCGTAAGCGCGCGTCCCGCACCGTTCTCGTCGGGGGCCTTACCGTCCTCGCGCTCGGACTGAGCGGATGCAGCACGTTTGCACCGCTCCTGGGCACCCAGCCCGTCCAGCAGAACGTGTCGGTGAGCACCCCGACCCCCACGCCCACCCCCGAGCTCGTGTTCGACTCCGTCTTCACCGACATGGGATCCATCCACCCCACCCTCACGATCGGTCCGGAGCTCGAGCTCGAACTCGACATGTGGACCGAACAGAAGACCCACGAGTGGTACACGGAAGGCGAAAAGCTCTTCTCCTTCGTGATCAACGTCTACGACGGTTCCGTCCCCGCAGACGCGCCGTTCGACACCAAGCGGCACGTGTACATGTCGAATATCTCCGTGACGGCCACCACCACGACCACCAGCGGTGCCAGCGTGTCCCCGTTCGTGCTCGACACCGACCCGTTGCTGGTCACCCTCGACCCCGAGGCGCTGCGCTCGGACAAGGGCCTGCTCATCACGTCGCCGAAGGGCGGCTTCCAGCTGGAGTCGAACGAGATCGGCGACGTCAGCTCGGACACCTACGGCGTCACACTCGACTTCGCCATGACCATCTCCACTGAATCCGTCGCGGGTGGCGGTCAGTACACGACCCAGATCGTGCACGTTCCCGTGCCCGTCGCCATCTTCCCGACGACCTGATCCTGACAGCCTGATCGGCGTCCCCGGACGACGGCGGTAGACCAGACTGGAACCGTGTATATTCTGGTGACCCGAACCGGGTCGGAGCGGTTCCGGGTCAGGGCCCTCGACGAGCACGGCGCACCGGACGGGTCGGAGCAGACCCTGTCCGTCGAGGGTTTCCGCGCCTTCGCGGCCGACAGCGAGCACCTGCTGCCGCGCTGGGTGTGGGAAGACACGGCCAGGATCTACCCCGTCCTGCTGGCCGGGGGACTGCGGGTCAGGCGGGCACACGACCTGCGCCTCTGCCATGCGATCCTCCGCCTGTCGGAGGCGACGGCAGGCAGTCCTCTGGCGAATGCGCCGGCTGGGCGCTGGGACCTCCGCGCCCCGTCAGCGGCCCCGCAGTCAGCCGTTGCGCCCGGGGGAGCCACCCTGTTCGATCTGGACGACGGTGCGACCGGCCTGGACGCCCCCGATGACGGCTCGGCGGCGCAGACGGATCCCGACGACACCCTGACGGAATTTCAGGGGCAGCTGTACGCCGTGCAGAGCTGCGCCGAACCCGGCCGGGTGCGCCTCCTCCTGGCGGCGGAGTCTGTCGGTGCGCTGATCGCGGCGGAGATGCAATTCGCCGGCCTGCCCTGGCGGAGTGCGATCCACGACCGGTTGCTCACCGCAGAGCTCGGACCGAGGGTGGCTCCGGGGCAGCGTCCAGAGCAGCTTGAACTCCTGGCCACCCGCATCCGAACGGCCCTGGGTGACGAGACCGTGAACCCCGACTCGCCGCCAGAGCTGCTGCGCGCGCTCAACCGCGCCGGCGTGGCGGTCGCGACGACACGCGCCTGGGAGTTGGAGAGGCTCGAGCACCCGGTGATCGAACCGCTGTTGCGGTACAAGAAGCTGGCCAGGCTGCTGAGCAACAACGGCTGGTTCTGGATGGAGAGCTGGATCGTGCGGGATCGCTTCCACCCCGAGTACCTGCCCGGTGGCGTGGTGACCGGGCGGTGGGCGACCAGGGGAGGCGGTGCGCTGCAGCTGCCCCGGCAGGTGCGCGGGGCCGTGGTCGCCGACGAGGGCTGGACCTTCGTCGTGGCGGATGCCGCTCAACTTGAGCCGCGCATCCTGGCCGCGCTCTCGCGGGACACCGACATGGCTGCAGCCGGACGCGGCACCGACCTGTACGCCGGCATCGTGGCGAGCGGCGTCGTCGAAACCCGTGCGCACGCCAAGGTGGCCATGCTCGGGGCGATGTACGGTGCAACGTCGGGGGAGAGCGGGCGGCTGCTGCCCCGATTGGCGCGCGCGTATCCGCGCGCCCTGGCTCTGACCGAGGCCGCCGCCAGAACCGGGGAACGCGGCGACGTGGTGAGCACCAGGCTCGGGCGGTCCTCGCCCCGCCCCGGCGCCGCCTGGCAGGACGACCAGGGCAGGGCCTCTGAGGCCGGTGCGACGGCCGGCGACGAGCGCCGCGCCCGCAGCCAGGCCAGGGACTGGGGCCGGTTCACGCGTAACTTCATTGTGCAGGGCAGCGCGGCCGAGTGGGCCCTGTGCTGGATGGCCGAGATCCGGAAGGGGCTGTGGGAGCTGCCCGCTGCGGCCGACGCCGACGGGGAGCGTGGCGAGAGCCGGTCGAACCCGTTCGCGGCCGCCCCGCACCTGGTGTTCTTCCTGCACGACGAGGTCATCGTGCACACTCCGGCGGCGCTGGCGGATCAGGTCGCGGCCGTGGTCACGGCGGCGGCGGCGACGGCCGGCCGGTTGCTCTTCGGCGACTTCCCGGTCGACTTCCCGCTCACCTGCGTGATCGTGGACAGCTACGCCGACGCGAAGTAGTCAGGCGGCACCGGAGCCCGTCAGCGTCGGCCGGCGGCCGCGTCTGGGCCGCACCAGGCTCAACTCGCGGTGCAGTCGGTTACCGGCTGGGCTCTGCACCAGGTCACTGACGCTGTCGAGCCAGGAGACGGCCGCGAGGGCCTGAGCACTGTCGGCCACGGCGCTCAGCGCTGACTGGCCACTCGCGGCGTGGCCACCGACTGCTCCGCCACTGTCCGCTCCTCCACTGTCCGAGGCCCTGATCGACCAGGCCTCACGGTACTGCCGGATGATCACGGTGAGGTCGATATGCGGCAGCGACGACGCAATCAACACCCTCTCGAGCATCTCATCCCAGTCATCGCCCGTCGGACTGGACGTGGCGTGCAGCCAGTCCATCGCCTCTGCCCGACCAACGACGGTCAGCCGGTACAGGGGCAGCCCGTCCGGGGTGCTCCCCGCTGACTCGACGACGCCCTGCCCGGTGAGGCGCTCCAGGGTGCTGTAGATCTGGCCCACATTGACGCTCCGGCGTCCGGCCGTTCGAGCCTGGAGCTCGCCGTGCAGCTGGAAGCCGTAGGCCGGCCCCATTGTGAGGATCGCCAGGAGTGAGCTGCGCACGGACACGGGGCCTCCGATAGTAAAGATATACCGAATATACATAATTCAGGGTCGTATCTCCAACCGGCCGCTCATTGCGATTTCCCGGGCTGGTGGGGCATAATTCAGCTAATACCGCTCCGCCGGATCGTGTTCCGCGGATTCCGGGTTGTTGCATCGAAAGTTGGTGCATGGTTCGAGAACGTTGGGGAAGACGCACCTCGAACAACATCCAGGGAACGGAGAACACGATGACGGCACCCCACACTCGTCTGGCACCGGCAGCACGGGGAGTTTTGTATGTGCACTCGTCCCCGCGCGCCCTCTGCGCGCACGTCGAGTGGGCGGCGAGTCGTGCCCTGGGTGAACCGGTCAGTTTCGACTGGAGCGAGCAGCCCGTGCTTTCGGGCGCCCAGCGTGCCGAGTTCTTCTGGGAAGGCCCGGCAGGCACGGGGGCGGCCCTGACCTCGGCGCTTCTGGGCTGGGATCACCTGCGCTTCGAAGTCACAGAGGACCCGGGACCGGGGCGTGACGGCGGCCGCTGGCTGCACACCCCGGCGCTGGGCATCCACTTCGCCCAAACCGACACCGCCGGAAACATCGTGCTGCCGGAGGACCGCCTGCGGGCGGCCATCGCGGCGGCCGGGACGGACACGGTGGCACTGCACCGTGAACTCCATGCCGCTCTCGGGCAGGCGTGGGACGACGAGCTGGATGTCTTCAGGCACGCGAGCGACTTCACCAGCGTCGTCTGGTTGCACAGGGTGGGCTGACCGGTCCCGGGGGACCGGTCAGCCAGAACCGGCTGGGCCGAACGGGTTAGACCGAGCGGAACGCGACGACGGCGTTGTGGCCGCCGAAACCGAACGAGTTGCTGATCGCCAGGAGGTCCCCGGAGCCCAGGGCCCGCGGCGACGTGACGACGTCCAGCGGGATGGCCGGGTCCTGTTCGGTCAGGTTGATCGTCGGCGGAAGCATCCGCTCTGACAGGGCCTTGACGGTGAACAGAGCCTCGATCGCGCCGGCGCCACCGAGAAGGTGGCCGGTGGAGGCCTTCGTCGCGGAGACCGGGATGCCCCCGAGCAGGTCGCCGAAGACCCGCTTGAGAGCGTTGTACTCGGCGATGTCACCGACCGGGGTGCTCGTGGCGTGCGCGTTGATGTGGGAGACATCGGACAGATCTGCGCCTGCGTTGCGAATGGTCTCGATCATGGCCCGGGCCGCAGCGGACCCCTCGGGGTCTGGAGCGGTGATGTGGTACGCGTCGCTGGTGATCGACCCGCCGAGGAGTTCGGCGTAGATGTGGGCTCCGCGTGCCAGGGCATGCTCTTCCGTCTCGATGACGAGGGCGGCCGCGCCCTCGCCGAGCACGAAACCGTCGCGGCTGATGTCGTAGGGGCGTGACGCTGTCGCCGGGTCATCGTTGCGCTTGGACAGCGCCTGCATGGCCGCGAACGAGGCGATCGGGAGGGGGTGGATGGCCGCTTCAGACCCGCCGGCGATGACGACGTCCGCGAGACCGGCCTGTAGCCGGTTGTAGGCGTTCACGAGGGACTCTGTGCTCGAGGCGCACGCTGAGACCACTGTGGTGATCCCGGCACGTGCGTGCAGGTCCATCCCGATCGCGGCTCCGGGGCCGTTCGGCATGAGCATCGGCACCGTCATGGGCAGCACGCGCCGCGGGCCGCGTTCGCGCAGGGTGTCCCAGGCGTCCAGCAGGGTCCAGACGCCGCCGATGCCGGTTGCCCAGTCGACGGCGAGCCGCTCAGGCTCGACCTCCGGCATTCCGGCGTCGGCCCAGGCTTCGCGTCCGGCGATGAGCGCGAACTGGCTGGACGGGTCCAGCCGCTTGGTCTCGTGCCTGGCGAGAACCTCGATCGGACGCACCCTCGCCTGCGCGGCGAAGGTGATGGGGAGCTGGGTGCGCTCAACCCATTCGTAGTCGAGGGTGGAAGCGCCGGACTCGCCGGCGAGGAGGGCGTTCCAGGTGTCTGTGGCTGTGCCGCCGATGGGCGATGTGGCACCGAGGCCGGTGACAACGATTTTTTTGGTCATAACAACGACTCTCCGTCAGAACGTGCGCGTGCGAGAACGTGCGCGAAGCGAGGTGGATACCCCGGTTGGAGCGTCCCTGGAGAACGGGCCGGCCGGCAGGAGCCGACCGGCCCGTTCGGGCGTGGACCTAGTCCTGGGCCTTGACGATGAACTCGACGGCGTCGCCGACGGTCTTGAGGTTCTTGACCTCTTCGTCGGGGATCTTGACGTCGAACTTTTCCTCAGCGTTGACGACGATGGTCATCATCGAGATGGAATCGATGTCCAGGTCGTCGGTGAACGACTTGTCCAGCTCAACCGTGTCGGTTGCGATGCCCGTCTCGTCGTTGATGAGCTCGGCCAGGCCGGCAAGAACTTCTTCGGTGGACAATGCCATGTTGTTTCTCCTTGGGGGGTGTCTCGTTTGACCGAGACTCAGTTTAGAGGGACAGGGGGAGGCTACGGCAGCACAACTACTTGCGCGCCGTAAACCAGGCCGGCTCCGAAGCCGATCTGGAGGGCGAGACCGCCGCTGAGCTCGGGGTGTTCCTCGAGCAGGCGGTGGGTGGCGAGGGGGATCGACGCGGCCGAGGTGTTCCCGGTCGTGGCGATGTCGCGGGCGATGACCACGGACTGGGGCAGTTTGAGCTGCTTGGCGAACTCGTCCACGATGCGCATGTTCGCCTGGTGGGGGATGAACGCGGCCAGCTGGTCGGCGGTGATGCCCGCTGCGGCAAGGGTCTGCTTGGCGATCTTGGCCATGTCCCAGACGGCCCAGCGGAAGACGGTCTGGCCCTCCTGGCGGAGCGTGGGCCATTCCTTCTCGCCGCGGCGGTACTCCTGCAGGGTTCCGTTCATGCCGACGGCGTCCGCACGGCCGTCCGAGCCCCAGACCGAGGCTGAGATGCCCGGGTAGTCGCTCGGGCCGATCACCACGGCGCCGGCGCCGTCGCCGAGCAGGAACGAGATGCTCCGGTCGGTGCCGTCGACCATGTCGGAGAGCTTCTCGGCGCCGATGACCAGCGCGTAGTGCGCTGCTCCGGACCTGATCAGGGCGTCGGCCTGGGCCACACCGTACGCGTAGCCGGCGCAGGCTGCGTTCAGGTCGAACGCGGCGGCCGGGACTGCACCGATCCGTTCGGCGAGGACGGCGGCCATCGACGGGGTCTGACGGCCATTGCTGATGGTGGCGATGATGATGGCATCGATCTGCGAGGCGTCGATGCCGCTCTTCTCGATTGCTTCGAGCGCGGCGGTGGTCGCCAGGTCGACGGCCTGCACGTCCTGGCTGGCGCGGGTCCGGGTGATGATCCCGGTGCGCTGCTGGATCCACTCGTCTGACGAGTCGATCGGACCGACCAGGTCGTCGTTGGGCACGACGAGGTCGCCGCGGGCGGCGCCGACGGCGAGGATTCTGGTGTACTGGGCGCCCTGCGACTGCAGGAGCTGTGGCTGTGTCATACGTCTCTTCCGGTGGGGCTCTGGCTGAATCAGGCCTGTTGGTCGATCAGATCGAATGCGGCGGGCAGGTCGTCCGGGGTCTTGATGGCCACGCTGGGAATGCCCCGGAGGGCGCGCTTGGCGAGTCCGACGAGAGCACCGGCGGGGGCGACCTCGATGATCCCGGTGACTCCGGCCTCGGCGAAGGCCTGCATGCACAGGTCCCACCGTACCGGGGACGAGACCTGGCCGACCAGCAGGTCGAGGAAGCCCGACCCGTCGGAGACCAGCGTGCCGTCCCGATTCGTCCACAGCGGAAGGGTGGGGTCGAGGGGGGAGAGAGTGCCGGCCACCTCGGCCAGGTGCTCCACGGCTGGAAGCATGTATCGGGTGTGGAACGCTCCAGCGACCTGGAGCGGAACGATGCGGGTCTTGGCCGGCGGGTCGGCGGCCAGCGCGGCGAGGGCGGTCAGTTCTCCGGCGACCACGATCTGTCCGCCGCCGTTGAAGTTGGCCGGTTGCAGGCCGAGTTCGGTGAGCCTGGCGAGCAGTTCGGCTTCGTCGCCGCCGAGGACGGCGCTCATTCCGGTGGGGACGAGGGCGGCTGCGGCCTTCATGGCCCGGCCGCGTTCGCCGACGAAGGTGAGCGCGTCTGCCGTGCTGAGAACGCCGGCGCCGGCGGCCGCAGTGATCTCGCCGACGGAGTGTCCGGCGATGCCGCCGATGGCGGCGCGGCGGCCGTCGGCGAAGAGGGCGTCGAGTGTCAGCAAGCCGGCGGCGACGATGAGGGGCTGGGCCACCGCGGTGTCGCGGATCGCGTCGGCGTCACCGACGGTTCCCGCCGAGATGAGGTCGGTGGACGATTGCTGCGACATGGTACGCAGGTGCTCGGCGTACTCCGGGTTCTGCAACCAGGGTTCGAGGAATCCGGGCGTTTGTGAGCCCTGACCGGGACAGACGACAACAAGCATTCCCTAAGTCTCCCAACTTGGAACGGACAGCGTGTGTGGACAATCTACCGACTCTTCGCAAGACCTTTGTGTGAATGCGCAAAGTGGGTGTGCGGCACGGACCGTCAGCGCCGCCGACTGGAGCCGTCGTGGTCGCTGATCGATCCGATGATCAGGGCGGCCTGGAGGATCAGTGCCTCCCTGGCGCCTGTGGCGTCGTATCCGATCACCTCTGACACACGTTTGAGCCGGTAGCGCACGGTATTGGGATGCACGAACAGCTCCCGCGCGGTGGCCTCGAGGGATCGCCCGTTGTCGAGGTAGCACCACAGTGTCGTCAGCAGTTCGGTCGAATGAGCCTGCAAGGGCCGGTAGATGCGGTGGATGAGGGTGGCGCGGGCGAGCGGGTCGCCGGCCAGGGCGCGTTCAGGCAGCAGGTCGTCGGCCTGAACCGGCCGCGGGGCATTCCGCCACGACCTGGCGACGGCGAAACCGGCCAGGGCGGCCTTGGCGCTCTTGGAGGCGTCGACGAGGTTAGGCACCTCGTGACCGAGCACCAGATGGCCGGGGCCGAAACTCGGCTCCAGCTGCAGGGCGATGTCCATGAAACTGAGGGTCGCGCCGGCCGCCTCGTCGGACTCCGGGCCCTGCGGGTGCGCACGACCGATCACGAGGACCAGCCTGTTGCCCTGCACGCCGATGAGCACGTCGGCGGTCATGTGTCTGGCCGAGCGGCGCAGCTGGTCGACGTCGAGCATCTTGGGCGTTGTGCCCACCAGGACGCAGACCTCGCCGTGGCCGTGCCAGCCGAGAGCCGCGATGCGGCTGGGCAGCTCGTCGTCGTATTCGCCGCTGAGGATGGAGTCGACCACGAGCGCCTCGAGCCTGGCGTCCCACAGGCCGCGCGCCTCGGCGGCGCGGGCGTACACATCCGCCGCGCCGAAGGCGATCTCGCGGGAGTACAGCAGGATCGCTTCGCGGAGGGTCTCTGAGCCGTCCTTGACCCGCTCCTCGACGACCTCGACTGTCACCCGGATGAGCTGCAGGGTCTGCTGCAGGCTCACCGAGCGCAGCAACTCCCGGGGGGCGGCACCGAAGACGTCGGCCGCGATCCACGGCGTGGACCGGGGGTCGTCGTACCAGGAGATGAAGGAGGTGATGCCGGCCTGGGCCACCAGGCCGACGGCGGACCGCCGCCCTGGTGGCATATCGCCATACCAGGGCAGCGTGTCCTCGAGTCGTTTCAGCGTCGCCGTGGACAACTCACCCGAAATCGTGCGCAACCAGGTGAGGGTTTGTTCCTTAGTCTTCGGCGCCGCTGCCACGTCGTCGGTTAGCTCTCGCCACCGGCCGAGCCGGTGTTGCCGGCTGACACATCGTGCAGGCTGTACTTGTCGATCGCCTGCTGGATGACGCTGCGGTCGAGTTCGCCGCTGTTGGCCAGCTGCTGCAGGGTGCGGACCACCATGGACGGACCGTCGATCTTGAAGAACCGGCGAGCTGCCGGACGGGTGTCGGAGAAACCGAAGTCGTCGGCGCCCAA
Source organism: Cryobacterium sp. SO2 (assembly GCF_026151165.2). Lineage (NCBI taxonomy): Bacteria > Bacillati > Actinomycetota > Actinomycetes > Micrococcales > Microbacteriaceae > Cryobacterium > Cryobacterium sp. SO2. The sequence goes on from NZ_CP117849.1 coordinate 1,929,516, forward strand.
CGTCGCGAAATCGCCCGGGATGAACTGGCGAATCTGGTCGGGTACGGCGTGCATGAAGTCGGAGACCGCGACGAACGGACCGGCCGTGTCGGCGAGCTTGTCCGTCACGTACGCCGTGCGCGGCTCCTCGTTCGGGTAGAGGAAGTTGTGCTCCTCCGCCGCGAGGCCGTCCCTGCGCAGCTCGGCCCAGGACGTGACCGACCAGACATCGGCGGACACACCCCAGTCCTCGGCGAGCAGGGTCTGTGCCTCGAGTGCCCAGGGCACTGCGACGCCCGAGGCCAGCAGCTGCGCCTTGGGGCCCGCGACCGTGGACTCCGAGACCCGGTGGATGCCGCGGATGATGCCATCGACGTCGACATCGGCGGGTTCGACGGGCTGCACCTGCGGCTCGTTGTACACCGTGATGTAGTACATGACGTTCGGGTCGGTGTGGGTTCCGCCGTACATCCGCTCGAGGCCGGAGCGCACGATGTGCCCGATCTCGTAACCGAATGCGGGGTCGTACGACACGACGGCCGGGTTGGTCGACGCGAGCAGTGGCGAGTGACCGTCGGCGTGCTGCAGGCCCTCACCCGTGAGGGTGGTGCGGCCGGCGGTAGCGCCGATCATGAAGCCACGGGTCATCTGGTCGCCTGCGGCCCAGATGGCGTCGCCCGTGCGCTGGAAGCCGAACATGGAGTAGAAGACGTACACCGGGATGAGCGGCTCACCCTGGGTGGCGTACGACGTGCCGACGTTCGTGAAGGCGGCGAGGGCGCCGGCCTCGTTGATGCCGACGTGGATGATCTGGCCCTGCGGGCTCTCCTTGTAAGCGAGCAGCTGGGCGTGGTCCACGGAGGTGTAGTGCTGGCCGTTGGGGTTGTAGATCTTCGCGTTCGGGAAGAAGGCGTCGATGCCGAAGGTGCGGGCCTCGTCGGGGATGATCGGCACGATGCGGTGGCCGAAGTCCTTCGAGCGCAGCAGCTCCTTGAGCAGCCGGACGAACGCCATGGTGGTGGCGATCTCCTGGGTACCTGAGCCCTTCTTGGTGACCGCGTAGGTCGAGTCGTCCGGCAGGTTGATCTGAGTGTACTTGGAACGACGCTCCGGCAGGTATCCGCCGAGTGCCCTGCGGCGCTCGTGCATGTACTGGATCGCCTCGTCGTTCTCGCCGGGGGTGTAGTAGGGCGGCTGGTACGGGTTCGCCTCGAGCTGCGCATCCGTGATCGGCACGTGCATGCTGTCGCGGAACGTCTTGAGGTTGTCCAGCGTCATCTTCTTCATCTGGTGGGTCGCGTTGCGGCCCTCGAAGCTCGGGCCGAGGCCGTAGCCCTTCACGGTCTTCGCGAGGATGACGGTCGGCTGGCCCTTGTGCTCGGAAGCGGCCTTGAAGGCTGCGTAGACCTTGCGGTAGTCGTGCCCGCCGCGCTTGAGGTTCCAGACCTCGTCGTCGCTGTAGCCCTCGACGAGCTTGAGCGCGCGCGGGTCGCGACCGAAGAAGTTCTCACGCACGTAGGCGCCGCTCTCGGCCTTGTAAGTCTGGTAGTCACCGTCAGTGGTGACGTTCATCAGGTTGAGCAGGGCGCCGTCGGTGTCGCGGGCGAGCAGGTCGTCCCACTCGCGGCCCCAGACCACCTTGATGACGTTCCAGCCGGCGCCGCGGAAGAAGCTCTCCAGTTCCTGGATGATCTTGCCGTTGCCTCGCACCGGGCCGTCGAGGCGCTGCAGGTTGCAGTTGACGATGAAGTTGAGGTTGTCGAGGCCTTCGTTGGCGGCGACCTGGAGCTGTCCGCGGCTTTCGACCTCGTCCATCTCACCGTCGCCGAGGAACGCCCAGACCTGCTGGTCGCTGGCGTCCTTGATACCGCGGTTGGTCAGGTAGCGGTTGAGCTGAGCCTGGTAGATCGCGTTGATCGGGCCCAGGCCCATCGACACAGTGGGGAACTGCCAGAACTCCGGCATCAGCCGCGGGTGCGGGTACGACGAGATGCCGTCGGGGGCGTGCGACTTCTCCTGGCGGAAACCGTCGAGCTGGTTGGCGCTCAGGCGGCCCTCGAGGAACGCGCGGGCGTAGGTGCCGGGGGAGGCGTGGCCCTGGATGAAGATCTGGTCGCCGCCGCCCGGGTGGTCCTGGCCGCGGAAGAAGTGGTTGAAGCCGGTCTCGTAGAGGGCGGCCGACGACGCGTAGGTCGAGATGTGACCGCCGACGGCGATGCCGGGGCGCTGGGCGCGGTGCACGAGCACGGCGGCATTCCAACGGATCCAGGCACGGTAGCGCCGTTCGATGTCTTCATCGCCGGGGAACTCAGGCTCGTTGGCCGAGGCGATGGTGTTGATGTAGTCCGTGGTGGGAACCATGGGCACGTTGAGGTGCAGTTCCTTGGAACGCTTGAGCAGGCTCAGCATGATCTCGCGCGCGCGGCCGGGGCCGTTGGCGGCGACGAGCGCATCGAGCGATTGGGACCATTCGGATGTCTCGTCCGGATCGGCGTCCGAGTTATCCATGGAGTAGGGGTCCTGGTCGTTGACAGTCACACTCGACCTCTTTCTGTAGGGCAGATCGTGTGGGGGAAGGATCATGCCTGGTTAGGCGTGCCGGACAGAGCTAGGTCGGGTCACGACCGAAAGGCACCACGTCAGCCTAGTGATTCTTGCTGGGAAGCGCGTACGGGATGCTGAGTGTGCGCGGCTGGGCCGTGTTGGTGATGCCTCATCGGGCAGCTAGGCTGCACTCTCGGATTCAGCCATCGTTCCCCGATGGCCGGAAAGGACACGCACCATGGCTCTGGAGAATGACACCCAGGCACCCGATTTCGAGCTCGTCAGCCAATTCGGTGAACGCATCCAGTTGAGCCGGTACCGGGGTGAGAAGTCGGTCGCACTGGTCTTTTTCCCGCTGGCGTTCTCCGGCATCTGCAGCGGCGAGCTCTGCGAGCTACGCGACAATCTCGCGTTGTTCGCAGACAACAGTGTCGAATTGATCGGGATTTCGGTGGACTCCCGGCACACGCTGCGCGCCTGGGGAGACCAGGAAGGCTACGGTTTCACGCTGCTGGCCGATTTCTGGCCGCACGGCGCCGTGGCCAAGGAATACGGCGTCTTCCTGGAGGACAAGGGTTTCGCGAACCGGGCGACGTTCCTGATCGACACCAACGGAATCATCCGGGCGAGCTTCATCACCGCCCCGGGCGAGGCACGTTCCCTCGACGCGTACCGCGCTGCCCTCGACGAACTGCAGCCGGCCTGATCCGTTTCCGGCCGGCCTGAATAGCCGGTAGGGTTGTTTCATCCTGTTCCGGCGCTGCCGGCCCGGGGCCTTTAGCTCAGTTGGTAGAGCGCCACGTTTACACCGTGGATGTCATCGGTTCGAGCCCGGTAGGGCCCACCAGCGATAGACGGTGCCAGCTCATCGGATCAACAGATCAGTTGCGAGGTCACACATGGCACCACAGCGGCAGACGCCGATCGGGCATGCGCATGTCTGACCGGCTCGCCTTCGGCGCCGCGGTGGAAGAACTCTCGATGGCCTTCGAACGCCGCACGAGCCTGTGCCGGCCGTTTCTGCGCGTGCTTCCCGTCACCGGTGCGGCAATCTCCACGCTCGGCCCGCCGTTCGGCACCGAAACCGTCTGTGCGAGCGATGCGGACGCCGCTCGGATCGACGAGTTGCAGTTCGATCTCGGCGAAGGCCCGTGCTGGGACGCCATGACCACGAGGCGCCCCGTGCTCACCGCGGACCTGCGCACCGCGAGCCCGCGCTGGCCGTTGTTCCGTGAGGCCCTGGGCACCAGCCAGGTCGGCTCGCTGTTCGCCTTCCCGCTCTCACTGGGGTCGCTCAACATCGGTGCGGTCGACCTGTACTCCCGCACCGTTGGCACTCTCACGGATGCTCAGGTGGAGGACGCGACGACGCTGTCCGGCATCTGCGCCAGGCAGGTCATCCGCCGCACCCTCGCCGACCTGCCGAGCCACGGCGTCGTGGACGGGGAGGCCGGTGACGGCTTCTCCCGCCGCGAGGTGCACCAGGCGACGGGCATGGTTCTCGCCCAGCTCGGTGTGACGGCAGCCGACGCCCTGCTGATCATCAACGGCTTCGCGTTCGCCAGGGGGCGTTCGGTGCGCGAGGTGGCCGCCGACATCGTCGCCCGCCGGATCGATTTCGCCGGCGAATGGTCCGACCCGTCTGAGTCCCCGCCCGAGTCATTATGATGGTGTGATGGCGACCAAGACCCGTGAAGGCCAACTTGTCGAGGCCTTCGTGACGCTCGCCGACACACTCGTGGTCGGCTACGACCTCGTCGACCTGTTGCACACCCTGGTGTCGCACTGCGTTCCGCTGTTTGAAGCCTCGGCCGCGGGGATCATCCTCACCGACGACGAGGAATTCGAGGTGGTCGCGTCGACGAACGAGCGCAGCCGGCTCGTCGAGATCCTCCAGCTGAGGAGCGGCAGCGGGCCCTGCGTCGAGAGCGTGGTCACCGGGCACGCCGTCGCCGTACCCGACATCGACGCGTCCGGACCCAAGTGGCCGCGGTTTCGGGATGGCGCCCTCGAGCAGGGATTCGCGTCGATGTTCTCGGTCCCCATGCGGCTGCGTGCGACCACGATCGGGTCGCTGAACCTGTTCTGGGATCGCACCGGCGGGCTGCCGGAGGCCGATGCCGCGACGGTCCAGGCGCTCGCGGACGTGGCCACGATCGGCATCCTGCAAGAGCGGGCCCTGCGGGAGAGCGACGTCGCCCGGCAGCAGCTGCAGTATGCCCTGAGCAGCCGGGTCGTGATCGAACAGGCCAAGGGAGTCGTCGCATACACGCGCTCGGCGACCATGGACGAGGCCTTCACGATGATCCGCCAGCACGCGAGGTCGAACGGGCTGCCCCTGGCCGAGGTGGCCGCGAAAATCGTCAACGGAGACCTCGCGATTTAGCCTCCGCGGACATAGTATGGCGATAAGGCCCCAGACCCCGGCTGCACTACGTGTCCATTCTCGTCAGTTCGCAGGGGTACACCATGAAACGCATTTATCATCCAGGGGGCTCGTTCGTCACCGGCAGCGACCTCGCCGACGCGGTTATGCTCTACGCCGAGGCGCTGGGCAACCGGCAGAAAACTGACATCGTCGATATCCCGGTGGTCGCCGAGGACGGCGGCCGGGGCCGGGCCCAGATCCTCATCGGCGCCTGGAGCCAATTGGTCAGCGTCACCAGCGCGGATGGTCTCAGCGAATTGATTGACATCCAGACCACCGATCTGCTGAAGGACAAGGTTCGCGCCGGGTCCCTGTCTCCGGCGCTGTCCTGGGCCGGAGCACCACAGGGGTCGCCGCAATTCGACGAATTCGACTACTGACCCGTTACAGATCCTGAGACTCAGACGCTGACAGTAGAGGCCAGCGACGCCGACTCGCTGGTCGCGGCCGTGCCCCTGGCGATCAGCACGGGCACGTTGATGTTCATCAGAACGTCGTGCGTGACCGATCCGATCAGCGCGTTCTCCCCGTGCCGGGCCGAAACGCCCAGGATGAGCAGGGCGGCGTCGAAGCTGGCATCGAGCAGAGCCTCCGCGGGATCACGATGGGCCACCCGGCGGCGCACCGTGATCCGCGACGCGGTGGCGGATGCCACGGCGGCTGCATTGAACAGCAGCCGTGCGGTCTGCGGGCTGCGGTCCTCAGTGGCGTCCGACCGGCCAGGGGGAGCGTAGACGAGCAGCAGGTCCTGGTCGAGCCGGTCGGCCTCTTGGGCGCCGATCCGCACCGCGGGAACGCAGCCGTCGCTACCGTCGACGCCGACGACCACGTCGTGGCGGGAGTCCAGGGTCGTGTCGGGAACGATGGCCACGGAGCAGCGCGCTGCCGAGGCGATCTGCACGCTGCGGGAGCCGAGCACTCGGCCGCGCAGGAATCCGGTCTTGTGGGTGCCGACGATCAGGAGGTCCTCCGGCCGGGGCAGGCGGGCCAGTTCCCAGGCAGTGCCGCCGTGCACGATCCGGGTGGTGAGAGTGACCCCGGTGTGCAGCGCCGCGACCCGTTCGGACTCCTCGGCGAGGAGTTCCCTGGCCTGGCGTTCCGCATCAGCCGCGGCATCGCGCCCGACCAGACCCCATTCGTCGTCGACGGTGTTGACGAGCACGACGGCCGCGTTACGTTCGGCGGCTCGGCGCACTCCCCAGCGGAGCGCGGCGCGACTCGGGCCAGACCCGTCGACACCGATGTAGTACGTGGCGCTCATCGGGACGCCCCTGTCAGTTCGGTCTCGGCAGCCCGCCGGCCGCGCGGAACGACCAGCACCGGGCAGGGCATGTTGAGCAGGACATCGTGGCTCACCGATCCGAGGATCAGACCGGCCACCGCCCCGCGGCCGTGGGTGCCGACCACGAGCGCGGCGGCAGAGCTGGCGACCTCGACGAGGGCAGGCGCTGCAGCGCCCTGCATCAGCACGGTGGAGGCGGGGAGGGTCGCGTGGCTGGACCTGACCCGGTCCAGTGCCCGCGCCAGGATCTCGTCGTGAGCTTCGATCAGGGCGTCGAACGGAACTGAAGCGCCGAAGTCGACCCCCAGTGTGGCCGGAATGGACCAGGCATGCACCAGCTTGAGGGGCACGGAGAGAACCGCGGCCTCGGCCGCGGCGACGGCGAGCGGGGCATCCATGGCGACATCGTCCTCGATACCGACGACAACACTGTCTCCGACAACGTCGTCCTCGCCGGCGACCCAATCCGCGGGAATGACGGCGACGGTGCACAGTGCATGCGCGGCCAGCCGGAGGGGGAGCGTGCCGTGGACGGCGCCGACGAGGACACCGGTCTTGTTCGTGCCGATCACGATCAGGTCGGCCTCGGCGGAGGCGCGCACCAACTCGTCGACAGGTACCCCTCGACGCACGATGCTGGTGGCCTTCAGTTCGGGAGATTGCTGCTCGACGTAACGGGCGGCGTCCGCGAGTGCCCGCTCATAGGCCGGCTGGAAATCATCGGCAGGGGCGCCCACGGGCGACCAGCCGAGTTCGACGACGGTGGTCAATTCGAGGCGGAGGGGCACTGTCCTGGCTCTGGCCAACGTCCAATCCAGCGCTGCGCGACTGGCGGGGCCCCCATCGACGGCTACGATCACTCTCTCAACCATGAGTTGATCTCCAGTTCTTCCCGGGTGCGCCGGGAGATGTCACGCATCCAGAATGCGCTGGTCCCCTAAACTGCGAAAGGGCCGAAGGTCCCAGTCAGGTACACTTTGGGCTAGCGCGAACCGAAAGGGGACGTATTCTGTGACCGTTCCTGAGACCAGGCTTTCGTTTCCCGACGGACCCAGGTCAGCTCTCGATCAGGCTCTGTCTGAACTCGTCCTCAACGCCCAGAAGGTGCTCGCCACCCAGGGCCGTCTTCGCAGCCTCCTTCAAGCCAGCCAGGCCGTGGTGGAAGAGCTCGACCTCGCCGCCGTCCTCCGCCGCATCGTGGATGTCGCCGTCGACCTCGTCGGCGCCCAGTACGGCGCCCTGGGCGTCATCGCGCCGAGCGGCAACCTCGAGCAGTTCATCCACGTCGGCATTCCCGACGAACAGGCAGCGGAGATCGGTCACCTTCCCGCCGGCCACGGCCTTCTCGGCGCACTGATCGACGATCCGCACGCCATCCGGCTCACCCACCTGGGCGAAGACTCACGGTCCTCCGGGTTCCCGGCGCACCACCCGCCCATGGACAGCTTCCTCGGCGTGCCCGTTCGCGTGCGCGGTGAGGTCTACGGCAACCTCTACCTCTCCAATCAGGCCTCCGGCGCGTTCAGCGAGGAGGACGAGGAATTGCTGACCGCGCTGGCCGCGACAGCGGGAATCGCCATCGACAACGCCAGGCTCTTCGATGAGACCCGGCGCCGTCAGCGCTGGTCCGCAGCGTCGGCCGAGATCAGCGCCGCCCTGTTGTCCGACCGGGCCGATGCCTCACTCGAACTCCTCGCCGACAGGTTCGCCTCCCTCGCCGATGCCGACCTGGTCTGCGTGGTCCTCGCCGCCGGCGTCGGCACCCTCATCGTCGACACGGCACGTGGCAAGCAGGCCAAGCAGGTGAAGGGGATGGTGATCCCCGCGGCCGGCACCACTGTGGGGCGCGCGTTCGAGAGCGGCCAGCCCATTCTGACCGCAGACGGCGGAGCGAGCCTCGACCAGGCGGACGCCCAGCTCGTCCTCGGGCCCACCATGGTGATCCCGCTGCTCGCCTCTGGCCGCACGCACGGAGTCATGACGGTGTCCAGGTCGACCGGTCGCCCCCGATTCACAACGAGCGACCTGGAGATGGCGGCGGACTTCGCCGGTCAGGCCAGCGTCGCACTGGAGCTCGCCAGGGGCCGCACGGCCGGGCAGAAGCTCGCGCTGCTGGAGGACCGCAGCCGGATCGCCAGGGACCTGCACGACAACGTGATCCAGCGCGTCTTCGCCGCCGGCATCGGTCTGCAGGCCATCAGCGGGTCCGTCGACGACCCTGAGGTGCGCGAGCGCATCATCGAGGAAGTGGTCGCGCTCGATGTCGCGATCGTCGAGATCCGCACCGCCATCTTCGCCCTGACGGCGCAGACCAGCCGGGATCGCGGCTCCATCCGACACCGCATCATCGACTTGCTGAGCGAACTCGCCTCCCTGTTCGAGCAGACCCCGCGTCTGGTCTTCACCGGCCCGATCGACCTCCTCACGCCGCCGGAGATGTCAGACGACATCGCCGCGGTCATCAGGGAGGGCCTGATGAACGTCGTCAGGCACGCCCAGGCCACCGAAACCGTCGTGAACCTCAGCGTGGCAGACGACCTCGTCGTCATCGAGGTGGTCGACAACGGGGTCGGCGTCGTTGAATCCGACCGACGGAGCGGGCTGGCGAACCTGGCCGCCCGCGCCGCACAGTGGGGCGGAGACGTCGTGCTCGAGAACCGGGCCAGGGGCGGCAGTCGACTACGCTGGACCGCCCTCATAGAACCTGAACCTGTACGAAAGGAATCGTGATGATCCGAGTCTTCCTGGTGGATGACCACGAGGTCGTGCGACGCGGAATCGCCGACATGATCAACGCCGAACCGGACCTCGAGGTCGTCGGCGAAGCGTCGACGGCGCGGCAGGCCGTGGCCCGCGTGGCCGCGACCGTGCCGGATGTCGCTGTGCTCGACGTGCGGTTGCCCGATGGCAGCGGAATCGACGTGTGCCGCACGATCCGGTCGGCGAACCCCGTCGTGCAGTGTCTGATGCTCACGGCGTACGACGATGACGAGGCGAGTTACTCCGCCGTCCTGGCCGGGGCCGCCGGCTACGTGTTGAAGGATATCCGCGGGCAGCACCTCGTCGAGTCGATCCGTCGCGTCGCGAGGGGGGAGTCCCTCGTGCAGAAGGCCGTCACCCGAAAGGTCGTCACGGAGCTGACGGGGACCGCGGCGGACTCGCCGACGTCCAACCTCACCACGAGGGAGCGTCAGGTGCTCGAGCTCATCGCAGAGGGACTGACAAACCGTCAGATCGGCGACCAGCTCGACCTGGCCGAGAAGACCGTCAAGAACTACGTCTCCGGCCTTCTCGCCAAACTCGGGATGGCACGGCGGACACAGGCTGCCGTGTACGGCGCCGGCCTGCGACCGCGGTAACGGCCCGTGAGCGGCTCAGCGCTGCACCGGGTGACACCGGGCCCAGGTCAGGAGTCGGTGTGGGACTACCCGCGCCCGCCCCGCGTCGAACCGAGCCGGGAACACATCGTGCTGCGCTTCAACGGTGCCGTGATCCTCGACACCAGGGACAGCGTCCGGGTTCTGGAGACGAGCCATCCGCCCACCTACTACCTGCCGAGGGACGCATTCGCCGCTGGGGTGCTGCGGCCCGTCAACGGTCACAGCGTGTGCGAGTACAAGGGCCTCGCCGGCTACCTCGCCATCGTCGTCGGCGACCGTCGCGCCGATGCCGTGGCGTGGTACTACCCCAGTCCTGAACCGGGCTTCGAGAGTCTTGCCGGCCGGGTCGCCGTGTACCCGGGGCGGCTGGACGAGTGCACGGTGGACGGGGAGGTCGTGCGGGCTCAGCCTGGCGACTTCTACGGCGGGTGGATCACCGACCGGATCGTCGGACCGTTCAAGGGGACACCGGGAACCCTCGGTTGGTGAGTGCCGCCGTGTCGGCACGGTGCACCTAGTAGGCTGGCGTGGTGTCATTCTCGCTCGCTGAAGTAGCCCGGGTCTCCCATGACCTGTGGCCGCTGTCCGGAGCCGAGGACTGGGATGCGCCCGGCCTGGTCAGCGGTGACCCCGCCGCCAGGGTGGAGTCCATCCTGCTCGCCGTAGATGTGGTCGCCGACACCGTCGCCGAGGCCGTCGACACCGGTGCAGACCTGCTGCTCGCCCACCATCCGCTGCTGCTGCGCGGCGTGACCAGCGTGGCAGAGGACCGATACAAGGGCGCTCTCCTGGCCCGGCTGATCCGAGCCGACTGCGCACTCCTGGCCGCCCACACCAACGCCGACGTCGTCGCGGACGGCGTCTCCGACATCTTCGCCCAACGACTGGGCCTGACCGATGTGCGGCCCATCACGACCGGCACAGCGCCCGGCACAGCGCCCGGCACCGGGATCGGCCGGGTCGGCCGCCTGGCTGAGCCGACCACCGTCGGCGCCCTGGCGCGCCTCCTGGCCGAGTTGGTACCGCCGACGGCGTCCGGTATCCGGGCCGCCGGAGGCTACTCCGACATCGTCAGGACCGTGGCCCTGTGCGGCGGCGCGGGGGATTCGTTGCTGCGCGAGCCCCCGGTGCGTTCGGCCGATGTTTTCATCACCTCAGACCTGCGGCATCACCCCGTGTCGGAGTCGAGGGAGCAGTCCATGCTCGCCGGGGTTGGTCCGGCTCTCATCGACGTGTCACACTGGGCCAGCGAATGGCTCTGGCTGGAGACCGCCGCCCAGCAACTACGCGCGCGGTTGCCCGGCATCCTTGTGCAGGTCAGCGATCTGAGCACCGACCCGTGGGATTTCGTCGTCACCCAGTGAACCGTGATCCACACCCCGTTTTTTCCAACTCCATAATCCATGAAGGTCAGGTCATCGTGAAGGCATCTCCAGTTGAGCAGAAGGAGCTCCTGCGGCTCCAGGCCATGGACACCAAACTGCAGCAGGTCGAACACCAGGCCAAGGCTCTCCCACAGCACGCCGAACTCACGGCGCTCGGCCGCACGCTCGACGCGTCCAAGACCGTCCTGACCGGCCGCACCGGCGACGTCGAGGATGCGCGGATCGAGCTGCGCCGCATCGAGTCGGACGTTGAGGTCGTCGAGAAGCGCATCGCCAGGGACACCGACCGCGCCCAGCACACGTCATCGATCAAGGACGTGCACGCCCTCGAGGCCGAGTTGGCGGCGCTGGGCAAACGCCTCGGCGCGCTCGAGGAGATCGAACTCGCGGTGATGGAGCGCCTCGAGGAGAAGGAGGCCCTGGTCGCCGAGACCGAGGCAGAGCGCGCCACGATCGCGGCCCGCGTGGCCGACATCGAGGCAGAGCGTGACGCGCTGCTCGTGGACCTGAACCGCCAGCTGGGCGAACTCGCCAGGGACCGATCGGCGATCGCGTCTTCGATCGGGGGCGACCTGGCCGCCCTGTACGAGAAGCGCCGTGTCGTCGGCCGGGGCAACGCGGCCGCGCTCCTGCGCGCGCGCACCTGCAGCGGGTGCACCATGACCCTCACCGGCAGCGACCTGGAGGATGTGCGGGCCGCTCCGGCCGACGACGTCGTCTTCTGCCCCGATTGCGGCGCCATCCTGGTGCGCACCGACGAGTCGGGCATCTGAACCGATCTGCCTGACCGATCCGCACGGCTCGTCGTTCCTGTAGGCTCGGGTGCGGAATGGGCCGGCAAGACGGTCGCGTCGTCCTGGGTTCTTCGGAACCCGTGATGCCGAGGAACGTCCGGGCTCCACAGAGCAGGGCGGTGGGTAACACCCACCCGGGGCAACCCGCGAGACAGTGCCACAGAAAGTAGACCGCCGCAGGCTCAGGCCCGCGGTAAGGGTGAAACGGTGGTGTAAGAGACCACCAGCGGCCAGGGTGACCTGGTCGGCTCGGTAAACCTCGTCCGGAGCAAGGTCGAACAGGAAACGCCAAGGCGGCTCGCCGAGTTTCCGGGTAGACCGCTAGAGGGCTGCGGCAACGTAGTCCCGAGATAGATGGCCGTCCAGGGCGCAAGCCTGGACAGAACCCGGCGTAATAGCCGGCCCATTCCACTTTCCTCCCCGCTTTCCTGGGAGTCCGGTGCGAGCCGCCGGAGGGGTGGCGCATTCCCAGCCTGGACTCTTACGCTGGGCCCATGAGCACATCAGTACGCCGGCACCTGACCCGGTCGCGGGCGTGGATCCATCGTCATCCCCGGATCCGGGCTCCCTACCGCGTGCTCGTGGCCGTCGCGGGGATCGTGGTCATCGCTGTCGGCCTGATCCTGGTGCCCCTGCCCGGGCCCGGCTGGCTGATCGTCTTCATCGGCGTCGCGGGCCTCGGCACCGAGTTTCCCGCCGCGCACCGGCTCACCCGTGTGGTGCGCAGACAGGCACACAGGGTACGGGTGTGGTGGCGGGCGCGTCGGGACCGCTCGACCGCCAGGGCCGGAGCGTCAACGACAGCCTGAGCTGACCTACTGAGACGACCGCCCGCGGGAACTCCCGCGGTTGTCAGACCGAGGCGGGCGCGTGGCTGGCCGCCAGCGCGGCCGCGCCCAGGATGCCCGCGTTGTTGCGGTGCACGGCCGGGATGATCCGGGTGTTCAGCGTGAGCAGGGGAAGGAAGTCCTCGTGGTGCTTGGACACCCCTCCACCCACGATGAAGAGATCGGGCGTGAAGAGGGCCTCCAGCCTGGAGTAGTACTTCTGCAGCCGACCGGCCCACTTCTCCCAGCTGAGGTTGTCGCGCTCCTTGGCCGAGAACGCAGCGCGGGTCTCGTAGTCGACACCGTCGATCTCGAGGTGTCCCAGCTCGGTGTTGGGCACCAGGGCCCCGTCGTTGATCAGCGCGGTACCGATGCCGGTGCCCAGGGTGGTGAGCAACACCACACCGTTCACACCTTTGGCCGCACCGAACTCGGATTCCGCGTAGCCGGCGGCGTCCGCATCGTTGACGAAGTGGATCGGCACGCCGAGGCCCTTCTCGAAGAGCGCTTCAGCGGCCAGGCCGATCCATTTGTCCGACACGTTGGCTGCGGACATGGTGTGGCCGTTCTTCACCACGGCGGGAAAGCACACGCCGATCGGGAGGTCGCCGGCTCCGGCCGATACCGTCGCCAGGATCTGGCGGGTCGTCTGGACGATGTCCTGCGGGCGGCCGCCCTTGGGCGTGGGCAACTTGACGCGGTCGGAGAGCAGGGCACCCGTGGACAGGTCGACCACGGCTCCCTTGATGCCGGTTCCGCCGATGTCGATGCCGATGGCAGTGGGTGAACTCATTGTGACAATCTACCGGCTAGACGACGGTCAGGATCTCGGCGCCGCGTTCGGTGACCACCAGGGTGTGCTCGAACTGCGCTGTGATGCTCCGGTCCTTGGTGAGGACCGTCCAGTCATCCGCCCACATGTCCCAGTCGCCGGTGCCCAGGGTCAACATCGGTTCGATCGTGAACACCATGCCGACCTCCATGACGGTGTCGTACTGCGGTGCGGAGTCGTAGTGGGGGATGATCAGGCCGGAGTGGAAGGCATCGCCGACACCGTGGCCGGTGAAGTCCCGCACCACGCCGTAACCGAACCGGCGCGCATAGGACTCGATGGTGCGACCGATCACATTGACCTGCCGGCCGGGCGCGACGGCCTTGATGCCGCGGGCCAGGGCCTCGCGGGTGCGGTCGACGAGCAGGGTGACCTCCTCAGAGGCCTCGCCGACGATGAACGTCACGTTGGAATCGCCGTGCACCCCGTTCTTATACGCGGTGATGTCGATATTGACGATGTCGCCGTTCTCGAGGACCGTATCGTCGGGAATGCCGTGGCAGATGACTTCGTTCACCGACGAGCACAACGACTTGGGGTAGCCCCGGTAGCCCAGGGTGGAGGGGTAGGCGTCGTGGCGCAGCAGGAATTCGTGGCCGACGCGGTCGAGTTCCTCCGTGGTGACCCCGGGCACGACCGCGCGGCCGACCGCCTGGATGGCCTCCGCGGCGATCCGTCCGGACTCGCGGATGAGTTCGATGCGGTCGGGGGAGTAGACATCGGAGCCGGTGAACCGGGCCGGCGCCGTGTGCCCGACGTATTCCGGCCTTTCGATGTGGGACGGAACGGAACGGTGGCTGGACACGGTTCCCGGAATGAGGTGACCGGCAGAATCCTTAGGCATAGGATCAAGCTTATGGCCGAAGATGCTGAACAACAGTTCTGGTACAACATGCGCACGGGTGCGGTCGAAAAGGGCCTGTTGTCGCCGTCCATCGATAGGGTCGGACCGTTCTCGACCTTCGATGAGGCGACGCATGCCCTCGACAAGCTGCGCGCGAACAGCGCGAAATGGGCAGAGGACGACGCCGCGGACAACCGCTAAGCGGGATCCGCTCCCCTCGGAGCCGCGCTACTCGTAGCTGTGCTCGGCGCCTGGATAGGCGCCGGAGTCGACGTCGTCCCTGAACGCGTGCACCGCATCCGAGAGCACCGTGCGCAGGTTGGCGTACTGGCGAACGAACCTCGGCACCCTCCCGGCCGTCATGCCGGCGAAGTCCGTCCACACCATGAGTTGCCCGTCGACGCCTGGTCCCGCCCCGACGCCGATGGTCGGGATCTCCAGGCGTTCGGTGACGAGGGCGGCCACCGGCGACGGAACCATCTCCAGCACGACGGCGAATGCGCCGGCGTCCTGCACGGCGAGGGCGTCCGCGATCAAGGCGTCTGCGGCGCCGCCCCGGCCCTGGATGATGTGCCCGCCCAGACCGTGTTCGCTCTGCGGCGTGAAGCCGATGTGGGCCATCACCGGGATGCCCGCTGACACGATGCGCTTGATCTGCTTGCGGCTGCGCACGCCGCCCTCGAGCTTCACAGCGTGGGCCTGCGCCTCCTTCATGAAGCGCACCGCGGTGTGCAGGGCTTCGGACGGGCCGGTCTCGTAGCTGCCGAACGGCATGTCGGCGACGACCAGGGCCCGCTTCACGGCCCGCGCCACCGCCCTGGTGAGCGGGATGAGCTCGTCAACGGTGACCGGCAATGTGGTCTCGTATCCGAACACGTTGTTGCCGGCCGAATCGCCGACCAGCAGGAAGTCGATGCCGGCCTCGTCGAAGATCTGCGCGGTGAGCATGTCGTAGCTGGTCAGGCCCGTGATCGGGATGCCCTGTTGCTTCGCGTTCTGAAAATGCCTGGTGCGTACGCGCTTGGGTCCGGCGGGTGCGCCGGCGTACGGGTTCTGCACGTCGATGGCGGTGGCGGCGTCCGGTGTGGCTGACTCTGACATGGTGTCAGTGTACCCAGCGCGCATTTTTGCCCGGCATTCGTCGCCGCGATCAGCCGATTTTGGCCCGCGGACCGAGCGGCACGGTAGCCTAGGAGCAACAAGAAAGGGCGTGGATGGACAAGCAGCGCGACTTCGTTCTTCGGACCATCGAGGAACGGGGCATCAAGTTCATTCGACTATGGTTCACCGACGTGGTCGGCACCCTCAAGTCGGTCGCGATCGCGCCGGCCGAGGTGGAGGGTGCATTCGCCGAGGGCCTCGGTTTCGACGGGTCGGCCATTGAGGGCCTCACCCGGTCCTTCGAGGCCGACGTGCTGGCCCACCCGGACCCCACGACCTTCCAGATTCTGCCGTGGCGGGGCGAGGTCGACCCCACAGCGCGCATGTTCTGCGACATCACCACGCCGGACGGACAGCCCGCCGTCGCCGACCCGCGCAATGTGCTCAAGCGCACCCTTGCGAAGGCAGCCGAGCGAGGCTTCACCTTCTACACCCACCCCGAGATCGAGTTCTACCTGCTCAAGTCGTCAAAGTTCGGCAAGAACGGGCCCGTCCCGGTCGACTCAGCCGGCTACTTCGACAACGTCCCTGGTGGCACCGCCCACGACTTCCGTCGACGTTCGGTGCGGATGCTGGAGGACCTCGGCATCTCCGTCGAGTTCAGCCACCACGAGGCCGGCCCAGGTCAGAATGAGATCGACCTGCGCTACGCGGACGCGTTGACCACGGCGGACAACATCATGACCTTCCGCACCGTGATCAAGGAGGTGGCCATCGAGCAGGGCGTCTACGCGACGTTCATGCCCAAGCCGCTCTCCGACCAGCCCGGCTCGGGCATGCACACCCACCTGTCCCTCTTCGAAGGGGACACCAACGCCTTCTACGAGGCCGGTGCGCAGTACCAGCTGTCCACGACGGGTCGCCAGTTCATCGCGGGGCTGCTGCGGCACGCGCCGGAGATCACGGCCGTGACCAACCAGTTCGTGAACTCCTACAAGCGTCTCTGGGGCGGCGACGAGGCGCCCAGCTTCGTCTGCTGGGGGCACAACAACCGCTCGGCGCTCATCAGGGTTCCCCTGTACAAGCCGAACAAGGGCCAGAGCTCGCGGATCGAGTACCGCGCCATCGACTCAGCGGCCAACCCGTATCTTGCGTACTCGCTGATGCTGGCCGCCGGGCTCAAGGGCATCGAAGAGGGTTACGAGCTGCCGCCGGAGGCCGAAGACAACGTCTGGGGACTCAGCGACACCGAACGTCGCGCGCTCGGCTACCACCAGCTGCCCGCGAGCCTCGACCACGCCATCCAATACATGGAGGAGTCAGAGCTCGTCGCGGAGACCCTCGGTGAGCACGTCTTCAACTACGTGCTGCTCAACAAGCGCCAGGAATGGCGCGAGTACCGCTCGCAGGTCACTCCGTTCGAACTGAACAAAAACCTCGAGATGCTCTAGGGCGGCCGGACAGGGCAGCTCTGGTTAGGCACAGGACATGGCGAGAGAACAGCTGACCCTGACAGACCTCGCTCGCGTGGGCTTCGCCGATCTCGGCGAGGCCCGCGCCCGCCTCGATGAGGTCAGCGAGCTGGGCGGGCCGGATCCGTCCGACTTTTTTCCGCTGCTCAGCCGCGCGGCGAACCCGGACGCGGCCCTGTTCGCGGTCCTGTCGCTGGTGCGCAGGGCCCCGGCCGAATTCGACGCCCTCCGGCGGCACCCCGACGCGCTCCAGCGCCTGGTGCTGGTGTCCGGCGCGTCGACGGGGCTGACCGACTTCTTCCTGCGGCATCCGGCCGAACTGGCTGTGCTGCACGAGAGGACCGCGGTGCTGCCCGGCCTGGCCGAGCTCACCGATGACCTGCTCGACGCTGTGCGCGCCACCGGCGGAGTCGCCGACCTCGTCGGCGACGATGGGTGGGTGGCCCTGCGGGTGCGATACCGCAGACGACTCGCCGAGCTGGCCGCGTACGACCTTGAGCAGGCGGATCCCGTGGCCGGGCTGGACCGGATCGCCCGGCAGCTGGCGCACCTCGCCGCCGCGGCCCTCGAGGCGTCCCTCGCGGTCGCCAGGGGAATGGCCGGCGGCGCCGTCGCCGCACACGGCGTCTTTCCGCTCGAGCAGGTCCGCTTGACGAAACTGGCCGTGATCGGCATGGGCAAGGCCGGTGCCGGCGAACTGAACTACGTCAGCGACGTCGACGTGATCTTCGTCGCGGAGGGCGACGAGGCCCAGGGCCTCGAGACCGCCAGGGCCGTCGACATCGCGACCAGGCTCGCGATCCTCACGATGCGCGGACTGAACCAGCCGAGCATGGAGCCCGAACTCTGGGAGGTCGACCCGAACCTGCGGCCGGAGGGCAAGTCAGGTGCCCTGGTGCGGTCCCTCGACTCCCACATCGCGTACTACGACCGGTGGGCGAAAAGCTGGGAGTTCCAGGCCCTCCTCAAGGCACACCCGCTGGCCGGCGACCTCGAACTGGGCGCACGATACGTCGCTGCCGTCGCGCCCAAGGTATGGACGAGTGCGAGCCGCGAGAACTTCGTCGACTCCGTGCAGCGGATGCGTGAACGCGTCACCAGCAACATCCCGGCGGACGAGGTCGCCGTGCAGCTCAAGCTGGGCCCGGGGGGACTGCGCGACATCGAGTTCACCGTGCAGCTCCTGCAGCTTGTGCACGGCCAGGCCGACCCAGACGTCCGCCAGCCCGGCACCTTGCCGGCCCTCGCCGCCCTCGCCGAATCCGGCTACGTCGGCCGCGCAGAGGCAGCCGAGTTCGCCCAGGACTACCGGATGCTCCGGCTGATGGAGCACCGCCTGCAGCTGGACAGGCTGCGCCGAACCCACCTGCTTCCCCGCGACGAGGCCGGCCTGCGGGTGCTAGCCAGGGCGACGGGGCTGGCGACCAGCGCCGCGGCGCTGACCAGCCGCTGGGAGGCCACCAAGCACCGCGTCCGGGGTCTGCACGAGAGGCTCTTCTACCGGCCGCTGCTCTCCGCCGTCGCCGCGCTGCCCGCAGAGGGACTGAACCTCACCAGCGCCCAAGCCGAGGCCAGACTGGCCGCCATCGGGTTCCGCAACACGGCAGGAGCGTTGGCTCATATCGCAGCCCTCACCGGCGGTGTGTCCAGGCGGGCGACGATCCAGCAGCACCTGCTGCCGGTGTTGCTGCAATGGTTGTCTGACGGCGCCGACCCGGATTACGGGCTCCTGGCCTTCCGCCGGCTCAGTGACAGCCTGGGGTCGACCTACTGGTTCCTGCGGATGCTGCGGGATTCCTCTGGAGCGGCCGAGCGGCTGACCCGGGTCCTCTCCGCATCACGATACGTCGGCGAACTGTTCGAGACGATCCCCGAGGCCGTCGCCTGGCTTGAACACGACGACGACCTGCGCCCCCGCCCGCTCAGCGTGTTGCAGGACGAGGCCAGGGCTGTCCTGGCCAGGCACGGCAGCCCGGATGCCGCGGCGTCGGTGCTGCGCACCAGCCGGCGCCGGGAGATGCTCAGGCTGGCCCTCTCCGCGATCCTCGGCCGTACCACCATCGACGAGCTCGCCGCCGGGCTGACCGACGTGTCGACAGTGATCATCCAGGGCGTTCTGGGCGCCATCCGCGGCACCGGCCTCACCGGCGACGACGGTCCGGTGGCACCGGACGGGATCGAGTTCGCCGTGATCGCCATGGGTCGGTTCGGGGGAGCGGAGCTGGGCTTCGGATCCGACGCCGACGTGATGTACGTCTTCCGGCCCGGCACCCTGGAGGGCAGCGCCGCGCACGACCGGGCCACCTTCATCGTGCGGGAGCTGAACCGGCTCACCGACGACAACCGGCTGCCCTTCGACCTCGACATCGGCCTCCGGCCGGAGGGCAAAAACGGTGCCGTGGTACGGTCCATCGACTCGTACCAGGCCTACTACCGCCGTTGGTCCCTGACCTGGGAGGCCCAGGCGCTCCTGCGAGCGCGGGGCATCGCCGGGGAGCCCGCCCTGCTGGAGAGCTTCCACGCTGTCATGGACACGGTTCGGTACCCTGCTGCCATCAGCGAGCAGGAGGTGCGCGAGATCAGGCGCATCAAGGCCAGGGTGGAGAATGAGCGACTGCCCCAGGGCGCAGACCCGAATCGCCACCTCAAGCTCGGTCGGGGTTCGCTCAGCGATGTGGAGTGGTTCGTGCAGCTCCTGCAGCTGCAGTTCGCCGCGGCGCTGCCGTCGCTGCGCACCACCTCCACTCTCATCGCGCTCGACGAGGCGACCAGGCACGGTTTCGTGACCGAGGCCGAGGCCGCCACGTTGCGCGCCGCCTGGCTGTTCGCATCCAGGTGCCGCTCGGCGATCACCCTGTGGACCAACAAGACCGCCGATGTGCTGCCCAGCGACCGGATACAGCTGGACGGCGTGGCCCGCATGATGGAGTACCCACCCGGATCCGCGAACCAGCTGGAGGAGGACTACCTGTCGGTGACCCGGCGGGCCCGCGCCGTTTTCGAGCGCCGGTTCTACGGGCCGGTGGAGCGTCCAGGGCCGTTCTCCGGTTAACCACAGCGGGACCGCACCCGATGGGTGCGGTCCCGCTGTCGTTCACTCAGTGATGAACCCGGTATCGATTAGACGCCGTAGTACAGTTCGAACTCGAACGGGTGCGGGCGCTGCGCGAGGGGCTTGATCTCCTTCTCGCGCTTGTAGTCGATCCAGGTCTCGATGAGCTCCGGGGTGAAGACGTTGCCGGCGAGCAGGAAGTCGTGGTCGGCCTCCAGCGCCTGCAGGGCCTCTTCCAGCGACGCGGGAACCTGGGGGATGTTCTTGGCCTCTTCCGGCGGAAGCTCGTAGAGGTCCTTGTCGACGGGCTCGTGCGGCTCGATGCGGTTCTTGATGCCGTCCAGGCCGGCCATCAGCTGCGCCGCGAACGCGAGGTACGGGTTGCCGGAGGCGTCGGGGGCGCGGAACTCGAGGCGCTTGGCCTTGGGGTTCGTGCCGGTGATCGGGATCCGGATCGAGGCCGAACGGTTGCCGGCCGAGTAGACCAGGTTGACCGGTGCTTCGAAGCCGGGAACGAGGCGGTGGTACGAGTTCACGGTCGGGTTGGTGAAGGCGAGTACGGCCGGGGCGTGCTTGAGCAGGCCGCCGATGTACCAGCGCGCGACGTCGGACAGTCCGCCGTAGCCGGCCTCGTCATAGAACAGCGGCTTGCCGTCTGCCCAGAGCGACTGGTGGGTGTGCATGCCGGAGCCGTTGTCGCCGAAGAGCGGCTTGGGCA
Source organism: Cryobacterium sp. SO2 (assembly GCF_026151165.2). NCBI lineage: Bacteria > Bacillati > Actinomycetota > Actinomycetes > Micrococcales > Microbacteriaceae > Cryobacterium > Cryobacterium sp. SO2. The sequence goes on from NZ_CP117849.1 coordinate 1,950,154, forward strand.
TGAACGTGGCCGTCTTGCCCCACTCGTGTGCGGTGTTCTTGACGATGTACTTGAATTTCAGCAGGTCGTCGGCTGCGTGCACCATGGTGTCGAACTTGTAGTTGATCTCGCCCTGGCCGCCGGTGCCCACCTCGTGGTGGCTGCGCTCGAGGATGAGGCCGGCGTCGATCAGCTTGAGGCAGATGTCGTCGCGCATGTCTGCGTGCTGGTCGACCGGGCTGACCGGGAAGTAGCCGCCCTTGAAGGGGGTCTTGTTGGCGAGGTTGCCGCCCTCTTCCTTGCGGCCGGAGTTCCAGGCGCCTTCGCTGGAGTCGACGGAGTAGAAGCTGGTGTGCTGGTTGACCTCGTAGCGCACGTCGTCGAAGATGTAGAACTCGGCCTCGGAGCCGAAGAACGCGGTGTCGCCGATCCCGGTGGACGCCAGGTACTTCTCGGCCTTCTTGGCAACCTGGCGCGGGTCCTTGGCGTAGATCTCGCCGTTGCGCGGGTTGTAGATGTCGAAGAGCATGATGAGCGTGCGCTCGGCGCGGAAGGCGTCGATGTACGCGGTGGTCACGTCGGGGATGAGCTGCATGTCGGATTCGTGGATCGATGCGAACCCGCGGATCGACGAGCCGTCGAACATCTGGCCGACGGTGAAGAAGTCCTCGTCAACGGTCGACGCGGGGATGTTGAAGTGCTGCTGCACACCCGGCAGGTCGGTAAAGCGGAGATCAAGGAACTTGACATCGGTGTCCTTGATGAACGAGAGCACTTCGGACGAATCGCGGAACATGCGGGTTTACTCCAAACGACGTAGGCGTGGGTGACTAGAAATGTCGCACACTGCGGCTTCCCCGAGACTATTACGGACGGGTTACTTAAGAATGACGCTTATGTTTCCTCCATGTTACAGACGAGGTCGCTCGGTACACTGATCGGGTGAATTCGACGCCTTCTGGACCCACCACTTTCGGGCAGCTTCCGCCCAGCACCTGGCCGGGGGAGCGCCTCGGCCTGCCCCGCACCGGTCCGCACTCGGTGGGGCGGGTGGGCAGGCGGATCGGAGCGTTGGTCGTGGACTGGTTCATTGCCGTGGCACTGACCTGCCTGATCTGGGGCTACACCTGGCTGAACTACGACGGCTTCGTGGTGTTGGCGGTCTTCGTGTTGCTACAGGCCCTCCAGCTCGCCGTCTTCGGCGGGAGCATCGGCCACCGACTGTTCGGCCTCCGACTGATCGATCTCACCGGTCGTCGTGCAGGTCTCTGGCGCCCCGTCGTTCGCTCCGTGCTCCTCGGCCTGGCCGTTCCAGCCCTGGTCTGGGACTCGGATCAGCGTGGTTTCCACGACAAGATCGCCGGCACGGTCCTCATCCGGCGCTGAGCGCAGTCTCCTGGTACGCAGAAAGGGCACGGGGTGACCCGTGCCCTTTCTATTGTGCTGAAGCCCGTTGTGTCCTGACCTAGTTGCCGCGTTGCGGACGGGCCTTGGTCGGGTCGACGCCCTTGGGGATCGGCAGTTTCTTGGCGATGGAGTTCAGGCGGTTGTTGACCGCAAGCACCTCGGCCTTGGTCAGGGACGGCTTGATCTTGGTGAGACGGCGAGCAAGCTTGTGCAACGGCACTGCGTCGGAGTCCGGACCGACGGAGATGACCGTGACGGCCACGTTGCCACCCACCTTGGCCACCGATCGACGTTCCTCGTCCACCATGCGGGCCGTGCGAGTGCGCGGGCCTTCGCTGATCAGGACAACACCACCGCGCCCGACGGCGCGGTACACGGCATCCTGGGTCTTGCCGTTGACGGCGACGGGCATTTCGCTGCCCACCCAGCCGCGCTTCAGCGAGGAGCGCAGCACGGCGCCCACGGCGCCCGGCTGGCCCTCGATCTGCGAGTACGCGGCCTTCTCGGCACGCCGACCCAGGATGATCAGCATCGCCAGGACTCCACCGAGGACTCCGGCGACGATCCACAGGGCGATCGTGAACCCGCTGTCGGGGGTCAGCAACAGCGCGAGCGCCAAACCGACTGCGACCGGGATCAGGAAGCCGAGGATCATGAACAGAACGATGTTCGAGTCGTAGCGCCTGGTCATCTGGAAGACCTGCCACATTTGCTTCAAGCGGCCAGGTTCTTTGGGGGTGCGGGGACTCGTGTCCTTGCTTCGTGCCATGGTTCTAAGACTACCCATTCGACCCCGGAGCGTTGAACGGATTTAGGGTCAAACGGCCTGGCTGAAGCCCACGGTCGCATCGGCGAGATGCCTGAGCTGTTCGGGGACCTCCCGTCCAGTCGCCACCATCGACTGTGCCCAGAGTCGGCCGGCCCGGTAGGAGGAGCGCACGAGCGGTCCGGCGAGCACGCCGAGGAAGCCGATCTGCTCGGCCTCCTCCTTGAGCTGGACGAACTCCTCCGGCCGCACCCACCTGGCCACCGGCAGATGGCGGGGACTCGGCCGGAGGTACTGGGTGATGGTGATGATGTCCGTGCCGGCATCGTGCAGGTCTTGCAGTGCCTGGGACACCTCGGCGCGTTCCTCGCCCATGCCGAGGATCAGGTTGGACTTGGTGATCAGCCCGGCGCTGCGGCCCTGGCTGAGCACGTCGAGCGACCTGTCGTAGCGGAAGGCTGGACGGATGCGCTTGAAGATCCGCGGGACGGTTTCGACGTTGTGCGCGAACACCTCCGGTCGTGCGGAGAAGACTTCGGCCAGATAGTCCGGATTGCCGGAGAAGTCGGGCACCAGGATCTCCACGCCCGTTCCCGGGCTCTGCAGGTGGATCTGGCGGATCGTCTCGGCGTAGAGCCAGGAGCCTTCGTCGGCCAGATCGTCACGGGCGACTCCGGTCACCGTCGCATAGCGCAGGTTCATGGCCAGCACGGACTCGGCGACCCGGCGTGGCTCGTCGGTGTCATAGTCCGCTGGCTTGCCGGTGTCGATCTGGCAGAAGTCGCAGCGCCGGGTGCACTGGGATCCGCCGATGAGGAAGGTGGCCTCGCGGTCTTCCCAGCACTCGTAAATGTTGGGACAGGCCGCTTCCTGGCAGACCGTATGCAGGTTTTCGCTCTTGACCAGCTCGTGCAGCTGGCGGTACTCCGGGCCCATCCTGGCCCTGGTCTTGATCCAGTCCGGTTTACGCTCGATGGGGGTTTCGGCGTTCCGGATCTCCAGCCGCAGCATGCGGCGCCCTTCCGGTGCGGCGCTCATGCCGACACCAGCAGCCGGCTGCGCAGATGCTCCGTGAGCGGCTCGACGGTCTCTTCGGTGGTGACGTCCCTGCCCAGGACCCTGGACATGGTGGTCACTCCGGCGTCGACGATGCCGCAGGCCACGATCCGCTCGTAGGGGTCGAGGGAGTTGTTGCAGTTCAGGGCGAAGCCGTGCATTGTGACCCCGTCGGCGACCCGGATGCCGATGGCTGCGATCTTGTCCTCTGCCCCGGCCGGTCCGACCCAGACACCGCTGCGTCCGGCGACGCGGCGACCGTCGATGCCGAAGTCGGCCAGCAGGTCGATCAGGATGCCTTCGAGCAGGCGCACGTAGCCGACGACATCGATGGGCTCCGTCAGCCGGAGGATCGGATATCCGATCAGCTGCCCCGGCCCGTGCCAGGTGATCCGGCCGCCGCGGTCGACGTCCACGACCGGGGTGCCGTCGGTTGGACGGTCCTCCGGCTGGGTGCGTTTGCCGGCCGTGTACACGGCGGGATGTTCGAGGAGCAGGACGGTGTTCGGTCGTTGACCGGACACCACCGTGCGATGGACGGCGCGCTGGAGCTCAAGGCCCTCGAAATACGGCACGGAGTTGGCGCTTAGCCCCGCGACGACAAAGTCGAGCATGCGGCAAGTCTACGGGGCTCTCCTCCCCAACGGCGCGGTGGGTCGGATTTCCCCACAACACCGGCGGCCGTGGCGGCCGCACGATCACGGCGGCACTCTGGGCCCTGGTCGTGGTGACCTCGCGGAGGGCGGGGCCGACGGACGAAGGAGCAACAGGTGGACCAGCAGGTGGACGAGCAGTGGGACAGGGCCGGGGCCCGGATCGGCGCGGAGACACTTGCGGGGTACCACCTCATTCGCCGGATCGGCACGGGAAGCAGCTCAGAGGTTTTTCTGGCACGCCCGCCGGAGCCGGGCGGAGTCACCGTTGCTCTGAAGGTCTTCGGACGTGCGGCCGCCCCTGCTGCGATCGATCGGCAGATTCGCGGTCTCGTCGGCGCTGGCCCCGCCGTCCTGGTCGGCCTGAGGGACACGGCGACGACAGCTGACGGGCGGGTGTGCCTCGTGCTCGACCATCTTCCGGGACCGTCCCTCGACCGGCTGCTGGCGGCGCGTGGCCGTATCGCTGCCGCAGAGGTCGTGACGATTGCCGCGACCGTCACGGCAAGCCTGCAGGTGGTGCACGAGGCAGGACTCAGCCATTCGCTGGTGCGGCCGGAGTGCATCAGATTCGACGGCCGTGGCCGGCCGGTGCTGCTCGGATTGGGCGCCCTGGTCGACCTGCCGGAGGGGGCGGCAGGGGTGCCGCTACGGCGGGACGCCGCCGTGGGGCTGGCCGGCTTCGTCCGCATCCTGCTGGACTACCTGGATCCCGCCGATCCGGGCACGGCCGGCGCCCCCGCTCTGCTGGCCGAATTCGAGGCGGCGACGGTGGCCCGGCCGTTTCCGTCCACCCTGACCGGCCTGGAAGCCGCGCTGTTCGCCTGGGCGACGGCGGGCCCGGTCCGCGATGCGGTGTACGGGGCGGTGCACGGTGCGGTGCACGGGGCGATTGCCGAGTCGCCGCTTCCTGGGTCACCGGCGGCTCCCGTGCCCGTGTCGCCGCCCGTGCCGCCCGTGGCAGCCCCGTGGGCACGCGTGGGACTGATCCCCGCACTGCGGCGGCGGATGGCCGGGTTCATGCCGCGGCATCGGATTGCGAGCCCGCCCGTCGTGCTGGGACTGGGTCTCGCCGTCGTCCTGCTGGTGGCGGGCCTGACGGTGGTGCCCGTTCTCCGGCCGGCGCCGACGGGCGCGGCACCTGTGTCCTCTGCGACGGAACCGGCGGAACCGGGGAAACCGGGGGAGAGCGCGAAGGCGGTCCCCGGCGCCGACGCCGACCGGACGATTATCGAGGCCGACGACCCGGCGGCAGCGGTCCTGGTGCTGCTGCGGCGCCGCGACGAGTGCCTGGCGGCGGCGTCGGTGCTCTGCCTTGACGACGTCGACCAGCCGGGTTCGGTGGTGATGGCCGACGACGGATACCGGATCCGGCAGCGCCAGGCGGCACAGGAGCCGGCCTCGACGGCCACCGAGCATCCGGCCATGCCGGTGACCGCCGAACTGCGCGAGCGCACCGGCAACGCGGCGCTGGTCGTGCTGGGAGCGACCGGGGGGTCAGGAGTTAACGCACAACCGGCCTCTGCCCTGGTGATCAAGGGCGAGGCCGGTTGGCGACTACGTGAACTCTTCGACTACTGACCCGCCAGGCGGATCGGTCGGAGCGAGCGACGCGAGTGGACTAGATGCCCAGGTTCGCCTCGAATGCTCCGGCCTCCAGACGTGCCTTCATCGTGGTGAGGAAGCGCGAGGCGTCCGCTCCATCGATGATGCGGTGGTCGTAGGACAGTGCCAGGAACACCGTCGAACGGATCGCGATGGAGTCCAGGCCCTTGTCGCTGACGACGATGGGCTTCTTGTAAACCACGCCGGTGCCGAGGATGGCGCTCTGCGGGAGGAAGACCACCGGGGTATCGAACAGCGCGCCGCGCGAACCCGTGTTGGTCAGCGTGAACGTGCCACCGGACAGCTCGTCGGGCTTGAGCTTGTTGTCACGGGTGCGTGCCGCCAGGTCGGCGATCTGGGCGGCGAAACCGGCCAGGTCGAGTTCTCCGGCGTCGCGGATGACCGGGGTCAGCAGTCCGCGCTCGGTGTCGACGGCGATGCTCATGTTCTCCTGGGGCGGGTACACGATCGAGGTGCCGTCAACGGTTGCGTTGATGATCGGGTTCGCCTTGAGCGCCTCGGCCGCGGCCAGGGCGAAGAACGGGAGGAAGGACAGCTTGTTGCCGGTCTTCTCGTGGAAGGAGACCTTGACCTTGTCGCGCAGCATGGCGACCCGGGTCACGTCCACCTCGACGACTGTCGTGAGCTGGGCGGTCTGCTGCATGGAGGCCACGGCGCGCTCGGCGACGACCTTCCGCAGGCGCGACATCGGCACAGTCGTGCCGCGCAACGGCGACACTTCGACGACCGCGGCGGCCGGAGCCGTCGGTGCGGCGGCCGGAGCGGCTGCCGACTCGATGTCCTGCTTGCGGATGCGTCCGCCGACACCGGTTCCGGTGATGGTGGACAGGTCGACGCCGGCCTCGTTCGCGAGCTTGCGAACGATGGGCGTGACGTAGCCGCTGGTACCGGCGTGGGCGCCGCGGGTGGGCTCGGCGGCCGGGGTGGGCGCCTCGGGGGCTGCGACGACAGGTGCAGCGGCAACCGGTGCTGCGGCAACAGGGGCTGCAACGACGGGTGCGGGTGCTGCGGATGCTGCGGGTGCTGCGGGTGCTGCCGGTGCCGCCGGCGCTGCGGGGGCCGGCTCGACGACGGCGGGAGCCGGCGGGGCGACGGCGGCCGGTGCCTCGGCGGGGGCCGGTGCCTCGGTCGAGGGAACCTCGGCGACGGGCGCTGCCGCCGCGGGGGCTGCAGCCTCGGGGGCGGCGGCCGGAGCCGAACCGTCGCCGATGGTCACCAGGGGAGTCCCGACCTCGACGGTCTCGTCTTCCTGCACGAGGATGGCTTCGATGATGCCGGCGATCGGGGATGGGATCTCGGTGTCGACCTTGTCGGTCGATACCTCGAGCAGCGGTTCGTCGACTTCGACGCGGTCTCCCACGTTCTTCAGCCAGCGGGTAACCGTACCCTCTGTGACACTCTCACCGAGTGCCGGGAGGTTGACGGATTCGCTCATGCGTTTGTCTCCTTTGAAACCATTAATGTCTGACCAATGTTAGTGAGAATCTCTGTAACGAAAATGGGTGCCGATAACGGGCTACATCGCGTGCAGCGGCTTGCCGGCCAGGGCTAGGAAGGCCTCGCCCAGCGCTTCGTTCTGGGTGGGGTGCGCGTGCAGGAGCGGCGCGAGGTCCTCCGGGTACGCTTCCCAGTTCACGATGAGCTGGCCTTCGCCGATCAGCTCGCCCACGCGGGCGCCGATCATGTGGATGCCGATGATGGGGCCATCGGCCTCGCGGACGACCTTGATCGAGCCGGTGGTGCCCAGGATCGAGCTCTTGCCGTTGCCACCCAGGCTGTATTCGTAGCTGGTGACCTTGTCGGCGCCGAACTTGGCGACGGCCTTGGCTTCGGTGTATCCGACCGATGCGATCTCGGGGTCGCAGTAGGTGACCTTCGGGATGTTCAGGTCGTCCACGACGATCGGGGACAGGCCCGCGATCTCCTCGGCGACGAAGATGCCCTGCTGGAAACCGCGGTGCGCGAGCTGCAGGCCGGGGACGATGTCGCCGACGGCGTAGACGCCGGGGATGTTGGTGGCGAGACGCTCGTCGGTGATGACGAAGCCGCGGTCCATGGTGATGCCGGCCTCTTCGAAGCCGAGTCCAGCGGTGGACGGGCCGCGACCGACGGCAACGAGCAGGAGCTCGGCCTCGATGGTGGTGCCGTTCTCGAGAGTGACGACGACGCCGGAGTCATCCTGCGTGACGGACTGGAACCGGACGCCCAGGGAGAACTCGATGCCGCGCTTGCGGAAGGCCCGCTCGAGCTGCTTGGAAACGGACTCTTCTTCGTTGGGAGCCAGGTGCGGGAGGGCTTCGATGATGGTGACGTCGGCGCCAAAGGACTTCCAGACGCTGGCGAACTCGACACCGATGACGCCGCCGCCGAGGACGGCGACCTTCTTGGGCACGTAGTTGAGCTCGAGCGCTTGCTCGCTCGTGATGACGCGACCTTCGATGGCCAGGCCGGGAAGCGAGCGCGAGTACGAACCGGTGGCCAGAACGACGTTCTTGCCCACGATGGTGTCGTCGCCGACCTGGACCGTCGTCGGGGAGATGAGGTGGCCCTCACCGGCGATGACGGTGATGCCGCGGGCCTTGATCAGGCCCTGCAGGCCGCGGAACTTGCTGGCAACGATGCCCTCGCGGAATGCGGTGACGGCGGCCATGTCGATGCCCTCGAACGACGTCGTGACGCCGTACTTGGCCGACTCGCGGCTCACGTCGGCGACCTCGGCCGAGTGCAGCAACGCCTTGGTCGGGATGCAGCCGACGTGCAGGCAGGTCCCGCCGAGCTTGTCCTTCTCGATCAGGCCGACGGTCAGGCCGAGCTGAACGGCGCGCAATGCGGCCGCGTATCCGCCGCTGCCTCCGCCGAGAACTACAAGGTCAAAATTCTGTTCAGACACCCAGATACTCCCTCGTGCATCACATACACTTTCACGGCCCACCAGCGCATGTTGTGCGCGGGTGGGCGTTGAACGGCAAGGATTTTCCTGCCTATACGACTGTACTACGGGCGCGAAAAGTCCTCGGCCAGTCGCAGCAGGGTGCGAACGGTCACGCCGGTCGGCCCTGGGGCGGTGAAGCCGAGCCCGCCACCGACGAGCTGAGCGCTGCCGGCGATGTCCAGGTGCGCCCAGGGGATGACCCGGGCGTCCGCCCCCGCCCCAATGGTGGGGATGAATTCGCGCAGGAAAACGGCGGCCAGGAGCATCCCGCCACCGGTATTCCCGATTTTGGCGTTGGCGATGTCGGCGACATCGGAGTTGAGCAGAGCGCGCAGTTCTTCCGGCATCGGCATCGGCCAGGCCAACTCGCCCTCGGCCTTGCTGGCGGCGAGTACGTGGGCGACGAGGTCGTCGTCGCCGAGGACGGCCGAGTACCGTGTGCCCAGCGCGACGATGGCCGCACCGGTGAGGGTGGCGACATCGATGATCGCGTCAGGCTGTTCCTCGCCCGCCGCGACGAGGCCGTCGGCGAGCACCAGGCGGCCCTCGGCGTCGGTGTTGAGGACCTCGACGGTGCGCCCGCCGCGCATGCTCAACACGTCGTTGGGGCGGATGGCGGAGCCGGACGGCATGTTCTCGGCGATGCACAGCCACGCTGTCAGCCGCACCGGCAGCCCGAGCCGGGCGGCGGCGAGGGTCACGGCGAGGACTGTGGCCGCGCCGGTCATGTCGTACTTCATGCCCACCATGGATGCCGGCGGCTTGAGGGAGAGTCCGCCGGTGTCGAAGGTGATTCCCTTGCCCACCAGGGCGAGGTGCTTGGTCGCACCCTTCGGCTCGTAGCTGACCTTGACCAGCCGAGGCGGCCGCGTCGACCCCTGGCCGACGCCGGCGATGCCGCCGAACCCGTCGGCGACGAGCTGGTCCTCGTCCCACACCGAGAGCGTGACGGGCAGTCCGGCCGCGGCCTCGGCGGCCAGCGCGGCGAGCGACTCGGGGTACAGGTCCAGCGGGGGAGTGTTGACGAGGTCCTTGACGAGGCTCACCGCGCCGGCGACGACGTCAGCCCGGTCCGCGGCGTCGGGACCGGCCTGGTCGGTGTGCACTGTGATGTCGCCGGCGGGGAGTTTGGTGGCCGACAGTGACGCCTTACGGTAGGTGGTGAACGCGTACGCGCCGAGCGCGGCGCCCTCGAGCACCGCGGCCGCCTGGTCGGCGTCGGTCAGCGGGAAGGCGAAGGCCACCGTGCTGGATCCGGTGAGCTGGCGCACCGCCGAGCCCGCCGCGTAGCGCAGTGCGTCCGGGGAGAGAACGGAACCCAGACCGACGACGGCGATGCTCGCGGCGGCACCGGCGATGGGGGCGAGGCGAACGATCTGGTCCTTGGCGCCGGTCACCGCGACGGCGGTGAACTGCTCGGCGACACCCTCGAAGCCGGGGTCGGCGAACAGGCGCGGACCGTCGGGGGACGCCACCGCCCCGACGATGATGACGTCGGCGGTCGATTCGGTCGAGGGCACTGCGGACACTGAAATGCGGGGAACGGTCATGCTTCGATGCTACGGGTCGCGGTGTTCGCTCTGGGCACCACTGTGGCCTGTCGGATTCACGGCTCGAGCGCGACACCTCCGTTTAGAGTTAATGAATGCGCGATCCTGACGAAATCTACGAGCTCACCGCGGACGCCGCCGGCGTCCCAGAGGGGCTGAATCTGGTCGCGGGCCTGACCGGTTTCGCGGATGCCGGCGGTGCCGTCTCACAGTTCTCCGAGTACCTGCTCGACACCCTCGACCACCGGGTCATCGCCGAGTTCGATGCCGACCTGCTCCTGGACTACCGGGCCAGGCGCCCCATCATCTACTTCGATCAGGACCACCTGACCGACTACCAGCCCCCGCGCCTGCGTCTCTATCTCGCCCATGACGAGATCGGCCAACCGTTCCTGCTTCTGGCCGGATTCGAGCCCGACTTCCGATGGGAACAGTTCACCGCCGCGGTTCTGAGCCTCGTGAACCGGTTCACCGTGTCGTCGACCACGTGGGTGCACGCCATCCCGATGCCTGTCCCGCACACTCGCCCCATCGGCGTGACGGTCAGCGGCAACCGCACCGACCTCATCGAGAGTATGTCGGTGTGGCGCCCGCACACCCAGGTGCCGGCCAATGCCCTGCATCTCGTCGAGTTCCGTTTGCAGGAGATCGGTGCCTGGGTCATCGGCTACGTTCTCTTGATTCCGCACTACCTGGCCGACACCGAGTACCCGTCCGCTGCACTGTCCGCCCTGGAGAGCACCAGCGCCTCGACGGGCCTGATCTTCCCGACCGATCGGCTCCGGGAGAAGAACCGGGAGTTCGTCCTGCGCATCGACGAGCAGGTCGGCGACAACCCTGAACTGGCGAAGCTCGTCGGGACGCTCGAGGAACGTTATGACGCGTATATGGAGGGCAACACTCTGCGTTCCCCGTTGACGGACGAAGACGGCGCTCTGCCGACAGCGGACGAGATCGCCGCGGAGCTGGAGAAGTTCCTGGCCACCCGCCGTGGACGGGACGAGGGTCCGCAGTCCTGAGCCGCCCGCAGTCCTCAGTCGCCCGGCCTGTCCTGGTCGGTGACGCCGGCGTACCCGGCTAGGTTGGGGGGAGTGAACTCTCGTCGATCCTGGTTGATCTTTGCCTTCGGGTCCTTCGTGTACCTGTCCGCCGTCCTGCAGCGCACCTCGCTCGGCATCGCGGGAGTGTCGGCTACCGAACGATTCGGCGGCTCAGCGGCCGTCCTGTCCAGCCTTGCCGTCGTGCAGCTGATCGTCTATGCCGCGGCGCAGATCCCGGTCGGCGTCCTGATCGACCGGTTCGGACCGCGTGTGCTCATGCTCGCCGGTACCGCTCTGATGGTCGTGGGCCAGCTCACGCTCGCCTTCGCGCCGTCCATCACCATCGCCGTCATCGGGCGCATGCTGGTGGGGGCGGGCGACGCGACCATCTTCATCTCGATGATCCGCCTGATCACCTCCTGGTTCAGCGGGCGCATCGTGCCCCAGCTGTCGCAGTGGTTCGGCAACATCGGCCAACTCGGACAGGTGCTGTCCGCCGTGCCGCTGGCCTGGGTACTGCACGATTTCGGCTGGACCCCGGCATTCCTGGTGGCGACGCTCGTGGCCTTCGCCGCGTTCGTCGTCGTGGTGGTCGCCATCAGGGACCGCCCGGCGGGATCGACGGACCAACCGCGGCCGAACAGCTGGGGTGCCGCCCTGACCCAGTTGCGGCACAGTTTCAGTCGCCCGGGCACGCAGCTGGGGTTCTGGTCCCATTTCGTCACGCAGTCCTCAGGAACCGTCTTCACGCTGCTCTGGGGATTTCCGTTCATGGTCTACGGCCTGGGCTACGAGTCGGGCATGGCCGCCGCAATGCTCACCATCCCGGTCGCGGCCGGCATCGTCTGCGGTCCGGTCCTGGGCGTGCTGACGGCCCGGCATCCGCTTCGCCGCAGCAACATCGTGCTCACCATCGTCACCGCGATGGGCACAGCGTGGGCGCTCGTGCTGCTCTGGCCGACGGCACCGCCGTTCTGGTTGGTCGTGCTGCTTCTTGTCGTGCTCGGCGTTGGCGGTCCCGGCTCGCTTATCGGGTTCGACTTCGCCCGCACCTTCAACCCGCAACGCAGCCTCGGATCCGCGAACGGTGTCGTGAACGTCGGTGGGTTCCTGGCCAGCTTCGTCATGATGTTCCTGATCGGGGTGCTGCTGGACCTGCAGGATGGCTGGCGGGTGGCGCAGGGCGGCACGAGCGACCTCTACTCCCTGGAGTCGTTCCGGATCGCGTTTTCAGTGCAGTTCCTCGTGATCGGTACCGGCGTCGTGATGCTGGTGGGAACCCGCCGGCGCACCAGGCGCATGTTGTCCCGCGACGAGGGAATAGAAGTGGCTCCACTCTGGGTTGAACTCTCTCGTAAGCTGCGGCGGCGGGCGCGGGGCGAATAGTCGAGCGTGGCTCGTTCTATACACAATCCGTGCAATAATTGTCAATAGGACCCGTTCTGGTTCCTGGATGTATGGGCGTCACGCCGATGCGTATCCGGGGACTTGACATGGGTCCTAGTACTGCCCAAAAGCGGTACTGCCCAAAAACGTACTGCCCAAAACCCCCGTTCTCTTTCCAACGTGGCCCGCGCCGAGTGGTCATGACGAACGGGGCCGCGCTGCACGCGCACGATCTACGGCATGAGAGGTGTTCGAATGGCAACCCCAACGAAGACAGAGCCCACACAACAGACCGAAGAGACCACACCGGCCGACGTCACAGCCGCAACGGCGAAGACGCCGGCGCAGAAGGCCGCCGCCACCCGTGCAGCCACCAAGGCTGCCAAGGCCGCCGCGGCCGAGGAGTCCGACGCCTCGGAGACAGTGGCGCCCCGCAAACGGGCCGCCGCCAAGACGAAGGCGCCGGCCGGCGCCAAGAAGAAGGACGGGGACGCTGACGCCTCCGACGACGAGGGCGTGCACGCCACCGACGAGCACGACTCTGACGACGACGACACCGACGGCGCCGCCAAGCGCCTCACCCCGGCGGAGCCGCTGCCCAGCGGCGCGCTCGTGCTGTCGCTGGTCGACGACGAAGACGAAGTTCCGGTCTACTCCAGTGCCATCACCGGTGCGACGGCAGACCCCGTCAAGGACTACCTCAAGCAGATCGGTAAGGTCGCGTTGCTCAACGCCGCCGAAGAGGTCGAGCTCGCGATGCGCATCGAAGCCGGCCTGTTCGCCGAGGACAAGCTCTCCCAGATGACGGACGCCGAGAAGAAGAGCGCACTCGGACGCGAACTGCAGTGGGTCGCCAAGGACGGCGCCAGGGCCAAGAGCCACTTGCTCGGCGCCAACCTGCGTCTGGTGGTGTCTCTCGCCAAGCGTTACACCGGCCGTGGCATGCAGTTCCTCGACCTGATCCAGGAAGGCAACCTGGGCCTGATCCGTGCCGTCGAGAAGTTCGACTACACCAAGGGGTTCAAGTTCTCCACCTACGCCACCTGGTGGATCCGTCAGGCGATCACCAGGGCCATGGCCGACCAGGCCCGCACCATTCGCATCCCGGTGCACATGGTCGAGGTCATCAACAAGCTCGCCCGGGTGCAGCGCCAGATGCTGCAGGACCTGGGCCGCGAGCCCACGCCGGAAGAGCTGAGCCGCGAACTCGACATGACACCCGAAAAGGTCGTCGAGGTGCAGAAGTACGGTCGCGAGCCGATCTCCCTGCACACGCCGCTGGGTGAAGACGGGGACAGCGAGTTCGGTGACCTCATCGAGGACACCGAGGCCGTCGTGCCCGCCGACGCTGTGGGCTTCACCATGCTGCAGAAGCAGCTGGAGAGCCTGCTCGACTCGCTCTCCGAGCGTGAGGCCGGCGTCATCCGGATGCGTTTCGGTCTCGGAGACGGCATGCCGAAGACTCTCGACCAGATCGGCGACACCTTCGGCGTCACGCGTGAGCGCATCCGCCAGATCGAATCGAAGACGATGGCCAAGCTGCGTCACCCGTCCCGGTCGCAGTCGCTGCGCGACTACCTCGAGTAAAGAGTGTCTGTGCGGTATGCGCCGGCGATCCTGCTCGGCAGGGTCGCCCGCACCGTCGCGCGCTGGCGGAAGCCCGGCGGCGGTTCGGCGGTTCCCGGACTCGTGGTCAACACCATCGCTCCCGGGTTCCTCGCCAGCACACTGAACAGCTTTCCGCAGGGCCTCGTCATCGTGACGGGGTCGAGCGGGAAGTCCACGACGACGAAGATGCTCGTGGCCGCCCTGCGCGCCCACGGGTCCACGGTTTTCACGAACCAGTCCACGGCCAACATCAGTCAGGGGCTGACCTCTGCCCTCCTCGAGCAGGTCAGCCTGTCCGGCCGGATCGCCGGTGACATCGCCGTTCTCGAAATGGACGAGGGCCACGGCGCACTGATCTCGGGTGATCTCGAACCTCGGGTCGTGGTGCTCACCAACGTGATGGTGGACCAGATCGACAGGTTCCACGACTCCGACATGGTGGCGGCGATGCTCGCCAAGATTGCTCGCCGGGCCACAGGTGTCGTCGTCGTGAACGCCGACGACCTGCACCTCGCCAGGCTCGGCGCGTCCATCGCCCCTCCGGTTCAGGTCTCCAGCTACGGCGTCACCGGCCAGGTCCTCGACGCCAATCCGCGCGGTCTCGGCTACACCCTCACCTCGCCGACGCGCCTGGACGCCGCTGACGGCATTCTGCTGACGGCCGTTGACGGTCGCGACGCGACCGTCGCGATCGATGGCATCGAGCATCCCGTCCGGCTTCCCGCCCGCGGCACCCACTATGCCGTCGACGCGGTGACCGCTCTGGCCGCCGCACGCGCAGCCCTCGGCGCCCGGTTCGATCCGGCCACCGCCGCCGCGGCGATCTCGGAAATCCCGCCGGTCTTCGGGCGCGGCGAGGTCGTGACCGTGCGCGGGACCACCGTGGAGTTCGTCCTCGTGCAGAATCCGGCCAGCTTCCAGCTCAACGTCGACAGCCTGGCACCCGGCACCGAGCAGATCCTGGTCGCCGTCGGTTCGGATGTGCGTGACCCGTCCTACCTCTGGCCGGCGGACACCTCCGGGCTGGGTCATGTCCTGATCGCTTCCGGCTCCAAGGCACACGACATCGCCCTGCAACTCATCTACGACGGAGTCGCCGTCGACCGGATCGAGCCGGACCTCGGCCGGGCCCTGGACGACTTCCTCGCCCTGCCGGAACCCACGCACGGTGTGAAGACGATCATATTCTCGGCTGACTCGATGCGGCGCACCCGCGCCCACCTGGGCCTGGCCACCAACGAAGCGGACCCGTCATGACCGTCGCCCCCTCCGCCGAGCTCACGATCCTGAGCGTACTTCCCCGGCTTCTGGACACCAACGGTGACGCGGCGAACGCACGCGTGCTCGCTCAACGGGCGCGCTGGGCCGGCATCGCCGCCCGGGTCGTCGATGTACACACCACGGCGGACCTGCCTGACACCGTCGATCTCGTGGTGATCGGGTCGGGCACAGACACCGACCTCGACGCCGCTCGTGCGGCGCTGTTGCCCCTGGCGGACGCGTTCGGGTCCTGGCTGGCCGGGGGAGTGCCGACCCTCGCGGTCGGAACGGGATGGGAGCTGCTCAGCGCGGGTATCGACCTGCCGGGCGGAACCCGTGTCGACGGACTCGGTCTGGTGGCCGGACACGCGACTCTCCTGGCGGCGCGAGCCACCGACGACATCGCCGTGGACGCGAGTGACGCTCGGCTGATCGGTTTCGAGAACCACGCCAGGGGATACACCGGCGCCGCACACCCGCTCGGCCGCGTTCTCGCCGGCACCGGCAACGGCACCGGCGACGAGGGCCTTGTTCAGGGCAGTTTCATCGGCACACACCTGCACGGTCCCGTGCTGGCCAGAAACCCGCAGCTGGCCGACCGGATGCTCAGCAGCGCCTGCGCAGCCAGAGGACTCGCCCAGGCGGCGTCAGCGCACACGGTGTTGGTCGACGGCACAGCAAAAGCCGCACGCAACCAGGTTGCAGTGCGGCTCGGGCTCAGCTCAGAGTGAAACCCGCGCTACCGCACCGAGGGTGCGGAAGCGCGGGCGTCGCCTAGGACTTCTGGTCGTCGAAAAGACGACTCGACTCGTCGTGCCAGCTTTCGGCGATAGCCGCGAGCTTCTCCTGGTGCTTGCGCCCATGGTGGGCGCAGAAGAGCAACTCGCTGTTGTTCACGACTACACGAATGTAGGCCTGAGCGCCACAAGCGTCGCAGCGGTCGGCCGCGGTGAGCTGGTGGGGGGCGCCCTGTTGGTCGACTGCACCATTTTCGGTGGCGATCTGGGACATATTCTCCTCCTCCAGACTGATACCAGGTGATACCAATTGAATCCTTACTGACCATGTAAACACGGCAACGACCCGATTGGGCCACAGTTGGGTGACATTTCGCTCACCGCGTAGCATTCGGCGCGGCGCACGGCGGCATTCCGGCCCGATCGAGTGTCGATCGCGGGCCGTGACGCCACGGTCAGTATTCTTAACAGTTGTGAGTTCTGACTATTCCGCCCGCCACCTCTCGGTCCTCGAGGGCCTGGACGCGGTGCGCAAACGCCCCGGCATGTACATCGGTTCGACGGACTCCCGCGGGCTCATGCACTGCCTGTGGGAAATCATCGACAACTCCGTCGACGAGGCGCTCAGCGGTCACGGCTCCGCGATCGGCATCGTGCTGCACGCCGATGAGAGCGTCGAGGTCAGCGACACCGCACGCGGCATCCCGGTCGACATCGAACCGAAGACCGGCTTGTCCGGGGTCGAGGTCGTGTTCACCAAGCTGCACGCCGGCGGCAAGTTCGGCAGCGGTTCCTACGCGGCGTCCGGTGGCCTGCACGGGGTGGGGGCATCGGTGGTGAATGCCCTCTCCGAGCGTCTTGATGTCGAGGTCGACAGAGACGGCAAGACCTGGGCCATGTCGTTCCATCGCGGCGAACCGGGGATCTTCGCCGACACCGGCGAGAAGAGCCCGGATGCGCCGTTCACCCCGTTCGAGAACAAGAGCGAACTGCGCGTCGTCGGCAAGGTCCGCAAGGGTGTCACGGGTACCCGCATCCGGTACTGGGCCGACCGCCAGATCTTCACCAAGGGTGCAGCATTCCAGACCGAGGACCTGATGGGTCGCGCCCGCCAGACGGCGTTCCTGATCCCCGGCCTGTCGATCAACGTTGACGACCGCCGCGGTGCAGAACCGGTCACGGAGTCGTTCTCCTTCGCCGGTGGCATTTCCGAGTTCGTCGACCACCTCGCCGTCGACACTCCCATCACCGACACCTGGCGGTTGACGGGCGCCGGCAGCTTCACCGAAACGGTCCCCGTGCTCACCGACTCCGGCGCGATGATCCCCACCGAACTCGTGCGGGACTGCCAGGTCGACATCGCCCTGCGGTGGGGCACCGGCTACGACACCGTCATCAAGAGCTTCGTGAACATCATCGCCACGCCCAAGGGCGGCACCCACCAGGCCGGTTTCGACGCGGGCCTGCTGAAATTCCTGCGGGCGCAGGTGGAGCAGAACGCGCGACGGCTCAAGGTCGGCTCGGACAAGCTCGAAAAGGACGACGTCCTCGCCGGCCTCACGGCCGTGCTCACGGTTCGGCTGCCCGAGCCGCAGTTCGAGGGCCAGACCAAGGAAGTGCTCGGCACACCGGCCGTGCGCGCCATCGTGGCCGCCGTGATCAACAAGACCATGACGGAGCGGTTCGCCTCACCCAAGCGAGACGACAAGACGCAGTCCGCCGTCGTCCTCGACAAGATCGTCGCTGAGATGAAGTCACGGATCTCGGCGCGGGCGCACAAGGAGACCCAGCGCCGCAAGAACGCTCTGGAGAGCTCATCGCTGCCGGCCAAGCTGGTGGACTGCCGCAGCAACGACGTGGCGCTCAGCGAGCTGTTCATCGTCGAGGGCGACTCGGCCCTCGGCACGGCCAAGCTCGCCCGTGACAGCGAGCACCAGGCGTTGCTGCCGATCAGAGGCAAGATCCTGAACGTGCAGAAGGCGTCGGTCTCCGACATGCTCTCGAACACCGAGTGCGCGTCGATCATCCAGGTGATCGGGGCCGGATCCGGGCGCAGCTTCGACCTGTCCGCCGCTCGCTACGGCAAGGTCATCATCATGAGCGACGCCGACGTCGACGGCGCGCACATCCGCACCCTGCTGCTCACCCTGTTCTTCCGCTACATGCGGCCGATGATCGAAGAGGGCCGCATCTTCGCGGCCGTCCCGCCGCTGCACCGGGTGATCGTGATGAACCCCGGCAGCAAGCCCAACGAGACCATCTACACCTACTCAGAGCCCGAGCTCCAGGCCGTGCTGGCCGCGCTCAAGAAGAGCGGCAAGCGCTACCAGGACCCCATCCAGCGCTACAAGGGCCTGGGCGAGATGGACGCCGACCAGCTGGCGACGACGACCATGGAGCGCTCGCACCGCACGCTCCGCCGCGTGCGGGTGGCTGATGCCGAGATGGCCGGCAAGGTGTTCGAGCTGCTGATGGGCAACGACGTGGCGCCGCGCAAGGAGTTCATCATCGACAGCTCGGACAAGCTCAGCCGCGACCGCATCGACGTCTGACCCCACCACAACTGTTCCTCGTCCGGACAATTGCGCCCGGTGTGCCGGCAACATTTGTCCGGACGGGGACCAGTTGCCCGCTAGACCGGAGCGGCGGGAGCGAACGCGGTGCTGGGCAGGTCGCGTTCGCCGTCGACGATGGCGTGCACGATCCGGGCGGCCACCTGGGTGGGGTCGAGTCCGGCGGGCAGGCGCGGGGCGGTTCCGGCCAATGGATGCGTCGAGAGCGCCGTCTCGGTGTGGCCGGGTCTCGCGTCGATGAGCCGGATGCCGGCCCGCCGCACTTCGCGGCCGGCGGCCGACACGAAGGCCGCCAAGCCGGCCTTCGACGCCGAATAGGCGGCGAGGTTGGCCGTTGGGCTCTCGCTCACCACCCCGCTGAGGGTGAGCAGGAACGGCGACCGGCCGGCGGCGGCCGAGCGGGCGAGCGCGTCGTGGGCCGCCTGGAACAGCAGGATCGGCGCGCTGGTGTTCACCGTGAACAGCTCGGCGACGGCCTGCGGGCTCAGGGATGCGGCCGGCCCGAACGCGACGACCCCTGCGGCCACCACGATTCCGTCGAGTTGACCAGTCACGGTGATCGCCACGTCAACGAGGCGCCGGATTGCGGCAGGGTCGGTGAGGTCGGCCGCGACGATGGCGCCCGGCAGGTTGAGCGCCGCGACGGCCTGGGGGTCGCGCGCGCTGAGCACAAGCGTCGCGCCGGCGTCGGCCAGTTGCCGGGCGATCTCGCGACCGAGCCCGCCGGTCGCGCCGACGACGAGGATCGTTGAGCCGTGCAGTTCGGAGCCGTGCAGTTCAGCCATGCCTCACCCTACTGCGGTCAGCTCGGCTCAGCTCAGCCGATGCCGGAGCCGATCGACCCGATCACGGCGTCGAGCATGGTGCCGGAGGCATCCCGGCGCGCACCGGACTCCGGAAGCGTTCGCGGCGAACCTTCGATCCCCAGCGCGCGCGCCGGAGCGGCGCCGACCCAGGCGAGACTGAGGATGTCCTCGCCCTTGAGGAAGCGGTGCGAGCGAACCCCGCCCGTTGCCCGCCCCTTGGCTGGGTACTCGGTGAAGGCCGAGACCTTGGCGCTGCCCGGGTCGGTTCCCGGCAGGGTCTGGCTGCTCGCGGCAATGGTCGCCACAACCGCATCCTCGGCGTCTGCGGCCGGAATACTGCCGAAGAAGATGACCCGGGTGTCCGGGGCCAGCTTGATGCCGGCCATGCCGCCGGCCGTGCGTCCCTGCGGCCGCACCGCGGCGGCGGAGAAGCGCAGCAGCTGCGCGTCGGACGCGACGAACACCAGTTCGTCGTCCTCCGCACCCTGTACGGCGCCCACGACCTCGTCGCCGGACTTGAGCGCGATGATCTCGAAATCGGGCTTGTTCGCCCAATCGTTCGGGGTGACCCGCTTGACGATGCCCTGACGGGTGCCGAGCGCGATGGCCCGCTCACCCTCGAGCGCCACCAGGGCGAGCACGGTCTCGCCGCCGCTGCCGAGCGACAGGTAGTCGCGCACCCGCACACCGGCGGCCAGCTGGATCGAGGTCGGCGGCATGACCGGCAGGTCGACGGGGGAGAAGCGAATGAGCCTGCCGCGGGAGGTGACGGCCCCGATCTCGGTGCGGCTCGAGGTGTCGAGGGCCGAGAGCACGGCGTCGTGCTTGCTGCGCCGGTGCGCGGGGGTGATGCGCTCGGCCTGGTCGTCGCCGGCCTGGGGCAGGTCGACCCTGGCAATCCGGCCCGTCGTGCTCAGGTGCACCCTGGTGGGGGAGTCGGTCACCTCGAGCACGGCCGCGGTGCGCCGAGCGGATGCGCCGGCGATGCTCGGCCGCGCCTCGGTCAGCAGGGTGCGGCGCGGGGTGCCGAACCGGTCCGAGACCGCGGCGAGCTCGTCGGAGACCAGGGTACGGATGGCCTGCTTGCTGCCCAGCAGGGCCTCAAGCTCACGGATCTCGACGAGCAGCTGGTCGCGCTCGGTCTCGAGCTCGATCCGGGAGAACCGGGTGAGCCGGCGCAACCTGAGCTCGAGGATGTACTCCGCCTGCACCTGGCTGAGGTCGAACACGTCGATGAGGCGCACCCGGGCCTGTTCGGTGTCGTCGCTGGCCCGGATCACCTGGATGACCTCGTCGATGTCGAGGATCGCGATGAGCAGACCCTCGACCAGGTGCAGCCGTTCGCGGCGGCGAGCGAGCCTGTAGGCGGAGCGCCGGGTGACGACCTGGACCCTGTGGTTGACGTATACCTGGAGGAGTTCGACCAGACCCAGGGTCTGCGGGCCACCGTTGACGAGCGCGACGGCGTTGATGTTGAAGGAGTCCTCGAGCGGGGTCACCCGGTACAACTGCTCCAGCACGGCCTCGGGGCTGAATCCGGTCTTGATGCCGATCACGAGCCGCAGCCCCTTGGTGCGGTCGGTGAGGTCGGTGACGTCGGAGATCCCGCTGAGCTTTTTGGAGTTGACGCCGTCCTTGATCTTCTCGATCACCCGTTCGGGGCCGACCAGATACGGCAGCTCGGTGACGACCAGTCCCGCCTTGCGGGCGGTGATGGCCTCCACCGACACCTTGGCGCGGGTCTTGAAGCTGCCCCGGCCGGTGAGGTAGGCGTCCTTGATGCCGGCCAGGCCCACGATGGTGCCTCCGGTGGGGAGGTCCGGCCCCGGCACGAATTCCATCAGCTCGTCGAGGGTGGCGCCCGGGTGGGCGAGCAGGTGCCTGGCTGCGCCGATCACCTCGACGAGGTTGTGCGGCGCCATGTTGGTGGCCATGCCCACGGCGATGCCGCTGGCCCCGTTGACCAGCAGATTGGGGTACGCGGCCGGCAGCACATCGGGCTGGGTGAGCTGGTTGTCGTAGTTGGGCACGAAATCCACGACGTCTTCGTCGAGGTGTTCGGTCATCGACAGCGCGGGGGCCGCCAGACGCGCCTCGGTGTACCGGGGCGCCGCGGGGCCGTCGTCGAGCGAACCGAAGTTGCCGTGGCCGTCGATCAGCGGCACCCGGAGGGTGAAGGCCTGGGCCATCCGCACCATGGCGTCGTAGATCGCCGTGTCGCCGTGCGGGTGCAGCTTGCCCATGACCTCGCCGACGACACGCGCCGACTTCACGTGCCCGCGGTCGGGCCGCAGGCCCATCTCGCTCATCTGGTACAGGATGCGGCGCTGCACGGGCTTCAGGCCGTCCCTGGCATCCGGCAGCGCACGCGAATAGATCACCGAATAGGCGTATTCGAGGAACGATCCCTGCATCTCCGTGGACACATCGACGTCCTCGATGCGTTCCGTGGATGCGGCGGGCCCGGTGGTGTCTGACACTGTCTTGTCTGAGCGGCTCATTCGTAGATTCTGCTGTGTGATGCCTGCCGGCGAAACCGGTGGCACCAGGCTGATGCGCACGGACCTGCGCGTAGGAAACGTGGGGCCGGGTCTATGTCAGACTGGGCCAGATGCCCCCTATGTTACCGGTCCGGCCCTTCAGCGCCGTTCGCCTTGCCGACGTTCTGACAAGTTCGCTGGCGTCGCTTGAGGCCCAGCCCAACCCGCTCGGACTGAAGCCCGCGGCCAAGGCCGTTGTCGTGCTCGCCGACGGACTGGGCGTCAGCAGCCTGCGCGCCCGCGCTGGGCACGCCAGGTTCCTGTCCGGCCACCTGACCAAGGCGGATGCGGTCGACGGCGTCTTCCCGGCCACAACGGCCGCCGGGATCGCTTCTCTGACCACCGGTACCGCGCCGGGCACACACGGACTCGTCGGGTACAAGGTCCTGGACGCGGCGAACGACAGGGTCGTCAACCAGCTCACCGGCTGGGACGAGCAGATGGAGCCGCTCACCTGGCAGAACCAGCCGACGCTCTTCGAGACGGCCGCGGCCGCCGGCATCCCCAGCTTCGCCGTCGGACCCAAGCGGTTCGCCGGCTCGGGCTTCACTACCGCCGTGTTGCGCGGAGCGACCTACCTCCCGGCCGAGACCATGGGCGCGCGGTTCGCCGCGGCCCGGGAGGTCTTCGACACCGAGCCGCGGGCGCTGATCTACCTGTATGTTCCCGAGCTCGACATCAACGCGCACGCCCACGGCTGGGAATCCGGCCGGTGGCTGGCGCAGTTGGAGGGGCTCGACGCCGAGGCGGCCAGGTTCGCCGGCTCTTTGCGCCAGGACGAGGGCATGATCCTCACCGCCGACCACGGGGTCGTCGACGTGCCCGCAGCCAAGCAGGTGCTCTTCGACACCGTGCCGGACCTCGTCGCCGGCGTGCGCCACATCGGCGGTGACCCGCGTTGCCTGCAGCTGTACACGGAGCCCGGCGTGAACGCTGACGCCCTGGCCGAGGCTTGGCGGGCGGTCGAGGGGGAGCGGGCCTGGATCTTCACCAGGGCCGAGGCCGTGTCCGCCGGACTGTTCGGCGCCGTGCGCTCAGAGGCCCTCGACCGGATCGGCGACGTCATCGTCGCCGCACGCAAGCTCGTCGCCTACTACGACTCCCGTGAACCCAACCAGTCGGCGCGCAGCATGGTCGGCCAGCACGGTTCACTGACCGACGAGGAGTTGCGGGTTCCCGTCATCCGCCTCGGTGCCTACCGAAGGTAGTGGTCCCTCGACGACAACACCCCCGTGAGGTTCTCACGGGGGTGTTTCTTGATCTGGGTGTGACCGACCGGGCTCAGGCCGGGTAGTCCCCGCGCTTGACCTGCGGCTTGGGCAGGCGCATCACTCGCAACTGCAGGGCGCGCATGGCCGCGTACCAACGCACCTTCTCGGCACGGTCGGCGCCGAACTTGGCCTCGATCTTCTTGGTCAGGATGAACCCGAGAACGATGCAGTCGACGATGGCGACGAGGAAGAACGCCCAGAGGGCGAGGATGCCGTAGGTCTGCACTGACGGGTCGGGAAAGAAGGTGAGAAGAATCACCAGGAACATGACGGGGATCATGAATTCACCGACGTTGAAACGTGCGTCGATGTAGTCACGGGCAAACCGCTTCTGCGGTCCGCGTTCGCGCATCGGGAGGTACTTGTCCTCGCCGGCCGCCATTCCGATGCGGGCCTTCTCGCGGGACTCCGCCGACTTCGCGCGCGCCTGCTTGGCGGCGAGCTTCCGATCGTCCGGAACCAGCGGACGCTTGTTCGCTGCTTCCTGCACGCGGCGGCTCGGCGTCGGCTGGCCTTTGCCGGTCGGCGTTCCGGCCAGTCTGGCCTTGGTCTCGTCGACGGTTTCGATCGACGGTTCGGCGCCGGGATTCACAGGTTGCTTAGCCACATCAGTTCCTTGCAGTCAGGTTGCCTTAAGATTACTCGCATGACGGATACCGCGCAGACAGCCTCAGGAACCGCCCAGCAGGATGCGACGGGACCCCTCGATCCGGCTCTGCGGCACGCCGTCGAGAACGAACTGCCACGCACCATCGCCGACCTCTGCGCGCTCGTACGCATCCCTTCGGTCTCCTGGGCGGCGTTCGACCGTGAGCACGTGCGCTCCAGTGCAGAGGCCGTTGCCGCCCTCGTCCGGGACATCGGTGTGTTCGACTCTGTGACCGTGACCCAGGCCGGTATCCCTGGAACCGACGAGCTGGGCCAGCCCGCCGTCCTCGCCACCCGGGCGGCCAGGAACGGCCGTCCCACCGTGCTGCTGTACGCGCACCATGACGTGCAGCCCCCCGGGCGTGACGAGCACTGGGATTCGCCGCCCTTCGAGCCCACTGTTCGTGGGGACCGCCTCTATGGCCGAGGAGCCGCAGACGACAAGGCCGGGGTCATGGCCCACATCGCCGCGTTGCGCGGCCTCCTCGCCGCCACAGACGGCGACATCGACCTGGGCCTGGCCCTCTTCATCGAGGGAGAGGAAGAATTCGGCAGCCGCTCGTTCGCGACATTCCTCACCGAGAACCGCGACGCCTTACGCGCCGATGCGATCGTCGTGGCCGACTCCAACAACTGGGACGTCTCTACGCCGGCCATCACGATCGGGCTGCGGGGCAATGTCACCTTCCGCCTCACCGTGAGCACCCTGGCACATGCGTCGCACTCCGGGATGTTCGGCGGCGCGGTGCCCGATGCGATGATGGCGACCATCAAGCTGCTCGGCACGCTCTACGCCGCGGACGGGTCGGTGGCCGTCGACGGGCTCACGAGCCACGATGCACCGACCCCGCCCTACGAGGAGGCGGCGCTCCGTCAGGAGACCGGGCTGCTGGACGGAGTGTCCCCGATCGGGCACGGGTCGATCCTCAGCCGGATCTGGTCCCAGCCTGCCCTCACGGTCACGGGTATCGACGCGCCGACCGTGGCGAACGCGTCCAACACGCTCTCCCCGTCAGTCAGCGTCCAGATCAGCGTGCGCATCGCACCGGGCCAGTCCGCCCAGGAGGCTGCGGGGTTCATTGAGACCCACCTGCGCTCTCACGCGCCGTTCGGCGCCCACATCGAGATCGACGATCTCGACACGGGGGAGCCGTTCCTGGTGGACACCGGAGGCTGGGCCGTCGCCGAGACCCGACTGGCGATGACGTCCGCGTGGGGCGTCGAACCCGTCGACATCGGAGTGGGCGGGTCGATTCCGTTCATCGCCGACCTGGTGCGCGAATTTCCGGAGGCGCAGATCCTGGTGACCGGCGTCGAAGACCCGGACTCCCGAGCTCACAGCCCCAACGAATCTCTGCACCTCGGTGTCTTCAAGCGGGCCGTCCTGAGCGAGGCCTTCCTGCTCGGGCGCCTGAACGGACGCACCGGCCACTGAGCCTCGTGGCCTGTGGCGCCCAGGAATCATCTCCGTTTCCAGCCCACGTCCGGGCTCGCCGGATACACTAGAACCAGATTCGCCGGCCGGACCCCAGTAGATGGGACGCTCACCGAAGCGAAACCGGATAATACCGAGGAGCAGCATGACCGACACTATCGAAACCAGCACCACCGCCCACGGCGTCGGCCTCACCGATGTCGCCGCGCAAAAGGTGCGCAGCCTCCTCACGCAGGAGGGCCGCGAGGACCTGCGCCTGCGTGTCGCCGTGCAGCCCGGCGGCTGCTCAGGCCTCATCTACCAGCTCTACTTCGACGAGCGCACCCTCGACGGCGACGCCGTGATGGACTACGACGGGGTCGAGGTCGTCGTTGACAAGATGAGCGTCCCCTACCTCGAGGGCGCCTCCATCGACTTTGAGGACACCATCCAGAAGCAGGGCTTCACCATCGACAACCCGAACGCCGGCGGCAGCTGCGCCTGCGGGGATTCGTTCCACTGACATTGCGCGCGGGCGTTTAGCCCGGGCATTTCGCTCAGACAAGAAGGAGACCACCCATCGGGTGGTCTCCTTTTTTTGTGCGGAAAACAGCCCGGAACAGGCCCTTCGACCCTAGTGTGGCCTGCGCGACGCGGCGGATAATTGAGCCGGGCCTGTCGATCGTGCACTCAGTGGCGACCGGCGCGGAGTAGGCTAGAGATGATAAACGCACTTCCTGTGTAGTGCCCTCACGTCTCCCGAAAGGTCACCGGTGCTCAAAAACCGCCGTCTCCGATGGGCCGTCATTCCGGTCGCAGCAACGCTCGCCATTGTCCTGGCCGGATGCACCCAGGCTCAACTTCACGGGTACCTCCCCGGCTTCGAGGAGGGCGAGTCCCCGGTAACGAACAACACCGAGCGAGTGGCCGGTCTGTGGACCACCTCGTGGATCGTCTTGCTCATCGTCGGCCTCATCACCTGGGGCCTGACCATCTGGGCCGTTGTCGTCTACCGCCGCCGCAAGGGCCAGACCGGCCTCCCGGTGCAGTTGCGCTACAACATGCCGATCGAGATCTTCTACACGATCGTGCCGCTGATCCTGGTGCTGGGCTTCTTCGCCTTCACCGCGCGTGACCAGAACGCCATCGAGGCACGCTTCGACAAGCCGGACGTGCAGATCGAGGTCATCGGAAAGCAGTGGGCCTGGGACTTCAACTACGTCACTGACGACGTCTTCACCCAGGGCATCCAGGGCCAGCCGGACCTCGAGGGGGAGAAGGGCGCGCTCGTCGAGTCCGAGATCCCCACCCTCGTGCTGCCTGTCGGCAAGAAGATCGAGATCGCCCTCGAAGCCCGTGACGTCATCCACTCCTTCTGGGTCATCGACTTCCTCTACAAGAAGGACATGATCCCCGGCAAGACCAACTACATGTCCGTCATCCCCGAGCGGATCGGCACCTACGCCGGCAAGTGCGCCGAACTGTGCGGCGAGTACCACTCGCTGATGCTCTTCAACGTCGAGGTCGTCTCTGAGGCCGACTACGAAACGTACGTGGAGTCGCTCCGGGCAGCCGGCAACGACGGTCAGGTCTCCAACGAGTACGACCGCAACTCGAATCTCCCGGGCACCGACGCCCCGACGGCTGAGGAAGGCAACTAGACCATGAGCACAGCAACCGCTCCCGCCGCGACTCCAGCCGCAGCCCCGACCGCCCGGCCGACCGGCGTTGACCGCAAGGGCAACATCGTCGTGCGGTGGATCACCTCCACCGACCACAAGGTCATCGGGTACATGTACCTGATCACCTCGTTCGTCTACTTCTGCCTCGGCGGCGTCATGGCTCTCGTCATGCGCGCTCAACTGTTCGAGCCCGGCCTGCAGATCGTGCAGACCAAGGAGCAGTACAACCAGCTGTTCACCATGCACGGCACCATCATGCTGCTGATGTTCGCGACGCCACTGTTCTTCGGCTTCGCCAACGCGCTGATGCCGTTGCAGATCGGTGCCCCCGACGTCGCCTTCCCGCGGCTGAACGCGTTCTCTTTCTGGCTCTTCTTCTTCGGCAGCCTCATCGCCGTCGGAGGCTTCCTCACCCCGCAGGGAGCGGCATCCTTCGGCTGGTTCGCCTACCAACCGCTGGCGTCGACGACGTTCTCGCCCGGCATCGGCGGCAACCTCTGGATGGTCGGCCTGGGTCTGTCCGGTTTCGGCACGATCCTCGGTGGCGTGAACTTCATCACCACGATCATCACCATGCGCGCACCGGGCATGACCATGTTCCGGATGCCCATCTTCACCTGGAACACCCTGGTCACCTCGCTGCTGATCCTGATGGCCTTCCCCGTTCTCGCCGCGGCCATGCTCGCAGCCGCCAGCGACCGCATCTTCCTCTCGCACATCTACGATCCGGCCAACGGCGGTGCCATCCTGTGGCAGCACCTGTTCTGGTTCTTCGGCCACCCCGAGGTGTACATCATCGCGCTGCCGTTCTTCGGCATCGTCTCAGAGGTGTTCCCGGTCTTCAGCCGCAAGCCGATCTTCGGCTACAAGACCCTGATCTACGCGACCATCTCCATCGCGGCGCTGTCCGTGACGGTCTGGGCCCACCACATGTACGTCACCGGGTCGGTCCTGCTGCCGTTCTTCTCCCTCATGACCATGCTCATCGCGGTCCCGACCGGTGTGAAGATCTTCAACTGGATCGGCACCATGTGGCGCGGCTCGATCACGTTCGAAACGCCCATGCTCTGGGCGATCGGCTTCCTGATCACGTTCACCTTCGGTGGACTGACCGGCGTCATCCTGGCCTCCCCGCCGCTCGACTTCCACGTGTCCGACACCTACTTCGTGGTCGCGCACTTCCACTACGTGGTGTTCGGCACCGTCGTCTTCGCCATGTTCAGCGGGTTCTACTTCTGGTGGCCCAAGTGGACCGGCAAGATGCTCAACGAACGCCTGGGCAAGTGGCACTTCTGGCTTCTCTTCATCGGGTTCCACACCACCTTCCTGGTGCAGCACTGGCTGGGAGTGGTGGGCATGCCCCGCCGGTACGCCTCCTACCTGCCCGATGATGGTTTCACCTGGATGAACCAGGTGTCCACTGTGGGCTCGATGATCCTGGCCGTGTCGATGATCCCGTTCTTCTTGAACGTGTATGTCACGGCGCGCACCTCTCCGAAGGTCACCGTCAACGACCCGTGGGGTTACGGAGCCTCGCTCGAGTGGGCGACCTCGTGCCCGCCCCCGCGCCACAACTTCACGTCGATCCCCAGGATCCGCTCCGAGCGTCCTGCCTTCGACCTGAACCACCCAGAGGTCGGCATGGCCGTCGGTATCGGTCCGGCGAAGGACGCCCCGGACGCCCCGACGTACGACGCAGCATCGGATGAGGTCAAGTAGATGAAAGCCAATATCAACCTGTACTGGATCCTGGCGATCTTCTTCGCGCTCCTCACAGGCGTGTACGTGCTCTGGAGCCTCATCGATCCACTGCACGGCAGAATCGAGTGGGTCGGAACCTTCGGTATCGCCCTGAGCGGCGTGCTGGTGGCGTTCGTCGCCTTCTATCTGTCCAAGGTGCATCAGGCACAGGGCGGCGACCTCCCCGAGGACACCCTGGACGCGAACATCGACGACGGTGACCCCGAGATGGGCTTCTTCAGCCCGTGGAGCTGGTGGCCGATCATGCTCGCGGCCAGCGCAGCCCTGCTGTTCCTCGGCCTCGCCGCCGGCTTCTGGATCTCGTTCATCGCCGTGGGTATCGGCGTGATCAGCCTCGTTGGTTGGGTCTACGAGTACTACCGCGGACTGTTCGCCAGGTAGACAGCCCTGAACGGCCGAAAGGCGCCACTGACCTCGCGGTCGGTGGCGCCTTTTCCCGTTGCCGGGGCGTCTACTGTGCGGCGCGGCGGAAACCGAGGATCCGGAACGCCACCGTGACCTCGCTGCGTTCCTCCAGCGCTGCGGGCGAGTCCTGCGCCGTCGTCGGCTCCGACTCTGCCTGATGGTGGGAGGACGGACCCATGCCGATAAGCGCGGCCACATCCGCAGGGGCGAGCGACAGCACGGTGCTGAGGTCCTCAGTGCTCTCCAGCTCGAACAGACCGGCCAGGCTCGTGATCAGGTCTGCGGTCTTGTTGCCGTGCACGTCCAGGGCCAGGCCGGCAGCGCGCAACTCCTGCAGGTGGGTGGGGTGCGGCAGCACAACGGCCAGCAGGCCCCCCGATGCGAGGACGCGGTGGAACTCCGCTGGGTTTCGCGGTGCGAATACATTGATGACGACGTCGGCGGCGCCATCCCGGATCGGCAGCGGCGACCAGACATCGGCGACCAGTCCCACTGTTGAGACACCGGATGCGTCGGCTCCGGACCGCACGGTGCGTGCGACGGCAGCGGCGGAGAGGTCGACCGCGAGAGCGCGGAGCACGGGCTCGCCCGGGCGGCCCCGTGCTCCGGCCGCGCCGGCCGCGCCCAGGGCCACGAGGACGCCACGGAGGTAGTACCCGGTGCCGCAGCCGATATCGACCACGCGTTGCGCCTGTTCGGGCGCCACGAGGCCGCTGAGCGCGTCTCGGAGCCCGGCGTACCAGCCGTGCTCCAGGAACGTCTCGCGGGCGTCGAGCATGGCGGCGGAATCGCCGATGAGCTTGCGGGAACCCAGAACCAGCGACGCGAAGCCGCGTCGGTTCACGTCGAACCGGTGGCCGGTGGCGCAGGCCAGAACCGCACCATCCGCGGGGGAGAGGTCGGACAAACAATTCGGGCACCGAAGCCACTCAGACAGGGTCTGGAGTGGGTTCGGTGCCCGAACCGGCTCACCTGGGGTGCTAGTGGTGATCGCCGTGGCTCTCTTCGAGTTCCTTGCTGCCGACCGGTGCGATCCGGTCTTCGAAGAACCAGCGTGACAGCCCAGCGCGGATCCTCTGCACGGGCGAGATCTTGCCCTGCGCGTTGGGTGCGACGGTGAGCGGCTTGTAGTCCGTGTAGCTGACCAGTTTCCAGCGCTCGTACTCGTCGACGGGCTGGTGCACCTCGATGTACTCGCCACCGGGCAGACGCACGATCCGGCCGGACTCGTAGCCGTGCAGCACGATCTCGCGGTCCTTCTTCATGAGCGCGAGGCAGACGCGCTTGGTGATGAAGTAGGCGATGAACGGGCCGAGGATGACGACGGCCTGCAGGGTGTGGATGACACCCTCCATCGTGAGCTTGAAGTGCGTCGCGATGATGTCCGAGGACGCGGCTGCCCACAGTCCGGCGTAGAACGTGACACCGGCGGCTCCGATGGCGGTTCGGGTCGGAGCGTTGCGGGGTCGGTCCAGGATGTGGTGTTCGCGCTTGTCGCCGGTGACCCAGGCCTCCAGGAACGGGTAGAACAGCACCACGGCGATGAACAGGCCCAGGCCCACCAGGGGAATGAGGATGTTGAACGACCAGGTGTGGCCGAGCCAGACCATCTCGAGTCCCGGCGGGATCAGGCGGAGGGCTCCGTCGGCGAAGCCGATGTACCAGTCGGGTTGGGTGCCGGCGGATACGGGGGAGGGGTCGTACGGTCCGTAGTTCCAGATCGGGTTGATCGTGAAGAACGAGGCCAGCAGCATCACGACGCCGAAGACGATGAAGAAGAATCCACCGGCCTTCGCGGCGTAGACCGGCAGGACCGGGTAGCCGACGACGTTGTTGTTGGTGCGGCCCGCTCCGGGGTACTGCGTGTGCTTGTGCACCACGACGAAGAGCAGGTGCATGGCGATCAACGCGACGATGATGGCCGGCAGCAGCAGGATGTGCAGGGAGTAGAGCCGTCCGACGATGTCGGTGCCCGGGAACTCGCCGCCGAACAGCAGGAACGAGATCCAGGTGCCCACAACGGGGATGCCCTTGACCATGCCGTCGATGATGCGCAGTCCGTTACCGGAGAGCAGGTCGTCGGGGAGCGAGTATCCGGTGAAGCCCTCGGCCATCGCCAGGATGAACAGCACGAAGCCGATGACCCAGTTGAGCTCGCGCGGCTTGCGGAACGCGCCGGTGAAGTAGATACGCAGCATGTGCAGTCCGATGGACGCTACGAACAGCAGCGCCGCCCAGTGGTGTACCTGACGCATCAGGAGGCCACCGCGCACATCGAAGGAGATGTCGAGGGACGACGCCATGGCGACCGACATCTCGACGCCCTTGAGTGGCACGTAGGAGCCGTCGTAGTGCACCTCGGCCATCGACGCCTGGAAGAAGAACGTCAGGAACGAGCCGGACAGCAGGATGATGACGAAGCTGTACAGCGCGACCTCACCGAGCAGGAACGACCAGTGGTCGGGGAAGATCTTGCGACCCAACTCCTTGACCGCGGTGGAGATGCTCGTGCGCTCGTCGATGTAATTCGCCGCGGCGCCGGTGAAGCCGCCGGACTTCTTCGTGTCGGCGGATTTCATTTCGGTTGTTGTACTCACTGTCGCTCCCAGAAGCTCGGTCCGACGGGTTCAAGGAAATCGCTTTGCGCGATCAGGTAACCCTCAGCGTCCACCGCAATGGGCAGCTGGGGGAGGGGACGCTTGGCCGGTCCGAAGATGACCTTCGCGTGGTCGGCCACGTCGAACTGCGACTGGTGGCACGGGCACAGCAGGTGGTGGGTCTGCTGTTCGTAGAGGCCGACGGGGCATCCGACGTGGGTGCAGATCTTGGAGTACGCGACGATGCCGTCGTAGGACCAGCCGGCGCGCTCGGGGGACTGAATGAGGTCTTCCGGCTTCATCCTGACCAGGATGACGGCTGACTTCGCTTTTTCTTCGAGCTTGCCGTGTTCGAGGTCGGTCAGACCCTCGGGGATGATGGCGAACGACGACCCGAGGGTCACGTCGGAGGCCTTGATCGGGGTGCCGGAGGGGTCAAGGGCGAGCCTGGTGCCCTTCTTCCACAAGGTCTGCTTCAGCAGAGCGACGGGGTCCTGATCCTGCGGCGCGAGGCCGCGGAAGAGCACCACTGCCGGCAGGGGGAAGACCACGAGAGCGCCGATCAGGCTGTTGCGGATCAGGGTGCGGCGGCCGAAACCGGACTCGGTGTTGGCCTCCTGGAAGATCTCGACGGCGCGGGCGCGGGTCTCGTCGCTGCCGCGGACCGGGTGGCGCTCGTCAATGCCTTCTTCGTCGTGCATGAGCGCCTTGCCCCAGTGCACGGCTCCGATGCCGAGTGCGAGCAGGGCCAGGGCCAGGCCGATTCCGATGAAGAGGTTGTTCAGGCGGACCGAACCCGGGTCCTCCGGAACGATCGGGAAGATCATGTAGGCGGCGATCGCGAAGACGCTGCCGACGATCGAGAGGTAGAACAGCGTGTAGACGGTGCGCTCGGCGCGCTTCTCTGCACGCGGGTCGAGGTCCGTGATACGGGGCCGGTGCGGGGGGAAGCCCGGGTTGGCCACGGCGTCGCGGGTCACGACGGCGGTGCCTGCGGAGGCCGTACCGTGCTCGACGCTCGAGGAGTCGGCAGCGGTCAGGTCCTTTCCGCTGGTCTCATCGCTGGCCATTGTTCTCCTTCATGGGCGCTGCTGGTGCTGTCTGTGTTGATGCTGTCTGTGGTCGTGCTGTCTGTGTGCGTGGGGTCATGACCGAGTGCCGATCAGTTGGATTTCGCCGTGATCCACACGGTGAGGGCGACGATGGCGCCCAGACCGAAGATCCAGAGGAAGAGGCCTTCGGACACCGGTCCGAGGGATCCGAGAGCGAATCCACCCGGCGACGGGTTGTTCTCCACGTACTTGAGGTACGTGATGATGTCGCGCTTGTCCTCGGGCGAGATGTTCATGTCGTTGAACACGGGCATATTCTGCGGGCCGGTGATCATTGCCTCGTAGATGTGCTGGGGGGTGACGCCCTCCAGGGCGGGGGCGTACTTGCCCTCGGTGAGAGCACCGCCGGCACCGGCGACGTTGTGGCACATGGCGCAGTTGATGCGGAACAGCTCGGCACCCGCGGCGGCGTCGCCCTGGGCATCAAGCAGCTCGGCCGCAGGAACGGCGGGCCCAGGGGCGAGGGAAGCCACGTAGGCGGCGAGAGCCGCCGTCTGCTCTTCGGTGAACTGCACGGGCTTGACGATGGCCTGCGGGCCGTTGGCCTGCATGGGCATGCGTCCGGTGCCGACCTGGAAGTCGACGGAGGCTGCGCCGACGCCGATCAGGCTGGGGCCCGAGCCGGTTCCCTCGGCGCTGAGGCCGTGGCAGGTGGCGCAGTTGGCGGCGAAAAGCTTCTCGCCCTCGCTGACGGTCTGCTGCGAAGCGGTGTCGGTCGCCGCACTTGCCGTGCTGGTGCTGAACACCGCGTAGGCGCCGCCCGTGAAGAGCAGGCCGATGGCGATGAGGGCAACGCTCGCGAGCGGGCTGCGCCGGCCGGAACGGCGGGTCTTGCCGTTGGTAGGTTTCTGAGTCCTGGGCATGCTGAGTGTGTCCGCTCCTGCTTGTTATTTAAGAACGTAGATGACCAGGAAGAGCCCGATCCAGACGACGTCGACGAAGTGCCAGTAGTACGAAACCACGATGGCGCTGGTGGCTTCCTTGTGACCGAAGTTCTTGACCGCGAAACCACGGCCGATCACGAGAAGAAATGCGATCAGACCGCCGGTCACGTGGATGCCGTGGAAACCGGTGGTGAGGTAGAAGGCCGAACCGTAGGCGTTGGACGACAGGGTCACACCTTCGGAGACGAGCGTCGCGTACTCCATGACCTGACCGGAGACGAAGATGGCGCCCAGGGCGTAGGTAAGGAAGAACCACTCGACCATGCCCCACTGGCTCGGCTTCCAGCCGGTCGACCTGGCCTGCAGGCGCTCGGCCGCGAAGACGCCGAACTGGCACGTGATGGAAGAGGAGACCAGGATCAGCGTGTTCACCAATGCATAGGTGAAGTTGTGCTTCTCGGTCTCGAACTGCCAGAGTTCGGGGGAGGTGGAGCGCAGGGTGAAGTAGATGGCAAAGAGGCCAGCGAAGAACATGACCTCACTGCCCAGCCAGACAATGGTGCCAACCGCCACGCTGTTGGGCCTGTTCACTACGGGGAGGGTCGCCCGAGGAGTAATTGAGGTCGTCGTCACTCTTCCATTATGGCCGATTACTGCACAGGTTTTTCTCATCCTGAAGTGCCATACGTCCCTAATCCGAGGTTAGGCCACCCTAACTAGTGCCTGATGGGGGCGGAATTGCGGGGCGGAAGCGTCGTGGCACGGTGGAGATGATTAAGATCAGATCATGCTCGAAATCCAGTCCTGGCCCAATATTCTCGATGCCCTGCTCCGCGGGGACGACCTGAGCGTCGCCGATGCCGCGTGGTGCATGGAGCGCATCGTGCTGGGTGAGGCATCGCAGGCCCAGATCGCCGGGTTCCTCGTGGCGTTGCGCGCAAAAGGGGAGACCGTCGACGAAATCGTCGGCTTCCGCGACGCGATCCTCGACCACGCGGTGCCACTGAACGTGAACTCCATGGGGCTGGACATCGTGGGCACCGGGGGAGACCGGTTCGGCACCGTCAACGTGTCCACCATGGCCTCGATCGTCTGCGCCGCTGCGGGCGTGCCGGTGATCAAGCACGGCAACAAAGCGGCCAGTTCCGCATCGGGATCGTCGGATGTTCTCGCCGCGCTGGGGATCGATCTCACCCTGTCCGCCGACGTGGTCGCGTCGGTTCTGGATTCGACCGGCATCACCTTCGCGTTCGCGGCTGCCTTCCACCCCGGATTCCGGCATGCCGCCACTGTGCGCGCCGAGCTCGGGATCCCCACGGTGTTCAACTTCCTCGGGCCGCTGGTGAATCCCGCCCGGCCGGAGGCCTCCGCCGTGGGAGTCGCCAACCTCGACAGGGTTCCGTTGTTCGTGGGCGTCTTCCAGACCCGGGGCGCATCCGCTCTGGTCTTCAGGGGGGACGACGGCCTGGACGAACTCACGACGACGGGACACAGCCACGTCTGGGAAGTGTCCAGGGGCCTCGTGACCGAGCACGACATCGACCCGCGGGACCTGGGCATCCCACGGGCCACCATCGATCAGCTTGTAGGCGGATCACCCGCCCACAACGCGGAGGTCGTGCACACGGTCCTGGCGGGGGAGACCGGCCCGGTGCGCGACATCGTGCTGTTGAACGCCGCGGCGGGCTTGGTCGCCTACGACCTCGCCCACGATCCGGCCCAGTCCCAGGTGAGCATCCTGGACAGGTTCAGAGCGAAGCTGGCCGTGGCGGCAGAGGCCATCGACTCCGGGGCCGGAGCGGCCAAGCTGGCGCAGTG
The DNA here is from genome assembly GCF_026151165.2 of Cryobacterium sp. SO2. Lineage (NCBI taxonomy): Bacteria > Bacillati > Actinomycetota > Actinomycetes > Micrococcales > Microbacteriaceae > Cryobacterium > Cryobacterium sp. SO2. The sequence continues at coordinate 1,985,665 of NZ_CP117849.1, forward strand.
GGTACACGCGAGCCACGCTTGACCGCTCCCTCCTCGGTTCGCGCGGGGTTAGAGCACGTCCTCGTCGACCCAGCCGAAGGTCTTCGTGACGGCTTTCTTCCAGTTGCGTAGCTGACGGGCACTCTCTGCGTCGCTGAGCTGCGGCGTCCACCGGCTGTCTTCCTGCCAGTTGGAGCGCAGCTCGTCCAGAGTGCTCCAGAACCCGACGGCCAGTCCGGCCGCGTACGCAGCCCCCAACGCCGTCGTCTCCGCGACGACCGGGCGGATCACCGGAACACCGATGATATCCGCCTGGAACTGCATCAGGAGGTTGTTCTTGATCATGCCGCCGTCCACCTTGAGCTCGGTCAACGGCACCCCGGAGTCGGCGTTGACCGCATCGAGGACCTCGCGGGTCTGGAAAGCCGTGGCCTCCAGCGCCGCGCGGGCGATGTGGCCCCTGTTGACGAACCGGGTGAGGCCCACGAGCGCGCCGCGGGCATCCGAGCGCCAGTACGGCGCGAACAGGCCGCTGAACGCCGGCACGAAGTAGGCGCCGCCGTTGTCGTCGACTGTGGCAGCCAGCGTTTCGATCTCTTCGGACGAGGTGATCATGCCGAGGTTGTCCCGCAGCCACTGCACGAGAGCACCGGTGACCGCGATGGATCCCTCCAGGGCGTAGTGCGGTTCGGCGTCGCCGAGCTTGTAGCCCAGTGTCGTGAGCAGCCCGTTCTTGGAGTGGATGATCTCGGTGCCGGTGTTGAAGATCAGGAAGTTACCGGTGCCGTAGGTGTTCTTGGCCTCGCCCTGGTCGAACGCGGCCTGGCCGAAGGTGGCGGCCTGCTGGTCGCCGAGGATGCCGGCGATCGGCACCTCACGCAGCAGGCTGTGCTCGTTGACGGTGCCGTACACCTCGGAGGACGACCTGATCTCCGGCAACATCGACTTCGGAACCTTGAACACGGCCAAGATCTCGTCGTCCCAGGCCAGAGTCTCCAGGTCCATGAACAGGGTGCGGCTGGCGTTGGTGACGTCGGTGGCGTGCACGCCGCCCTCGAGACCGCCGGTGAGGTTCCAGAGCACCCAGGAGTCCGTGGTGCCGAACATCAGGTCGCCGGCGTCGGCCTTCTCCCTGGCACCCTCGACGTTCTCGAGGATCCAGACGATCTTGGTGCCGGAGAAATAGGTGGCCAGCGGCAAGCCGACCTTCTGCTTGAACCGCTCAACGCCGCCGTCGGCGGCCAACCTGTCCACGATCGGCTGGGTGCGGGTGTCCTGCCAGACGATGGCGTTGTACACGGGCTTGCCCGTGGTGCGGTCCCAGACCACGGCGGTCTCGCGCTGGTTGGTGATGCCGACGGCCGCGATGTCGTGCCGGGTGAGATTGGCCTTGGAGAGTGCCTGGCCGATCACCTCACGGGTGTTGTCCCAGATCTCCATCGGGTCGTGCTCGACCCAACCGGCACGGGGGAAGATCTGCTCGTGCTCGAGCTGACCGGTGGAGACTATGGAGCCGGAGTGATCGAAAATGATGGCGCGGGAGCTGGTGGTGCCCTGGTCGATGGCGAGTACATACTGAGCCATGGTGTACCTCCTTGTACGTTACGAACTGGCTTGGACAGAACTATAAGACGGTGTCGGGGATTCCGCACTGATGCCGGGCAGGGCAGCAGGCCGGCCCGTCCGGACCGGCCTGCTGCCTTACGCCACGATGGGGAGCCAGATCAGCGAGGCCCAGCCGGCGAGGACGCCGCCGATGACCGGGCCGACCACGGGCACCCAGGAATACGCCCAGTCTGAGGAGCCCTTGCCCTTGATCGGCAGGATGAAGTGCGCGATCCGGGGGCTGAGGTCACGCGCCGGGTTGATGGCGTACCCGGTCGGGCCACCGAGGGAGACGCCGATCACCAGAACGAGCAGGGCGACGGGCAGTGCGCCGAGTGCGCCGAGCCCCCCGCTGATGCCCTGACGGCCGCCGCCGAAGGCGATGACCACGAACACCAGCACGAAGGTGCCGATGATCTCCGTGACCAGGTTCCAGCCGTAGGAGCGGATGGCGGGACCGGTGGAGAAGGTGCCGAGTTTGTTGGCCGGTTCCGGCTCCTCGTCATAGTGCTGCTTGTAAGCCAACCAGACCACGACGGCGCCCAGGAAGGCGCCGAGGAACTCACCGGCCAGGTAGACGAGGACGGACAGGAAATTCACCGGAACGCCCAGACCGAATTCGGTGGCGCCGGAGGCGACGAGGCCGAGGGTGACGGCCGGGTTGAGGTGGGCGCCCGAGTTGTACGCGACGATGACACCGGCGTAGACCGCGAAGGCCCAGCCGAAGGTCACCATGAGGAACCCGCCGCCGAAACCCTTGTTCTTGGTCAGGGCCACGTTGGCCACGACACCACAACCGAGGAGGACCAGCATCCCTGTGCCCAGGACCTCCGACAAAAACACAAGTCCGATATTGTCCACGATGACCTTTCTCGTAAGGAGCGAGATGCCGGCAGAACCGGAGCAATCCCTTCGCGGTGAGCGAATTTGCAGTCACAATAGCGCGGCAGCGCCCGGAGCGAAACAGAGTGGATTGAGGGGATCACCTGCCACTTACCCGCAGCTGTGGCAGCGCGTAAGTTGTCAGGGAGCACGTAGGCGTGCCCGGCGCGGTCGGATCTGCGCCGCTCGGTCCCGACGAAACGAAGGAATGGCCATGAAAAAGCTTGTCAACGACCCGAAGAACGTTGTCGATGAAGCCGTCGCCGGCTTCGGTGCGGCGCACGCGGACATCGTGCGTGTGTCCCTTGATCCCATCTTCATCGTGCGCTCGGACGCGCCCGTGTCCGGCAAGGTCGGCATCGTCAGCGGCGGAGGCAGCGGGCACGAACCCCTGCACGGCGGTTTCGTCGGGTTCGGCATGCTGGATGCGGCGGTGCCCGGTGCCGTGTTCACCTCACCGACCCCGGACCCGATCCTGGCCGCCACGAAGGCCGTCGACGGGGGAGCGGGCGTGCTCCACATCGTGAAGAACTACACGGGGGATGTCCTGAATTTCGAGACCGCCGCCGACCTCGCCGAGGCCGACGAGATCGAGGTGCGCACGGTCATCGTCAACGACGACGTTGCCGTCAAGGACTCCCTCTACACGGCGGGCCGCCGCGGCGTGGCCGGCACCGTCCTGGTCGAGAAGATCGCCGGAGCGGCCGCGGAACGCGGCGACGACCTGACCGCCGTCGCGACAGTCGCCGAAAAGGTGATCGGCCAGGTGCGTTCGATGGGAGTCGCCCTGACCCCGTGCGTGGTGCCGCACGCTGGCGAACCGAGCTTCACGCTGGCCGACGACGAGATTGAGATCGGCATCGGCATCCACGGCGAGCCGGGGCGCGAGCGGATCAAGCTGGAACCCGCAGACGCCATCGTCGACCGTCTTCTCGGCCCGATCCTCGACGACCTCCCGTACGCATCCGGCGACAAGGTGCTGCTCTTCGTCAACGGAATGGGCGGGACGCCCCAGGTTGAGCTGTACATTGTATTCCGACGGGCCGCCGAAGTTCTCGCCGGTCGAGGCATCGAGGTGACACGCACGCTCGTCGGCAATTTCACAACATCACTGGAGATGCAGGGCATGTCGATCACGGTTCTCAAACTCGACGACGAGTTGACCGCCCTGTGGGATGCTCCGGTGCACACGGCCGCACTGCGGTGGGGAAAGTAGGGAAGACCGAATGAGCGTAGACGTCGCATGGGCTGAAGCCTGGATCAGGAGCAGCGCGCAGGTTCTGTCCGAGCACCGCGCCGAACTCAACACGCTGGACCGGGAGATCGGTGACGGCGACCACGGCGAGAACATGGACAGGGGCTTCCAGGCGATCCTGCCCAAGCTCGACGCCCTGTCCGGTGCGGCCACACCGGCCGAACTGCTCAAGACGCTCGCCGCCACGCTCATCTCCACCGTCGGCGGCGCCGCCGGCCCGCTCTACGGCACGGCCTACCTCAAGGCGGCCGCGGCGGTGAGCGGCGCCGCCGAACTGGACGGCCCCGCGATCGTCGCGCTGCTCACCGCCGGACGCGACGGTATCGTGCTGCGCGGCAAGGCCGAGTCCGGAGACAAGACCATGATCGACGCGTGGACCCCGGCGGTGGAAGCGGCCGCAGCGGCCCAGGCAGCAGGGGCGGGGCCAGACGCCATCCTCGCCGCCGCAGCCGATGCCGCTGAAGCCGGTGCGGTCGCCACCGAACCGCTGGTCGCCCGCAAAGGCCGCGCCAGCTACCTGGGGGAGCGCGCCATCGGGCACCGGGACCCCGGCGCCCAGTCGACCGCGCTCATCCTGCGCTGCGGTGCCGACGCCGCCGCGCAGTCCAGACCATGACTGAGCACGCGACGGCGGCCGCGCCTGGGCAGGAGCGGGTCGGTCTTGTCTTCGTGTCCCACAGCGCCATGATCGCGTCCGGCCTGGTGGAGCTCGCCCGGCAGATGGCGCCGACGACGACGCTTGTGGCAGCCGGCGGCAGGGATGACGGCGGTATCGGCACGAGCTTCGACCTGATCTCCGCCGGCATCACCGAGGCCGATTCCGGGGCGGGCGTTGTCATACTCTGCGACCTCGGCTCCGCGATCCTCTCGGCGGAGACCGCCGTCGACTTCATCGACGACGACGTGCGGAACCGTGTGCGCATTGCCGACGCCCCGCTCGTGGAGGGCGGGGTGGCGGCCGCGGTCGCCGCCGAGATCGGGGGAGACCTCGATGCCGTGCTCGCGGCCGCCCGCTCCGCCGCGGCCGCTGCACCCGTCGACGCGTCCGGTTCGGACGAGGTCGAGGACGTGGATGCCGGTGTCTCCCGCACGGTGATCCTGCGGAACCGGGATGGGCTGCACGCACGTCCCGCAGCGGACTTCGTGAAATTGGCCAGCACCTTCGACGCCCCGATCACGGTGAACGGGAAGGACGCGCACAGCCTCCTGGGCATCATGTCCCTCGGGCTGACCCGCGGGATGTCGGTGGAGATCTCCGGACCGGACGAGCGTTCCCGCGCCGCTGTGGACGCACTGGCGGACCTGATCGAGACGGGCTTCGGCGAGGAGTGAGCCCCGTCGGCCCCTGCGGTAGGACGGCTAGATTTCAGGCGGCCGGCGGGCGTACGCTGGCCCCATGGTTCAGAATGAGAAATCCTCGGCCAAGGCGCACCGCCTGGGCCCCCGCCAGCTGTTCGACTGGGTGGAGGACCGGATCCGGCCCGCCTTCGACTCGCCGCCCGTGGGCACCTACGACGCTGCCGAGACGACGGGTCTGACCGAGTGCCCGGTTTGCGGGCGCCCGATGACCGAGCACACCATCGAGCATTCGGCTCACGACACCGTGCTCAACTGTCCGGTTCCACATCCCGGCGCCTGGGACCGTGATGCATTCGAGCCGGTCAACGAGTTCGGCATGGTGCAGCGTCGTCGATCGAACGACGAGCGGCCCGGGGGACTCGATAACGGCTGAGGACCGCTTCCCGCAATGTTTGTTGACATAATGTGCATTATCGGTCACATATGTGGACGCGGAACGGTCGGACCTGCTGCCGGGTTTCCCGGTGATCTGCCGGCCGTTGGTGTGCCTGTCCTGCCACTCCGAGCGTGCTGTGACATCCGAACGCCGGTCGGCCGACGGTGCCACGGGCGCGGCACGCACGGCCGGCTGGAGACGCCGGCTGGCTGTGGGACTGGGTGTGGGATTGGAGCCACGTCAGTCCGGTCAGCACCACTATTTAATACCGTCACGGAAGGAATGAATTGATCGCGCTGTGACGGGCCCGTAGCAGCCCGGTCGGCTTCGGAATAGGTTGGCGGCAGCCCGGGGGATCACTCCCCCGGCCAGATTCGTCCGAAGGAGCAGCATGTCGAACAGTCCCGGAACCGGCAGCACCGTGTTCGCCCTGTCCCTGGATCCAGGGCACCTGACCGAGCGCGAGATCACCGGGATCCGGGTGGCCTTCGCGGTGAGCGCTGTCGTCGCCATCGCGATCGGCACCGTGCTGCTGGTCTGGACCGAAGCGACCCTGTCGGTCATCGCGGTGCTCTTCGGGCTCTACTTCGTGATCAGCGGAGTCGTCCGCATCGCCAGGGGGGTTGCGAGCACCGGCGCGGCGACGGGCGGCCGGGTGCTCAACATCGTTCTCGGAGTGCTGGTGCTGATTCTCGGGATCCTCGCGCTGCGAAATCCCGAAGGGTCGCTGGCCGTGCTCGGGCTGCTCGTCGGAATCGTGTGGATCGTCGAAGGCGTGGCGGCACTCGTCGAATTCACCACGGACTCCAGCCGGTGGCCGGGGATCCTCCTGGGCGTCGTCGGGATCGTCGCCGGGGTCATCGTGCTGTTCGCACCCGTGGAGACCATCGGCGTGCTCGTCACGATCGGCGGGATCATGCTGATCATCTCCGGGCTCGTGCAACTCGTGCGTGCGTTCACGTTCGGCCGCCGCGCCGCCGCGTGAGGCGGCGACTCGGCTGCCGGTGTCGGTTCAGCTCGTGAAGTCCGAGGTGTCGCCGACGTACCGGGTGTTGTTCGCGGGTACCGGCTCGACGGCGGCGAGCACGATCTCCGCGGCGAACTCGCTCACGTTGTAGAGCTTGCCGGCCGAATCCTGGCGGGCACTGATGGCGCCGGGGTTGGCCCGCTCGAGGAGCACGGCGGTGATGGTGCCCTGGATCATGTCGCCGGAGACGACGACGAACCCGATACCGGCCTCGGCGAGTTCGGGGATGACCGCACGCAGGGCGTCCTCGCCGGCGCGCTTGCTGCGGGCGACGGGCTCATAGACGGCAACGTTCGACGCGGTGTCGACGAAGTGGGCCTGGTGGCTGGTGATGAAGACCACCCGGGACCCGTCGCTGAGCAGCGGAACGGCGGCATTGAGCAGGTTCACCTGGGCGTCTCGGTTCAGCTGCATGGCGTAGTCCTCGGCCATACCGCTCTCCATGCCGCCGGAGGCATTCATCACGAGAATGTCCAGTCCGCCGTACTCGGCGCGGATGGTGTCGAACATCGCCGACACCGACTGGGCATCGGTGAGGTCTGCGGCCACGGTGATGGCCGTTCCCCCGGCGTCGCGGATCGCGGTGGCGAGCTTGTTCGCCCGCGCTTCCTTGTTGCGGTAGTTGATGACGACCTGGGCGCCGGCCTCGGCGAAGTAGGCGACGGTGTCGGCTCCGATCCCCCGGGACGAACCCGTGACGAGGATGCGCTTTCCCGAAAGACTGCCGGGCTGGAGGGGATTCATCGATGGTGTGCTCACGGGGATAAAGACTATCAACATGCCTCGCATCTCCAGGTGCTAGCGTCAGTAGCAAACCGACGCGCGAGGGGTGCGAGATGGTGGATTTGACCGATTACCTGTGGATTGTCTGGCTGACGTTCATCCTGGTGTGCGTCATCATCGAGCTGTTGACGCTCGATTTCACCTTCCTGATGATCGCGGTGGGCAGCGTCGCCGGCCTCGGCGCGAACCTGCTCGGCTGGGATTGGTGGGTGCAGATTCTCTTCGCCGCCGCCGTGTCCGTGCTCCTGCTCCTGATCATCCGCCCCGTTCTGCTGCGCGCTCTGGCGAGGGACAGCGCCCCCGTGCCGCCGAGCAACGTCGCCGCCCTGATCGGTATGGGCGGCCGGGTCTCCGCCACCGTCGGCGAGCTCGGCGGGCTGGTGAAGCTCGACAACGGCGAGACCTGGACCGCGCACCTCTCCCCCGGGCTGGCCGCTCTGGTCATCGACCCCGGCGAACGTGTGCAGGTCTCCGCCATCGATGGCTCCACCGCTCTTGTCGTTCCCGCTGAAAGGATCTAACCCGTGCCCAGCCCAGACCAGATCATCGTCCAGCTCTTCGTCCTACTCCTCATCGTTGTTGTCCTGGTCTTCGTAGTGGTGGTGCTCGTGCGCACCATCCGCATCATCCCGCAGGCCAGCGCCGGCGTGGTCGAACGCCTCGGCAAGTACCACAAGACGCTGATGCCGGGACTGAACATCCTGGTGCCCTTCATCGACAGGGTGCGCCCGCTCATCGACATGCGCGAGCAGGTGGTCTCCTTTCCCCCGCAGCCCGTCATCACCGAAGACAACCTGGTCGTGTCCATCGACACCGTCGTCTACTTCCAGGTGACGGATGCGCGCGCGGCCACCTACGAAATCGCCAACTACCTGGGTGCGGTCGAGCAGCTCACCACCACCACCCTGCGCAATGTGGTGGGCGGGCTCAACCTCGAAGAGGCCCTGACCAGCCGGGACAACATCAACGGGCAGCTGAGGATCGTGCTGGACGAGGCCACCGGAAAATGGGGCATCAGGGTGGGCCGGGTGGAATTGAAGGCGATCGACCCGCCGCACTCCATCCAGGACTCGATGGAGAAGCAGATGCGCGCCGAACGTGACCGCCGGGCCTTGATCCTCACGGCCGAGGGCACCAAGCAATCCGCGATCCTCACGGCGGAGGGCGCACGGCAGGCCGCGATCCTGCAGGCCGAAGGCCAGGCCAAGGCGGCTGTGCTGCGAGCCCAGGGCGAGGCAGAGGCCATCACCACGGTGTTCAAGGCGATTCACGACGGCGACCCCGATCCGAAACTGCTCGCCTACCAGTACCTGCAGACCCTGCCCAAACTCGCCGAGGGCAGCGCCAACAAGCTCTGGATCGTGCCCAGCGAACTCACCGAGGCCATGAAGGGCATCGGCAGGGCCTTCGGCCCCACTCCCGTCGCGGACCCCGGCGGGGCCGCTGCAACGCCGGAGCCTGGACGTGAGCGCTGACCGGGCCTCATTCCTGGCCCCGGTGGGGCCGCGTATCCTCGCGCACCGGGGCCTGAGCCTCGAGGCCCCGGAGAACACCCTGCTCGCGTTCCTGGCCGCACTGGCCGCCGGAGCGACACATCTGGAAACCGATGTGCATGCCACGAGCGACGGTGTGGCGGTGATCAGCCACGATCCCACCCTGCCCGGCACCGGAGCCCCGGTGAATCGGATGACCATGGCGCAGCTCGGCCGGATCGACCTGGGCTGGGGGCAGTCGTACTGTTCCCTCGCCGAGGCGCTGGCCGCGTTCCCCGAGGCGCGCTTCAACATCGACGTGAAGTCCGCCGATGCCGTCCTGCCGACGGCGCGGGCCATCCGCACGGCGGCAGCCGGCCGCAGGGTGCTGCTCACCTCCTTCTCCGAGAGCAGGCGGCGACGAACCGTCAGGGCGGTTCCCGGCGCGGTGAGCTCGGCCTCCGCCCAGGGCGTGGTCTTCATGCTGGCGGCCGTCGCCCTGCGTCAGCGGTGGGCGCTCCCCCGGCTGTTGCGCGGGATCAGCGCGATCCAGGTGCCGGAGCATGCCGGTCTGCTGCGGATCGTGACGCCTCGGGTCATCCGGCAGATGCACGCCATCGGCGTGGAGGTGCACGTGTGGACGGTCAACGATCCGGACGCGATGCGCCGGCTGCTCTCCTGGGGGTGGACGGGCTCGTGACCGACCGCTGTGACCTCGCCGCGCCGCTCGGGGCCGAACAGCGGCGGAAGCAGGCCACCGGCGCCGCGCCCCGCCGTTCCGCCCCCAGACGCCTACCCGGCGGTTTCTGAGAGAACGCCGTCAGATCCGCTATAACGGAAAGATAACGTCCAGCTTGATGGTTTACAACTAGGAATGCATCGCGAGAGGAGACCACACGATGGCAGATCGTAGTTTACGTGGCATGAGGTTGGGTTCACAGAGCCTGCAAAGCGAAGAGGGCGTGACCTTTTCCCCACGCGTCAGTCACACGTACTTGTGTGCAACGTGCGAACGCGAGACGGTGATGATTTTCTCCGCCGAAGCAGAGGCACCGGACGAATGGGAGTGCCGTTTCTGCTCCCAGACCGCGACCCGGTTGGTTGACTCGAAGCCGGTCGTCGTCGACCACTCCGACGAGAAGATCGCCCGCACCCACTGGGACATGCTCTTGGAGCGTCGCACCAGGGCCGAACTCGAAGAACTGCTGGAGGAACGTTTGACGGTCCTGCGGCAGCGTCGCGGCCAGAAGGTCGGCGCATAGTCCGACCAGCGGGAGGCATCGCCTCCCGCACCACGTTCAACGGCGCCGGCTAACCCCGGCGCCGTTTGCGTATCTTCGCCCGGTCGGTGACGGGGTGGGCCACGGCGAGCCTGACGCCGGCGGCGGAGCGACGCAGTGACCGACCTGCCACCAAGCAGAAGAGCAGGCCGGCCAGGCCAAGACCGGAGACGAACCACTCCAGGGGGCGTCCGGCCGACATGGCCGGGGTATCGGTGGTGCTCAGCGGAACGGTCTGCACCATGGCACCGGCCTCCCAGGTGGGCAGGCTGTCGAGCGTCTTGCCGTCCGGGGTGATGATGGCGCTGGTGCCCACCGTGGAGATGTTGACCACGGTGCGGCCGGCCTCGATGGCGCGCAGGCGGGCGATGGCCAGCTGCTGGACCGATTCGTCGGTGTGCCCGAAGTCGGCGTTGTTGGTCTGGGCCAGGATGATCTGCGCTTTGTCGTCGATCATCTCGTGCACCAGCTGGTCGTCGGCGATGTCGAAGCAGATCGCGATGCCCGCGACGATCCCGTTGATGTCAAAGACGTTGTCCCTGGTGCCGATTTCATAGTCCCGGGAGACGAGATCGATCAGCTCCGGTGCGAACGGCCGCCAGAACGCACGGTCCGGCATGTACTCGGCGAAGGGAACCGGGTGCACCTTGTCGTACAGGTCCACGGCGCCCTCCCCCGCCTTCCAGAGCAGCGACGTGTTGTAATACTTGCCGTCGCGCTCTGTGATGGTGCCGGCGATGAGCGGCGCATCCATGACCGTGCTGATGTAGTCGGCCACTCTCGCGGAGTCGGCGGAGCGGAGCGGGTCGACGTCGATGCCGTTCTCCGGCCAGACCACGAAGTCCACCGGCTCCCCCGCCAACGGCAGGGTGGCGGACACGTGGTCCGACAGGATCTGACCCGGGGCATTCTGGGCGAACAGGCCGGCGTCAGAGGCGCCCTGCACGGCGGCGATCCGGGAGGTGCCGCTCTGCACCGTCGGCCAGGCCGGGAAGGCCAGGAGTGTGGCGACGGCCGCCACCGCGATCGCCGAGCGGGCACCGATGCGCAGACCGTCTTCGCGGCAGAGCTGAAGCACGAGTGCGCTGAGCCACACGATCACGAAGCTCAGACCGGACATGCCCACCCACGCGACCAGACCGCTGAACGGGCTCTCCGACTGGGAGAGTGCTATCCGGCCCCAGGCGAATCCACCGTAGGGCCACACCGCGGAGATCGCTTCGCGGGCCGTCCACAGCCCGGCGACGATCACCGGAAGAACCCCCACGCGGCCGGCCGCGGTGGGCCAGACCCGCGGTCCGACGTTGAGGACGACGGCTGTGAGCGCCAGTCCGACGGCGAAGAAGATCGCCTCGAGGCCGGCCAGGGCCAGCCAGGGCACGGGGCCGAGGTAGAGCGTGAGCCAGCTGATGTGGATGAGCCAGAAGGACAGTCCGGCGACCAGACCGACCACCAGGCCGGTCCAGGGTCCCCGGCCGAGCAGGGCCACCAGCATCAGCACGACGCCGACCGGTGCGAGGATCCACCAGGACCGGTCGGGGAATCCGCCGTCCAGGACGGCTCCGGCGCCTGCGGCCAGGAGAACGGCCGCCCACAGGGGCAGGCCGGTGCTGGGCACTCTGGGTGTCGTCACGTCGACAGCCTATGCGACCGAGGAATACGCGACGATGCCGCGACGGATGGAGTCCATGGCGACCCTGGCCGTGCGGCCGACGGGGCCGTCCGCCACGAGCGAGAGCTGGTCGAGCAGGTCGATGGTCTGTTTGGTCCAGCGCACGAAGTCACCGGCGGCCATCTCGGCCTCCTCCAGCACTAGACCCAGGGAGTCTCCCCTGGCCCATTTCCACATGGCCAGGCTGAGCCCGCCGGCCAGGGGGTTGCTGCCGGGCAGTTTGTGGTCGCGTTCCAGGTCGTCCAATTGGCTCCAGAGCGTCTGGGTGGCATCCAGTGCCGGACGGAACGGGCCCTTGGGCAGGAATCTCTCGTCGGTGAGGCCCTCGTCCCGGCGCGGCTCGAAGACCAGCGCGCACGCCATCGCGGCCAGGCTGGGCGCGTCGAGCGAGTTCCACAGGCCACGGCGCAGGGACTCCGCCACGAGAAGGTCGCGGTCGGCGTAGATGCGACGCAGGATGCGGCCGCTCTCGCTCAGACTGACCGCCCTGCCCTCTCCGGGAACCAGATAGCCGAAGCCGAGGAGCACGTCGGTGACCCTGTCGAACACCCGGGCCACGGCACCGGTCCTGGCGGTGATCTGACTGGTCAGCGCCTCGGTCTCGCGGGTGAGCTTCCACCAGCGCTGGGCCCAGCGGGCGTGCGCTTCGCGGTCGGGGCAGCTGTGGCAGGGGTGCGCGCGCATCCGCTTGCGCAGCGCGGCGAGTTCCTTCTGCCGGCGGTCGCGACCGCGCGCGTTCGTATCCGCGGCGGCGTTCTCCCGTTCGAGATCGCTCAGGCGTCGGCGGATGCCGGAGTACTCGGTGAAATCGCCGAGGTGGCAGGCCATCGAGGTGGCGTAGCCGTCGAGGGAACTCTGCTGCTGACGCACCCGGCGGGCCAGGTCGACGACGGCCCGGTCGGCCTGGAACTGGGCGAACGAGGACTCGAGGACCTCGCGGGTGTGTTCGCGGCCGAACTGGTCGATCAGGTTGACGGCCATGTTGTAGGTGGGCTTGAAGCTCGAGTTGAGCGGGTAGGTGCGTCGGGACGCCAGGGAGGCGACGGCCTGCGGGTCGAGGCCCTGCTGCCACTGGATGACGGCGTGGCCCTCCACGTCGATGCCTCGACGACCGGCGCGGCCGGTGAGCTGGGTGTACTCCCCCGGCGTGATCGGCACCCGCGCTTCACCGTTGAATTTCTCGAGCTTGTCGAGCACGACGGTGCGCGCGGGCATATTGATGCCCAGCGCGAGGGTTTCGGTGGCGAATACCGCCTTGACCAGCTTCTTCTGGAAAAGCTCTTCAACCACCTCCTTGAACGCGGGCAGCATTCCGGCGTGGTGGGCGGCGACGCCACGCTCAAGACCGTCCAGCCACTCCCAGTAGCCGAGCACGGCGAGGTCCTCGTCGAGCAGGGTGCGGCAGCGTTCGTCGACGATCTGGCGGATCTCATCGCGTTCGGCGGTGTCGGTCAGACGCACCCCGGCACGGAGGACTTGGCGCACGGCCTGGTCGCAGCCGACGCGGCTGAAGATGAAGAAGATGGCGGGCAGCAGGTGCTTGCCCTCCAGCATCCGCACGATCTCGGCACGGTCCATGCGGCCGGAGTCGGCCTGGGCGCGCTGCTGGTGGTATCGGCTCTGGTTCGAGCCGCGACGGCCGCCGCCGGACCTGTCCAGGACCGGCCGGCCGCCGGACTGGGCGAGTCTGACCAGTTCGGGGTTGACCCGGTGGGTCGCGGCCAGGCCGGAGGAATCGAAGAGGTCCAGCATCTTGCTTTTCACGAGCACGTGCTGGTCGAGCGGGACGGGGCGTTCCTCGGAGACGATCACGTCGGTGTCGCCCCTGACGGCCTGCAACCAGTCGCCGAACTCCTCGGCGTTGGACACCGTCGCGCTCAACGACACCATCCGCACCGACTGCGGCAGGTGGATGATGACCTCTTCCCAGACGGCGCCCCGGAACCGGTCGGCCAGGTAATGCACCTCGTCCATGATGACGAACGCGAGGTTCGCCAGCAGGTCGGAATCCGCATAGAGCATGTTGCGGAGGACCTCTGTGGTCATCACGACGATCCGGGCGCCCGCATTGACGTTGGTGTCCCCCGTGAGCAGCCCGACCTGGTCTGCGCCGTACTCTGCGACGAGCTCTTGGAACTTCTGGTTGCTGAGCGCCTTCATCGGCGCCGTGTAGAAGACCTTCGCCGTGGGCTGCTGCATGGCCAGGTAGATGGCGAATTCGGCGACCACGGTCTTGCCTGCACCGGTCGGCGCGGCGACCAGGACACTGTTTCCGGCTTCGAGGGAGGCGCCGGCCGCGAGCTGGAAGGCATCCAGGTCGAAACGCTGGGCGCGCCTGAAGGCCTCGAGCCTGGGCGTTTGGGCGCGCAGGCGTGCTGCCGTGTACCGGTCCGCCGGCGACTGAATGTCTGTCATCTGATGCGCTTAGAGCGCCAACTCCCGTTCGAGGGCGAGCGCACGCCGGGCGGCGCGCCTGTCGTGCAGGTAGGCGATGCCGTAGGCCGTGAAGTACAGCACGATCATGGGGATCGCCAGCAGGAACATCGAGACGACATCGGCCGCGGGGGTCGCGATGGCCGTGAAGAGGATGATCACGAGGATCGCGACCCGCCAGGACTTGATGATTGACGCGGCGCTGATCACCCCGGCGAAGTTGAGCAGGACGACGAACACGGGCAGGACGAAGGCGATACCCACCGCGAGCATGAGCTTGAGCACAAAGTCGAAGTAGTTCTGGGCGTTCACGAAGGCGGCATCTTCGGTGGGCGCGAAGCTGGTCATCAGCTCAACCACGTGCGGAAGTACGTACCAGCCGGCCGCGCAGCCCGCCAGGAAGAGCGGGACAGCGGTGAGGAAGAACCCGTAGAAGTACTTTTTCTCGGTGCGGGTGAGCCCGGGCATCAGGAAGGCGAAGACCTGGTAAAGCCAGACAGGGCTGGACACGACCATGCCCACGTACAGGGAGATCTTCAGCTTGAGGTCGAACGCCGAGGTGATGTCCGGGTAGTTGATCTGGGCGTTGCGGTGCTGGGCCTCGATGATGGCGTAGATCGGCTCGCGCAGCGCGTCCCAGACGAAGTCGGAGAGGAACCAGCCGATGATCGCGCCAACCGCGATGCCGGCGGCGGCCAGGAACAGGCGCTTGCGCAGTTCGAGCAGATGCTGCCCCAACGACATGGTGCCCGCACGATTCGCACGCTTGTCGCTGCGTACGGCCACGGTGCTTAGGGCTTCGTCTGGTCGCCCGGGCCGACGGGGCGCGTTGTGCCGTCGGTCGTCTCGGTGCGGGCCGGCGTCGCGGTGCTGTCGGCAGGCGGGTCGACGGTGTCGCTCTTGATCTCGCTCTTGAAGATCTTCATCGACTGGCCGAGACTGCGGGCCAGCAGCGGGAGCTTGGGCGCACCGAACAACAGCAGGATGACGACGAGGATGATCAGGAAATGCCATCCGGTCAGATTGCTCAACATGGGGGTCGATCCTCTGGCTTGTAGGGAGTGTGTTGCAGTAGTTTACCTCTGTTGATTGAGCGTTCTCGACGAAGGGAGCGTCGACGGGAGTGCTCCACCCTGGACTGCTCGATCGCCGCGGCCAGGGCCCGCCGGTCCTCGAATACGGCCGGACGGAACGCCGTGCCGGGCAGTTGGGCGCCCGTGTCCAGCTCGGCGACCTGCTGCCCCAGCTCGTCGAGGGCGGCCAGGGTCCGCATGGATTTGCGGAATAGGCGCACCGCGAACCAGGCCAGCATGCCAACCAGGCCGGCGACGAGCAGCGTCCAGATCAGGATCCAGGACCAGAGCGGCATCACGGCTGTGCCGGACCCGGCGCATCGATGTCGTCGCCGGCCATGGCCTCGTACCGCGCGACGCCGGCGGCGGCCCAGTCCGCCACGGTCTGTCTGGCCTCGCCAGGGTCCACGACCGTGACAACGCCGGCCAGGCCCGCGACCAGGCGTTTGAGCCCGTGGTAGTGCGACACCCGAACCAGGGCGCGGGTGAGATCTCCCTCCGCCGCCGGCCCGGTGGGGACAGGTGCGTAGTCGGCGAGGAGGCCGAGGGCGGGCGTCGGCAGTTCGATCGTCACGGTCAGGTCGTCTGCGGAGCCCTCGAAGAGCGTGTCCGGCAGGAGAACGCCCTCGTCGTGCGGGTCGGCGGGCACATCCGTGGAGCGCAGGTCGCTCATGCGGTCCAACCGGAAGGTGCGCATGGCCTCGCGGAGGTGGCACCAGCCGCGCAGGTACCAGTCGTTGTCGACGGATTCGATACGCAGTGGGTCCACACAGCGGTGCTGGGCGATGCCGCGGGAGTTGAGGTAGTCGAATTCCACCTGGGTGCCGGCGCGCACGGCGGCCTGGATGCCCGAGATCGCGACATCCGTGTCGGTGCGGGACACGGCCAGCTGGCTGGGCGAGCCGGTGGAGCCGCGGGTGAGCTTGGCCATCAGCGAGGCTATGGCGTCTCGGTCGCCGTTTTCGGGCAGCGCCGAGAGGTACTGCAGGCCGGCGATCAGGGCGGCAGCCTCCCGTGCCGAAAACCGGGGGGAATCGTCGATGGCGACCAGGTGGGTGAGCACGATGGTGTCGTTGGTCTCGAACTCGTCCCACTGGATGTCGAAGAGGTCGCCGTGCAGATACTGCCGGGTCTCCCCCGGAACGCCGGACATGGCGATGAGGTTGACGGCGTCCCTGACCCGGTCGGGTGTGACGCCGAAGTGGTCGGCCACGGCGGTGACGCTCACCCTGTCGTGGTCCATCAGGTACGGCACCAGGGAAAGCAGGAAGGTGAGTTTGTCCGAGGCCCCCAACGCGGCGGGCTTGACGGGCTTGGCGGGCTGGGCTGTCATCGGTCTTCCTCCGGCAGGGCGGCGTGGCTGTCGCGCACCTGGCGCAGGCGGGCCAGAACGGCCTCACGCAGGGCGTCCGGCGCACGGACGAGCACCTCGGGGCCGTACCCGGCGAGCTCATCGGCGAGGATGTTGAGGTCGGTGTAGTGCAGCTCGACGCTGTCGGCAGCGGCTCCGGACAGGCCACGCTTGCCCAGACGGACGGCGGCATCCGTTCCGGGCAGGGCGGTGATGGAGGCGGTCTGGGCCTGCCAGAGGG
This sequence comes from Cryobacterium sp. SO2, assembly GCF_026151165.2. Classification (NCBI taxonomy): domain Bacteria; kingdom Bacillati; phylum Actinomycetota; class Actinomycetes; order Micrococcales; family Microbacteriaceae; genus Cryobacterium; species Cryobacterium sp. SO2. The sequence continues at coordinate 2,002,453 of NZ_CP117849.1, forward strand.
CGTCGAGTTCGGCGAGGGCGCGCTGCCCCTGGCCGTCGTCCGCGCGGTGCCCCGCTGCGCCGGGAAGGGCAACGACGGGGCCCACGATTCTGGACAGCAGGAAGGTCCGGGTGGCGTCGGCCTCCTGGTCGGTGCCGTAGAGGTGCCAGCGGCCCTCGTGCAGCACCACGGACAGCGGGGACACGACACGGCGTCTTGGTGCCTTCTCGCCCGGCTTGAGGTAGAGGAAAGCCACCACCTGGCCGCGGTCCATGGCCTTGCTGAGCGGTTCGAAGGATGCTTCCCTGGCCCGCAGGAACGGGGCATAGCCCACGATCGGGTCGGAAGAATCGATACCGAGGGAATTCAGCTTCGTGAGCGCACGCCGGGACTCCGCGGAGAGGGATCCTTCGCGCCAGACCGTCGCGGCCAGCTTGAGCAGCATGATCTCGTCCGGTGAGAACGAGATATCGGCGGGGAGGTCGTACAGCCCCTTGGGAATGCGGTACCGCAGGTGATGGTTGCTGCCGGGGTCATCGGGCGATTCGATGGTTTCCAGCGGGATGCCGAGTTCGCGGATGTCGTCTTTGTCGCGCTCGAACTGGCGCTCGAGGCTGGAGTTGTCCCCGCCGACCTGGAAACGCTGGCGGTAGCCCTGCACCGTCGACAGGATGTCGTTCTTCGTCAGGCCGATCTGGGTCGCGATGAGCGCGAGGACCAGGCTGAAGAGACGTTCCTCGACGGTGACGGGATGCTGGTGTTCTGGGGTGGGCGACACGTACGCGATCCTATCGGTGCTGGTTGCCGCCGGCCCATCCGGTCCGCGTGCCGGATGGACCGGAGCGTCGGATGGGCCGGTGCGCTCTATTCGACGCCGAGGATGTCGAAAACGAAGACCAGGGTGGAATCAGCCGGGATCTCGCCTGAGGCCTGGTCGCCGTAAGCGAGCTCGGGCGGAATGACGGCGATGATCTGCGATCCGACGGTCTGGCCGACGAGCGCCTGGGCCAGGCCGGGAAGGGGCTGGTCGGCCGTGGTGCGGTCGACGACGATCGCGGCCGGCTGGCCGGCAGTCCAACTGGAGTCGAAGACGGTCTTTTCTTTCCAGAGCACGCCGGTGTAGTTCACGATGACGGTGGAGCCATCCGTGACCTCTTCGCCGTCGCCCTTCTTGAGAACGCCGATCTTCAGGTCGGTGGGCGGCTCGGCGGAGGGAACGGTGATCCCGGGCGTGCCGTCGTCGGTGAGGACCACGGCGGGCAGTCCGGCGACGGGAAGCTGGTCGGCGCCGTCGGCGCGCGTCTTGTAGCTCTTGATGACGTCGATCACGAACACGACGGAGTCGTCGGAGTCGATGCCCGTGTTGTCGACGCCGGGCGCGGTGACGACTGCGCTCCTGGAGCCGACCTGTGCGCAGAGCAGGCCGTCGGTGAGGCCGTCCGGCATCTGGTTGCCGACGATGTAGGTCACCTTGCTGGTGTCGTCGTATGCGCTCTCCTTGATCGGGTCCCCTGTCGTGGCATCGAAGACAGAGAGTTCGATCTGCACCACCTGGCCCTCGACGAGGCCGGGACCCGTTCCCTCGATGAGCTCGCTGCGCTGCGTCGTCTCGGTCTTCAACGGGGTGGGGAAGTCGATCGTGGGGGCGGAGTCGAAGTCACCCGTCACCGACACCAGCTCGGAAGCCTTCCCAGCGGACACCGGAGACTCGCAGTCGGCGGTGCCGGTGGCGGGACTGCAAGCGGTCAGGGTCGCGAGTACCAGTCCGGCGGTTGCGATGAGTGCGGGAACTTTACGCACGAGTCCTCATTTCGATACAGGGAAAGCGCACAGCGCTTGCGCTGGCGAGTGAATAGCGGGGAAAGTTCTGGCCCGAGCATCCTGGTGCGGGCGGCGGGCCGACACCCATCCTAACCGGCGTCGAGGTCGCGGGCCTTGGAGAGCGCCGCGCCGGTCTCTGCCGTGCGGTTGCGTTTGCGCATCACCTTGGCGCTCACGGAGCGTTCGCCGAGGGCACCAGGGGTCCACAGCTCGACATCGGCGTCGCTGAAGTCGGTCTTCGACGGCCGGCGCTTGAGCTCGGGCAGGATGGTGTCCGGCGCGAGCCTGCGCGCGGTGATCAGGAAACCGGTGTGTCCGATCATGCGGTGGTCAGGGCGCACGGCGAGGCCCTCGACATGCCAGCCGCGCACCATGGTCTCGTGCGAATCGGGGTTGGTGTAGTTGCCGGTGGCGCGGATGGCCTCGGCCACGCGGGAGAGCTGGGTCACGGTGGCGACGTAGCAGAGCAGGACTCCGCCGGGCTTGAGGGCGTCCGAGACGACGTCGATGCATTCCCACGGCGCGAGCATGTCCAGCACGACCCGGTCGACGGACTGAGCCGGCCTGGTCTCCGGCAGGGTGTCGGCGAGGTCGCCGAGCGTGACGGACCAGTTCTGCGGGTCGTGCCCCAGGAAGGTCGCCACGTTGGCCCTGGCCACGTCGGAGAACTCTTCGCGACGTTCGAAGGACGCCAGGTGGCCGGCCGGTCCGATCGCGCGCAAGAGCCAGAGGGACAGGGCGCCGGAGCCGACCCCGGCCTCGACGACGGTGGCGCCGGGGAAGATGTCGGCCTGGGCGAGGATCTGGGCGGCGTCCTTGGGGTAGATGATCGCCGCGCCGCGCGGCATGCTCATCACGAAGTCGATCAGCAGCGGACGCAGCGCCAGGTGTTCGACTCCGACGTTGTTGGTCACGACAGAGGCGTCGGGGCGGCCGATGATGTCGTCGTGCTCGAGGATGCCCCGATGGGTGTGGAAGGTCTTGCCCGGTACCAGGGTGATGGTGTTGAGCTTGCCCTTGGGCCCGGTCAACTGCACTCTGTCGCCGGCGCGGAACGGACCGCTGTTCTGGATGACCTGGTTGTCGCTCATGCGCGTGTTGCGTCCTTGGGTGTGGTGGGGTGGGAAAGTGGGGCAGGTCGGCGGGACCGGTAGAGCTCGGTGAGCGAGGCCAGCGTGCTGCCGACAAGGGTATCCAGCCGGGTGTAGTGCTCGCTGGGAAGAATGGGCACCATGTGCGGCACCGCGACGACCACGGCGCCTGACGCGACGGCCGCGGCGACGCCCGGCAACGAGTCCTCGATGGCGACGCAGTGCACGGGGTCGACGCCGAGGGTGTCGGCCGCCGTGAGGTAGGCCTCGGGGTGTGGCTTGCTCTGCAGCACCATGTCGCCGGAGACGATGGTGGTGAAGGCCTCGAAGCCCACGATGCCGGCGATCTGGCGGGCCATCCGTTGTTCGGACATCGTCACCAGGGCCATCGGCACCGCCGCGGCGTGGAGTTCGCTGAGCAACTCGTGTGCGCCGGGGCGCCACGGGATGCCGGCGGAGGCGAGCTGTTCCTGCACCCGGGTGGTGAGCACGTCGACGATGGCCTCTGCGGCCAGGTTGACGCCGCGGTTCTGCAGGATGGCGGCGGAACCGAGCAGTCCGGAGCCGACCAGGAGCATCGCGTCGGCGTGGGTCCAGACCCCGCCGAACGATTCCACGAGCTCGTGTTCGGCTCGCATCCAGTACGGTTCGGTGTCGACCAGGGTGCCGTCCATGTCCCACAGGACGGCTGCGGGTGGGGACGAGAAAGCGGGGATCAGTGTCACGGGGTTCAAGTTTAGGGGGCACGGCCTATCCTTGAAGGAGGCCACCCAGTCGCGGCGGCCGGAATACACGAGGTTTTACGCACGTGACAGACGGCAATGGGTTCCTCAGCGGGCGACTACTGGTAGTCGCTTTCGAAGGCTGGAACGATGCGGGCGAGGCCGCCACAGGCGCCGTGAACACGCTCAAGGACCTCCTCGACGTCGACGAGGTCAAGCGGATCGACCCTGAGCTCTACTTCGACTACCAGTTCAACCGGCCCACGATCTCCACCGACGAGGACGGTCACCGGGTCATCGAGTGGCCGAGTGCCGTCATGTACGGTCCGGTCGTTCCCGGCAGCAGCGGTGTTCCGCTGGCCGAGGACGCGCAGTTAAAGGTGAGCGGCACCAACGCCGGCAACATCTACCTGCTCATCGGCACGGAACCCTCGCGCAGCTGGAAGAGCTTCACTGCCGAGATCCTCGATTCTGTCCTCGCCGCCGATGTGAGTGGGATCGTCTTCCTCGGTGCGATGCTGGCAGATGTGCCGCACACCCGCCCGATCTCGATCTTCGTCTCGAGCGACAACCCCGACGTGCGTGCGGAGCTGCAGATCGAGCGCAGCAGCTATGAGGGGCCCGTCGGCATCCTGAGCGTGCTCGCGGCGGCGGCGGAAACCGTGGGAATCCCCAGCCTCTCGATCTGGGCGTCGGTTCCGCACTACGTGCACAACGCGCCCTCGCCCAAGGCCTTGCTGGCCCTGATCGACAAGCTCGAGGAGATCATCGACGTTGTGATCCCCCGCGGCGACCTGGTCACCGACGCCTCAGAGTGGGAGACGGGCATCGACGCCCTCGCCGCGGAGGACGAAGAGATGGCCGCGTACATCGGCCAGCTCGAGCAGGCCAGGGACACCGTCGACTCTCCGGAGGCCAGCGGAGAGGCGATCGCCCAGGAGTTCGAGAAGTATCTGCGCAAGCGCGGCGATGGCCGGGACGGCCGGGCGGATGGCCGCCCCGGCCCGGAGCCGCGCCAGCCCTAGCAGTCGCTGGTTGGCTTTTCGAGGCTAGAGCTTGACGCCCAACAGCGCGTCGATCGCGGCGGCGAGCAGGGCGGGGTCGTCGACTCCGGCCGCAACGGCGGCGTCCACCGCGGTGAGGGCGCCCCGGGTGTCCAGGTCGTTCACCAGGGCCGCGCGCATTCGTTCGATGACGGCCGTGGCACTCTCCGCAGCGATGTCGGCGGCCACGGCGGCGGGCACAGCGATCGGTCCGAAGGCCAGGGTCCACGCGGCCAGGCGTGCCTCGGCATCCATCAGCTGTTCGGCGGTCCACTCCCAGTCGGTGCGATAGTGCTGAGCCAACAGGGCCAGGCGGATGGCGCGCGGGTCGCTGCCGCCGGCGCGCAGCCGGGACACCAGGACCAGGTTGCCCAGGGATTTGCTCATCTTCTCGCCCTGATAGGCGACCATTCCGGTGTGGCTGTACACCTGCGCGAGCGGATGCCCGCTCAGGGCGGCGGCGTGACCGGCGCTCATGTCGTGGTGCGGGAAGATCAGGTCGCTGCCGCCGCCCTGAACCGTGAAATCGGTGCCGAGTTCGGCGAGGGCGATCACCGAACACTCGATGTGCCAGCCTGGGCGTCCGGCGCCGACGGGTGACTCCCACGACGGTTCGCCCGCGCGCGCGGCGCGCCACAGCAAGGGGTCCAACTGGTCGCGCTTCCCAGCCCTGTCCGGGTCTCCCCCGCGTTGGGCGAACAGGCTGAGCATGGTGTCGCGGTCGAGGTTGCTTTCCTCGCCCAGCACCCAGGGCGCCTGGCGCTCGGCGGCGCGAATGTCGAAGTACAGGTCCGCGCCGGGGCCGTCCGGAGTCGGCAGGGCGTCCGGCGTCGGCACCCGGTAGGCCAGGGCGGATTCGCGGAGCGTGAGAACGGCCGCGGCGATGTCGTCGATGACGTCGGTGACGGCCACGAAGTCGCTCGGCGGGATGATGCCGAGGGCCTCCATGTCGCCGCGGAACAGGTCGATTTGCGAGGCTGCGAGCTCGCGCCAGTCCACGCCCGTCGCGGTGGCACGTTCAAGCAGCGGGTCGTCGACATCCGTCACGTTCTGCGCGTAGTGCACCCGGTAGCCGCCGTCGAGCCAGACCCGCTGTAGCGTGTCGAACGCCAGGTAGGTGGCCGCGTGGCCCAGGTGGGTGGCGTCGTAGGGGGTGATGCCGCAGACATAGAGCCGGGCGACGTCCGTCGGCTTGGCTTCGACGATGGAGTCCGTGGCCGTGTCGTGCAGGCGCGGCGCGGCTGCACTTCCCGGGATCGACGGGATGACGGGTTGTGACCAGGCGCGCATACATCCAGCCTAACTAGGCGGTGATGGTGTTCGTGCCGAGCAGGATCATCACGACGATACCCAGCGCGATGCGGTAGACCACGAACGGCAGGAAGCTGCGCTTGGAGATGTAGTTCATGAAGAACCCGATCACGAACAGCGCCACGATGAAGGCCACGACGGTGGCGACCAGGGTCTCCAACGGGCCGAACAGTTCGGGCGTGCAGGTGGCTGCGGCCGCGACGCAGGGCTCCTTGATGGACTTGTAGACCTGGTAGAAGCCGCTGCCGAGAACGGCCGGGATCGCGAGAAGGAACGCGTAGCGTGCCGCTGCGGCACGTTCGTAGCCCAGGAACAGACCGGCCGTGATGGTGCCACCGGACCGCGAGACGCCGGGGATCAGCGCCAGGGCCTGCGCGAAACCGAAGATGACGCCGTGGCCGACGGTGAGGTCGCCCAGCCGGCGGCGCTTGGCGCCCACGTAGTCGGCGATGCCCAGCAGGATGCCGAAGGCGATGAGCATGATCGCGGTGACCCAGAGGTTGCGCAGGGAGGTCTCGATCTGGTCCTGGAAGAGCAGGCCGAGGACGACGATGGGCAGGGTGCCGAGGATGATCAGCCAGCCCATGCGGGCATCCGGGTCGCTGCGCGGGACCTTGCCGACCAGGGACTTGGCCCACTGCCCGATGATGCGCACGATGTCGCGCCAGAAGAAGATCACCACGGCAGCCTCTGTGCCGATCTGGGTGATGGCGGTGAACCGGGCGCCGGGGTCTTCACCGGTGCCGAGGAACTGCCCGACGATGCTGATGTGCGCGCTGGAGGAGACCGGCAGGAATTCGGTCAGCCCCTGCACCAGGCCCAGGATGACCGCGTTGATGAAGTCCACGTGATACTCGTTTCGCTTGTGCTGTGTGCTGTCGGTAGCTCAGGCCCAGGAGCTCAGGCAGAGGCTAGTACGTCGACAGCAGATCGGTCAGAACCGTCCTGCCAAACACTAATGCGTCCAGCGGCACGCGCTCATCAACGCCGTGGAACAGCGCCGGGAAATCCAAATCGGCTGGGAGTTTCAGCGGGGCGAAGCCGTATCCTTTGATGTCCAGTTTGCTGAGCGCCTTGTTGTCGGTGCCGGCGGGCATCAGGTAGGGCAGCACGGGGGCGCCGGGATCGTGCCGGCCGAGGGTCTGCACGATCGTGTCGATCAACGGTCCGGAGAAGTCGGTCTCCAGGCCGACGTCCCTGTGCATCACGATGATCTCGATATCCGGCCCGACCAGTTCGGCCAGTTCAGCCAGCACAGCGTCTTCCTCGCCGGGCAGGGAGCGGAGGTCGATGAGCGCCTCGGCGCGATCGGGGATCACGTTGTGCTTGTACCCGGCCTGCAGCACGGTCGGGTTCATGGTGGTGCGCAGGCTCGCCTGGATGAATCCGGATGCTGTGCCGGTGGCCAGCGCCAGTTCGTCCGGCCCCATCGACTGGGGGTCGACGCCGAGGATCCGTGCGATCTCGGAGAGCAGCTGTCGAGTGGTGCCGGTCAGCCGGATCGGCCAGTCCCGTCGCCCCACCTTGGCGACGGCCTCGGCCAGACGGGTGATCGCGTTGTCCGTGACCAGACGGGAGCCGTGCCCGGCCGGGCCGTGGGCGACGAGCTTGAGCCAGATGAGAGCTTTCTCACCCGTCTGGAGCAGATAGGCGCGCTCCCCGCCGATGCTGATCGAGTAGCCGCCGACCTCGCTGATCGCCTCGGTCGCGCCTGCGAACAGTTCGGGTCTGGTGTCGACGAGGTGGTGCGAGCCGAGCACTCCCCCGGCCTCTTCGTCGGCGAAGAAGGCGATCACCAGGTCACGTTCGGGAGCGGCGCCCGTGCCGAGGATGTCCTGCAGCGACGCCAGGATCATCGCGTCCATGTTCTTCATGTCCACAGCGCCGCGGCCCCACAGCATCCCGTCCTTGATCTCGCCGCCGAACGGGTCCACCGACCAGTTCGCCGGTTCGGCGGGCACCACGTCGAGGTGGCCGTGCACAACGAGGGCGCCCTTGTTGCGGTCGCGGCCGGGTACCCGGGCCACGACGCTCGTGCGGCCGGGTGCGGCGTCGAACAGTTCCGGCTTCAGGCCCAGGGTCCGCAGCTTTTCGGCCACGTACTCCGCGGCATCCGTCTCGCCGTTGGAGCGGCCCTCACCGTAGTTGGTGGTGTCGAACCTGATGAGGTCGCGGGCGATCTCGGCGGTCAGGTCGAGGGCGTCGGCCGCGTCTGGCGTGGAGGCGAGAGCTGTCATGCAGTTCACGCTACCGGGCATCCGCGCAGTGCCTGCTGCCGGGTACTCCCTGAGGGGTCTCCGAACGAGGCATTCTTCGACCGGTGGAGCGCCATGGTGTCCGAGGGCGGTTTGGATCCGTGCTAAGTTATTCCCCGGCAGCAAAACATAACTGCGGCCAAAACATCCAGTCCGGGTGGCGGAAATGGCAGACGCGCTAGCTTGAGGTGCTAGTGCCCGTATAGGGCGTGGGGGTTCAAGTCCCCCCTCGGACACGGAGATTGTTGGTAAGACAACGATCAACGAGAACTGGTTGAGACAGTTCACGGGCCGGATCTTAGGATCCGGCCCTGTCTCGTTTAACGGGTCGAATACTCGGCCGGATATATCGGGCCGGATCTTCTGATTCGGCACTGTCGCACGTACGAGGGCCGGATCCTGGGATCCGGCCCTTTTTGTTGCGCCGCGTCGGGGTGTTCCGGCGGCGGGTCGTGCTGCTAGAGTCAAGCCAGGCGTCCGTGAGAGCGCTCTCATTTAGACTAGGCCCGGCTGCGACGGCGGATTCAGGATGTTGAATCGCCGCATCCGGTCCGTGGATACCGAAAAGGTGCACGCATGAAATTCGGCCACTTCGACGACGAAGCCAGGGAATACGTCATTGAGACCCCGGTGACGCCCTACCCGTGGATCAACTATCTCGGCAGCGAGGACTTCTTCTCGCTCGTCTCGCATACGGCGGGCGGTTACACCTTCTACAAGGACGCCAAGATGCGCCGCTTGACCCGCTACCGCTACAACGACATCCCCACCGATTCGGGCGGACGCTACTTCTTCATCAAGGACGGCGACGATGTGTGGACGTCCAGCTGGCTGCCGATGAAGAAGGAGCTCGACTTCTTCGAGACCCGGCACGGCATGGGGTACACCCGCATCACGGGCGAACGTGGCGGCCTCAAGGTCTCCACCCTGTACTTCGTTCCGCTCGGCGAGACCGCGGAGGTGCAGAAGGTCACGATCACCAACACCTCGGACTCAGTCAAGACGTTCTCGCTCTTCTCCTACCTCGAGTTCTGCCTCTGGAATGCCCAGGACGACCAAACCAACTACCAGCGCAACCTCTCCATCGGCGAGGTCGAGGTCGACGGCAGCGCGATCTACCACAAGACCGAGTACCGCGAGCGGCGCGACCACTACGCCGTTTACGGGGTCAACGCCGAGATCGCCGGCTTCGACACCGACCGGGAGACCTTCGTGGGCCTCTACGAGACGCTCGCCGAGGCGAAGGTGCCGCACGCCGGTCACGCGCAGAACTCGATGGCGTCCGGCTGGTACCCGATCGGATCGCACCAGGTGGACTCCACCTTGCAGCCCGGCGAGAGCCGCGACCTGGTCTTCGTGCTCGGCTATTTGGAGAACAACGCCGCAAACGGCGAGGACAAATGGGAGGACGACGCCAAGCAGGTCATCAACAAGACCCGTGCGCAGGCACTGCTCGCCCGGCTGTCCACCACCGAGGCCGCCGACGCCGCGTTCGACGCGCTCGGCGTGTACTGGACCGACCTGCTCTCGGCGTACACCGTCACCTCGCCGGACGACAAGCTCAACCGGATGGTCAACATCTGGAACCAGTACCAGTGCATGGTGACGTTCAACATGAGCCGTTCGGCCTCGTACTTCGAGACCGGCATCGGCCGTGGGATGGGGTTCAGGGACTCCACCCAGGACCTCCTCGGCTTCGTGCACTTGATCCCGGACCGCGCCCGCGAACGCATTCTCGACATCGCCGCGACCCAGCTGCCGGACGGGTCTGCCTACCACCAGTACCAGCCGCTCACCAAGCGCGGCAACAACGAACTCGGCTCCGGGTTCAACGACGACCCCGCGTGGCTGATCATCGGCGTGGACGGCTACCTCAAGGAGACCGGCGACTACGGAATCCTCGATGAGATCGTGCCGTTCGACAACAACGACGAGCTCGCCGAGACGCTCTACACCCACCTCACCCGGTCGTTCGAGTTCACCCGGAACAACCTCGGCCCACATGGACTGCCGCTGATCGGTCGCGCAGACTGGAACGACTGCCTCAACCTGAACTGCTTCTCCACCACGCCAGGTGAGTCCTTCCAGACCACCGAGAATCAGGCCGGCGGGGTGGCCGAGTCCACCTTCATCGCCGCACAGTTCGTGCTCGCGGCGGGGCAGTACGCCACCATCGCCGCGCGACGCGGTGACACGGCGCAGGCCGAGCTGGCCCGCACCGCGGCCGCGGAGATGAGCCAGGCGTTGCTCACGCACGGCTGGGACGGCGACTGGTTCCTGCGTGCTTACGACTTCTACGGCAACAAGGTGGGCACCTCAGAAGACACCGAGGGCCAGATCTGGATCGAACCGCAGGGTTTCGCGGTGCTCGCCGGTGTCGGCGTGGAGCACAACGAGGACGGCACCCCGGTGAAGACGAGTCCTGCCTTCCGGGCGCTCGATTCGGTGGATCGGCTGCTCGGCTCCGAGCACGGCCTGGTGCTGCAGTACCCGGCGTACAAGAGCTATCGCGTCGAACTCGGCGAGGTGTCGACCTATCCCCCGGGCTACAAGGAGAACGGTGGCATCTTCTGCCACAACAACCCGTGGGTGATCATCGGTGAGACCGTGCTCGGCCGTGGCGCGAAGGCGTTCGACCACTACCGCAAGATCACGCCGGCGTATCGGGAGGACATCTCCGAGGTGCACCGCACCGAACCGTATGTCTACGCCCAGATGATCGCGGGCAAGGAAGCATCCCGGCACGGCGAGGCCAAGAACTCCTGGCTCACCGGCACGGCGGCGTGGAACTTCGTGACGGTCTCGCAGTACCTGCTGGGTGTGCGCACCGACTACGACGGCCTCGTGGTCGACCCGCAGATCGGCCCGGATGTCGCTGAGTTCACCGTGACCCGGCAGGCCCGCGGGGCCACCTACGTGATCACCGTGGCGAACTCCGGCCGCGAGGGTTCACGGGCGAGCCTCGAGGTGGACGGCGTGGCCATCGAGGGCCGCACCGTGCCGTATGCGCCGGTCGGGGCGACCGTGCAGGTGCGCGCGACGCTGTAACAACCGTGGTGCTGCCCGCTCGGGGGAACCGGGCAGCACCGGCCGGACATTACCGGGTATGAACGGCTACCCAGTTCGAGCCAAGGCGTGGCGGATGCTCGGCGCATGTGTCTGCGCCGGTGTCCTGCTGGCAGGACGCGGCCGGGGCGCCGACGCGGCACCGGATGTGGCGGGCCAGACCGTCGGCCCGTCACCATACGGACCCAGCGCTGCCGAGGTCTTCACGGCCTGCAGCCCACCGGGGATCGTGGATTATGACCCGATCGAGTCGCTGGCGATTCTGGCCCGCGAAAGCACGGTGGTCATAGCGGGCGAAATCGATCGGATCCAGCCGGGCCGCGACACCATCTACAGCGCTCCGAACCAGACGTCGACAACCGGAAGCGCGGTGATCGTCGTGCGTGACGTCACGGTTGTAGCCGGGAAACTGGACCCGGCCGCCGACGCAAGCGTCTACATCGAATTCGGTTCGGGCAGCCCCGGCCAGTGCACGCGGACCGTTCCGCCGGGAACGGCGATCGTCGCCTACCTGGAACCGGCTTGGGACGGCGCCCCCATCTACGTGGACGAGTACCTGGACCCAACCTCCGTGTACACGGAAATCGAGGATCCCGGCGCCGGAAGGCCCGCCGGCCAGCCGCTGTACCAGGCGTCCGCGCTCGAGGGCCTGGTCTGGCAGATCCCGGGCAGCGCCGAGGTGGTCTGGCCGCTCCACCTGGGCACCGGTCCCGGATCGATCCGCGACGCGCTCCCCGACGGGACTCTCGCCGGCCCGGAGTGAACCTGACCGGGCTGAGCGATTCGCGGGTCAGGCGACGGCGACCTCGACCTCGCCGGGCTCGGCACCCAGCTGGCCGAAGATCAGGCGGCGGTTGGCGATCTTGTCGGTGAAGAACCTGTCGTGGCTGACCACGACCACGGCGCCCGGGAAGTGCAGGAGGGCGCGCTCCATCACCTGGGTGCTGGACATGTCCAGGTGGTTGGTGGGTTCGTCGAGCAGTAGCACCGAGGCACCGGAGAGCAGGCACTGCGCCATGGCCACGCGGGCCTTCTGTCCGCCGGACAGGTTGCCGATCTTCTGCTTGAGGTCGGCCTCGGAGAACTGGAACATGGTGAGGAACCGGTTCACCGACTTGCGGGTGGCGGTGAACGCCAGGCTGCCCTCGAGCGCGTTGACGGCGTGGCTGACCGTGTCGGTGTCGTCGAGTTCGGCGAGCACCTGGTTGTACGACACCATGCCCGCGCCCTTGGCCCAGTCCACGTGCCCGTGATCCGCGGATTCCTCGCCGGTGAGCACGCGCAACAGGGTGGTCTTGCCGCTGCCGTTGGCGCCGAGCACCACGATTCGGTTACCGCGGCGGATCTCGAAGCTCAGGTCGTTGAAGAGCACCTTGTCGCCGTACGCCTTGCTGAGCATCTCCACCCGGCAGAGCACATCCTTCACGTGCAGTCCGCCGTAGATCTCGGTGATGATCTTGTCGACGGGCCGCGGGGTGCGGGACTTCTTGATGGTGGCCAGCTGGGTGCCCAGTTTGCGGCTGGCGGCCTTCTGCGCCTCGCGCCGGTCGGCGATCCCCTCGGACTCGAAGGCGAGCAGTTCGGACTCGTGCACGAACTGCGCCTCGAGGGTCTTGAGCCGGAACTGCTTCTGCACGACGTATTCGCCGAAGTTGCCCGGGTACTCGTGCAGGTGAAAGTTCTCCAGCTCGATGATGCGCGTGACGACGGCGTCGAGGAAGGTGCGGTCGTGCGAGACGATCACGGCGGCGCCCTTGAAGTCGCGGAACCAGCTCTCCAACCACTCCACTCCGGCCACGTCGAGGTAGTTGGTGGGCTCATCCAACAAGAGCACGTCCGGCGCTTCGAGCAGGATCTTCGCCAGGGCGGCGCGGTTGCGCCAGCCGCCGGAGAGTTCGTCGATCGCACAGCTGCGGTGGGCCTCGTCGAAGCCCAGGATGGTGAGGGCGGCGTCGATCCGGCGAGGGTAGTCCCAGCCGTCCAACCGGTCCATATCCTCGAAAAGTTCGGACTGGCGGTGGATCAACCGGTCCAGCTCTGCACTGGCCGAGGAGTCGGCGGCGATGGCCGCATCGATCGACGCGAGCTCGGCCTCGACGGCCTTGATCTCAACGAACAGGGCGTCCAGCACCTCGGTGATCGTCGACTCGCCGTTCAATTCGGAGAACTGGGAGAAGTAGCCGATCTTCACGCCGTCGTCCACGGTGACGGTGCCGGTGTCCGGCATCACCTGGCCGAGGATCAGCTTGATCAGGGTGGTCTTTCCCGACCCGTTCCGGCCGATCATGCCGACCCGGTCACCCGGTTCGAGCCTGAAGAAGGTTTCGCGCAGCACCTGGGTGTTCTCGAAACGAACGGTGACGTCGTTCAGCCGGATCAGGCTCATGAGAGCTCCTCGCTGTGCTCGGCGGCATCGACGATGCCGATGAAGCGGCTGCCGATGCCGTCGACCTCGCGCCGGCTGAGTCCGGCTTCTGCGGCGGGCAGCTCGTCATAGCCGTGATGGTCGCAGGTGAGGTAGGTGAAGGTCGGCCACCACTTCTTCGGCCGGGCCGCCTCGGTGTACCCGCAGACGCTGCAGGTGAGATCAATCCAGACGGGCTTCTTCCCGGTGCGGTTCGCGCGCGACTGCACCAGCCAGGCGGGCGGGTTCGTTTCGATCTCGGCGAGCTGGGCTTCGGTCATTCGGCTGGGAAGGTCGTGGCGCTGCGCCATCTCGAGGGGAATGTCGAGGCGGAGTGCTGCTTCTCGTCTGGTAATCATCAGGTTCAACGATAGGCGGTGCCGGCCTGCCGGCGGGCCGCACCGGAAACTGCTTCAATGAACCATGCCTGAAACCGTTTCCCCGCTTGGCCTGCTCCTGGATGTCGACGGTCCGATCGCCAGCCCCGACACCCGCACCATCGCAAGACCGAGCATCATCACCGACCTAATCACGTTGGCCGGCGCGAACGTGCCGATCGGCTTCATCACCGGGCGATCGGCCGCCTTCATCAGCGATCAGGTGGTGACGCCGCTGCTGGCCGCTGGGCTGCCGCTGAACATGCGCATGTACGGAGTGTGTGAAAAGGGTGCCGTCTGGTTCCCGATCACCGCCGCCGGCATGGGTGAAATCGTCGTCGACGACAGCGTGGCCCTACCCGCCGCGGTCGTCGGCCGCATCCGAGAGCTCGTCACCACCGACTATGCCGACACCATGTTCTTCGACGAGACCAAGCTCGCGATGGTGTCAGTCGAACAGCGCACGGATGTCGACAGGGCCGCGTACCATGCCGCCCAGGCGTCGTTCGAGGCGGATGCATACGCCATCATGATCGAGCACGGGCTCGGGGTGCGCTTCGGAGACCTCGCCTCCCCCGACGTGACCGGCGCGGTGCCGTTCCGCATCGACACGACGATCATCTCCACCGATATCGAGTCGGTGGATCTGGACAAGGACCACGCCGCCGAGCGCGCCCTGGCCTTCTTCGCCGAGGGCGGCGCGCTCCCCCGGGTGTGGCGGTCGGTCGGCGATTCGCGCAGCGATTACAAAATGGCCGATCACCTGCACGCGGCCGGCTTCGACGTGGCGCACGTGGACGTGCGGCCTAGTGACGGCATCCTGGTGCGGCCGTATCCGGTGATCGTGGAGGGAGACCTCATCCACGACGAGGCCGGCGCCGCGTTCCTGGGTTTCTGGGTGCGAAAGCTCGGCCTCTCCGAGACCGTCCCCGCCTAGTCTCCGCGCAGTTCCCGCTAGTCCTCGACGAAGCGGATACCGTTCTGCAGGGTACTGCGAAGTTCGAAGACCTTCTCGAAGCTGCCGCGTTCCATGCCGGCGATGCCGTCACGCAGCACCCCGACGAGGCGTGACTTCGGGATCACCACGATCAGGGGTCGGCGACCGCGGCCGGGCAGGGAGAGCGGTTCGGCGACGGCCTCGTCCGGGGCCACCACGATCAACGCGGTGAAGCGCACCCGCAGCGACTTCGCCAGGATCCGGGCGGCGACCGCGAACTCGTCGAGGGGTTCTTCGCCGGGCTCCAGTGACTCGCCGACGAGTTCCCCGCGCTTGAGCGCAACCGGCGACCCCCAATCCTCGGAGAGGATCGCGAACAGGCCGGCCGGGCCGAGCACCACGTGGTCGATCTTGTCGGCGTCGTCGCGGGTGGCCACATCGTGCCAGGCCGTGTAGCCGATTCCGAGCCCGGAGATCAGGTGCGCGGTGGACTCCTCCGCCAGGGCCTTGGCCAGGCGGTGGCGGATCTCCTGGGGCGCGGACCGGATCAGGTCGGGCGCGTAGGGGTCCGCGATCGTGGTCCCCCTACCCGCCCATTCGCGCAGCAGGGCGAGGTAACGCTGCCGGGAGTGCCCACCCGGGTGCCCGTGCATCCTGGCCTTGACACCCGGTGACGACGACCTCGCGGACGACGTGCGGGGGGCCGCGCCGGAATAGGACGCGTCGGGGTAGCGGGCGCCGTCATACGCGGCCCGGCTTTCCGGGCTGCCGATGCGTTCCCAGGCCACCTGCACGGCGTGGAAGGACGTGGCGCTGCCGCCGACGTCCGGGTGGGATTGGCGCAGCTTCTTCCGGTAGGCGCGTCGCAGCTCCTCATCGGTCGCCGACGGGCTCACTCCCAGCACCTCGTAGGGGCTGGCCGCGGCCGGACTCTCTGACATTCTCTAAGGTCTCTTTCGGCCTGGAACGGGGAATTGATAGGTCATCAGCCTAACCAGCCTTGCTGACATCTCGCCGACACCGCCGGTCGCGCGGGCCGCTCCGACGATTCGTGCGACGATCAGCGGGTGAACACATCAGCTCTCGTTCCCCGGGCGCATCGCTCCAGCACTCGCCTCCTCGCCATGGTCGCCGTCGGCGTGGTCACCGGCCTCGTCACCGGTCTGCTCGGGGCGTGGCTGCTGGCACCGGCGATCGGCTGGGCCGCGGCGGCAATTCTCTACATCGGCTGGGTGTGGCTCGCCATCGCCCCGATGGACTCCGCCACCACGGCCGCACATGCCACAAGGGAAGACCCGTCCAGGGGGATCACCGACCTGTTGTTGATTCTGGCCAGCCTGGCGAGCCTGGGCAGCATCCTGATCGTGCTCCTGCAGGCCAGGAGTGCGGTCGGGTCGGGGCA
The DNA here is from genome assembly GCF_026151165.2 of Cryobacterium sp. SO2. NCBI lineage: Bacteria > Bacillati > Actinomycetota > Actinomycetes > Micrococcales > Microbacteriaceae > Cryobacterium > Cryobacterium sp. SO2. The sequence goes on from NZ_CP117849.1 coordinate 2,018,861, forward strand.
GATTCTCCTGGCGGCCCTGGCGGTGGTGGGAGTGGCGCTGTCCTGGGTTTTGGTGCACACCCTGTTCACGCTGCGCTACGCGTCGCTCTACTACGCGGATGATGATGGCGGGGTCGACTTCAACCAGACGGAGCCGCCGCGGTACGCCGATTTCGCCTACCTGGCTTTCACCCTGGGCATGACCTTCCAGGTGTCGGACACCTCGCTGACGTCGTCGGTCATGCGGGCGGCGGCCCTCAGGCACGCGCTGATGTCGTTCCTGTTCGGCTCGATTATTCTGGCGACGCTGATCAACCTCGTCGCCGGCCTGTAGCTCCGGCCGAGACTAACCGGCGAAGGGTTTCGCCGGCAGGCCCGCGACTCCGGGCATGGCGGTGAAGATCGACCCGGCCAGGGGGTCCTCCCCCGGGGCCAGGTCTTCCCTGGACGTGGTGATGAACAGCTGGCGGAGGTCCTCCCCGCCGAAGGTGAGGGCGGTGACCCGGCTGGCGTCCACGTCGATGACCTCGTCGAGTGTCCCCTGCGGCGAATAGCGGCGCACGGCTCCCCCGGCGTACAGGGCCACCCAGACGCCCCCGTCGCTGTCGACGGTGAGGCCGTCGGGGTAGCCGTCGGCTTCGGGGATCTCGGCGAAGGTGCGCAGCCCGGTCAGGCCGGCCTCCGGCGTCCAGTCGAACACGCCGATCCGTCCCGTCGGGGTGTCGTTGTAATAGGCCAGCGAGCCGTCCGGGCTCCACTCGAGCCCGTTGGAGATGGTCACGCCTGTCATGGTGAGACCCACGGACCCGTTCGGAGCCAAGCGGTAGAGCGACCCGGCGCCGGTGCGCTGGTCGTACGCCATCGAGCCGCAGTAGAACGAGCCGTCCGGGGCGGTGCCGCCGTCGTTCATGCGTACGGTCGGGTCGGCCCACACCTCAGGCAGGCGGGTCAGGGTTCCGTCCGGGTCCTCCAGGATGAAGCCGCGCTCGGCGGCGATCACGGCGCCGCCACCGACCCGGGGCCGGAGTGCTGCCGCGATCTCGTCCACGTGTCGCCGGGTCACCGCACCGTCGGCGGCCAGGGTGAGTACGTCACCGGCGAACAGGTCGACCAGGCGAAGCCCTCCCCAGGTTGCCGAGTAGACCGGCCCCTCCCCGTGGAAGGTGATCGGGTCGGTGAGCTGTTCGGCGCGCACCGCGGGGTCAGTCGCGCAGGACGTGGACGGGGATAGCGATCGCCGCGCTGACGGCCAGGATCCCCGAGATGAAGATCGGCCCCTGCCAGGCGGTCACGGTGAAGGCCAGGCCGAACAGCCACAGGCCGAGTACGAAGGCGGCCATCGCCACGACGAAGGAAACAATGTGCATGGGCTGGGTCCTCTCAACGGTGCCGCGAAAGCGTTCCGGGCTCGCTTCGAGCGTACTGGTTCGACGGCGCCCGGTGTGGCTGTCGCTACGCGCTGTAGCCGACTTCGCGCTCGGGGCCGACGGGATCGATGAGTTCAGGCGCATTCTCGCCGCTGAGTGGGGCGACCTCGTAGAAGGCCAACCCGGCTGCTTCCTCCGTTGACGCCTCCACCACCGCGTTGACGAGGGTCTGGTCCCCGTCCGCGTGCGGGTCCAGCCAGCGATCCCAGGCTTCCTCGGGCAAGAGCACGGGCATCCGGTCGTGGATGTCGGCGAGGGCGCCCTGGGCGGGGGCGGTGAGGATGGTCGCGGTCAGGACCCAGCGCGCGGGGTCGTCCTGGCCGAGGGCCGGGTTGCGCCACCAGGAATACAGGCCCGCCAGCGTCAGTGGGAGTCCGTCTTCGGAGTGCACGAAGTACGGGGTCTTCCGGGTGCCGACGGTGTGCCATTCGTAGTACCCCGTGGCGGGGATGATGGCGCGAGTCTTCGCCAGGGCCGTGCGGAAGGTCGGCTTCTCGGCGACCGTCTCCGCCCGGGCGTTGAAGGTGGCGAATGCGGCCGACAGCTCCGGGGAGAACGTAGGCACCAGCGACCAGCGCGCCGATTCCAGCCGGCGCACGGCCGGGTCGGATTTCATCGATTCGAGCACGATCGGAATCTGCTCGGTCGGTTTCACGTTCCAGGACGGGTCCGGCAGCGCACCGGCCTCGTGCTCGATGTCGAACATGGCGGCGAGGTCAGGCGCCGAATCGGTCATGATGAATCGCCCACACATAGGCTCAGGCTATCGTGTCGGTCGGGGCGGCCTTGGTTATCCACACCGGTTGACTAATTCGAATCTGTGTTCGAAAATTGAAGGGTGTCTATTCCCCTGACTTCCGTTGCACCCGACTCGCCGGCCACACCGGCGCGGGTCTCCTCGGCCGTCGCGGGCTCGGCTGTCGAGGGCTCGGCCGCCGGGACCGCCGCCGAGCGCGTCACCGAACTGCGGGAACGTATGAACGGCATGCAACGCGACCGCTGGGAGCCACAGGGTCGCGTTCTGCCGGGCGGCCTGGCCGCTCTGCTGCCCCAGGGGCGGCTGCGCTCCGGCGTGGCCTACAGCGTGGACAATTCCACCTCCCTGATCATGGCCATCCTCGGTGCCGCGACCACGGACGGCGGGTGGGGTGCCGTGGTCGGCCTGCCCGATTTCGGCGTCGAGGCCGCGGTCGGCTTCGGCATCGACCTGGAACGGCTGGTGCTCGTGCCCTCCCCCGGCGACCAGTGGCTGGCCGTGACGGCGGCGCTGGTGGATGTCCTGCCTCTGGTGGTCGTGCACCCGGAGCGTACCGTCGGCGCGGCCGAGGTCGCCAGGCTGGGCGCGCGCCTGCGGCAAACTGGATGCACCCTGATCGTCGCCGGGGGCTGGGCGCAGAGCGAGGCCGCCCTGCGGGTCACCGGCACCCGCTGGGAGGGCCTGGGTGCCGGGCACGGCTACCTGTCCGGCCGCGACCTCTCCGTCGCCGTCGACGACCGCGCCGGACCCCGTCGCACAGGGGCCCTGCACCTGCCAGACCCGGGCACGGACCTGAACCCCGCCGAGACACTCCGACGTCCACCCCTCGCCGCGGTACGAAGCCGCGCCCACCTGCATCCGGCGGCGGGGTGACGGCCATGAACAGGGAACGAACCATCGTGCTCTGGTGCCCCGACTGGCCCGTGATCGCCGCTCGGTCCGCCGCCGACGTCGTGCCGGACGCCCCGCTGGCCCTGGTCGACCACGGCCTGGTCTACGCCTGCTCCCCCGAGGCCAGGAACGCCGGGGTTCGCCGGGGACTGACCCTCCGGGAAGCCCAGTTCCGTTGTACCGACCTCGTCGTGCTGCCCTACGACCCGGTTCTGGATCGCCGGGCGTTCGATCCCGTGCTCGACGGCATCGAGGCGCTCACGCCCGGCGTGGCCGTGGTGCGTCCGGGTACCTGCGCGATCCGCGCGCGCGGGCCGGTGCGCTACTACGACGGCGAAGAGGCCGCGGCCGTGGCGTTGCTCGACTACCTGCGCACGGCCGGACTGGCAGAGGCCCGAGTGGGCATCGCCGACGGCCCGTTCGCGGCCGAGCAGGCCGCCCGGCGAGGCGGGACCCCGGGGCGGAATGTCCACGACCAGGTCAGCATCATCCCCTCGGGCGAATCCGCCTCCTTCCTGGCCCCGCTACCCGTTGCCGTCGTCGTCGACGGCCCGCTGGGCACGTTGCTGGCCCGTCTCGGCGTGCACACCCTGGGCCAATTCGCCGCGCTGCCGGCCCTGGACGTGCACCGCCGCTTCGGTGCAGCGGCAGCACAGGCCCATGCCCGGGCGTCCGGCCACGAGCGCGAGGAGGTGGTGCCCCGCACCCCCACCCCGGTCTTTGACCGTGGCCAGGACTTCGAACCCGCCCTGGACCGCATCGACCAGCTCGCCTTCGCCCTTCGAAGCACGGCGGATGCCTTCGTGCATTCCCTCCGGGAACAGACCCTGGTCTGCACCGCGGTCAGCATCCTCGTCACCACGGAGGATGGGGCGCTGACCGAGCGCACCTGGCGGCATCCGCGCTGGTTCAGCGCCACCGATCTCATCGACCGGGTGCGCTGGCAGCTGCAGGGCGACGGACGGGCGGGGTCCGGCCTCGCCGCGGGCATTGTGCGTGTGGTCCTGTCCCCCGACCGGGTCGACGCCGTCGCCAACCACGAGGACGGCCTGTGGGGAACCGGCCCCGATGAACGCATCCACCACGCCCTCACCCGGGTGCAGGGGCTCGTCGGCCATGCCGGGGTCGTGACGGCGATGATCGGTGGCGGGCGGATGCTCGCGGACCGGCAGCGTTGGGTGCCCTGGGGCGACGACGCCGGTCCCAACACCGGTTCCCGTGGCCCGGCCCGGCCCTGGTCCGGCAGCCTCGGCGGGCTGGTCCCGTCCACGGTGTTCCGGCAGCGCCGCCCTGTCAGCCTCCTCGCCGCCGATGGCCGCCCGGTCGCCGTGGACGACCGCGGTGCGCTGGACGGAGTACCCACCGGCTTCGCCCCGGTGCCGTCACCCCAGGGCGCGACCGGCCCCACGGATCGCCGGGTCGCGGCCTGGGCGGGCCCCTGGCCGGTTCAGGAACGCTGGTGGGACACGGCGGCCGCGCGAACCGTGCAGCGAATGCAGATCGTCGACGACACCGGCGACGCCTGGCTGCTCGCCCTGGACGACCAGGGTTGGCGGGCGGAGGCGCGCTATGACTGACCATTCCGCCAGAGGAGCTCACCACCATGGGATTCAATAACCCGCCCATCCCCTGGTCGGAGCTGGAGCGCAAGCTCTCCGACCGGCGCCCCGGCGGCCCTCCCCCGGAGGCCGACGGCGGCGACAGCCCCGCCTGGTCAAGGCACCGCCAGCCGTACGCGCCCCAGGCGCCAACGCACCGGCAGCACGAGGCGGCCGTCGGCTATGCCGAGCTGCATGCCCATTCCAACTTCAGTTTCCTCGATGGCGGCAGCTCGCCGGAGAGTTTGCTCGAGGAAGCCGGAGAGCTCGGCCTGCATGGCCTGGCCCTCACGGACCACGACGGGCTCTACGGGGTGGTGCGCCTGGCCGAGACCGCGGAAAGCTACCCCGAGCTCCGCACTGTCTTCGGTGCGGAACTCTCGCTCGGGCTCAGCCGGCCGCAGAACGGGGTGGCGGAACCCGAAGGCACCCATTTGGTCGTGCTGGCCCGGGGCCAGGAGGGCTACCACCGTCTGGCCACCGCACTCACCCGCGCACAGATGGCCGGAGGAGAGAAAGGCCGGCCGGTCTACGACATCGACGAGCTCGCCGAACTCTCCGGCGGGCACTGGAGCATCCTCACCGGCTCCGGGTCCGGAGCCGTACGCCAGGCGCTGCGCCGCGACGGGGAGACGGCCGCCGCCCGCGAGCTCGACGTCCTGGTCTCCCTCTTCGGCCGCGACGCGGTCAACGTGGAACTGGTCGACCACGGCCGGCCCCTGGACACGGTGACCAACGATGCCCTGGCCGCCCTGGCCGAGCGCGCGGGGTTACCCGTGCTCGCCACCAACAACGTGCACTACGCCCGGCCGGCGGACTTCCCGCTCTACTCGGCCCTGGCCGCCGTGCGTGCCCAGCGCAGCCTGGACGACATGGACGGCTGGCTTCCGGGAGCACCGACCCAGCACCTGCGGAGCGGAGCGGAGATGGCGGCACGGTTCGGCCGGTACCCGAATGCTGTGGCCCGCACCGTGCCCCTCGCCGACGAGCTCGCCTTCTCGCTGCGGCGGGCCCGGCCCCGGTTGCCCAGGCAGCACGTGCCCGACGGGCACACCCCGATGAGCTGGCTGCGCCACCTGGTCTGGGAGGGCGCGGAACGGGCCTACCCGGGCTACAACGCCAATGTGCGCGACCGCCTGGAGAAGGAACTCGACGTGATCGAGGCCAAGGACTTCCCCGGCTACTTCCTGATCGTGCACGACATCGTGCAGTTCGCCCGGCGCAACGGCATCCTCTGCCAGGGCCGCGGATCCGCCGCCAACTCGGCGGTGTGCTTCGTGATCGGCATCACCGCGGTCGATTCGATCTTCTACCGCCTGCCCTTCGAACGGTTCCTCTCCAGTCTGCGGGAGGAGGAACCCGACATCGACGTCGACTTCGACTCCGACCGGCGGGAGGAGGTCATCCAGTACGTCTACGAACGTTACGGCCGCCTCAATGCCGCTCAGGTGGCCAACGTCATCACCTACCGGCCCAAGGTCGCGGTGCGCGACATGGCCAAGGCCCTCGGCTACAGCACGGGTCAGCAGGACGCCTGGTCGAAGCAGGTGGAGCGCTGGGGCTCCGCGGTGTCCAGCCCCGACCACGACATCCCCGACCAGGTCGCCGACCTCGCCGGCCGCGTGCTCGGATTCCCACGACATCTCGGCATCCACTCGGGCGGTATGGTGCTCACCGACCGGCCCGTCGGCGAGGTCTGCCCCATCGAACACGCCCGCAAGGAGGGCCGCACCGTGCTGCAGTGGGACAAGGACGACTGCGCCTGGATGGGACTGGTCAAGTTCGACCTTCTCGGTCTCGGCATGCTCGCCGCCCTGCAGTACACCTTCGACCTCGTCGGGGAGTCACTCGGCGAGGCCTGGACCCTGGGAAGCATTCCCCGGGAGGAGGCCGGCGTGTACGACATGCTCTGCCGCGCGGATTCCATCGGCGTCTTCCAGGTGGAAAGCCGCGCCCAGATGGGGACCCTCCCGCGCCTTCAGCCGCGCCGGTTCTACGATCTCGTGGTGGAGATCGCCCTTATCCGGCCCGGGCCCATCCAGGGCGGCGCCGTCCATCCGTACATCCGCCGCAAGCTCGGGCAGGAACCGGTGACCTACCTGCATCCCAAACTCGAGCCGGTCCTCGAGCGCACCCTGGGGATCCCGTTGTTCCAGGAACAGCTCATGCAGATGGCCATGGCCGTTGGCGGCTGCAGCGGCGAAGACGCGGACCTGCTCCGCCGGGCGATGGGCTCCAAGCGCGGGGTGGAGAAGATCTCTTCCCTGCGCGCCACCCTGTACGAGGGCATGGCCGGCAACGGCATCACCGGGGAGCTGGCGGACGAGATCTACGAGAAGATCGAGGCCTTCGCCAACTTCGGCTTCGCCGAGAGCCACTCCATCAGCTTCGCCCTGCTCGTCTACGCCAGCGCCTGGTTGAAGCTGCACTATCCGGGCGCCTTCCTCGCCGCGCTCCTGCGGGCACAGCCGATGGGATTCTATTCACCGCAATCCCTCGTGGCCGACGCCCGCAGGCACGGCGTTGTGGTCCTGCGCCCGGATGTGCAGCGCTCCGGCGCCGATGCGGTTCTCGAACCGGTGGCGGGGGCGCCGGCAGAACCGGCCGGTCGCGCCGGCTGCCTCGACCCCGAGCAACCGGAGGTCCCCGTCTACGACAGGAGCCGCCCCGCCGACGATCGGGGCCACCGCAGAGACGGCGCCATCGCCGTGCGGCTCGGGCTGGCGGATGTGCGGGCGATCGGGGCAACGGTGGCCGAGAGGATCGTCGCTGAGCGGGAGCAGTTCGGCCCGTTCCAGTCCATGAACGACCTCGCCAGGCGGGCCAGGCTGACGGCGGAACAGCTGGAATCCTTGGCGACGGCCGGGGCTTTCGAAGGGATGGGGCTTGAACGCCGCCAAGCGCTGTGGTCGGCGGGCGAGGCCGCCCAGGACACCGATGCACACCTGCGCGGATCGGTCGAGACCGTGCAGCCGCCCCTGCTGGAGCTCATGACGCCGGTGGAGCAGGTCGCCTACGACCTGTGGGCCACGGGCGTATCCACCGATGACCATCCGATCCGGCACGCGCGGGCCGCCCTGAGCGCGCGGGGCGCACTCGCCGCCGATCAGCTCGCCAGCAGCGAGAGCGGGCGCCGCATCGAAGTCGGTGGTGTGGTCACTCATCGCCAGCGACCGGCCACCGCGAACGGCGTCACCTTCATCAACCTGGAGGACGAGACCGGCAACGTCAACGTCGTCGTCAGCGTCGGGGTGTGGAACCACTTCCGCCGCATCGCCAGGGAGTCCCCCGCGTTGATGATCCGCGGGATCCTGGAGCGCTCCCCCGAGGGCGTCGTCAACCTCATCGCCGACCGTTTCGAACCGCTCACCGTGGCGGCACACACGTCGTCGAGGGACTTCCGCTAGCGTCGATCCAGTGAATGAGGACCGTTACTCCGAAGATGTGCTCGCCGCCGGATGGCGGGAGGCCGGCCGTCGTGTCGTTCCCCAGCAGGAGGCCGTGCGCGACCTCGTCGTCGAAGAGGTCGCCACCGGGTTCTGCGGCGCCGTCATCAGGGTTGAGAAGAAGGTCGTCACCCTCGAGGACCGGTTCGGCAAACTCAGATTGTTCCCCCTCGGTGGCGGCTTTCTGCTGGATGGCGAGCCCATCGTGCTGGTGCAGCCCCGGCCGACCACGCCGGCTTCGCGCGCCCGCACCGCATCCGGGTCCCTCGCCGTGTCCGACGCGCCGGCCCGCGTCGCGCGGGCGAGCCGCATTTTTGTGGAGGGACGCCACGACGCAGAGCTCGTGGAGAAGGTGTGGGGCGCCGACCTCCGCATCGAGGGCGTCGCCGTCGAATACATCGAGGGTGTCGACAACTTGGCCGACCTGCTCGACGAGTTCAGGCCGGATTCCACCCGCCGTGTCGGCGTGCTCGTCGACCACCTCGTGCCCGGCTCGAAAGAAAGCCGGATCGCCGATGCCGTTGCTCGTGGCCGGTACGGTCGGCACGTCCTCGTGGTGGGCCACCCGTACGTGGACGTGTGGCAATCCGTCAAGCCCGCACGCTTGAATTTGCCGGTCTGGCCGGTGATTCCTCGCTCGATCGAGTGGAAGCACGGTATCTGCCAAGCCCTCGGCTGGCCCCACGAGGATCAGGCGGATATCGCCCGCGCGTGGCAGCGGATCCTGGGGCAGGTGCGCACCTACGCCGACCTGGAACCGGCCCTGCTGGGCAGGGTGGAACAGCTCATCGACTTCGTGACCGTCGAACAGTGACCCGGGCGACCTCGTCTTGAGCATTTCAGTCAGATTTCGTAACACTTTGATCCTTTTTTCGCACAGATCTCCACGGGAACCGAGCGATGTGGGCTAGTGTTGTCGAAGTAGTTGTAGTGCTTGCACGTCTAAAAAACGTATCGACCTCGGTCGGTGCGGGCTTATTCCTTTCGGAAGCGGACGACGAATACCGCGACGAACGGTCCCGACAGTCGGGGCCGGTCTAACACTCCTGGAGGAGTTTCACATGGCAACAGGTACCGTGAAATGGTTCAACGCTGAAAAGGGCTTCGGCTTCATCGCTCCCGACGACGGAAGCGCCGACGTGTTCGCGCACTACTCCGCGATCGCTTCGAACGGCTACAAGTCGCTCGATGAGAACCAGAAGGTCGAGTTCGAGGTAACCCAGGGCCCCAAGGGTCCCCAGGCCGAGAACATCCGCGCCCTCTAAATAGAGCTGCGTCAGCTACACAAGCTGACTGCAACGCCCCCGCTTCGGCGGGGGCGTTGTTTTTTAACCCACAGGTTCAACAACTGTGCCCCGTGCGGACTTCTGCACCCGGTACACCGGTCACATTTGTCCGCACGGGGCACAGTTGCCTCGGGCGAGGGCCGTAGCCCTGCGGGCTAGATGCCCTGGGCCAGGCGGTAGTACGCCGCGTTCCACTTCACGTCGTTGGCGAAGCCGCGCTTGGTGGTGTTCTCGTCGATGATCAGCAGCTCGGTGCGGGTGATCTCGGCGAAGTCCTCCCACGCTTCGATGCCGACGGCGGTGGAGAGCACTGTGTGGTGTGCTGCGCCGGCGGTGATCCAGGCCGTGGCGCTGGTCGCCAGGTCGGGGGCGGGCTTCCACACGGCGCGAGCCACGGGCAGGTGCGGCAGCGGTGCGGGCAGGTCGATGACTTCCACGACGTTAGCGACCAGGCGGAAGCGGTCCCGCATGTCCGACAGGGCGACTACGACGCCGGCTCCGGCGTCGGTGTCGAAGACCAGGCGAACGGGGTCTTCCCGACCGCCGATGCCGAGCGGGTGGATTTCCAGGTTCGGCTTCGTCGTGGTGAGCGACGGGCAGATCTCCAGCATGTGCGCGCCGAGAATCGCCTCTTCGCCGGGCACCAGGTTGTAGGTGTAGTCCTCCATCAGGGAGGCGCCGCCGGGGAGACCCGCGCCCATGACCTTGGCCGCGCGGATGAGGACGGAGGTCTTCCAGTCGCCCTCACCGCCGAAGCCGTAGCCGTCGGCCATCAGGCGCTGAACGGCCAGGCCGGGAAGCTGCCGGAGGCCGCCGAGATCTTCGAAGTTGGTGGTGAAGGCGCTGAAGCCGCCCTCTTCGAGGAACGAGCGCAGTCCGAGCTCGATCTTCGCGCCGTAGCGGAGTGACTCGTGGCGGTCGCCGTCCGGCTTGAGTTCTGGCGCCACGTTGTAGGCCTCGAGGTAGACGGCGATCAGGTCGTCCACGTCCGATTCGCTCGCGGCATCCACCCGCTCGACGAGTTCGTTGACACCCCAGGTGTTCACGGACACCCCGAAACGGATCTCGGCTTCGGTCTTGTCGCCCTCGGTGACGGCCACGTTGCGCATGTTGTCGCCGAAGCGCGCCAGGCGCAGGTTGCGCACAGCGGCGGCGCCGCTGGCCGCGCGGGTCCAGGTGCCCACCTGCAGGGTGACCGCGGGGTTCGACACGTGGCCGACGACGGTCTTGCGCGGGATGTTCATCCGGCCGGCGATGTAACCGAACTCCCGGTCGCCGTGAGCGGCCTGGTTGAGGTTCATGAAGTCGAAGTCGATCTCGGCCCAGGGCAGCTCGACGTTGGCCTGCGTGTGCAGGTGCAGGAAGGGCTTCGCCAGGGCGTCCAGGCCGCGGATCCACATCTTGGCCGGGCTGAAGGTGTGCATCCAGGCGATGACGCCGACGACGTTCTCGGCGGAGTTCGCGTCGATCATGGCGCGGCGGATCGCGTCGGAGTCCTTGACCACGGGCTTCCACACAATGGTCACCGGGATGTCGCTGGACGCGTTGAGCTGGTCCACCACGTCCTGCGACTGCTCAGCCACCTGGCGCAGGGTTTCCTCACCGTAGAGGTCCTGGCTGCCGGTGAGGAACCAGACCTCGTTCGTCGCGAGGTCGGGAATGATCGATTTTGTCACTTCAGTGCTCCTTTGGGGTCTTGGCCGTACACGTTCTGGTAGCGGTCGAACAGTGCGTCGATCGCGGTCTCTGGGATGGGGATGCTCTCGCCCAACTGGCGGGAGATGTGCACGGTCTTGGCGACATCTTCGGTCATCACAGCCGCCTTCACGGCGTCCGTGGGACTCTTCCCGATGGTGAACACGCCGTGGTTCTGCATCAGGACGGCGCGTGAGCGATGGCCGGTGAGCGTCTGCACGATTCCGCGGCCGATCGACTCGTCTCCGATGATGGCGAATGGCCCGATCGGGATCTCGCCGCCGAACTCGTCAGCCATGGCGGTGATCACGCACGGGATGGCCTCCCCGCGTGCCGCCCACGCGGTGGCGTACGTGGAGTGGGTGTGCACGACACCGTTGACGGCCGGCATGTTCCGGTAGACATAGGCGTGCGCGGCGGTGTCGCTCGACGGGCTGCGATCTGAGCCTGGGCTGTTCTCGATGACGGTGCCGTCCAGGTCACAGAGGATCTGGTTCTCGGGTGTGAGGTCGTCGTAGTCGACGCCGGAGGGCTTGATCACGAACAGGTCGGCGCCGGGGACCCGGCCGGAGATGTTGCCCCCGGTCCAGATCACCAATCCGTATTGGGTGAGCTTGGCGTGCAGCGCGGCGACCTCGTCACGGGTGCGCGCGATCGCGAGTTCGATGTCGGGCGTGAAGCTGGTCATGGTGCGGAACCTCTCAGGACAGGGTGTCGACGGCGGTGCGCTCGACGGCAAGGCCGGCGTGGTAGCGGTCGAGGTAGGCGCTGAAGCCGGCGACGTCAGCGGGGTCGGGGGCAACGCGCGCGAAGTCCGCGCCGGCGAACACCCGCTCGCGCAGGTATTCGTCGAGGCCCAGGCCGGATGCCGCGGACGCGGTGAACGACGCGAGCACCGCAATGCCCCATGCCCCGCCCTCTGACGCCGTCTCGGCGACGGACACCGGGGTATCCAGGGCGCCGGCCAGGAATCGCTGGGCGACCCCCGCGGTGCGGAAGAGGCCGCCATGGGCGAACATGGCGTCGAGTTCGACGCCCTCGTCCGCGAGCACCCGCATGCCGAGACTGAGCGTTCCGAACACGCCGTAGAGCTGTGCGCGCATGAAGTTGGCGAGGGTGAGGCGGCTGTCGGGGGTGCGCACGACGAGGGGCCTGCCCTCGGTGAGTCCGGCGATCGGCTCACCGGCGAGGTGGTTGTATGCCAACAGCCCCCCGGCATCGGCCTCGCCGACGAGAGCCTCCCGGAACAGCGCATCGAACACGGCGTCGCTCGGCAGCGGCGTTCCGGCGGCGGCGGCGAAGCGGCCGAACAGGCCGGCCCAGGCGGCGAGTTCGCTCGCGCCGTTGTTGCAGTGCACCATTGCGACGGGATCTCCCGCCGGCGTGGTGACCAGGTCGAGTTCGTGGTGCACGGTCTGGAGCGGGCCCTCCAGGACGACCATGGCGAAGATGCTGGTGCCTGCGCTGACGTTGCCGGTGCGCGGAGCCACTGAACAGGTCGCGACCATGCCTGTGCCGGCGTCGCCCTCAGGTGGGCAGAGCACCGAGCCGGGCTGCAGGGCCCCGGTCGCGTCGAGGAGCGCCGCGCCCGCGGCCGTGAGTTCCCCGGCGGGAAGACCGGCCACGAGCACGGTGGGCAGCAGGCTGGCGAGGTCGAGCTCGGGGGCGTATGCGGAGACGAGGCCGTTGTACCTGGCCAACAGCTCGGCGTCGTAGTCCTTGGTGGCGGGGTCGATGGGGAACATGCCGGACGCGTCGCCGACGCCGAGGACCTTGCGGCCGGTGAGGCGCCAGTGCACGTACCCGGCGAGGGTCGTCACGAAGTCGAGCTGCGGGACGTGCGGCTCGTGGTCGATCACGGCCTGGTGCAGGTGGGCGATGGACCAGCGGAGCGGGATGTTCACCCCGAACAGTTCGGTCAGCTCGGCGGCGGCCGGTCCTGTCGTGGTGTTCCGCCAGGTGCGGAACGGCACGAGCAGTTCGCCGGCGGTGTCGAAGGCCAGGTAGCCATGCATCATGGCCGACACGCCGATCGCCCCGTAGCCGGACGGTCGCACGCCGTATTGTTCCTCGATGTCGTCGACGAGTGCGGCGTGCGCGGCCTGGATGCCCGTCCACACGTCCTCGAGCGAGTAGGTCCAGACGCGGTCCACGAATTCGTTCTCCCAGTCGTGGCTGCCGACGGCGAGTACGTCTGCGGGGGTGTCACCGATCAGAGCGGCCTTGATGCGGGTCGATCCCAGTTCGATGCCGAGGGACGTGCGCCCGGACAGGATCGCGTCCCTCGCGGCACTGCGCCGATCGGTGTCTAGTCGCGGTGCGTCGTCGAATTCGGCTGACGCGGCGGCGTGCTCGGCGGCGTGCTCGGTCATGGCGAGGGACTCCTTTGGCTCCAATGTGATCGATCACATGATCGGTCACACTGAAAAGTGTACGGCACTGAACCCGTCGGTGTCGCCTTATTCGAGGGCCGTGTGGCCGGACCGCGGCGGCGCAGTGGACGCGCGCACGATCAGCTCCGGGTGCACGGACGGGGCGGCATCGCTCTCACCGAGGAGCAGAGCGACGGCGCGACGGCCCGCTTCCGCGAGGTCCTGACGCACCGTGGTGAGCGGGGGTCGATAGAAAGCCGCTTCGGGAACATCATCGAAGCCGACGATGCTCAGGTCGCCCGGCACGTCCAGATATGCGGCCGTCGCGGCGCTGACCGCGCCGAGTGCCATCTGGTCGTTTCCGACGAAGATGGCGCTCACTCCCCTGCTGATGAGTTCGGTGGCGGCCCGGTAGCCGGAGGCTGCGCTCCAGTCCCCCGTCTCGACGACACCGGCGTCCAATCCGTGCACCGCCAGCTCCTCGCGGAATCCGGCCAGGCGCTGCGATGCGTCCAGCCACTCGGAGGGGCCGGCGATGTGGCCGATCCGCCGATGGCCGAGGGCGACGAGGTGTGCCGTGGCCAGGCGGGCGCCGACCACCTGGTCGAATTGCCGTGCGCCGGGCGCGTCGCTGTCCGCGGCCTGCAGGGTCACGAAGGGGATGCCGATCGACAGCTCGGAGAGGGCGACGAGAACCTGTGTCTGAGGCGCAACGACAACCAGTCCCTCTGCGGACAGATTGGCCAGATGGTTCACCGCTTCATCGATCGATCGCGGATCGAGCCCGTCGGCGTTGGCGATGGTCACGCTGTAGCCACGAGCGCGGGCGGCCGTCTCCACGGCGGCGACACTGGATGCAGGCCCGTACTCACCGCTCGATGTCGAGAGGATGCCGATCATCCGCGACCTGCTCGACGACAGCGCCCTGGCTGCCGCGTTGGGCCGGTAGTTGAGCTCACGCATCGCCGCCAGCACCTTCTGCCTGGTGGCGTCCCGGAGGCTGGGGTGGTCGTTCAGGACCCGTGACACCGTCTGGTGCGAGACTCCGGCGACCTTCGCCACATCGAAAACGCTCGCGGCTCGAGGCCGGGAGTCGTCGTTGTCGTCAGGAGCAGTCATCTCTCGATTATCGCGGGCAAAGCTCCGTCAGTGCGCCGCGGCGGCCGTGCGCCCTACTTGACCAGGTCCTGCCAGCCGTCGCCGTCTACGTACTCGAAGATCAGGTTGGTCTCGGTGTGAGCGACGGCCGGATGCTCGGCCAGGTGCTCGAGCACGAAGTCGCGCAGGTCGGAGGCGTCTGCGGCCGCAACGTGCAGCAGGTAGTCATCGGCGCCGGCGGTGTGGAACAGGCCGATCACACCCGGCCAGTGCGGGGCGGCATTGCGGAAGTCGTCGATCTGATCGCGCACGTGCTTGGCCAGCCGCACCGAGATCAGGGCCTGCAGGGACGCCCCGAGGGCGGCCAAGTCGATGTTGGCGCGGTAGCCGCGGATGTGCCCGAGCTGCTGCAGACGCCGCAGCCGCAGTGACACGGTCGACTCTGCCACGCCGATTTCCGCGGCCAGTGCCGCCCCTGAGGCTCTCGCATTGACCGAGAGGGCACGAAGCAGGGCTCGGTCGACGCGGTCAAGATCGGCTTTCTTCGAATCCATGCTCGCCCTCTTTCGTTGCGCGCTAGTTTATCGGCCGTTCTGCGATGCCAATACCTGTCAATGCATCAGCTGCGGCCCAGGCGGCTGCGGAGCAGATCGATGCGCTTCTGGATCTGGGTGACGCTGGCCTGCGCCACGGCCGGCCCGCCGCACAACCGGCGAAGCTCGGCATGCACCATGGCGTGCGGCTCCCCCGACAGCTTCGACCACATGCCCACGAGGCTGCCCAACAGCTTCCGCTGCTCCTTGAGCGTGCGATAGAGCGGCATCGGCTCCTCCGGTGCCCCCTCGACGGCTGCGGCCGCTGTGCGCCGCTCAGAGCCGCGCTTGGCCTGCCGGTGCTGGCGCTGGCGGAGCAGCTCGGACACCTGCTCGGGCTCGAGGAGCCCAGGGATGCCGATGAAGTCGAATTCCTCGTCGGTGCCGGGTTCGGCGAGCTCGCCGAACTCGTCGCCGTTGAACATGACCATGTCGAAGGTCGCCTGCGAGTCCAGCGCCTGCCAGGTGAATTCCTCGCCGAGCTCGTCCGAGGCCTTCTCGGTCTTGTTCGCCGCCGCCACCATGGCGTCTTCCGGGTTGTACATGCCGTCGTCGCCGTCGTCACGGTTGCTGCGGTCCAGCGCGTGGTCGCGTTCCAGCTCCATGGCATTGGCGAGGCTGAGGAGGCCGGGAACATTGGGCAGGAAGATCGACGCCGTCTCACCGCGACGGCGGGCGCGGACGAACCGGCCGATGGCCTGCGCGAAGAACAGGGGCGTCGACGCGCTCGTGGCGTAGACACCGACGGCCAGGCGCGGCACGTCGACACCCTCGGACACCATCCGCACCGCGACCATCCACCGGCTGGTGCCCTGGGAGAACTCGTCAATCCGGTCGCTGGATTCCTTCTCGTCGGAGAGCACCACGGTGACACGCTCCCCCGAGATCTCCTCGAGGATCGCGGCGTAGGCGCGGGCGGTGGTCTGGTCCGTTGCGATGACCAGGCCCCCGGCGTCGGGGATGCCGTGCCGGACTTCGGTGAGCCGGCTGTCGGCCGCCCGGAGCACGGCGGGGATCCACTGCCCGCTGGGTTCGAGGGCCGTTCGCCAGGCCTGCGAGGTGATGTCCTTGGTGTTGCCCTCGCCGAGCTTGGCTTCCATCTCGTCGCCGGCCCGTGTGCGCCACTTCATGTGCCCGGCGTAGACCATAAACATGACCGGACGCACGACGCCGTCTTCGAGGGCGCGACCGTAGCCGTAGTTGTAGTCGCTCTGGGACAGCCGGATGCCGTGCTTGTCCGGCAGGTAGGTCACGAAGGGGATGGGCGAGGTGTCGGAGCGGAACGGGGTCCCGGTCAGCGAAAGTCGCCTGGTGGCCGGGTCGAAGGCCTCACGGATGGCGTCGCCCCAGCTCAGCGCGTCGCCACCGTGGTGGACCTCGTCGAGGATTACCAGGGTACGGCTGGCCTGGGTGAGTTCGCGGTGCAGCGCCGCCCGGGTGGCGACCTGGGCATAGGTGACGGCGATGCCGTGGAAGTGGCTGCCGTAGCGGCCGTGCGCGTTCTTGAAACCGGGGTCGAGCCGGATGCCGGCCCTCGCGGCCGCGTCGGCCCACTGGCGCTTGAGGTGCTCGGTGGGCGCGACCACGGTGATGCGGTCGATCACGCGGCGGGCGCGGAGTTCGGCGGCCAGGCGCAGGGCGAAGGTGGTCTTGCCTGCGCCCGGCGTGGCGGCGGCGAGGAAGTCCCGGGGCTGGTGCTGGAAGTAGGCCTCGAGGGCCTCTGCCTGCCAGGCGCGGAGCTTGCTGGCGGTGCCCCAGGCGGCGCGCTCGGGGAACGACGGCGACAGGTGTTCTGCGGCGCTGGTGCCGGCGGGTCCCCTGGCTGGCCCGTAGACGGGCGGGGTGTCGACGGCCTCGGCCAGGACGCCGTCGGGTACGCCGAACGATCCGGGTTCAGAGGTCTGATGAGTCGAGGGTTCCCGAAACTCGGATCCGAAGTCAGGTGCAGTAGTCACTTCATAACAACCTATCAAGTCCCGGCGACTGTCGCCGGACGGGAGCACAATGAGGGGATGACGAAGCAGCAGCATCCGTGGTCCCGCTATGTCGCAGTGGGCGACTCATTCACCGAGGGCGTGGGGGATGCGGAACCCGCCAGCCCCGGCGGGAACCGGGGCTGGGCAGACCGCGTCGCCGAGATGCTCAGCCTGGGTTCGGACGATTTCGCGTACGGCAACCTGGCCGTGCGCGGCAAGCTGATGAACCAGATCCTCGCGGAGCAGGTGCAGCCGGCCCTGGCGCTGCACCCTGACCTGATCACGATCTCCGCCGGCGGCAACGACGTGCTGCGTCCGGGCAGCGATCCGGATGCGATCGCGGCGCGGCTCGACGAAGCCGTTGCGCTGCTCGGTTCGGACGGCGCCACGGTGGTGGTGTTCACCGGCACCGATGTGCGCTTCTCCCCCGTGCTCAGGGGGTTGCGTGGCAAGGTCGCCATCTACAACGAGAACATCCGCGCGATAGCGGCCTCTCGCGATGCCATCGTGGCCGACATGTGGTCGTTGACCGAGATTCAGGATGTGCGGATGTGGGCGCCGGACCGTCTGCATCTGAATCCACTCGGACATCACACGGTGGCGCGGATGGTGCTCGACGCCCTCAACGTGGACAACCCGTTGGAGCCCTTGGTTCCAGAGCCCATGCCGGGCACCACGTGGCGCCAGGCGCGCACCGAAGACTTCGCCTGGGCCAGGGAATACCTCGTACCCTGGGTTCTGCGCCGGGTGCGGCACCAGTCCTCCGGCGACCACATCCTGCCGAAGCGTCCCGCCGCGGATCCGGTGACCCGGTTGGATGAGCCCGGCCGACCGGCCCAGCGGCTCGGCTAGTCCTGCCGGTGTCGGCGAACGGTCAGACCTCGCCGGGGTGAGTCCAACGCCAGAACGGCCCGGGGTCGGTGAGGGTGGCATCGAGCACGAGGGGAACCGTGACGGTCTGCGTTCCGACGGTGACGTCGACGCTGCCGACGGGGTCGCCCTCGTCTCCGAGCGCCAGCTTGTCGATGTCCACAGCGGTGCTGATCGGCGTGTCCGACCAGACCACGGCGGTCTCCGTGGTCTCGGCGACGGCCTGTCCGGACTGGCCCCACGGTGTGGTGTAGGTGCCGAACGGTGTGCCCTCCTCGACCAGGACAACCTGGCGGAAGCCCGGTGCCACGCTGTCGATCAGGGCGAGGATGCTCTGGTTCAGCTCGGGGTGGGTGTTCCCGCCGAGCACGACGCCCACGAGCGTGACCGTGCTGTCGCCGACGGGCACGTCCACCGCGAAGAGCAGGCAGGCGCCGGCCTCATCGGTGGTGCCGGTTTTGATGCCGTCGACGCCGTCGATGCCGAGCAGCTTGTTCGTGTTGGTGACGGTGCCCACGGTCGGGATATCCGCGCTGGGCATGGCCACGATCGAGGCGAGAACCGGGTTCGCCATCACCAGTTTGCCGATGGCAACGAGGTCGGCTGGGCTGCTGACACTCTGTGCGGAGATGCCGCTGGTGTCGGCGACGGTGGTCCCCGTCAGCCCGTTCGTGGTCAGGAAGTCAGCCGCCGCTGTGAGGTAGGCGTCGACGGAGCCGAACGCCCACACCGCGAGGGAGACGCTGTAGTTGTTGGCAGAGGGCAGCAGCATGGTCTCGAAGGCCTCGCGCTGGCTGAGCTCCATGCCGGAGACGACGGGCGCGACCGAGCCGTTCTCGGCGATGGCGTCGTAGTAGAAGTCGACGTCTTTGTCGGTGAAGGTGATGATCGGCCCCTGATCGTCACCGGTCAACGGCTTGGC
Source organism: Cryobacterium sp. SO2 (assembly GCF_026151165.2). Taxonomy (NCBI): domain Bacteria; kingdom Bacillati; phylum Actinomycetota; class Actinomycetes; order Micrococcales; family Microbacteriaceae; genus Cryobacterium; species Cryobacterium sp. SO2. The sequence continues at coordinate 2,037,771 of NZ_CP117849.1, forward strand.
CTGCAGGATGACCAACGAGGTCACCATCTTGGTGATGCTGGCGATGGGGACGGAGTCCTGGTCCCCGCTGGCGCCCAGCACCCCGTCGTACCCCACCGCGCCGATGGCACCGGCGCCGCCGGCGGGCCAGGCCGGCGAGACCGCGGGCTGGGTGAGCGCGGCGGGCTCGGCCAGCGCGGCCGCGGTAGCGGAGACCGGAGCGAGACCGGTGCTGGTGAGGTAGGCGATGGCGGTGATGAGAACGGCCAGAGCGCCGAAGAACGCGATGCGCCGACGGAGATAGACCTGACGTCGGGTGGGAGACATTCGATGAGTCTAACCAGGGTCGCCGAGGCTGCCAGGCAGGCGCGGCCGCGCCTGCCGAACTGGGCTGGTGCGGCCGGGCTCTAGGCCCTCAGGGCGTAGAGGGCGACGGCGCTGGCAGACGCCACGTTCAGGGAATCCACCCCGTGCAGCATCGGGATCGTCACGACGGTGTCCGCGACCGCCAGCGCGTGCCGGCTCAGGCCGTCGCCCTCGGTGCCGAGGATCAGGGCCACCCGGTGCGGCGGGTCGATCGCGAAGGTGTCCAGAGACACGGCGTCGTCGGAGAGAGCCAGTGCGGCGAGGTGGAAACCGAGCTCGTGCAGCACGGGAGCGGCGTCGCCCCATTCCGGCAGCCGGGTCCAAGGCACCTGCAGCACCGTCCCCATGCTCACGCGCACGCTGCGGCGGTAGAGCGGGTCTGCGCAGCGCGGGGTGATCAGCACGGCATCGGCGCCCAGCCCGGCGACGGAACGGAAGATCGCCCCGACATTGGTGTGGTCGACGATGTCCTCGAGGATGACGATGCGTCTGGCGTCACGGATGAGGTCGGCGACGGAGGCGAGGTCCGGCCTGTGCATGGCGGCGAGTGCGCCGCGATGCAGGTTGTATCCGGTGAGTTGTTCGAGCAGTGCCGCCGAGCCCACGTAAATGGGCACGTCCGGCCAGTCGGCGAGCAGACGGACGGCTTCGGGCAGCCATTGTTCCTGCACGAGCACGGACCGGGGGCGGTGTCCGGCCGCGATGGCCCGGCCGATGACCTTGGCGGACTCGGCGATGTACAGGCCGTTGGCCGGTTCGCTGACCCGGCGCAGGGCCACGTCGGTCAACCGCGAATAGTCGGTGAGACCCGGCTGGTCCAGGTCGGTTATCGGGACGATCTGCACGGGGCCGCCGCCTTTCTGGGAAGTGTGTCCGGCCGCCACGCCGGAGGAATCTCTGACAGGGATCTGTAACACGGTCGAAAACTGACCAGTTTAGACTCAGAGGACATCGTCGCCCGCCCAGAGGTCAGCAGGGCCGGCCGAATGGTGTGGTGAAGCGGATGGAGCACGATGACGGCTGAGACACTCTTGACACCGTCGGTGGGCGCAGAGGAAGCCCTCGACGCCCTCGCCGCGCTGCTGCGCGGCCGGCGCACCGCGGTCCTCACCGGCGCCGGCGTGAGCACGGATTCCGGAATTCCCGACTACCGGGGGGCCGGAGCTCCCGTCCGCGTACCGATGACATTTCAGACCTTCGTCGCCGATGAGCGGGCGCGCAAGCGCTACTGGGCGGGCAGCCACCTCGGCTGGCACCGGTTCAGGGCGGCAGAGCCCAACCTGGGCCACCGCTCACTCGTCGCGCTCGAGGCCTCAGGCCTGGTCAGCGGGATCATCACCCAGAATGTCGACGGCCTGCACACCCGCGCAGGGTCCAGGCACGTGGTCGACCTGCACGGCTCGATGGACCTGGTGGTCTGCCTCTCCTGTGGCCAGGCGTTCGGCCGCGACAGCATCGCGGCCAGGCTGGAAGCCGACAACCCGGTCCTCGCGCATCCAGAGCAGGTCGAGATCGCTCCCGACGGCGACGCCATCGTGGTGGACATCGACGGTTTCACAGTTCCGGACTGCTCGGTCTGCGGCGGTCTGCTCAAGCCGAACGTGGTGTTCTTCGGCGAACTCGTTCCCACGGGCAAGTTCACCGCTGCGGCCGCCCTCGTGCGAGCGGCGGATGCCCTGATCGTCGCGGGCTCCTCGCTCGCCGTCAACTCCGGCATCCGTCTGCTCGAACTGGCCAGGCGGCGCAAGCTCCCCATCGTGGTCATCAACCGCGGGGCGACCAAGGGAGACGGGCGCGCCCTGGTTAAACTGGAGGCAGGCACGTCGGAGACGTTCGCCGGGCTGGTGACCCGACTCACCAACTGAGCACTCAGCAACTGAGACTCCTGCAGCAGAAGGCGGCGTTGTGATGACCAGGTTCGCGATCGTCCGGCACGGCCAGACCGACTGGAACCTGGAAAAACGGATCCAGGGCAGCACGGACATCCCGCTGAACTCGATCGGCCGGGCTCAGGCCGCCGAGACCGGGCTGGCCCTGCGGGGCACCCACTGGGACGCAATCGTCACCAGCCCATTGACGCGGGCGCACGAGACCGCCAGGATCATCGCCGGGGAACTCGACCGGCCGGCGCCGCTTGTCGTGCCGGAGCTCACCGAACGCCACCACGGCGAGATCGAGGGCCTGACCTTCGCCGAACGACAGCTGCGCTTCCCCGACGGGTCGAAAGTGCCGGGTCTGGAAACCCGCCAGGCCGTGCTCGACCGGGTGCTGCCGGCGCTGGAACTGCTGGCGCTCACGTACCCCGACCGCCAGATCGTCGTGGTCTGCCACGGCGGCGTGATCGGCACCCTGGTGCGGTATGCGACCGGCGGGAAGCGTCCGGCGGCCGGTGAACTCATCCCGAATGGTTCGGTGCACGATTTCCGGTGGCAGGACGGACGGCTCGAGCTGGAGGCGTTCCAGCCGGTGCGCTGACTCCGTCGTCCTCAGCGCCCGGAGGGTCCCTCAGCGCCGGGAGGCAGCCTGGGTGCCCTGCAATACCCGGAGCAGTTGTTCGGCGGACTCGGCCCAGGTGAAACGGGCGGCCTGCCGCACGGAGAGGCTCGACCGCCTCGCCCACTCCCCCGGTGCCTCCAGTGCGCGCACGGCGGCGGCGACGGCCTCAGGATCGTTCGGGTCGGCATAGCCGGCTGCGTCGCCGCCGATCTCCCGGAAGATGTCGATGTCGCTCACGACCACGGGAATGCCCAGGCTCATCGCCTCCACCAGCGGGATACCGAATCCTTCGTCGAAAGACGCCGTCACCAGGGCGGTCGCCCGGGAGAGCACCCTGACGTAGTCCTCATCGGTGACGCCGTTGTGGAAGACCAGAGTCGCCTGTGGGGCGAGGGCGCTCAGCCGGGCCCGTTCGTCGTCGCTGATGCGACTGAGCAGGTGCAGCTCATAGCCCGGCAGTTCCGCGGTCGCCCGCACCAGGGTGTCCACGTTCTTGTACGGCATGAACGATCCCATGTAGACCAGAGTCTTGCCGGCCGGGGCCGTGCGGGGCGCCAGGCCGGTCGCGGCCACGGAATCGGCGGCGTTGGGCACCACCGACACCGGACGGCGGGTCAGCCGATGACGGCTGATCAGCGCGCCGGTGGTTTCCGACACGGTCACCACGCCGTCCGACCGGTTCAGCAGCATCCGCTGCGGGGCCCAGGAGAGGTGGTACAGCCGCCAGAGCAGGCGGATCGCGGCGGAGAACTCGCGCGGTGGGGTGCGATTGCGGTAGTAGATCAGGTCGTGCACCGTGAGCACCAGGCGGTACCGCCGCCCCCACGAACCCATGGTCTGCATGGGGCTGAAGACGATGTCGGGACGCAGCTTGTTGACGGTCAGCGCCACGAGGGGCTCGAGTGGGCTGGTGGGCGAGCGCACGAGCTGCCACGGCAGGGCGGGCAGCATCGCGAGCTGGCGGTGGTCACTGATCAGCATGGTCACCGGGTGCAGCCGGCCCAGCTCGGTGACGAGTCCGGCCGTGTACCGGCTGATGCCGTCGTGCCGGTCGATGCGGGTGTACCGGCAGTCGAAGACGATGCGGAGCGGAGCCTCGGCGCGCGTGTTCATGACGACGCCTGCTCCAGGAACAGGCGCAGCTGGATGGCCGCTTCCTCGGGGACCTCGTAGTGGATCAGGTGCCCTACGCCGGGGATCACGTGCAGGCGGGCGTCGGCGAACTGGGCACGCAGCCGCACCTGCGCGGCCACGGGGGTGATGTCGTCTTTCTCGGCCGCGATCAACAGCGTTCGAGTGGCGATCCTGTCGGCGTATTCGCTGACATCGTGGCCTACAGAGGCCCTGAAGGCCTCGAGGACCACCGTGCGGTCGGCGAAGGCGGAGAAATACCTGTCGTGCTGATTGTGGATCCAGCGGCGGCGCTGGCGGCTGCGGGTCTTGGCCATGGTGATGCTCATGACCCGCACGATGACGCGGTTGCGCAGCAGGGCGAACCCCAGCCGTTCGGGGAGCTTCGCGGCGAGCCAGTAGTAGAACACCGCAAGTCTGGTCAGCAGGCCGCGCGGACCGGCGAGGGCCGGGGCGGCGATGGGGTTCACGAGCACCAGGTCGTGGGCGGGGATGCCGGCGGGAGCCGCGGCCGCGGCCGCGACGATGATCGAGCCGAAGGAGTGGCCGAGCACGACGACCCGGCCGGGCAACGCCGCCAGGCGCAGGAACTCGGTGAGCCAGGCCGCATAGGACTCGACGCTGTGGGGCAGGGCGGCGAACGGCGCCGATTCACCGAAGCCCGGCAGGTCGGGTGAGATCACGCGCAGGCCGTGCAGCTGCGCCACGACGGCCTCGAGGCCGTGGTGATCGCCGCGAAACCCGTGCACCATCACGATCGTCGTCGACGAGTCCGGATCGCCGTACTCCCAGTACCGGGTGTCGCTGCCCAGCACGGATCGGGTGTGGGCGCGGGCATCCATCACGGTGAGCAGGTCGGCGTATGGCGAGGGAACGATCATCGATCCCAGTTTAGGCGGGCCGGCCACGGCAATCTCGACCGCTTCGGCGTGATCGACCTAGACTCGGTCACATCTGCACCATCCACCGACACGCCAGGCCACCGCCAGTCGGGCCAGCCGCGTCAGGGCCGGAAGGAACGCCGTGAGTTTCACCGCACCCATACAACTCCCCGGGCTCACCCTTGACCCGCGGTGGTATCGCCGTGCGGTGTTCTACGAGGTCATGGTCCGGTCGTTCGTGGACAGCAACGCTGACGGCGCCGGCGACCTGTCCGGGCTGATCTCGAAGCTGGACTACCTGCAGTGGTTGGGCATCGACGCCCTCTGGATTCCCCCGTTCTTCACCTCGCCGTTGCGGGACGGCGGCTACGACGTCGCCGACTACAGGTCGATCCTGCCCGAGTTCGGCACTCTCGACGAGTTCAAGGAACTCGTGACCAAGGCGCACGAACGGAACATGCGGATCGTCATCGACCTGCCCTTGAACCACACCTCGGACCAGCACGCCTGGTTCCAGCAGTCCCGGCAGGATCCGACGGGGCCGTACGGCGATTTCTACGTCTGGAGCGACACCGACGAGAGATACCCGGACATCCGCATCATCTTCACCGACACCGAGGAATCGAACTGGGCGTTCGACTCCGTCCGCCGCCAGTTCTACTTCCATCGGTTCTTCTCCCACCAGCCGGATCTCAACTACGACAACCCGGCGGTGCACGAGGCGATCATCGACGTGGTGAGGTACTGGCTTGACCTCGGTGTCGACGGGTTCAGGCTGGACGCGATCCCCTACCTCTACGAATCCGACGAGGGCAACGGTGAGGGCGAACCGCCCACCCACGAGTTCATCAAGCGGCTCAGATCCCTCGTCGACCGCCACTACCCCGGCCGCATCATGATCGCGGAGGCGAATCAGTGGCCGCGTGAGGTGGCCGCGTTCCTGGGCACCGAAGACGAACCCGAGTGCCACATGGCCTTCGACTTCCCCGTGATGCCACGAGTGTTCTACTCGCTCCGCTCGCAGCGTGCGGGTGAGCTGGTGCGGGTGCTCTCGGAGACGACAGACATCCCCGACGGTGCCGGCTGGGCGGTATTCCTGCGCAACCACGATGAACTCACCCTCGAGATGGTCAGCGAGGAGTACCGCCAGGCGATGTACGGCTGGTACGCCTATGACCCGCGGATGCGCGCCAACATCGGGATCCGCCGGCGGCTGGCGCCGCTCCTGGACAACAACAGGTCGGAACTCGAACTCGCGCACGCCCTGCTGTTCGCCCTGCCGGGCAGCCCGTTCCTCTACTACGGGGATGAGATCGGGATGGGCGACAACATCTGGCTTCCCGACCGGGACAGTTCGCGCACCCCCATGCAGTGGACGCCCGACCGGAACGCGGGGTTCTCAGCGGCCGACCCGGGCAAGCTGTACCTGCCGGTGGTGCAGTCTCTGGTCTACAACTACACCCAGACGAACGTCGAGTCCCACCTCGCGCAGTCCGGGTCGCTCCTGCACTGGATCCGCAACGTCATCTACGTGCGCAAGGGGCATCCGACGTTCGGTCTGGGTTCGCTGCGCGTGCTGAACACTGACCACGAATCGATCCTGGCTTTCCTCCGGGAGTACGCCGGGTCAGGCTCCAGCTTCGGCGACCAGCCCGAAACCCTGCTCTGCATCTTCAGCTTCGCGCACAACCCGGTGGCATTCCACATCGACGAACCCGACCTGGCCGGCACCCGCCTGTACGACATCTTCGGCGGCGCCGTGTTCCCGTCCTTCGATGAGGACGGCAGCATCACTCTCACGCTGGGGGCGCAGAGCTTCTATTGGCTGCACTGCGGCTGACGGCACCAGAGAGCACCGCACAACGACAACAGGGTGACCAGCCGAAGCTGGTCACCCTGGGCGACGAATCCGTGGAACGGATCCGCGAAGAAGAGGCGGACTACTTGCCGAAGCCCTTGTAGCGCGAGTTGAACTTCTCCACGCGTCCGGCGGAGTCCATGATGCGCTGCTTGCCGGTGTAGAACGGGTGCGACTCCGAGGAGATTTCCACGTCGATGACCGGGTAGGTGGTGCCGTCTTCCCACTCGATGGTCTTCGAGCTGGAGACCGTCGAACGGGTAAGGAACGTCGCACCCGACGCGAGGTCGCGGAAGACCACGGGAGCGTATGTGGGGTGAATGTCAGACTTCATGGAGACTTCCTTGGTGCGTTTCGGTGGGTGGGTTCTGGCTCGCCGGTTGCGGCAGAAAAGTGTATCGGTCACGAGGACCAGCTAGTGAGTTTAGCAGAATCTTGAGGCCGGGGATGGCCAGGACACAGCGAAAGATCAGATTGCGCGTGCCGCATAGCGGCCGTCGGTCTCGGTGAGCTCGATCTGGAGACCGAATGCCTCGCTCAACGCGTCCGCCGTGAGGGCATCCGCGAGCGGGCCGGAACTGACGACCTTGCCGCCGGAGAGCAGCAGGACGTGGGTGAATCCGCGTGGGATCTCCTCGACGTGGTGGGTCACCATGATGATGGCCGGAGAGTTCGGCTCGCTCGCGTAGCCACTCAGCAGCCGGAGGAGCTCCTCACGGGCGCCGAGGTCGAGGCTGGCGGCGGGCTCGTCGAGCAGCAGGATCTCCGGGTCCGTCATGATCGACCTGGCGATCTGCACGCGCTTCTGCTCGCCGTCGCTCAGGGTGCCGAACTTGCGGTCTGCGAGGTGGTCGAGCTTCCACTCGGACAGCACCCGCTGGGCGCGGCGCTCGTCGATCTCCTCGTATTCCTCGTTCCAGCGGCCGGTCACGGAGTACGCGGCGGTCATGACGACGTTGAGCACGGTTTCGTTCGCCGGAACTCGTCGGGCCATGGCCGTGGATGCGAAGCCGATGCGGGGACGCAATTCGAAGAGGTCGCTGGCGCCGATCGGCTCCTCGAGCACCTCGGCCGTGCCCTTCGACGGGTGCAGCAGGGCCGCGGCGATCTGCAGCGTGGTGGTCTTGCCGGCACCGTTCGGACCGAGGATGACCCAGCGCTGATCGCCGTCTACGCTCCAATCCACTGAGTCGAGGATGGTGGTGCCACCCCGGACGACGGATACTCCGGTGAAGTGAAGAACGTTGACCATAAGCCCATGTTATCGGGCGCCGCCAGGCCGCCGGGTCACGCTAGAGCAGCGCGGCGTAAATCTCCCTGGTGCTGGCGGCGATCTGGCCCCAGCTGAACATCTCCTCAGCCCGCACACGTCCGGCGCGGCCCATCTGGGCGGCCAGGGCCGGGTCGGCCAGGACCTCGGTGAGGGTGCGGGCGAGGTCGGCCACGAAGATCTCGGGGTCGGTGGGTGTGCCGGTTCCGTCGCTGAGCTGGTCGATCGGGACCAGCCGTCCGGTGACGCCGTCTGCGACGACCTCGGGGATGCCGCCTGTCGCTGTGCCGACAACGGGCAGGCCGCACGCCATGGCCTCGAGGTTGACGATGCCGAGGGGCTCGTACACCGAGGGGCAGACGAAGACGGTGCCGGCCGTGAGTACGGCAGACAGCTCGTGCTGGGGAAGCAGACGGTCGATCCAGACCACACCAGATCGTTCCTTCTGCAGGGCCTCGACCAGCCCGGTCACCTCGGCGAGGATGCCGGGAGTGTCAGGTGCGCCGGCGCAGAGCACGAGCTGCACCTCCGGCGGCAGCAGGGCAGCGGCACGCAGCAGGTAGGGCAGGCCCTTCTGGCGGGTGATCCGCCCGACGAAGACGACAGCGGGACGGTCAGGATCGATGCCCAGGGCGCGGACGACGTCGGCGTCCTCCGTCGGCTTCCAGCGGTCCAGGTCGATGCCGTTGTACACCACGTGCACGCGGGATTCGTCGAGAGCGGGGTAGCTGCGCAGGATGTCGGCGCGCATACCGCCGCTGACGGCGATGACCGCATCCGCGGCCTCGAACGCTGTCTTCTCGATCCAGCTCGACACCCGGTAGCCGCCGCCGAGCTGCTCGGCCTTCCACGGCCGCAGCGGTTCGAGGCTGTGCGCGGTGACCACGTGGGGCACGCCGTGCAACAGCTTGGCGATGTGACCTGCGCCATTGGCGTACCAGGTGTGCGAGTGCACCACATCGGCTCCGGCCACGTCCTGGGCAATCTGCAGATCGACGCCCAGTGTGGTCAGCGTTGCGTTCGCGTCGGCGAGTTCGGCGGGGACGCCGTAGGCGAAGGTGTCCGCCTCCGAACGGGGGGCGCCGAAGCACCGCACCGTGACGTCGATGTCGGCGCGAAGGGCCTTGACCAGCTCCGCAACGTGGACACCGGCCCCTCCGTAGATTTCGGGCGGGTATTCCTTGGTGAGCAGATCGACGCGCATGCAGTAAAACTAGCGCAGGCTGAACCAGGGACACACCCCCGCACGCTGGTCCCAACACCCGGATGGCCCTACTCTGAACTTATGAAGGCCAAGAAGATCTTTGGAATCGTTCTCGCAGGCGGCGAGGGAAAACGGCTGATGCCGTTGACCGAAGACCGCGCCAAGCCGGCGGTGCCGTTTGGAGGGCACTACCGTCTGATCGACTTCGCACTGTCGAATCTGATCAACTCCGGTGTCACCCAGATCGTCGTGCTCACCCAGTACAAGTCGCACAGCCTCGACCGGCACGTCTCGCAGACGTGGCATGTGTCCGGTGGGCTGTTCAACTCTTATATCGCCTCGGTTCCGGCCCAGCAGCGGCTCGGCAAGCGCTGGTTCAGCGGCTCCGCCGACGCTATCTTGCAGAGCCTCAACCTCATCCACGATGAGAAGCCCGACATCGTCGTCGTGGTCGGTGCCGACCACGTCTACCGCATGGACTTCAGTCAGATGATCGAGGCGCACATCGCGTCGGGCGCGCAGGCAACGGTTGCCGCCATCCGTCAGCCCATCGGGCTGGCCGACCAGTTCGGCGTCATCGAAGTGGATGCCGCCACCCCCGACCGGATCAGCGACTTCCGCGAAAAGCCCAAGGACGCGATCGGGCTCGCCGACGCGCCGCACGAAGTCTTCGCCTCGATGGGCAACTACGTCTTCAACGCCGACGCCCTGATCGAGGCCGTCCGTCGTGACGGCGAACGCACGGATTCCAGCCACGACATGGGCGGCGACATCGTTCCGGACTTCGTCTCCCGCGGCGAAGCCGGCGTCTACGACCTGCAGCGCAATGAAGTGCCGGGTTCGACCGACCGCGACCGCTACTACTGGCGCGACGTGGGAACCATCGACTCGTTCTTCGAGGCGCACCAGGACCTGATCTCCGCGCTGCCCGTCTTCAACCTGTACAACCAGAGCTGGCCCATCTTCAGCCAGCAGCTGAACTCGCCGCCGGCCAAGTTCGTGCGCGACGCCAAGGGCTCACTCGGCACCGTGATCGATTCGATCGTGTCGCTGGGCTGCGTTATCTCCGGCGCTCACCTCGAGCGCAGCGTCGTCGGGCCCTGGGCCGTGATCGACTCCGGCGCCCACGTCGTGGACTCGATCGTGTTCGACCGGGTGCAGATCCGCCCCGGCGCAGTCGTGCACCGCGCCATCCTCGACAAGGACGTCATCGTGGCGGAGGGCGCCGCCATCGGCGTCGACCGTGACCGAGATCTTGCTCGCGGCTTCAGCGTGACCGAATCCGGCATCACCGTGGTCGGGAAGGGCGTACACGTACACCCGTGATTCCTGCAGCCCGATTCCTCGTCGTCCTCGACGCCGATTCCACCCTCATCGAGAACGAGGTCATCGAGCTCCTCGCTGACGCGGCCGGTTCCCTCGCCCTGGTGGCCGATGTGACCGACCGCGCCATGCGTGGTGAGCTGGACTTCGCGGCCAGCCTGCGCGAGCGGGTGTCCACCCTGGCCGGATTGTCGACCGACGTCTTTGCAGAGGTCGGCGCCCTGATCCGGCCGACCGCGGGGGTGCACGCCCTCATCGACGGCCTGCACGCCGCGGGCAGTACTGTCGGCGTGGTCTCCGGCGGGTTCCACGAACTCCTGGACCCGCTCGCGGAGAGACTGGGGCTCGACCACTGGCGGGCGAACCGCCTCGAGGTGGCCGACGGCCGTCTCACCGGAGGCCTGGTCGGGCCCATCATCGACGCCACGGCCAAGGCCGCCGCCCTGGCCGAATGGGCGGCGGCGGATGGAGTCAACCTCTGCTCGACGGTTGCCGTGGGCGACGGCGCCAACGACCTCACCATGATGCGGATCGCCGGTCTCGGTGTGGCGTTCAACGCCAAGCCGGTCGTGCGCCGTTCGGCCGACCTGGTGATCGGCACGACCGACCTCAGCCAGGTCCTGCCGATCCTGGGCCTGCGCGGCTGAACCGGCCGCGGCTCAACCGGCGGCGGCTCGGCCGCTGGTGGTGCGGCTAGTGGCCCATTCCCAGGCCGCCGTCGACGGGAATGACCGCGCCGGAGATGTACGCGGCGTCGTCGCCCGCGATCCACGTGACCACGCGGGCCACCTCGGCCGGCGCGGCGAACCGGCCCGCCGGGATGTTCCGCTTGTATTCGGCCTGCTGTGCCTCCGGCAGAGCCGCCGTCATATCGGTCTCGATGAAGCCGGGAGCAACGACGTTGGCCGTGATTCCGCGGGCGCCGAGTTCACGCGTGACCGAGCGCGCCAGTCCGACGAGGCCGCTCTTGGACGAGGAGTAGTTGACCTGCCCGGCCGAGCCGTAGAGGCCGACGACGCTGGAGATCAGCACGATCCGGCCGAACCGGGCCTTGAGCATGCCCTTGGACGCCCGCTTGACCACGCGGAACGCGCCGCTGAGGTTGGTGTCGATGACGGACGTGAAGTCATCCTCCGACATCCGCATGAGCAGGGTGTCTTTGGTGATGCCCGCGTTGGCGACGACGACCTCGACGGGGCCGTACGCGGCCTCGATCTCGGTGAAGGCCGCGTCGATCGAGGCATAATCGGTGACGTCGGCGCGCACCGTGAGGCTGCCGGCGGGGCCTTCGCCTGAGCGCGCGGTGATGGCGACCCGGTGTCCCTGGGCGATGAATTCCTCGGCGATGGCGTAGCCGATGCCGCGATTGCCTCCCGTTACCAGAACTGTTCGAGCGGTCGCCATGGCGCGGTCCTTTCAGTGGGAACGCCCGCACGTGCGCGGGCACAGATTCATTCAGCTTAGAGCGTCCCGTGATGTGCCCCGGGGAGCAGGCTGTGGACGTAGTCTTGAATCAGTGCGTGGACAGGCGTAATAGAACCCGTAAGCGATGGGCACGATGAAGCAGCAGCAGTCGATCACGACACTCCCTCCGTCACCGGAGCAGGAGCGGCGCAGCCGCATGATCAGGTACTCGGTCACCATGGGCATCCGCATGGTGTGCATTGTGCTGATGCTGTTCGTGCAGGGCTGGTGGCTGGTGGTGTGCGCCCTCGGAGCGATCCTGCTGCCGTACTTCGCCGTCATCGCCGCCAATGTGCACGGCGAGCAGCGTGCGCCGACGGTGCTGCGACCGGGGGCCATCACCCTGGTTCAGCGGCCTGACCAGGCCGGCAACGACCAGGCTCGCACCGACCAGGAACACCCCGACGACAAGGCGGCCGGTCTGTGATCGGCTTCGGCGCCGCCCCCGAGTCGACGAGTTGCTCGCGGGCCGGGTGCCGGGAAGCTGCCGGCTGGCGACTGGATTGGCGAAACCCCCGAATCCACACCGAGGACCGGGTCAAGACCTGGCTGGCCTGCGACGAACACCTCGGGTTCCTCCGCGACTTCCTGCTCACCCGGGACTTCCCACTCCGGGTGAGCCCACTCGTGGCCAGCGAAACCGAGCACGCATGAGCGGCTGGCGCTTCCTGATCTCTCGGCAGTGGGCCGGCTACCTCGCTCTCACGATCGTCTTCGCCGTGGTGTGTTCGGGGCTCGGCATGTGGCAGCTGGCCCGCCGGGCGGAGGCCCAGGCCGAGATCAGCCGGATCGACGCCAATTTTGACGCGGAGCCCGTTCCCGTTGCCGATGCCCTGCCGAACCTGGACTCCTTCGTCGAGTCCCAGAAATGGTTGCCCGTCGAGCTGACCGGCACCTACCTGATCGACGAGGAGTTGCTGGTGCGCAACCGCACTTACAACATCAATCCGGGCTTCGAGGTGCTCACGCCCCTGCTCTTGGACTCCGGTGAGGTCTTCATCGTCGACCGCGGCTGGGTCCCCACCGGCGAAGACCAGGACTCCCCCGACTCGGTGCCCGCGGCCCCTGAGGGCCAGGTCACCGTGGTGGCCAGGCTCAAGCAGGGCGAGCCGGTCCTGGCCGGACGCAGCGCCAGCGGCAACCAGGTGGCGACCATCAACTTGCCCGACATCGCCGAACGGCTCGGCGCCGACACCTACACCGGCGCCTACGGGCTGATGAAGTCGGAAGACCCGGCCACAGAAGACCGCCCGATGGCCGTGCAACGGCCGGCCAGGGACGAGGGACCACACCTGTCCTACGCGTTCCAGTGGTTCGTCTTCGCCCTCATGGCGTTTGTGGGCCTCGGCTGGGCGGCCAGGCAGGAGTTCCGCAGCATCAACGCCGAGGTACCCGAGGAGCAGGTGCGGGCCGCGGAGCGGGCCCGGCGTCAGGCGGCCAAACCGCGCAGCGATGCGGAGATCGAAGACGAGCTGATCGATCAGCACTCGTAACGACGCTCACGTGCCGGGCAGAGCAAAACCCGCCGGTCCCTCGGGGCCGGCGGGTTTATGTTGCGCTCAGACGCGGGGGCAGGCTCAGGCGAGCGTGATCAGGTCGAGGTAGTCCTTGTTCCAGTGGTCCTCGGTGCCGTCGGGCATGATGAGCACCCGCTCGGGGTTGAGCGCCTCGACGGCGCCCTCATCGTGGCTGACCAGCACCACGGCACCGGTGAAGTGCGCCAGGGCGTCGAGGATCTCTTCGCGGCTGGCCGGGTCGAGGTTGTTGGTCGGTTCGTCGAGCAGCAGCACGTTCGCGCCGGAGACCACGATCATCGCGAGGGCCAGACGGGTCTTCTCACCACCGGAGAGGACACCGGCCGGTTTGTGCGAGTCGTCGCCGGTGAATAGGAAGGATCCGAGCACCCGGCGGGCTTCCATCTCGGTGATGTTCGGCGACGAGGAGATCATGTTCTGCAGCACGCTGCGCTTCACGTCGATGGTCTCGTGTTCCTGGGCGAAGTAGCCGATCCGCAGGCCGTGCCCTGGCACGATCTCCCCGGTGTCCGGCTTGTCCACACCCGCAAGCATCCGCAGCAGAGTGGTCTTGCCGGCACCGTTGAGGCCCAGGATGACGACCTTGGAACCACGGTCGATGGCGAGATCCACGGCCGCGAAGATCTCCAGCGAGCCGTAGCTCTTCGACAGGTCGGTGGCCATCAACGGGGTGCGGCCGCACGGAGCGGGCTCGGGGAAGCGCAGCTTGGCCACGCGGTCCACGGCGCGCACGGCGTCCAGGCCGGAAAGCAGCTTCTCGGCACGGGCGACCATCTGGTGCGCCGCTGCGGCCTTACTGGCCTTGGCGCCGAACTTGGCGGCCTGCAGCTGCAGGGTCGACGCCTTCTTCTCCGCGTTGGCACGTTCCTTCTTACGACGGTCCGCGTCGGCGACGCGCTGGCGCTGGTAGTTCTTCCAGTTCATGTTGTAGATGTCGATGACCATGCGGTTGGCATCGAGGTAGAAGACCCGGTTGACGGTGTCGCCCACCAGCTCGATGTCGTGGCTGATGATGATGCAGCCGCCGCGGTAGTTCTTGACGAATTCGCGCAGCCACACGACGGAATCGGCGTCGAGGTGGTTGGTGGGCTCATCGAGGATCATGGTCTCGGCAGCCGAGAAGAGGATGCGGGCCAGTTCGATCCGGCGGCGCTGACCACCGGATAGTGTGCGCAGCGGCTGGTCGAGGATGCGGTCCGGCAGGTTCAGGTTGCTGGCGATCGACGCGGCTTCGGCCTCGGCGGCGTAGCCGCCGAGCGCGTTGAACTCGTCGGTGAGAGTGCCGTAGCGCTTCATCGCCCGTTCGCTGATCTTGCTGTCGGGCGAGCCCATCTCGATGCCGGCCTGAGTGAGGCCGAGCGAGATGGTGCCCAGGCCGCGGGCATCGAGGATGCGGGTACGGGCCAGCATGTCCGGGTCACCGGATCTAGGGTCCTGCGGCAGGTAGCCGATCTCGCCGGAGCTTTCGATCTTGCCCTTGGTGGGCAGGGTCTCCCTCGCGAGGGTCTTCGTCAGTGTGGTCTTGCCCGCACCGTTCCGGCCGACCAGGCCGATCTTGTCGCCGGCGGATACCCGGAAACTCACGTCCTCCAT
Organism: Cryobacterium sp. SO2; assembly: GCF_026151165.2. NCBI lineage: Bacteria > Bacillati > Actinomycetota > Actinomycetes > Micrococcales > Microbacteriaceae > Cryobacterium > Cryobacterium sp. SO2. The sequence continues at coordinate 2,052,871 of NZ_CP117849.1, forward strand.
GAGCACGCGCGCCCCAACTCGGATTTCGAGATCTTGCACACTGAGCACAGCAATAGTCCATTCGATGGAGTCGTGGGAGGGCGGCTAAACACAGCCAATCCACCAGTATATTTGTTCGCGCGCGGTTTCGGTGCCGATGTGCCCGAATGTGCGCCGCCACGGTGGGACTATCGGGCCGGGAATCGCCCGGTGGGCAGCACACCGGGCAGGGCCGACCGCAGCCACGCGGTGTAGGCATCTGTCGACCACCCCAGTCCGGCCACGAGGGTATGGAACACCTGCGGGTGGCCGAGGGCCCAGATCGACGTCGCTGCTTCGTGGTCGCTCAGGCCCGGGCGGAGACCCAGCTGGGACCGGAGCGCCCCGACGGCTTCCGCGTAGGCGTGCAGGCTTCGCGCTGCCATGGTGATTTCGAGTTCACGGATCTCCGGATCGGTCCCGCTGGCCTCGCTCACCACACGGTGGAGCGGCGCAGCCCGCTCGTTGTCGGCGGCGATCCAACTCGCGAGCGTGCCGATGGCGGCGGCCGGCGTGGCGGCACCGGTGAGGCCGGAGGCCAGGTCGGCCACGGAGAGGCCGGAGGCGCGGGACGTGGTGTTGGCTGCGGCGAGGACCGCGGCCAGCACGTCCACTTTGGAGCCGACGGTGTTGTAGATGGTCTGGACGGCGACGCCGCCGCGTTCGGCGATGGCGGCGATCGAGGTGCCCATGTAGCCGTGCTCCCGCATCAGCTCGGCGGCGGCCTCGACGACGTCGCCCCGGGTGCCCGCCGTTTGGGCGTCTCGCCGGCTCTGACTGCGTGTTCGGGGGCTGTCCATCTGATTAGAATAGCGCTCTACCGAATGGATCCGCGTTACAACCGGCGGATTTGGGCCGTCACCGCGTTAATGACGAACCGCGCCGGGAGGCGGATGCGGGGCATCCGTCCCGGCGCGGGGCGGGGCGTGCAGGCTGGCAGGTGCCAGGCCGGCACGGTCAGGCTCAGATCGCGAAGCCGAGGGCGCGCATCATGTCACGGCCGTCGTCGGTGATCTTTTCCGGACCCCACGGCGGCATCCACACCCAGTTGATGCGGAACTGTTCGACGACGCCGTCCAGTGCCTCAGCGGTCTGTTCCTCGAGCACATCCGTGAGCGGGCAGCCCGCTGACGTGAGGGTCATGTGGATGATCAGGGCGTCGTTCTCATCGTCCCAACCAAGATCGTAGATCAGGCCGAGGTCGACGACGTTGATCCCCAGTTCCGGGTCCATGACGTCCTTGAGCGCCTCTTCGATCTCGTCGAAGCGCGCGGGGGTGAGTGTCGAAACCATGCCTCTAGCCTACGGGCGTCTCGGTGAGGAAACGATCGTAACCTTCGTCTTCCAGGCGGTCGGCGAGTTCGGGGCCGCCCTGCTCTGCGATGCGGCCATCGACGAAGACGTGCACGAAGTCGGGCTTGATGTAGCGCAGGATGCGGGTGTAGTGCGTGATCAGGAGGAGACCGAGGCCGGTGTTCTCCTTGGCCCGGTTGACACCCTCCGACACGATCTTCAGGGCGTCGACGTCGAGGCCGGAGTCGGTCTCGTCGAGCACGGCGAACTTGGGCTTGAGCAGTTCGAGCTGCAGGATCTCGTTGCGCTTCTTCTCGCCGCCGGAGAAGCCCTCGTTCACGTTGCGCTCGGCGAAGCTCTTGTCCATGCGCAGCTTGACCATGGACTCGCGGACATCCTTGATCCAGGTGCGGATTGCAGGCGCTTCGCCGTCGATGGCGGTCTTGGCGGTGCGGAGGAAATTGGTGACGGTGACGCCGGGGATCTCGACCGGGTACTGCATCGCCAGGAACAGACCGGCGCGGGCGCGCTCGTCCACGGTCATGGTGAGCACCTCTGCGCCGTCGAGCAGGATCGAGCCGCTGTCGACGTGGTACTTGGGGTGGCCGGCGATCGTGTACGCCAGGGTGGACTTGCCGGAGCCGTTCGGCCCCATGATCGCGTGAATCTCGCCCTCGTTGATGGTGAGGTCGACGCCGCGCAGGATCTGCTTGGTGCCCTGGTCGGTCTCGACGCTGACGTGCAGGTCTTTGATCTCAAGAACAGACATTTTTCGGTATCTCTTTCGTTGTCCGCGTGCTGCGGGCTTCAGTATGTGGGGCGGGCCGGGAGGGGCCCCGCGTCTCAAACGGCGATGGTGACCAGGGGGTCGATGTACACGTCGCCGTCGACCAGGTCGACCTGGTAGACGGGGACGGGCTCGTAGGCCGGCAGCGTCAATGGGCGCCCGGTCGTGAGGGAGAACTTGGAGCCGTGCGCCCAGCATTCCAGGGTGTCGCCCTCGACGAAGCCCTCCGACAGCGAGATGTCACCGTGGGTGCAGGTGTCGCCGATGGCGAAAACGGCGCCGTGGGAGTCCCGAACGACGGCGATGGAGACGCCGCCGATTTCCACCTTGATGGCCTCGTTGGGTTCGAGGTCGTCGATCGCACAAATCTTGGTTGACGCCATGTTCAGTTGCCTTCTGTTCCGCGGAGCTCGTCTTCGATGGCGCCCTGCAGGCGCTCCTCGAGCGGAGCCGATCCGATGTGCTGCACGATTTCGCTGAGGAAGCCGCGTACGACGAGGCGCCGCGCTTCGATCTCCCCGATGCCGCGGGACTGCAGGTAGAACAGCTGCTCGTCGTCGAAACGGCCCGTGGCACTCGCGTGCCCCGCGCCCAGGATGTCTCCGGTCTCGATCTCCAGGTTGGGGATCGAGTCGGCCCTGGTGCCCTCGGTGAGCACCAGGTTGCGGTTCTGTTCGTAGCTGTCTGTGCCCGGTGCGGTGTTCCCGATCAGCACGTCGCCGATCCAGACCGTGCGCGCACCCACGCCCTGCAGGGCACCCTTGTAGTTCACGCGGCTGCGCGTGTTCGGGGCGTCGTGGTTGACGTAAACCTGCTGCTCGAGGTGCTGGCCGGCGTCGGCGAAGTACAGCCCGAAGAGGTCGGTGTCGCTGCCGGGACCGGCGAGGATCACAGACGGGTTGACCCGCACGATCCCGCCGCCGAGGGAGACGACGACGTGCTTGAGGCGGGCATCCCTGCCGACGGTGGCGAAGTGGTTCGCCAGCTGCACGGTCTCTGCGTCCCATTCCTGCACCGTCACGACGGTGAGATTCGCGGATTCGCCGACGATGATCTCGACGTTCTCGGTGATGCGTGCGCTGCCGGTGTTCTGCAGGATCACGACGGCCTGGCTGAACGGCCGGGCCTCGATGATGGTGTGCGCGGCACGCGGAGCCGAGCCGAGGTTGGAGCGCGTGAGCGTGATCTCCTTGGCTTCTTCCCCGCTGACGGTGATGGCGAGGGCCGTGTCGAAGCTGCTCCAGGCGTTTGCCGCGGCGCGTTCTTCCGGGGCGCCGGCCGTTCCGATGCGCACGTCGGTGCGGTCGACCCAGCTGACGTCGACATCCGGGTTCGGGGTCGACTCGATGTCGTAGGCCGAGCCGTCGAGTTCACCGGCGGTGAGGTCGGTGAACTTGCCGACGGGCGAGAGCTTCCAGACGGCTTCCCTGCCGGTGACGGCGGGGAAGTCGGCTACGTCGAAGCTCTTGAACCGCGCGGACCTGGTCTGCACGGGAACGAAGCCGAAGCGTCCGTCGGAGTGCTCCTTGATGCCGTGCTGTTCCGCGGTGGGCAGGGCCTCCGACGACGGTGCGGGGGTGGGAGTGGGGGCTGTTGAAGTCGAGGCGGCGGACATTTAGCCGACGGATCCTTCCATGCCCATTTCAATGAGCTTGTTGAGTTCGAGGGCGTACTCCATCGGGAGCTCCCTGGCGATGGGTTCGATGAAGCCGCGCACAATCATGGCCATGGCTTCGTCTTCGGGCATGCCTCGGCTCATCAGGTAGAACAGTTGTTCTTCGCTGACCCGCGAGACTGTCGCCTCGTGGCCGAGCTGCACGTCGTCGACGCGGATGTCGATGGCCGGGTAGGTGTCTGAGCGTGACTGGGTGTCAACGAGCAGGGCGTCGCAGCGCACGGTGTTGGCGGAGTGGTGAGCCGTGGCATCCACGCGCACCTCGCCGCGGTAGCCGGCGCGGCCGCCGCCGCGGGCGATCGACTTGGAGACGATCGAGGACTGCGTGTACGGGGCCATGTGGATCATCTTGGCGCCGGCATCCTGGTGCTGGCCGGGGCCGGCGAATGCGACGGACAGGGTCTCGCCCTTGGCGTGCTCCCCCATCAGGTAGATCGACGGGTACTTCATCGTGACCTTGGAACCGATGTTGCCGTCGATCCACTCCATGGTGGCGCCCTCTGCGGCCGTGGCGCGCTTGGTCACCAGGTTGTAGACGTTGTTCGACCAGTTCTGGATGGTCGTGTAGCGAACGCGGGCGTTCTTCTTCACGATGATCTCCACGACGGCGGAGTGCAGCGAGTCGGACTTGTAGATCGGCGCGGTGCAGCCCTCGATGTAGTGCACGTAGCTGCCCTCATCGGCGATGATCAGGGTGCGCTCGAACTGGCCCATGTTCTCGGTGTTGATGCGGAAATAGGCCTGCAGCGGGATCTCGACGTGCACGCCGGGCGGGACGTAGACGAACGAGCCGCCGGACCAGACCGAGGTGTTCAGCGCGGCGAACTTGTTGTCGCCGGACGGGATGACGCTGCCGAAATACTCCTCGAAGAATTCCGGGTGTTCCTTCAGCGCGGTGTCGGTGTCCATGAAGATGACACCCTGCGCTTCGAGTTCCTCGTTGATCTGGTGGTAGACCACTTCGGACTCGTACTGCGCCGCAACACCGGAAACCAGGCGCTGGCGTTCGGCTTCGGGGATGCCGAGCTTCTCGTAGGTGTTCTTGATGTCGTCAGGCAGGTCTTCCCAGGTCTGGGCCTGCTTCTCCGTGGAGCGCACGAAGTACTTGATGTTGTCGAAGTCGATCTCGGAGAGGTCGGCGCCCCAGGTGGGCATGGGCTTGCGCTCGAAGAGCGCGAGCGCCTTCAGGCGCCGCTCCAGCATCCAGGCCGGTTCCTTTTTCAGGTTCGAGATGTCGGTGACGACCTCGGGTGAGATTCCGCGTCGGGCGGATGCGCCGGCTGCGTCGGAATCTGACCAGCCGAATTCGTAAACACCTAGCCCCGCGAGCTCGGGTCGGTCCAGTAGAACGTCAGACATCTTTACCTCTTCTCCTCTCCACATCAACCCGGATATCAGTCCGGTCATTCCCACTAGGCGTGCCTGTCCGACCGACTGGTCGAACGTGCAGCGCCCGGTGAGGGTGAGTTGTGTGGATGGCTACGTTGCGTACCTAAGATGAACAAGGGCCGGTCGAGGCGCGGTGTGCGAACGCACGTCGCGCGCACTGGGCCCGTGAAACACCTAATTCTACAGGCTAGTGATGTTATTAGTAGTGCGACCCGGCGTATTCACATACGTGCGCACCAGCAGGGAGCTGAACCCGTGAACCGGATTATCGAGTGGTTGCCGACAAGCGTTGACCGACGCCTCAAGGTGCTCGGCTGGGTTTACCTGGCCGCACAGATCTTCCTCGTCGGCACCGGCGGGCTCGTGCGACTCACCAGCTCGGGTCTGGGCTGCCCCACCTGGCCGAAGTGCACGGCTGATTCGCTTGTGAACACCCCCGAGATGGGTGTGCACGGCGTGATCGAGTTCGGCAACCGCCTGCTCGGAGTGCTGTTGGGCCTGGTCGCCATCGCCGCGTTCGTGGCGGTGCTGCGGATGCGCCGCAGCCGGCCCGACCTCTTCCGCCTCACCCTGCTGGCCGGTTTGGGCATCCCCGCCCAGGCCGTGATCGGCGGAATCAGCGTGCTGACCCAGCTGAACCCCTACGTCGTGGGACTGCACTTCGTCATCTCGGTGATCCTGGTCGGGCTCTGCACGGCGTTCCTGTACCGGCTGTACACGGTGCCGGGGCCGCGGGAGCGCGTGGTCCCGCTCTGGTTCCTGATCGTCACACACCTCACCACCTTCGTGGTCGCCATCACCATTGCCGTCGGGATCCTCACCACCGGGTCTGGCCCGCATGCCGGTGACGCCGACGCGCCGCGCAATGGGCTCGACTCCGAATTCCTGCAGCACGTGCACAGCTGGCCGGCCTACCTCACCCTGGCACTGACCCTGGTGCTGGTCGCGGGTGCGGTGTCGCTGCGCCTGCCCGTGCGCCGCTGGGTGCTCCTGCTGCTGGCCGTGGAACTTGTGCAGACAGCCGTGGGACTCACCCAGGCCAACCTCGGGCTGCCCGCCGTCCTCGTCGGCATCCACATGGTTCTCGCCTGCGTGCTCGCCGCGGCCATGACCGCCGTGGTGCTGAACCTCAAGCAGCCCGTAGCTGTGGACGCTCCCCCGGCTCCGCGCACCACCTCCGAGACCCTCGCCCGCTGACCCCAGCCGGCCGACCCGCGCCGCTAGCTCGCGCCGCCGGCAAGCTCGACTGCACGCCTTCCCGCACTCTCGCCCACTCGCCCACTCGCGCCCACTCTCGCGAGAGCGGCGAAACGGTCACCTCAGCGCGCGCGAAGCAGCCACATCGCCACTTTCGCGGGAGGCCCACCTCGCGAAAGCGGGGAAACGGTCACCTCAGCACGCGCGAAGCAGCCACATCGCCGCTTTCGCGGCTGACGTGCGCTGGGGAGAGCGGGCGGCGCTGGGGTGAGAAGGGCAGCAGCGGTCGACGCCCACGGACACGAAGGCCAGAGTGAGGTGCGCGATCGAACCACGCCTCACCCCGCGAATAGTCACCGAGCCCCTGGACCGTTGACCCGAGCCACCAACACCATCTCGCCCGCTCGCGCGAGAGCGGGGAAACGGTCACCTAATCGCGGGCGAACCACCCACATCGCCGCTTTCGCGGGAGCCCCATCTCGCGAGAGCGGGGAAACGGTCACCTCAGCGCGGGCGAACCACCCACATCGCCGCTTTCGCGGGAGACCCATTCCGCGAGAGCGGGGAAACGGTCACCTCAGCACGCGCGAAGCAGCCACATCGCCGCTTTCGCGGGAGACGTGCGCTGGGACTAGAAGGGCAGCAACGGGTCGACGCCCACGGCCACGAAGACCAGCGTGAGGTACGCGATCGAACCGTGGAAGACCCGCATCGGCGACACCTGCTCGTGACGGATCGTGAGGTTGTACAGGCGGTGGGTCTCGTAAATGAACCAGGCACCCGAACCGGCGGCGACGACGGTGTAGACGATGCCCATCCCGGCGACGGGGATCAGCAACAGCGAACAGGCCACGGTCGCCCAGGCGTAGAGGATGACCTGCAGGCCCACCTGGGCCCGGCCGCGCACAACGGCCAGCATGGGCACGCCGGCCGCCTGGTAGTCGTCACGGTACTTCATCGACAGCGGCCAGTAGTGCGGCGGGGTCCAGAGGAAGATGATCAGGAAAAGGATGAACGGCGGCCAGGACAGGTCACCGGTGACAGCGGCCCAGCCGATCAGCACCGGCATGCAGCCGGCGATACCGCCCCAGACGATGTTCTGCGCCGTGCGGCGCTTGAGGATCATCGTGTAGAAGACGACGTACAACAGAATGGCGCCGAGCGAGAGCAGCGCTGCCACCCAGTTCGTGAAGATCCAGAGCCAGGCGATGGACACGGCGCCGAGTACCCAAGCGAAAACGAGTGCCTGGCGGTCGGTCAGTTCCCCGGTGACCAGTGGCCGGTTCTGGGTACGGTTCATCAGCCGGTCAATGTCCCGATCGATGTAGCAGTTGAACGCACCAGCCGAGCCGGCGCTGAACGCTCCCCCGATGAGGGTCGCGAGAACCAGCCACAGGCTCGGGATGCCTCGCTCAGCCAATATCATGGTCGGCGCCGTCACAACAAGCAACAATTCGACGACCCGAGGCTTCGTGAGCGACAGATAGGCGCGGAACGTGCTGCCCATCCGCTGGATTCGCTCCGGCCGGCTGAGGGTAGGCGTCTGTTCGGCGGTGTCCATAACTCCTCGTGCGCTTCGCATATTGCCGTAATTCTAGATCATTCCGCCACCTCTCACGGCCCGCTCGGCCGTGCGACAGCGGCGCAATATCCGCGAAACAACGTCACCAAGTCCGGTTCCCTATACTGGAATGGCTCGCCAATCTAAGGTGCATGCATCCGTGAGCCACCTGATACGGGCCCCCTCCTGCGCACCTCGATGCCGATAACGATGTCGGCGGGCAATTACTCTCCAGCGGCGCGGAACAAACACGTGCCGCCTTTGACGGATTCAGAAGGGTCAGTTCACGTGGCAGCATTGCAGTGGGATTCCATCGACAACAGGGCGGTAGACACCGCTCGCATCCTCGCGGCAGACGCCGTGGAAAAGGTCGGGAACGGCCACCCGGGTACCGCTATGAGCCTTGCGCCGGCCGCCTACCTGCTGTTCCAGAAGGTCATGCGTCGCGATCCCGCTGACAACGAGTGGATCGGCCGCGACCGGTTCATCCTCTCGGTTGGCCACAGCTCCCTCACCCAGTACGTGCAGTTGTACCTCGGCGGTTACGGCCTCGAGCTCGACGACCTCAAGGCCCTGCGCACCTGGGGCTCCAAGACCCCTGGACACCCGGAATACGGCCACACCGACGGCGTCGAGATCACCACAGGCCCGCTCGGCCAGGGCCTCGCATCCGCCGTCGGTTTCGCCTACGCCTCGCGTTTCGAGCGCGGCCTGTTCGACCCTGAGGCCGAAGCAGGCACCAGCCCGTTCGACCAGTTCGTGTATGTCATCGCCGGCGACGGCGACCTGCAGGAGGGCATCACCTCCGAGGCATCTTCACTCGCCGGACACCAGCAGCTCGGCAACCTGATCGCGATCTACGACTCCAACCAGATCTCGATCGAGGACGACACCAACATCGCCTTCACCGAGGATGTCGCGGCCCGCTACGACGCGTACCACTGGCACGTGCAGACGGTCGATTGGAAGAAGACCGGCGAGTACGTCGAAGACATCGCCGCCCTCAACGACGCCATCGAGGCGGCCAAGGCCGTCACCGACAAGCCGTCGCTGATCATCCTCAAGACCATCATCGGCTGGCCCAGCCCGAAGAAGCAGAACACCGGCAAGATCCACGGCTCCGCTCTGGGCGCCGAGGAACTCGCCGGCGTGAAGGAAATCCTCGGTTTCGATCCGGAGAAGACCTTCGAGGTGGCGGACGAGGTCATCGAGCACACCCGCAAGGCCCTCGACCGCGGCGCTGAGGTGCACGCCGAATGGAACGTGCGCTTCGACGCCTGGGCCGCGGCTAACCCCGAACGCAAGATCCTCCTCGACCGGATCCTCTCCGGCGACCTGCCCGAGGGCGTCGACGAGGCCCTGCCCGTCTTCCCCGCCGGCACCGAGGTGTCCACGCGTGCGTCGTCCGGCAAGGTGCTCACCGCCCTCGGCGCGGTCATCCCCGAACTGTGGGGCGGCTCCGCCGACCTCGCCGAGTCGAACAACACCACCATCGGCGGTGCGGCCTCGTTCATCCCGAGCGAGCACTCCACCGGCGAGTGGACCGGTAACCCTTACGGACGTGTGCTGCACTTCGGCATCCGCGAGCACGCGATGGCCGCAATCCTCAACGGCATCGTGCTGCACGGCAACACGCGCCCGTTCGGTGGCACGTTCCTGATCTTCAGCGACTACATGCGTCCGGCCGTGCGACTGGCCGCGCTCATGAAGGCACCGTCGATCTTCGTCTGGACGCACGACTCCGTCGCTCTCGGCGAGGACGGCCCCACCCACCAGCCGATCGAACAGCTCGCGACCCTGCGCGCCATCCCCGGACTCGACGTGGTGCGCCCCGGCGACGCCAACGAGGTGTCCTGGGCCTGGAAGACGATCCTCGAGCGCCGCAACGGCCCGGCCGGCATCGTCCTCACCCGCCAGAACATCCCCGTGTTCGAGCGTGGCGACGGTGACGCGACCGGTGAGACCTTCGCCTCGGCGAAGAACGTCGCCAAGGGCGCCTACGTCCTCGCCGAAGCGCCGAACGGCACGCCCGACGTGATCCTCATCGCCACCGGCTCCGAAGTGCAGCTCGCCGTCAACGCACGGGAGGCGCTCAAGGCGGATGGCGTCAACGCTCGCGTTGTCTCCGTGCCGAGCCTGGAGTGGTTCGAAGAGCAGTCCGCCGAGTACCGTGAGGCAGTTCTGCCGAAGGCGATCACCGCGCGGGTATCGATTGAGGCCGGAATCGCGTTGACCTGGAACAAGTACGTCGGCGACCGCGGCCGCAGCGTCTCGATCGAGCACTTCGGTGCCTCGGCCGACTACAAGACCCTGTTCCGCGAATTCGGCATCACCACGGAGGCCGTTGTCGCCGCCGCCAAAGAATCCCTCGCCGCGCTCTGAGCGCGACACCATACAAGCGCAGCATTCAAGGAGATTTGACTTTCATGACTGAAACAACCCCCACCGCCGCACTCTCCGCCGCGGGCGTCAGCATCTGGCTGGACGACCTGTCGCGTCAGCGCATCCAGTCCGGCGGACTGACGACCCTCATCGAAGAGAAGAACGTCGTCGGCGTCACCACCAACCCGACGATCTTCGCCGGCGCGCTCAGCAAGGGCGAGGCCTACGCGGACCAGGTCGCCACCCTCGCCGCGGCCGGCACCAACGTCACCGACGCTGTGTTCGAGATCACCACGGATGACGTCGCCGCAGCCTGCGACATTTTCCGCCCGATCTACGACACGACCAACGGCTTCGACGGCCGTGTCTCGATCGAGGTCGAGCCCGGCTTCGCGCGCGACGCCGACAAGACCCTTGCCCAGGCCAAGCAGCTCTGGGCCAAGGTCGACCGCCCCAACGCGATGATCAAGATCCCCGCGACCATCGAGGGCCTCGAGGCCATCACGGAGACCATCGCGCTGGGTATCAGCGTCAACGTCACCCTGATCTTCAGCCTCGAGCGGTACCGCGCCGTCATCAACGCGTACCTCAGCGGTCTCGAGAAGGCCAAGGCCGCCGGCATCGACCTGTCCACGATCCACTCGGTGGCGTCGTTCTTCGTGTCGCGCGTCGACACCGAGATCGACAAGCGTCTCGCCGCCGTCGGCACCGCCGAGGCTCTCGCCCTGCAGAGCAAGGCCGGCGTCGCCAACGCCCAGCTCGCCTACCAGGTCTTCGAGCAGGCCTTCACGACCGAGCGTGCCGCCGGCCTGCTCGCGTCCGGTGCCAACAAGCAGCGTCCGCTCTGGGCATCGACCGGCGTCAAGTCGGCCGAGCTGCCGGACACCCTCTATGTGACCGAGCTCGTCGCCCCCGAGGTCGTCAACACCATGCCGGAGAAGACCCTCGAGGCCACCTTCGACCACGGCGTGATCGTCGCCGGTGCCGTCACCGGCGCCTACGCCGCGGCCAACGCCGTTCTCGATGCCATCGCCGCCCAGGGCGTCTCCTACGACGACGTCACCAAGGTGCTCGAAGAGGAAGGCGTGTCGAAGTTCATCATTTCCTGGAACGAACTCCTCGACACGGTGACCATCGCACTCGAAGCCGCCAAGTGAGCTTTCGGATCTCGGTGAGCGGCGCGGCGGCCGACGCCGTTCGCGCCGCAGTGCCAACCCTTGTCGACGACCTCGTCGCCTCTGGCATCACCTCCCTCGACCCCGCGCTGTGGGGCCAGGAGGCTGAGGACGAGGCCGGTCAACGACTGGGCTGGACCGAATCGGTCGCCATCTCGCGCCCGCTCGTCGCCGAGATCCTGGCCCTGCGCGAGGAGTTGACCGCCGCGGGCGTCACGCACATCGCCCTAGCCGGTATGGGCGGTTCCTCGCTCGCGCCGGAGGTCATCACCCGCACCAGCGGGGTCGACCTCACCGTCCTCGACGCCACCGACCCCGGCCAGATTCTGGCGGCGCTGAGCGACCGGCTGGAGTCGACCGCACTCGTGGTGTCGTCGAAGTCCGGCGGCACCGTCGAAACCGACAGCCAACGCCGGGTGTTCGAACGCGCCTTCCGCGAGATCGGCATCGACCCCGTCGACCGCATCATCGTGGTGACAGACCCCGGCTCGCCGCTCGAGGCATCCGCCACCGAGGCGGGCTACCGGGTGTTCACCGCAGACCCTACCGTGGGCGGGCGCTTCTCGGCGCTCACCGCGTTCGGTCTGGTGCCGTCCGGGCTGGCCGGCATAGACATCGGCCAGCTGCTGGACGAGGCCGAATCGGTCTCGCTGGCACTCGCGGTCGACAACGAGGACAACCCGGGACTTATCCTGGGCGCGGCTATCGCCGCGACCAGCCCCCGCCGCGACAAGCTGGCCATCGTCGCCGACGGCACCCACATTGTGGGTCTCGCCGACTGGGCCGAACAGCTGATCGCGGAGTCCACCGGCAAGAACGGTACCGGCATCCTGCCCGTTGTTCTCGACCTGGACGCCCCGGAGCTCACCGCTCAGCTGCCTGACGTCCAGATCGTGCGGGTCGTGGACGATGCCGGCGACGAGGTTTTCTCCGCCCATGACGGTGCAGACGAGATCCGCGTCAGCGGAACACTCGGCGCACAGTTCCTGGTCTGGGAGTATGCGACCGCGGTCGCGGGCCGGCTGCTCGGGATCAACCCGTTCGACCAGCCCGACGTCGAGTCAGCCAAGATCAGGGCCCGCGGCCTGCTGGACTCCCGACCGGAGCCCGAGCCTGCCGCGTTCATCTCCGACGGTATCGAGGTGCGCGGAACCCCGCACGTGATCGGTGCCGCCAGCGATCTGGCCAGCGCCGTCGACGCGTTGCTCGAGGAACTCGGACCCGACGGGTACGTGGCCGTGCAGGCCTACATCGACCGTCTCGCACTCCCCCAGCTCGCCGAGGTCCGCGGACTCCTGGCGACGTTGTCCAAGCGTCCGGTCACGTTCGGCTGGGGACCCCGGTTCCTGCACTCCACCGGACAGTTCCACAAAGGCGGCACGCCCACCGGCGTGTTCCTGCAGATCCTCAGCACCCCCGCAGAGGACCTCGAGATCCCGGATCGCCCGTTCACCTTCGGTGAGCTCATCCAGGCTCAGGCCGCTGGTGACGCCAGCGTCCTCGCCGAGCAGGGCCGTCCGGTACTCACTCTCACGTTGACCGACCCGGCGGCGAACATCCACACTCTGTTCGCGGCACTTCGCTAGGTCGAGTCTTCGCCCCTCACCGCCTTTATTCCCTGCCTTTATCTTCTAAGGAGCCGCATGTCCCCGGTGGAAATCACCCCGGAGTTCAATCCGCTGCGTTCACCCTCCGACTATCGCCTGAACCGGATTGCGGGGCCCTCCAGCCTCGTCATCTTCGGCGTGACCGGAGACCTGTCGCGGAAGAAACTCATGCCAGCCGTCTATGACCTGGCGAACCGAGGGCTGTTGCCGCCCGGTTTCGCCCTCGTCGGGTTCGCCCGGCGGGATTGGGACAACCAGGACTTCATGCAGGTGGTGCACGACTCCGTCAAGGAGTACGCGCGCACCGAGTTCCACGAGGACGTCTGGGCGCAGTTGGCCGAGGGGATCCGGTTCGTTCCGGGTACCTTCGATGACGACGCCGCATTCGAGCTCCTCAAAGAGACGATCGAGGAACTCGACCGCGAGCGTGGAACCATGGGCAACCATGCGTTCTACCTGTCGATCCCGCCGAAGGCCTTCCCTCAGGTCACCGAACAGCTGCGCCGCTCCGGCCTGGCCGAGCAGAAGAACGGCCAGTGGCGCCGCGTCGTCATCGAGAAGCCGTTCGGCAGCGATCTGAAGACGGCACGCGAACTGAACGACGTCGTCGAGTCGGTCTTCCCGGCCGACTCGGTGTTCCGCATCGACCACTACCTGGGCAAGGAGACGGTGCAGAACATCCTGGCGCTGCGCTTCGCGAACCAGCTGTACGAACCGATCTGGAACGCCAACTACGTCGACCACGTGCAGATCACCATGGCCGAGGACATCGGCGTCGGCGGACGGGCCGGGTATTACGACGGCATCGGTGCCGCGCGCGACGTCATCCAGAACCACCTCCTGCAGCTCCTGGCGCTCACCGCCATGGAAGAGCCGATCTCGTTCGACGCAGCCGACCTGCGCACCGAGAAGGAAAAGGTGCTCGCCTCCGTGCGCCTGCCGGAAGACCTGGCGACGGGCACAGCCCGCGGCCAGTACGCCGGCGGCTGGCAGGGCGGCGAGAAGATCCTCGGCTTCCTCGAAGAGGACGGCATGAACCCGGAGTCCCTCACGGAAACGTATGCGGCCCTCCGCCTGGAGATCGACACGCGGCGCTGGTCCGGTGTGCCGTTCTACCTGCGCGCCGGCAAGCGCCTCGGTCGCCGGGTCACGGAGATCGCCGTGGTGTTCAAGCGGGCCCCGCAGTACCTGTTCGAGAAGAGCCAGACCGCGGCGCTCGGTGAGAACGCCCTGGTCATCAGGGTTCAACCCGACGAGGGCGTCACCATCCGCTTCGGCTCCAAGGTCCCCGGTGTCGGCATGCAGGTGCGCGACGTGACCATGGACTTCGGTTACGGGCACGCCTTCACCGAAGCGAGCCCCGAAGCCTACGAACGGCTGATCCTCGACGTGCTGCTCGGCGACCCGCCCCTCTTCCCCCGCCATGAAGAAGTAGAGCTATCGTGGAAGATCCTCGACCCGATCGAAGAGTTCTGGACCACCCAGGGCCAACCGGAACAATACCGACCTGGAACCTGGGGGCCCGCATCAGCCGACGAACTGCTGTCACGAGACGGCCGGAACTGGAGACGCCCATGATCGTCGATCTGCCGGACACCACCACCGCCAAGATTTCCAAGGCGCTTGTGCGCATCAGGGAAGAGGGCGGCGCTGTCGCCCTCGGCCGGGTGCTCACCCTCATCATCGCCGCCGAACTCGGCCACGAGGAGGAGGCCATCGAGGCCGCCAACGACGCCTCGCGGGAACACCCGATGCGCGTCATCGTTCTCTCGACCCAGGCGGATGTCACCACGGCCTGCGAGCCGCGGGTCGATGCCGAGATCCGTGTCGGCGGCGACGCCGGGGCGAGCGAAGTCATCGTGCTGCGCGCGTACGGCGATGCCGCCAGCGACCCGGAAAGCCTCGTCACCGGGCTCCTGCTGCCGGATGCTCCCGTCGTGGCCTGGTGGCCGGGCGAGGCGCCAGAGGTGCCGGCAGAATCACCGCTGGGACGCATCGCGTACCGTCGTATCACCGACGCGTCCGCGCAGGCTGACCCGCAGGCTGCACTCACCCGGCTCTGCACGACCTACCGTCCCGGTGACACCGACTTCGCTTGGACGCGTCTGACGCTCTGGCGTGCGCAGCTCGCTGCCGTGCTCGACCAGCCACCGTACGAGTCGATCACGGCGGTGTCCGTCAGCGGCGCCCTGGACTCCCCGTCCACCACTCTCCTCGCCGCCTGGTTGCAGCTGGCGTTGCAGGTGAATGTGGACTACGAACTCACCTCGGGTGAGAACTCCAACGGTATCCGCGGTGTTCACCTCACCCGGGCATCCGGAGTCATCTCGCTCGAACGTGAGGTGCCGGGTATCGCCACGCTCACCCAGTCAGGTCAGCCGGTGCAGGACCTCACCCTCAAGCGCCGCAGCCTGCGGGATTGCCTGAGCGATGAATTGCGCCGGCTGGACCCCGACGAGCTCTTCGGCGAGGTCATCACCCAGGGCCTCCCCCAGCTCGCCGGACCCAGCGCACTGGCCGCTCAGGACACGGCCGGAGCCCGCTCATGACGCACGACAGACGCGTGCTGGTGCACGACGACAAGGCCGCCCTCGTGGCCTCCGTCGCCACCAGGTTCATCACCAAGATGGCCGACATCCTGCACGAACAAGGCCACGCCCATGTGGTCCTCACCGGCGGCACCGTCGGCACCGCGGTACTCGAGGCGATCAACGCGTCCCCCGACCGCGACAGTGTCGACTGGGCCAAGATCGACTTCTGGTGGGGCGACGAGCGCTGGGTTCCCCGCGGGCATTCCGATCGCAACGAGGTGCAGGCGCGTACCGCCCTGCTCGACCACATCACTATCCCGGCCCGGAACGTGCACACGTACCCGGCCTCCGATGAGGGTTTGGATCTCGACGCCGCGGCCGACCGCTACGCGGCGGAGCTGAAGTCCATGGCGGCCCCGGACGCCCTGGTTCCGCAGTTCGATGTGACGTTCCTCGGTGTGGGGGCTGATGGTCACATTGCATCGCTCTTCCCGCACATGCAGGGCATCAGGGAGAACGATCTCACGGTCATCGCCGTGTTGAACTCGCCGAAGCCGCCGCCGGAGCGGGTGAGCCTGACCCGCTGGGTGCTCAATTCATCCGAGCGGATCTGGCTCGTCGTCTCCGGCTCTGACAAGGCGTCGGCCCTCGGCCTGGCCCTGGCCGGTGCCAGCCGTGACGAGGTTCCCGTTGCGGGCATCCGTGGTCGCCACTACACCGACTTCTTCGTCGATGGTGAGGCGGCCGCTGAGGTTCCGGAGAACCTCATCGCGCAGCCTCACTAGCCCGCCTGCAACGCGAAAAGCGCATCGGTTCCTCGGAACCGATGCGCTTTTCTCGTGCATCCCTGGGATGCGTCGAGCCTGTTGGTTGTGCTGGGTTAGTTCGTTGCGCTCAGCTTGCCCCTGCGCACACGAAGCTGCTGGAGTGCCTCCTCGAGGAGGGACTCCGCTTCCTCTTCGGTGCGGCGCTCCTTCACGTATGCCAGGTGCGTCTTGTACGGTTCGAGCTTGACCACCGACGGCGGGTTCTCCTTGTCGCGGCCGGCGGGCAGGCCGGACGACGGGCAGTCGATCGTGTCGGGGATCTCTTCGTCGGGCAGGTTCGCGGCGAAGTAGCGAACGGTTTCGTTGCCGAGAGCGTCCCAGTAGGACACCCGGATGCGATCGGCGTGAAAACCGCGGTCCTGCTCGCCCATGGGGCCGGCTCCGACTCGCGAGCCGCGAATTGCGCTTCCACCAGATGCCATTGTGTTCCTCCGCTTAAAAACTGTTCGGCGTATTCGGGTTATGCCACTCATGTCCGGTTCCGCCGTGGGAAACCGGATGCGACGAGGTCGCGAGTCTGGTGCGTGACGCTTGTGCCGGGCTAGGACCGCGTGGTGCTGCAGTCCTCATCCGGCGCCGACATCAGGCTCCGGTATCGAATTTGGTGATCAGGCCCAGCACGACGATGCAGGAGATCCACAGTACGGCCAGGATGATCGTGATGCGGTTGAGGTTACGTTCGGCGACGCCGGAGGCGCCGAGGTTCGAGGTGACGCCGCCGCCGAACATGTCCGACAGCCCACCACCGCGTCCCTTGTGCAGCAGAATGAGCATGGTGAGCAGGAGGCTCGTAATACCGAGCAAGACCTGCAATACAACCTGGAGAATCTCCACGCGAAACCTTTCACAAAACGATGGGCGCTAGAGCTCCACCAAGACCACTGGCAATTATAGCCTGACGGCAGACGAAACCCGCCGCACCCCCCTCACGAGGGGCACGACGGGTGAACGCTACAGTCCGACGTGCTTCTGGAAGCGGACGATGCTGGAGAACTCGGTGATGTCCAGGCTGGCACCGCCGACGAGGGCACCATCGACGTTCGGCTCCTTCATGAAGCCGGCGATGTTGACGCCCTTGACCGAACCGCCATAGAGGATGCGGGTCTTGTCGGCCACGTCCTGGCCGAGGACCTCGGCGAGCGTCAGGCGCAGCGCGGCCGCGACCTGCTCCGCCTGCTCCGGCGTTGCCGCCTGGCCGGAGCCGATGGCCCAGACCGGCTCGTAGGCAACCACGATGTCCGCTGCGTTGTCGACTCCGGCAAGGGCTGCCTTCAGCTGAGCAACGGGGACGGCGCTCGGGCCGTGCAGTTCCAGGTCTGCGGCGGTCTCGCCGACGCAGATGATCGGAACCAGGTTGTGTCCAAGCGCTGCCGTCACCTTGGCGGCAACGACATCGTCGGTCTCATTGTGCAGGGTGCGCCGCTCGGAGTGACCGATGAGCACGTACTGGCATTCGAGCGCGGCCAGGAAAGCAGCCGAGATCTCGCCGGTGTATGCGCCGGACTCCTGAGTGGAGACATCCTGGCCGCCGTACGCGAGGGGCAGCTTGTCGGCTGCCACGAGCGTCTGGACGCTGCGGAGGTCGGTGAACGGGGGGAACACGGCAACCTCGGTCGACGTGAAGTCGTGGCCGGCGTCCTTGAGGCTCCAGGCAAGCTTCTGGACGAAAGCGATGGCCTGGAGGTGGTCCAGGTTCATCTTCCAGTTGCCTGCGATCAGTGGAACACGCGTGTTTACTGCCATCCGAGGACCTCCAGTCCTGGCAGTCGCTTGCCCTCGAGGAACTCGAGGCTGGCGCCACCGCCGGTAGAAATATGACCGAACTGGTCATCGTTGAAACCGAGGATGCGCACGGCCGCGGCGGAGTCTCCTCCACCGACGACGCTGAGCCCATTGACCTCGGTGAGTGCGGCGGCAACCGTGCGGGTGCCGTCAGCGAATGGTGCCAACTCGAACACGCCCATCGGGCCGTTCCAGAACACCGTCTTCGAGTCGCGGATGATCGCGGCGAATGCGGCTGCGGTGTCCGGACCGATGTCCAGGCCCAGTCCGGCTGCGCCGAACGGGGTGTCCTCGATCTCGTTGGCCGGGGTGGTGACGTACTCGGCGTCTGCTCCGAACTTGGAGGCGACGACGACGTCGGTCGGAAGGACGATCTTCACGCCCAGGCGGTCGGCCTCGGCGAGGTAGCCGCGAACGGTTTCGATCTGGTCGACCTCGAGCAGGCTGGCGCCGACCTTGTGGCCCTGGGCCGCGAGGAAGGTGAACAGCATGCCGCCACCGATCAGGAGCGAGTTCACCCGCGGAAGCAGGTGACCGATGACACCGAGCTTGTCCGACACCTTCGAGCCGCCGAGGATCACCGTGTACGGCGCCTCCGGCTTCTCGGTGAGGCGGTCGAGCACGTCGAGCTCTGCTGCGATGAGCAGGCCGGCAGCGCTCGGCAGGATCTGGGCCAGGTCGAAGACGCTGGCCTGCTTGCGGTGAACGACACCGAAGCCGTCGGAGACGAGAGCGTCACCGAGGGACGCGAGCTCAGTGGCGAAGGCCACACGCTCGGACTCGACCTTGCTGGTCTCCCCCGCGTTGAAGCGGAGGTTCTCCAGCACGACGATGCCGCCGTCCGTCAGGGCTGCAACCGCAGCCTGCGCGGAGTCGCCGACGGTGTCAGTGGCGAAGGCCACCGGGGAACCGATCAGTTCAGCCAGGCGCGCCGCAACCGGCGCCAGGCTGTACTTCAGGTTGACCTGGCCGTCAGGGCGCCCGAGGTGAGAAACGATCACCAGACGGGCACCCTGCTCGACCAGAGCCTTGAGGGTGGGCAGGGACGCCCGCACGCGGCCATCGTCGGTGATCTGGCCGTCTTTCAACGGAACGTTCAGATCACACCGAACGATGACGCGCTTGCCGTGGAGCGATCCCAGCGATTCGATAGTGCGAAGCGTCACTGCGTGTCCCCTAGTTAGAGACGCTCGGCGACGAACTCGGTGAGGTCAACCATGCGGTTGGAGTAGCCCCACTCGTTGTCGTACCAGGAGGACAGCTTGACCTGGTCGCCCAGGACGCGCAGCAGGCCGGCGTCGAAGATCGAGGAGTGCGGGTCGGTGACGATGTCGCTGGAGACGATCTCGTCTTCGGTGTACATCAGGATGCCCTTGAGGGGGCCCTCTGCTGCTGCCTTGTACGCGGCCTTGATGGCTTCGACGGTGACCGGCTTCTCGGCGATGACGGTCAGGTCGGTGATGGAACCGGTGGGCACGGGTACGCGCAGTGCGAAGCCGTCAAGCTTGCCGGCGAGCTCCGGGAGGACGATGCCCAGGGCCTTGGCGGCACCGGTGGACGTCGGGATGATGTTGACGGCGGCGGCGCGGGCGCGACGCAGGTCGCTGTGCGGGCCATCCTGCAGGTTCTGGTCTGCGGTGTAGGCGTGGATGGTGGTCATGAGGCCACTCTTGATGCCGAAGTTGTCGTTGAAGACCTTGGCCAGCGGTGCGAGGCAGTTCGTGGTGCAGGATGCGTTCGAGATGATGTCGAACTTCGCGGAGTCGTAGGTCTCCTCGTTGACGCCCATGACGATCGTCGCAACGTCGCCGGTGGCGGGAGCGGAGACGATGACCTTCTTGGCACCGGCGGTGATGTGCTTGCGCGCATCGTCAGCCTTGGTGAAACGGCCGGTCGACTCGATCACGATGTCGACGCCCAGGGCACCCCAGGGGAGGTTGGCCGGGTCGCGCTCGGCGAGAACCTTGATCGGCTTGCCGTTGACGAGGATGGAATCTCCCTCGACGGAGACGGTGGCGTCCAGACGACCCGTGATGGAGTCGTATTTGAGCAAGTGGGCCAGCGTCTTGGTGTCGGTGAGGTCGTTGACCGCGACAATCTCGATGTCGCTGCCCTGGGCCAGGGCGGCGCGCAGGTAGTTGCGGCCGATGCGGCCAAATCCGTTAATACCAATCTTTACAGACACGAATGACTCCTGTTATTGATGGCGCGTGTGGCGCCGGTGATGGGAATGAAAAAAACTGAAGGTTAGAGGGGGGAACGCGTCAGGACAGCAGCAGTAGGCCGCTGGTCTTCTCCCTGGCGGTGACGAAGCGTGCCTGGACGTTCTCCCAGTCGACGATGTTCCAGAACGCCTTGACGTAGTCGGCGCGCACGTTCTGGTAGTCGAGGTAGTACGCGTGCTCCCAGACGTCGAGCATGAGGAGGGGAACGGTTCCGGCCGCGAAGTTCGCCTGCTGGTCGAAGAACTGCTGGATGATCAGGCGCTGCCCGATCGAATCCCAGGCCAGCACCGACCAGCCGGAGCCCTGCACGCCCATCGCGGTGGCCGCGAAGTGAGCCTGGAACTTGTCGAAGGACCCGAAGAAGTCATCGATCGCGCTGGCGAGTTCGCCAACGGGCTTGTCGCCGCCGTTCGGGGACATGTTCGTCCAGAAGATCGAGTGGTTGACGTGGCCGCCGAGATTGAACGCAAGGTCCTTCTCGAGCTTGTTGACGTACACAAGGCTGCCGGAATCCCGGGCCTCTGCCAGCTGGGCGAGCGCGGTGTTCGCTCCGGTCACGTAAGCCTGGTGGTGCTTGCTGTGGTGGAGCTCCATGATGGTGCCGCTGATGCTCGGCGCGAGCGCCAAGTAGTCGTAAGCCAGTTCAGGCAGGGTGTATTCGGCCATAGCTCGTATCTCCTCATTTATGTGGCAGCGGCGCGATTTCTCACGCCATCTGCACTGTAAGTGACCTTTTTAGTCTACTCAGGTGAACAGGGGACGTTAGTCCCCTCTTCCCCCGGACGGGGGCCCGGCAGAGGCACCGGTGAGAGTTCAGACGTCGTCGAGGTCGGCGGGGAGGTTCGCGTCGGTTCCAGGGATGCCCAGGTCGACGGCCTTCTTGTCGGCCATGGCCAGAAGCCGGCGGATCCGGCCGGCGACGGCGTCCTTCGTCATCGGCGGATCGGCGTGGTGGCCGAGTTCGTCGAGGCTGGAATCGCGGAAGGACAACCGCAGCTCCCCCGCGTACCTGAGGTGCTCGGGGATGTCGTCGCCGAGGATCTCCATGGCCCTGTCGACCCTGGCGCACGCCGCGACGGCTGCCTGTGCCGAGCGGCGCAGGTTGGCGTCGTCGAAGTTGACCAGGCGGTTGGCCGTTGCCCGCACCTCGCGGCGCTGGCGCAGGGCTTCCCAGTTGAGCACGGTCTCCTGCGCGCCCATCTGCACGAGCATCGCGCCGATGGCGTCGCCGTCACGGATCACGACACGGTGCACCCCGCGTACTTCCCTGGCCTTGGCGACGATGCCCAGCCGACCGGCCGCGCCGACGATGGCCATCGCGGCCTCGTTGCCCGGGCACACCACTTCCAGGGCCGCCGAGCGGCCGGGGTCGGTGAGCGAGCCTGTCGCCAGAAACGCACCGCGCCAGACCGCCGCGATCTCATCCTTGGAGCCGGTCGTCAAACGGTTCGGCAGCCCGCGGATGGGGCGGCGCCTGGCGTCGAGCAGACCGGTCTGCCTCGCCAGGGTCTCTCCGCCGTCGAGTACCCGCACCAGGTAGTGGTTGGTGCGGCGGAGCCCGGACGCCGTGATAACGGTGACATCGCTGCGCACTCCGTAGAGTTCGGCGAGATCTTTCCGCACCCGGCGAGCCAGGAGGGGGGTGTCCAGCTCGGACTCGATCGCGATGCGGCCGGAGATCATGTGCAGGCCGCCGGAGAAACGTAGGATCGTCGCCAGTTCGGCCGCGCGGACCGTGGTTTTCGAGACCTCGACGCGTGCTAGTTCATCTTTGACGTCGATGGTGAGTGCCAATCGTCATGTCCATTCTGTTGTTCGGGCCGGCCATCATGATAGCGGCGGCCTGTTGTTATTCTCGTCCGAGGTCGCGGTGCTTGAGGCTGACCGCGACGCCGGGAAATTCTTGGAGGAGCTTGGCCAGTTCCCGCGCCATGGCGACGGAGCGGTGCTTGCCGCCGGTGCATCCGATGGCGATGGTGGCGTGGCGCTTGTTCTCGCGCTGGTAGCCGGCCAGGACCGGCCTGATGGCGGCGGCATAGTTGTCGATGAACTCCCGTGCCCCCTCCTGACCGAGAACATAGTCGCTGACTTCGGGGTCCAGCCCAGTGTGCGGGCGCAGGTCGGGGATCCAGAACGGGTTGGGCAGGAAGCGGGCGTCCGCAACCATGTCCACGTCGGTGGGGAGCCCGTACTTGAACCCGAAGCTCATCACCGTGAGGTGCAGGCCGGCCGCGTTTTCGGCGGCGAAGCGTTCGGTGATGGTGGTGGCCAGCTGGTGGATGTTGAGGTCTGAGGTGTCGATGACGACGTCGCAGGATTCGCGCACGACCGCCAGCCGGGTGCGTTCGGCCGAGATGCCGTCGAGGATGGTGCCTTCGCCCTGCAGCGGATGTGGGCGCCTGACCGCTTCGAAGCGCCGCACGAGTACGTCGTCGCGGGCCTCGAGGAAGATGACGCGCACCTGGGTGCCGGTGCGGAGCGCCTGGACGAGTTCTTGGAAGTCGCCGAAGAAGTCCCGGCCGCGGATGTCGACGACGGCGGCGATCTTGGGCAGGCTCGTGCCGGCCCGGCCGACCATGTCCACGAGGGGGCGGAGCATCTGCGGCGGCAGGTTGTCGACGACGTACCAGCCGAGGTCTTCCAGCGCGTTCGCCACGGTCGATCGTCCGGCGCCGGACATGCCGGTGACGATGAGCATCTCCTGCTTCTCGGTCTCCGTGCTCATGCTGGATTATGCCTTCGGTCGAGGTGGGTGTCTGTCCAGCCTATCGACCGGGCGGCGACTTCAGGCGCGCAGGTGCTGGTGGATGCCCTCTGCGAGGGTCGGTCCGATGCCCCTGATCTCGGCGATCGAGTCGACGGAGGCCTCCCGCAGACGGGTGACAGAGCCGAAGTGCTGCAGGAGCACCTTGATCCGGGCCGGGCCGAGGCCGGGGATTTCACCGAGAACTGTGTTGATATCGCGCTTGCGCCTGGCCCGTTGGTGGGTGATCGCGAAGCGGTGAGCCTCGTCGCGGATGCGCTGGATCAGGAACAGGGCGTCGCTGTTGCGCGGCAGGATGACCGGATAGTCGGAGTCCGGCAGCCAGATCTCCTCGAGACGCTTGGCGATGCCGCACAGGGTGATCCCTTCCACCCCGGACTCGCGCAGCGCCCTGGCCGCCGCGGCGACCTGAGGTTGGCCGCCGTCGACGATCAGGAGATTGGGCTGGTACCGGAACTTCTTGCGCTTGGCGGCGACCTCAGGGCTGTCGGCGTCGACGGCCGGGCCTGCCGCCGACTCATCGGGGGCCGGGTCGACGAGGGGATCGTCTCCATCGGTCAGGGTAATGACGCCGCCCTTCGGCAGCGCCTCCGGGGTGGCGTCATTGGGCACCAGGTACGCCAGCCGCCGGGTGAGCACGCGGTAGAGGGAGTCGGTGTCGTCGGTGGACTCGGGAACGCTGAAGCGGCGGTACTCGTCCTTGCGCGGCAGGCCGTCTTCGAAGACCACCATCGAGGCCACGATGTTCGTTCCGCCCAGGTGCGATGCGTCGTAGCATTCCATCCGCAGCGGAGCGGTCTCCATGCCCAGGGCCTCCTGGAGGTCCTCGAGGGCCTTGGACCGGGCGACGAAGTCCGAGCTGCGCCGGGTCTTGTAGAGCATCAGCGCCTGTTTGGCGTTCTGCGCCGCGGTGGCGAGCAGAGCCGCCTTCTCCCCGCGCTGGGCGGCCACGAGACGCACCTTGCGGTGCGCGATCTCGCCGAGCCAGCCCTCGAGAGCGTCGGCGTCGTCCGGCAGCTCCGGCAGCACGATCTCCCGCGGCGGCACGGCGCCGCCGGTGTACGCGGTCTGCATGGTCGAATCGATGAGTTCGCTCATGGACAGGTCGAGTTCCTTGTCGACCACCCAGCCGTGCACACCACGGATGCGACCGCCACGCACGATGAACAGCTGCACGGCCGCAGCCAACTCGTCCTGTTCGATCGCGAAGAGGTCGATGTCCACGTTGTCGCGCAGCACCACCGCGCTCTTCTCGAGCACCGCTTCGAGCGCCTTGACCTGGTCGCGGCGTCGGGCGGCCAGCTCGTAGTCCTGCGCGAGCGCGGCATCCTTCATCTGCGCGACGAGGGTGTTGATCAGCTTGCGGTCCTGGCTCCCCATGAAGCTCACGAACTCGTTGACGGTCTTGCGGTGTTCCTCGATGCCCACCTTGCCGGAGCAGGGGCCGAAGCAACGGCCGATCTGACCGGCGAAGCACGGCTTGCCCGACTGCATGGCGCGTTTGTAGTTGGAGTTGTTGCAGGTGCGGATCGGGAAGGCCTTGAGCATCAGGTCGATGGTCTCGTGCACGGCCCACACCTTGGGGTACGGGCCGAAGTACCGCGCGCCCTTGATGCCCGTGGTGCGGGTCACCAGGGCCCGCGGGGCCTCGTCGGCGAGGGTCACCGCGAGGTACGGGTAGGACTTGTCGTCCTTGAACTGCACATTGAACGGCGGATCGAACTCGTTGATCCAGGTCCACTCGAGTTGCAGCGCCTCGACTTCGGTGCCGACCGTCGTCCATTCGACGCTCGTCGCCGTGGTCACCATCCGCCGGGTGCGGTCGTGCAGGCTGCTCAGCGGGGCGAAGTAGTTGCTCAGCCGGGCGCGGAGGTTCTTCGCCTTGCCCACATAGAGCACCCGGCGGGAGGCGTCACGGAACCTGTAGACCCCGGGTTCGGTGGGGATTTCGCCCGGTTTCGGGCGATAGCTCAACGCATCAGACATGGTCTTCCTCCGCCTAGCGCCCGGCGAGGACCTCCTTCAGGAACATTCCGGTGTGGCTCTTCTTCACGCCGGCTACGTGCTCGGGGGTACCGGTCGCCAGCACCTTGCCGCCGCCTGAACCGCCCTCTGGGCCCAGGTCGATGACCCAGTCCGCGGACTTGATCACATCGAGGTTGTGCTCGATCACGATGACGGTGTTTCCCTTGTCGACGAGACTGTTGAGCACCAGGAGAAGCTTCCGCACGTCTTCGAAGTGCAGACCGGTGGTCGGCTCGTCGAGCACGTACACGCTGCGCCCGTTGGAGCGGCGCTGCAGTTCCGTGGCGAGCTTGACCCGCTGGGCCTCCCCGCCGGAGAGCGTCGTGGCGCTCTGGCCGAGGCGCACGTAGCCGAGGCCCACCTCGACGAGGGTCTTCAAGAACCGGTGGATCGAGGAGATCGGTTCGAAGAACTCGGCCGCCTCGCTGATCGGCATGTCGAGGACCTCGGCGATGTTCTTGCCCTTGTAGTGCACGGTGAGGGTGTCGCGGTTGTACCGTGCGCCCCCGCAGACCTCGCAGGCCACGTACACATCCGGCAGGAAGTTCATCTCGATCTTGATGGTGCCGTCGCCCGAGCAGGCCTCGCAGCGGCCGCCCTTGACGTTGAAGCTGAACCGGCCGGGCAGGTAGCCGCGGGCCTTGGCCTCCATGGTCTCGGCGAACAGCGTGCGGATCTTGTCGAACACGCCGGTGTAGGTGGCCGGGTTCGAGCGCGGGGTGCGCCCGATCGGGGCCTGGTCGACGTGGATGACCTTGTCCAGCTGGTCGAGGCCGGTGACCTTGGTGTGCCGGCCGGGCAGCTTGCGGGCACCGTTCAGCCGGTTGGCGAGCACCCGGTAGAGCACGTCGTTGACGAGCGAGGACTTGCCGGAGCCGCTCACGCCGGTGACGGCGGTGAAGACGCCCAGCGGGAACTTGACCGTGACCTTCCTGAGGTTGTTGGCCTCTGCGCCAACGACGGTGATCTCCCGCTCGGGGTCGAGCGGCCGTCGTGTCGTCGGCGTGGCGATCGACTTGCGGCCGGACAGGTAGTCGCTGGTGAGCGACTTCGTGTTGGTGAGCAGGTCCTCGTACGACCCGGAGTGCACCACGTGGCCGCCGTTGACACCGGCGCCAGGGCCGATGTCGACGACCCAGTCGGCGGTCTTGATGGTGTCCTCGTCGTGCTCGACCACGATCAGGGTGTTGCCGAGGTCACGCAGGGCCACGAGGGTCTCGATGAGGCGCCGGTTGTCGCGCTGGTGCAGGCCGATACTGGGCTCGTCGAGCACGTACAGCACACCGGTGAGCCCCGAACCGATCTGAGTGGCCAGGCGGATGCGCTGCGCCTCGCCGCCGGAGAGGGTGCCGGCCGCGCGGGCCAGGCTGAGGTAGTTCAGGCCCACCTGGAGGAGGAAGTCCAGGCGCACCTTGATCTCGCGCAGCACCTGGGCCGCGATGGTCTTCTCCCGGTCGGTCAGTTCGAGCTTGTCCATGAACGACCGGGCATCGGACAGGCTGAGCCGGCAGATGTCCGCGATGCTCTTCTCGTGCACAAGAACGG
Source organism: Cryobacterium sp. SO2 (assembly GCF_026151165.2). Lineage (NCBI taxonomy): Bacteria > Bacillati > Actinomycetota > Actinomycetes > Micrococcales > Microbacteriaceae > Cryobacterium > Cryobacterium sp. SO2. Next base: position 2,079,654 of record NZ_CP117849.1, read on the forward strand.
CGAGCACCTCGGGCTTGAGCCGGGTGCCGTCGCAGACGGGGCAGTCGACCTCACGCAGGTATTCTCCCCAGCGCTGGCGCTGGGTGTCGGTCTCGGCCTGGAGGAACTGGCGTTCGATGTAGGGAACCACGCCTTCGAAGCCGGAGGTGTAGCTCATCTCCCGGCCATAGCGGTTCTTCCACTTCACCTTGACCTCGAAGTTGTCGCCGCGCATGACCGCGGTGCGCACCTCCTCCGGAAGCTTCTTCCAGGGGGTGTCGAGCGAGAACTTGAGGTCGCGGGCGAGGCCGTCGAGGAGCTTCTCGTAGTACTGGAACAGGCCCTTGCCCTGGGTGGTCCAGGGCAGCACGACGCCTTCGGCGATGCTGAGCGACGGGTCACCGAGCAGCAGGTCTTCGTCGACGGACATCCGGGTGCCGAGGCCGGAGCACTCGGGGCAGGCGCCGAACGGTGCGTTGAACGAGAACGTGCGCGGCTCGATCTCGGTGAGCTGAACCGGGTGGTTGTTCGGGCAGGACAGCTTCTCGGAGTAGCTCTCCCAGGCGTCGTCTCCGGTGAGGTCGACGTAGTTGACCTGCACGAGGCCGTCGGTGAGTTTGAGCGCCGTCTCGAGCGAGTCGGTGAGCCGGCTGAGCAGGTCGGGGCCGGCCACGAGGCGGTCGACGACGACGGAGATGTCGTGCTTGACCTGCTTCTTGAGGGTGGGCGGTTCGTTCAGCTGGATCTGGGTGCCGTCGACCATGGCGCGGGAGTAGCCGGCTGCGGCGAGCTCCTTGAACAGGTCGACGAATTCGCCCTTCTTCTGCGAGACGACGGGGCTGAGGATCTGATACCGGACCCCGGTCTCCATCTCCATCAGCTGGTCGGCGATCTGCTGCACGGTCTGGGACTGGATGATCTCCCCGCAGATCGCGCAGTGCGGCACGCCGATGCGCGCCCAGAGCAGGCGCATGTAGTCGTAGATCTCGGTGATGGTACCCACCGTGGACCGCGGGTTGCGGTTGGTGGACTTCTGGTCGATCGACACGGCCGGGCTCAGGCCCTCGATGAAGTCGACGTCAGGGCGGTCGACCTGACCGAGGAATTGCCGGGCGTAGGCCGACAGCGATTCGACGTAGCGGCGCTGGCCCTCGGCGAAGATGGTGTCGAAGGCCAATGATGATTTGCCGGATCCGGAGAGGCCGGTGAACACCACGAGCGAGTCGCGCGGGATGTCGAGGTTGACGTTGTGCAGATTGTGCACGCGTGCACCGCGGACACTGAGTTGAGAGCCGTGCTCTACCTGGGAAATTGACACCATTCGAGTCTATGCAGTGCCACCGACACTGCTGTGCCACCGGGAGCCGCACTGGGAGCCGCCGGCGCGGCTCCCGGCGCGGTTAGCCCAGGTGGCCGGCCTTCTCCATTTGGCGCAGCTCCCGCTTGAGTTCGGAGACCTCGTCACGCAGTCGGGCGGCGAGCTCGAACTTGAGCTCACCGGCGGCCTCGAGCATCTGTCCGTTGAGATCGGCGATGATCGACTCGAGGTCGTTGGCCCCGTTGGCGGCCAGGCCTTTCCGCATCGACGGCGTGGGGCTGCGGCGCCGGGCGTCGCGGCCGGCAAGCAGCTCGGCGGTGTCGGCCTCCTCGCGGGCGAGGACGTCGGTAATGTCGGCAATCCGTTTGCGCAGCGGGGTCGGGTCGATGCCGTGCAGGGTGTTGTACTCGACCTGCTTCTCCCGGCGACGGTCGGTCTCGTCGATGGCCCTGGCCATCGAGTCGGTGATCCGGTCGGCGTACATGTGCACCTCTCCGGACACGTTGCGGGCGGCACGGCCGATGGTCTGGATCAGCGATGTCGACGACCGCAGGAAGCCTTCCTTGTCGGCGTCCAGAATCGCCACCAGGGAGACCTCGGGCAGGTCGAGGCCCTCGCGCAGCAGGTTGATGCCCACCAGCACGTCATACAGTCCCTGGCGCAGCTCGGTGAGCAGCTCCACCCGCCGCAGCGTGTCGACGTCGGAGTGGAGATAACGTACCCGCACGCCGGCCTCGGTGAGGAAGTCGGTGAGTTCCTCGGCCATCTTCTTGGTCAGGGTGGTCACGAGCACACGCTCGTTGCGGTCCACCCGCAGGTGGATCTGCTCGAGCAGGTCGTCGATCTGGCCGGCGGAGGGCTTCACCACGATCTGCGGGTCGATCAGGCCGGTCGGGCGGATGATCTGCTCGACGATGCCATCGGCGATGCCCATTTCGTACTTACCCGGCGTGGCCGACAGGTACACGGTCTGGCCGACGCGGCCCTTGAACTCGTTCCACTTCAGCGGCCGGTTGTCCAGAGCGCTGGGCAGCCGGAAGCCATGCTCGACGAGGGTGCGCTTGCGCGAGGAATCCCCCTCGTACATGGCGCCGATCTGCGGCACGGTCACGTGCGACTCATCGATAACCACGAGGAAGTCGTCGGGAAAGTAGTCGAGCAGACATTTTCCTGCTTCCCCGGCGCCTCGACCGTCGATGTGCCGGGAATAGTTCTCGATGCCCGAGCAGAAACCGATCTGCTCCATCATCTCGAGGTCGAAGTTGGTGCGCATGCGCAGCCGCTGGGCCTCCAGAAGCTTGCCCTCGCGCTCCAGCTGACCCAGGCGCTCGGCCAGTTCCTCCTGGATCGTTCCCATTGCCCGCTGCATGACGTCGGTGCTGGCCACGTAGTGCGACCCAGGGAACACCGAGACGGCATCGAGCTTCTTCACAACGTCGCCGGTGAGCGGATGCAGGCTGTACAGCGCTTCGATCTCGTCGCCGAACATCTCGATGCGGATGGCGAGCTCTTCGTACATCGGGATGATCTCGATGGTGTCGCCGCGCACCCTGAAGTGACCGCGGGAGAAGTCAATGTCGTTGCGTTGGTACTGCATGGCGACGAACTTGCGGATCAACCAGTCTCGGTCCACTTTCTGGCCCACCTGGAGGGCCACCATGGCCTCGAGATAGCCTTCCGGCGTGCCGAGGCCGTAGATGCAGGAGACCGTGGACACGACGATGACGTCCCGCCGGCTGAGCAGCGAGGTGGTGGTCGAGTGCCGCAGCCGCTCGACCTCCTCGTTGATCGAGGAGTCCTTCTCGATGAAGGTGTCGGTCTGCGGCACATACGCCTCAGGCTGGTAATAGTCGTAGTACGAGACGAAGTACTCGACGGCGTTGTTGGGCATCAGCTCACGGAACTCGTTGACGAGCTGCGCGGCCAGGGTCTTGTTGTGCGCGAGCACCAGTGTGGGCCGTTGCACCTGCTCGATGAGCCAGGCCGTGGTGGCCGACTTGCCTGTGCCGGTGGCGCCGAGCAGCACGATATCGGTTTCGCCGGCATTGATGCGGCCGGTGAGCTCGGCGATCGCGGCGGGCTGGTCGCCGCTGGGGGTGTACTCGCTCACCACCTCGAACGGGTGAACGGCGCGGGTGGGTTCCATGCTTCCAGTCTAAGGAGCCCCACCGACACTGGTGTCGGAGTGGGCGCCGAGCTGGTGCGCGCTGAGCCGATCGGTCCAGAGCCTGTCGACCTGGCCGAGGGTGTCGTCGAGGGACCCCATCGAGTCGATGACCACGTCGGCGACCGCGAGGCGGTCAGCGTCACCGGCCTGGGCGCCGATGCGGCTGCGGGCGTCAGCCTCCGGCATGCCGCGCAGCTCGACCATGCGTGCAACCCGGGTTTCGGCGTCGGCGTGTACCACCACGATCAGGTCGAAGGGGTGGCCGACGGAGGCCTCCACCAGCAGGGGCACGTCGTAGACCACCACGGCATGCGGGTCGGTCCGTTCAGCGGCGGCGATGGCCGCGCTCGAGAGAGCGCGCACGGCAGGGTGCACCACCTTGTTGAGCACACTGAGTGCGGCGGGGTTGCCGAACACGATCGAGCCCAGCCTGGCGCGGTTGAGGCTGCCGTCGTCGGCGATGACCTCGTCGCCGAAGATCTCGCCGATGCGGGCCAACGCATCCGTGCCCGGCGCGACGGCGGCGCGGGCGAGCTGATCGGCGTCGATCACCACGGCTCCGTGCTCGGCGAATCGCTTCGCCACCGTGCTTTTCCCCGATGCGATCCCGCCGGTCAACCCAATCAAGTACACGCCCCCATGCTAGAACCTCGCGAGCCGTGAGTTTGACCCCGAAGATTCCGATTCTTCGGGGTTCAGCTCACGGCTCGCGGGCGGGGTTAACCGGAACAGGCCGGGCCCCAGTGGGGTCCGGCCTGTTCGTGTCCCGGCCGAAGCCGGGAAGGTGTTCCTAGTTGTTGCTGGACAGCTTCTCGCGCAGGGCGGCAAGCGCCTCGTCGTCGGCGAGGGTGCCGGCTCCGGCGGTCTCGCTGGAGAACGAGTTGCCAGCGGCGGACGCGACATCGCCGGGGGCGATGATCTCGTCGTTCGCGGATGCGACCTGCTTCTTGTGAGCTTCCCAGCGAGCCTGGGCTGCAGCGTAGTCCTGCTCCCACTTCTCGCGCTGGGTCTCGAAGCCTTCGCGCCACTCGTTGGTCTCCGGGTCGAAGCCCTCGGGGTACTTGTAGTTGCCCTGGTCGTCGTACTCAGTGAGCATTCCGTAGAGTGCCGGGTCGAACTCGGTGCCCTCGGGGTCGACACCATCGTTGGCCTGCTTGAGGCTCAGCGAGATGCGGCGACGCTCGAGGTCGATGTCGATGACCTTGACGAACACCTCGTCGCCGACGGAGACAACCTGCTCGGCGAGCTCAACGTGCTTGCCGGAGAGCTCGGAGATGTGCACCAGGCCCTCGATGCCCTCTGCAACGCGAACGAACGCGCCGAAGGGGACGAGCTTGGTGACCTTACCCGGTGCAACCTGGCCGATGGCGTGGGTGCGGGCGAAGACCTGCCACGGGTCTTCCTGCGTCGCCTTGAGGGACAGGGAGACGCGCTCGCGGTCCAGGTCGACCTCGAGGATCTCGACGGTGACTTCCTGACCGACCTCGACGACCTCGCTGGCGTGCTCGATGTGCTTCCAGCTGAGCTCGGAGACGTGAACCAGACCGTCAACGCCACCCAGGTCGACGAACGCACCGAAGTTGACGATCGACGAGACGACGCCCTTGCGGACCTGTCCCTTCTGGAGGTTGTTGAGGAAGGTGGTGCGGCTCTCGGACTGAGTCTGCTCGAGCAGCGCGCGACGCGACAGGACCACGTTGTTGCGGTTCTTGTCGAGTTCGAGGATCTTGGCCTCGATCTCCTGGCCCAGGTACGGGGTCAGGTCGCGGACACGGCGAAGCTCGATGAGCGACGCGGGCAGGAAGCCACGCAGGCCGATGTCGACGATGAGGCCGCCCTTGACGACCTCGATGACCGAACCGGTGACGACTCCGTCGGATTCCTTGATCTTCTCGACGTCGCCCCATGCACGCTCGTACTGAGCGCGCTTCTTCGACAGGATGAGACGGCCTTCTTTGTCTTCCTTCTGAAGAACGAGTGCCTCGACCAGGTCGCCGACCTTGACGACCTCAGAGGGGTCGACGTCGTGCTTGATGGAGAGCTCGCGGGAGGGGATGACACCCTCGGTCTTGTAGCCGACGTCGAGGAGGACCTCGTCGCGGTCGATCTTCACAACGGTGCCCTCGATGAGGTCGCCGTCGTTGAAGAATTTCAGAGTCTTTTCGACCGCGGCAAGGAAGTCTTCAGCAGATCCGATGTCGTTGATGGCGACCTGCTTGGGTGCCCGTTCGGTCGTTGCGATTGTCATGTAGTAGTTGCTCCAGGATGGACATATTCGGGCCAGAAGGGAGGGACGTGCGATCTAAGTTCAAGTTCCGCGACTGGCAACGGCTAATTCGTCACAAGCGTGACAGTAAAGCTTAGCTGTTTCCGGGCGCCCCGGGCAACCCGCCCGACGGCGTATGTCGCGGTGAACCCGAACCGCGCGATGCGTTGATCGCAGCGGGCCGGGGACGGGAGTGCGCCGGTCAGGGAAGCAGGGCCGTGCGGAGGGTGTCGAGGCCGACGCCGCCCAGGTCGAGGGCCCTGCGGTGGAAGTCCTTGATCGAGAAATCAGCGCCGGCCTGGGCGGCTGCCGAGTCGCGCAGTTCCTCCCAGATGCGCTGGCCCACCTTGTAGGACGGCGCCTGCCCGGGCCAGCCGAGGTAGCGGTTGACCTCGAACTTGACGAAACCGTCGTTCATGTTCACGTTTTTCGCCAGGAAGTCGAACGCGTATTCCGCGGTCCAGGTCTGCGAGCCGTCGGGCACCTTCTTGCCCAGGTGCACGCCGATGTCCAGCACCACGCGTGCGGCGCGCATCCGCTGCCCGTCGAGCATGCCCAGCCTGTCGGCAGGGTCGTCGAGGTAGCCGAGCTGCTCCATCAGCCGTTCGGCGTAGAGCGCCCAGCCCTCGGCGTGTCCTGACGTGCCGGCGAGCTGGCGGCGCCAGGTGTTCAGCTTCGCCCGGTTGTACACGGCCTGGCCGATCTGCAGGTGGTGGCCGGGGATGCCCTCGTGATAGACCGTGGTCAGTTCCCGCCAGGTGTCGAACTCGGTGACGCCGACGGGCACTGACCACCACATGCGGCCAGGCCGGGAGAAGTCGTCGGTCGGACCGGTGTAGTAGATCCCGCCCTCCTGGGTGGGCGCGATCATGCACTCGAGGCGACGGATCTCTTCGGGGATGTCGAACTGGCTCTCGCCGAGTTCGGCCACGGCCCTGTCGCTGGTCTCCTGCATCCAGCGCTGCAGCGCGTCGGTGCCGTGGAGCTTCCTGGCCGGATCGCCGTCGAGGAATTCGATGGCCTCGAGCACGCTGGCGCCCGGCTTGATCTGCCTGGCCACACTCTCCTGCTCGTCCACCATCCGGGCGAGTTCCTGGATGCCCCACTCGTAGGTCTCGTCGAGGTCGATGGTGGCGCCGAGGAAGCGGCGGGAGCTCAACGCGTACAGGTCTCGGCCGATGGCGTCCTGCTCGGTGGCGCGAGGGGCAAGGTCGTCGGCGAGGAAGGCCGCGAGCCGCTCGTAGGCGGTCGCGGCGGAACGAGCGCCCACACCGAGGTCGGTGGCCAGGGACGCCGGCAGCGATCCGCTCTCGAGTCCGGCCTCGGCAACGAAGTGGTTGAAGAACCCGTCGTTGGCGGCGTTGCGCCTGGCCTGTCCGAGTACTTCCATCACCTGGCGGCGGGCGGGCGTGACGCCCTGTTCGATGCCCAGCCTCAACGTCTCGATGTAGCCGTCGATCGCGGCGGGAACGGCCTTCAGCCTGGCCGAGATGTTCTGCCAGTCGTCGACTGTGCCGGCGGGCATCAGGTCGAAGACCTCGCGGATCTCCTGCGCGGGCGACGCGATGACGTTGAGGTCGCGCAGGTGCAGCCCCGCCGCGGAGCTTTCCAGGTCGAGCGCGAGGGTGCTGCGGAGGTCGGTGCGGGTGACGTCGTCGATCGAGTCGACGGCTGGCGTGGCGTCCAGGGCGCCGATGACCTCCGTGGCCGCCTGCACGTACCGATTGTGCCCGTCGGGTGAGTAGTCGGCGAAGCCGGACCCGTCCTTGGACCGGCCGATGTACGTGCCTACAGTCGGGTCAAGGTCGACCAGGGTGTCCACCCACTGTTCGGCGATCTGGTCGACGGGAGTTGGAGTCCGCTGTTCGTTCAGAGTCATGCAGAGAGCCTAGGACACCACCATGGGCTAATGGGCGGCGGCGTCCCAGTTGGCGCCCCTGCCCACCTGTACGTCCAGGGGAACGAGCAGGTCTGCCGCGGTTTCCATCCGGTGGGTGACCACGGCGCGCAGGGCATCCCATTCGCCGGGTGCGACCTCGAAGATCAGCTCGTCGTGCACCTGCAGCATCATCCGGCTGGCCAGGTCCTGGTCGCGCAAGTCTGCGGCGATGTTGTTCATGGCGATCTTCATCAGGTCGGCGGCCGAACCCTGGATCGGGGCGTTCAGAGCGGCCCGCTCGGCGTTGTCGCGCAGCACCCGGTTCGGGCTGTTCAGTTCGGGGAACGGCCGGCGGCGGCCGAAGATCGTGGTGGTGTGCCCGTCGAGCTTGGCCTGCTCCACCACCCGGCGCAGGTAATCGCGCACGGCGCCGAACCTGGCGAAATAGTCGGCGATGAGCTGTTTCGCCTCGCGGGACTCGATGCGCAGCTGCTTGGACAGCCCGAAGGCGCTCAGCCCATAGGCCAGGCCGTATGACATGGCCTTGACCTTGTTGCGCATCTCCCCCGTGACATCCTCCGGGGCCACGCCGAAGACGCGCGCCCCGACGAAACGGTGCAGGTCTTCCCCGGCGTTGAACGCCTCGATGAGGCCGGCATCCTCGGAGAGGTGCGCCATGATCCGCATTTCGATCTGGGAGTAGTCGGCGGTCAGCAGGCTCTCGCTGCCCTCTCCGGCATGGAAGGCGGCGCGGATGCGGCGGCCCTCCTCCGTGCGCACCGGGATGTTCTGCAGGTTCGGGTCGGTGGACGAGATCCGACCGGTGGCGGTGCCGATCTGCACATAGGTCGTGTGGATGCGCCCGGTGCCGTCGATGGCCTTGTCGAGAGTCTCGACGATCTGGCGGAGCTTCGTGGCGTCACGGTGCTTGAGGAGCAGGTCCAGGAAAGGGTGCGGGTTGCTGGCCTGCAGGTCGGCCAGGGCCCCGGCATCCGTGGTGAAACCGGTCTTGTTGGCCCGGGTGCGGGGCATCCCCAGCTGGTCGAAGAGCACCTCCTGGAGCTGCTTGGGCGAGCCGAGGTTGACCTCACGGCCGATCTGGGCGTACGCGCCGGCGGCCAGTTCGGCTGCGGTGTCGCCGAGCTGGGTCGACAGTGCGGCCAGCTCGTCGTGGGCCACGGCCACGCCGGCCAGTTCCATGCCGGCCAGGGTCATCAGGGTGGGCATCTCGATGTCGGACAACACTGAGCGGGAGCCCTCGTCCAGCAGGGCCACGAGTGCCGCCGCCAGGCGCACCGTGTACCAGGAATCGACAGCGACGCCGCCGGCCAGGCTCTCGTCAGGTACCAGCTGATTGGGGTCGACGACGGGCAGGGTCTCGTCCAGGTAGCGGGTGACGAGATCAGCGAGGGACTTGTCCGGGCCGCCAGGTCGCAGCAGCCAGCCGGCCACCAGGGTGTCGATGGCGAGTCCGTCCAGCGTGAGGCCGGCCCGCAGCAGAGCCTTCACCTGCGGTTTGGCATCGTGCATGACCTTGGGGCTTGGGCCGGCGAGCCACTCTTCGAGCGGCAGGTAGTCGGCGCGCCCCGGCTGCCAGGCCACCGTGGCGGTCTCGGTGGCGGTGGCGAGGCCGAAGCCGATCGGGAGGCCGTCGAGCAACTCCACCGTGACGGAGAGCGCCGTTCCGGCCGTGGTCACCCTGTTCAGCCAGGTGGCGAGCTCCTCGTCGAGCAGTTCGCGCTGTACGGGCGCCTTGGCGGCGACGGGCACCTCGGGCGCAGGGGCGGCCGGAGCGACGGCGGCGTTGCCGTCCCCGTTGCCGTTGCCGTTGCCGTTGCCTTCGAGCTTGATGACCCGATCGAGCAGGGTGCGGAATTCCAGCCGTCCGAAGACGTCGCGCACGGCGTCCTCGTCGATGGGGCCGCGCACCAGGTCGTCGAGTTCGACGGGCAGGTCGAGGTCGGTGACCAGGCGGTTGAGTCGACGATTCCGGATCGCATTGTCTTTCTGCTCGCGCAGATTGGCACCGACGACACCGGTGATCTCATCGGCGTGTTCGAGGATCGCGTCGAGGCTGCCGAATCGGTCCAGCCACTTGACGGCGGTCTTCTCACCGACCTTGCTGATCCCGATCAGGTTGTCGCTGGTCTCCCCCACCAGCGCGGCGATGTCCGGGTACTGCTCGGGGGCGATGCCGTACTTCTCGCGGACCTTGGCCGGGTCGTACCTGGTGAGCGCCGAGACGCCCTGGCTGGCCGGGTAGAGCAGGGTGACGCTCTCGTTGACCAGTTGGATGGTGTCCCGGTCGCCCGACACCACGTACACGTCGAAGCCCTCGGCGCTGCCGCGCACCGACAGCGTCGCGAGGATGTCGTCCGCCTCGTAGTCGTCCTTGGTGAGCGTGGTGATGTTCATCGCTTTGAGAGCCTCCTGGAGCAGGGGCACCTGGCCCTTGAACTCCGACGGCGTGATAGCCCTGGTGCCCTTGTACTCCGGGTACTCCCGGGTGCGGAACGAGTACCGGGAGATGTCGAAGGCCACGGCGATGTGGCTCGGCTTCTCGTTGCGCAGCAGGCTCAGCAACATCGACAGGAACCCGTGGATGGCGTTGGTGTGCTGGCCGTCCCGGGTTTGGAAACTGTCGATGGGCAGGGCATGGAACGCCCGGTACGCCAACGAGTGGCCATCGATGATCATCAGGGTAGGCTTTTTGGATTCCGACACAGTCCCAGCCTACAAGCCGCCTTTCGGATGGGGCTGAGCAGAGCTCACGAGGGTGACCATGACCGAGCACGACAAGCTCACGCACGACACCGATTTCCTGGCCTGGACGAAGGCACGCGGAGCCGGTGACCTGGCGGACAAGATGGGCATCGAGTTCACCGAGTTCTCCCTCGATCGCGCGGTGGCACGCATGCCCGTCGAGGGAAACACCCAGCCCGCCATGTTGCTGCACGGCGGCGCATACGTTGTCATGGGCGAATCGCTCGGGTCGATGTCGGCCAATCTGCACGCGGGCCCCGGCAAGATCGCCATCGGCATCGAGATCAACGCCAGTCACACCGGGTCGGCCACCTCCGGATTCGTCACAGCCGTCTGCACGCCGATCCACCTGGGCCGCACGCTCACAACGCACGAGATCGTGGTCACCGACGACAAGGGCCGGCGCTGCTCGACCATCCGCATCACCAACCTGATCATGGACCGGCCAGCCTCGGTCTGACGCCGCCCCGACCGCGAAAAAGCGGGCCCCTCGAGGAGGGGCCCGCTTTCTTCGTGACGGGGGGTGGTGGCGCGAGCTGTTTCTTGGCTCGAGCTACTTCTTGGCTTGAGCTACTTCTTGGCTGAGAGCTGCTCGATGATGGCCTGGGCGACGTCGTGCATGGTCAGGCGGCGGTCCATGGACGCCTTCTGAATCCAGCGGAACGCCTCAGGTTCGGTCAGACCCATCTTCTCGTTGAGCAGGCCCTTGGCCCGGTCGACGAGCTTGCGGGTCTCGAAGCGCTCGACCAGGTCAGCAACCTCGGCCTCGAGGGTGATGATCTGGCTGTAACGCGAGAGGGCGATCTCGATCGCGGGCAGCAGGTCGTTCGGGGTGAAGGGCTTGACCACGTAGGCCAGGGCGCCGGCTTCGCTCGCGCGCTCGACCAGTTCCTTCTGGCTGAACGCCGTCAGCAGTACGACAGGGGCGATGTGTGCCTTCGTGATGCGCTCCGCGGCGGAGATGCCGTCGAGGTGCGGCATCTTGACGTCCATGATCACCAGGTCGGGGCGGAGCTCTGTGGCGAGGGCCACGGCGGTCTCGCCGTCGCCGGCTTCGCCAACGACCTCGAATCCGTTGTCTCGGAGGATCTCGACGATGTCGAGCCTGATGAGGGATTCATCCTCCGCTACGACGACGCGGCGGGGGGGTACTGGAGTTGTCTCTTGGTCGGTCACAGCCAAAAGCCTACGGTATTCTGGTGCAGGTGTTGTGAGCCGGTGTGGCGGAATGGCAGACGCGGAGCACTCAAAATGCTTTGTTCGCAAGGACGTGTGGGTTCGAGTCCCACCACCGGTACCACTTCACCGCATGCCCGTCCCCCGGTTTCACCCCGGCGGCGGGCATGCGGTGTCTCTCCCCCGCACGGCTTCCCCCGGTATTCGCACCCGGCTCCCAGCGGCCGCACACGCCCCGCTCAGCCGTCGCTGTGCCGATTTCGCAACCGTGGCCGCCATCGGGCTGCACGGGCGCTCATCGGGCCTGCACGGCTGTTCAGCGGCATCGGGCCGGGGGTGCCGGTCGGATAGACGACAACGGCCCCGCGGAGTGTTCCGCGGGGCCGTGTCACACCGGATGGTGCCGGTGGGTGCTGCTGTCTACTGCTGGGCGTACGCCGGAGCGACACCGTTGTGGGCGTCACCGATGCGGTGAACCCGGATGTCGTTAGTGGAGCCGGCGATTCCGGGAGGGGAACCGGAGATCACAACGACCTTGTCGCCGATTTCAGCCAGGCCCTGGCCGAGCAGGATGTCGTCGACCTGACCGAACATCGAGTCGGTGTGGGTGACCGGGTCGACGAGGTAGGTCTGCACGCCCCAGGTGAGGGCGAGGCGACGGCGGATGCCGGCGTCCGGCGTGAAGGCCAGCATCGGAATCGAGGAGCGCAGGCGCGACATGCGTCGCGCGGAGTCTCCGGACTCGGTGAAGATGCAGAGGTACTTGGCCTCGACGAACTCGGCGACCTCGATGGCGGCCAGCGTGATGGCGCCGCCCTGGGTGCGCGGCTTGTTGGTGAGCGGTGCGATCCGCTCCAGGCCGTGCTCCTCGGTCGAGGACACGATGCGGGCCATCGTCTGAACGGTGACCACCGGGTACTCGCCGACGCTGGTCTCGCCACTGAGCATGACCGCGTCAGCGCCGTCGAGAACGGCGTTGGCGACGTCGGACGTCTCCGCGCGCGTCGGAACGGGGCTGTGGATCATCGATTCGAGCATCTGCGTCGCCACGATGACGGGCTTCGCCATCCGGCGGGCCAGCTCCACGGCGTGCTTCTGCACGATCGGAACGGCTTCGAGCGGAAGCTCGACGCCCAGGTCGCCACGGGCGACCATGATCGCGTCGAAGGCGTCGACGATGCCCTCGAGGGCCTCGACGGCCTGCGGCTTCTCGATCTTGGCGATGACGGGAACCTTGCGGCCCTCCTCTGCCATGATCTCGTGCACCCGGTCGATGTCGGCCGCATTGCGCACGAAGGACAGCGCGATGAGGTCGGTGCCGAGACGCAGGCCCCAACGCAGGTCCGCCTCGTCCTTTTCGGACAGGGCGGGAACGTTGACGGCAACGCCGGGCAGGTTGATGCCCTTGTTGTTCGACACCGGGCCGGCGACGATGACCTGGGTGGTCACGACGGTGCCGTCGGTCTCGACGACCTCGACCTTGACCTTGCCGTCGTCGATGAGCAGGAAGTCGCCCGTCTTGACGTCGTTCGGCAGGCCCTTGTAGGTCGTGCCGGACAGTTCCTTGGTGCCGAGGATGTCTTCGGTGGTGATCTTGAAGATGTCGCCGACGGCGAGGTCGTACGGGCCGCCCTCGAACTTGCCCAGGCGGATCTTCGGACCCTGCAGGTCGACCATCACCGCGACGGCGCGGCCGGAGTCGTTCGCGGCCTTGCGCACGTTGGCGTAGACGCCCTCGTGCACTGTGTAGTCGCCGTGGCTCAGGTTCATGCGGCAGACGTCGACGCCGGCGTCGATAATGGCGCGGATCTGCTCATAGCTTGATGCTGCCGGCCCGAGGGTGGCGACGATTTTCGCGCGTCTCATAACTGGTGGATCTCCGGTTTCCGCGCCGGTATGGCGCATTTGTGCGTTCGGTTGGGTGGAGAAATGGGCAGCGGAATTCAGTTCGTACGCTCAGATGGCAAACGAATGATCCGTCGGCTTCACCGGGGCGGGCAGTTGAGTCTCGCCTTCGAGAAACCGATCGACGGCTGCCGCGGCAGCGCGCCCTTCGGCGATCGCCCATACGATGAGCGACTGACCTCGGCCTGCATCTCCGGCAACGAATACACCCTCGTGGCTGGTCTGGTAATCACTATCACGCACGACATTACTCCGGTCGTCGAGCGGTAAGTGCAGCTCATGGGTCAGTTCGGTGCTGTCGGGGCCTGTGAAACCCAGTGCCAGCAACACCAGATCGGCGGGAATTTCTCTTTCGGTTCCGGCCTTGGGGACACGCCGGCCGTCGAGGTATTCGGTCTCAGCGACGCGGATGGCGCGCACTTCGCCGGCCTCGTTGGCCAGGAATTCGATCGTCGACGCGAGGTACTGCCGGGTGCCGCCCTCTTCGTGGGCGCTGGAGACCTCGAACAGGGTCGGGGACATCGGCCAGGGCTGGTGCTCCGGCCGACTGTCGCCCGGCTGCTTGCCGATGGCGAGGTTGGTCACGGAGGCGGCGAGCTGGCGGTGGGCTGTGCCGATGCAGTCCGCGCCGGTGTCACCGCCGCCGAGGACAACGACGTGCTTGCCTTCAGCGATGATCTGGTTGTCGACGGTGTCGCCAGCGCCCACCTTGTTCTGCTGAACGAGGTATTCCATGGCGAAGTGCACGCCGGGCAGGTCGCGGCCGGGGATGGGCAGGTCGCGGGGAACCATCGCGCCCGTCGCGATGACGACGGCGTCGTACCGTGCCCGCAGATCGGCCCAGGTGATGTCCACACCGATGTTGACGCCGGCGCGGAACCGGGTGCCTTCAGCGGTCATCTGGGCGAGACGGCCGTCGAGGTGCTTCTTTTCCATCTTGAAGTCGGGGATCCCGTAACGCAGCAGCCCGCCGATGCGGTCGTCTCGCTCGAAAACGGCCACGGTGTGGCCGGCTCGGGTGAGCTGCTGGGCCGCTGCGAGCCCGGCCGGGCCGGAGCCGACGACGGCGATGGTCTTGCCGGTGAGCCGTCCGGGGGGCTGGGGGGTGACCCAGCCTTCCGCGAAGGCCTGGTCGATGATCGAGACTTCGACCTGCTTGATCGTCACGGCTGGCTGGTTGATGCCGAGCACGCACGCCGACTCGCAGGGTGCGGGGCAGAGCCGGCCGGTGAACTCCGGGAAGTTGTTGGTGGCGTGCAGCCGTTCGATGGCCTGCCGGCCCTCGTCACGCCAGGTGAGGTCGTTCCACTCCGGGATCAGGTTGCCCAGCGGGCAGCCCTGGTGGCAGAACGGCACGCCGCAGTCCATGCAGCGACCGGCCTGGCGCTTGAGCACGGCGGAGTCGCCGGCCTCGTAGACCTCTTTCCAGTCCATCAAACGGATGGACACCGGACGACGGGGCGGGAGTTCCCGCTCCGTGGTCTTCAGGAATCCTTTCGGGTCAGCCATTGGTTACCTCCAAGATGCGGTTCCAGACCACGTCGCCGTCGGGGTCGAGCCCCTCGGCGACGGCGCTCTGCCTGGTCGCCAGGACGGCCGCGTAGTCACGCGGCAGTACTTTGACGAAGTTCTTCATTGTCGTGTCGCGGTCGGCGAGCAGCCGCGCAGCGAGCACGGAGTCGGTCTGCGCGAGGTGCTGTTCGAGCAGGTCGCTGACGATCTCGATGTCGGCGCTGCCGAGAGGCAGCAGCGTGAGTTCGCCGGAGTCCAGCGAGTCGCGGTTGACCAGTTCCGAGCGCAGCTTGTAGATGTACGCGGTTCCACCGGACATGCCCGCACCGAGGTTCCGGCCGGTCTCGCCGAGGATCACGGCGAGGCCACCCGTCATGTACTCGAGGGCGTGGTCGCCGACGCCTTCGACGACGGCGGTGGCACCGGAGTTGCGCACCAGGAAGCGTTCTCCCACGATGCCGCGGATGAACATGCTGCCCAGCGTCGCACCGTAGCCGATGACGTTGCCGGCGATCACGTTCTCCTCGGCGGCGAAGACGCTCCCGCGGTCGGGGCGAACGACGATCTGTCCGCCGGACAGGCCCTTGCCGACGTAGTCGTTCGAGTCGCCCTCGAGACGCAGGGTGATCCCGCTGGGCAGGAATGCCCCGAAGGACTGCCCGGCCGACCCGGTCAGGGTCACATCGATCGAGCCGGCCGGCAGGCCGTTCTCGCCGTGCCGCAGGGTCACCTCGTGGCCGAGCATGGTGCCGACGGCGCGTTCGGTGTTGCGGATGGGCAGTGCGATCTTGATGTCGCCGCCGTGCTCGAGCACGTTGGCGCTTTGGCGGATGAGCTCGTTGTCGAAGTGCTTCTCCAGCTCGTGCTCCTGCTCCCGGCGGGACTGGCGGGGTTCGCCGGCAGAGAAGTCGGGGCCGACCAGGATCGGCGCCAGGTTGAGCCCTGATGCCTTCCAGTGGTTGAGGGCGCCGTTCACGTTCAGCAGTTCCTTACGGCCGGTGGCCTCTTCCAGGCTGCGGAAACCGAGCTCGGCGAGGTACTCCCGCACCTCCTGGGCGATGAACTCGAAGAAGTTCACGACATAGTCGGCCTTGCCGCTGAACCGCTTGCGCAGCTCGGGGTTCTGCGTGGCGACGCCGACGGGGCAGGTGTCCAGGTGGCAGACCCGCATCATGATGCAGCCCTCCACGATGAGCGGGGCGGTTGCGAAACCGAACTCTTCAGCGCCGAGCAGGGCGCCGATGACGACATCCCGGCCGGTCTTGAGCTGGCCGTCGACCTGAAGCACGACGCGGTCGCGCATCCCGTTGAGCATGAGCGTCTGCTGGGTTTCGGCCAGGCCGAGCTCCCAGGGTGTGCCGGCGTGCTTGAGCGAGTTGAGCGGGCTCGCGCCGGTGCCGCCGTCGTGTCCGGAGACCAGGATCACGTCGGACAGCGCCTTGGCGACGCCGGCTGCGACGGCGCCGATACCGGACTGGCTGACCAGCTTGGTGTGGATGCGCGCCGTCGGGTTGGCCCGTTTGAGGTCGAAGATCAGCTGTTTGAGGTCTTCGATGGAGTAGATGTCGTGGTGCGGTGGCGGCGAGATGAGGCCGACGCCGGCGGTGGCGTGCCGGGTGCGGGCGACCCACGGGTACACCTTCGTCGGCGGCAGCTGACCGCCCTCGCCGGGCTTGGCGCCCTGGGCGAGCTTGATCTGGATGTCGTCGGCGTGGGTGAGGTACATGCTCGTCACACCGAACCGGCCGGACGCGACCTGCTTGACGGCGCTGCGCCGTTCGGGGTCGAGCAACCGGTCCAGGTCTTCACCGCCCTCACCGGTGTTGGACTTGCCGCCCAGCCGGTTCATGGCGATGGCCAGGGTCTCGTGCGCCTCCTGGGAGATGGAGCCGTAGCTCATCGCCCCGGTGGAGAACTTCTTCACGATCGACGCGACAGATTCGACCTCGTCGATCGGGACAGCCTTCCGCTGGCCGACATTGAACGCGAACATGCCGCGCAGGGTCATCAGGCTCTCCGACTGGTCGTCGACGAGCTTGGTGTACTCCTTGAAGATGTCGTAGCGGCGGGTCCGGGTGGAGTGCTGCAACCTGAAGATGGTCTCCGGGTTGAACAGGTGCGGGGAGCCGTCGCGGCGCCACTGGTACTCGCCACCGGTCGCGAGGCGTTCGTGCACGGTGACCGCCGCATCCTGCGGGTACGCGCCGGCATAGCGTTCGAGGTTCTCGGCCGCGATGACGTCGATGCCGACGCCGCCGAGCTTGCTCGTGGTGCCGGTGAAGTACTGGTCGATGAACTCCTGGCTGAGTCCGACGGCTTCGAAGGTCTGCGCGCCGGCGTAGGACGACACCGTGGAGATGCCCATCTTGGACATGATCTTGAGGACACCCTTGCCGAGCGCCTTGATCACATTCTTCACGGCCTTTTCGGGCGTGACAGTGGTGATGAAGCCGCTGCGGACGAGATCCTCACAGGTCTCCATGGCCAGGTACGGGTTGACCGCGCTGGCGCCGTAGCCGATCAGCAGCGCCACGTGGTGCACCTCGCGCACGTCGCCGGCCTCGACCACGATGCCCACCTTGAGGCGGTTCTCGGTGCGGATGAGGTGGTGGTGCACGGCGGCGATCATCAGCAGCGACGGGATCGGGGCGAGGTCCTTCGAGCTGTCCCGGTCGGACAGCACGATGAACAGCGCGCCGGCCTCGATGGCCGCGTCGACCTCGTGGCACATCTCCTCGATGCGGCTGGAGAGCGCGCCGGGGCCGTCGTCGAACCTGTACAGCCCGCGGATGGTCGTGGTGGTGCGGCTGCCTGGCGACGTGTCGATGTGCTGGATCTTGGCCAGCTCGTCGTTGTCGATCACCGGGAAGTCGAGGACCACCTGGCGCGCGTGCGCGGGTCCCGCGGACAGCAGGTTCAGTTCGGGGCCGAGGCCGAGCTTGAGGCTCGTGACCACTTCCTCCCTGATCGAGTCCAGCGGCGGGTTCGTCACCTGGGCGAACTGCTGGGTGAAGTAGTCGAACAACAGCCGGGGACGTTCGCTGAGCACGGCGATGGGCGTGTCGCTGCCCATGGCGCCGAGCGGTTCGGCTCCGGTGCGCGCCATCGGGGCGAGCAGGATGCGCACCTCCTCTTCGGTGTAGCCGAAGGTGCGCTGGCGGCGCACGACGGATGCCGGCGGGTGCACGATGTGCTCACGCTCCGGCAGGTCCTTGAGGTTGATCCGTCCGGCGTCGAGCCAGGAGCCCCATGGCTCGCTCGCGGCGAGCTCGCCCTTGACTTCTTCGTCCTCGATGATGCGGCCCGCCTCGGTGTCGACGAGGAACATCTTGCCGGGCTGCAGGCGGCCCTTGCGCACGACGCGGGCCGGGTCGACGTCGAGGACGCCGATCTCGCTGGCGAGCACCACGAGGCCGTCGTCGGTGATCACGTAGCGCCCGGGCCGCAGGCCGTTGCGGTCGAGGGTGGCGCCGACGAGGGTGCCGTCGGTGAAGACGATGGCGGCGGGGCCGTCCCACGGCTCCATCAGCATCGAGTGGTACTCGTAGAACGCCCGGCGGTCGCGGTCGAGCCCCGGCTGGTTCTCCCAGGCCTCTGGCACCATCATCATGACGGCGTGCGGCAGTGACCGGCCGGACAGGCTGAGGAGCTCGACGACCTCGTCGAAGGAGGCCGAGTCGCTGGCGCCGGGAGTCACGATCGGGAACAGCGGACCGAGGTCGCCGAGCAGTTCGGATTCAAGCTGCGACTGGCGTGCGCGCATCCAGTTGCGGTTGCCCTGCACGGTGTTGATCTCGCCGTTGTGAGCGATCATGCGGAACGGCTGGGCGAGCGGCCAGGACGGGAACGTGTTGGTGGAGTACCGCGAGTGCACCAGCGCCAGCTTCGAGGTGAAGCGTTCGTCGGAGAGGTCGGGGTAGAACGGCTCCAGCTGCAGGGTGGTGACCATGCCCTTGTAGACGATGGTGCGGCAGGACAGCGACGCGAAGTAGGTGTCCAGTTCGCGCTCGGCGCGCTTCCGCAGCCGCACGGCCTGGCGGTCCAGGTGGATGCCGGTGCGCGCCAGTCCGTCTTCGCCGGTGAGCGCGCTCGACACGTAGAGCTGCTGGATGGCGGGCATCGCGGCGCGCGCCAGGTTGCCGACCTCGTCGGGGCGCACGGGAACCTCGCGCCAGCCGAGAACGACGAGGCTCTCTTCTTTCGCGATGGCTTCGATGGCGCCCTTGACCGCTGAGCGGCCGGTGGGCTCTGTGGGCAGGAACACGTTGCCGACGGCGTAGCGGCCCGCTTCGGGCAGCTCGAACGTCGAGACTGCCCTGAAGAACTCGTCGGGGATCTGGGTGACGATGCCGGCACCGTCGCCCGTTCCGGCGTCGGAGCCGACGGCACCGCGGTGCTCGAGGTTGCGCAGGGCGTCGAGGGCGCGCGTGATGATGTCGTGTCCGGCCGTCCCCCGCAGGGTGGCGACCATGGCGAGACCACAGGCGTCGCGTTCGTCGTGCGGGTTGTAGAGCCCCTGGGCTGCGGGAACACTACTGAACCGGGAGAAGAGAGGTTGCTGCGTCATTAGACCGTCCTCACAAAATGACTGGCAGGTGGGGACGACGTTGGCCCGCGGGAAGAGGAGATGCCGGCCGCCCGAAATGTGGGGCGGAAACCGTGGACCGGGTGGGATGACCTCGGTTAGGGGCGGGAGTCGGTTGTGCTTGTGGCGTCGACGTCGCGTGATTCAACGGGTTCAGCAGCCTCATCGCCGTGATCCTCGAGCTCGGAATCGGTTTCACCAGATTCTACCTCAGGGTCGACCGGCTTCCACTCGCGGCCCGGCAGGTAGGGGCTCAGTTCGAGTCCGGTGTGCCTGCGGCTCTGCACGATGATGATGACCAGGCCGAGGACGACGGCGAACAGCGCGGCCCAGACGTTGGTGCGCAGGCCGAAGAAGATCTCGCTCGGGTCGACGCGGATCGATTCGAACACCGTGCGGCCGGCGCCGTACCAGATCAGGTAGACGCCGAAGGCCGAGCCCCAGCGCAGTCGGAACTGGCGTTCGAGCAGCAGGATCACGGCGACGCCGACGAGGTTCCAGACGATCTCGTAGAGGAAGGTGGGGTGGAAGAGGGTGCCCTCTGGCAGGCCGACCGGGTAGGCGGGGTTGTCGGGCGAGATTTCCAGGCCCCAGGGCAGGGTGGTGGGCAGGCCGAACAGTTCGCTGTTGAACCAGTTGCCGAGGCGGCCGAAGGCCTGGGCGAGGAGCATTCCGGGAGCCAATGCGTCGGCGAACGACCAGAACCGGATACCGGAGCGGCGGCAGCCGATGTAGGCGCCGACGGCGCCACCGAGCAGGGCGCCGAAGATGGCGATGCCGCCCTTCCAGACCGCGAAGACGTCCCACAGGTTGGCACCGTCATAGAAGTAGTCGTTGGGGTGCGTGAGCACGTGGAAGATCCGCGCGCCGACGATGCCGAGCGGCACCGCCCACAGGATGATGTCGAGCACCACTCCCGGCTCGGCCCCACGTTTGGTCAGCCGACGGGAGGTCAGGGCGGTCGCGGCGAAGATCCCGACGAGGATGCAGATCGCATACGCATGGATGCGGAAGATGCCCAGGTCGAAGTAGCTCCACTCGGGGCTCGGAATGCTCAAGTGCACGACAACAACCTTTCATCGTGACCGGGTGGCCACTGGGAGCCGGTCGATCGACCGCCTCGGATAATTTACCTTAGATCGCCACGTGCGATATTCACCGGCCACTGTTCGGCTGGAACAGTGGCCGGTGCGCGGCGGACGCCACCGACTGGCTAGA
Organism: Cryobacterium sp. SO2; assembly: GCF_026151165.2. Classification (NCBI taxonomy): domain Bacteria; kingdom Bacillati; phylum Actinomycetota; class Actinomycetes; order Micrococcales; family Microbacteriaceae; genus Cryobacterium; species Cryobacterium sp. SO2. The sequence goes on from NZ_CP117849.1 coordinate 2,100,422, forward strand.
CGGCAGCCTGGCTAGACGGCAGCGCGGATGTCGCGGGCGCCGGCGGCGAGTTCCGCCGCGAGACGCGCCACAGCGGCGACTCCCCCGTCGGAGAGAGCCTTCACCAGTGCAGAACCGACGATGGCGCCGTCGGCGTACTCCAGAACTTCGCGCACCTGGGCTGGCGTGGAGATGCCCAGGCCAACGCAGGCACTGGTCGAGCCGGCCTCACGCAGTCGGGTGACGAGCACGCGCGCGGCGGAGTCCACGTCGCTCCTGGCGCCGGTGATACCCATGGTGGAGACGGCGTAGACGAAACCGCGGCTCTGAGTGACGGCCTGCACGAGGCGTTCGTCCGAGGACGACGGCGCGGCGAGGAAGACCCTGTCGAGGCCCGCGCGTTCGCTGGCGGCCAACCAGGCCTGCGCGTCGTCCGGAATGAGGTCGGGCGTGATGAGCCCGGCTCCCCCTGCGGCGGCGAGATCGTCGGCGAACCTGTCGACGCCGTACTGCAGTACCGGGTTCCAGTAGGTCATGATCAGCACCGGGGTGTCGACCTGCGCCGTGATCGCGGCGACGGCCTCGAATCCATGGCGGAGACGGAACCCGTTGGCCAGGGCCTGCTGGGTGGCGGCCTGGATGACAGGGCCGTCCATGACGGGGTCGGAATACGGCAGGCCCAGTTCGATGATGTCCACGCCGCTCTGCGCGATCGCGACGGCGGCATCGACGCTGTCGGTGAGGGTGGGGAACCCGACGGGCAGGTAGCCGATCAGGGCACCGCCGCCGGCGGCCCTGCGCGCGGCGATGGTGGCTTCGACGCTGCTGGTGGTACCGGTGCCGGCGGCGCCGGTGATGGATGGGTTCGTCACAGTTGCTGCGCTCCAGCGTCGAGTAGGTCGAAGTAGCGGCCGGCGGTTTCCATGTCCTTGTCGCCGCGACCGCTGAGGTTGACGAGGATGATCGAATCCGGTCCGAGCTGCTTGCCGAGCTCCAGCGTTCCCGCCAGGGCGTGCGCCGACTCGATGGCGGGGATGATCCCCTCCGTGCGGCTGAGCAGGCGCAGCGCGTCCATGGCCTGCGCATCCGTGACCGGCAGGTAGGTGGCGCGGCCGATGCTCGCGAGCCAGGCGTGTTCCGGCCCGACCCCCGGGTAGTCCAGGCCGGCGGAAATCGAGTGCGACTCCACGGTCTGGCCGTCCTCGTCCTGCAGCATCATGCTGCGGGCGCCGTGCAGCACGCCCGGCCGGCCTTTGGTGAGGGTCGCGGCGTGCCTGAGGCCTTCGATGCCTTCTCCGCCGGCTTCGTAGCCGTACAGCGCCACCTCCGGGTCGTCGAGGAAGGCGTGGAAGATCCCCATCGCGTTGGAGCCGCCGCCGACACAGGCCGTGACGGCGTCGGGCAGCCGGCCGGTGAGGTCGAGCACCTGCTGCCTGGCCTCCTCGCCGATGATCTTCTGGAAGTCCCGCACCATGGCGGGGAACGGGTGCGGGCCGGCAACGGTGCCGAACACGTAGTTGGTGGTCTCCACGTTCGTCACCCAGTCGCGCATGGCGTCGTTGATGGCGTCCTTGAGGGTACGCGAGCCGGTCTTCACCGAGACGACCTCGGCACCGAGCAGGCGCATGCGCGCCACGTTGAGCGCCTGTCGTTCGGTGTCGACCTCGCCCATGTAGACGACGCAGTCGAGCCCGAAGAGGGCTGCGGCGGTGGCCGTGGCGACGCCGTGCTGGCCGGCGCCGGTCTCGGCGATCACGCGCTTCTTGCCGATGCGCTTGGTGAGGAGGACCTGGCCGAGCACGTTGTTGAGCTTGTGCGACCCGGTGTGGTTGAGGTCCTCACGCTTGAGGATGATGCGCGCACCGCCGCCGTGGGCGGCGAAGCGGGGCACCTCGGTGATCAGCGACGGGCGACCGGTGTAGCTGCGGTGCAGCTCGGTCAGCTCGGCGGCGAAGGCCGGGTCGGCCTTGGCGAGCTCGTACTCGGCGGAGAGCTCGTCGAGAGCTGCCACCAGGGACTCCGGCACGAATCGGCCGCCGAAATCGCCGAAGTAGGGGCCGGATTGTGCGCGAAGGGAATCTGTACCGCTGGACATCTATACCGCCAAGAATTCGGTGAGGGTGAGAATGGGATCGCTGGTGACGAGTGCTTCACCGACCAGCACGACGTCGGCGCCCGCTGCCCGGTAGTGGGCGACGTCCGCGGCGGTCTTGACCGCGGACTCCGCCACCCGGATGACGCCGGAGGGGATGCGGTCGGCCAGGCTCGCGAAGAGGTTCTGGTCGAGTTCGAAGGTGCTCAGGTCTCTGGCGTTGACGCCGACGAGGTTGGCTCCGACGTCGAGCGCCCTGTCGACCTCGTCGGCGCTGTGGGTCTCGACCAGCGGGGTCATCCCGAGTTCGAGCACCAGGGAGTGCAGGGAGCCGAGGGTGGCCTGGTCGAGTGCGGCGACGATCAGGAGCACGAGGTCGGCTCCGGCGGCGCGCGCTTCCAGGACCTGGTAGGCGTTGCCGATGAAGTCCTTGCGCAGCACCGGGACCGCCACGGCTGTCCTGACCTGTTCGAGGTCGTCGAGCGAACCGAGGAACCGGCGCCCTTCGGTGAGGACGCTGATGGCGCTGGCGCCGCCGAACTCGTACGACACGGCCAGTGCGGCGGGGTCGCTGATCTCGGCGAGGGCGCCCCGGGACGGGCTGGCCCGCTTGACCTCGGCGATGATCTTCACCCGGTCAGACGGTGCGAGCGCGTGCAGGGCGTCCAGCGCGGGCGCGCGTCCGATGGCGTCGGCTTCCAGGGCCGCGAGCGGCCGGTCGAGGCGGCGCGTCTCAGCGTCGGCCAGCGAACCGGCGAACAGTTCGGCGAGAAGGTCGCTGGTCACGTAGTCAGTGACTTCCGTCGACCGACGCCGCGCCGTAGCCGGCCTTCGCCATGATCCAGCCGGCGGCCAGGCCGACGAGCAGGAGGACCACGGAGGCCCAGACGAGCCACACAACCTCGAAGAAGAATGCGACGGTGCCGATGCTGAACGCGATCAGCATGATGGTGACTGCGGTCCAGGCCGCGGTCGAGTGGCCGTGGCCGGGGTCTGCCGACTCGAAGCTCATGGTTCTCCTCAGGTAAATGGGCGTGCTGGACAATTCTAGCTTGCCGGGGTAACGGTGGGCCGCCTGGTCAGGCGGTCGGGTCGTCCCCGCGGGTGAGCCCGTCCCAGTCGTCGACGGCATCGCGCGGACGGGTCTGGCCGGTCGCGGCATCCGTCACCGGTGCGAACCGGGTGGCCTCGTAACGCGAGGTGGGGCCGGGCCAGCGCTTGGCCGTGACGCAGACCATGAGCCCGACGAGGAGCATCAGGACGCCGGCGGCCAGGGCCAGGAACGGCCAGGGGGTCAGCGCGGCGCTGCTCACCGCCGCGCGGGTGGAATCGTTGCCGGCGATGCCCGTCGCGGTGGTGACAGCGGCAGAGCTGGCGCCGACCGGGTCCGCGATCGCCAGCGCGGCGGAGAGGATCACACTGACGCCGAGCAGCACCTCGAGCAGGCCGAGCACGATCCGGATCACGACACCGGCGATGGTGAGGGCGCCGGCCAGGGCCAGCCCGGCCAGGGCCAGTGCGGTCAGGCCGGGGGCCGCTATGGTTCCACTCACGTCGAGGACCTGCTCGGTGGTGCCGTCGGCGGCGAGCCGCACGATCGCCCACACCTGGGTCCAGGCCAGCAGCGCGATACCGCTGGCCGCGATCACGGCCAGGACCAGCATCGGCTTGATGCGCTTGGACGACATTCAGTGCACCCGGGTCATCGTGTTGGCCACGGCCACCGCTCGCAGCGGCGCGGCCGCCTTGTTCTGCGACTCCTGGTACTCCGACGCCGGGTCGGAGTCGGCGACGAGGCCACCGCCGGCCTGCACGTATGCGACACCGTTCATGATCGTGGCGGTGCGGATGGCGATGGCGAGGTCGGCGTCGCCGGCGAAGCCGAAGTAGCCCACCACTCCCCCGTAGACACCGCGCTGGGCAGGTTCGAGGGCGTCGATGATCTCCAGCGCGCGCGGCTTGGGCGCGCCGGAGAGCGTGCCGGCTGGGAAGGTGGCCCTGAAGACGTCGATCGCGCTCATCTCGGGCAGTAGATCACCCTCGACCGAGGAGACCAGGTGCATGATGTGGCTGAACCGTTCGATGCGCATGAACTCGGTCACTTCGACCGAGCCGGCCCGGCAGACCTTGAGCAGGTCGTTGCGGGCGAGGTCGACGAGCATCAGGTGCTCTGCGCGCTCCTTGGGGTCCCCGGCCAGTTCGGTCTCGAAGTCGGCGTCGGATTCCGGGGTGGCGCCGCGCGGCTTCGATCCGGCGATGGGGTGGGTGAACACCCGGGTATTGGCCACCTTCACCAGGGCCTCAGGGGACGAACCGACGATGGAATACGGCTCGCCCGTGGTCGATTCGAGGCTGAGCAGGTACATGTACGGGCTCGGGTTGAGGCTGCGCAGCACCCGGTAGACGTCGATCGGGTCGGCCGTGCACTCCTGGTCGAAGCGTTGCGAGATGACGACCTGGAAGATGTCGCCGTCGACGATGTGCTGCTTGGAGGTGTCGACGGCGCCGAGGAAATCGGCCCGTTCGGTGCGGTACACCGGATTGGCCGGCGTGGACAGGTCGACCTCGGACACGAAGGCCTCCGCCGGCTGGGTGAGCCTGGCCTGCAGGGCGTCCAGGCGCGCCTGGGCGGCGGGCCAGAGGGCATCCGTGGGTTCGGTACCGTCGTTGAGCACGTTGGCGATCAGCTGCACGGTGCCGAACTTGTGGTCGATCACGACGAGGTCGGCGACGAAGCTGAACGCCTGCCCTGGCACCGTGTAGTCGGCGGGCGGACGGTTGGGCAGCCGTTCGATCTGGCGGATGGCCTCCCAGCCGATGAACCCGACGAGACCGCCGGTCAGCGGCGGATGCTCGGCTAGGCGGGGCGTCTGCCAGCGCTGGTACAGGTAGGCGAGGGCGTTCAACGGAGCGAGGTCGGTGGCGCCGCCGAAGGCCCGCTCGGCGGAGATGCCGTAGTCGAGCCAGGCGGTGTCGTCGCCGGACTGGGTGAGCACGCCGAATGACGACACCCCCACGAAGGAGAACCTGGACCAGATGCCGCCCTGTTCGGCGGATTCGAGCAGGAAGCTGCCCGCGGTGCCGTTGGCGAGCTTGCGGTAGATGCCGACGGGGGTCTCGCCGTCGGCGAAGAGTTCCCGGATGACCGGGATCACCCGGTGTTCACCCAACAGGGCCGAGAAGGCCTCCGGGATGGTCGAGCCTGCGCTCATCGGGACTCCTCCACGTTCTCGGTGGGCATGGCGAGAACTGTCACGTCGATGCCACGCCCGTCGAAACAGGTGCGGGTGCCCGTGTGGCAGGCCGCGCCGATCTGTTCGACCTGCACGACGAGGGTGTCGGCGTCGCAGTCCAGGGCGGCCGACCGCACGAACTGGGCATGCCCGGAGGTGTCGCCCTTGCGCCAGTACTCCTGGCGGCTGCGGGACCAGAACGTCACGCGTCCCTCGGTGAGGGTGCGGCGGAGGGCCTCACGGTCCATCCAGCCGAGCATCAGCACCTCGTGGGTGTCCCATTGCTGGATCACGGCGGGCAGCAGCCCGTCCGCGGAGAAGAGGGCGGAGTCCAGAGCGGCGTCGACGTTCATCGGCGCACCACCATTCCGGCGTCGGCAAGCTCACGCTTGACGTCACCAATCGTCAGGTCTCCACTGTGGAAGACGGAGGCGGCCAGCACGGCGTCGGCTCCTGCCGTGATCGCCGGCGGGAAGTCTTCGACGCGTCCTGCGCCGCCGGAGGCGATCACGGGAACCGAGCTGAGCTCCCGCATGATCGTGATGAGTTCGAGGTCGAAGCCGGCCTTGGTGCCGTCGGCGTCGATGCTGTTCACCAGCAGTTCGCCCGCGCCCAGTTCGATGGCCTGTCTGGCCCAGGCCAGGGCGTCGAGGTCGGTTTCGGTGCGGCCACCGTGTGTGGTCACAACGAAGCCGGACGGGGTGCGGCCGCTGCGCTTGACGTCCAGGGAGAGCACGAGCACCTGGGCGCCGTACCTGTCGGCGATCTCGGAGATCAGGGCGGGCCGGGCGATGGCGGCGCTGTTCACGCCGACCTTGTCGGCGCCGCTGGCCTGCAGGCGGGAGACATCGTCGACGCTACGGATGCCGCCGCCGACGGTGAGCGGGATGAACACCTGTTCGGCGGTGGCGCGCACCACGTCGTAGGTGGTGGACCTGTCGTCGACCGTGGCGGTGACGTCGAGGAAGGTGAGTTCGTCCGCGCCCTGCTCGTAGTAGCGCTTGGCGAGTTCGACGGGATCGCCGGCGTCGCGCAGGTTCTGGAAGTTGACACCCTTGACGACACGGCCGTTGGCCACGTCGAGGCACGGAATCACTCTGACGGCGAGGCTCATGGGTACGTGTCCGTTTTCTGGGCTTACAACCGGGCGTTGTGGATGGACGTGACGAGGATGGCGCGGGCACCGAGTTCGTACAACCGGTCCATGACGCTGTTGGTGTCCAGGCGCGGGATCATCACCCGCACGGCCACCCAATTCGGGTCGCGCAGCGACGAGATCGTCGGGGACTCGATGCCGGAGGCGGCCTGGCAGGCGGCGTCGAGGTTGTCGACGTGCACGTCGTAGTCCACCAGCACGTACTGACGGGCCACCAGCACGCCCTGCAGGCGTCGCAGCAGGGTGTTGATGCCCGGGTTCTCGTTCTCGGAGGTGATCAGGACGGCCGTGGACTCGAGGATGACGGGACCGAAAATCTGCAGGCCGGCCTTGCGAAGGGTGGAGCCGGTGGAGACGACGTCGGCGACGGCATCCGCGACGCCCAGCTGAACGGCGGACTCGACGGCGCCGTCGAGGGTCACGAGGTTCACGGTAACGCCGTGCCCGGCGAGGAAGGTGCCGACGAGGCCGGGGTAGCTGGTGGCGACGCGCAAGCCCTCGAGGTCGGTGAGGTCGGTGAACCGGCCGGCGGGGCCGGCGAAGCGGAAGGTGGAGTCACCGAAGTCCAGGCTGGCGATCTCGGCGGCGGTCGAGCGGGAGTCCAGGAGCAGGTCGCGGCCGGTGATGCCCACGTCCAGTGCGCCGCTGCCGACGTAGGTGGCGATGTCGCGGGGACGCAGGTAGAAGAACTCCACGTCGTTGTGCGGGTCGGCCACCACCAGGTCGCGCGGGTCGCGGCGGCCGTTGTAGCCGGCCTCTGCGAGCATCTGGGCGGCGGTCTCCGCGAGCGAGCCCTTATTGGGCACAGCGATTCTCAACATGTCAATCTTTCTCAAGCTGGTGGGGTGGTCTTTCCGGTGAGGTTGTGACATCACAGATGTCGGTACACGTCCTCGGGGGAAAGCCCCTTGGCCACCATCATCACCTGCAGGTGGTAGATCAACTGCGAAATCTCTTCCGCGGTTTCGGTGTCGCTCTGGTATTCGGCAGCCATCCAGACCTCGGCGGCCTCCTCGACGATCTTCTTGCCGATCGCGTGGATGCCGGCGTCGAGTTCGCGGACGGTGCCGGAGCCTTCCGGCCGGTCTACGGCCTTCTGGCTCAGCTCAGCGAACAGGTCGTCGAAAGTTTTCACCTGTACAGGCTACCGGTCCGGCAGGCCCGGTGAGCGCGCAGCTGGTGCGCAGGCCGGTGCACAGGCCGCTCGCCCGGTCGGCTAGTGGGTGTGGGAGTGCACGTCGGCCGCCGCCCGGAGGCTGGCGATCCGCGTGGCCGGGTCGCCGTTGAAGACGCTCGATCCGGCGACGAAGGTGTTCGCCCCTGCCGCGGCAGCCTGAACAATGGTGTCCTCGGTGATGCCGCCGTCCACCTGTAGCCACACGTCGAGCCCGCTGGCCTTCACGGCGTCGGCGAGGAGGCTGAGCTTGGGCATGGTCGAGGCCATGAAGCTCTGCCCCCCGAAGCCGGGTTCGACCGTCATCACGAGCACCTGGTCGAACTCGGCGAGGAGCTCGAGGTACGGCTCGACGGGGGTGCCGGGCTTGAGCGCGATGCCGGCCCTGGCTCCGATGGAGCGAAGGGTCCTGGCCAGAGCGACGGCATCGGCGGCGGCCTCGGCGTGGAAGGTCACGGAGTACGCTCCCGCCTCCGCATAGGCGGGAGCCCAGCGGTCGGGGTCGTCGATCATCAGGTGGATGTCCAGCGGGATGGGCGACACCTGCAGCAGGCGTTCGACGACGGGCAGACCGATCGTCAGGTTCGGCACGAAGTGGTTGTCCATGATGTCGACGTGGGCGAGGTCGGCGGTGCTGATCCGACCGAACTCCCGCTCGAGGTTGGCGAAGTCTGCGGCCAGAATGCTCGGGTTGATCCGGGTAACCATGGTTTCACCCTACCGAATCGGCACTCCCCCGCTTCGCCCGCCTCCGCTGCCTGACAGCCTCGATTGCTCCGCCTAGTCGGCCTGGCGCTGAAGCAGGGTGATGAACATGGCGTCGGTGCCGTGGCGGTGCGGCCAGAGCTGGACGCTGCCCGGGTCACCGGCCAGGTCCAGCGGATGCACGGCGAGGCCCTGCAGCACGGCGGCGGTGTCGAGCGACACGATCTTGTCGCCCCAGGCCTTCCTGGCGGTAGCCACGATCCCCCTGGTCTCCGCGATGTGCGGTGAACAGGTGACGTAGGCGAGGATCCCGCCGGGCTTGAGGGCGCCGAGGGCGGCGTGGATCAGCGCGGACTGCAGGTCGGAGAGTTCGGCGACGTCCTTGGGCTGCTTCCGCCAGCGTGCCTCCGGCCGGCGGCGCAGTGCCCCCAGGCCGGTGCAGGGGGCATCGAGCAGGATCCGGTCGAAGACCTCGGGCTGGTCCTCACCCACCCAGGTGCCGTCCATCTCCCAGACCGGCACGTCGGCGGGGACGGCGGCCAGCGCGGCGCGCACGAGCTGGGCCCTGGCGGGCACGACCTCGTTGGCGACGAGGCTGGCGCCGCCGTTCAGAGCTTCGGCGGCGAGCAGGGCGGCCTTGCCGCCGGGCCCGGCGCAGAGGTCGAGCCAGCGCTCCCCCGCCACGATCGGGCGCGCCCGGCTGAGCGCGAGGGCGGCCAGCTGGGAACCCTCGTCCTGCACCCGCAGTCGGCCGGCGCTCTCCTTCATGAGGTGGTGCGGATCGCCACCGCCGAGCACAAAACCGGTGGGCGAGAACTCGTTGGCATCGCCGAGTTCGGCCGTCGCCTCTGCGAGCCCGGGCAGGGCCACCATGTTCACCCGCGGTGCGGCGTTGTCGGCGTTGAGGAGCTCCTCGAGCTCGTTCTCTCGGCCTTCCTGGCGCAGCGACTGGCGGAAGGCGCGGACGACCCACACCGGGTGCGAGTAGAGCGCGGCGAGGGCGTCGTCCGGGGTGCTCGTGTCGGCGAGGATGCGTTCGCGCCACTCGTCGGCGCTGACCCGCGCGATGGCGCGCAGTACCCCGTTGGTGAAGCCCGTGGCCGATCGCGAGCCCACCTGGCGGGCAAGCTCGACGGATTCGTTGACGGCGGCGTGGGTGGCGACGCGGGTGGCCAGGAGCTGGTGTGCGCCAAGCCTGAGCACGTCGAGGATGGCCGGATCGATGGCGGTGACAGGGCGGCCGGCGGCCTCGGCGATCACCCTGTCGTAGAAGCCCTGCATGCGCAGTGTGCCGTAGGTGAGCTCGGTGGCCAGCGCGGCATCCGCGGTGTTGAGCGCGGCGCGCTGGATGCGGGTGGGCAGCAGCAGGTTGGCGTACGCGTCGTCTTCGCGGACCGCGGCGATGACCTCGTAGGCGACCCGGCGGGCGGGCTGGACCACGTAGCTCGGTCGGGTGTCCTGGCGGGGAGGCCTGGACGGGCCGGTGCGGTCCCGGTTGGGGCGTGCACCGCGCTGGTCGGAACCGCTCATGAGGCGATCACCTCGGTTGCTGCCACTCCGCGCCACCAGTCGATTGCTTTCATTGCGGTTTTTCCTGCCGGTTGTACGGTGATGAGTTCGAGCGGCTCCGTGCCGGTGCCGATGAGAACCCGTTTGTCGATCTCGCTGATCCGGCCGGGCCCGAGACGGGGCTGGCCGTGCGTGGGGGCCACGTCGTGGAGTTTGAGGCGCGCGCCGCCGATCTCGGTGAAGGCGCCGGGCTCCGGGGTCACGCCGCGGATGATCGCGTGGATCCGGTCGGCGGGGAGTGTCCAGTCAACCCTGGCGTCGTCGAGGGTGAGCTTGGGGGCGAGGGTGACCTCCCCGGTCTGTTCGACGGCCTCGATGGTGCCGGCGGCGAGGTCGTCGACCACGCGGCGCAACAGTTCGGCGCCGCTGCGGCTCAGGCTGTCCAGCACGGCGCCGGCCGTGGCGTGCCGGCCGATCGGGGTGCTGAGCTGGGCGAACACGGCCCCGGCGTCGAGCTCGGCGACGAGCTGGAACACGGCGGCACCGGTTTCGGTGTCTCCGGCCATGATGGCGCGCTGCACGGGCGCCGCGCCGCGCCAGCGGGGCAGCAGGGAGAAGTGCAGGTTGACCCAGCCCAGCCGGGGGGCGGAGAGCAGGGGTTCCCGCACCAGGCCGCCGTAGGCGACGATCACGCCCAGATCGGCGTCCAGCCCGCCGATCGTCTCGGTGGCGGTCGCGTCGAGCCGGTTCGCCTTGATCACGGGCAGCCCGAGGGCCTCGGCGGCGGCGGCCACCGGTGACGGCGTGAGCACGCGCTTGCGGCCGAGGGCGGCGTCCGTGCGGGTGACGACGGCGGCGATCTCATGGTTCGAGGAGGCCAGGAGGGTCAGGCTGGGCACGGCGACCTGTGGGGTCCCGGCGAAGACGAGTTTCATTTACAGCAGCTCCGGGTCGTCGAATCGTACTCTGAGTGTAGGCGCAGGGCGGAACGCGGCGCCCTTGGGCTTCCGGCGGCTGGCCGCGTTCCGCACGATCGCGGCCTTGAGGGTGCGGGCGACCTCGTCGCCGAGCGGGTAGCCGAACCGCACGATGGCACGGACGAGGGCGGGTCCGCTGCGCGCGTGTCCCGTGCCGCCGGACTGGCCGGTGCCGGGCGCCGCACTGCCCGGCTCGTGCGCCACCGGGCCGAGCACGTCCAGCCCGGGCAGGTCGGCCAGCGACTCGAGTGCGGTCTCCACCTCGGCGCTGGTCCCCGTGACGGAGGCCACGCGGACGGCCGGCGGGAAACGTAGTTGCCGGCGGTCGGCGAGTTCCGCGGCGGCGTATGGTCCCGGTTGCCAGGTATTAAGGGCGTGGGCGAGAGCGCCGCCCACGCCGGCGAGCAGCACGGACGCGCCCGGCGCGGCCAGCGCCGCGGCGTTGGCCCACCAGCGGAGGCAGTCCTCGCCGACCCGCAGGGACTCGCGGGCGAGCATCCGTTCGCCGTCGAGCAGCAGGATCGCGCTGTACCCGTTGCGGGGTATCGGTTCGGCGCCGCGGGTGGCGATCACGAGAGCAGGCTCTGGGCCGATCGTCTGCACGGTGTGGTCGCCGTCGGCGACGATCACGCGGGAGCCGGGGAAGGCCCGGCCGAGTTCCTCTGCGGTGCGGCCGGTTCCCACCGTCACCACGCGCAACTGAGTGGCCTCACAGTGCGAGCAGCGCCAGCCGGCGGCGAGGTGGCCGCACCAGCGGCAGGCCGGGGTGGCGTTGGCTGACGCCTGTGCCAACGGGCCCTGGCAGCGGGTGCAGCGGGCGGACTGCCCACATGCGCGGCAGGCGAGCATTGGAGCGTACCCGGGGCTGGCGACCTGCACCAGAACGGGTCCGGTGCGCACGGCCTCTTTCGCGGCCAGCCAGGCTGCGGACGGGATGCGTGCCGCCCTGGCCTGGGCGTCGGGCTCGGCTTGGAAGGTGGTGGGAATCACCCGGGGGTGGCTGTCCCTGGTGGGGTGCACAGCTCGCAGCCAGCCGATTTCGATGAGACGTTCGGTCTCGACGCTGCGTGAGTGGCCGATGAACACCAGGGCACAGTCGGCGGCCTCGCGGCGGATGAGCGCGGCATCGCGGGCGTGCACGTAAGGGCTGAGTTGTTCGCCGTAGAGCGGGTCGCCGTCGTCCCAGATCACGATCAGGCCGAGCTCGTGGGCGGGGGCGTACACGGCGGACCGGTTGCCGACGATGATCCGGGGACGGCCCTCGAGCAGACTGAGGAACCCGCGGTAGCGGTCGGGATTGGCCTGCCGGGCGTCGACCCGCACCACGTCGTCCGCGGGCGCAAGCATCGCCAGGGCGGCCTGCAGTTGGTCCTGGTCGCGGAAGTCCGGCGTCACGAGGATGCTGCTCTTGCCCTGCCGGAGAGCCGACACGGCGAGCTCGGCCATGGTGATGGCCCAGGTGCCGACTGTGCTGCCGGTGTCCTCCGCACCGGGCAGGCGCACCAGGTGGGGCACAGCGGCGATGTGCACCCGCAGCCGTTCCGCCACGATGGTGCCGAGGGTCTCGGGCGGATACTCGGCGAACCCGGGTTCGGCCAGGAGGACGGCATCCGAGTCGGCAGTCGGTGCGGTCGTCGGGACGGGTGCCCGCACCGCGGAGGCCGCGAGCCAGGCCTTCTCCACCCGCACGGCGCGAGGCGGAACGGCCAGGCGAATGATGTCGCTCGCGTTGCCGGCGGCACGGTCGGCGAGCCGTCTGGCGAGCTGCCAGACCGGGTCGGTGAGCACGGGAACGGCGGACACGATCGAGTCGACCGGGCTGAGGGTGCCGCTGAAGCCGGTGTCCGCACCGGCACCGGCACCGTCGAGGGTGGTCGCGCTCTCTCCGCGAGGTGGGGCGACCGTGTTCGGGTCGATCAGCTCGATGAGGTAGCCGTCGGCCACCCGGTTGGCCGATCGCAGCGGAACGCGCACCCGCACGCCGGGCCGGGCGATCGACACCAGCTCATCGGGGATGGCGTAGTCGAAGAGGTGGTCCAGCTGCGGCAGCGGCGAGTCGATCAACACCCGTGCGATAAGACCGGTGCGAGTCATCTGCGGCCTGGCTTCAGAGCCCGGCTGCGCTTCTCAGGTCGTCGACTCGGTCGAGCCTCTCCCAGGTGAAGTCGGGCAGTTCTCGTCCGAAGTGCCCGTAGGCCGCCGTCTGTGCGTAGATCGGCCGCAGCAGGTCGAGGTCGTGGATGATGGCCGCGGGTCGCAGGTCGAAGACCTCCCGGATCGCGGCCGTGATGTCTGCGTCCGGCAGGGTGCCGGTGCCGAAGGTCTCGACGTAGAGGCCCACAGGGGACGCGGTGCCGATGGCGTACGCCACCTGGATCTCGAGGCGTTCGGCCAGCCCGGCCGCGACGGCGTTCTTGGCGACCCAGCGCATGGCGTATGCGGCGGAGCGGTCGACCTTGGACGGGTCCTTACCGCTGAAGGCGCCGCCGCCGTGCCGGCTGGATCCGCCGTAGGTGTCGATGATGATCTTGCGGCCGGTGAGGCCGGCGTCACCCTGTGGGCCGCCGATCTCGAAGCGGCCGGTGGGGTTGACCAGGGTGCGCAGGCTGCTCGCGTCGAGGTCGACTCGCTCCAGGACCGGCTTGATGACCAGCTCGGCGATGTCGGCGCGCAGCTTCGCGGTGGTGACCGAGGGTGCGTGCTGGGTGGACAGCACAACGGTCTCGACGGTGCGCGGCACAATGCCGTCGTAGCCGATCGTGACCTGGGTCTTGCCGTCCGGGCGCAGGTAGTCCAGCTCGCCGGACTTGCGCACCTCGGCGAGGCGTTCGGCCATGCGGTGTGCGATCCAGATGGGGATCGGCATGAGTTCGGGGGTCTCGCGGGTGGCGTAGCCGAACATGATGCCCTGGTCGCCGGCGCCCTGACGGTCGTAGTCGTCGAGGCTGGCCTGCTCGCGGCTCTCATAGGCGTCGTCGACGCCCTGGGCGATGTCGGGTGACTGGCCGCCGATGGAGATCTCGACGCCGCAGGAGCGGCCGTCGAACCAGACGTCGGAGGAGTCGTAGCCGATGTCGGTGATGCACTTGCGCACGATCGACGGGATCTCGACGTAGCCGGCGGTGGTCACCTCGCCGGCGACGTGCACGAGTCCGGTGGTGACGAGGGTCTCCACGGCCACCCGGCTCTGCGGGTCTTCGGTGAGGAGAGCGTCGAGGATGCTGTCCGAGATCTGGTCGCAGATCTTGTCGGGGTGGCCTTCGGTGACCGACTCCGAGGTGAAGAGGCGAAGATCGCTCATCGGGGTACGTCTCAATTCTTGGTGTAAAGGTTCTGCGGTTGATGTGTAGCAGGCTGAAGCGTGACTAGCGGGTGCCGGCGACGACGACGATGCTGTCGAGGATACGGTGGGCCACCGACAACTTCGTGCCGGAGGCCTCCATCACTATATCTCCGGCGAGATCGAGCACCTCGATCTCGTTACGTTCGGTGGCGAAACCCTGGGTCCAGCCCACCCGGTTGAGCACCAGCAGGTCGCAGCCCTTGCGCTGGATCTTGGTGCGGCCGAGCTCCCGGCGGAGCACGTCATCCGGTTCGGTCTCGGCCGCGAAGCCCACGATCAGCTGGCCGGGGTGCCGTTCTCGCACCAGTCCGGCGAGGACGTCGGGGTTGCGTACGAGCTCCAGCGCCAACCTGTCCCCCGCCACGTCTTTCTTGATCTTGTCCGCCTGCACCTCGGCCGGCCGGTAGTCGGCGACGGCGGCCGCCATGATGATCACATCGGCGGATGCGGCGGCCGCCAGCATGGCCTCCTGCAGGTCGAGGGTGCTGCTGACGGTGTGCACCTGGATGCCGGCGGGAACGGGCACCTCGAGGTGTGCGGCGACCAGTGTCACGGTTGCGCCGCGGGCCAGCGCGGCTTCGGCCAGGGCGACGCCCTGTCGTCCGCTGGAGCGGTTGCCGAGGAACCGCACGGGGTCGAGCGGTTCGCGGGTGCCGCCGGCGCTGATCAGCACGCGACGACCGGTGAGGTCGGCGCTCGCGTCGATGGCGCGCGTCTCGTGGGCGCGCGTCTCGTGGGCGCGCGTCTCGTAAGCGCGCGTGTCGTAAGCACTGAGCGCCGCGGCCACGATGGTCTCGGGTTCTTCCATCCGGCCGGGGCCGGAGTCGGCGCCGGTGAGCCGGCCGATGCCGGGGCCCACGATGGTGACGCCGCGCGCGCGCAGGGTGGCGATGTTGGCCACGGTGGCGGGGTTGTTCCACATCTCGGTGTGCATGGCCGGTGCGATCACGAGGGGGGCCGTGCTGGCGAGGATGGTATTGCCCAGCAGGTCGTCGGCCAGGCCGAGGGCGATCTTGGCGATGCTGTTGGCGGTGGCGGGAGCGATCACGATGAGATCGGCGGACTGCCCGATGGCCACGTGCCGCACCTCGGCGACACCCTCGTAGAGGTCGGTGTGCACGGTGTTGCGTGAGATGGCCTCGAGGGTCGGCTTGCCGACGAACCGCAGCGCCGCTTCGGTGGCGACGACGTGCACATCGTCCCCGAGCAGCACAAAAGCGCGCACGACGTTGACGGCCTTATAGGCAGCGATGCCGCCGGTTATCCCGACGACGATCGTGCGACCAGTCGACATCCTGCGCGCTGAAGTGGTTATGTCGTCGAGTTACTCGACGATGGGCTTCGAGGTGAGCTTGTCCTCGTTGATCTCGCGCAGGGCCACGGAGAGCGGCTTGTCGTCGACGGTGGAGTCGACGAGCGGTCCGACGTTGTCGAACAGGCTGCCTTCGTGCAGGTCTGCGTAGTAGTCGTTGATCTGGCGGGCGCGCTTGGACGCGAAGATCACCAGGGCGTACTTGGAATCGACCTTGGTCAGCAGGTCGTCGATGGGCGGGTCAATGATGCCAGTGGGCTTGTTGGGCACGCTGTCACACTCCTCTTCATGCAGTTCAAGCAAAATGTACGGGCTACGCGGTGTCACGCCGGGGGTGTCCATGGCCGGAAACCTTGACGATTGCCACGATGATGCGTCTATTCGACGCGGGAATTCAAGTACGGCAGGCGCTACGACGGCGTCGCTGTCTTGCGAATCTGCATCAAGTCTACGACTTCTTCGGCTGCTTCGGCCACGTCGGTGTTCACGACACGGTAATCGAACTCGCCCTGAGCGGCCAATTCGAGCTTCGCGGTCTCGAGTCTGCGGGTCTGTTCCGCGGAATCTTCGGTGCCCCGGCCGATCAGGCGACGCACGAGTTCATCCCAGCTGGGCGGCAGCAGGAAGACCAGACGGGCCTCCGGCATCGCCCGGCGCACGGCGCGGGCACCCTGGATGTCGATCTCCAGGAGCACGCTGTTGCCGTCGGCGATCGCGGCCTCGACCGGGCCGCGCGGGGTGCCGTACCGGTAGGCGTTGTGCACGGTGGCGTACTCGAGCAGGTCGCCGGCGGCGATCATGCGGTCGAACTCGGCGTCGTCCACGAAGAAGTAGCTGACACCCTCCACCTCGCCGGCGCGGGGCGCCCTCGTGGTGGCGGAGACCGACAGGTGAACTTCGGGGTGGTGCTCGCGGATGTACGCGGCGACGGTGCCCTTGCCGACGGCTGTGGGCCCGGCAAGCACGACGAGGCGAGAGTCCGGGGATCCCCGGCGGGTGGCGGGCCGGGCGGCGAGGAAGTCGCGCAGTCGGTCGCGCTGGTGCTTGCCGAGGCCGCCCAGGCGCTTGGACGGGGAGATCTCGAGTCGGGTCATGATGCGCTGCATCTTGGTGACGCCGATGGCCGGGATGCTCACGAGCAGCTCGGTCACGCGCAGCCGCCCCTCGACCCCGTTGGGGTCCTTCACTGCGGCGGCGAGCACGTCGAGCGACGTGCGCTCTCCTGCTGCGACCTGGGCCTTGACGGCGGCGCGGGCTCGTCTCGCCGCGACGGCGGCGCGGGAGGCCGCGACACGGTCGACGTCGGGTGGGGTAGGGCGATTGTCAGCCACGGGTCGCTCCAGCTTCGGTTACTCGGCGTGTTATCTCTGCGGCTACATGGTCTGGACCTGCCGACAACACGCTGCGCGATTCACTCACGATAACGCCTTGAGCGTATCCGCCAAACAAACTGGTCAGATCGGTGGGATTCGCGCCCTGATGGCCGAAGCCAGGGGCGAGCACCGGAGTGACGACGGCGGACGCCGGGGCGTGGATGTCGATGCCGAAATCTTCGAGCGCGACCGTGGCGCCGAGCACGACGCCGACGGAACCGAACGTACCCGTCGCGGCGCTACCGGCGGCGTTGATGTCCGTCACCGCCGCGAGCACCGACGCGGCGACGGTCAGGCCGGCCTGCGCGCCCCCGGCGAGGACGGCCTGCTGCAGGGTCGCGGCTTCGGGGTTGGAGGTCGCGGCCAGCAGGAAGAGGCCCTTGTGCTCCGCGGTGGCCAGCGCGATCGTGCTGGCGAGCGATCCGACGCCCATGTACGGGTTCACGGTGATGGCGTCGACCTCGAGCGCCGAGCCCGGGCTGAGCCAGGCCTGACCGTACGCCTCGACGCTGGTGCCGAGGTCGCCGCGCTTGACATCGGCGATCACCACCAGGCCGGCGTCACGAGCGTCGCTGAGCACCCGTTCGAGGGCAGCGTAGCCGGCGGAGCCGAAACGCTCGTAGAAGGCCACCTGGGGCTTCACGATGCCCACCAGACCCGCAGACGCTTCGACGACGCGGCGACCGAAGCTCTCGGCGCCGTCGGCGCTGTCCGGCAGGCCCCAGTCGGTCAGCAACCAGGAGTGCGGGTCGATTCCGACGCAGAGCCTGCCGAACCTGTCGAACGCGCCCTGAAGGCGTTCGCCGAAGGTTCCGGTCCGTTCGACCGATTCGGCTCGGCTCACAGCGCCGGCGTGAGTCACAGTGCGGCCGTCCGTTTCGTCGCGTACTCCTGCAGGCTGGTGACCTCGAAGCCGGTGCGGATGGAGTCGATGGACCCGACGGCGGCGGAGAGCTCGGCGATGGTGGTGAACAGGGGCAGGTCGCCGGCGACGGCCGCGGCCCGGATCTCATAGCCGTCGGCCCGTGCAGTGCGGCCGTTGGGGGTGTTGATCACGATCTGAACCTCCTCGCGTCGGATCAGGTCGACGACGGTGTCTACGGACTCATCGGCCTTTTCGCTGAACTTTGCCACCACTGTGGCCCCGATTCCGTTCCGCTGCAAAACTTCGGCGGTTCCCTCGGTGGCCATGATGGTGTAGCCCAGCTGCTGCAGGCGCAGCATCGGCAGGATCACGGCGCGCTTGTCGCGGTCGGACACCGAGACGAAGACGGTGCCGGTGAGCGGGATTCCGCCGTAGGCGGCCAGCTGGCTCTTGGCGAATGCCCGGGGGAAGTCGCGGTCGATGCCCATGACCTCTCCGGTGGAGCGCATCTCCGGGCCGAGCACGGAGTCGACGATGAGGCCTTCAGTCGTGCGGAACCGGTTGAACGGCAGCACGGCTTCCTTGACGGCGACGGGCGAGTCCATCGGAACCCGGGAGCCGTCGATCAGGGGCAGCCGGCCGTCGGCCTTGAGCTCGGCGATGGTGGTGCCCACCATGATGAGCGAGGCGGCCTTGGCGAGCGTGATGCCGAGGGCCTTGGCCACGAACGGCACGGTGCGCGAGGCGCGCGGGTTGGCCTCGAGCACGTAGAGCACGCCGGCGCCGATGGCGAACTGCACGTTCAGCAGGCCGCGCACGCCGATGCCCTGCGCGATCGCCAGGGTCGCGTCGCGCACCCGGTCGATCTCGGCGCGGCCGAGGGTGACCGGCGGCAGGGTGCAGCTGGAGTCGCCCGAGTGCACGCCGGCCTCTTCGATGTGCTCCATGACGCCGCCGATGTAAAGCTCGTGGCCGTCGTAGATGGCGTCGACGTCGATTTCGATGGCGTCGTCGAGGAACCGGTCCACCAGCAGCGGGTGCGAGGGGCCGATGATGCCCTGGCCCTGCATCCGGGTGAAGTAGTCCGCCAGCGATGCGCTGTCGTAGATGATCTCCATGCCGCGGCCGCCGAGAACGTAGCTGGGGCGCACGAGCACCGGGTAGCCGATCTCCTCGGCCACGACGACGGCGCCGGTGTAGTCGATCGCCACGCCGTTGCGGGGTGCGAGCAGGCCGGCGTCGGCCAGGATGCCGCTGAACAGGCCGCGTTCCTCTGCGAGGTCGATCGCGGCGGGCGAGGTACCCAGGATCGGGATGCCCTCCGCCTCGAGGCCCTTGGCCAGGCCCAACGCGGTCTGGCCGCCGAGCTGCACGACGACGCCCACGAGTTCGCCGCTCTGGCTTTCGGCGTGGATGATCTCCAGCACGTCCTCGAGAGTGAGCGGCTCGAAGTAGAGCCTGTCGCTGGTGTCGTAGTCGGTCGAGACCGTCTCCGGGTTGCAGTTGATCATGATGGTCTCGTAGCCGGCCTCTGAGAGGGCGAACGAGGCGTGCACGCAGGAGTAGTCGAACTCGACGCCCTGGCCGATCCGGTTCGGGCCGGAGCCGAGGATGACGACCTTTTTGCGGTCGCTGGGCACGACCTCGGTCTCCTGGTCGTAGCTCGAGTAGTGGTACGGGGTGAGGGCGGGGAATTCCCCCGCGCAGGTGTCGACGGTCTTGAAGACCGGGCGCACGCCGAGGATGTGCCGGACCTTGCGCACATCCGCTTCACCGAAGCCGCGGAGTTCGCCGATCTGGGCGTCGGAGAAGCCGTGGTCCTTGGCGGTGCGGAGGATCTCGGTGTCGAGGGTGTCGGAGGCGGCGACGGCGTCGGCGATCTCGTTGATGAGCACGATCTGGTCGAGGAACCACGGGTCGATCTTGGTGGCTTCGAAGAGCTGCTCGATGCTGGCGCCCTTGCGGAGCGCCTGCTGCACGGTGACGATGCGGCCGTCTGTGGGCACCTCGGCGATCGCGAGGAGCTCCTCGACCGACCGGGTCTCTGTACCCCAGTGGAAGGAGGAGCCGCGCTTCTCGAGCGAGCGCAGGGCCTTCTGCAGGGCGGAGGCGTAGTTGCGACCGATGGCCATGGCCTCGCCGACCGACTTCATGGTGGTGGTCAGGCGCGGGTCGGCCTTGGGGAACTTCTCGAACGCGAACCGGGGCACCTTGACCACGACGTAGTCGAGCGTGGGCTCGAAGCTGGCCGGGGTGACGCCGGTGATGTCGTTGGGGATCTCGTCGAGGCGGTAGCCGAGCGCGAGCTTCGCGGCGATCTTGGCGATCGGGAAGCCGGTGGCCTTGCTGGCCAGGGCGGAGGAGCGGGACACCCGGGGGTTCATCTCGATCACGATGATGCGGCCGTTGGCCGGGTCGATGGCGAACTGGATGTTGCAGCCGCCGGTGTCGACGCCGACGGCACGGATGATGTCGATGCCGATGTCGCGCAGCTTCTGGTACTCGCGGTCGGTGAGGGTCAGCGCGGGGGCCACGGTGATCGAGTCGCCGGTGTGCACACCGACGGGGTCGACGTTCTCGATCGAGCAGACGACCACCGTGTTGTCGGCGGTGTCGCGCATCATCTCGAGCTCGTATTCCTTCCAGCCGAGGATGGACTCCTCCAGGAGCACCTCGGTGGTGGGGCTCTGGTGCAGACCATCGCCGACGATGCGGCGAAGCTCGGCTTCGGTGTAGGCGAAGCCGGAGCCGAGTCCGCCCATGGTGAAGGACGGGCGTACCACGAGCGGGTAGCCGAGGTCCTCGGCGAAGCCGACGGCTTCCTCCACGGTGTGGGCGATGTAGGACTTGGCCACGTCTGCGCCGGCGTCGAGCACCAGCTGCTTGAAGATCTGGCGGTCCTCGCCCTTGTTGATGGCTTCGAAGCTGGCGCCGATCAGTTCGACGTCGTACTTCTCCAGGATGCCGCGCTCGTGCAGGGCGATGGCCGCGTTGAGGGCGGTCTGGCCGCCCAGGGTCGGCAGGATCGCGTCGGGGCGTTCCTTGGCGATGATGGTTTCGAGGATCTCGGGAGTGATCGGCTCGATGTACGTCGCGTCGGCGAAGTCGGGGTCGGTCATGATGGTGGCCGGGTTGGAGTTGACCAGGATGACCCTGACCCCTTCCTCGCGGAGGACCCGGCAGGCCTGGGTGCCCGAGTAATCGAACTCGCAGGCCTGGCCGATGACGATCGGGCCGGATCCGATGACGAGGACGCTGTTGATATCGTCGCGCTTGGGCATTACTTGGCGTCTCCTGCTCCGGCGGCCACGTGCGCGACCACCACATCCCTGAACCTGTCGAAAAGATAGTTGGCGTCGTGCGGGCCGGCCGCGGACTCCGGGTGGTACTGCACCGAGAATGCCGGGATGTCCAGGCATCTGATGCCCTCGACGACCTGGTCGTTGAGGCTGTAGTGGCTCACTTCCACCCGGCCGAAGCCGGTCGTGGACTCGCTGATGCCCTCGATGGGCATGTCCACGGCGAAGCCGTGATTCTGCGAGGTGATCTCGACCCGGCCGGTGGCCTTGTCGAGCACGGGCTGGTTGATGCCGCGGTGGCCGAACGGCAGCTTGTAGGTGCTGAAGCCGAGGGCACGGCCGAGCAGCTGGTTGCCGAAGCAGATGCCGAAGTACGGCACTCCGGCGCGCAGCACCTCCTGCAGCAGGGTCACGTGGGCGTCGCTGGCGGCGGGGTCGCCGGGGCCGTTCGAGAAGAACAGCGCGGACGGGTTCAGCGAGAGCACGTGCTCGGCGGTGACCGACTGCGGCAGCACGAAGACCTCGAAGCCCCGCTCGGCGAGGTAGGTGAGGGTGGAGGTCTTCACGCCGAGGTCGAGCACGGCGACGGAGCCGATCCGCTCGCCCGTGGCGGGGAGGGAGTACGGCTCGACGGTGGAGACCTCGTCGGAGAGGTTGCGGCCGCGCATGCTGGCGCCGCCGCGCACGAGTTCGAGCTGCTCGCTCTCGGAGATGTCGTAGCGGTCGCCGGAGAAGATGCCGCTGCGCATGGCGCCGAGCGAGCGGATGTGGCGGGTGATGGCGCGGGTGTCGATGCCGCTGATGCCGACGACCCCGTTCGACTCGAGGTCGGCGTCGAGGGTGCGCTGGGAGCGGAAGTTGGAGGGCACGCGGGCGGGCTCGCGGACGACGAAACCGGAGACCCAGATGCGGGAGGATTCCATGTCTTCGTCGTTCGCACCGGTGTTGCCGATGTGCGGGGCCGTCATGAGCACGATCTGGCCGGCGTAGGACGGGTCGGTCAGGGTCTCCTGGTAGCCGGTCATGCCGGTGGCGAAGACGATCTCGCCCAGGGTCTGTCCGAGGCTGCCGTAGGCACGTCCCACGTAACGGGTGCCGTCTTCGAGGACGAGCACGGCCGGGGCCGCGTTGGTTGTTGGGTAGCTCACGGGCTACACCTCACTTTCTTCGGTACCGAAATCTGTTCTGCCAGTGGCAGGGGTGCCAGGATCGGCGGGGCCGGCTCCTGTGATTGAGTTGATGGCCGCGCTGATCGCACGGCGGTCGGCGGGGTCGCTGAAACGGAAGTAGCTGTCGACGCTCACAGGCGCTGCTGCTGCGGCGTCGGAGCCGGGCGTCAGACGCCAGCCGAGCTGCAGCAGGCCGCCGGGCTCGACGGCCCTGTCGATGGCCCAGGTGGCGTCGGCGACGAGCTCGAGCGCATCCGCGGGGATGAACAGGGCGGGCGAACCAGCCAGTTCGAGCAGCACGCCCTGCGGGGTGACCGACACCCCGCCGCGGGCGCGGAAGCCGAGACCGGCGATGGCCAGGCGTTCGAGCGGCTGGTCCCTGGGAGTGGTTGCCACGTACAGGGCGGCGGCCGAGGCCAGCTCGCGGTCGAAGACGGCAGGCTGCGGGTACCCGGGGGTCAGCGCGAAGTCCCGCGCCGTGCGCCGGCGCCAGGAGCGCAGCATCAACCCGAGTACCGCGAGCAGCACCAGGGCGACGATGACGGTCGCGACCGTGCGGCTACTCATGTGTGCCCCTGTCCCTGGCTGCCTGGATCTGGCCGGTGTTCTGCAGCACGCCGTCGAGCACGGTGGCGTAGCCGCGGTGGAAGGTCGCGAGCACCTGGCCGGGCAGGGTCATCTCGAGGTAGGGCGAGTTGATGCCCTTGCCGACGAGGTTCTCCCGGCCGAACACGCGGCGCACGCTCGGGTCGTAGAGGGTGAGTTCGGCGGGGGCGCCGACGGTGAGCTGCTGGCCCTGTCCTTCGATGCGGCCGATGCGGGCGGGAACACTCGACATCACCCGCACCAGGTCGGTCCAGTCCAGGTAGCCGGTCTCGACGAGGGCGGCGTGGGCCACCGACAGGGCGGATTCGAGGCCGACCATGCCGTTGGCCGCCGCGCCCCATTCGCAGTCCTTGGATTCGACCGGGTGCGGCGCATGATCGGTGGCGATGATGTCGATGGTGCCGTCCTTGACGCCCTGGCGCAGGGCCTCCACGTCTTCGCGGCGGCGGAGCGGTGGGTTCACCTTGTACCTGGCGTCATAGCCGGCGACGAGTTCCTCGGTGAGCAGCAGGTGGTGAGGGGTGACCTCGGCGGTGACGTTGATGCCGCGGGCCTTGGCC
This sequence comes from Cryobacterium sp. SO2, assembly GCF_026151165.2. Classification (NCBI taxonomy): domain Bacteria; kingdom Bacillati; phylum Actinomycetota; class Actinomycetes; order Micrococcales; family Microbacteriaceae; genus Cryobacterium; species Cryobacterium sp. SO2. The sequence continues at coordinate 2,123,774 of NZ_CP117849.1, forward strand.
CAGCGCACCACATCGACGGCGCCGGCGGTGGAGAGGTGGCAGACGTGCAGGCGGGAACCCACGTGTTCGGCCAGCAGCACGTCGCGGGCGATGATCGATTCCTCGGCAACGGCGGGCCAGCCGGTGAGGCCGAGTTCGCCGGAGAGGGCGCCCTCGTTCATCTGGGCGCCGACGGTGAGGCGGGGTTCCTGGGAGTGCTGGGCGACGACGCCGTCGAAGGCCTTGACGTACTCCAGGGCCCGGCGCATCAGCAGCGGGTCGGACACGCAGAAGCCGTCGTCGGAGAAGACCCGCACGTTGGCGCGGCTGGCTGCCATGGCGCCCAGTTCGGCGAGGCGGTCACCTGCCAGGCCAACGGTGACGGCGCCGATGGGCTGCACGGTGACGTAGCCGGCGCTTTCGCCCAGGGCGAGCACCTGCTCGACGACACCGGCGGTGTCCTGCACCGGCGAGGTGTTAGCCATCGCGAAGACCGTCGTGTACCCGCCGATGGCCGCGGCCTGGCTACCGGTGAGCACGGTTTCGCTCTGCTCGTAGCCGGGTTCGCGCAGGTGCGTGTGCAGGTCGACCAGGCCGGGCAGGGCGATGAGGCCGTCGGCGTCGATCACGGTGGCGCCGGCATCCGAGAGTCCGGTGCCGGTTTCGCTGATGCGCCCGTCGGCCAGGATCAGGTCGGTGGTGGTGCCGTCGCTGAGCTGGGCTCCGCGCACGAGAAAGCGTTCGGTCGACATTCAGTGGTCCTCTCGGTCGCCGGAAAGCAACAGGTACAACGCCGCCATTCGCACGGAGACCCCGTTTGCGACCTGTTCGCGCACGGTGGACCGTTCAGAGTCGGCTGCGGCGGAGGAGATCTCCAGGCCGCGATTCATCGGTCCGGGGTGCATGACAATGCTATGCGACGCCAGCCGGGCGAAACGCTCGTCGTCCAGGCCCCAGCGGCGGGAGTACTCGCGGCTGTTCGGGAAGAACGCGGCGTTCATCCGTTCCGCCTGGATGCGCAGCATCATCACGACGTCGGGGCCCGCGTCGATGGCGGCGTCGAGGTCGTAGCCGATGGTGGCCGGCCAGCCCGACGTGTCGGACGGCAGCAGGGTGGGCGGGGCGATGAAGGTGACGTGGGCACCGAGGGTGTCCAGGAGCCAGAGGTTGGAACGCGCCACCCTGGAGTGCAGGATGTCGCCGACGATGGTGACGCTGACGCCGTCGAGGCCACGTCCGCGCGAGCCGGCGCCGTGCAGGCGGCGGCGGATGGTGAAGGCGTCGAGCAGCGCCTGGGTGGGGTGCTCGTGGGTGCCGTCGCCGGCGTTGATGATGCCGGCGTCGATCCAGCCGCTGCCGGCCAGCACCTGCGGGGCGCCGGACGCGGGGTGGCGGATGACGACGCCGTCGGCGCCCATCGCGGCCAGGGTCTGCGCGGTGTCCTTGAGGCTCTCGCCCTTGGAGACGCTGGAGCCCTTGGCGCTGAAGTTGATCACGTCGGCGCTGAGCCGCTTGGCGGCGGCCTCGAAGGAGATGCGGGTGCGGGTGGAGTCCTCGAAGAAGAGGTTCACGACGGTCTTGCCCCGCAGGGTCGGGAGTTTCTTGACCTCGCGGTTGGCAACATCCGCCATGTCTTCGGCGATGTCGAGCAGGCCGATGGCCTCTGCGCGGCTGAGTGACTTGGTGGAGAGCAGGTGCCTCATGCGTCTGCGCCTCCCTCAATGCTGACGAACTCGTCGCCGTCCACCTCGGTGACGTGCACGTTGATGCGTTCGTGGGTGGCGCTGGGCAGGTTCTTTCCCACGAAGTCGGCGCGGATGGGCAGTTCACGGTGGCCGCGGTCCACGAGCACCGCCAGGCGCACCACGCTGGGCCGGCCGTGGTCGCCGAGGGCGTCCAGGGCGGCGCGGATGGTGCGGCCGGAGTAGAGCACGTCGTCCACGAGCACCACGGTGGCGCCGTCGATGCTGCCGGGCACCTGGGTGGGCGAGGGGGTGCGGGTGCGGGTGTGCGCGAGGTCGTCGCGGTACATCGTCACGTCGAGGGAGCCGACGCGCACGGCCGGCGAGGAGGGTTCGATGCGCTGGATGATCTCGGCGATGCGCCGGGCCAGGGCCACTCCCCTGGTGGGGATGCCGAGAATCACCAGGTTCTCCGCTCCTCGATTGGACTCCAGGATCTCGTGCGAGATCCGAGTCAACGCTCGGGTGATGTCAGCCTGGGTGAGCACAGTGCGCTCCGTCAAACCGACCTCCTTTCCCGTCTCACAGGACGGCTCTTAAAGTAGGTCTAGATATTCCCCTTACCTTAGCATCCCTCACCCGCCCGCCACTTTCGCGAGCCGTGAGCAGGGCCCCGAAAACGCCGGTGTGATGTCTCAACACATCGTGGACACTTCATGTCTCAATACATCGTGGAGTTTTCATGTCTCATGACTTCGTGGAGGTTTGGGTGGCCATGAATCCTCGGGGCTTGTTGTTCCCGACGTAGGGCGTGCCTTTGGGCGGTCGTGGATGGCTGAGAATCTCCGTCCCAGCATTGTCGTAGAAGGCGATTGTGGTGGCGTTGTAGCTGACGTGGAGTTCGTGGCCGGTGTAGTCCTTTCCGATTTTGAATCGGGTGCCCAGGACGGTGATTTCGCCGTCGCTGGTCACGGTGCGTTGGACTAACTCGGCGGGTTGTTCGGGGGCCGCTGGTGGGGTCGGTGGGGTGGCCACGGCGGTCGCGTCCCAGGCCTCCTGCGGCGTCATGTGGGGCAGCGATTGGTGCTCACGCTCGGTGTTGTAATACGCGTCGAAGTCGTCGAGCTGGGTTTGTAGTTCCTCAAGCGTGGCGGCGATCGGGTGGGTGTTGAGGTATTTCAGCAAGGTTCCGTGCACGCGTTCGTTTTTGCCTTGGGTGGTGGGCTTGCCGGGTTTGCCTGTAATTGGCACCACTCCGAGGCTGACGAGGTGGTTCACGAGAGCTCCTTCGTGGCCACGGCGGGTCGGGTTGAGCGCGGCGCCGTTGTCGGAGAGGAACTTCTGCGGGACGCCGTGCCGGCTGATCGCCAGGTCGACCACCCTGATCGCGGCTTCGCTGGTCTCGCCGCTCGCGGCCAGCGAGGCCAAAGCGAGGCGGGAGTGGTCATCGATGAGTTGGAAGACCACGACTTTGCGCCCGCTGGCGAGGATCCACTCGGTCGCGTCGATCTGCCAGCACCCGTTCGGGTTGGGATAAACGAACCGGCGATACGCGGACCGCGGCTTCTTCTTCGGCTCCGGGATGACGACGCCAGCCCGAGCGAAGATCCGGGCCAGCGTCGCTCGGGACGGCGGAGTCAGGCCCTGCCTGCGCAGCTTGGCCTGGACGCTGAGCGGGCCGTGATCGAAGCCGCGTCGCTTGAGTTCTGCGCGGGTCTCCAAAGCGAGCTTGACCATGCCTGCGTTCGTTTTCGCCGGGCTGTTCTTCGGCCTCGTGGATCCGAGTTCCATCGCAGCGACCGCACCGCTGGCCTTCGTCTCCGCGCGAACTTTGTGGAACCAGGACGGCGACACGTTGTGTGTTCGACAGAACGCTGCGATCGCGCCCCGAGGGGCGTCATCCGGCCACGTCGTGACCAACATTCGAACTCGGGGATCAGGATTCAGAGCGCTCATCACATGAGCAAAGCCCCTGAACTATCCACGATGTCCTGAGACACACTGTCCACGATGTCCTGAGACATAAATGTCCAATATGTCATGAGACTTCACACCCCGAAAACGCCGGAGTTTCGGGGTTTTTCTCACGGCTCGCGAGGCCTATTCTGTGGGCATGAGACCGGCCGACGAGGAGCGCCCGCGCAACAGCCGCCCACGGGACGAACGACTCTCCGAGGGCAGACCCGGGCAGGCGCGACCGGGGGCCGGTTCCGGTCACGGCGGCACCGAACCCGCATCCACCGTTGCCGACGGCGCAGTTCCCGACGGCGTAGTTCCCGACGGCGCAGTGCCCGACGGTTCCGTTCCGGCCGGCTCCGTTCTCAACGGCTCGGGCGACGAGACCGAGGTCGACGCGGCCTCCCCTGCCCAGACGCACGCGCCGTCGCCGGTTGAGTCGGAGATCGGCGCACCCGCCGGTCCGATCAGTTTTGTGCGCCGGCGCGAGATCGAGGTCATCCACCAGGAAGTCGAGTTGGCCGCCGGCAATCGGGCGCGCACCCTCGTCGGGGTGCAGAAGTACCGGCAGGCGATGTTCGACCACTACTTCCGGCCCCGCTCCTCCTTCGTGGCCACCTGGCCGGACGATCTGTACATCCCGGCCGCCGCTGACCACCGCACCTATTGGACGTCCGCTCCCCCGGACGACCACCGCTACCGGTACCGCTGGGCCAACGGGCGCGACGGCAAACCGGACGGCAGCGACGCTTCCGAACGCACCGGTCAGCTCTTCAGCTGGGTGAACGCGTCGGCCCTGGATACCGGTTACATCGGCTTCGCCGGCACCGGAGTGGCGCTGGTGCCCCGCGCCAGCCTGTCCTCGGTCACCGTCTCGGCCGACATCGAACTCGTGGCCGAAAGCAGATGGTGGTTCCACCCGGCCGGTCCGATCGGGTTCGCGGCCTTCGCCTACCGGGGCACGGCCTATATCGCCGGCTGGGAGATCGACCCGATCTCGGGCGCGTGGGAGATGCTGAGCCCGTTCGGGTCGCGCACCCTGTTCGCCTTCGACGAAAGCGGGCGGGGCGGCTCGCCGATCAGTTCACAGCGGCACGCCTTCACCGATCTCAGCACGACCCTGCAGCTGCGCGGCTCGCACACCTACGCGATCGGGGTCGCGCTGGAGGCGCAGATCTCCTTCGAATGCCGCGACAAGGCGGGCAACCCCTACATCCGGCAGGACGGAGACGACGTGAAACTGTGGGCATCGATCGCCGGCATCGTGCCCAGCATCACGCTGACCATCTGAACTGCGCCGGTCCGAATTGCGCTGATTCGAACTGCGTCGATCCGGACGGTGACGATCCGGACGGTGACGATCCGGACGGTGTCGATCCGGACGGTGTCGATCCGGATGGTGTCGATCCGACCGGTCAGGATGCGGCGCCGACGATGAATTCGGTGAGCGCCTGGGGGTCGTCGATCGGCCCGAGGTACTGGCTGCCGTCGACGAGCACTGTGGGTGTGCCCTGGATCGAGGAGATGTCGGCGCCCTCGATCGGTCCCGTGAGCGCATCGTCGGTGTTCTGCTGCGACCAGGCGACGTACTCGCCGTCGGTGACGCAGTCCGCGATCGAGTCGTCTCCGGAGGACAGGGCCACGAGTTCGTCGTCGGTGAGTCCGGAGGTGCCCTCCGCCGGCTGGTTGGCGTAGAGGGCGGCGAGGTAGTCGAGCGTCGAGTCCGGGTTGATCGCGGCCTCGCAGGTGAGCGCGGCGGAGGCCCGCGAGGAGTACGCGGTGCCCTGGGACGCCTGGTCGAGGAAGGTCAGCGAATGCAGGCGCAGGGTGATGCTGTCGGTATCGACGAGGGCCGCAAGGGTGTCGCCGTTCGCGATCTCGAACTGGCCGCAGTACGGGCACATCGGGTCGACGTACAGGTCGACGAGGATGCTGCCCTTGCCCACCTCGAGGTAACCGTCGTCGAGGTGCGCCGCGCCGACCTGTCCGGAGCCGGCGATCACCGACGAGGTGGTTCCGGACACCGATGAGAAGAACGCGCCGAGGGTCGCCGCGAACAGCACGATGAGGAGGACGCCGACAGCAGTGGCTGCGATGCCCAGGTAGCCCAGGATCAGGCCGGCAATCGCAAGGCTCTTGCCGGCCTCGCCGGACCGCTTGATCTGGCCCAGCGCGAGGTGCCCGGTGATCACAGCGGCGATAGAGCAGAAGAATCCAGTGACGAGGGACACGATCGAGAGCGTGTTCGTGCGCGGCGCAACGGGTCCGGCGAGAGGCGCGCCCGGCGTCTGACCGGCCGGGTAGCCGGCCGGATAACCCTCGGGCTGCGCGGCTGGAACCAGCGGTCGGTCGGTGTTGTGATCGTGGCTGTCTAGAGTCATGCTCTCCCCCTCAGTGGCACCGTCCGGTCGCGTCTGCGACCGGACGGCACCCGTCATGCTCGGTGGTGCTGGTCGCGCCGACTAGGCGGATGGCGCCGTCTGGGCGATCCGGCCGAGAAGGCCGTTCACAAACCCCGCGGAGTCATCCGTGGAGAGCACCTTCGCGGCCTCGACGGCCTCATCGATCGCGACGGCGTGCGGCACGGCGTCGTTGTAGAGGATCTCCCAGATGCCGATGCGCAGGATGGCCCGGTCGATCGTGGGCATGCGCGACAGCGTCCAGCCCTGGGAGTAGGTCTCGATGAGTTCATCGATTTCGTCGCGGTGGTCGACGACGCCGTCCACGATGTCGCGGGCGTACAGCCAGGAGACCATGCGCGCCGGCTCATTGGCGGCACGCTCGGCCTCCATGGCCAACGACTGCGGGATCGTGGTCTGGCGGATGTCGGCGGCGTACAGGATGTCGATGGCGCGCTTACGCGCCTTGGTACGGGCGCTCACTAGTTGACGCGGCCGAGGTAGTCACCGTTGCGGGTGTCGACCTTGACCTTGGTGCCCTGCTCGAGGAACAGCGGCACCTGGATCTGGTACCCGGTTTCGACGGTGGCGGGCTTGGTACCGCCGGTGGAGCGGTCGCCCTGCAGGCCCGGCTCGGTGTAGGTGATTTCGAGCACAACGGAGGCCGGCAGCTCGACGTAGAGCGGGTTGCCGTCGTGCAGGGCCACGGTGACGGCCTGGTTCTCCAGCATGAAGTTGGCGGCGTCGCCAACGACGGTGGAGGACACGGTGAGCTGGTCGTAGTCTGCGACGTCCATGAAGACATAGGAGTCGCCATCCGCGTACAGGTACTGGAAGTCGCGGCGGTCGACGTTCTCGGTCTCGATCTTGGCGCCGGCGTTGAAGGTGCGGTCGACGGTCTTGCCCGTGACGACGTTCTTCAGCTTGGTGCGCACGAAGGCGCCACCCTTGCCGGGCTTGACGTGCTGGAACTCGATGACGGCCCACAGCTGCTTGTCGATGTTGAGGACGACGCCATTACGAATGTCGGCGGTAGATGCCATGAAAAGGTGTTCCGTTCGATTCAATTGGTAAGGTGCGCGGCCGTAAGGCCTCAGACGAGTGTAGCCGACACGCCGCGCCGGATCGATTCCTGGCGCTCAGGATGCCGCCGCCGGCGCCTGCCGGTCAGCTCAGGCGCACGATGTGGTCGAGGGCCAACCGGTACGAGTCGAAGCCGAATCCGGCGATGACGCCGGTGGCCACGGCGCTGACCACGCTGGTGTGCCGGAAGGTCTCGCGGGCATGCGGGTTGGAGATGTGCACCTCCACGAGGGGGATGCCGGCCTTGGTGACGAGTGCAGCGGCGTCGCGCAGGGCGTAGCTGTAATGGGTGAAGGCGGCCGGGTTGAGCACGACGGGGGTGTTCGTGTCCACGGCCTCGTAGAGCCAGTGGATGAGTTCGGCTTCGTCATCGGTCTGGCGAACGTCGACGGTGACGTCATCCGGTGCCGCGTCGGTTAGCAGCACGCGCAGGTCGTCGAGGTTCGCTGAGCCGTAGACATCCGGCTCGCGACTGCCGAGGCGGCCGAGGTTCGGGCCGTTGAGAACGAGGACTGTGCGCATGCACCCAGCCTAGGCCCGGGTTGGAGTCCGCCCGCTCGGGTGGCTGTGCGACTCGCGCGATCACCATCCTGCGCCGGGGTCGCTTGACAGGCGATCGATCGACTATCGATACTCGAGAGATGGATACGCCCCCGCACGACCACGGCCCGAACCGCTCTTCCAGCCCGATCACGATCGCCGTGGCGCGGATCGTCCTCGGCCTCCTGGGCGTGGCAATCATCATCGGTGAGGTCGTCGTCGTCATCACCGCGCAGTCCCTCGCGGAGAGCTATCCGGAGTTCGCGCATCTGCAGGTTCCGCTGGTCACGGTGGCCCTTGCATTCGGCGTGTGCGTGGTGGTCTGCGTGGTCGTGACCGGGATCCTGCTGGGCTCCCTCAGCGAGGGCGGGATCGTCGGGCGCACGGAGCTGCGGCTCGTCGACGTCATGATCGTTTCCAGCTCCGCGTCGACGATTCTTGTTGTGGCCGCCCTCACGCTCATCCCCGGTCCGCCCGCACTGGCTCTGCTGCTGCTGGCTGGCGCGCTGACCGGCACCGCCGTCGCCCTGGTCCTGGTGGTTCTTCGGTCGGCCCTCCGCGGCGCCACGGTGAAGCGCGTGGAACTCGACGAGGTGGTGTGATGGCCGTACGCGTGATGATCGACAGGCTGCTGACGGAACGCGGGATGTCGGTCGGCGACTTCGCCGCCCGGGTGGGGATCACCCCGGCCAATGTGGCGGTGCTCAAGAACGGCCGGGCCAGAGCCATCCGCTTTTCGACCCTGGACGCGATCTGTCGTGTTCTCGGCTGTCAGCCCGGGGACATCCTGGTCTGGGACGAAGACTGATCGGCTGCAACAGGGGCGAGCCCGGCGAGTGGGAGCGCCCTGATCGGTGCTCAGGCGCCGAATGTGTCCATCAGTTCCGACCGGATGAGGAACCGCACCCCGCGCGGAGCCTCGGCCGAGAATCCGCCGCCGCGGCCTGTCACTGTGTCGATGAGCAGAGCGGTGTGGCTCCAGTACTCGAACTGTTCGGCGGAGATCCAGAAGTCGATCAGCTGCTCCGGCTCCCCCGCTGGCGCGATGTCGAGCCGGCCAAGCAGCACGTCCTGGTCGGACGTGATGAACTCCCCCGCCGGGAAGCACATCGGCGAGCTGCCGTCGCAACACCCGCCGGACTGGTGAAACATGAGCGGCCCATGCTCCTCCCAGAGGCTGCGCAGCAGCTCGACGGTCGCCTGGGTCAGAGCCACCCTGGACCGGGTCTCCCCCGGGATGGTGATCGTCGCGTCGACCACGGCGGTGACGCTTGCGTCCGATGCGGGGGTAATGAGGTCGGTCATGATGTCCTCCTGAAGGAGTGGGTCGCGGGGTGGGGCTGGGTCGGGAGGCGGTGCCGGCCGGGGTAGCCTTCGGGTTGCCACCCCGGCCGGCACCTCCCGGGTGCGGGTTAGAAGAAGCCCAGGGCGTCTTCGGAGTAGGACACGAGCAGGTTCTTGGTCTGCTGGTAATGGCCGAGAGCCAGCTTGTTGTTCTCGCGGCCGATGCCCGAGCTCTTGTAGCCGCCGAAAGCCGCCCCTGCCGGGTAGTTGTGGTAGTTGTTCACCCACACCCGGCCGGCGTGCAGGTCGCGTCCGGCCCGGTACGCGGTGGTGCCGTTGCGCGACCACACGCCGGCGCCCAGGCCGTAGAGGGTGTCATTGGCGATGGAGATGGCGTCGTCGTAGTCGTCGAAGCTCGTCACGGCCACGACCGGTCCGAAGATCTCCTCCTGGAAGATGCGCATCTTGTTCTGACCCTCGAAGATCGTCGGCTGCACGTAATAGCCGCCGCTGAGATCCCCGCCCAAGTCCACCTGCTCGCCGCCGAGCAGCAGCTTGGCGCCCTCTTTCTTGCCGATGTCGATGTAGGAGAGGATCTTCTCGAGCTGGTCGTTGCTGGCCTGCGCGCCCACCTGCGTGTCGGTGTCGAGCGGATTGCCCTGCGTGGCCAGCTTGGTGCGCTCGATCGCGCCGCCGAGGAAGCTGTCGTAGATGGGCTTGTGCAGCAGTGCCCGGCTGGGGCAGGTGCACACCTCACCCTGGTTGAAGGCGAAGAGCACGAAGCCCTCCTGCGCCTTGTCGTAGTAGCTGTCGTCCTTCTGGGCCACGTCCTCGAAGAAGATGTTGGCGCTCTTGCCGCCCAGCTCCACCGTGGACGGGATGATGTTGGCGCTGGCGTACTGCAGGATCAGGCGGCCGGTGGTGGTCTCACCGGTGAATGCGATCTTGCGGATGCGGTTCGACGAGGCGAGCGGCTTGCCGGCCTCGATGCCGAATCCGTTCACGATGTTGAGCACACCGGGCGGCAGAATGTCGCCGATCAGTTCGATCAGCACCAGGATCGACGCCGGGGTCTGCTCGGCGGGCTTGAGCACCACGGCGTTGCCGGCAGCCAGGGCCGGCGCGAGCTTCCAGACGGCCATCAGGATCGGGAAGTTCCACGGGATGATCTGGCCGACCACGCCGAGAGGTTCGTGGAACTGGTACGACATGGTGTCGTTGTCGAGTTCGGCGTGGTCACCGTCTTGCGCGCGGATGGCCGAGGCGAAGTACCGGAAATGATCCGCGGCCAACGGCAGGTCGGCGTTCAGCGGTTCGCGGATGGGCTTGCCGTTGTCCCAGGTTTCGGCCACCGCGAGCAGTTCCCGGTTGGCGTCGATGACATCCGCCATCTTGTTCAGGATCGCGGCGCGTTGGGTGGCAGTGGTCTTGCCCCATGCCGGTGCGGCCTTGTGGGCTGCGTCGAGGGCCAGGTCGATGTCTTCGTGGGTACTGCGGGCGACCTCGGTGAAGGGCTTGCCGTTGACCGGGGAGATGTCTTCGAAGTACTGGCCCTTGACCGGCGGCACCCATTCGCCTCCGATCCAGTTCTCGTAGCGGGACTTGAAGGTGACTTTGGCGCCCGGCGTGCCGGGTGCGGCGTAAACGGTCATTTCGCTCCTTGTTCGACGACTCTGTCGATGGGTTCCGCGGCAGTGCGGGCCATGCGGCGAGCCTACGAAGGTGAAGGTTGCGAAACGTTGCGGTGGCCGCCGCACGTGGCCGGAACACGAGGTCACGGCAGAGGTCATCCTGCGGAGAGTCGCGGTCAGCCTGTGGAGGGATGCCCGGCCGGCGCCGCGTCCCTAGCCTGGAAGCCATGGAAACCCTGGAAAGCTCCCGCGCCGGTGCGCCGCCGAGACCGGCGACCGGATGGTGGGTCGAGACCTGGTCGTCGGTCCTGCGCGCCGGTGTCGTCGCCGTCGTCGGCGCGGTGCTGATCGGCGGGCTCACCAGCGTCGCGCAGCAATACCTGCCGTCCTGGGTCAACTCGCTGAGCAACTCCGCCGGCGGCTGGACCATGTTCAGTTTCCTGATCGTCTGGCTCGGCCGCGCCCGGCCGCTGCTGGCCGGAGTGCTCGGGATCGTGGTCTTCCAGCTGCTGGTCGAGTCCTACAGCGTGGTCTCCGAGTGGCGCGGCTTCGACGACGGCGATCCGTTGTCGTCGGTCTGGACCGTGGTCGGTCTGGTCGCCGGACCCCTGCTCGGTGTCGCCGCCGGGCTGGTCCGGCACGGCTCACCCCGCTGGCGGGCCCTCGCCGTGACACCGCTGGCCGCCGTGCTCCTCGGCGAGGGGGTCTGGGCGCTCAGCACCATTGTGGACAGCACGAGTCCCGTGTACTGGGCGCTCGAAGTCCTGCTGTCGGCCGGCTTCATCGCCGCGGCGCTTGTCCGCACCCGAGCGACCTGGCCATTGAGACTGCTCGTTGTCGGCGTCTGGCTCGCGGGCACCGTGGCCTTTCTCCTGGTCTGGATCGTCGTGCTGGGCTGACCGCGCGTCTGGTCGGGTCAGGAACCGAGTTCGATGTCGATGCGCATCAGCGCGGCCACCACGGCCGCCCGCTGCGGCGATCGGGCGGGCAGCAGTTCGAGGCAGGCCCGCCAGACCTCGCTGTCCCAGGCGGCCTCGTCGGTGCGGGCATAGTCGAGCAGCACCTCCACCGCAGCGTCGCTGAGCAGGGTCTGGCGCAACCGTGCGCTCACCTCCGTGCGGATCTCCGCGACGCCGGGCGCGGCGGACCCCGGCAACACCGGTCCGCGGTACGCGCCCAGTGCCATCCGGTGGGCGCCGCGGGCGAGCAGGCCGAGAAGACGGCCGGCGTCGGTGTCGACGCCGGTCTCGAGCCGGTACGGTCGCGAGCCGATGCGCAGCTGCGGATGGCTGACCATGAGCACCCGGCGCAATCGCACCATCTCCGCCCGCAGATTCTCCACCGCGTGCGGCTGGTCGTCGCTGAGCAGGCCGGCCAGCCGGTCGGCGGAGAGACCCTGCCGATGCCAGGCGAGCAGGAGCAGGATCTCGGCGTGCCGGGGGCTGAGCTCCGCGCTCTGCCCCTGCCCGGGCAGCACGGTGCTGTGCAGGCTCCCACTGTGCAGGCTCCCACCGTGCAGGCTCCCACCGTGCAGGGTGCCGTGCTCGGTGCCCAGCACGCTGAGCAGCACCCCAGGCGCGGTGAAGCCCGACGGCCGGGCCGGCACCGGCCGCGGCGCGCTCAGGCTCTGGATGCGCAGCTCAGCCTCGAGCGCCGCGACGGCGGCCTCCACCAGCGGGAGAGTCTGCGGTGCCACGGCGGCGTCCCCGCCGGTGATGTCGATCACGCCGAGTACGGCCCCGGTGACCGGGTCGTGGATAGGCACGGCGGTGCAGCTGAAGGGATGCGCGAGCTGGCTGAAATGCTCGGCCCGCTGGATCTGGATGCCGTGGTCCAGCGCGAGCGCCGTGCCGGGTGCGCTCGTGCCGACGCGGGCCTCCGACCAGTCGGCGCCCACCACGAAGTGCATGTCTTCGGCCCGGGTGCGCACGGCACTGTCACCGTCGATCCAGAGCAGCCGGCCGGACTCGTCGGCCACGGCCACGATCAACCCGAACTCGGCGGCATGCCGCACCAGCAGGGTGTTGATCACCGGCAGCACCCCGGCCAGAGGGTTCCGTGCCCGCAGCCCGCTGAGCTCGTCTGCGCTCAGGGTCGGCGCAGCCTGGGCCGTCAGCGGGTCCAGCCGCAGCGAGATCGACCGCTGCCAGGATTCCCGCACCAGCCGCCGCACTCCGGCACGGCCCGTGACGAGCAGGTCGGTGCGATCCCCGACGACGGCCTCGTGCTGGCGTTCCTGCCGGGCGAAGGCTCCGAATGGCGAGTCGGTGGGTGTGACGGTCCAGGGGCTGTCGCGGGCCACATCACACCTCCGATCAGCGCTGGTCGAGTGCTTCATTCTAAGCACACTCGCCATAGTTTCCCCGAGCCGTGAGGTGAGCCCCGAAAACCTCCGGTTTTCGGGGCTGTTCTCACGGCTCGCGGGACTGTTAGGAGCCGATTTCTTGGTAGGCGGCGAAGAGGAGGGAGGCGTCGGGGGCCTCGAGCACCGTGGGCTTGCCGATGTCGTCGAGCACGATGAAGCGCAGCATGCCGCTACGGGTCTTCTTGTCGCGCTGCATGGTGGCCAGCAGCGTCGACCAGCGGCCCACCGGGTAGGTGGTGGGCAGAGTGAGAGATTCCAGGATGCGGCGGTGCCTGTCGACGGCCTCGTCGGAGAGCCGGCCGCTGAGCCGGGCAAGCTCGGCGGCGAACATCATGCCCACCGCGACGGCGGCGCCGTGCCGCCAGCCGTAGCGTTCGGCGTGCTCGACGGCATGCCCGAGGGTGTGCCCGTAGTTGAGGATCTCGCGCAGGCCCGCCTCTTTGAAGTCGGCGCCGACGACGCGGGCCTTCATGGCGATCGCCAGCTCCAGGACCCGGCGGAACTCGGCGGTGGTGGGATCGGTGACCGCGGCGACGTCGGCCTCGACGATGTCGAGGATCTCGGGGATCTGGATGAAGCCGGCCTTCACGATCTCGGCGAAGCCGGCGAGGATCTCGTTCCGGGGCAGGTCCGCGAGGATCTCGAGGTCACAGATCACGGCGGCGGGTGCGTAGAAGGTGCCGACGAGGTTCTTGCCCTCAGCGGTGTTGATGCCGTTCTTTCCGCCGACGGCGGCATCGACCATGCCGAGCACGCTGGTGGGGATCTGCACCAGCTTCACGCCGCGCAGCCAGGTGGCGGCAACGAAACCGGCGAGGTCGGTCACAGCGCCGCCGCCGAAGCCGATCACGGCGTCGGTGCGGGTGAAGTCGGCCTGGCCCATGACCTGCCAGCAGAACGCGGCCACCTCGACCCGTTTGGCCGGTTCGGCGTCCGGCACCTCGGCGATGAGCACCTCGTAGCGGTCGAGCAGGCTCTCCCGCAGCGCCACGGCGCGGGCGCCGAGGTGCGAGGTGTGCACGATGAGCACCTTCTTCACGGTGTCGCCGAGCTGCTCGGCGACGTCGGCGACGATGCCGCGGCCGATGAAGACCGGGTAGCTGTCGACACCGCTGACGGTGATGGTGGTGGTGCCGGTCTCTGCGGGGATCATCTCGGTCACGATTGTTTTCTTACCCATTTCACGATGTCGGCGGCGATGGCGTCGACCGGCCTGGTCGAGGTGTCGAAGTGGATGCTGGCCAGCGCCTCGTACAGCGGGCGGCGCTCGTCGTAGATGCGCTGCCAGGCGTCCGGCCCGGCCGCCAGCAGGGGACGTTTGGCGTTCTTGGTGCGGTTGCGCACGGCGTCGGCGGTGGTGCTCAGCGAGACCACGGTGGCGCGGCGGAGGTCGTCCCTGGTGGCCGGGTCGAGCACGGCTCCCCCACCGAGCGACACGACGGCGCGTTCGCGCTGCAGCGCCGCGGCGACCGCGGCACGCTCGAGCTCCCGGAAGTGTTCCTCGCCGTGCCGGGCGAAGATCTCGGTGATCGGGCCGTGCGCGGCCACGATGTCCTTGTCGGTGTCGATGAACGGCACCCGGAGGGTCCGCGCCACCCGGCGGCCGATCTTCGACTTGCCGGAGGCCATCGGACCGATGAAGACGAGGGGGTAGAGCGGTGTGTCGGTCGCCCGGGTCAGTTCCGCCGTCACGGGCGACACCGCCGGCGCCGGCTCGGGCGTGCGCGCCGGGGCGGCGGGCCAGCCGTCGGCCGGGCGGGACGCATCCGGGCTGAGGAACAGCACGCTAGACGGTGGCGCCGCTGGACGCCCCTGTACGCAGGTTCGCCGGGATGTTGGCGAGGTAGGCGTCCAGGTTGCGCTTGGTTTCGGTGAGCGAATCGCCGCCGAACTTCTCCAGCACCGAGTTGGCCAGCACCAGGGCCACCATCGCCTCGGCGACGACGCCGGCAGCCGGCACCGCACAGACGTCTGAGCGTTGGTGGTGGGCGGGGGCCGCCTCGCTGGTGGTGATGTCCACCGTTCGCAGGGCCCGCGGGATGGTGGCGATGGGCTTCATGCCCGCCCGCACGCGCAGCACCGTGCCGGTGCTCATGCCACCCTCTGTGCCGCCGGCCTTGTCGCTGGCCCGCACGATCCGGTCGTCGACCTGCACGAGTTCGTCGTGCGCCGCCGACCCGCGCCGGGTGGTGGTGAGGAAGCCGTCGCCGACCTCGACACCCTTGATGGCCTGGATGCCCATCAGGGCGGCGGCCAGCTGCGAATCCAAGCGCCGGTCCCAGTGCACGAAGGAACCGAGCCCCGGCGGGACGTTGTAGGCGAGCACCTCGACGATGCCGCCGAGGGTGTCGCCGTCCTTGTGCGCGGCATCCACCTCGGCCACCATCAGGGCGCTGGTCACAGGGTCGAAACAGCGCAGCGGGTCGGCGTCGAGGGTGTCGACGTCGCTCGGGTGGGGCAGCGGCGCGTCTTCGGGCACCCGTACAGGGCCGATGGACAGGGTGTGACTGACCAGTTCGATGCCGAGGCCGGCCAGGAAGGCGCGGGCGACGGCGCCGAGCGCGACACGGGCAGCGGTCTCGCGGGCGCTGGCGCGCTCCAGGACCGGGCGGGCCTCGTCGAAGTCGTACTTCTGCATGCCGACCAGGTCGGCGTGGCCGGGGCGCGGGCGCACCAGGGGCGCGCCGCGGCCGCGGGTGAGTGTGGCCGGGTCGACGGGCTCCGGGCTCATCACCTCGGCCCACTTGGGCCATTCGGTGTTGCCGATGCGCAGGGCAACGGGTCCACCGAGGGTGAGACCGTGCCGCACGCCGCCGGAAATGTTCAGTTCGTCCTGTTCGAACTTCATGCGGGCACCACGGCCGTAGCCGAGTTTGCGGCGCGCAAGGTCGAGGCGGATCTCATCTAGGGTGACCGGGATCCCAGCGGGCAAACCCTCGACAATGGCGAGGAGTTCGGGGCCGTGGGACTCTCCGGCGGTGAGCCAACGAAGCATGGTTCTATCCTTCCACAGCGCGGCCGGGTCCCGGGCCGGGGGCACCGTCGGGGGTGCTGTCGTGAGCGCCGTCAGCCGTGCCGTCGGGCAGCGCCGCACGCATGGCCAGCAGCACGGCGTCTTCATCGGGGAGCGGCAGGAACGGGTCGTTGCCCACAAAAATACGGATCTGCACCAGGGCCTGGTGCAACAGCATGGTGCGGCCGGAGCTGGCCCGTCCGCCCGCCGCCGTCCACGACGAGGCCAGGGCCGTCGGCCACGGTGCATAGCCCACGTCGAACAGCGGGGTGCTCGCCCGCAGCATCGCGGGGAATTCGCCGGGCAGGGCGGCGTCGCCCGGCATGGTGCTGATCACGAGGTCGCTGACCCGGTCGGCGGCGGTGACGGCGGAGAGGGCGGAGACCGTCACGACGAGACCCAGTTGCCGGCCGAGATCAACGAGCCCGGCGGCGCGGGCGGGGGTGCGCGCGATCACGTCGACGGTTTCCGCGCCCAGTTCGGCTGCGGCGACGAGGGCGGATGCGGCGGTGGCGCCGGCGCCGAGCAGGGTCACGTGCGCCGCCCGGTCGGTGCCGGCTTCGGCGAGGGCGCGCACCAGGCCGGGAACATCCGTGTTGTAGCCGGTGAGGATGCGCGGCGCACCCGGCGCACCGTCGCCGAACAGTACGGTGTTGACCGCACCGGTGAGAGTGGCGAGGCGGTCGACGTCGGCCAGCCGGGGTTGGATCTCGTGTTTGAGCGGCATGGTCAGCGACAGGCCCACCCAGTCGGGGGTGAGAGTTTCGAGGAAGGCGTCAAGCTCCCCTGCGGCCACCTCGACCGCCGTGTACTCCCAGTCCAGTCCCAGAACCCCGTACGCGGCCGTGTGCAGCGCCGGTGAGAGGGAATGCGCGATGGGCGAGCCGAGCACGGCCACCCTTCGACGGGTCGCCCCTGCGGGAATGCGGTCGTGCGTCAGGTCAGCCATATTCCGGGTGCTCATCCATCCAGGCCAGCCACTTCTCGACGCCGGCATCGTGTTCCGCCGCCGTCGTGGAGAAGATGGTCTCGCCGGTGTCCAGGTTCCACGTCACGAAGAATAGCCAGGTTCCGTCTGCCGGGTGCAGGGTCGCGTCGATGGCGAGGTCACCGGGGTTGCTGATCGGGCCGACCGGCAGGCCGGGGTGCACGTAGGTGTTGTAGGCGTTGTTCGCATCGGCGCGTTCGGCGTCTGTGGTCGTGACCAGGTGGGTGTTGCCCGTTCCGTAGGCGACGGTCGCGTCGGACTGCAACAGTCCGCTGTCCCACTGGGCCGGGTCGAGGCGGTTGTAGAAGACCTTGGCCACCTTGTAGTAGTCGTCCCTGAGTCCGGCTTCGCGCTGCACCAGGGAGGCCATCACGATGGTCTTCCACCGGTCCGCTGCCGGCACGCCGGCCTCGTCGAGGGCCTGGAACTGGCGGTCGACGAGGGTCTTGATCGCGTCGTGCGCGGTGACGCCGGGCTGGAACGTGTAGGTGGCCGGGAAGAGGAAGCCCTCAAGGGTGGTGGCCTCCGCCGGCAGGCCGAAGCCGGAGAGGTCGGCCGCGGCCGCCTGCAGGTCGGCGAGCGGGATGTCGGTGCCTTCGGAGAGCGACGCCAGCACGTCGACGGCCGCGGTTCCCTCCGGGATCACCACGGTGAGTTCCTGGCGGGTCGCCGGGTCCTGCAGGGCCGTCAGCGCGGCCTGCGAACTCATCTGCGAGGCCAGCAGGTAGGCGCCCGGCTGGAAGACCGGGTCCGTCGGCTGGGCGAGGAGCAGGTCGTAGAAGGCGTCGTAGCTCTTCACGACGTCCTGGTCCAGCAGGGTGTTGGCAATGTCGGAGCCGGTGTCGCCGTCGTGGATCATGACGAGCACCTCGCCGCTGCCGGAGCCCTCGTAGTCTTCGGGCTCCTGGGTGGCGGCGATCAGCTGGCTGATGGGGCCCTGCAGCGCGAACGCCGCCGCACCCATCAGCCCCAGAATGATGACGAGCACGATGAGGCAGCCCCAGGCGCCCTTGCGGGACTTCTTCGGAGCGGCAGCCTGGTCGTCGAGTTGGGCGGAGAGCCTGGCCCGGCGGTTGGCGCGTGAGCTGGTCCGGCCGGGCGGCCGGACGGAACCGTCCTCGCCCGGCACGGCCTCACGGCCGGCGACGGGTGCGTCGGCGGAGCCGTCTGCGGGCGTGCCGAAGCCGAGGCCGGCGAACGGATTGTGCTCGGCTGCCCAGGCCGCAGACGAGTGGTCGGCAGCGGCAGAGTCAGCCGGGCTCGACAGCGGCGGAGTGGGCGCTTCCGGCAGTGGAGCGGGCTTAGGCGACGAAGCCAGCGGGGCGGGCGCGGTCTCGCGCTGGGGCGCCTCTGCGGGCGTGCTGCCCTGGGCTGCCTGGGCTGCCTCTGCCGCTCTGGCGGCCTCACGGAGCGCCCGCCGGGAGGGCAGCGGCTGGTCGCCCGTGGTCCCGGACGGGGTTGCGTCAGGGGATTCCGGCGGGGATTTCGCCACGATTACGGCCTTCCGGTCTGTTCTACGGGCGCGCCGGCCGGGTTGCCCGAGGCTCGTTCGGTATCAAGTGCGTGCTGCAAGATGATAGTCGCGGCCACCTGATCGACGACTGGACGTTGGCTGCGGGTGCTCCGCCCGGCGGTGCGCAATGCGGCCTGCGCGGAGACTGTGGAGAGTCGTTCATCGACGAGCCGCACGGGAACGGACAGCAGGCCGGCGAGGTTCGCGGCGAAGCCCACGGCGTCTTCAGTGGACGCCGTGTGCCGCCCCGACAGGGCCAAGGGCAGCCCGACGATCACCTCGACGGCGTCGAGTTCCGCGACGATCGCCGAGATCCGGGTGAGGTCGGTTGCCGCCGCGTCGGGTGACCCGGCCTGAGGCGACCCGGCAGCGCGCTGCCGCGGTACCGTCTCGACCGGCGTGGCGAGCATGCCGTGGAAATCGCTCCGGGCGACGCCGATCCGCACCGTGCCGACATCGATTCCCACGCGCACACCCGTTCGCATGGCTTAGCGGGAGACGAGGGTTCGCAGGGTGCCCAGCGCTTCGGGGATCAAGTCCACCTTCGTGCCGCCGCCCTGGGCGAGGTCGTCCTTGCCGCCGCCGCCGCCGCCGAGGATGCCGGCGAGCTGCTTGGCCAGGGCCCCGGCCTTCGCACCGGCGTCGCGGGCCGCGGCGTTGGTCGCCACGATCACGACGGGCTTGTCCGCCACGGTCGCCGCGAGGGCCACGACCGCGGGATCGGAGCCCAGGCGTTCCCTGGTGCCGGTGACGAGCATCCGCACGTCGTCGGCGGAGGCGAGCGTCCCGAGGTCCTCGGCGACGACGGTGAGGTCGCCGATGCGGGTGGCCGTCGCCACGAGGGCGGGCACCCGGTCGCTCAGGGCGCGGGCCTCGAAGGTGGCGATCTTCTTCTCCGCAGCCTTGAGGCTCTGCATGAGGTCCATGATCTTGGCCGGCAACTGCTCGCGCGGCGTCTTCAGGTTGCTGGTGAGCTGGGACACGATGGCCCGCTCAGCCGCGAGGTCGCGGAACGCCTCGAGCCCGACGAGGGACTCGACTCGACGGTTGGTCGACCCGACGGAGGCCTCGCTGACCAGATTGATCATGCCGATCTCCGAGCTGGTGGCCACGTGGGTGCCCGCACAGAGTTCCCGGGACCAGGGGCCGCCGATGTCGACGACACGCACGCGGTCGCCGTACTTCTCGCCGAACAGGGCCATGGCGCCGAGCGCCTTGGCCTCCGCCAGCGGCAGTTCTCTCGTGGTCACCTGGAGGTTGTCGCGGATCGCGTTGTTGGAGATCTCCTCGATCTCGCTGCGCGTGGCCGGCGACAGGGCCTGGTTCCAGGAGAAGTCGAGCCTGAAGAATCCGGCCTTGTTGTACGAGCCGGACTGGTGCGCGTTCGGGCCCAGTACCTGGCGGAGCGCCGCGTGCAGGATGTGTGTGCCGGAGTGCGCCTGGCGGGCGCCGCGACGCCAGTCGGGGTCGACGACGCTCGTGGCGGGGTCGCCGACGCCCACTTCGCCCGAGCTGACCTGCACCTTGTGGCTGATCAGGCCCTTGACGGGCTTCTGCACGTCGAGAACCTCGAGTTCGTAACCCGGGCCAACGATGAGGCCGGCGTCGGCTTCCTGGCCGCCGGACTCGGCGTACAGGGCGGTCTCGGCGAGGATGACCTCGGCGATGTCGCCGGCCACGGCACGGTTCACGGATGCGCCGTCGACGATCAGGCCCAGGATGCTGGACTCGGTCTGCAGCATGTCGTAGCCGGTGAACACGGTCTCACCGTGCGCCCGGAAGGCGCTGTAGACGGACAGGTCGGCGAGGTGGGTCTTCTTGGCCTTGGCGTCGGCCTTCGCCATCGCGCGCTGCTTTGCCATGAGGGTGTCGAAGGCCTCGCGGTTGACGCTCAGGCCGGCTTCCTCGGCCATTTCGAGGGTGATCTCGATCGGGAAACCATAGGTGTCGTGCAGCAGGAACGCCGTGTCGCCGGGCAGTTCGGCTTTCTGGGCGCTCTTGGTCTTGGCCACGGCGAGGTCGAGCACGCTCGAGCCGCTCGCGAGGGTGCGCAGGAAGGTCTCTTCCTCGGCGTACGCCGCCTGGCTGATGCGGTCGAAGTCGGTGGCGACCTCCGGGTATGCGGCGCTCATGGCGTCGCGGGAGGCCGGGAACAGCTCGGTGAACGACGCGGTGTCCACGCCGAGCAGGCGCATGGCACGCACGCTGCGGCGCATCAGGCGGCGCAGGATGTAGCCGCGGCCTTCGTTGGACGGCATGACGCCGTCGCTCATGAGCATCAGGGAGGAGCGCACGTGGTCCGCGACGATGCGCATTCGCACGTCGTCGTCGTGCACGGCGCCGTAGCGGCGGCCGGAGAGGGCGGCGGCGCGGTCGAGAACGGGGCGGACCTGATCGATCTCGTACATGTTCTCGACGCCCTGCTTGAGGAACGCGACGCGCTCCAGGCCCATGCCGGTGTCGATGTTCTTCTTGGGCAGGTCGCCGAGGATCTGGAAGTCGTTCTTGCCGGTTCCCTCGCCGCGCAAGTACTGCATGAAGACGAGGTTCCAGATCTCCACGTACCTGTCGTCGTCGGTGGCCGGGCCGCCGTCGATGCCGTAGGCGGGGCCGCGGTCGAAGAAGATCTCGCTGCAGGGGCCGGCCGGGCCGGGCTGACCGGTGGACCAGTAGTTGGTGTCCATGCCGAGGCGCTGGATGCGGTGCTCGGGGAGTCCGAGGGCGCGCCAGTAACCGAAGGCCTCGTCGTCGTTCTCGTAGACGGTGACCCAGAGGTCCTTTTCGGCGAAGCCGTAACCGCCGTCGGCCTCACTCGAGGTGAGCAGCTCCCAGGCGTAGCTGATCGCCTGCTCCTTGAAGTAGTCGCCGAAGGAGAAGTTGCCGTTCATCTGGAAGAACGTGCCGTGCCGCGGGGTCTTGCCGACCTCTTCGATGTCGTTGGTGCGGATGCACTTCTGCACGCTCGTGGCGCGCGGGTACGGGGCAGGAACCAGACCGGTGAGGTACGGCACGAACGGCACCATGCCGGCAACGGTGAAGAGGAGGGTGGGGTCGTCGCTGACGAGCGACGCCGAGGGGACAACGGTGTGTCCACGGTCGGCGAAGAAGTCGAGCCAGCGCCCGCGGATGTCGGCAGTCTGCATGGGGTCCGTACTGTTTGCTGGAACGGGCGAACCCGGTCCTGGAGCGGCGTGAAGGAGAAAGGAGAGAGGTTAGGGCTTGGACAGCTCTTCGATGGTGTCTTCGGCGTCGCCCAGGGCGGCGTGCAATTCGGCCTCGCGCTTGCGGTAGCCCTCGGAGATGGCCTCACCGAACTCGCGGGTCTTTGCGTCCAGGTCGGTGAAGAATCGCTTGCCCTGCTGGGTCTTGTTGACCTCGTGGGCGACGACGAAACCGAGGCCGACGCCGACGACCAACCAGATGAAGTTCTTCATGGCATGTGCTCCCTGTGTGTGTGGATGTGATGGCTGTCGGCCGGAACCCCGCTGGTCGAGCACTGGTGGGCCGAGGCACTCAGTTTCCAGCGTAGTGGACTACTTCTTGCTGCGGCGGGGACGCGAGGCCCTGAAGGCCGCGGTCACCCCGGCGGAGAATCCCGCGATCTTGATCAGCGGGCCGCCCACTGTGGCGGCGACCAGCGCGACGAGGGCCGACACGTTGCCGGTGACCTCGGCCACATTCGTGGTGATGGTGTCGATGGTGGCCAGCTGGTGATTCGTTTGGGCGATGGTGCTCGTCGTTTCCTCGAGGAGCGGCGTCACGTTGTGGCTGAGGTCGCGGATCGCGAGGGTGGTTTCGTCGAACACCCGGCCCAGTTTGATCAGGGGCAGAGCCAGGAATCCCACCAGGATCGCAAAGACTCCAGCGGCAATCAGGCCGGCGATATCTCCACCAGACATACGACACCATCCAATTCAGGTCGACCGAGCACGAAGAGAGAACGCAAAAGGGCGGATCACCTAGGTGATCCGCCCTCCAGCGTAGTTCAGTTCCGGTGCGGCTGGCCGCCCCGGAGGCGACTAGCGTGCTGCGTAGTACTCGACGACGAGCTGAACTTCACAGGTCACGGGGATCTCGATGCGCTTCGGGGCGCGAACGAGGCGGGCCTGCAGCTTGTCGAGTTCGACCTCGAGGTACGGCGGGAGCTTGGGCAGCAGGTCGACGTGACCGCCGGCCGCGGCGACCTGGAAGGGCTCGGTGCCCTCGGAGCGCGCCTTGACGTGGATGAGCTGACCCGGCTTCACGCGGAAGGAGGGACGGTCGACCAGCTGGCCGTCAACGAGGATGTGACGGTGCACAACCATCTGACGGGCCTGGGCGGTGGTGCGGGCGATGGCCGAACGCACGAGGAGGGCGTCGAGACGGGTCTCGAGGATCTCAACCAGGTTCTCACCGGTCAGGCCCTGACGGCGACGCGCTTCTTCGAAGGCGATCTTGAGCTGTGCTTCGCGGATGCCGTACTGGGCGCGTAAGCGCTGCTTTTCGCGCAGACGCACCGCGTAGTCCGAGTCGGTCTTGCGCTTGGTGCGGCCGTGCTCGCCCGGAGCGTAGGGACGCTTCTCGAGGTACTTGGCGGCCTTCGGGGTCAGGGCGATGCCCAGGGCCCGCGAGAGGCGGGTCTTACTGCGGGTACGTGACTTGGTAGACACAGTGTCCTTTCGGATGGAACTGGAAAATGGATACCAGGGCGTGCGGGCCAACCCGGTTATGGGCAAGCCGGTACGTCATGGGAGATCAGAGGGGTGGGTGCCACGGGCCGCCCGGCTACAGGGCGAATCCACTCCAACTTCGGTGTCGCGACGCAGCCGCATGACGAAACCAGTTGTAGGCGAAACAAGACTAGCACACGGGCCTCCCCCGACGCCCCTGATTCAGGGGCACTGCGCCTACTCGCCCGTCACTCGCCGCGGATGATCCTGCGCAGCTTCGCCAGGCGGGCGGAGACGTCGCGTTCGTTGCCGTGCTCGGTCGGCTGGTAGTACTGCGTGCGCCGAAGCTCGGTGGGCAGGTAGTCCTGCGTGAGCACGCCCAGGGCGTCGTCGTGCGGATATTTGTAGCCCTTGCCGTGGCCCAACCGTTTCGCTCCCGGGTAGTGGGCGTCGCGCAGGTGTTTCGGCACGCGGCCGGTGTTGCCGTTCCGCACGTCGGCGATTGCGGCGTCCAGCGCCATGTAGGCGGCGTTGGACTTGGGCGCGCAGGCGAGGTGCACAACGGCTTGGGCCAGTGGGATGCGCCCCTCCGGCATTCCGATGTATTGCACGGCGTCGGCGGCGGCGATGGCAATCACCAGCGACTGCGGGTCGGCCATGCCGATGTCCTCAGAGGCGAGCACGATGATGCGGCGGCAGATGAACCGCGGGTCCTCGCCGGCCTCGATCATGCGGGCCAGATAGTGCAGGGAGGCGTCGACATCCGAGCCGCGAACCGACTTGATGAACGCGCTGATCACGTCGTAGTGCTCGTCGCCGTTGCGGTCGTAGCGCAGCAGCGCCCTGTCGACGGCCAGTGACACGATCTCGGTGGTGATGAGTGGCTTCTCGCCCGGGGCGGTGTCGGTGCTCGCCGCGGACACCGAGGCGGCCTCGAGCGCGGTGAGTGCTCGTCTGGCGTCCCCGGAGGCGAGGCGGATGATGGCGCCGCGTGCCTCCGGGTCGAGCTCGAACCTGTCGGCGAGCCCCCGCGGGTCGGTGACGGCGCGGTCGACGACGATACCCAGGTCATCGTCGCTGAGAGTCTCCAGGGTCAGCAGCAGCGAGCGCGAGAGCAGCGGCGAGATGACCGAGAAGGAGGGGTTCTCCGTGGTCGCGGCGACGAGGATGATGATGCCGTTCTCCACGCCGGGCAGCAGGGCATCCTGCTGGGCCTTGCTGAAACGATGGATCTCGTCGAGGAACAACACCGTCGACAACCCGTAGAGATCGCGGCTGGTGCGGGCCTCCTCCATCACCTGGCGCACATCACGCACGCCGGCGGACACGGCGGACAGCTCGACGAACCGGCGGCCGGAGCTGTGCGCGATGGTTTGCGCCAGCGTGGTTTTGCCGGTGCCCGGCGGGCCCCACAGAATCACCGAAACCGAGCCCTGCTCCCCCGTCTTGTCGTTGGCAAGGCTGACCAGGGGCGACCCGGGGGTCAGCAAGTGACGCTGGCCGGCGACCTCGGCGAGGCTCGTGGGGCGCATGCGCACAGCGAGCGGCGTCGCACCGGTGCGGAGGCCAGGTTGGGCAGAAGACATGGCTCAAGCGTAGTTTGTGCCACCGACGGCAGGTTCCGGCCGAACGGGGGCCTGAGCGCTGATTTTTCCCGTCGCGCCCGGATGCGTAGAGTTCACAGTGACCCGGGACACCGTCGCCCGTAAGCCGAGATTTCCCGCCCTTGGCGGCAGCTGGAGGATTCACGTGGCACCGAGTTATAAGCAGGATCGCGAAGCCCGCGAGGCACGTGGCCGCGTTCGCGCCTACCAGGCCCGCAAGGCCGTGAACGAGCGTCAGCGCTCGCGTCGTGTGCGCGATAACGTTCTGGCCGGCAGCATCCTCACGCTGGTGCTCGTGGTCCTGGTCGGTTTCCAGCTGTTCTATTTCAGCGGAGGTCCGGGCACGCCGGAGCCCACGGCATCCGCGACGGCGACGCCGACGGCATCCGCGACCGCGACCCCCGGAGCCAACTCGGGTGACGTCCCCTCCAGCGACCTGGCCGAGGGGCGCACCTGGACGGGCACCCTGACCCTCAACGACATCCCTCTCGGTGTCGAACTCGACGGCGCCCTCGCGCCGCAGGCGGTCTCGTCCACGATCAGCCTCACGGAGTCAGGCTTCTACGACGGCCTCAGCTGCCACCGTCTCACCACCGGCGACGGTTTCTCGGTGCTCCAGTGCGGTGACCCGAACGGCGACGGCACGGGCGGGCCCGGGTACTTCTATGGGCCGGTCGAGAACGCCCCCGCTGACAACGTCTACCCGGCCGGCACCATCGCCATGGCCAGGTCCACCGACGGCTACAGCATGGGCAGCCAGTTCTTCATCGTCTACGGCGACACCACGATCCCCGCCAATGAAGCCGGCGGATACACCGTCATCGGCAAGGTCACAAGCGGGCTCGACCAGGTCGTCAGCCAGATCACGGCCGCCGGGGTGGCCGACGGCTCCACCGACGGGGCTCCGGTCGTGCCGACCACCATCACGGCGTTCTCGGTGCAGTAGACACCCGTCGCACCGAAGCCGACACGGTTCGTGTAGTAACAGTTCGGTCGTTTCCGCTGAACCACGGGCAGGCTTGCAATAGGCTTGAGGCCGTATGGGCTTCTGCCCCTACTGGCTCGTTCAGGGATTCGTCGGCTGCAGTGCTCCACGCGGGGTGCTCGCCAGTACGGGGAATCAACCAAATCATTAAGGTGAGGCTCTTGACTACGACAGATCAGCAACCATGGGGTCGCGTAGACGAATCCGGCACTGTCTACGTGCGCGAAGCCGTCGGGGAACGCGCCGTCGGCCAGTATCCCGATGCGACTCCGGAAGAGGCACTCGCCTACTTCCAGCGTAAGTACGTCGAGTTGAACGGGCAGGTCACCCTGCTCGAACAGCGCGCCAAGGGTGGTGCGCCCGCCGCGGACATCGCCAAGTCGGTCGCGAACCTCTCGAAGTCGGTCGCAACGGCCAATGCCGTCGGCAACCTCGCCGCCCTCGCCGAGCGCCTCGGCGCCCTCGGCGGCACTGTTACCGAGCTCACCGAGCAGCAGAGCGTTGAGGCCAAGGCCGCCGGCGCCGCGGCCGTCGCCGAGCGGGCCGCCATCGTCGAGGAGGCCGAACGCCTCGCCGCCGAAGACCCGGCCAAGACGCAGTGGAAGCAGACCAGCGCTGCCCTCGACGCGCTCTTCGCCAAGTGGCAGGCGCACCAGCACGACGCTCCGCGGATCCCGAAGGGCGAGGCCAACGAGCTCTGGAAGCGATTCCGTGCGGCTCGCACCACGATCGAGCAGAACCGCAAGGCGTTCTTCGCCGAGCTCGACAGCGCCCACAAGGATGTCCGCAACCGCAAGCAGCAGCTGATCGAGAAGGCAGAGGCGCTGGCGCCGCAGGGTGCCGACGGTATCCCCGCCTACCGCAACCTGCTGGAAGACTGGAAGGCCGCCGGCCGCTCGGGCAAGAAGCAGGACGACGCCATGTGGGCCAAGTTCAAGGCCGCCGGAGACGTGCTGTACTCTGTGAAGTCCGAGATCGACGCCCAGGACAACGAAGAGTTCGCCGGCAACCTCGTGGTTAAGCTCGAGCTGCTCACCGAGGCCGAGACCCTCCTCACCGAGACCGACAGGGTCAAGGCCCGCGAGGTGCTCAGCTCCGTGCAGCGCCGCTGGGATGCCGCAGGCAAGGTCCCCCGCGACCAGGTCAAGCCCGTCGAAGAGCGCATGCGCAAGGTTGAAGCCGCCGTGCGCAAGCTCGACGACGACCACTGGAAGCGCAACAACCCCGAGACCAAGGCTCGCGCCGAGGGCCTCGCCGGCCAGCTGCACGACGCGATCGCCAAGCTGGAGGCCGAACTGGCCGCAGCGCAGGAGACCAAGGACGCCCGCAAGATCAAGGACGCCACTGAGGCGCTGGAGACTCGCAAGGCGTGGCTCAAGGCCATCGGCCAGTAACAACCGGCTTGATCCGAACGGGATCGGAAAATCTGTCCACAGATTTTCCGGTCCCGTTCCGCGTATCCGGGGAGCCCCGCAGACTCGGACGATGACAACGCTCGTTCCCGCCGCCCTCACCGAAGCCGACCTCCCGCTGGCCGAACTGGCGTGCGCCCGCCTGGACGGCGAGCTCTTCGGCCTGGCCGGTTCCTGGTGTCCGATCGACGCCCCCGATGGACCGGAGACGCGGGCTGGGGCTCTCCAGCGCACCGCGCCGCACCGGGCCGCGGCCGAACGGCTCACGGCCGCCTGGATCTACGGTCTCGCGCCGGAGCCAGCCGAACACCAATTCTGCGTGGATGTCGGCGCTCGCACGGTGAAACATCCCGGGTCTGGCGTGTGCCTGCGCGAGGTGAGGCTCGGCGACGCCGACGCCGTGCTGCTTGGCCGTCTGTTGGTGACCACTCCCCTGCGCACGGCGGTGGATCTCGCCAGATGGGGAACGAGCCGGGACCACCCGGCCGACACCGGGCTCATCGCGGCGCTCCTGGCACACGCCGGCCTGGCACAGGTGACCGCCGGCGACGCGCGAACGCCGCCCGCCGACGACGCGAGTACGGCCGCGGCAGTCGTGTCCGGGCTCCGCGGGATCTCCTTCACCCGCGTCGCCCAGGCTCAACTCAGGGACGCCTTCCGACTGCTCGGGGCTCAGCCGTCGCTGACCCGGTAGACGTCGTAGACGGCGTCGATGCGGCGCACGGCGTTCAGCACCCTGTCCAGGTGGGTGGTGTCGCCCATCTCGAACACGAACCGGCTGATGGCCAGACGGTCGCTGGAGGTGTGCACGGTGGCCGAGAGGATGTTGACGTGGTGTTCGGACAGCACCCGGGTGACGTCGGAGAGCAGGCCGGAGCGGTCGAGCGCCTCGATCTGAATCTGAACCAGGAACAGGCTCTTCGAGGTCGGCGCCCAGTCGACGTCGATCATCCGCTCAGGCTCCTTGAGCAATGACTGCACGTTGTGGCAGTCGAACTGGTGCACGGAGACGCCGGAGCCACGGGTGATGAAGCCCACGATCTTGTCGCCGGGAACCGGGGTGCAGCACCTGGCGAGCTTGACGAGGATGTCGGGCGCGCCGCGCACGAGGATGCCGGAGTCGTTGTTGCGGAGGGTCTGGGTGCGACCGTTCGGGGCGAAGGGCAGGTCGGTGGCGTCGCTCTCCTCCACGCTCTGCAGCGTCGCGACGACCTTCTCCAGCACCGACTGGGTGGAGACGTGACCTTCGCCGACGGCGGCGTAGAGCGCCGAGACGTCCTCGTAACGCATGACCGCGGCGACCTCGGCGAACGAGTCCTGGTTCATCAGTTTCTGCAGCGGCAGGTTCTGCTTGCGCATGGCCCTGGCGATGGCGTCGCGGCCCTGTTCGATGGCCTCGTCGCGACGTTCCTTGGTGAACCACTGGCGGATCTTGTTGCGTGCCCTGGGGCTCTTGACGAAGTTCAGCCAGTCCTGGCTCGGCCCGGAGTCCGGGTTCTTCGACGTGAAGACCTCGACGACGTCACCGGTGGTGAGCGAGCTCTCCAGCGGCACAAGGCGCCCGTTGACCTTGGCGCCCATGGTGCGGTGGCCCACCTCGGTGTGCACGGCGTAGGCGAAGTCCACCGGGGTGGCGTCGGCGGGCAGGCCGATTACGCGCCCCTTGGGGGTGAAGACGTAGACCTCCTTGGCGCCGATCTCGTAGCGCAGGGAGTCGAGGAACTCGTTGGGGTCGGCCGTCTCGGCCTGCCAGTCGGAGATGTGGGCGAGCCAGGCCATGTCGGTGTCGCTCTGAGGGCCGGGGCCGGAGCTCTTGCCGTTGACCTGCTCCTTGTACTTCCAGTGCGAGGCCACGCCGAATTCGGCGCGTTCGTGCATCTCCTGGGTACGGATCTGGATCTCGACCGGGCGTCCGCTCGGGCCGAGCACAGTGGTGTGCAGGGACTGGTACAGGTTGAACTTGGGGGTGGCGATGTAGTCCTTGAACCGGCCGGGCAGCGGTGTCCACCTGGCATGGATGGCGCCGAGGACCGCGTAACAGTCGCGCACGGAGTTGACCAGAACGCGGATGCCGACCAGGTCGTAGATCTCGTCGAACTCGCGGCCGCGCACCACCATCTTCTGGTAGATCGAGTAGTACTGCTTGGGCCGGCCGGCCACCTTGCCGCGGATGCGGGCGGCCTTGAGGTCATCGTTGATCGCGTCGATGACGTACTGCACGAATTCTTCGCGCTGCGGAGTGCGCTGCTTGACCAGGCTTTCTATCTCCGCGTACAGCTTGGGGTAGAGCACACCGAAGGAGAGGTCTTCGAGCTCCCACTTGATGGTCTGGATACCCAGCCGGTGCGCGAGCGGGGCGTAGATCTCGAGGGTCTCTGTGGCCTTGCGGGTCGCGGATTCTGCGGGCACGAAGCCCCAGGTGCGGGCGTTGTGCAGCCGGTCGGCGAGTTTGATGATCAGCACCCGGATGTCCTTGGACATCGCGACGATCATCTTGCGCACGGTCTCGGCCTGGGTGCTGTCGCCGTACTTCACCTTGTCGAGCTTGGTGACGCCATCCACCAGCATGGTGATCTCGTCGCCGAAGTCGGCGCGCAACTGGTCGAGGGTGTAGTCGGTGTCCTCGACGGTGTCGTGCAACAGGGCCGCGGCCACGGTCTTCGGCCCGATACCCAGATCGGCCAGGATTTGCGCGACGGCGACGGGATGCGTGATGTACGGCTCGCCGCTGCGGCGCTTCTGACCCTCGTGGGCACGCTCCGCGGCCGTGTACGCCCGCTCGATGATCGAGAGGTCCACCTTGGGGTGGTGCGTCCGCACGGTCTTCAGGAGCGTGTCGACGGCCCCGGCGGGCTGCGCCCTGGAGAAGATACGCGGCACCAGGCGGCGCAGGGACGCGGAGGATGGCGTGGTGGTCTCAGTCATCTCGTTACCTCATTCCCTGGCGCCAATTATCCCTGTACTAGCGGATAAACGGTAAACCGGCGAGCAGAGCCGAGTATTCCCGCACGGCGCCGGTCACGCGGAGACGTCCGCTGCGGTGCCGACCGACGTTGCGGCAGCACCGGTACCGGAGGCCTTGGCCTTGAGTGCCAGGGCCTTCTTGTCACGCTTGCGGATGGCAGGCTCGTTCTCGCGCAGCTGGGCGTACAGGGGCGCCGCGATGAAGATCGTCGAGTATGTGCCCACCAGCATGCCGATGAGAAGTGCGAGCGAGATGTCGCGGAGGGTCCCCGCTCCCAGCACGAACGCGCCGATGACGAGGATCGAGGCCACGGGCAGAACCGCCACGATCGAGGTGTTGATGGAGCGCACCAGGGTCTGGTTCACCGCAAGGTTCACGGATTCGGCGAACGTCCGCCTGGACTCTGGGCCGTCGATCCGTGTGTTCTCCCGGATCTTGTCGAACACCACCACGGTGTCGTAGAGCGAGTAGCCGAGGATCGTGAGGAATCCGATCACGGCAGCCGGGGTGATCTCGAAGCCCGTGATGCCGTAGAAGCCTGCCGTGATCACGAGGTCGTGCAGCAGGGCCACCATGGCGGCGGCGGCCATCTTCCAGGTGCGGAAGTACAGCGCCATCACCGCGCCGGCGAGCACCAGGAAGGTGAGCAGGGCGCGGATAGCGGAACCGGTGATGTCCTGCCCCCAGGACGGGCCGATGAACGAGGACGTCACCTGTGCGGGATCGACGCTGTAGGCCGAGGCGAGTGCCGCACGCACCTCGCGGCTTTCGGTGTCGGTGAGCTGGTCGGTCTGCACTCGGATGCCGTCACTGCCGACCGCGGAGATCTTCGGAACGGCTTCGGGGACGACGTCGGTGACGGCGGTCGCTGCCGGGCCCTGATCCTGGGTGGTGATGTCGGACAGCACGAACTCGGAACCGCCGGTGAACTCGATGCCGAACGTGAAACCGCCTCGCAGCACCGGGCCGAGGATCGCGATCAGGATCATGACCGCGGCCACGGAATACCAGATCTTGCGTCGTCCGACGATGTTGTAGGAGAGCTTGCCCGTGTGCAGGTCGTTGCCGAACTGGTTGAAGCTGGCCATTAGGAATCCTTCCCGTCGGTCGGCGTACTCGAGCCGGAGCCGATGAGCTCAGCAGCCTTGCGTTCGGCGATGGTCTGGCGCTTCACGGCCTCCTTGCTGGAGGATGCCGACTTGCGCGATGCCACCTCGGCGGACGGCTGGAACTGGGCGCGTCCGCGGTAGATCGCGCCAAGGGCGCGCGGGTCGAGACCGCTGAATCTGTGGCCGTCACCGAAGAACTTGGTACGGGCCAGCAATTGCAGCACCGGGTGGGTGAACAGCGCGACGACGAGAAGGTCGACGAGCGTGGTCAGCCCCAGGGTGAGGGCGAAGCCGCGCACGTTGCCGACGGCGAGGATGAACAGCACCGCGGCGGCGAGGAAGTTGACGGTGTCAGAGGCGATGATTGTGCGGATGGCGCGGCGCCAGCCGGCCTCGACGGAGGAGACGAGACCGCGTCCGTCGCGGAGTTCGTCACGCACGCGTTCGAAGTACACGATGAACGAGTCCGCCGTGATGCCGATGGCCACGATCAGGCCGGCCACACCGGCCAGCGACAATCGGTAGCCCTCCCGCCAGGAGAGCAGGGTGATCAGGAAGTAGGTGATCACGGCGGCCACGGCCAGGGAGGCGACGGTGACCAGGCCGAGCAGGCGGTACTGCGCGAGGGAGTACAGCACCACCAGGATCAGGCCGATGAGGCCGGCGATGAGCCCGCTCTGCAGCTGGGTGGAGCCGAGGGTGGCCGAGATGGTGTCCTGGCTCTGCACGGTGAAGCTGATCGGCAGTGCGCCGAACTTCAGCTGGTCGGCGAGGGCCTTGGAGGTGTCCTGGTCGAACGACCCGGTGATCTGCGGCTTGCCGTCCGTGATGACCGCGAGAGTGCGGGGAGCCGAGATGACCTTGCCGTCCAGCACGATGGCGAACTGGTTCTGCGCGTCGGCGAGACCGCTCAGCCGGGTGGTGACGTCGGCGAAGGCCTGGGTTCCGGTGCTGTCGAAGACGATGTTCACGGCCCATTCGCCGGTGGTGGCACCGCTCTGCGTGGTGACCTGCCCGTTGGTGGCGTCGGAGATGTTCTCGCCGCTCACCTCGACCGGGCCGAGGATGTACTTGACGCTACCGTCGGTCTCGCAGGTGATGAGGGGCTCATCGGCCGGCGCCACGTTGCTGGTGTCGATGTCGCTGCACTGGAAGCTGTCGAACTGTGCCTGCAGGGCGGGCGTGATGTTGTTGAGGTCGCTCGCGTCGGTGGGCGCGACAGACGGAGTCGTCGCCGGGGCGGGCGTCGCCGCATCGGTGGCGGCGTCAGTGGCCGCATCCGTTGCGCCTGGGGTGGCAGTGGACCCGTCGGTTCCGACGCTGTCGGCCGACGGCGCTGAGGCCACCAGGACCGGGCGGAACTCGAGCTTCGCCGAGGACTCGATGCGGTTCAGGGTGGCGTCGTCAGGCGTGCCGGGGATCGAGACGACGATGTTCTGGCCGCCCTGGGTGTTGATCTCCGACTCGGAGACACCGGACGAGTCGATGCGCTGCCGGATGATCGACACGGCCTGGTTGAGCTGCTCGTTCGAGACGGTCTGCCCGGACTCGAGCTTGGGCGCCAGGATGATCTGCGTGCCGCCCTCGAGGTCCAGGGCGAGCTTCGGCGTCCAAGATCCGCCGCCGCTCAACACCCCGGCTCCATTCAGAGCGATGAGACCGACGATGATCAGGCCAAGCCAGGACAGCGAGCGCCAGGCCTTCTTGGTCGGAGACGACTTAGCCACCTATTGAACTCAGCTTTCTTTGCTCGTGCCCGCGCCAAAGGACGCGGGCACGGAGAGGGGATGTGTTACGCGTCGCCCTTTTTGGGTTCGGTGTTTGTGTCGGTCTGAGCGTCATCGGTCGTCGGCTCGAAGTCGGCGCGCTGGCCGTATTCCGGCTCGCCAGTGATGGACGGGGTGCCGGCGTCGCTGTCGACGGTCTCGTCGAGGACGACGTCGTCACCGACGACGGTGGGCTCGACGACGCGGGCGATCGTCTGGCGGTGGATCTGCACGATGGTTCCGGGTGCGATCTCGAGGGCGACCTTGTTCTCTTCCTCGTCGATGGACACGATGGTGCCGTAGAGGCCGAAGTTGGTCATGACGTCCGCACCGGGAACCATCTTCGACTGCAGCGACAACGTGTCCTTCTGGCGCTTACGGCCATTGCGGAACATGAAGAAGACAAGCAGCGCCAGAACGGCGAGCATGACAAGAGTCAACGGATCCATAGAACTGTGAAACCTTCCCGAGGCGGTTCAAGACCGCAGCAGAGTAGTGGTGTGCAGGGTTTGTGAGGGAACGGCTACGACGGCGTAGCGGACCAACTTGAATTATATGACATCCAAGGTGAGCGCAGCCTGAGGATTGCTCAGGCCGAAGTGCCGCCACGCTGCGGGAGTGGCTACCCGCCCTCGCGGGGTCCGCGTGAGGAAGCCTATCCGCACCAGGAAGGGCTCGACGACCGATTCGATGGTTTCGGGCTCTTCTCCCACCGACACCGCCAGCGTATTCAGGCCGACCGGCCCACCCCAAAACGGGTGAGGACGATGTTCATGACCTCGCGGTCCAAGCGGTCCAGGCCGATCTCGTCGACGTCGTAGAGCTCGAGGGCGGCGTGGACGGCGGCCAGGTCGGCGTCCCCGCCGTGCACCAGGGCGTAGTCTCGCACCCGGCGTAGGAGGCGGTTGGCGATGCGGGGTGTTCCGCGGCAGCGGCCGGCGATCTCGGCGATCGCCTCCCTGTCGATGGCCAGGCCCAGCAGCGCGGCGGCCCGAACGAGCACCAGCTCGAGCTCGGCGTCGGCGTAGAACTCCAGGTGGGCGGTGAACCCGAACCGGTCCCGCAGGGGGTTGGGCAGCATCCCGGAGCGGGTCGTTGCCCCCACCAGGGTGAACGGAGCGAGGTCCAGCGGCACCGAGGTGGCGCCGGCGCCCTTGCCCACCATGATGTCGATCCGGAAGTCTTCCATCGCCAGGTAGAGCATCTCTTCCGCGGACCTGGCCATGCGGTGGATCTCGTCGATGAACAGCACCTCGCCGGGAACGAGAGAGGACAGCACGGCCGCGAGGTCGCCCGCGTGCTGGATGGCCGGGCCACTGGACATCCGCAGCGGCCGGTTGCCCTCGTAAGCGATGATCATGGCGAGCGTGGTCTTGCCCAGTCCAGGGGGCCCGGCCAGGAGGATGTGATCCGGTGTGCGCTGTTGCATGGATGCGGCAGTGAGGAGCAACTGCAGCTGCCCGCGCACCTTCTGCTGGCCGACGAACTCGCCCAGGCTCTTGGGACGCAGTGCGCCCTCGAAGGCGAGTTCAGCGTCGCCTTCAAGGGCCGGGTTGGTCAGCTCGACGCCGGGATCCTCGCTCATGAGCGACGCTCCGCGGCGTTGGACGCGCCCGAGTGTTGCGCGGGGCCGAGTTTGGCGAGGGCGAGCCGGAGCACAGCGGCAACACCGGCCTCCTCCGCGTCGAACTCGGCGGTGCTGCCGGCGAGGATCTCGTCGACTGCCTGGCTCGCAACACGTTCGGACCAGCCCAGGCCGATCAGCGCGGCCTGCACACTGGCGCCGACGGTTGCCGTGGCCACACCGGGGCGGCCGGGGGCAGCCGGGGCAGTGGTTACGGCGACCTTGCCGACCAGGGACAGCACGATGAGCTTGGCGGTCTTAGGACCGATTCCGCTGACCTTACGGAACACCGCGTCGTCTTCGGCGTTCACCGCGTGCGCGATCTGGTTCGGCGTGAGCACCGCGAGCACGCCGAGGGCCGACTTCGGACCGACGCCGGTGACGCCGACCAGCAGTTCGAAGACGGCGAGTTCGTCGGCGCTGGGGAAGCCGTACAGGGTCAGCGAATCCTCGCGGACGATCAACGTGGTCGAGAGGCGCGTCTCGGAGCCGATCCGGGCAGTCAGGGCCGTGGCGGGGGTGACCTGCACGGCGAGTCCGACGCCGCCGACCTCGATCACCACGGTCGTGCCCAGGGCGGAAAGGACTGGGCCACGCAGAGAAGAGATCACTTCAACAGACTACGGGGCCCCGCCGACAGTGCTCGTGTCACACGCCGCCGGTGTCACACGCCGCCGCGTTCGGCGTTCCGCCAAGCGCGCTGCGCCGGCGTGAGCGCGCCGGGGCTCAGCGAGGGGGTGGAGCGCCGGCCTGCGGCGACCGCACCGCTCGTGGGCAGCACTCCCCCACCAACGCCGGTGCGCCAGGCGTGGCAGATCGCCAGCGCGAGAGCGTCGGCGGCGTCCGCCGGTTTCGGGATCTCGGCCAGGCCCAACACCCGGGCCACCATGGTGCCGACCTGCTTCTTGTCGGCAGACCCGTATCCCGTGATCGCGGCCTTCACTTCGCTGGGGGTGTGCAGGGTGACGGTGAGGCCGCGCTTGGCGGCGAGCATCAGCGCCACCCCGCTGATCTGCGCGGTGCCCATCACCGTGCTGACGTTCTGCTGTGCAAAGACGCGCTCGATGGCGACAAAGGCCGGCTTGTGCTTGTCCAGGAGTTCTTCGATGCCCTCGCTGATCAGCAGCAGCCGGCGCTCCAGGGCGAGGTCGGGTGAGCTGCGCAGCACCTGGACATCCACGAGGGTCGCCGATCGATTCGCTGCGACGTCGACGATCCCGACGCCGCAGCGGGTCAGGCCGGGGTCGATGCCCAGCACCCTGACCGTCATCGGTGGGTTATTCGCTCTCGGCTTCGAGCTCGGCCTGGACCTCGGCGGTCAGGTCGTAGTTGCTGTAGATGTTCTGTACGTCGTCGAGTTCTTCGAGCGCGTCGATCAGGTGGAACACCTTGCGGGCGGTCGCCGCGTCGACCTCGATCTTGAGCTGCGGGACGAACGCGATGTCGGCCGAGTCGTAGTCGATTCCGGCGGTCTGCAGGGCGGTGCGCGTGGCGACCAGGTCCTGGGCTTCGCTGAAGACCTCGAACTTGTCGCCGTCGTCGACGACTTCCTCTGCTCCGGCGTCGAGCACGGCAGCGAGAACGTCGTCTTCGGTGACGTCGTTGCCCTTCGGCACGACGACGATGCCCTTGCGGTGGAAGTTGTAGGCGACACTGCCCGGGTCGGCCATGTTGCCACCGTTGCGGCTGACCGTGGTACGGACCTCGGCGGCTGCGCGGTTCTTGTTGTCGGTGAGGCACTCGATCATGATGGCGACGCCGTTGGCGGCGTAGCCCTCGTACATGATCGTGGTGTAGTCGACAACCTCGCCGGAGAGGCCGGCACCGCGCTTGACGGCGCGGTCGATGTTGTCGTTGGGGACCGACGTCTTCTTGGCCTTCTGGATCGCGTCGACGAGGGTGGGGTTACCCGACAGGTCGGCGCCGCCCATGCGGGCAGCGACCTCGATGTTCTTGATCAGCTTGGCGAACGCCTTGGCCCGACGCGAGTCGGTGACGGCCTTCTGGTGCTTGGTGGTGGCCCACTTGGAATGCCCGGACATGAATCTCCCGTGTGTCGCTTACTCGTGCGACGCGCATCCGGCGTCGGCTTCTGGTGGAGGTGCATCGGTGCACCACTCGGTGGTGTTACTGGGTTCTGGTGTGATTCTGGGGTGCTCGCTCGCGCTCGCACGCACCGCTTTCGTTGGAGCGCTGGGTGCCCTGCCAGTCTAGCCCGGGTGCCCCTGTGCCATCCTGCGCCTCACCGTCAGGCGGGGAGGTCGAGGATCTTGTGCAGAGTGCGCAGGTTGCGGTTGGTGGTGCTGGATTTGAACCGGGCCTTGGCCGCCATGGTGCTGAAGGGGCTCTTGATGCCCACCTCGCGGCGCACCTGCCAATAGAGCACGGCGTCGCCGCGCTGAATCCGCTCGTCGGCCGGGTCGAGGTCCGGCGCCGCGACCATCAGCTCATCGAGCCGTGCCGGATCGGAACCGAACATGACATAGGAGTGCCAGTCTTCGCGTTCGTCGAAAGGGTAGGCGTCGACCGCGGCGGCGAGGTCGGTGCGGCCCAGGAGCACCACCCAAGCCTCGTAGCCGAAGGCGTCGGTGAGGGCGCGTTCGAGACCGGATTTGAGGGCAGCGGTATCCGTCTCGGCGCTGGTGAAGACGACATTGCCGCTGGCCAGCACAGTCTTCACATCGGTGTGGCCCAGCGTGCGCACAGTGTCGGCCAGAGCCGCCATCTTGATGGTGATGCCGCCGACGTTGATGCCGCGCAGCAGCGCGATGTACCGGGTCATGCGACCATTCTGGCGCACGCTGAGATCACTCGGCGTCAGCTGCCGAAGCCGGCCTTCTGCACCTTCTGCAGGAAGTACTCGTGGAACCGGTGCTCCCCCGTGATCTCGGGGTGGAACGACGTGCCGAGCAGGTTGCCCTGTTCGACGGCCACGCAGCGCCCGTCCGCCACGGTGGCCAGGGCGGTGGCTCGGGGCCCGACGCTCTCCACCACTGGCGCTCGAATGAAAACGGCGTGCACCGGGGGTGCGCCGAGCGCGGGGATGTCGAGGTCGGTCTCGAACGACGCGGTCTGCGACCCGAAGGCATTCCGGCGCACGCTGATGTCCAGCCCGCCGATGCTCTGCTGGCCCGAGATCCCGTCGAGCACGGTGTCGGCCAGCATGATCAGGCCGGCGCAGGTGCCGTAGACCGGCAGCCCGGCCGCCACGGCAGTGCGAAGCGGTTCAGCCAGGCTGAACATGCGGGTCAGCTTGTCCATCACGCTGGACTCGCCGCCCGGGATGACCAGGCCGTTGACACTGGCCAGTTCCTCCGGGCGGCGCACGAGCAGAACCTCGGTGCCG
Source organism: Cryobacterium sp. SO2 (assembly GCF_026151165.2). Taxonomy (NCBI): domain Bacteria; kingdom Bacillati; phylum Actinomycetota; class Actinomycetes; order Micrococcales; family Microbacteriaceae; genus Cryobacterium; species Cryobacterium sp. SO2. Next base: position 2,161,667 of record NZ_CP117849.1, read on the forward strand.
AGCGTGCGTAGAACGTCGGCGTGCTCGCGAAAATCGCCCTGCAGGGCGAGTACTCCAACGGTCATGAAGCGGTGGCTACCAGCCGCGCTCAGACAGGCGGTGCGGTGCGGCGAGGTCGGACACGTTGATGCCGACCATCGCTTCGCCGAGGCCGCGGGAGACGTCCGCGATGATCTTGGCGTCGTCGTAGAACGCGACGGCCTTGACGATCGCGTTGGCGCGCTCCTGCGGGTTTCCGGACTTGAAGATGCCGGAGCCCACGAACACGCCGTCGGCGCCGAGCTGCATCATCATGGCCGCGTCGGCCGGGGTGGCCACGCCACCGGCGGTGAACAGCACAACGGGCAGCTTGCCGGTCGCGGCGATCTCGGCGACGAGCTCGTACGGGGCGGAGAGTTCCTTGGCGGCCACGTACAGCTCGTCCTTGGTGAGCGAGGACAGCCGGGCGATCTCGCCCTTGATGGTGCGGATGTGCTTGGTGGCTTCGGAGACGTCGCCGGTGCCGGCCTCGCCCTTCGAGCGGATCATCGCGGCACCCTCGGTGATGCGACGCAGCGCCTCACCCAGGTTGGTCGCGCCGCACACGAACGGAACGGTGAAGTTCCACTTGTCGATGTGGTTGACGTAGTCGGCCGGGCTGAGCACCTCGGACTCGTCGATGTAGTCGACCTCGAGGGCCTGCAGCACCTGCGCTTCGACGAAGTGGCCGATCCGGGCCTTCGCCATGACGGGGATGGAGACCTCGGCGATGATGCTGTCGATCAGGTCGGGGTCGCTCATGCGGGCGACACCACCCTGCGAGCGGATGTCGGCGGGAACACGCTCGAGCGCCATCACGGCGACAGCGCCGGCGTCTTCGGCGATGCGGGCCTGCTCGGCGTTGACGACGTCCATGATGACGCCGCCCTTCAGCATCTCAGCGAGTCCGCGCTTGACGCGGCTCGAGCCGAACTGCTCGGTAGAAGTGGTGTCAGTCATAACTTCGATTCTATTCCTTGTCTCTGGTGCCGCTTTTCGGGCGTCGGCACGGTGATGTCCCTCATGATGAAGCAGCGCGGAGATTCCGACGGGTCAGGATTCCTCGACCGGCCAGCCCTCGGCGACCGAGCGACGCACGTCGCCCAAGAGCTGGGGAATGGCCTTGGTGCCGGCGATGATCGGGAAGAAGTTCGAGTCGAGCGCCCAGCGCGGCACAATGTGCTGATGCAGGTGTTCGGCGATCCCGGCGCCGGCGATGCGGCCCTGGTTCATCCCGAGGTTGAAGCCATCACAGCCCGAGGTGGCCTTGAGCACGCGCATGGCCGTCTGGGTGAGGCTACCGATCTCGGCGACTTCCTCTGCGGTCGCCTCGTCATACGTCGCAACATGCCGGTACGGGCAGACCAGCAGGTGGCCGCTGTTGTACGGGAACAGGTTCAGGAGAACGTAGGCGTACTTGCCGCGGGCCACGATCAGTGCCTTCTCGTCGTCCATCGACGGTGCGATGCAGAACGGGCAGTCATCGGGGTGCGGCTGCTGGCCGCCCTGGATGTAGACCATGCGGTGCGGTGTCCACAGCCGCTGGAAGGCATCCGGGACGGCGGCGAAGTCGCCGGACATCTCCACCTGGACACCCTCGGTGATGTCCTGCGGGCTGCCGGACAGGCGGTCCCACGGTGTGTCCGTCGGCCCGCCTGCTTCGGGGACCACCGGAGTGCCGTCGGTCATCGTCAGGCCTGGTCCGCGGCAGCCGCTGCCACCGGGGCGGCAGATGCGCCGCCCTCGGCGAAATCAGCGGCACCGAGGACCTGCGCGCGGGTGCGGATCGACGCGATGATCCCGCGGACGGCGTCGGCGACCGGCACCCCGTTTTCCTGGGTGCCGTCACGGAACCGGAAGCTGACCGCGCCGTTCGCGCGGTCGTCTTCGCCGACGATGAGCTGGAACGGGATCCTCTGCAGGGTGGCGTTGCGGATCTTCTTCTGCATCCGGTCGCTGGACGAGTCGAGTTCCACCCGCACACCGGCGGTCTTGAGCGTCGCCAGGACCTCCCACAGGTAGTCCTCGTACTGCTCGGACACGGGGATCCCGATGACCTGCACCGGGGACAGCCAGACCGGGAACGCGCCGGCGTAGTGCTCGAGCAGGATGGCGAAGAATCGTTCGATCGAACCGAGCAGCGCGCGGTGGATCATCACGGGCTGCTGGCGGGTGCCGTCCGGCGCCGTGTACTCGAGGTCGAACAGCTCGGGCTGGTTGAAGTCGAGTTGCACTGTGGAGAGCTGCCAGGTGCGGCCGATCGCATCCCGCGCCTGCACGGAGATCTTGGGGCCGTAGAACGCCGCTCCGCCGGGGTCGGCCACGAGCTCGAGTCCAGAGTCCTCGCCGACCTTCCGGAGCGTCTCGGTCGCGGCTTCCCACTGCTCGTCCGTGCCGACCGATTTCTTGGGGTCGCGGGTGGACAGCTCGAGGTAGAAGTCGGTGAGGCCGTAGCCACGGAGGGTCTCGAAGACGAATTCCAGCTGGCTGGCGACTTCGGCCCGCACCTGGTCCTGCGTCACGTAGATGTGCGCGTCGTCCTGGGTAAGCCCGCGCACGCGGGTGAGGCCCTGCAGGGTGCCGCTCTTTTCGTACCGGTACACGGTGCCGAACTCGGCGAGGCGCAACGGAAGCTCGCGGTAGCTGCGGCCGCGGGCCTTGAAGATCAGGTTGTGCATCGGGCAGTTCATGGGCTTGAGGTAATAGTCCTGGCCCTGGCGGGTGATGTTTCCCTCGGCGTCTACCTCTTCGTCCAGGTGCATCGGCGGGAACATGCCGTCGCGGTACCAGTTGAGGTGCTGGCTGGTTTCGAACAGGTGGCCCTTGGTGATGTGCGGGGTGTTGACGAGGTCGTAGCCGTTGGCGAGGAGTCGCTCGCGCATGTAGTTTTCGATCTCGGAGCGGATGATGCCGCCCTTGGGGTGGAAGACCGCGAGGCCGGAGCCGATCTCCTCGGGGAACGAGAACAAGTCCAGTTCCTGGCCGAGCTTGCGGTGGTCGCGCTTGGCCGCTTCAGCCTGACGGGTCTGGTAGGCGCGCAGTTCGTCCTTGGTGGGCCAGGCGGTGCCGTAGATGCGCTGCAACTGCGGGTTCTTCTCGGAGCCGCGCCAGTAGGCCGCCGCCAGGCGGGTGAGGGAGTAGCCGTTGCCGATCATGCGGGTGTTGGGCAGGTGCGGGCCGCGGCAGAGGTCCTTCCACACGGTCTCGCCGGACTTGGGGTCGACGTTGTCGTAGATGGTCAGCTCGGCGCCGCCCACCTCGACTGATTCGTTGTCGCCGCCGTCGGTCGCGCTGGCCGCGACCCCCTTGAGGCCGATGAGTTCGAGCTTGTACGGCTCTGCGGCGAGTTCGGCACGGGCCTCGTCGTCGGTCACCACTCGGCGCACAAAACGCTGGCCCTGGCGGATGATGCGGTCCATGGCCTTCTCGAGCGACTTGATGTCTTCGGGCGTGAACGGTTCTGCGACGTCGAAGTCGTAGTAGAAGCCGTCGGTGACGGGCGGCCCGATGCCCAGGCGCGCGGCCGGGTTCACGGTCTGCACGGCCTGCGCGAGCACGTGGGCGGCCGAGTGCCGCAGGATGTTCAGCCCGTCTGGCGAGTCGATGGTCACCGGGGTGACGTCATCCGTTGGTGTCACCGTGGTGGCCAGGTCCCTGAGCTCGCCGTTGACGCGCATGGCGACAACGGATCGGTCGGTGAATAGCTCAAAACCGTCAACCACGTGTATTACTCCCTTGAGTTGCGAACCATTCAACTTTAGCGGGCGGGAGTGGGCGTGTTGACTGGTGCGGAAGCCGGGCAGGTCAGGGCGTGAACGGGGGCTGCAGTCCCACGGCGGCGCAGAACGCGTCGGGGTCGCCGGCGTTCACGTTGTCGGAACCCACGGGGAAGACCGCGTAGACGCCGTCGGGGCGCAGGCAGGCCTGCAGGTCGGGCGAGGCGGGGGCCGGCGTCTCGCCGCCGCCGGAGGGCACCGTGCTCAGGCCGGACGTTCCGGTGCCGAAGAAGTCGATCGCCCACACCGACGCGCAGTTCTCCACCGCTGCCGCGGCCGGGTCGACGACCGGGGCGAGTGGGGTGACCGTGCCGTCCCCATCGATCTGATCGGTGGGGCTGCCGACCTGCGTGAACGTCGAGTCTGTGCTGGCTTCGGCATAACAATAGGCCGAGAGGCTGCGGAGTTCGGGCGTGGCCAGGGTGATCCAGGCCGTGCCGCCGACGCCGGCGAGCAGCAGGGCGGTTGCGGTTGCCGCAACGGCACGGTGTCGACTCCTCCGCTGCACCCGTTGGGCCTCCAGGGTGTGCAGCAGCCGCTCTTCGAACCGATCGAAGTCGTCGTCTGTGGGGATGAGCAGGTTATCGGGCACCATGATTCGGTTCTCCTTTCAGCAGCGTGAGTTCGTCGCGGAGCCGACCCTTCAGCCTGGACAGACGGTTGCGCACAGTGGCGTGGGTGATGCCGAGACGACCGGCGGCTTGTTCGTAACTCAGGTCGTCGATGAGACAGAGCTCGAAGATGCGTTGGTCCACGGCGGGCAGAGTGGCGATGATCGTGTGGATGTTGCGCATGGCTTCGTCGCCGATGGCCAGAGTCTCCGGCGACGGCCTGTCGTCGGCGACGTCGAATGTGTCGTCGAGGCTGTCGCGGGGACGGCGGACCTCCGCTCGGCGTCGGTTCAGGGCGAGGTAACGCGCCGTGGTGACGAGCCAGGGCACCGCTGATTCGCCCACCAGATCGATTCCGGCGCGCTTGTTCCACAGGGTCAGGAAGGCATCCTGCAGCACCTCTTCCGAGTCCGGCCGGGAGCGCAGTACGGAAAAGGCCGCCCAGTACACGGTGCGCTGATGCACGCGGAAGAGCGTGCGGAATGCCTGACGGTCTCCGGCTCTCACGAGTGCGAACAGGTCGAGGTCACTCGTGGGGAGGGCGTCGGCATCCGGCGCGTCGGCGTCGGGCAACTCGGCGTCGGGCAACTCGGCGTCGGGGACTGATGCTGCTGGCCGCATCCGCTCCCCCATCCCACTCGCCCGGCGACCGTTGCCGCTGTGCCTCTACTGGGTAGGTGTCCGGCACAACGCCCATCGTCTCAGGAATCAGGCGGGGAACGACGAACAGTTAACGAGAGAGGGCGTAGCCGGCCGGTCCTGCTGGACCAACCGGCAACGCCCGTGAGCATTCCCTCTTATTTGCTGCAACTACGTGGTGGGCGATACTGGGATCGAACCAGTGACCTCTTCCGTGTCAGGGAAGCGCGCTACCGCTGCGCCAATCGCCCAGGACCGCGACTTGTGATCGCGGGCTGGAGGTGGATACGGGATTCGAACCCGTGTAGACGGCTTTGCAGGCCGTTGCCTCGCCTCTCGGCCAATCCACCGTGTTCAGTCAAACGTGTACACCCAAAGAAAATCGGCCTCTCGGCCGATTCACTTCGAGCGGATGACGAGATTCGAACTCGCGACCCTCACCTTGGCAAGGTGATGCGCTACCACTGCGCCACATCCGCAACTGCGCGCATTTCTGCGTGCTTGGAAGACTCTACTCGATCCTGGAGACGCCGTGTGCACATGACGCGCCGACGGGCTCCTGTGGCACCGCGAATTACCCGTTGTGCCCCGTAATCCCGGGGCAAAACAAAAAACCCCCGGGTTTACCGGGGGTTTCTAATCCTGCGCTGCTCTTACTTATCTGTGGGCGATACTGGGATCGAACCAGTGACCTCTTCCGTGTCAGGGAAGCGCGCTACCGCTGCGCCAATCGCCCAGATCCTGCAAAGCACATGAAAACTATACTTCTCAGGCTGGAGGTGGATACGGGATTCGAACCCGTGTATACGGCTTTGCAGGCCGCTGCCTCGCCTCTCGGCCAATCCACCGTGCTTGTTTCGCCGTACTTGTACCAAAGAGAATCGGCCTCTCGGCCGATTCAATTCGAGCGGATGACGAGATTCGAACTCGCGACCCTCACCTTGGCAAGGTGATGCGCTACCACTGCGCCACATCCGCAACTGCTCGCATTTCTGCGTGCGTTGAAGACTCTAGCCGATAGTGCGGCGCATATTCAAACCGAGCGAATGCAGCGTGTCGCGGCCTCTCGATGTGCGCTGGACGCCCGGTCTGGTCTAGTATCAAATGTCGCAGTCGAGAGGTTTTCGAGTGTGGTTCGGGCGATTGGCGCAGTTGGTAGCGCGCTTCCTTCACACGGAAGAGGTCGTGGGTTCGAGTCCCGCATCGCCCACCGAGAAAGCCCCCGGTCACCCGGGGGCTTTTGCCGTTTCCGGCCCGGGAATCGGCCGCACCGTTGTCCCCGAGTTCGACGGCGCGGCCCGGTGCTACCGCACGGGCGTCGATGCGAACAACACTCGGTCGCTCGCCACCAGGTCGTCGAGTGTGAGCACCCGGGCCAGATCGTGGCCGGCGGCCAGTGCCAGCCGCACCTGGTCATCGCCCTGAGGTGCGAGCCTGCCCTCCATGAAGCCGTTCAATGCGCGAATCGCGCACGCCGTGAGCACACCCTCGGGAGTACCGCCGATGCCCATGGCCAGGTCGATGTCCCCGCCCGGCGTGGCTGCGGCAATGGCCGTGGAGACGTCACCCTCCCCGGCCAGTTGCACTCGTGCGCCGGCTGCCCGCAATTCGGCCACCAGGCCAGCATGCCGGGGCTTGTCGAGTACGGCTACGGTGATGTCCGCCACCGGCTTGCCCAGCGCGTCCGCCAGCCGTCGCACGTTGTCGGTCGGGGTGGCCAGCAGGTCGAGCACCCCACGGCCCGCGGACGACGAGATCAGCTTGTCCATGTAGAAAACGTCGGTGGGGTCGAACAGGGTGCCGCGCGGGGCGAGAGCGATGACGCAGACCGAGCCAGCCAGGCCCTCTTGCACAAGCCGGGTTCCGTCCAACGGGTCCACGGCGATGTCGCAGGCCGGACCGTGACCAGAGCCGAGCCGTTCACCATTGGCAAGCATGGGCGCTTCATCCTTCTCCCCCTCTCCGATCACGACCACGCCGGCGAACGGGGCCGGCACCAGCACGGCGCGCATGGCGGCCACTGCCGCGGCATCCGCCGCGTTCTTGTCACCGCGGCCGAACCAACCGCCGGCAGCAAGCGCTGCCTCGACCGTCGCCGCACGCACAGCATCGACCAGTTCGGGGGAAAAGTGCTCGGCGCCGATCACCGTGCTGATGCTCGCGCTGGGCGTGAGGGGGCTGGGCGTGAGAGGGCCGGCCGTGGTGTTGCTGCTCATGGGAGTCGATGGTACTCGCCGGGTTCGTCGGACACGGCGGGATAAGGTCGACAGGTGATCAGAGAACACGCCATCCTCCCCGTCGTTCCCGGCCAAGAGGATGCTTTCCTCGTCGCCTTCCAGCACGCTCGCCCCCTCATCGAGGCCATGGCCGGCTTCCGCGGACTCAGCCTGTCCCGGTCCGTCGAGGCACCGTCGTCCTTCCTGCTGCTCGTGGACTGGGACCGTCTCGAAGACCACACCGAGGGGTTCAGGGGCTCCCCCGAATATGCCCGGTGGAAGGCGTTGCTGCACCCGTTCTACGACCCGTTCCCCGATGTACAGCACTTCGTTTCCGTAAGCTGATCCGCGCCGGGCCCTCCTCCACAAGCGGCCAATTCCACGACCTTTCCACACCCCCTATTTCCGGGGTTGGAGTGTCGGTGGTGGGTGCGATTATCAACGCATGAGCAGCCCAGCAGAGCAGTTCCCGCCCGATCCGGATGACCCGGATCACGACGCCCGCGGCCCGGACGCCGGTGCCCACGAACACGCCCACCGACGACGCCGCACCCTGCAGGAACAGGCCCGGACAACCCTGGCCAGGAAGGTCGCGAAGGCCCAGAAAGCCCACCGGGGCATCGCGAAAGCGAACGCGAAACGGGCCCGCGTGCTCGCCGACCTGCAGCAGTGGAGCAGCGACCCGGTGAACGCGAAACTGCTCAACCCCGACTACGCCCTGGAAGGCGTTCGCGGCCCGGTCCTGACCGACGCGCAGGCGAGTCCGCGGACGATCGCCGCGTGGGAAGACCAGGAGATCGCCCGCCGCACCGTGATCAGCGAGGTCGCGTGCGCCCTGCATGTGGCCGATCGCACCGCGGAGAACCTGATCGGCGAATCCGCGTTGTTCGCCGGGCCGATGAAGGCGACCCTGACGGCGATGAGCCAGGGTGAGATCAGCTACCGGCACGGTCAGGTGCTCATGGAGCAACTCAGCTTCATCCCGCTCGAGGAAGCCGCCGAGCTGGAAGCAGAGCTGTTGCCCGCGGCCAAGGACCTCACCGTGGGCAAGCTGAAGGTGAAGGCCCGACGGTTGCGGGAGCACCGGCACCCGGAAACCCTCACCGTCCGCGCCACAGCCGCCGTGGCCGAGCGCGGGGTGTGGTGGGAGGGCCGACCCGATGGCATGGGCACTCTCACCTGGTACGGCACCGCCGAGCAAACTCAGGCCGCGCACGACCGACTCACCCGCATCGCCCAATCCACCCAGGACGCCGAACGCCAGGACGACAACATCCCGGAAGACCAGCGCCGCACCATCAGCCAGATCTGCGCCGACGCGCTGGCGGACCTGACCCTGGACGGCGTCACCCCGACCGGCACCGGCGGCGGCATCCACGGCCAAGTCATGGTCACCGTCCCGGTGCTCACCCTGCTGGGCCGCACCGAGGAGCCCGGTTTCCTCGAAGGATACGGGCCGATCCCCGCCGACGTCGCCCGGGAAATCACCGGCGGAGCGCCCAGTCTCACCCGACTGCTCACCCACCCGGAAACCGGTGCCGTGCTCTCCGTCGGGAAGAAGTGCTACACCGTCCCCGCCGACCTCCGCCGCTGGCTCAGACTACGAGACGGCACCTGCCGGTTCCCCGGCTGCACTAGACCTGCCTCCCGCAGCGAGATCGACCACACCACAGCGTGGGAGCACGGCGGACCCACCGACTACGACAACCTCGCCCACCTCTGCGGCCCCCACCACCGGCTCAAACACCAGACCCTATGGTCGGTCGTGCAGGAACCCGGCGGAATCCTGGTCTGGACCTCCCCGGCCGGGGCCGCCCACCGCACCTACCCCGAAACCACCCTCGGACCACCACCCACACTGCCCCCAAAGCACGCCCCATCCGCGACCCCGACTCCCGAAAGACCGACGCCGCCATCCGGGCCCACGGCAGGCGATCTACCCGGAGAACCACCGTTCTAGACGGCGCCTCCCCGACAACCAGCTTGCTGTTCCGGCAACCATATTTGTCAACACGCGCCACCGCGATCACCATGGTGACATGACCAGCCAGAGCACGCCAGCACCCGTTAGCCAGAGTCCCGACGCCGACTACGACGTCATCATTGTCGGCGGAGGTGCGGCGGGACTCAGCGCCGCAGTTGTCCTCGGGCGCGCCCGCCGCTCCGTGCTCGTGATCGACGGGGGCGAGCCCCGCAACGCGCCGGCCGAGGGAGTGCACGGCTTCCTCACCCGCGACGGCCTCAGCCCGGCCGAGTTGGTGCGCATCGGCCAGGCTGAGGCCCGCTCGTACGGCGCCGTGATCCGGTCCGGCCGGGCAGTCGACACCCGGCGCACACCGGCCGGTTTCGCGGTGACCGTCGATGACGGCACGACGGCCACCGGCCGCAGACTGCTGGTCGCGACCGGTCTCGTCGACGAACTTCCCGCTGTTCCCGGCCTCGCCGAGAGGTGGGGCCGGGACGTGCTGCACTGCCCGTACTGCCACGGCTGGGAAGTACGCGACCAGGCCATCGGCATCCTCGGCACTGGCCCGAAGTCGGTGCATCAGGCCCTGCTCTTCCGGCAGTGGAGCGCGAACGTCACCCTATTCCTGCACCGGGAGATGCTCGACTCCACCGGTGCGGCCTCCGGAGAGCACGGTCCGACCGAGTCGGAGTGGGAGCAACTCGCCGCCCGCGGAATCAGCGTCGTCATCGGCCCGGTCGAGGCGCTCGACGTGCAGGCTGATGCCCTGGCGGGCGTTCGCCTGGCCAGCGGCCACCTGATTCCGCTGCAGGCCCTCGTCGTGGCCCCGAGATTCACAGCGCGCACGGCGTTCCTGGCCGGGCTGGGTATCGCCTCGATGCCGCATCCGTTGGGCGTCGGCACATACCTGGATACCGACGAGATGGGCCGGGTGCTGCACGACGGTGTGGTGGTCGCCGGTGTGTGGGCGGCAGGGAACGCCGCCAACCTGATGGCACAAGTGGTCGTCTCGGCCGCCGCCGGGCTCAGCGTGGCCACGAATATCAATTCCGACTTCATCCTCGACGAGGTCCAGTCCGCCGTGGCGGAGTACCGTCGACCGTTCTCTGCCGCTGCCGAAGCCCGCACTACCCAAGCCGTCCTGGGTGAGCGCCGTCACGGGATTACACCGCTCGCCGCCCCGTGACGGCGGCCGGCCCAGCCCGGCGGAGCTGGCGTCCGTTCCGTGCCAGGGAACCGAGCTGTCTACCCGCGCGTGCCGAACCAGGTGGTCACGCCCGGTGAATACAGCACGGAATCGGGAGCTCTAGTCCCGGCGAGTCCAGGAAAACCCGCAGTGGCGAGGAGGGTGTCGTCGAGCGTGAGCACCTCGGCGCCGAACAACGCCCACGGTTCATGGTGGTTGCGCAGATGGATCGTGCGCCCCCGCACCCGGGTGAACAGCGCCCATCGAGCGGTGAGGAAGTCCGCCAGCATGTCGTTCACGACCGGACGCCCGGTCGGCCGCACCACGATGTCGGTATGCGCCGACGCCGCGAAGTGCCGAGCGGAGCTGTACCGGTACTCCCCCGCCGCCACCTCAAGCCGGGTGCGCGACCACATGTACGGGATCGAGAACAGCGCCCGGGCAGCGAGCACCGCGGCCAGCCTGGACGCCTCGAGCGAGACGAAGACCACACCGCGGCGTCCGCGCGAGTCGACGGCGTAGAGGCGAACGTTCACCTCCACGAAACTGCCGAAGTACGGCACGGGCGGGCTGCCGAACACCGTGGCGCGGTCGAGGACGAACGGGATCAACCCCACCCAACTGGAACCGTCGAAGACGTCCGGCCGCAGGCCATCCGGCAGCAACGGTGCCACCAGGCCCGGATCCACCCGCCAGTGCAGGAACGCCAGGTGCGACCACCGCTGGCTTGCCGTCGCCCGGCCCGCCAGCGGCGGGGCGACGGCCGTGATCGGCCAGACCTCAGACACGGCTACGACTAGACCTGGTCGCTGGGCACGGTGTCGCTGGGCACGGAACTTCCGGGTACCGCGGCCACGTAGCCGTCGGCCGACCGGGCCAGCGCGGCGCCGGCGGCAGTGCCGCCGATGAGACCGCCGAGCAGGTCCTTGATGCCGACACCCATTGTCGAGGTGAGCACGGCGTCGACCTCGGTGAAGCCCGAGGCGACATTCTTGCTCAGCTGGCTCGCCCCGTCGGTGGAGATCACCGTGAGCTGGTCGATGTTGCCCATGGGCGCCGCGAGCTCGTGCGCGATCTTGGGCAGCATCTCCACCAGGCGCAACTGGATGAGCGCCTCGGACTGCTCGGCGACGGCCTGGGCGCTGAGGCGGGTCGCCTCGGCCTCGGCCGAACCGCGGGCGAGGATCGCGTCGGCGTTGGCCTGGCCCTCGGCGCGGATGGCCTCAGCCGATGCCACACGGCTATCACGGTCGGCATTGGCCGCCGCGACGCGTGCTTCGGCGGCGGCGATGGCCGACACCCGCACCCTGTACGCGTCGGCGTCGGCAACAGCATTGACCTCGGAGTCGAGCTCGGCCTTGCGCAGGCTCGCGCGACGCTTGGCGGTCAGCTCCTGCTCCTGCACGATGTTTTGCTGGGCCTTGGCCTCGGCGAGCGGCTTGGCGGCGGCGGCTTCGGCCGCGGCCTTGTCGGTGTCGAGCTGCAGTGCAGCCTTGCGCAGAGCGAGGGTGTTCTGGGCTTCGGCGACGGCCTGCTCGGCGATGATCGACGCCTCCTGGGCCTCCCGGTTGGCCTGGTGCTCGGCCACCTCGGCCTGTCGGCGTACCTTGGCCTGCTCGGCACGGCCGAGGTCGCGGATGTAGTCGTTCTCGTCGGTGATTCCCTTGATTTCGAAGGAGTCGACATCCACACCCTGGTTGGCGAGGGACTCCCGCGCCGTCGCCAGCACGGAGGAACCGAGTTCATCGCGCTTCTGGATGATCGTCATGACGTCGGTGGCGCCGATGGACGACCGCAGCGATCCGCTGAGGACCTCCTGGGCGAAGTTGTCGATGTTCTTGTCCTGGCCGAGGAACCGCTGCGCTGCGGCACGGATCGCGGTGGGGTCGTCGCCGACCTTCACGATGGCCACGGCCTCGACGGTGAGGGTGATGCCGTTGCGGTCCTGCGCGACGGCCGTGATTTCGATGGCCCGGCTGCGCAGGCTGATCTTGAACGCCTTCTGGAAGAACGGGGTGATGAACACGCCCTGGCCGTGTACGACACGCTGGCCGGACTCCTCGAGCGTGGCCCCGTCGACGATGGTCTTCTTCGACTTCTTGCCGGTGATGACGAGGGCCTCGTCCGGTCCCGCGTTCTTGTAGATCGTGCGGGCGTACACGAGCACGACGACCGCCACGACGATGACAAGAATGACTACGCCGACGATGGGGATGCTGAGGAGTTCAAACATGTGTTCCTTCCGGTTCGCGCCAAGCGAACGTGACGTCGCGCAGCCAGAAGGGCCCCGCTCCCTCCACGTAGGCTAGCGGTCCCGCACCCCGGTGTGGGACGTCGGAAAGAATCGATTGTCTCCTCAGGCCAGCAATTTTGTTTTCGCGGCCGTGAACTCCTCATCGCTGAGCACGCCGGCATTATGCAGTTGGGACAGTTGGTTGAGCTGGTCAAGCAGCGGCGACCCCGCGGACGCCGGCGGCGCCGCGGCCTGCTGAGCGGCCTCGTACTGGTTCTGTTGGGCCTGCTGGTCGTATTGGGCCTGCTGGGCCTCGGCGTCTGCCTGCTGCTGGGCATCCTGGGCCTTGGCCTGCTGTCGCCGCTGCACATTCCCGCTCACAGCGGTGGCGGTACCGGCGACGACGGCCGTTCGCGCGGCCATTCCGAGCAATCCGGGGCGTCCCATTCGACGTGGTGACATGAGGTGATCCTTACTGTGGTGGGCGGCTGGGGCGGGCGGCTGGGGCGGGCGGCTGGGGAGGGCGGCTGTGGCCGATGGTCACCGTGCGGCTTCGAGCACGGCGTTGACGACGGGAGCTGGGATGCGCTCCTGGTAGAGCACTGAGCCTCCCGACGCAGCGAGGACCGACGCGAAATGCCTGGCCCAGGTCAGTTCCACAACGAGGATTGCCGCCGAGGCGCCGGGCTCCAGGCGCACGGCCAGCTCCTCGACGTCGTCGAGGCCGGCAAGACCGAGTTCGCGCAGATCGAGGTCCGGCAGCTGGGCCTTGTCGGGCAGGTCGTCCACCTCGATGGTGCGGAGGTCGCCGTCCAGATTCCGGGAGACGAAAATCAGGTCGAGCAGAGTGATGGTCTTCTCCTCGATCAGGTCGCGCAGCGCCCCGCTCAGGGCAGGGCCAGGACGATCCCCGTCGAAGGTGAGAAGCAAGACCTCCACCGGACCGTATGCGAATTCCACCATGATCGTCGTCTCCTTAACGTGCCTGTCTGCAGTGCAGGTCTGGCCGGGTCTCGCCCGACCAGGGTCAGTGTCGCCGCGCCCTCAACTCGTCGATTCACCCGGATCGGGTGATTCTGGTCAGAGCAGTCCTCGATCCTGCGCAATGACAACGGCCTCGGCGCGATTCGTGGCTTCGAGCTTCTGGTAGATGTTCCTGAGATGGGTTTTCACGGTGTTCGGACTCACATTCCGTTTGCGGGCGATGTCGGCGACGGACTGGTGGAACGGCAGTTCGCGCAACAGTTCGCGTTCGCGCTGGGTGAGCACCGATCCACCCTGTGATCGCTCGGGCGCCGGCACGCGTTCGGCAGGTCGGAGCCTGTCCGCCCGGCGGAGCACGTGCCTGGCGAAGTCGTCGAGGTCGCCCAGCCGGCCGAGTCGCGCGCGGATGAGGCTTGCGCCCTGGCCGCCCACGGCGATGAGTGCCCGTTCGGCGCCCAACTGATCGGCGAGCCGCAACGCGCGCAGCAGGCGCGCATCGCACTCCACATGGCGTCCGGAGATGTCGGCGACAGCGGCCAGCGCCACCCAGGCGCTCACGATGGTGGCACCACGCCAGCAGGTGCGTTCTTCGACGGCGGCTGCACGCAGTCGTTCCTCAGCCGGGTGTCCGGCCCTGGTGGGTGGCACGAGGAGGAACCTCAGGAGCAGGGCCTCCAGGGACTCCTCGCCCAGGACCCGCTCGACGAGCCTGACAAACAGTTGCGCCTCCGCCCGGCCGTCGAGCGCGCCGCTCAGGGCGATCAGGGGCACGCAGCACAGACTCAAGGCTCTGGGGTGCTCCGAACCGACTTCCCGCATCAGGAGGGTCAGGTGGTCCAGGCTCTGGCGGGGATGCGATGCCTCATCGAGCTGCACCAGAAGTTGCAGGGCCCTCGCCGGCACGCTCACCCCTGAGTCGAGCCAGGGTCCCGCCGAGACGGCCAGTGCGGCGAGCACACCGGCATCGACGGGTTCGCATCTCTCGTACCGCCGCACCAGGCCGTAGAGCATGGCGCGCCCGCCGACGACATCGACGGGCCAGGCGTTCCCCGGCGCCGCGGCGGTCAACTGGTCTTCCAGCATCGCGACGTGCCGCCAGTTGCCTCCGTGAGCCGCCGCCGTCGCCGCCAGGTCGCTGGCCAGGAGGAAGAGCCAGTCGTAGCCGGCGGCCTTGGCCGATTCCGCGGCGTCGCGGAGGGTCGCCTCTGCGGCGGCGGGGTGCCCGAGTTCGTCGAGACAGCGACCCTCCGCTGTAGCCGCCAACAGGTCGACGGCCAGATCGACCGGGCGCGCGTCTGCCGGATCGGCGCTGTGCAGCCCGTTCAGACGCACCTCGATGTCGGCGCGCTCGGTGGCCGCGAAGGCGTGCAGGGCCGCGACGACGGCCGACCACCGTTCCCGTCGACCTGGCCCGGCAGCTGAGACCGGCCCGGTGGCATCAACCTCGTCTGCGGAAACGGCCCCGGATATGGACGCGTCCGCCGCGAGCAGAAGCTGGTGGGCTCGGCGCCTGGCCGGAAAATAGGGTGCCTCCAGCAGCAAACGCAGGGCCAGGGTCGCGGTGGACGCGACAACACCGTGGATGCGGCGCAAGGCGCGGCCGACCCGTTCGGTGGACCCGGTCAACGCCAGTTCGAGGCCGAAACGTTCGAGCGTCTCACCGATTCGCCCCGGCTCCCGCGCCAGGAGTGATTGCTCGAGAGCCGCCGCGCCGTCGGCACGGTCCGAGTACCACCGGCAGGCCAGGAGATGCCTGGCCGTGGCGTCCGCGGCGTCGCGGCGTCGCCCTTCGGCCTGGAGGTAGGCGAGCAGGATCGGGTGGAACCTGTAGGCGTCACTCCCCGAGGCATCCGTTTCGCGACCGACCAGGGTGTTGTGCCGGGCGATCCTGGCGAGCACGTCGCCGGCATCGGTGCGGTGGGTCAGGGCGACACTGAGTTCGAGCGGAACAAGCTCGCTCACCGCCGAGTGCATCAGGACCTCACGGTCGCCGTCGTCGAGATCGATGACGACCTCAGCGGCAAGGTAGTCCGCCACCGCGCGGTTGTCGCCGTTGAAGCGCCTGAGCCCGGTGGAGTCGCCCTCCGTCGCCCGCAACGTGAGGGCGAGGGCGAGGCCGGTGGCCCACCCCCCGGTGTGTCGCCACAAGACGGCGGCGTCTTCGACAGGCAGGGTGATGCCGTGCTGGAGCGCGAGCAGGGCGATCTCTGCCGGGGTGAAGGCCAGCGTGTCGTCTGGACACTCGATGAGGACACCGGCGGCCTCCAACGGCGCGGTCCCCGAGAACGGCCGATACCGGGCTGCCAGGACGAACCGTGTGCCTCGGGCGCTCTGGCCGAACTGTGCGAGCAGACCGGCCAGTGTGACAGGGTCGAGCAGGTGCACGTCATCGACGAACACGACAAGCTCACCGGGCGGGACGGACGAGGCTGCCGGCGTCACCAGCCGGCTCAGGACATCCGCGGGCCCGACCGTGTCTACGAGGTCCTGTGCGGCGAACCAGGCCACCTCATGACCCATGGTGTGAAGCCGACGCGCCCACGCCGCCATGAGCGTGGTCTTGCCAGATCCCGCGGCGTCCCAGAGCCCGAGGATCTTCGCTTCCTCGCCCTGCAGCCGTTCCAGCAACGCGTCGAGTCGTGGTCTGTGCAGGTACCACGATGGTTCCTGTGCGATCGCCGCCGGCAGGGAGGCGCCCGCACCGGTGACTCCGGCCGGAGCCGTAACGTCGTCTGGTGCCGGAAGGTAAGCGCTGACCATCGGGAGAACGTCCTCGATCCGCAGACTGTCTGGCTCCAGACTGGACCGAATGACTCCAGGCTGGCTGTCCCTGTCAGAGGCTGTCCCTGTCACAGGCTGGCCCCGTCACAGGTCTGGTGCTCCGTCAAGGCCCCGGCTGACCGGGACCTTGACGGAGCTTCTGGCGGCGTTCGGGTCACCGCCAGTGACGTGATCCTGCCGCGACGCCCGCCCGCGGTCAAGGGGGCGAACGGGAAGTGCTGAGGGCAGAACGACGGGCGGTGAGGACGACCCCGGTGTGTGAACTCCAGGACCGCCTCACCGCCCGTCGATGCAGTGCGGATGTCTCAACGCGCCGTCGGCGCGAGGCGACGACTAGACGTTGGCGAGGGCGTAACCCTCTTCGCCGTGCACCGAGGTGTCGATGCCCGCAACTTCGTCTTCGTTCTTGACGCGGAAACCGATCGTCTTCTCGATGGCGAGTCCCAGCAGATAGGCGACGATGAACGAATAGATGAGCACCGAGAAGGCGGCGATCGCCTGCACGGCCAGCTGGCCGAGGTCGCCACCGACGAAGAGGCCGGTGCCGATCGCGAAGAAGCCCAGGTAGAGGGTGCCGATGACACCACCGACGAGGTGGATGCCCACGACGTCGAGTGAGTCATCGAAGCCGAACTTGAACTTCATTTCGATGGCCATGGCGCAGACCGCTCCGGCGACGGCGCCGAGCAGCAGGGCCCAACCGGGTTCGAGGTTCGCGCAGGCGGGGGTGATTGCCACGAGGCCGGCGACGGCACCGGAGGCGGCGCCCACCGAGGTGGCCTTGCCGTCCTTGATCTTCTCCACGATCAGCCAGCCGAGGATGGCGGCCGCGGTCGCGCCGAGGGTGTTGACCATGATCAGGCCGACGTTGGCGAGGCCGTTCAGCCACTCGGCGCCGGCGTTGAAGCCGAACCAGCCGAACCAGAGGATGGAGGCGCCGAGCAGCACCAGGGGCACGTTGTGCGGCTTGGTGATGCCCTTCTGGAAACCGATGCGCTTGCCGAGGACGAGCGCGAGGGCCAGCGCCGCAGCACCGGCGTTGATGTGCACGGCAGTACCACCCGCGTAGTCGATCACACCGGGGAGGCCGAGAGTGTCGCCGAGGCTCATGATCCAGCCACCGCCCCAGACCCAGGCAGCGACCGGGAAGTACACCAGGGTGGCCCAGATACCGGCGAAGATCATCCAGGAACCGAACTTGGCACGGTCAGCGACAGCACCGGAGATCAGGGCGACGGTGATGATCGCGAAGGTGGCTCCGTAGGTGGCGCCGAGGAGGTCGGTGCTGCCGGTTTCGCCCGTGGCGAGGGCGCCGAGGCCGAAGTCGGAGAACGGGTTACCCGCGAACTCCGTGGGTCCGCCGACTGCGCTCATGTTGAATCCGTACAGGATCCACAGCACCGAGATCAGTCCGAGGGCTCCGAAGCTCATCATCATCATGCTGACGACGCTCTTGGCCTTGACCAAACCGCCGTAGAAGAACGCGACTCCCGGAGTCATGAACAGCACCAGTGCGGTTGCCGTCAACCCCCATGCAATGCTTCCCGTGTCCATAGATTGTCCTCACACCTCTCGAGTTAGCTGGGTGTACCTCGAAGCCGCGCGATCAGAGTGCGGGGGCAGTTCCCGGGTACGCCCCTCAGTCTCCGACCAAGACGTTTCAAGAGCCGTTCTTCCGTGTTTCCGGCATGTTACGCAACCGGTATGAAAGTTAAGAACGTGTTTCGCGTTCAACGCTCACTCGGCGTGCGGCGGCAGCTCTCCGGTGCTCAGGGCCACCATTCTGGACTGGGACCTCTGGTACTTCTTGCGGTAGCCGCCGCCCATCATCTCGGCGTCGAAGACGTCATGCAGGGGCATGCCGCTGGCGAGGATGGGGATCTCGGCGTCGTAGACCCTGTCGATGAAGGCGACCAGCCGCAGGGCATCCGTTTGGTCGGTCAGAAGGTAGACGTTCCGGAGGGCGATGACGTCCAGCCCGGCGATCATCTTGATGTACTTGGACGGATGCACCGTGCTCAAGTGCGCCATGAGCGCGCCGAAGTCGTCGAGGGTGACACTCGAACCGCGGGCCACGAGAGCCTCCGTCATGACGGTGAGCTCCTCCGGCGCCACGGTGGCAGCGTGACCCGAGGCGTCCCGGCGGCGGTAGTCCAGGCCGTCGATGCGCACGGTCTCGAAGTTCGCCGACATGGCCTGGATCTCGCGGAGGAAATCGGCCGCCGCGAAACGCCCCTCGCCCAAGGAATTCGGCGGGGTGTTGGATGTGGCGGCGACGCGGGTGCCTGACCCGATGAGTTCGCCGAGAAGGCGGGTCATCAGCATGGTGTCGCCCGGGTCGTCGAGCTCGAACTCGTCGATGCAGATGAGCTGCGCACCCGTGAGCTGCTTCACCGTCTCCGCATAGCCGAGAGCGCCGACCAGGGCGGTGTACTCGATGAAGGTGCCGAAGTATTTGCGCCCGGGAGCGCCGTGCCACAGGGCGGCCAAGAGGTGGGTCTTGCCCACACCAAAACCACCGTCGAGGTAGATACCGGGAAGCTCGGCCTTGGACCGGCGTGCACGGGCGAAGAATCCGCCCGGGCGGGCACGCCAGGCCGCGAATCCGTTCAGGCGTTCGACGGCGCCCTGCTGCGACGGATAGTCGAGGTCAGGTCGGTAGGACTCGAAGGAGGCGTGCTCGAACTGCGGCGGCGGCACGAGCTCTGCCACGATCTCGGCTCCGGTGATCGACGGCGACCTGTCGACGAGTCTGAGGGGAAGCTGGCGGGTCGTCTTGACCGTGTCTGACATCCGGTTCCTGTCTGTGCGCCGGCATCCTGGCGGAATATCGGTGGTGGCTTCATCCTTGCAAACCTTGAGAAGATCTCCACCAGCCTAAATGCACAGATACCGAAAGCCGGGCCATGAGAGTCCGTCGCCCCACCAGGAGGAAACCATGACCGTCGGAACAGATCCGTCCCCCACCTTCGCCGGATACGCGCACCCGGAGCGACTCGTGTCCACCGAGTGGTTGCAGGAGCACCTCGGAACCCCCGGCCTGGTCGTGGTCGAATCCGACGAGGACGTGATCCTCTACGAGACCGGCCACATCCCCACCGCGGTGAAGATCGACTGGCACACCGACCTCAACGACCCCGTCGAGCGCGACTACATCGACGGGACCGCCTTCGCGGCCCTGCTCGGCCGCAAGGGCATCAGCCGCGACAGCACTGTGGTCATCTACGGCGACAAGAGCAACTGGTGGGCGGCGTACGCCCTCTGGGTCTTCACCCTGTTCGGGCACTCCGATGTGCGCCTGCTCGACGGCGGTCGGCAGAAGTGGATCGCCGAGGGTCGGGCCATCACCACGGAGCGCGAATCCGCGGAACCGGCAGAGTACCCGGTGGTGGAACGACACGATGCCCCCATCCGCGCGTACAAGGAGGACGTACTCGCCCACTTCGGCCATCCGCTCATCGACGTGCGTTCGCCAGAGGAGTACAGCGGTGAGCGCACCACGGCTCCCGCCTACCCGGAGGAAGGTGCGTTGCGGGCCGGGCACATCCCGTCGGCCGTATCCGTGCCCTGGGCGAGGGCAGCGGCGGATGACGCCACTTTCCGGTCCCGCGCCGAGCTCGACGCCATCTACCTGGACGAGGTCGGCCTCACCGGAGACGAACCGGTGATCGCCTATTGCCGCATCGGCGAACGCTCCAGCCACACCTGGTTCGTGCTGAGCCACCTGCTGGGCATCGAGAACGTGCGCAACTACGACGGCTCCTGGACCGAATGGGGCAGCGCCGTCCGCGTGCCGATCGTGCAGGGTTCCGCGGCCGGCACAGCACCGGTCCCGACAGAGTCCCTTCCCCGCTGAGTATGGGAGAATTGACCCGATGACCACACCTGACCTGCCTGACCAGCTCGCCGACATTCGCGAGGATTTCCTGGCGCTGGAGCAGCCGGACCGCCTGCAACTGCTGCTCGAATTCTCGAACGAGTTGCCGGCACTGCCGGAGCGCTACCAGGACCATCCCGACCTCTTCGAGCGGGTCGTGGAGTGCCAGTCCCCCGTGTTCATCGTCGTCGAGATCGATCAGGACGGCCTGGTGCACCTCTTCGCCACGGCGCCGGCGGAGTCACCCACCACGCGTGGCTTCGCCTCGATTCTGGCCCAGGGCCTGGACGGGCTGACTGTGGATGCTGTGTTGGCCGTTCCCGATGACTTCCCGCAGACGATCGGGCTCACCCAGGCCGTGTCCCCGCTGCGCCTGCGCGGCATGACCGCCATGCTCGGCCGCGCCAAGCGGCAGCTGCGTGAACGCTCGGCAGCCCTGGCCTGACCGGTCCTGTTCTGGCCTGACCGATCCTGTTCTGGCCTGGCCTTGCCTGACCGGTCCTGTTCTGGCCTGGCCGATTTAGGATTCGGCGGACTCGATGGCGGGCAGCGCTGAATCGATCCTGTTCAGCCAGGCCAGGATCGCCCCGTTCCAGCGCTGCGGGTCGTAGTTCCACAGCTTGGTGTGCCTGGCTACCGAAAACGGCACCAGAGTGACGATGTCCGGGCGACGTTCGGCCAGCCGTCTGGATGGCGCCGACGGCACGAAGCCGTCGTCGTCGCTGTGCAGGATGAGGATCGGCAGGCTCAGGTCATCGGCCCTGGACACGAAATCCAGCCGGGGAAAGTCGATCGGCAGGTGCAGACCTGTCACGAGCCGCCCCCACCGACGGCCCATGACCACTAGGGCCCCGCGGACCACAGCGGTCGGCAGGTGCAGCGTCTCTGCCTGATAGGCCACCACATCCGCCCAATCGATCACGGGGGAATCGAGCACGATGCCGATGAGGCGGCCGTCGTGCACGGCCCGGGTCGCGGCCTGCAGGGAGATAGCGCCACCCATCGACCAGCCCATCAGCACGATCGCGGTGGCGCCGTTTCCTACGGCATAGTCGATGGCGGCCTCCACGTCCCGCCACTCGGTGTCGCCCAGACCGAAGCGGCCATCGGCGCTGGGCGGTGCCTCGCCGTCGTTCCGGTAGGAGATGAGCAGCGACGTGAAGCCGGCGGCGTGGAAGACGGGCACGGCCCGCAGCGTCTCGTGGCGGCGCACCCCCCGGCCGTGTACCTGGATCACCCATCGCCCGCTCGGCTGTTCCGTGGGGAGCTGGGTCTCCGGGATGGGTGTGTCCGGAAGCTGTGTGCTCGGAAGCTGTGCGCCCGGGATGAGCCAGGCCGGGGCTTCGCCGCGGTCGGTGCTCACGGTCACATTGGTGTAGTCGAGGCCCAGGTCCCACGGCCCCAGGAACGAGTAGCCGCCGAGACGGCCCGAGACGACGGTGCTCAGGTCGCCGAAGTCCACGTGCAGGATGCGCCGCGTGACGCTCGTGCTCGTGCTGCGCTCGATCGCACCCAACCTGGCATGGCCGGAGTCCCCCGCGAACCAGAAACTGTAGTCGCCGGGCAGCACGGCATCCGCAGTGGCTTCGAGGGTGATCAGTCCCGCGTCGAGGTCGACGGCGAAGACCCTGATGTCGTCGGCACGCTTCGTCGGGGGTGTGACGATGCGACGCGCCATCACCCCGGCCAGCACTCCGATCGCGACGGATGCGGCTGCCGCAACGGCGGCCACACCACCGAGGACGACCAGTCCCGCGGAGGTCACAGAGGTGACACCTCCAGGTCGTGCCTGAATCCCGGCCATGCCTACCTCCGCACTGTTCGGCGTGCCTCGCACCAGCACACGGAAAAAACTCTAGTCTGCAGACGTGCCCGATACAGAGGATGAGCCCCGCCGCCCCGCGCAGTTTGCCGCGGCGCTCGACGCCATCCGCCATGCCACGCCCCGACCAGAGCTGGTCGTCACCGAGATTTCAGCCCCCGGCAACCTCGCGCCGTACGCCGTAGCCCTCTCCGCCGATGTCACGCCGGTTCGTCACGGCAGCGACTCCGACTTCGGCACCGGACGCTTCATCCTGCTCTACGACCCCGATGAACCCGACAGCTGGGGCGGCCCGTTCCGGGTCGTCTGCTTCGCCCAGGCACCGCTCGAGACCGATATCGGCATCGATCCGTTCCTCGCCGAAGTCGCCTGGGCCTGGCTCGTCGACGCGCTCGACACCCGCGGCGCCGAGTACACCGCGGCATCCGGCACCGCCACCAAGATCCTGTCGTCGGGGTTCGGCGAGCTCGCCCGTCAGGGCGACGGCGCCCAGATCGAACTCCGCGCTTCCTGGAGCCCGCTCAACAACGACCTCGCCGCACACGTCGAAGGCTGGGGCGAACTGCTCTGCATGCTCGCAGGTCTGCCCCCGGCCGGGGAGATGCCCGCGCCGGCCAGGCACACCCACTCCGCTCATCCGTCCAGTCATCCGTCCAGGCCGGACGCGCCCGCTCACCGCCGTCAGGATCCGTCCGACGGAATCAGCCTCGGCCCGCTCGACCCGATCGGCCCCTCGTCCGATGGAATGAGGCGAAGCGGACCCGGACTGCATACGCTGGGAGTGGTCGCCGCCGGCCTCGACTCCGGTGGCATGGAAACGGTCGGTGTCGATGTCACCGGCCTCGATACGCTCGGCGCCGACGGTGCCGGCAGGGAGACCGTGGGAATGAACGCCAGGGCAGCACGCACCGCCGGAGCCGGATCAGCAGGTGCCGGATCAACCGGAGCCGGCACCATCGACAACTCCAGCGCTCTCCCCGTTGGCCTGGGGATGTCGCCGGGTGCTCTCACAGCCCCCGCGGCCTCCGTCATGGCTGTCGCAGACCTCTCGGCGCACCGTGCAGCCCGTGGCTGATCGAGCCGTGGTCGAGCACCAGGTCATCGACACCAGGGCCGGCTTCCTCGCGGCCGTCGCGGAGCTCTCCGACGGTTCAGGTCCGATCGGCATCGATGCTGAACGCGCGTCGGGCTTCACCTACTCCCAGCGTGCCTATCTGATCCAGGTGTACCGTCGCGAATCCGGCACCTTCTTGTTCGACCCTCCCGCCATCGGCGACTTCAGCGAACTCAACACCGCGCTCGCCGACGAGGAATGGATCCTGCACGCCGCCAGCCAGGACCTTGCCTGCCTCAGGGAGGTGGGCCTGGACCCGAGCCGGATTTTCGACACCGAACTGGCCGCCCGCCTGCTCGGCCTGCCCAGGGTCGGGCTCGGCACCGTCGTGGAAGAACTTCTGGGCATCCATCTGGCCAAGGAGCACTCTGCGGCCAACTGGTCGACCCGACCGCTGCCGGAGAGCTGGCTGGTCTACGCCGCCCTCGACGTCGAATTGCTGCCGGACCTGCGCGACAGCATGGTCGCCATGCTCGTCGACTCCGACAAGACCGACATCGCCGACCAGGAGTTCGCCGCCGTTCTTGCCAAGGAGGCCAAGCCCGCCCGCGCGGAGCCCTGGCGCCGCCTGTCCGGCCTGCATGCGGTGCGAGGCCAGCGCAATCTGGCCGTGGCCCGCGAACTCTGGCTGGCCAGGGACGCCCTCGCGCAGGAGCTGGATGTCTCACCGGGCCGGTTGGTGCCCGACGCCTCCCTCGTGGCCGCAGCGCGCCTGCTCCCCACCACCCGGAACGCCCTCGCCGAGTTGCGCGAGTTCAACGGTCGCGCCAGCAGGACAGAACTCGACAGGTGGTGGCGGGCCATCCAGCAGGGCCTGGCCAGCGCCGACCTGCCGTCCGTGAAGGCCAACGGTGACACCCTCCCGCCGCCCCGCGCCTGGGCCGACCGCAATCCCGATGCCGACCTGCGGTTCAAGTCCGCCAGGGCGGCGCTGACGACCGTCTCGGAAGAACGCGCCGTGCCCCTCGAGAATCTGCTCACCCCCGAGCACCTGCGCCGGGTCTCCTGGCAGCCGCCCGAGCCCGCTGACGCCGAGAACGTGGCTGACGCGCTCGCCCTGCTCGGCGCGCGCCCCTGGCAGATTGAGGCGACCGCACAACTAATAGCGGATGCCTTTGTGGAAGTCCACCAAAGCGCCGACGTGCCTCCGGACGCCCTTTCGTAGGAACAGTCAAAGGATTCCCTCCGGTTAATCCGTCACCCTAGGATCGTGCGATACCTGTTTTGAGTGATGGAGGCAAAGTGGCCGAGAGAACTGAAGTCGTCTTCGTGGACGGGGTCCGCACCCCGTTCGGTCGGGCCGGCGAGAAGGGTATGTACTGGAATACCCGCGCCGACGACCTCGTCGTCAAGGCGATCACCGGACTGATGGAACGCAACCCGACCGTGCCGGGCGAACGGATCGACGATGTCGCCATCGCCGCGACCACCCAGGCCGGCGACCAGGGCCTGACCCTGGGCCGCACAGCGGCCCTCCTGGCCGGGCTGCCGGTCTCCGTGCCGGGTTTCGCGATCGACCGTATGTGCGCGGGGGCGATGACCTCCGTGACCACCATGGGTGCGGCGATCGGCTTCGGTGCATACGACCTGGCCATCGCCGGCGGTGTCGAGCACATGGGCAGGCACCCGATGGGCTCCGGGGTCGACCCGAACCCGCGTTTTCTCAGTGAACGGCTGGTCAGCGAGGATGCCTTGAACATGGGATCGACCGCCGAGCGCATCCACGACAGGTTCCCCGCGTACACCAAGGAGCGCTCCGACCGGTACGCGCTGCGCAGCCAGCAGAAGGTGGCCGCCGCGTACGCGGCCGGCAACATCCAGCCGGACCTCGTCTCCGTGGCCACCCGCAGCGAGGCCGGCTGGGGCCTGGCCACCAGGGACGAGGCGCCCAGGCCCGAAACGACCCTCGCGGGCCTCGCCGCCCTGAAGACGCCGTTCCGGCCGCACGGCCGCATCACGGCCGGAAACGCCTCCGGCCTCAACGACGGCGCCACCGCGTGCCTGCTCGCCAGCGGAGCCACGGCCAAGGAACTCGGCCTCAGCGTCAAGATGAAACTCGTGAGCTTCGCCTTCGCCGGGGTGGAGCCGGAGGTGATGGGCCTTGGACCCGTGCCGTCCACAGAGAAGGCGCTGCGGAAAGCGGGTCTCTCGATCACCGACATCGGCCTCTTCGAGCTCAACGAGGCCTTCGCCGTGCAGGTGATCTCGTTCCTCGACCACTTCGGCATCGACGATGAGGACCCCCGGGTGAATGAATACGGCGGAGCGATCGCCATCGGCCATCCGCTCGCGTCCTCCGGCGTGCGCCTGATGAATCAGCTCGCCCACCAGTTCGCCGCGCACCCCGAGGTGCGTTACGGTCTCACCGCCATGTGCATCGGCCTCGGCCAGGGTGGCACCGTCATTTGGGAAAATCCGCACTTCAACAAGAAGGCAGCCAAGCGATGACCGACAACTCCTCCCCCACCAACGGCACCGACTACTCCACGATCGATTTCTCCCCACTCGTCGAGCTCTTCGGCGACGAGGTCGTCACGCATTCGCTGGTCAAGGATGTCCCGCTCTCCGGCGGTCGCACGCTTGCGCTGCTGACGCTCGACAATGGGCGCGACCACACCAGGCCCAACACCCTGGGCCCGGTCACCCTGTTGGAGCTCAGCACCGCTCTCGACACCCTCGCCGGCCGCGCCTCCCGCGGAGAGATCCACGGCGTCGCCGTGACCGGGAAGCCGTTCATCTTGGCCGCCGGCGCCGACCTCAGCAAGGTCAGTGAGATCCCGTCCCGCGACGTGGGCAAACTGCTCGCTCAGCTCGGCCACCACGCCCTCGGCAAGCTGGGCACCCTCGGCGTCCCGTCGTTCGTGTTCATCAACGGCCTGGCCCTGGGCGGTGGCCTCGAGATCGCCCTCAACGCCGACTACCGCACGGTGGACGCGACGGTACCCGCGATCGCGCTGCCGGAAGTCTTCCTCGGCCTGATCCCAGGCTGGGGCGGCTCCTACCTGCTCCCCAACCTGGTGGGCATCGAGAACGCTCTCACGGTGGTCATCGAGAACCCGCTCAAGAACAACCGCACGCTCTCGGGCCCCGCCGCGCTCGAGCTCGGCATCGCCGACGTGATGTTCCAGTCGGTGACTTTCCTCGAGGACTCGATCCGCTGGGCCGACGGCGTTCTCGCCGGAACGACCACCGTGAGCCGGCCGCACGCCCCGGGCAAGATCGAACGCCTGGTCAAGTGGGACGCCGCCGTGGGAATCGCGCGCAAGATGCTGCAGTCCCGCATCGGGTCCGTCGCGGCCTCCCCGTACGCCGCGCTGGACCTGATCAAGGCCGCCAAGAGCGGAACCCGGGCAGAGGCATTCGCCCGGGAGGACGACGCGCTCGCCGACCTCATCTCCGGCGACCAGCTGCCCGCGAGCATCTACGCGTTCAACCTGGTGCAGAAGCGCGCCAAGCGGCCAGCCGGGGCCCCCGACAAGGCGCTGGCCCGGCCCATCGGCAAGGTCGGGGTGATCGGCGCCGGCCTCATGGCCAGCCAGTTCGCTCTCCTGTTCGTGCGACGCCTGAAGGTGCCGGTGGTGATCACCGACCTCGACCAGGCCAGGGTCGACAAGGGCGTCGCGTACATCCACGGCGAGATCAAGACCCTGCAGGACAAGGGCCGGATCAGCTCGGACGAAGCCAACCGGCTGCGCGCCCTGGTGACCGGGACCACCGACAAGGCCGACTTCGCCGACGCCGACTGGGTGATCGAGGCGGTCTTCGAGGAACTCGGGGTGAAACAGGATGTCTTCGCCGAGATCGAGAAGCACATCTCCCCCACCGCCATCCTCGCCACCAACACCTCGTCCCTCTCCGTGGAGCAGATCGGCGCGAAGTTGGCCCACCCCGAGCGGCTGGTCGGCTTCCACTTCTTCAACCCGGTGGCCGTGATGCCGCTGATCGAGGTCGTGAACACCCCGGCGACCGACGAGACCACCCTCTCCACGGCCATGGTGATCGCGGCCAAGCTGCGGAAGAACGCCGTCATCACCCGCGACACCCCGGGCTTCGTGGTCAACCGGGTGCTGGCCAAACTGCTCGGCGAGGCTATGCACGCCGTGGACACCGGCACGCCCTTCGAGGTCGTCAATGGATCCCTGGCACCGTTCGGGTTGCCCATGTCGCCGTTCGAACTGCTCGAGCTGGTCGGCCTCAAGGTGGGCGCGCACGTGTTGGACACCCACCACGCGGCCTTCCCCGACCGGTTCTTCGAGAGCGCGAACCTGCACCGACTCGCGGAGCACGGCACCATCCTCGAACGCAACGCCAAGGGCCGGGTCACCGGGTTCGACAAGGGCGCGCTCAAGATCGTGGAGGGAGGCACCACTCCGATGACCGCTGAGCAGATCCAGCGCCGGGTCGAGGACGGCCTCGCCGACGAGATCAAGCGGATGCTCGACGACGACGTTGTGCACGCGCCGGAGGACATCGACCTGTGCATGATCCTCGGCGCGGGATGGCCGTTCCAGATGGGCGGGGTCACCCCGTACCTCGACAGGGTCGGCGCCAGCGAGCGGGTCTTCGGCGGCAGCTTCCACACCCCGATGATCCGCGGCGTCGGCGCAGCGCTGCCCGCCGGCACCAGCGTCCTCGACTAGCGCCCTCTCCCCCGCGCAATCCGCGCGCCAGCTGTTCCCGTTGCGGACAAATGTGGCCGGCACACCGGCCACATTTGTCCGATTCGGCACCAGTTGCGGCGGTGCCGGTGCGGCTACCGGTTGAGGGGGGTCATGTCGGCGTAGCGGTCGCCGGCGGGAGCGCCGATGGCGTCGAGGGTGGCGAGCTGGGCGGCGCTGAGGACCAATGCATCCGCCGCCACGTTCTCGTCGAGCCGGGCGACCCGCTTGGTCCCGGGGATCGGGGCGATGTCCTCACCCTGCGCGAGCAGCCAGGCCAGTGCCACCTGGGCCGGTGTCGCGTCCAGTTCCGCCGCCACGGTGTCGACCTGCTCGACGATGCGGATGTTCGCGGCGAGGTTGTCACCGGCGAAGCGGGGATTGTCGCGGCGGAAGTCGCCCGCGTCCAGCTGATCGACCGAGCGGATGGTTCCGGTCAGGAATCCACGGCCCAGCGGCGAGTACGGCACGAAGCCGATCCCGAGCTCGCGCACGAGCGGCAGCAGTTCGAGCTCGGGGTCGCGGCTCCACAGCGAGTACTCGGTCTGCAGCGCGGTGACGGGGTGAACCGACTGTGCGCGCCTGATGGTGTCAGGCGCGGCCTCCGACAGGCCGTAGTGGCCGATCAGGCCCTCGGTGATGAGGTCGGCGAGGGCGCCGACCGTGTCTTCGACTGGCACGCCCGGATCCATCCGGTGCTGGTAGTACAGGTCGATGTGATCGGTGCCGAGCCGGGCCAGTGAGCCCTGCACGGAAAACCGCACGTTCTCCGGGCTGCCGTCGAGTCCCCTGGTTCCGTCGGTGCGGTGCAGGATCGTGCCGAACTTCGTCGCGATCACGACGTCGTCCCGGCGACCGGCCAGAGCCCGGCCGAGGAGTTCCTCGTTGAGGTACGGTCCGTAGATCTCGGCCGTGTCGAAAAGGGTCACCCCGAGATCGATGGCGCGGTGGATGGTGCGGATCGACTCGGCGTCGTCCGTGCCGGCGCCGGAGTAGAACGCCGACATTCCCATGCAGCCGAGGCCGAGCCGACCGACCTCGAGTGGACTGGTGGTGCCCAGGGTGATGCGCTTCATGCGGATGGGGTCCTTTCGGAATAGAGGGAGATCTTGTGGTCGATGGCGGCGAGGCTCGCCTGCATCTCGGCGAGCTGGGCCGCGACGGTAATGCGGTGCCGTTGCAGAAGTTCCAGACGGTCGGCCCTGGTGTCGTCGCCGCGCCGCGCGAGGTCGGCGTACTCCTTCACCTTTTTGATCGGCAACGAGGTGCTGCGCAGTTTGGTCAGGAAGATGATCCAGGTCACGTCCTGCGCCCTGTACGCGCGGTGGCTGGACGACGCCCGCTGGATGGGGGCGAGCATGAGCCCCGCCCGTTCGTAGTACCGCAGCGTGTGGACCGTGAGTCCGGTGCGCTCGGCGACCTCCGAGATGGCGAGCTCTTCATCGTGTGGGGTCATGCAGCAACCCTAGAACTTAGAGCGCGCTCGAAGTCAAGTCGTCGCGCAACTGTTCCCGTTCCGGACAAATGTGGCTGGCACACCGGCCACATTTGTCCGTTTCGGGAACAGTTGTGCGCGCGGGTGGGGTGCGGCTAGTCGCGCGGAGCGCGCTGCAGGGGAACCGTGCCGGTGTCGGACCGGTCGGCGTCCGCGGGCAGGGCACGCGCGTGCGGCAGCTTGCTGCCGAGCACCATCGCCACGACGTCGCGAGCGATGTGCTGCGGGGTCAGGCCCACCCGTTCAAGGATCTCGGCACGGGTGCCGTGGTCGAGGAACTCGTCCGGCAGGCCGAGCTCGGTGACGGCGGTGTCGACGCCGGCTTCGCGCAGGTCCTGGCGGATCCGGGTGCCGATGCCGCCGACCCTGATGCCGTCTTCGATGCTCACAACGATGCGATGCTGGGCGGCGAGCTCGATGATGCTCTGCGGCACGGGGACCACCCAACGCGGGTCGACGACGGTGGCGCCGATGCCCTGGGCGGCGAGCCGCTCAGCGACGTCGAGTCCCATGCCCGCCATCGGGCCGACGGTGACGATGAGCACATCCTGCTGCGAGCTGCGCAGCAGCACGTCGACGCCGTCGTCCAGGCGCTCCAGGGCGTCGAACTCGACGCCGGTCGAGCCCTTGGGGAAGCGCAGCACGGTGGGGCCGTCATCGACGAGGACGGCCTCGCCGAGCTCCTCACGCAGGCGGGTGGAGTCACGCGGCGCGGCGAGCCTGATGTGCGGGATCACCTGCAGGATGGCCAGGTCCCACATGCCGTGGTGGCTGGGGCCGTCCGGCCCGGTCACCCCGGCCCGGTCGAGCACGAAGGTGACGCCGGCGCGGTGCAGGGCAACATCCATCAGCACCTGGTCGAAGGCGCGGTTGATGAAAGTGGCGTAGAGGGCCACAACGGGGTGCAGGCCGCCGAAGGCGAGGCCGGCGGCACTGGTCACGGCGTGCTGCTCGGCGATACCCACATCGTGCACGCGCTCCGGAAAACGTTCGGCCATCTTGTGCAGGCCGGTGGGCCGCAGCATGGCGGCCGTGATGGCGACGAGCTTGGGGTTCGCGGTGGCCAGGTTCAACAGCTCGTCGGCGAACACCGAGGTCCAGGACGGAGCTCCGGCCGATTCGGTCGGCTCCCCGGTCTCGGGGTCGATGACACCGACGGCGTGGAACTGATCGGCGACGTCCTGCACGGCCGGGTCGTAGCCCTTGCCCTTCTGGGTGATGGTGTGCACGATCACCGGCGCCCCGTAGGCCTTGGCCTGCGTGAGGGCCTCGAGCATGGCCTCCATGTCGTGTCCGTCGACCGGGCCGATGTACTTGATGTCGAGGTTGGAGTAGAGCGCCTCGTTGTTGGAGAACCGGCTGAGGAAGCCGTGCAGCCCGCCGCGGACCCCGCGGAAGATGGCCCGGGCCGGCGCGCCCATGTGGTCGAACGCCTGACGGCTGGTGATGTACGCGGCCTTGTAGCCGGCGCGCAGCCGCACCGTGTTGAGGAACCGGGCCATCCCGCCGATGGTGGGCGCGTAGGAGCGACCGTTGTCGTTGATGACGATGATCAGGCGGCGGTTGTTGTCGTCGCTGATGTTGTTGAGCGCTTCCCAGGTCATGCCGCCGGTGAGCGACCCGTCGCCGACGACGGCGATGACGTGCCTGTCGCTCTGACCGGTCATCTCGAACGCGCGGGAGATACCGTCTGCCCAGGACAGCGAGCTGGAGGCGTGCGAGCTTTCGACGATGTCATGCTCGGACTCGCGGCGCTGCGGGTAACCGGCCAGGCCGCCGGTCTGCCGCAGCCGACTGAAGTCCTGCCGACCGGTGAGCATCTTGTGCACGTAGGACTGGTGCCCGGTGTCGAACACGATGGCGTCACGCGGGGAGTCGAAGAGCCGGTGGATGGCGATGGTCATCTCGACCACGCCGAGGTTGGGGCCCAGGTGTCCGCCGGTCTTCGAGATTTCCGCCACCAGGAAGGCGCGAACCTCTGCGGCGAGCTCAACGAGCTGCTCCTTCGTGAGACCGTCGAGGTCCCGGGGACCGTGGATCGTCTCCAGAAGGGTCATGGGCACTACCTTTCACGTTTGCTACAACGAACGGCTCGCGCTGACGCAGAACTGGCGCGCAGTTCGGATTCCCCGAGTCTACGCGCCAGCCTGCGGCATTCCTGCGAGTTAGCGGTTAGACCACCAGCGAACGCAGCACGTACTGCAGGATGCCGCCATTGCGGTAGTAGTCGGCCTCACCGGGTGTGTCGATGCGCACGACGGCGTCGAACTCGACGACGGCCTTGCCGGCTGCCGAGTGCTCGGTCGGCGACGCGACGACGCGCACGGTCTTGGGGGTGCGGCCCTCGTTGAGCTCCTCGATGCCCGTGATCGTCACGGTCTCGGTGCCGTCCAGGCCCAGCGACGCCCAGCTCTCGCCGGCGGGGAACTGCAGCGGGACGACGCCCATGCCGATGAGGTTGGAGCGGTGGATGCGCTCGAAGCTCTCGGTGATGACCGCCTTGACGCCCAGCAGGCTGGTTCCCTTGGCCGCCCAGTCACGCGACGAGCCGGAGCCGTACTCCTTGCCGCCGAAGATCACCAGCGGGGTGCCGGCGGCCTGGTAGTTCTGGCTGGCGTCGTAGATGAACGACTGCGGCGCATCCGGCCTGGTGAAGTCGCGGGTGTAACCGCCCTCGACGCCGTCGAGAAGCTGGTTGCGCAGGCGGATGTTGGCGAAGGTGCCCCGGATCATGATCTCGTGGTTGCCGCGGCGGGAGCCGTAGGAGTTGAAGTCGGCACGTTCGACGCCGTGCTCCATCAGGTAGGCGCCGGCCGGGCTGTCGGCCTTGATGTTGCCGGCCGGGCTGATGTGGTCGGTGGTGACGGAGTCGCCGAGCTTGGCGAGCACCCGGGCGCCGACGATGTCGGAGACCGGGCTGGTCTCCAGCGTCATGCCGTCGAAGTACGGGGGCTTCCGCACGTAGGTGGACTTCGGGTCCCATTCGAAGACCTCGCTGTCCGGCGTCGGCAGGGAGCGCCAGCGCTCGTCGCCGGCGAAGACCTCGCCGTATTCCTTGGTGAACATGGCGGTGTCGATGGAGCTGTCGATCGTGGACTGCACCTCGGCGGAGTCCGGCCAAATGTCCTTGAGGAAGACCTCGTTGCCGTCGCTGCCGATGCCGAGGGCGTCGGTGTCGAAGTCGAAGTTCATCGACCCGGCCAGGGCGTACGCGATCACCAGCGGCGGGCTGGCGAGGTAATTCATCTTGACGTCGGGGCTGATGCGGCCCTCGAAGTTGCGGTTTCCGGAGAGCACGGCGGTGACAGCGAGGTCGTTGTCGTTGATCGCCGCGGAGACCTCGTCGATCAGCGGACCTGTGTTGCCGATACAGACAGTGCAGCCGTAACCGACGGTGTAGAAACCGAGGGCCTCGAGGTCGTCGGTGAGGCCGGCCTTGGCGTAGTAGTCGGTGACGACCTTGGAGCCCGGCGCGAGGGTGGTCTTGACCCAGGGCTTGGACTTGAGGCCCTTCCTCACGGCGTTCCGCGCCAGCAGGCCGGCGGCGAGCATCACGGACGGGTTGGACGTGTTGGTGCAGGAGGTGATGGCCGCGACGGCGACGGCGCCGTGATCGAGGGTGTAGCTCGCGCCATCGGCGGTTGTGATGGGAACAGGGCTCGACACCGAGACGGGAGCGTGGCTCACATGCTGGTGCGAGATCTGGTGGGCGGTCTGTTCGTCCTGCGCGGTGAAACCGATCGGGTCCGAGGCCGGGAAGGATGCCTCAACGGCCGCGTCCACCATGGACAGGTCGTGGGTGGCGTAGTTCTGCAGGTCGATTTCGAACTGGGACTTGGCGTTGCTGAGTTCCACGCGGTCCTGCGGGCGCTTCGGGCCGGCGATCGACGGCACGACGGTGCCGAGGTCGAGCTCGAGGTATTCGCTGAAGACGGGCTCCTGCGCTGCGTCGTGCCAGAGGCCCTGCAGCTTGGAGTAGGCCTCGACGAGCGCGACCTGGTCCTCGCTGCGGCCGGTGAGGCGCAGGTAGTCGAGGGTGACGTCGTCGATGGGGAACATGGCCGCGGTCGAGCCGAACTCCGGGCTCATGTTGCCGATGGTGGCACGGTTGGCCAGCGGCACCTGGGCGACGCCCTCGCCGTAGAATTCAACGAACTTGCCCACCACGCCGTGCTTGCGCAGCATCTGGGTGATGGTGAGCACCACATCCGTCGCGGTCACGCCGGTGGGGATCGCACCGTTGAGCTTGAAGCCGACGACCTTGGGGATGAGCATCGAGACGGGCTGGCCGAGCATGGCCGCCTCGGCCTCGATGCCGCCGACGCCCCAGCCGAGCACGCCCAGGCCGTTGACCATGGTGGTGTGCGAGTCGGTGCCGACGCAGGTGTCCGGGTAGGCACGGAGCACGCCGTTCACTTCACGCGTGAAGGTGACGCGGGCCAGGTACTCGATGTTCACCTGGTGCACGATGCCGGTGCCCGGCGGCACGACCTTGAAGTCGTTGAACGCGGTCTGGCCCCAGCGCAGGAACTGGTACCGCTCGCCGTTGCGCTGGTACTCGAGCTCGACGTTGCGCTCGAGGGCGTTGTCGCTTCCGAACAGGTCGGCGATCACGGAGTGGTCGATCACCATCTCGGCCGGGGCGAGCGGGTTGATGGTGTTGGGGTCGCCGCCGAGGGCCGCGACTGCCTCACGCATGGTGGCGAGGTCGACGATGCACGGCACGCCGGTGAAGTCCTGCATGATCACGCGGGCCGGCGTGAACTGGATCTCGGTGTCGGGGTCGGCCGTGGGAACCCACGCGCCGAGGGCGCGGATGTGGTCGGCGGTGATGTTCGCACCGTCTTCGGTGCGGAGGAGGTTCTCCAGCAGCACCTTGAGGCTGAACGGCAGCTTCTCATACCCGGCGACAGCGTCAAGGCGGAAGACCTCATAGTCCGTCGACCCGACGCGCAGGGTATCCCGAGCTCCAAAACTATTAACAGCAGACACGATGCCCTCTCCTTCGTGGAAACCGACGGAATACCGTCCGCAATCCTCAATCCTGACCAAGGGACGCCAGCTTTAGCCAGCAAGGGTAGCCTTACCAAACTATCTTGACGTCAAGATAACTATACCATCGATGCCCGGGTTGGGTCCCTGACGCGGCACGTCCCCGCCGGACGTTCTGGCGGTTACTGGCCGGAGGTCGTCCGTGGTTCCTGGGCGGCCGTGGCGGCGTAGACGGAGCGCACCATCAGCCAGGAGAGCACGAGGAGCGGTGCGTAGAGCGGGATGCCCATGAGCAGCTTGGTCGCGCCCAGCCACTCGACGTTGCCGGCGTAGTAGAGCGGGAGCTGCACGGCCAGACGCAGGATGAACAGTCCGGCCCACATGAAGGTGAGGATCGTCAGAACCCGGCGCTTGGACGGGTCGGAC
The DNA here is from genome assembly GCF_026151165.2 of Cryobacterium sp. SO2. Taxonomy (NCBI): domain Bacteria; kingdom Bacillati; phylum Actinomycetota; class Actinomycetes; order Micrococcales; family Microbacteriaceae; genus Cryobacterium; species Cryobacterium sp. SO2. The sequence goes on from NZ_CP117849.1 coordinate 2,196,461, forward strand.
CGCCAGGCGAGTTGCTCCCCCATCAGGAAGCCGACCGCCACACCGATCAGCGGCCAGCCGACGAGGGCCGACACCAGCAGGACAGCCCCGTAGGCGCCGTTGGTCCAGAAACCCGGCAGGTAGAAGTCTTCTGCGCGGCCGGTGAACAGTGCCAGGACCGCGCTGATGCCGATGCCGACGAGTCCCCCAACGGCCTGGGTGACGGTCTGCTTCCTGGCCAGCCGGAGCACGAAGAACACCAGGCCGATGAGGACCGGCGCGATGAGGGACGGGATCAGGTCGCGGGTGAAGGTGTAGGTGACGAGGAACACCAGCCCGGGCAGCACGGCTTCGACCAGCCCGCGCACACCGCCCATGGCCGCGATCAGGGCGTGACCGCTGATCGGCTCACCGTCGGCGGCCGGGCTGAACCCGGCACGGCGCGCCGCGGCCGCCATGCCGTCGGCGAGGGTGCCGGACACCGTGGCCGGTTCGGGCCGATCTGCGGGAGTGTGCGGGTCGGGCTCGGCTGCTGAAGGGGAATCCGTCATCGGAGAACTTTCGGTGAAGCGGTCAGGCGCCGGTCGGCTCGGGGTTTCCGGCGGGGGTGGCCGGCATCCGCAGCGGAATGAGGTCGCGGGGCGGCATCGGCGAGGCGCCGCGCACCACGACGATGCTGCGGAACAGGTCTTCGATCTGGGCGGCGGCCTCGGGGTCGATGGCCCCTTCGCCCGCGATGACGCCGCGCAGGAACCAGCGCGGCCCATCCACGCCGATGAAGCGCGCCAGCCGAGTGGTGCCGGTGGGGCCCTGTCCGGCCGCAACGGGGATCTCCGCGACGAGCTCGGGGCCGAACGGTCCTTCGCGCGGTGTCGTGGAGCCGCCCTGCTTGGCGATCTGGTCGGCGATCTGGGTGCGGATCTCGTGCCACAGGCCGCTGGAGCGCGGGGCAGCGAAGGGCTGCACCTGCAGCGTCGACCCGGCGTAGTCCAGGCCGATGGCGACGACGCGCTTGCTGCCTTCTTCGATCTCCAGGCGCAGGTGCAGGCCTTCCCGAGGGAGGATCTTCACGCCGCCGAGATCGACGTAAGGGCGAACCGGGTTCGCCTCCGATTCGTCGAGGGGGCCGTCGACCTCACGATCCTCCGGTGCGGACTTGGCGTTCGGGTCTTCGGTGGCCCCATCGGTCTCGGCCGGTGACGACTCGGCGAGGTCTGTCCCGGTGACGTCGTCGGCCTCGACGGGCGCGACGGCGTTCTTGCGCGCCTTCTTCTCGGCCTTCTCGGCCTTCCGGGCGGCCCTGATGTCGGCCTTGGTGTCGGCCGTGGTGTCGGCCGTGGTGTCGGTGCTCGAGCGCGTGTCTGGGTTCACGTTGTCACTCACAGGTTTTCTCCGCTCTGGTGGGCATCCGCCTGGTGCGAAGCCGTTTCGGTGTGTGGGGTGCCGTCTGCTGCCGCGACGCGCGGAGCGACGCCCGTCGAACCGAAGCCGCCGTCGCCGCGCTGGCTGCCGGGCAGGCGCTCGACGGGGACGAACAGGGCGCGTACAACGGGCGACACGATCAGCTGGGCGATCCGGTCTCCCACCGCGACGGTGAACGGCGTCGTGCCGTCGGTGTTGAGCAGGCAGACCTTGATCTCGCCCCGGTAGCCGGCGTCGACGGTGCCCGGCGAATTCACGACGGTGACGCCGTGCTTGGCCGCGAGCCCGCTGCGCGGGACCACGAACGCGGCGTAGCCGTCGGGCAGAGCGATCGACACTCCGGTGCCGATGAGGGCCCGCTCTCCGGGGGCCAGGATCAGCGCTTCCGCGGCGTGAAGGTCGGCACCGGCGTCGCCCGCGTGGGCGTATGTCGGGAGAACGGACGCTGTAATCAGGACTTCGACGCTTTCAGACACGTGTCGAGGGTAGTGCAGATATCTGATCGAATAGAGCCATGCCCGAATATCGCGAAAAACTCTGGCCATCCCCATGGCTCTTCCTCATCATCGGCCTCGTCATCCCCGCGAGCCTGCTGGTCTTCCTGCCGATCTCACTGCTTGTGGGCGTGCTGACGGCGGTGGGGCTCTACCTGGGCAGCGCGCTGCTTCTGGTGCTCGCGTCGCCGACAGTGCAGATCTCCGGCGGGGTCCTCACCGCCGGACCAGCCAGCATCGAGACCAGGCTGCTCGGCGAGGCGATCGCGATCGACGGCGACGCCGCAACGCTCGAACGCGGCCAGAAGCTCGATGCCCGGGCTTGGTTGCTGATTCGCGGCTGGATCGCCCCCGTGGTGCGGATCCCGCTGGAGGACCCCACCGATCCGTCGCCGTACTGGCTCGTCTCCAGCCGCCGGCCACAGAAAATGGCCGCCGCGATCAATGGATCGCGACGGCCAGCATCAAGTAACTAAGCGCGCTTCTAGGCGTCGCACTCCAGGCAGACCGGGCCGAGCTTGGTCTCGTGCGACATCTGCGAACGGTGCTTCACGAGGAAGCACTCCACGCAGGTGAACTCGTCGGCCTGCGGGGGCAGGACGACGACGTCGAGGTCGAGGTCGGACAGATCGGCGCCCGGGAGGTCGAAACCACCGGGGTTGTCGGAGTCGTCAACATCAACGACACCTGACATCTTGTCGGGTACACGCTCCTTGAGGGCCTCGATCGACTCTGAGTCGTCTTCGGTCTTTCGCGGTGCGTCGTAATCGGTTGCCATGCCCATCCATTTCATTAACGCCGATAAACGAAATCGGCGGCCATAGTTTGCAACAATCCGTGCGGAATAGCAAACCAATCACCAACCTCTCAGGTTGGCAATGGGAGCAACTTGCGGCACGCCCGCAGTATTCCCCCGTTTTGGTTACTTTGCATGGCAAGGTTGGGCCATCAGTGATCGCGAGAGGGCTTTCGCCATGCAGGATTTGAAAGTTATCGGAGTCGAGAACGGCGCGCTGCTCGCAGCGTCAGAGGAGGGTGATCGTTTTCGGATCCCCATCGATGCGGTTCTCCAGTCCCGGCTTCGCCAAACCCAAACGGATGCGTCCGTTCGGCCCAAGTTGTCGCCCCGGGAGGTGCAGGCGCATATCCGCGCCGGCATGTCTGCGGAGGACGTGGCGGCCGTCACCGGCGCTTCGCTCGACTTCGTGCGCAGGTTCGAGGGACCGGTGGTCGCCGAACGCGAATACATCGTGTCCTCGGCGCTGAGCGTGCCCGTGCACACCGCGATCGACCCTGAGCCCGTTGACGAGCCCGCCAACTTCGGCAGCGTCATCCGCGAACGCCTCGCCTCACTCGGCGCGTCCAACGAACGCTGGGCCAGCTGGAAGGAACCCGGCGCCGGCTGGATCGTGAAGCTCGCCTTCACGGCCGACGACATCGACCACGACGCGCGCTGGGGCTTCGAGCCCAAGAAGAACTCGCTCTCCCCCATCGGCAGCGAGGCCATTGCCCTGTCGCAGCAGGGTGAACTCAAGGGTGCGCTCATTCCGCGACTGCGGGCCGTCGGGGCCGAAACCAGCCTCGCCGACGTGAGCCGGTTCGACAGCGGTGCGTTCACATTCAAGGAATCCCTCGCCGACGACATCCTCAACGACACCGCTCCCCTGCACGACCCGGTGCCGTACGCCAGGCCCGCCGGAACCACGGAGGCCGTATCCAAGGCGGCCATCAAGCGTGCGGACGAACCGCCGCAGAGCCTGAGCGAGACCGCTGACCTTCTGGAATCGCTCCGCCGCCGCCGCGGCGAGCGGGAAGCTGCAGCCGGGGACACCGCGGGCGCCCATGTGACGGATGCCCGCCGCGCCGAGCGGACAGTGGGCGAGCGGACAGTCGCCGAGCGGACAGCCGCCGAACCGGGCATCCGTCTGGTCGACGAGTCTGCACCTGACGCCGAAGCGACTCCCGCCACCCCGGAGGCGCCGCGCAACGCGTGGGCCACCCAGGCAGCGACCGGCCAACCACGCACCGGCAACACCGGCCGCCGCGGCCGTGCGTCGATGCCGAGCTGGGACGAGATCGTCTTCGGTGCTCGCACCGACGACGACCTGGCCTGACCTGACCTGACCTGACCTGAGCTAACCTGACCTCAGCTGACCTGCGGCACGGCCCGGCCACTGGCGCGGTGACCTGCTCGCCTGTCACTCTGGTGGCATGACCCGCGCATCCCGCACCGACATCACCCGGCGTCGCCTGCACAGTCAGGCGCTGACCGGGGCGCTCGGCAGCGATCCGGCGCGCGTGGTCGACAGGATGCTCGCCCTGCAGGCCCAGGACCTGCGCTGGGCGAAGTGGGCAGTGGCCGTCCGCGCCCCCGGCAGCACGTCTGCCGAGGTGGACGACCTCATCGATTCCGGCCGGATCGTGCGGTCCTGGCCGATGCGCGGGACCCTGCACCTGGTGCCGGCGCCGGACCTGCGCTGGATGCTCGACCTCACGACGCCCCGGCTCTGGGCCGGCCAGGCGACGCGGCGCCGAGACCTCGACCTCGACGAGGCCACCATCGAGAGGGCCAGAGACATCGCGATCGCCGCACTGACCGGCGGGCGCGAACTCAGCCGGAACGCCTTCATGGATCTCCTGACCCGCCACGGCATCGACACCGCGGGTCAGCGCGGCTATCACCTGATCTGGCACCTGGCCCAGTCCGGCACCCTGTGCTGGGGACGCCAGCTCGACTCGCAACAGATGCTCGTGCTGCTGGATGAATGGGTGCCGGAGAGCAGACGGCTCGACCACGACGAGGCCCTCGGGGAATTCCTCCTGCGCTACCTGGTCGGCCACGGGCCTGCCGCACTGACCGACTTCGCCTGGTGGTCCCAACTCACCATGGCCGACGCGAAGACGGCGCTGGCCGTCGCCGGGCCGCAGCTGACCGCCCTCGAGGTCGACGGCGTGACCCACCTTTTCCCGCAGACCAGCGACACCGGACCCGTCGGCCGCGTGCCGCGTGGACGCGGTCGGGACGCCGTCCTCGCGCTACCCGGGTTCGACGAGCACCTGCTCGGCTACCGGGACCGCAGTTTCGCCATCGAGCCGGAGAACCTGACCCGCGTCGTCCCGGGAAGGAACGGAATCTTCCTCCCCCTCCTGGTCCGCGGCGGACGCGTTATCGGCACCTGGCGCCGAGACTGGCAGCCCGCCAGGATCACGCTCGAAGCCGGCCCCTTCGCCCGATTGTCCCCGGCCACGGATGCGAGCACCACCCGCGCCCTGCACGAATACGCGGCGTTCCTGGGCCGCCGCGTGCACGTCCTTCCAGCTCGCGACCCTGCCGACCTCGGAGCCGCCGACGGGTGACCCTGGCGACCCCCGGCGGGCTTGTACCCTATGACAGTGCGAATAACGGCCAACCTGCGAGTGTCCAGACGGATACCGCTTCTGCAGACCCTCAAGACGTCTGTCGCCGTTGCGCTGGCCTGGATCATCTCGCAGTGGCTGCTGCCGGGCGAGCTGCCGATCTTCGCGGCCATGGCGGCCATCTTCGTCGTGCAACCGAGTGTCAACCAGTCCCTCGGACGAGCGCTCGAACGCAGCCTCGGCGTGGTCGGAGGCGTGCTCGTGGCGCTCGGCATCGGACTGCTCTTCGGCCAATCGAGCTGGATCGTGCTCTCGGCCATCGTGCTCTGCATCCTGCTCGCCTGGGCGCTCAAGCTCTCCCCTGGCTCGGCCAACCAGATTCCGATCAGCGCGATGCTCGTGCTCACCCTCGGCGCCGCAACCCCCACCTACGCCAGGGACCGCATCATCGAGACGATCCTCGGCGCGGCGATCGCCGTCATCGTCAACGCCCTGATCGTGCCGCCGGTGCTGCTCACGCCGGCCCACGATGCCGTCACGAGGCTCACCCTCGAGGTAGCGGCGACGTTCGACCGCGTGGCGACCGCCCTGCTGAGCCCGCAGAAGTACGCGGACCTCGAGACCCTCATGATCCAGGCCCGGCTGCTGCGCCCCATGCTCGCCAAGGCCGAACGCGCCATCAGCCAGGCTGAGGAAAGTCTCACCCTCAATCCTCGCCAGGCCAGGCACCGGGAGGTGCTCGACGCCGACACCGATCTCTACGCCCGCCTCGTGCCGCTGGTGACCCGTGCCCTCGGCATGACCCGTGCGTTGCGCGACCACTATGACGATTCCCTACACCTCGAGCCCACCGTGCAGGCCTTCGCCATCGAGCTGGAGCGCGCCGCGCACGACCTGCGCCTCCTGACGGTGCCGCCGGAATCCTCCACATCGGCGCAGGCGCCGCCAGCGGCGGAACCGCTCGCGCTCACGGCGCCGCTGATGATCATGACCCCTCACCCGCAGCACTGGATCCTGATCGGCGCCCTCATGGAAGATCTGCGCCGCGTACGCGAGGAGATCACCGGCGAGTAGGCTGCCGGCATGCCGAGCGCGCCGGAGTCAGAACCCGAGATGCCGGTGCCCGGTCCTCCGGCGACTGGCACGCCGGCATCAGGGCCCTCCAGCGGGGCCGTGAGCGACGACGGCGGCACCGGGCGCAGGACGAGTCAGGATCGGCGTACGGTGCTCTCCACCCGGCGACTGGAGGCTTACACCGACGGCGTCTTCGCCATCGCCGCGACCCTGCTCGTGTTGAATCTGTCCGTGGACGGGATCGGCGCCGTCCGGACCAACGCCGAACTCGTGCACCAGGTGTCGGCCCTGGCTCCCAGCATCCTCAATGTCGTGATCAGCTTCCTGCTGCTCGGTCTGCTCTGGCTCATCCACGTGCGCCAGTTCGAGTTCATCCCCCGGGTGGACACCACCATCATCTGGCTGAACAACCTGCGCTTGCTGGCCGTGGTGCTGGTGCCGTTCACCACGAGTCTCAACGACGAATTCAGCCGCTTCCTGATCGGACGCACCCTGCTGCCGGTCAACTTCTTCCTGATCGTGTTCTTCAGCACCTGGCAGTGGTTCCATGCCAGCTCGCCGCGCCGCCGGCTGGTGCAGGGCGCGTCAGCCGAGGCCGTGCACAACGGCCGGGTCAACGCCGCCAGCGCGCTCGCTCAAGCACTCGGAGTGGTGCTGCTCGCGACGGTGTTCGGTTCGTGGGCCTTCCTGCTGTTCGCCGTCGATCCTCTCGTAGCCCTGGTGCTGCGGCGGATCGGGGTCATCAAACCCACCCCCGACGGCGTCGTGGTCGGCTGACGCCGGGCGCAGGCACAGGTCCCGGACACACAAAACGGGGACCCCACCATGTGGGATCCCCGTTTGCGAGAAGGACTGCTTACGCCTGGAGAGCACCCTGCAGGTCGAGGGTGATGGTCACCTTGTCGCCGAGCAGCACGCCGCCGGTCTCGAGGGCGGCGTTGTAGGTCAGACCGAAGTCTTCACGGTTGATCTCGGCCTTCGCCGTGGCACCGAACTTGTAGTTGCCGTAGGGGTCTCCGCCGAAGCCGCCGAAGTCGAAGTCGAAGGTGACGGGCTTGGTGATGCCCTTGATGGTCAGGTTGCCGTCGACGAGGTAGTCGCCCTTGACAACGCGCACGCCGGTCGACACGAAGTCGATGGTCGGGTAGGTCTCGGCGTCGAAGAAGTCGCCGGTGCGCAGGTGGCCGTCGCGGTTGGCCTCGTTGGTGTTGATGGACGCGACGGTGGCGGAGGCCGTGACGCTGGTCTCGAGGGGGTTCTCGGTGGTGACGAAGGTGGCCTCGAAGGTCTCGAAGGTGCCCTTGACCTTGCTGATCATGATGTGGCGGATGCTGAAGCCGACCGCGCTGTGCGTCGGGTCGATGGTCCAGGTACCGGCCTTGTAACCGGGGATGGTGGTGATGTCAGTGTCGCTCATGGTGCTCCTCAAGTCCGTGGGGCAAGTGGATTCGCTGCCCTCAGGTATATGCAAGCGCATACGACTTCAGGATATTCCACGACTCGCAAGAAATAATATGAACAATTCAGGAACGCCTCCGCGGACGCCCCGGAACAGGTCAGGCCAGGTACAGGTCGAGCACGTAGGCTCGGCCACGTGAGAGGAGTCCACGATGAGGCAGACACCGCCCGCACCGGCCGTCACGGACCGGCCGGCCCTGGGCATCCGCGACATCGCCCCGGAGAGCGTGCTGGTCCTCGCCGGCGGGCGCGCGATCCTCTTGCAGCTAGCGAACCCCGCCGTCGGCCACGGCGTGGCCCGGCACAGCGATTTCGCCGCCAGGCCGCTAGGGCGTCTGAGCGGCACCTTGGCCTATGTGTATGCCGTCACCTGCGGGACTCCCCTCGACAGGGCCGTGGCCGTTCGCCGGGTCGCCCTCGCCCACCGGCCCGTGCACAGCGCCGGTGAACAGCCCGCCGGTGCACACAGCGTCGATTCACCCAGCGCCGGCACACCCGCCTACAACGCCTTCGACCCCCAACTGCAACTCTGGGTGGCGGCGACTCTCTACGAGTCCGCTACCCGCATGCACGACCTGGTTTACGGCCCGCTCGGCGACGACGACGCGGAGTCCGTCTATCGCGACTACGGCGTGCTCGGCACGGCCCTGCAGGTGCCGCCCGGCCTCTGGCCGGAAGACCGGCGGGCATTCGCCGCCTATTGGCGCCGGGCGACGGCCGAGCTCAGCACGGATGCGACGACGAGAGGCGTGGCCGACCGGCTGCTGCACCCGCGGGCCGGGCCGGTCTGGCTGCGCCTGGCCATGCCGCTCGCCCGGCTCATGACAACGGGGCTCCTGAAACCAGAGGAGCGTGCGCTGTTCGCGCTGCCCTGGTCAGCGGGCCGCCAACGCCGCTACGACGCTCTGGTCGGCACGGTGAGACTGATCTACCCTCGCCTGCCCAGCCGCCTGCGGCACGCGCCGATGCGGCACTACCTGCGGGCAGGGCGGAAGCTCACCGGCTAGAAGAAGTCGTCGGGGGTCCCCGCGGCCCTGGTGACCGAATCCGTGGCCACACCGGCGCCGTCGAGCTTGGCCATCGCCACCCGCAGTCCCGACTCCATCTGCGAGGCCCAGACCTCGGTCTCCCTGGCGCTCTCCCGCACCGCGTCGAGCTTGACGATGGCCGCGTCCTTGTCGGCGCGTTCGGTGCGCACCTGCTGAATGCTCAGGGTGACCGCGTAGTACGCCGCGACCATCGAGGCGATCGGCGTGGCGATCACGGCCAGGGCGATGACGCTCTCATTGGACACGTTGACGAAGATCATGATCAGGAAGGCGATCGTCAACACCGCGATCCCGACGAGCACAACGAGGGCGGCGCGCTGCGGCGGCCCGGTGCGCAGGTCGGACATGAGGGTGCGATTGCGGGCCTTGGCCGGTGCCGGCTGACCCGATTGCTCCGACCCGGCCTGCGGGCCGGACGGTGCGCCAGGGGCGGTGGCGTCGGTGCCGGGCATCTCGAGCCGTTCGGTCGTCGTGATGGGCTCGAGGGGTCGGGTGCGGTCGAACGGGTCGTAGCTCTGATCGGTCATCATCACTCCAAGGTCTGATCGGATGCGTGCTCTGTCGTGGGCTGCTCTGTCGCGGGCTGCTCTGTGGTTGGCTGCTCTGTCGTGGAGGGTAGCGCGTCGCCGGGCAGGAAGACCCTCTTGTAGCTCCGACCGTCGGCGAGCTCGACGGTGCGGCTGATCAGCCTACCCCGGCTCACCTGCAGGTACACGGCCTGCGGGGTGATCCCGAGCCGGGCGGCAGCCTCGGCCACCGAGTGCCCGGGCAGATCGGTGGGCACGGTGCTCGGCCGGATGCTGCGCTTGCGGCCGGCATCGAGCCGCGCGGCGATCTCGGCGTCGGTGCCCTGCCACCGCCATTTGGCCGCCGTCGGTTTCAGCCCGGCGGCGTCGGCGATCTCCGGCCACCCCGATCCGCCGGCCAGGGCGTCGCGCACGCTGGCGAGTGCGGCCGGGTCGGCGTCGAGGTGGTGGAGCACGGAGCGGATGGCCCGCATCCGCTCGAGGGGCGGTGCCGACTCCGCCGCATCCAGTGCCACGAGCGTGGCCAGCGCCGCCGCCGTCTGTGCGGACAGGAAGTGGCTCACGGGTCCTCCTCTGATCGGTGGGGCTAGGTTCTGATCGGTGGGGCTAGGTCGGTGGGCTAGGCGAGCACCGCGACGGAGTGCGGCGGCAGCAGGACCCGGCCGGGTTCGAGCCGGGGCGCCGCGTCGGCATTGTCGGCGAACGACAGCAGCACGCCCTCGGCCAGCACGGGAACCCACTGTGCGGAGGTGGACAGGTTGATCACGATCTCGGTGTCGCCGCGGGTGAGCCGCAGCCAGCCCTCTGCCTCGTCGAAGGACACGGCAACCCGGCCCAACCGCGGATCGGTCACATCGGAGAGCCCCCGGCGCAGTGCCGCGAGGTCCTGGTAGAAGGCCAGGAGCCGGCCGGAAGCCGGGCGCTGCTGTTCGGTCCAGTCCAGCTTGGACCGCTCGAAGGTGCCCGGGTCCTGCGGGTCGGGCACGACGGCCGGGTCCCACCCCATCCGGGCGAACTCGCCGATGCGGCCTTCGGCCGTGGCCAGGCCGAGATCGGGTTCGGGGTGCGACGTGAAGAACTGCCAGGGAGTGCGCGCGCCCCATTCCTCACCCATGAACAGCATCGGCGTGAAGGGGCTCAGCAGGGTCAGCGCGGCGGCGATCCCGAGCTGCCCGGTGTCCAGATGGGCGCTCAGCCGGTCACCGATGGCGCGGTTGCCTATTTGGTCGTGGTTCTGGTTGGCGACCACCAGGCGCCAGGCCGGCATCCGTTCGACGTCGATCGGGCGGCCGTGGTGGCGTCCGCGGAAGCTGGAGTACGTGCCGTCGTGGAAGAATCCGCGGGTGAGCACCTTGGCCAAGGCCCCGAGTGGGGCGAAGTCGGCGTAGTAACCGACGGTCTCGCGGGTGAGAGCGACGTGCACGGCGTGATGGAAGTCGTCGCTCCACTGGGCGTCGAGGCCGTACCCGTTGGCCTCCCGCGGTGTGATCAGCTGCGGGTCGTTCAGGTCGGATTCGGCGATGAGGGTCAATGGCCGGCCGACCGAGGCGCTGAGCACGGCCACCTCGGTGGCAAGCTGCTCGAGCAGGTGTACGGCGGAGTGATCCTTGAGCGCGTGCACGGCATCCAGCCGGAGCCCGTCGACGTGATAGTCCCGCAGCCACATCAGGGCGCTGTCGATGATGTACCGACGCACCTCGTCCGAGTCCTGCCCGTCGAGGTTGACGGACGCGCCCCAGGTGTTGCCCTCGGCGTCGCTGAGGTAGGGGCCGACGTTGGGCAGGTAGTTGCCGCTGGGTCCGAGGTGGTTGTGCACGACGTCCTGGATGACGCCGATGCCTGCGGCATGGCAGGCGTCGACGAAGGCCTGGTAGGCGGCCGGGCCGCCGTAGCCCTCGTGCACGGCGTACCAGAGCACGCCGTCGTAGCCCCAGTTGTGCGTGCCGTTGAAACCGTTGACGGGAAGCAGTTCGACGAAGTCGACGCCGAGGGCGACGAGGTGGTCGAGCCGGCCCGCTGCGGCGGCCAGGGTGCCCTCCGGCGTGAAGGTGCCGATGTGCAGTTCGTAGATCGTGGAGCCGGCGAGCTGGCGGCCGGTCCACGCGGCATCCTGCCAGTGGTGCGCGGCCGGGTCGAAGCTGCGCGAGAGCTCGTGCACGCCGTGGGGCTGGCGGCGGGAGCGCGGGTCGGGGAACGGACCGTCGCCGTCGACGATGAAGCCGTAGTCGACGCCATCCGGGCTGCCCGCCAGGCTGCCGTGCCACCAGCCGGCGTCGCCGCGGGTCATCGCGGCGGGTGTGCGGGGCTCGGTTCCGGTGACCAGCTGCACGGTCTCGGCGGCCGGCGCCCATACGTCGATGGGCTGGGTCTGATCTGTCGTCACTTAGTTGACCTCCTCGGTGGCAGCGGATGCGGGAATGAGCAGCGCGACCGGGTAGCGCGACAGCAGATCGGCCAGGCGCACCTCGCCGCCGCTGAAGCGGGCCCCGGTGAGGGTGTCCTCCCAATTGTGGCCGGCGAACATGATCGTGGTGTCACCCCAGCCGGTTCGGGCCAGCGCCAGTGGCAGCCGGGTGGCCACGGTCACGGCGCCGCCGCGGTCATAGGCCACCACGTGGGCGGCCGCGGCGCCGAAGGCTTCAACGGGTGCGTGCCGGGAGAACAGCTCCGGCCGGTCGCGCCGGAGCCGCAGGGCGCGCGTGGTGACGAGCAGCTTTGCGGCGCCGGTCTCGTCGATCGGCGGCAGCCAGCCCCCGGTCACCCGGTGCAGGTAGTCCCGCCGCACCGCGTAGTCAACCGGGCGCCGGTTGTCGGGGTCGACGAGCGACATCTCCCAGAGCTCGCTGCCCTGGTAGACGTCCGGCACCCCGGGTGCGGTGAGCTGGATGAGCTTGAGGGCAAGCGAGTTGCTCCAGCCGGCCTGTTTCACCCTGTCGACCACGGAGGTGACGAGGCGGGCCAGCGGGCCGTCCTCGGCCAGGCTCCGCACCAGCGCGCGCATCGAGTTCTCGAATTCCTCGTTGGGGGCGGTCCAGGTGGTGGAGAGGTTGGCCTCGCGGGAGGCCTTCTCGGCGTAGCCGATGAGCCGGTCGGTGGATGCGGGCCAGGACCCGACGATGGCCTGCCAGAGCAGGTTCTCGAAGGGCGCGTCGCCCACCGGCGCCATGGCGCGCAGTTCAGCGAGCAGACCGGCCCACTCGTCGGGGATTTCGGCGAGGACCGAGATACGGGCGCGCACGTCTTCGCCGCGCTTGGTGTCGTGGGTGGAGAGCGTGGTCTGCGATGCGGGCGCAACGGCCAGCCGGGTCTGCTGGCGCCGGTGGAACTCGTCCACGGACAGCGCGAACTCGCTCGGGTCCGCCCCCACCTCGTTGAGCGAGGTGAGCCGGCTGTACCGGTAGTAGGCGGTGTCCTCGACGCCCTTGGCCATGACCATCCCCGAGGTCTGCTGGAATCGCACGGCGGCCGGATGCGCGGGGTCGGTCAGGAACGGCAGCAGGGCGGTGATCGTGCCGTCCAGGTCGGGCCGGCGCAGCCTGGCCAGCCGCACGGCGGTATCGAGCTCGTGCCGGCCGACGGGCAGGTAGGAACGATAGACCGGGAACCAGGCGATGAGCTCGGCGAGAGCGTCGACGGCATCGGGCACCTCGGGGATGAGGCGGTCGAGCCTTCGCACCTCGCTCTGCAGGATGGTGTCTGCGATGGCCCGCTTGCCGCTGTAGACCAGCTCGGGCCAGGAGACCGGCCCGTCCGCTGCCCCGCCGGTACGCTCGGCCTGCAGGTTCGCCTCGAGCGTGTCGAGGCGGTCCTGCCCCGCGGGGTCGACGAGGACCCTGTCGAAGTCGGCGAGGGCGTCATAGCCGGTGGTGCCGTCTGTGGCCCAGTTGCTGGGCAGCTGCTCCCTGCCCTCCAGGATCTTCTCGACCAGGAGGTAGCCTTCAGGCATGGCCGCGCTCAACCGGTCCAGGTAGCCGCCCGGGTCGGCGAGGCCGTCGGGGTGATCCACCCGCAGTCCCTGCACCTGGCCGGAGTGCACCCAGCGCAGGATCTCGCGGTGTGATTCGTCGAACACCCAGGGCACCTCGACGCGAACGCCCGCGAGGGTGTTCACGGCGAAGAAACGACGGTAGTTGAGGAAAGCGTCAGCGCGGCGCCAGTTGACCAGTTGGTAGTGCTGCCGGTCGTGCACGACGGCGGCGGTCGCGCCGTCGTCAGCGCTGCCGGGGGCGATCGGAAACCGGTTGTCGTAGTAGCGCAGTTCGTCGCCCACCACCTCGAGCTGGTCGAGTTCGGTGTCGCCGTCACCGAGCACCGGCAACAGGAGCCGCCCGTTGCCCGCCGGCCAGTCCACGTCGAACGCCTCGGCGTAGCGCGAGGCCTGGCCGCTGCGGAGCAGGTCCCACCACCAGGCGTTGGCGTGCGGCGTGTTGACGCCCATGTGGTTGGGCACGATGTCCACCAGGATGCCGCGACCGGCCGCGATCGCCGACTCGGACAGGCGCAGGAGCGCGTCCGCACCGCCGCGGGACGGATCGACCGAGCCGTGATCGACCACGTCGTAACCGTGGTCGGAGCCTTCCTCCGCGGTAAGCAGCGGGGAGAGGTAGAGCCAGTCGGCGCCGAGCTCGGTGACGTAGTCAAGCACGGCGGCCGCCGCATCCAGAGTGAAGGCCGACGTGATCTGCAGGCGATAGGTGGAGACGGGGAGGCTCATGACGGTTAGACGGGTCCTTCGGTCTCGGCGTACGGGTCAGGCAGCACCGGCAGGACCAGTGTGGCCGTCGGCGGGGAGGGATGGCTGGCCAGTGAGGCTGCGACGGAGTGATCCGGCGCGACCTCGGGCTCGTGGTATTCGCGGAGCACCACGAGGGAGCGGGCCATGACGGTGTGGATCGCGCCGGCCGGGCGGGGCAGCGAGTCGGCGCCCTCTCCCCCGGTGTCGATGACGATCTCCCAGGCGGGCGAATATTCCTCGCTGGGCAGGGTGAATTCGGCGTCCTCGGCATCCGCGTTGAACAGCAGCATGAAGTTGACGTCGGTGACGTCCCGCCCGCGCGCGTCGCGCTCGCGGATGCCCTGGCCATTGAGGAACATGCTCACTGTGCGTGAGCGGCTCTCGTCCCAGTCCTCGGCCTGCATCTCTTCGCCATCGGTGTTCAGCCAGACGATGTCGGCCAGCGGGTCGCCCTCGCCGCGCTTGGCGGGGTGCCCGTCGAAGAACCGGCTGCGGCGGAAGGTGGGGTGTTCCTTGCGCAGGCGCACGACGGCGGCCGTGAACTCGATCAGCGGCTGGTCGGCCTCGTCCCAGTGGATCCAGCTCAGCTCGGAGTCCTGGGCGTAGGTGTTGTTGTTGCCCTGCTGGGTGCGGCCGAGCTCGTCGCCGTGCAGGATCATCGGCACGCCCTGCGACAGCAGCAGGGTGGCGATGAAGTTGCGTTGCTGCCGGCCGCGCAGGGTGCGGATGGTGTCGTCGTCGCTGGGTCCCTCGACGCCAGAGTTCCAGGACCGGTTGTGGCTTTCGCCGTCGTTGTTGTCCTCGCCGTTGGCGTCGTTGTGCTTCTCGTTGAACGAGACCAGGTCGTTGAGGGTGAAGCCGTCGTGTGCGGTGACGAAGTTGATCGACGCGACCGGGCGGCGGCCGGAGTGTTCGTAGAGGTCGGCGGAGCCGGAGATGCGGGAGGCGAATTCGCCCAGCGTCGAGGGCTCACCGCGCCAGAAGTCGCGCACGGTGTCGCGGTACTTGCCGTTCCATTCCGTCCACTGAGGCGGGAAGTTGCCCACCTGGTAGCCGCCGGGGCCGACGTCCCAGGGCTCGGCGATGAGCTTGACCTGCGAAACGATCGGGTCCTGCTGCACGAGCTCGAAGAAGGTGGAGAGCTTGTCGACGTCGTACAGGTCGCGGGCCAGCGCGCTCGCGAGGTCGAACCTGAAGCCGTCGACGTGCATCTCGATGGCCCAGTAGCGCAGCGAGTCCATGATCAGCTGGAGGGCGTGCGGGTGTCGCACGTTGAGGGTGTTGCCGGTGCCGGTGTAGTCCATGTAGTAGCGGCCGTCGTCGTCCATCAGCCGGTAATAGGCGGCGTTGTCGATGCCCTTGAACGAGATGGTCGGACCGAGGTGGTTGCCCTCCGCGGTGTGGTTGTAGACCACGTCGAGGATGACCTCGATGCCGGCGGCGTGCAGGTTCTTGACCATGCCCTTGAACTCCTGCACCTGCTGGCCGAGGTCGCCGCTAGAGGAGTAGGTGTTGTGCGGGGCGAAGAAACCGATGGTGTTGTAGCCCCAGTAGTTGCTCAGGCCCTGGTCCTGCAGTGTGCTGTCGTTGACGAACTGGTGCACGGGCATCAGCTCGATCGCGGTGACGCCGAGCTTCTTCAGATGCTCGATGACCGACGGATGCGCCACGGCAGCGTAGGTGCCGCGCTGGGACTCCGGCACCTCGGTCTGCAGCTGGGTGAGGCCCTTCACGTGGGCCTCGTAGATCACCGATTCGCTGTACGGCGTGCGCGGCGAGCGGTCACCCGTCCAGTCGAAGAACGGGTTGACCACGACGCCGAGCATCATGTGCGGGGCGGAGTCCTCGTCGTTGCGGGAGTCCGGGTCGCCGAAGTTGTAGGAGAACAGGGCCTGGTCCCAGTCCATGACGCCGCAAGTGGCCTTGGCGTACGGGTCGAGCAGCAGCTTGTTCGGGTTGGCACGCTTGCCCTCGGCGGGGTTGTACTCGCCGTGCACGCGGTAGCCGTAACGCTGGCCCGGCTGCACCTCCGGCAGGTAGCAGTGCCAGACGAAAGCGCTGGATTCGCGGACCTCGACGGGGGTCTCCGCGCCGTTCTCGTCGAAGAGGCAGAGCTCCACCCGCTCGGCTGCCTCACTGAACAGGGCGAAGTTGGTGCCGCTACCGTCATAGGTCGCGCCGAGCGGGTAGGCAGATCCGGGCCAGGTTTCCACGGTGTACTCCTCGAGGAATGAAAGCGAAAGGGTGAGCGTGGGCGGTTTGCCTGAGCCAGGCCCACTCGTTCACGCTACCCCGTCCGGGAGTCCTGTTCGCGCGTCAGGCCATGAGCTCGTGCACGAGCGGCGCCACCTCGGTGCCGTAGAGCTCGATGCTGGTCATCAGTTTCTCGTGCGAGAGCGTGCCCAGGCTGTACTTGAGGTCGAAGCGCGAGAGCGAGAGCCCGGTGGCCATCTTGGCGATCTTGGTGGCGACGGTCTGCGGGGAGCCCACGAACAGGGCGCCGTCCGGGCCGGCGTCCTGCTCGAACCTGGCCTTGGTGGCGGGGCCCCAGCCGCGCTCGCGGCCGATCCGGTCCTGCATGGCGCGGTAGTGCGGCCACATCTCTTCACGGGCCTGTTCGTCGGTTGCGGCCACGTAGCCCGGCGAGTGCTCACCGATGGGCAGGGGCTCCCGGCCGAACTGGGCGAGGGCGCGGTGGTACAGATCGGTGAACTGGGCGAACGCCAACGGTTCGCCACCGATGATGGCGAGCATCAGAGGCAGGCCGTAGTGCGCCGCGCGCACCACGGACTGCGGGCTTCCACCCACGCCGATCCAGGTGCGGATGGAGCCGGACTCGGTGGGCGGGAACACCCGCTGGTCGGTCAGGGCGCCGCGGGTCGTGCCGGACCAGGTCACCGGCTCTTCCTTGAGGAGCTCGGTGAACAGTTCGAGCTTCTCCTCGAAGAGCTGTTCGTAGTCGTTGAGTTCGAGGCCGAAGAGCGGGAACGACTCCGTGAATGAGCCGCGGCCGAGGATGACCTCTGCGCGACCGTCGGACACGGCGTCGAGGGTGGCGAAGCGCTGGAACACCCGGACGGGGTCGTCGGAGCTGAGCACGGTGACGGCGGAACCGAGTTTGATGGTGCTGGTGCGGCCCGCGATGGCCGCCAGCACCACTTCGGGCGCGGAGACGGCGAAGTCCTCGCGGTGGTGTTCGCCGATGCCGAAGAAACTCAGGCCAACCTGATCGGCCAGCACGCCCTCCGCCACCACGTTCCGCAGCACCTGGGCGTGGCTGAGCAGCGTCCCGTCCTCGGCGTAGGTGACGTCGCCGAACGTGTCGAGACCCAGTTCCAGTGTCGGTGCCATGTGTGAAGCGCCTTTCCGATCAATTTGCATGCATACGCATACTACGGCCCAACGGCGGCGTGGCCGGTTCTATTCCAGGTCTGCTCAGCCGCGTTGGTTCAATGCGCCCCGGATGCGGCGGCCCTGGTCTCGGTGACCTGCCCGGCGTCCACGGTCCAGTGCCTGTCGATCCGCACGGTGGCCAGCATCCGCCTGTCATGCGTGACGAGGAGCAGCGTGCCCGTGTAGGCCTCAAGGGCCTGCTCGAGTTGTTCGATCGCGGCCAGGTCGAGGTGGTTGGTGGGTTCGTCGAGCACCAGCAGATTGACCCCGGTGGCCTGCAGCAGTGCCAGGCCCGCACGCGTGCGTTCGCCGGGTGACAGGGCGTCGGCGGGCCGGTTGACGTGGTCGGCGGTGAGACCGAATTTGGCCAGCAGGGTACGGATCTCGCCGGCCGCGAGGTCGGGCAGGCGTTCCTCGAAGATGGCCACCAGGGTCGCGTCGCCCGTGACGCTGGCCCTGGCCTGGTCGATCTCGCCGATCGCGACGCTGGCCCCCAGGCTCGCGGTGCCCGAGTCGGGTGCCCGTCGGCCCAGCAGAGCGCGCAACAGGGTGGTCTTGCCGGCGCCGTTGGGTCCGGTGATGCCGATCCGCTCCCCCGCAGAGACCTGCAGGGAGACCGGGCCCAGGACAAAGTCGCCCTGCCGGATCTCGGCCTGATTGAGGATCGACACCACGCTGCTCGAGCGCGGGGCGCTGCCGATGCTGAATTCCAGCTGCCATTCCTTGCGTGGCTCGTCGACCTCGTCGAGGCGGGCGATGCGACTTTCCATCTGGCGCACCTTCTGCGCCTGCTTCTCACTGGATTCCGCCGAGGCCTTGCGGCGGATCTTGTCGTTGTCCGGCGCCTTCTTCATGGCGTTGCGCACACCCTGGCTGGACCATTCCCGCTGCGTGCGGGCGCGGCCGACCAGGTCGGCCTTCTTGTCGGCGAATTCGTCGTAGGCGGCGCGCTTCTGCCGTCGGGCGGTGGCGCGTTCCTCGAGGTAGGAGTCGTAGCCGCCGCCGAAGAGCCGATTGGCGCCTTGGGCGAGGTCGAGTTCCAGGATCCGGGTCACGGAGCGCGCGAGGAATTCGCGGTCGTGGCTGACCAGGACAACACCGCCGCGGAGGCCCCGCACGAATCCCTCCAAGCGCTCCAGGCCGTCGAGGTCGAGGTCGTTCGTGGGCTCGTCGAGCAGCACGATGTCGAACCTCGACAGCAGGAGTGCCGCCAGGCCGACCCGCGCCGCCTGGCCGCCGGAGAGTGACGTCATGAGCGCGTCAGCGGCGACCTCGGCCTCGAGGGTGAAGCCCAGGTCGTACAGCACGGCGGGAAGCCTGTCGTCGAGGTCTGCGGCCCCGCTGGCCAGCCACCGGTCCAGGGCCGCGGAATACACATCGGCGGGGTCGGCCCCGCCCGCCGGCGCCGGCTCGGCCAGGGCGGCAGCCGCGGCGTCCATCTCCCTGGTGGCGTCGGCGCATCCGGTGCGCCGGCTGATGTAACCGGCCACGGTCTCACCGGGCACGCGCTCGTGCTCCTGCGGTAGCCAGCCGACGAACGCGTCTGCCGGTGAGAGCGCCACGGTGCCGCCCTGTGGCTGATCGAGACCGGCAAGGAGACGCAGGAGGGTGGATTTTCCGGCACCGTTCACTCCGACCACCCCGACCACGTCGCCGGGCGCGACGGTGAGGTCGAGGGAGTCGAACAGTGTGCGATGGGCGTAGCCGCCGGCGAGGTCCTTGGCGACGAGTGTTGCGGTCATGGTTCCAGTTTCCCATCCGTTCCGCACCGGCCGTTCCGCCCTGGCCGTTCCGCCCCGGCCGTCGCGAAGCGTCACACCGGCGGCCACCTCGGCACCGCTCAGTACGCTGGGCTCATGACGGTTCGCCCAGACAAATATGCGCCAGAGACCCTGGCCGAGTTCAGCCAGGCCGTGCACGCCGGCAACCAGATCGATCCAGGCACTGGTGCGGTCCGCACCCCGATCGTGATGGCGAACTCCTACGCGTTGCCGGAGGATCCGTCCTCGATCAGCTGGTCCGGCACCGACGTGCCGCTTTACACGCGCAACAGCGGGGTCAACCAGTTGGGCCTGCAAAACAAGCTCGCCCTGGTGGAGCGGGGTGAGGACGCCGTCGCCCTGGCCAGCGGCGTCGCTGCCCTGCACGCCGTGTTCTTCACCTTCCTACGCACGGGTGACCATGTCGTGGTCTCCGATGTTGCCTACGAGGCCACCTTCAAACTCTTCCGCGAGCTCCTGCCGGAGAAGTTCGGCATCCAGGCCACGTTCGTCGACACCGCGGACCCGGCCGCGGTCAGGGCGGCGCTCCGCCCCGAAACCCGGCTGGTGCACGTCGAGGCCATCGCCAATCCCACCACCAGGGTGGCCGATATTGCGGCGATCGCGGCCATCACCCGAGCGGCCGGAGTTCTCCTCTCGGTGGACTCGACCTTCACCCCACCGCCAGTGCTGCGCCCGCTCGAGCTTGGCGCCGACCTCGTGGTGCACTCGCTGACCAAGTACGTCAACGGCCATGGGGATGCGATGGGCGGGGCCGTGATCGGCTCCCGAGCGTTGATCCAACGCATCAAGTCAGAGGCCATGGTGGATGTGGGCGGGGTGATCAGCCCGTTCAACGCCTGGCTGATCATGCGCGGCTCGGTGACCCTGCCGCTCCGGATGCGCCAGCACACGGCATCCGCCCAGCTGGTCGCCGAGTTCCTGGCCGGCGATCCCCGGGTGGCCTACGTGGCATACCCCGGCCTGCCGACCCATCCTCAGCACCAGGTGGCTCTCCGGCAATTCCAGCACGGTTTCGGGGGGATGCTCGCCTTCGCGATTGACGGGGACCCGGCCACGCAGAACCGGTTCGTCGCGGCGCTGCGGGTGATCACCTCCGCGGTCTCCCTGGGCCACGACGAGAGCCTCATCGTGCACGTCTCAGGCACCGGACCGAGGGCGGCCTACTACCCCGACGAGTTCCAGCGCCTCGGTCATCTGCGGCTCTCCGTGGGCCTCGAGGACGCCGATGACCTGATCGGAGACCTATCGGCCGCCCTCGACGAGACCATCGGCTGACCTGCCGCACAACGGCGCCAGGCTCACAGCGGCATCCCACCCGCTACCGGTGCAGCGGAAGCGTCACGACGACGACGGCGCCCGTTCCGTCGGACGGTTCGATGGCGACGGTACCGCCATGCCGGCCGGCGACCTCGGCGACCAGGGCCAGACCGAGGCCGTAGTGCCGAGGGGCGCCCTGGCCCGTCTCGCCGGGCCTCGCGCTGGCGAAGCGCTCGAAGGCGCGCCCGCTCAGGTCAGGGGGGAAGCCGGGACCGTCGTCCCGCACCCGCACGACCGCGTTCGCGCCCGACGTGGTGATCTCGACGCGCACGGCTCCGGTCGCGTGGTCCAGGGCATTCGACACGAGAGCGGTGAAGAGGCGGTGCAGAGCGATCTTGGCACCGTTGACCATGACCGGCTCCGTCGACCCCGTGCGCTCCAGGGTGATTCCGCGCCGTGCGGCCGAGTCGCGCAGCGCGACCACGGCGTCGTCGCCGAGCCCGGCCAGGTCGAGCGGTGTCCGCTCGGCGACCTCACGAGGATCCGCGGCGATCAGCAGGTCTTCGAGGATCTCGGTCAGCAGCCGGGAATCCTGGATGATCTCATCGACCTGTCCGCGGATTGAACTGACGGATTCGGTGGCGGTGGGCACGACGTCTCCAGGCACGGCGTCTGCGGGCACGGCATTTGCAGGGGCGGCGTCGGCGGGCAACCTTCGGCGCAGCATCTGCGCTCTGGTGCTGAGAACCGTCAGCGGCGTGCGCAGCTCGTGGCTCGCGTCCGCCACGAACCGTCGCTGCAGGGCGAGGGCCTGGGCGAGCGGGCGCATGGCGCGCCGCGCCATCCAGGCGGCGAGGAACCAGGCCGCGACAGCGGCCAGGACCACCGACACGCTCAGCGCCAGAAACAGCCGACCCTGCTCCTCTTCACGCTGATGCTGATCAACGGCCACCTGGGTGAGATGCGGGCCGACGACGCTCGTGAGCACGCGATAGCTGTGCCCGTCGATCGTGACCGAGGTCTCGACGCTCTCACCGCTGGCGGCGACCTCGCTGAGCGCGGCCTCGTCCGGGAGTTCGGCAGGCAGTTCTCGGGACGCCCGGAGCCGGCCGTCATCGACGACCATCAGGTAGACCCCTGTCGGTGTCTCCTCTGGCGAGTCGATGGCCGCGCTGTTCTGCAGTTCCTGATCGGACGCCTCCTGTTGGGCTGCGCTCACGATCGCCATGGCCAGAGCGCCCACGAGGACCAGCAACACCACGATGAGGGCGGTGAATTGCACGGCCAGGCGCCGGGCGGCGCGGCGCAGTTCCGAGGTGGAATCCGGGGTGTTCGCTCGTGCAGACGCGCCCGCCGTGCGTGACCGGCGTTCGCGGGTCACAGCGGACGCCCGATCCGGTAGCCGATGCCCCGCACAGTGTGTACGCAGTCCCGGCCCAGCTTCTTGCGGAGGTAGTGCACGTAGGTGTCGACGACCCCGTCGTCATCGGCATCGGGGAAGACCACGTTGAGAAGATCGTCTCGCGGGTAGGTCTGGTCCGGCCGGCGCGCGAGCCGTTCGAGGAGGTCGCACTCACGTTCGGACAGCGTTACGGTGCCGCCGTCGTCGAGGATCACTTCACGGTCGGCGACGCTCAGCCTGCCGCCGGGAACACGCAGAACGGGCACAGTGGACACAGCGCGCCGACGCAGCGCCCTGAGCCGGGCGAGGAGTTCGTCGAGGTCGAAGGGTTTGGCGAGGTAGTCCTCGGCACCACGATCCAGCCCCTCCACCCGGTCCGCGGGGTTTCCCAGAGCGGACAGTACCAGCACGGGCGTGAGCACCCCGGCGGCGCGTAACTTGGTGAGCACGTCGAGGCCGTCGATCACCGGCAGGCCGCGGTCGAGCAGGATCACGTCGAAAGGCTCAGTGAGGCCCATGTGCAGGGCGCGCTGTCCGTCTCGGGCCGATGTGACGGCATAGCCCTCGCTGCTCAGCAGCTCGTGCAGCATGCCGGAGAGGCGGGCCTCGTCTTCGACGACCAGGATGCGCGGATCGTCTTCCATGTCAAAAGTATGCGCCCTCATGTAGCCCGGTCGTTCCACCCGTGTGTCAGCCGACGGCGTCCAGGTACAGCCAGTCTCCGGACACCTTCTCGAACCGGCTCACCTCGTGCTGCTGAGTTCGAATGCCATCCCGAACCGAGTAGGCGGTGAATTCGACGATCCCCTCGGTGTCGAGCGGCCCGCCCCTCGACGTCCGTTCGATATCCAGCCGAAGCCAGCGCACCGACGGGTCCAGTTCGAGTGTCTCCGGCCTGGTGCGCGGGTGCCAGCTGCGCAGGAGGTAGTCGGCGTCACCCACGGCGAAGGCCGCGTAGCGCGACCGCATCAGCATCTGGGCCGTGGCCGCCCGGGCTTCCGCCCGGTGCAGGCGTCCGCAGCAGTCGCCGTAGTCGTTGCCGCTGAGGCAGGGACAGCGTGCGTGGCGGTCGGGCGTCGCGGCGGGGTCCGGTGCGGGCATCCTGCAATTATCGCCCGATCCCACCGGCCTGTTGACCCCGGATGGTTATGCTGACGAAATGTGCACGGTCACCCTGCAGGCGCTGAGACCCGACGCGGCGGATGCCGTCACCCGGGTCCACCTGGCGGCGCGCGGTGCGTATTACGCGGCGGGGCAGCCAGAGGCTGTCCAGCCAGAGGGTGTCGAGCCAGAGTCGGTCCGGCCCGACACTGTCACGCAGTCGGCAGAGTACACCGAGCTGTGGCGTTCCCGCCTGGGGCGCGAGGACTGGCGGCTCACCGGCGCGTTCGGCGGCGGGGAACTCCTGGGGTTCACCGCCGTGCAGGTGCCGGCAGCCCCGACACAGGAGGTCCCACCAGACGACGTCGCACAACACAGCGCCGCAGAGCACGCGCTGCACCTCGTGGCGCTGTACGTTCACCCCGACCACTGGGACCTGGGGATCGGCACGCTGCTGTACGACGCTTTCGAGAAGGACTGGGCCGCGGGCGGGTACCCGCGCGCTGAGCTCGACGTGTGGTCGCTCAACCACCGCGCGCGGCGTTTCTACACCCGGCGCGGCTGGCTGGACGACGGCCGGGTTCGCCCCGCGCACGAGGGAACCGACTACCTGGGAATGGTCCTCCGGCGCCATCCGCCGGCCTGAACCTGGGGCCCCGTCTGGCAGGGATCAGGCAGACGTCACCCGCACCAGCGCCTCGTTGTGGCTGAGGAACCCCGGCTTCCAGAACGGATCAAGACGTGCGAAGTAGACGGGTCCGAGCGGCTCCAGCCTGAAGGCGCGCACGTCGGCCAGGAGCTCCCTGCCCCGCTCCATGAATCGTCTGCTGGCCCATCCGCCGCTGAACCGCAGAGCGGCGGCCTCGTGGGCCGGCACCGACCGGATCTGCACCGAGTCGTCCAACGGTCGAGGGACTGCGGCCAGATCGGTGTCGACGGGGAGCACGAGGCTGAGCAGTTGCTCCGACTCCCCCGCCGGCTCCTGCAGCACCGGCGCCGTCACACCAAAGGCCGTCGCGGCCTGATTGCCGCCGTTGAGATAGCGGTACAGCGACCGGGCACCCGCCGGAGCGGCCCGGGCGAAGTCGGTGTCCACGCGTACCTGCACGAGCACACAGTCCGGATACCGTCGAACGTCGAAACGCGGAAAGGCCCGTACCACCGTGTACGGCAGGTGCTCGTTCATACCGGCGAGTGTAATCCCGTCACCCCGAAACGGGGGGGTGTCGATGTGGGTTGCTCAGGCCTTCTTGACCACGCTGGATTTGAGCTGGGTGGTGACGCCTTCGATCCGCGCCTCGATGTCGTGGTCCCCCACGCCCTGGCGCAGGCGAATGTCGCGCACCTTGGTGCCGACCTTGATCACGTTGGAGCCGCCCTTGACCTTGAGGCCCTTGACGATGGTCACGGAGTCGCCGTCGGCGAGGACGCTGCCGAACGCATCGGTGATGACGGCCTCCGCGGCCGGCTCATCGGCTGCGACGGCCTCAGCGGCCCATTCGTTCCCGCAGAGCGGGCACACCAACAGTGAACCCATCTCGTAGGTCATATCGCTGGAGCATTCCGGGCACGGGGGCAGGGTCTCATTCACGTCCCCATCGTACGGGCCGCCGCCGAGGGCCGCCGCCACACCCGGCTGACCGGTGGTGTCAGAACAGCATCAAGACACTAAGGCAAATCGAGGGTTATGAGCGTACCTTGTGCGCTAGAAACCTGCCTGACGATGCGAACCTGACGAAGGTGGAGCCATGGATCTGAACCAATTCTCGCCACGCACCCCAGCGAAGCGGGGGTGGTCATCATGAGCGTGCTCGCCGAGGTCCTGCTGGCCCTCGGAACCATCATGCTCATCTCCACGGTGACGGTCGTCGTCCTGGTGCGCCTGGTGTACACCAGGATCAGGCGCAGCCGGGCCGTCGGCGACTCGGTACTGCGCGCTCGGGCCCGGCTCAGTGTCGGCCGGCAGCATGAACTCCTGACACTGCGCCTGCGACTGGCCGACACCATCGCCAGCGGGCGGGCTGCCCTCGACCTGGCCGGTCGCAGTGGCGCGCCACAGGGCGACCTGCGCCGGCTGTTCGAACGGATTAGCAGCGAGGGAGCCGCTCTCGATGCGCAGTTGCTGCTGCTGTTGAGCGAGCGGGATGCCGTCGTACTCGCCGAGGCGGTCCCCGCGGCCGGTCGACGGGTGGAGCAGATCCGCGCCCTCGTGCGCCGGCTCCGCTCGGCCGTCGCCGCCGGCATCGGCGACCTCACCGACGACACGTTGGCTGCGCTCTCCGACGATGTCGACCACGAGATCGCTGCTCTGGACGCCGGTGTGCGGGAGTTGCACGAACTCAACGGCCGCACGGGACGTGGTGGAGCAGGTTCCGCCGGATACCGGACCTCGATGAATCCCCTCACCGGACGGAGCGAGTCATGACCTTCGGCTCTCGGCTGCGCGTGGTCTTCCGCAGCAAGGCATCCCGAACCCTCGACAGGCTGGAGGACCCCCGCGACGCCCTCGACGACAGCTATGAACAGCTCGTGGCGATGCTGCAGGATGTGCGGCGTGGCCTGGCCGAGGTCGCGACGGCGAAGAAGCGCCTCGAAT
Source organism: Cryobacterium sp. SO2 (assembly GCF_026151165.2). Taxonomy (NCBI): domain Bacteria; kingdom Bacillati; phylum Actinomycetota; class Actinomycetes; order Micrococcales; family Microbacteriaceae; genus Cryobacterium; species Cryobacterium sp. SO2. Next base: position 2,222,089 of record NZ_CP117849.1, read on the forward strand.
TGCAGGGCGAGGAGCTGGGTGCCCGGCATGCTCGCCTGGGCGCGCAGGCCCAGGAGGCGCTCAGCCAGGGACGCGAAGACCTGGCGAGGACGGCCCTGGAACGCCGGTCCCTCCTGGAGCGTCAGATTGGGGCTCTCCGGGAGCAGTACCTGGGGTTGGCCCAGCAGCAGGCCCACCTGCAGGACAACGAACGACGTCTCGCGGACCGGGTCGCCGCCTTCCGCACGGAGAAGGAGACCATCAAGGCCACCTATGCAGCCTCAGAGGCCCAGGTCAGGGCGAATGAGGCCGCTGCGGGGATCGGCTCGCAGATGAGCGATGTCGGCGTCACTCTCGAGCGCGCCACCGACAGGGTGGCGCAGATGAAGGCTCGCGCAGCGGCCACCGATGAGCTGCTCGCCAGTGGCGCCCTGAACGACCTCACGGCCCCGCCTGACGCCGACCTCGAGCGACAGCTCTCCACCGGCGCCATGAGAGCGGATGTCGACCGTCAGCTCCAGGCGATGAAGGACGCCAGGGCTGGGCGCTCTGGCCGCTCGGCTGATGCCTCTGAGCGTCCCGGTGGTCCTGGCGGACCCGGTGACCAGGCGCACGGCTGGCTGAGCATCGGACAGGGGCCGGCAGCACCGTAAGCCTGACTCCGAAATCTCGGAAGAAACTTTTCTAAAAAGTTTTTCGGGGGAACGCAGCACTGCCTTGAAGTCGACGTAATTGGGCGTGAAAAAACCCCCGATGACTACTGTCATCGGGGGTTTTTCTCTAACTATGTGGATCCGAGGGGATTCGAACCCCTGACCCCCTGCATGCCATGCAGGTGCGCTACCAGCTGCGCCACGGACCCAGACTTTGTTTCGAATTCCTCCGAAACAACTTCATTAGGTTACTACATGTTTTGAGTGCTCGCGAACCAAACGCTAGTCCGCGGCATCAATTTCGACCGCAGACGGGACGTCGGAGTCGTCGAGGGCACGTGCGCTCGCGAGGTCGATGGGGATGACCGGGCAGTCCTTCCACAGGCGTTCGAGCGAGTAGTAGACCCGCTCCTCCTCGTGGAACACGTGCACCACGAGGTCGCCGAAGTCCACCAGGACCCAGCGGCCCTCTGCGCGGCCTTCACGGCGCAGCGGCTTGTAGCCGGCCTCGATCAGTTTGTCTTCGATTTCGCCGGCGATCGCGACGACGTTGCGTTCGGAGCGTCCGGTGACGATGAGGAAGATGTCGGCCAACGGCAACGGGTTGGAGACGTCAATGGCAACGAGGTCCTCCCCCGCTTTCGAGTCGGCGGCGGCGGCGGCCACCTTGAGGAGCTCGAGAGCGTGGGCAGAAGCGGTCATCGATTGAATCCCTGAGTTAGTAATGCGAAAAGGATGGACAGAAAGGTCTAGTAGATGTTGAAGGCGTAGCCGACAACGAAGAGTGACAGCACGCCGATCGCGAGCACCGCGGCCGTGATGGCCAGAACGGTCGGCAACGACGCTCCGCGCTTGCGGGGTGGCGTCATCACGCCCCGGGTGGAGGTGTGGGTGCTCACGGCACGGCTCGCGCTCACAGGGGCGACGTCGTTGTGGTGACCGCCCTCGTCGAGCTGGTCGAGCATCCGGTCCATCTCCGACGAGTCGAAGAGGTTGGGGTGCTGGCCGGTGGCGCCGAGGCTGCGCGGCAGGTCGATCGATCCGGTGATCATGATCTCGCCGGTGCTCGTGATGGGGCCGGCGGTGCCCTGCCGCGGGATCGCAGGCAGGATCAGGGCATTGGTCGTGGTGGGAATGCCGCCGGCGCCGATGCCGCGTCCCACCAGGTCGTCGAAGGTCTGGTCGTCACGACGACCGATGGTCTGAATGTGGCTGTCGTCCTCGCGGTCGACCGACCAGTGCCCGATAGGCGGGTGGAGCCCGTTCGAACCGGCCGGGTCGGCCGCGGGAGCGCTGCCTGCCGGAGCTGCACTGCCTGTCGCGGCAACACTGCCTGCCGTGGCAACACTGCCAGCGGGAGTAACGGAGACGGGAACGGCGGCTGCTGCCGGAACGACACGTGCGGGGTCCGAACGTGGGGAATCAATCCGTGGCGGCGCTGCCGGTGCGTCTTCGCTCGACTCGGCGCCGGCGGAGGCGGCCGTCTGCAGGGCGCGCAGTTCGCGGCGGGTCAGCGTGCGGCCGGTCTCACTCGCGATCGCGGCACTGACGACGTCGTCGGCGCCCTGGTCGGGAATCGGCAACGGAGCGGGCGCGGGCCTGGCCTCCGCGCGGCGGTCGACAGGAACAGCGGGAGAGGTGTGACGCGAATGATGTTCTTCGGGCGCGTTGGCAGCGGGCTGCGACGGAACGACCGACTGGCCGTTCTCGGCCGAAGCCGGCTCATTCTCCCGAGCCAACTCGCGCAACTGTCGTCGCGTCAGTGGCTGCGGGCTATTACCCAACGTCATGCCACACTCCGATACAAATGATGCTTTGAGATGTACTGGACAACCCCGTCGGGGACCAAGTACCAGACCGGGAAGCCCCGGTTCACGCGTGCCCGGCAGTCAGTGGACGAGATAGCCAGAGCCGGAACCTCCAACAAGCTTACGTCCTGGTTAGGCAATCCTGAAATGCTCAGGTCATGTCCCGGACGACTCACAGCCACGAAGTGCGCGAGTTTCCAGAGTTCGGCCACGTCTTTCCAGCCCAGGATCTGGGTGATGGCGTCAGCGCCGGTGATGAAGAAGAGCTCGGCATCCGGCCGTTCGGCATGCAGGTCGCGCAGCGTATCGATCGTGAAAGTCGGGCCGGTCCGGTCGATGTCGACGCGGCTCACGGTGAAGCGCGGGTTCGACGCCGTGGCGATGACGGTCATCAGGTAGCGATGTTCGGCCAGCGTCACGTCGGGTTTCTGCCAGGGCTGTCCGGTGGGCACGAAGATGACCTCGTCGAGGTTGAAGCTCTGCGCGACCTCGCTTGCGGCCACGAGGTGGCCGTGGTGGATGGGGTCGAACGTGCCGCCCATCACGCCGATGCGTGGGCGGTCCCGTGTCACGGTCTGCCTATCGGATCAGTGGCCGCCGTGGCCGGCTGTGGCACCGTGCGCGGCTGCGTAGGCAGCGGCCTTGGCGCTGTGGCGGTTGGCGACATCGCGGAAGCTCCAGAGCACGAAGCCCAGGGCGGCGAAGATGATCAGGGCGACGAGGCCGTAGACCCAGGTGGGCACGGGCAGCTGGGCATGCTCGACCTCAGCAAGGACAGCGGTCACGAACAACATGGGATCTCCGATCGACAAGATTTGGTTCAAAAAGACGTGCTTCACCGGCTGACGCGGCGGGCGGCCTGCGGCACCGCGACCAGTCTAGCGGGGGTGCCTGCCGCAGCCCGTTACAGGCGCACCTGACCCGTTCCGCGCACGATCCACTTGGTGCTGGTGAGTTCAGGCAGCCCCATCGGGCCGCGGGCGTGCAGCTTCTGGGTGGAGATGCCGACCTCGGCGCCGAAGCCGAATTCGCCGCCGTCGGTGAACCGGGTGGACGCGTTCACCATCACCGCGGCCGAGTCGACCTCGTTGAGGAAGCGTTCGGCGTTGACGATGTCGTTGGTGATGATCGATTCGGTGTGGCCGGTGGAGTACCGGCGGATGTGCGAGATCGCGGCGTCGAGGTCGGCAACCACGGCCACGGCCAGGTCCAGGCTCATGTACTCCGTGGCCCAGTCGTCATCGGTTGCGGGCACAGCGGCCGGGAACAGGGCTCGCACTGCTGCGTCGCCGTGGATCGTGACGCCGGACTCGGCCAGTTTCTTGAGCACGCCGGGCAGTAGGCGTTCTGCCGCTGCCTCGTGCACGAGCACGGTTTCGACCGCGTTGCACACGCTGGGGCGTTGCACCTTGGCATTGTGCACGATGTCCCTCGCCCAGTCCGCGTTGGCGGAATCATCGAGGAAGATATGCACGACACCGGCGCCGGTCTCGATCACCGGCACCATCGACTGCGTGACAACGGCCTGGATCAGGCCGGCGCTGCCCCGGGGGATCAGCACGTCCACCTGGCCGCGCGCCTGCATCAGACTGGTCGCGCCCGCCCGGCCGAAACCGTCGATGGTCTGCACGGACGCCGCGGGCAGGCCGGCGGTCATCAGGGCCTGCTGGATCAGGTCGACGAGCACCCGATTGGAGTTCGCTGCGGCCGATCCTCCGCGCAGCACGGCGGCGTTGCCGCTCTTGAGGGCGAGGGCGGCGATGTCCACAGTGACATTGGGACGAGCCTCGTAGATGACGCCGACGACGCCGAACGGCACCCGCACCTGGCTGATCTTGACGCCGTTGGGCAGGCTGCTGCCGCGGATCACCTCGCCGACGGGGTCGGTGAGCTGTTCGATGTCGCCCACGGCGTCGGCCAGAGCCGCGATCCGCGCGCCGGTCAGGGTGAGCCTGTCGATCAGTCCCGCGCTGAGTCCGTTCGCCGCGCCCGCAGCGAGGTCGAGCTGGTTGGCGGCGATGATGTCGTCGGTGTTGTCCCTCAGCACCTGGGCGATGCCGCGCAGCGCGCTGTTCTTCACCTGGGTGGGCGCTGCAGCGAGCCTCTGGGAGGCTTCGCGGCCGGCGACGAGCATGGCCGTGAACGCGGAACGATCCGGTGCAGACAGTTCCGGGCCGACCGGCAACACTGCAGCAACTCCGGCGGTGGGTTCGGCGGCGGGCACAGCAGCGGCGGCGAGGGTCTGCGACATGCCCCTAGTTTAGGCCAGACCGACCGGCAGGAGCCGGCTGGGCCGGCTCGAACCAGGTGCCGATCCGGGCGCCGTTGAGGGCTTCGGCCACGAGGGCCGTCGACGTCACCAGCACGGCGGTGCCGGCTTCGGCGGCGATCCGGGCGGCGGAGACCTTGGTCCCCGCGCCTCCGGTGCCCACGCCAGAGCGAGAGGAGCCGAACTCGACTCCGGGCAGGGTGTCCCCCAGCGCCACGTGGTCGATACGTTCGGCGCCGGGCAGGTGGGGCGGCCGCGTGTACAGGGCGTCGACGTCACTGAGCAGCACCAGCAGGTCTGCCTTCACGAGCGTGGCCACGAGGGCGGCCAGACGGTCGTTGTCGCCGAAGCGGATCTCGTGGGTGGCGACGGTGTCGTTCTCGTTCACGATCGGCAGGATGCGCAGACCCAGGAGTCGTTCCATGGCGCGTTGCGCATTGCTGCGCGGTGCGGCGTTGTCCAGGTCGCCCGCCGTGAGAAGGACCTGGCCGGCGATGATGTCGTACCGGTCCAGGCTGTCCTGGTAGCGGAAGATGAGGAGGTTCTGGCCCACGGATGCCGCCGCCTGCTGGGTGGCCAGGTCGGTGGGCCGTTCATCAAGCTGCAGGTAGGGCATCCCGGTGGCGATGGCACCCGAGGACACCAGCACCACTTCCGCACCCCGACCGTGCGCGGCGGCCAGGGCGTCGACGAGCGGCGCGATCTGGCCGACGTTGGCGCCGCTGATCGACGACGACCCCACCTTCACGACAATGCGTGTCGCTGTGGCCACGCCGCCCCGATCCAGTCGGCGCCTTCCCCCCTCGGTCACTCGGAGTCGCCCTCCTTGGCCCGACGACGGGCGGCGTTGTTCTCGGTGACGACGCCCTCGCCGGCGTTGAACTCTTCTTCGCCGGTGGACCACATGCCGGCTTCGCGCTCACGGATGAGCTCCGCACGCGCGGCGGACTTGGCGTCCATGCGCTTGAGGTATTCCTCGCGGCGCTCGTTGCTGGTGCGTCGCTTGGAGTCGTCCATCCGGCTGTCAGTGCCGCGCGGGGCGGTGATCAGCTCGGCGGTGGAGGTGAGGGTGGGCTCCCAGTCGAAGATCATGCCGTCGCCGGGGCCGATGACGACCGTCGAGCCGGCGATCGCGCCGGCCTTGAACAGTTCGTCCTCTGTGCCGAGCTTGGCCAGTCTGTCGGCGAGGAAGCCGACGGCCTCATCGTTCTTGAAGTCGGTCTGCTGAACCCAGCGCTCGGGCTTGGCACCGAGGATCCGGAAGATGTTGCCGAAGGACCCGCCCTCGACCCGCACGATGAATCCGCTGTCGTCGACGGCCTTGGGGCGGATGACGATGCGGGGCTTGAGGGCCGCGGCCTCTGCACTGGAGACACGGCCGGCCTCGACGGTTTCGGCCAGGGCGAAGTTCAGCTGGCGCAGTCCCTCGTGGCTCACCGTGGAGATCTCGAAGACGCGATAGCCGCGTTCCTCGAGTTCGGCCTTCACGAAGGCGGCGAGTTCGCGGCCCTCGGGCACATCGATCTTGTTCAGCGCGATCAGCTGGGGGCGTTCGAGCAGCGGGGTCTGGCCATCCGGGACCGGGTAGGCGGCGAGTTCGCCGAGGATGACGTCAAGGTCGCTGATCGGGTCGCGGCCCGGGTCCAGGGTGGCGCAGTCAAGCACGTGCAGCAGGGCGGTGCAGCGCTCAACGTGGCGGAGGAACTCGAGGCCGAGGCCCTTGCCCTCGCTGGCGCCCTCGATCAGGCCGGGGACGTCGGCGACCGTGTAGCGCACCTCGCCGGCGTCGACGACGCCGAGGTTGGGGTGCAGGGTCGTGAAGGGGTAGTCGGCGATCTTGGGCCTGGCCGCGGAGATGGCGGCGATCAGGCTGGACTTGCCGGCCGACGGGTAGCCGACGAGGGCGACATCCGCGACGGTCTTCAGCTCGAGGAGGACGTCGCCTTCCCAGCCGTAGGTGCCGAGCAGGGCGAAGCCGGGGGCCTTGCGCTTGGTGGAGGCGAGGGCGGCATTGCCGAGCCCGCCCTGACCGCCAGGTGCGACGACGATACGGTCGCCGACCTCGGTCATGTCGGCGAGCTGGTTGCCCTCGACGTCCTTCACAACTGTGCCCAGCGGCACCGACAGCTCGATGATGTCGCTGCCGTAGCCATTGCGGTGGTCCCCCATGCCGGGTCCGCCGTTGGCGGAGCTGCGGTGGGGTGAGCGGTGGAAGGAGAGCAGGGTGGTCACCTGCGGGTCGGCGACGAGGACGATGTCGCCACCGTTGCCGCCGTTTCCGCCATCGGGGCCGGCGAGAGGCTTGAACTTCTCGCGTTTGACCGAGACACAACCGTTTCCTCCGTTGCCCGCTCGCAGATGCAGCGTGACTTGGTCAACGAACGTGGCCATGGGAATGCCCCTTTCAGGTGGCGATAAAAACAAACATGAGGACGAGCCGAAGCCCGCCCTCATGCTGAAAAGCTGTGTGGATGCCTAAGCGGCGGCCACCACGATGTTGACGACCTTGCGGCCACCCTTTGCACCGAACTCGACCGAACCGGCTTCGAGGGCGAAGAGGGTGTCGTCGCCACCACGGCCGACGTTCACGCCGGGGTGGAAGTGGGTGCCACGCTGACGGACGATGATCTCGCCGGCGCCGACAACCTGACCACCGAAGCGCTTCACGCCGAGGCGCTGTGCGTTGGAGTCACGACCGTTGCGAGTGGAACTCGCACCTTTTTTGTGTGCCATTAGTTATTCTCCTCGGGCCTAGGCGATGCCGGTGACCTGAACGCGAGTGAGCTCCTGACGGTGCCCCTGACGTTTCTTGTAACCGGTCTTGTTCTTGAACTTCTGGATGACGATCTTCGGGCCGCGGAGGTCGTTGAGGACCTCGGCGGTGACCTTGACGTTGGCCAGCGACGTCGAGTCAGAGGTGATCTTGTCGCCGTCGACGAGAAGCACGGCGGCCAGCTCGACGTTGCCGTCCTTGTCAGCCTTGATTCGGTCCATCGTTACGATGGTCCCGACCTCTACCTTCTCCTGCCGCCCACCGGCGCGCACAACTGCGTAAACCACTTTACGTACCTATCTCTGGGGAACCCCGGGGGCTCCGATTCCTATGATGGAAAGTTACCGAGTGCCCATGGACCAAGTCGGACCATGTCACGTCAGAAAACCTTGGGCGCTACCTGGACATAGTCCTTCGCACACCAACACTCGACTTTAGCTGATCGGAATGCCCCGGTCAAACCATGTCGGCCCCGCGTGTCGCGGCGAGCCGATCTCTACACTCACAGGATGAGCATACTGATCGACCAGCCGTCCTGGCCGGCCCACGGAACGCTCTGGTCCCATCTGGTCAGCGACTCCTCGATCGAGGAGCTGCACGACTTCGCCGCGGCCCAGGGTATCCCCCGTCGTGGTTTCGACCTCGACCACTACGACGTGCCGCAGGCCAGGTACGACAGCCTCGTGGCCGCAGGGGCGGAGCCCGTGGATTTCCGGGGGCTCGTGACGCGGCTGCGCGCCAGCGGGCTGCGGGTCAGCGCCAAGGCGCGGCGGGCGAACGGCTCCCCCGGGAACTGAGCCGATTCTCACCAAGTGGCGTCGATCCCCACGATGCTGCGGGTGATCGCTCCGGTAGCGATGTCCACGAACACGGTCGTCGTCGTCGTCGCCTGGGCACCGACCGGATACCCGTCCGTCAGCTGGGTGTCGCTGTTCGGCACGGTCTGCACCGCCAGGTACTGGTCGTTGGGCGAGAGGCTGAACCCCACGACGGTTTCGTAGTCGAGGACCGGTTGATAGACCAGACGGCTGGTTTCCTCGCCCGGTGGCCCGCTGACCAGGATGAGGGACTGCAGCACCCGGCCGGTCGCCTGGTCGAACTCGGCCACCCGCTGCACGTAGCCTTCTCCCCCGGTCAGGAATCGCAGCTCCGCTGTGTACGGCGTGGTGCCGGCCACATCCTGCGGAACGATGGCGTCTTCGGTGCCCGTCGACAAGTCGAGCACATACTGACGTTCCTGGTCGGAGACCGCTATGCGCACCCCGTCGGGGGCGAAGGCGTTGAGAGTGGGGAACTGACCGATCGGGATGGGTGCCTCGTCCGAGCGTGGATCGACCAGCAACAGGGTCGTGTCGAAGATCTGGGCCACGATCTCGGCGCGGTGCGGCATGAACCCCCAGCTGATGGCCTGCACCGGGGCGCCGTCCAGGCCGTCGACGGTGGACAGCGTGCCTTGCGTCAGATCCAACAGGAAGAGTGTGTTGTCGTAGACGGCCCCGGCTGCTCCTGCCACACTGCTGAACCTGAATCCAACTGTGGCGGAGACTCCCGATGCCAACAGGTCCTGCACGGTGCCGGTTCCGGGCAGCGTGAGTTCCCTGGCGGTTCCGTCGGCGCCGACGAGGCTGAGCCGGCTGGTCAGGTCGTCCGCGAGCGTCACGACCACCAGCTCGTCGCCACTGGGCACGAAGGACTGGATGTACGGTGCGGTGAAGACCTCGGTCGTCTCGGCCGACCCAACGGCCGTGCGCACGATCCGGTCGGGCGCCTTGGTCGTCGCCCCCGCCGACGCGGGGGTGCGGGTGAGCACGTAGACGGGCGGCTCCTCTGTACGGAACGAGGTAGTCAGGGTGGACACGCGGTCGGCGAACGGCCCGGTGACTCCGGTGACGGCGACCGAGTACGCGGTGTTGTAGGCGAGCGGCTGTGAGAAGACGACGATGATGGTGTCGTTCGTGGTCTGTACCTGCACGGCGCTGGCCGGTGTGACGGTCACCTGGTCCGCGGAGACGTCGGCCAGCTGTTGGTTGGTCTCGAGCACCAGGCGTTGGTTCGCCTGGGTCACCACGGCGGTGGTGTCAATACTGGTGCCGGTCAGGCGCGGCCCGTTGAGCACGTTGACAGCCACGAGGCCCAGGCAGAGCACGAGGAGACCGACCAGCAGCCCGCCGAGCGTCCGGCGGAACAGTCGGTCCACGGGCACTCCGGTCGCCGCCGATGCGGCGGAATCAGTAGACATACGGGTCGCTCGGCTGCTCGACGGATTCGATGGCCGTCGGTTCGACGGCGAGGGTGGCCTGCGCCCGCCCGCTCGGGTTCGGTGCGAACGAGCCGGTGATCTCGACCCACTCGTCGGTGCTGTAGGTGTTCGCCCAGCCGGGCAGGTAGACGGGAACGCCGATCGGTTGCGCGTCGACGGCGCAGCAGGTCACCACGAATCGGGCCACATAGAACACGTTGTCCGGGTCGTCGGCGTCCGGCAGCACGAATCCGGTCAGACGTGCGGTCTTTTCCGCGAAGAGGGCCGGGTCGTCCGACTGGGCCAGCAGGGAGACCCACTCCTTCACGCTGAGCCGCTCGTAGTCGCCTGTTCCCACCAGGGTGGCCGCCTGCGCTGCCGCGTCCGTGGTGTCCAGCCCACCCGAGTTGACCTCGCGCTGGGTTGCGGTGGCGCTCGTGAGGGTGGCCGGCGGCAGCGCGAGCACGGCCACGGCGGCGATGGCGAGCAGGAGGGCGCTTCCGGTCACGGTCGCCAGCAGTCGGCGCGGCGAGGAGCGCTTCCCGGCCTGCGCTGCGGGAACGACGGAAGAGGGAATAAAGAAGGACGCCACCACGAAGACCAGTCCGAGGGCGGCCATCACCAGGGTGAAGACGAAATACCGCGGATGAATGTACAGCCCCAGCTGGCCGGTCAGGCCGAGCCAGACCGTCGCGACGACTACGACGAGGCTGAGGCCGATGCCGCGCCAGCGTTCGGCCAGACGCGCCGGCCAGGCCGGTCCGCTGCCTGGCCCAGCGGGATGGCCGGGTGCGCGCTGAGCCGACATGGTTCTCGCCCACCGCGTTCTAGCCGACATAGTTCACCAGCAATCCGGCGGCGGCGCTCATGAGTGCCACGAGCGCGGTGATCTGCACCAGCGTGCGCGTGCGGAAGGTGGTGCGCATCAGCGCCAGCATCTTGACGTCGATCATGGCTCCGAAGGTGAGGAAGGCGGCGATCCCGCCCGGCATGAAGGTGCTGCCGAACGACAGCACGAAGAACGCGTCGACATTGGAGCAGACGGCGACGATGAAGGCGAGCGCCATCATCGCGAGCACCGACCAGACCGGGTTGCTCCCGAGGGCGAGTAGCACGGATCGCGGCACGAAGACCTGGGTGAGGGCCGCCACCAGCGACCCGATGAACAGCGCGGGCATGATGACGGCGGTCTCCCTGGCGAAGAGGTCGACAGAGGTTTGGAGACGGCTCGGTCGCCGGCCGATCGTCTGGCCGTGGTCGTGGTCGTGCCCGGCCGGTTCCGGCCGGGCACAGCTGGCGGCGAAGGCCGGGGTCAGCAGGCTGTCCGGATTCGGATGCCGGCTGTACAGCCAACCGATGACGTTCGCAATCACGAAGCCGGCCACGATCCGGGTGATCAGGATGCCGTCGCCGAAGCCGAAGGCCTGGTGGGTCGTGATGATCGTGATCGGGTTGAGGATAGGCGCGGCGAGCAGGAAGGTGATCGACTCCGGCACTGTGAACCCGCCCACCATGAACCCGCGGGCCAGCGGCACGTTTCCGCACTCGCAGACCGGAAAGAACATGCCGAGCAAGGAGATGGCCGCCCGGCGCAGGAGCGGGTGCCTGGGCAGAAACCGGAGCAGGAATCCGTGCGGCAACCAGACCTGCACCACGGTGGAGAGCAGGATGCCGAGGAAGACGAAGGGCGCGGACTCGATAATCACGCTCAGGGCGAGGGTGACGGTGTCCTGGGCCCGGTCCGGCAGGCCCCAACCGGGGAAGGACGGGCTCACCGCCCGCACCAGGAATGCCAGCGCCACGAGCGCGATACCGAGGAGAAGACCGGTGGGAACGCGACGCACCCGTGCCCGATCCCCGTGCATGAACTCAGCATAGTGGAGCGGCTCAGGCACTCAGGCGGCAGCCGCAAGCTGCCGACACGAAAGCGGCGTCACCCTCGGGTGACGCCGCCGGCGTGCGTGTGCTGAGGGTGACCCCAGCGGTTGTCCGTGGTCCTAGCGGTTGTCCTGGGTGGGAACCACGATCGGCTGCACGGTGGCGGTGGGGCCGCCGTTCGTGGTGACCCGGCGGCTGCGCGAGCGGCCCTGGCCGGGCTGCTTGGGCTCAGGCAGGGAGTCGAGAACCGAATCGAGCAACTGGTCGGTGACCTGCTTGCTCACCGGGCGGCGACTGCGCGGCGACTTCGTCACCGGGATGTCCAGGATCTCGACGGCGTCGGTCTCCGGCGTTCCCGCCGAGGTCGAGTTGCTCTCCGCTGTCGTCGGTTCGCCGACCGGCACTGCGGCCGGCTCTCCGGCCGACTCGGTGTCGCCGGCTCCGTCGGAGGTCTGGCCGCCACGACCGCCGGACCGGCCGCGGTTGCCGCGGCCGTTCGAGCGCGTCGTCTGACTGCGCTCGGTCGGTTCGGCGCCCGAGTCGTTCGCTGTGTCCGTGTTCGCGCCGTCGGAGGTCGCGGCAGCAGACTCGGTGACGACGGCAGGCTCGGTGACGGGCTGGTCGGCGAACGCGGTGGCGGGCAGTGCGGTCTCGCCGTCCTGGCCGGCGTCTGTCGGTGCGATCACGGGGATCGAACCGGTCAGCGATCGGGAGATGGTGCGGGCGGCGATCAGCGCGAGGGCGTGCTTGGCGTCCTCGGTGATGCCGTGGGTGCCGTGGCCGGCCTTGGCGGCATCCGCCTGAGCCGGCGCGTGCGTGCCGCCGGAGTGCTGGTTGCCGTTGTTGCGCTGCCCGGAGTGTCCGCCGTCGTGGCCGGATGCTCCGTTGCCGCCGTTGCCGGTGGACTTGCTGCGCGGACGGCGTTCCTGGGCGGGCTGCGCGGTCTGGCGGTGCTTGACGACGGGGTCGTGGTGGATGACGATTCCACGTCCGGCGCAAGCCTCGCAGTTTTCGCTGAAGGATTCGAGCAGACCGAGACCGAGCTTCTTGCGGGTCATCTGCACGAGGCCGAGCGAGGTGACCTCGGCCACCTGGTGCTTGGTGCGGTCGCGGCTGAGGCACTCGACCAGGCGGCGAAGCACCAGGTCCCGGTTGGACTCGAGCACCATGTCGATGAAGTCGACGACGATGATGCCGCCGATGTCCCGCAGGCGCAGCTGGCGTACGATCTCGTCGGCCGCCTCGAGGTTGTTCTTGGTGACGGTCTCTTCGAGGTTGCCGCCGGAGCCGACGAACTTGCCGGTGTTGACGTCGACGACGGTCATCGCCTCTGTGCGGTCGATCACGAGCGAACCGCCGGAGGGCAGCCAGACCTTGCGGTCCAAGGCCTTCTCGATCTGTTCGGAGATGCGGTACTCGTCGAAAGCGTCGATCTCGCCCTCGTAGCGCTGGACGCGCTCGACCAGGTCGGGGGCGACCTGGCGCAGGTAGGACTCGATGACTTCCTGGGCGTCATCACCGGAGATGACCATCTTGTGGAAGTCCTCGTTGAAGACGTCGCGCACGATCTTGATCAGCAGGTCGGGTTCGCTGTGCAACAGGGCCGGTCCGGACACGGTCTCCACCTGCTTGGCGATGGAGGCCCACTGGCTCGTCAGGCGGTTCACGTCGAGGGTGAGCTGTTCGTCGGTCGCGCCCTCGGCCGCGGTGCGCACGATGACGCCGACGTTGTCGGGCAGGACCTCCTTGAGGATCTTCTTCAGGCGCGCTCGTTCGGTGTCGGGCAGCTTGCGGCTGATGCCGTTCATTGAACCGTTGGGAACGTAGACGAGGTAGCGGCCGGGCAGCGACACCTGGCTGGTCAGCCGGGCGCCCTTGTGGCCGATCGGGTCCTTGGTGACCTGCACGAGAACCTTGTCGCCGGGCTTGAGGGCCAGTTCGATGCGGCGCGTCTGGCTGCCGCCCGGGGAGTTCACCGCTGCGGCGTCCCAGTCGACTTCGCCGGAGTAGAGCACGGCGTTGCGGCCGCGTCCGATGTCGACGAAGGCAGCTTCCATGCTCGGCAGCACGTTCTGCACGCGGCCGAGGTAGACGTTGCCGATCAGCGAGGCATCCTGGTTCTTGGCCACGTAGTGCTCAACGAGCACGCCGTCTTCGAGAACGCCGATCTGGATCTTGTTGTGCTTGGCGCGCACGACCATGGCGCGGTCGACGGACTCACGGCGGGCGAGGAACTCGGCCTCCGTGATGACCGGGCGGCGGCGGCCGGCGTCGCGGCCGTCGCGGCGGCGCTGCTTCTTGGCTTCGAGGCGGGTCGAGCCCTTGATGCGCTGCGGTTCGGTGATGAGTTCGGGTTCACGCGGGGTGCGCACGCGCACCACGGTGTTGGCGGGGTCGTCGCTGCGGCCCTCTTCGCCGGTGCGTCGGCGTGCGCGGCGGCGCACTGTCGAGGCCTCTTCGGAGTCGTCGTCCTCATCGTCGAGCACGCGTCCACCGGTACGCACAGGGGCCGGCAGGATCGCCGGCGCCTGGAAGATCAGGGATGTGGTCGGGCGGCGAACCACCTCGACGCTCTCGTCGAACGGAGTCGGCAGCGCGGGGAATGCGACCGGCTGGTCGAGCGCGTCCACGTTCAGCGCGTCAACATCAACGACCGACGCTACGACGGATGAGGCTGCGGGGACGGAGGTCCGTTGCGCCTCTGCGGCCGGTGCGTCCTGCTGAGCTGGGGCTGCCTTCCTGGTTGTTTTGCGAGTGCCGAACAGGCCCTTGCGCTTCTTGTTTTCGTTGTCTTCCACCATCACTGGTGCGCTCCTTGACCGGTGTGGGCGACCGCGCCACCCACTCGGCTACTCTCTCGTGCGACGCTTCCGCTTGCGCGAAAACCCCGCGAATCCTATTGCGTTCCGCAACCGGCCCGTGGCTCTGGTTGCTAATACCTTTGGTCTACGACCAATGAATCTGGGCGAGTATCGCCCATTAAGCCTTTTGGCATCGGTTCGAGCGCGGCTCAAACGACTGTTTCGATTATCGCACGCATTCCCAGGGTCGCGTACGCGACACATGACATAATCCGAATGTGCCACTCACCACCTCAAAAAAGCCGCCGGTCGGCCTCGCCGTTTTCCTGATCATTGCCGGTGCGATCGGCTTCGCGGCGGCCTTCGCGCTCACCCTCGACAAGTTCACGATGCTGGAAGACCCGACGGCGCAGCTGTCCTGCAACTTCAGTGTGCTGGTGGGCTGCAGCACCAACCTCGGGTCCTGGCAGGGTGCGCTGTTCGGCTTCCCGAACCCTCTGATCGGGGTGGCCGCCTGGAGCGTGGTGATCACCATCGGCGCCGCGATCCTCTCCGGCGCCCGCTTCGCTCGCTGGTTCTGGCTGGGCCTGAACCTGGGTGTCACCGGAGCGCTGGTGTTCGTGATCTGGCTGATGGGTCAGAGTTTCTTCGTGCTCGACGTGCTCTGCCCCTGGTGCATGGTCACCTGGACGGTGACGATCCCGGTGTTCCTCACCGTGACCCTGTACAACCTCAAGACCGGCCATATTCCAGTTTCGGCACGTATCCGCCGGCTGGCCGCCGGCGCGTATTCGTGGATCTTCGTGATCACGATCGCCTGTTACATCGTGGCGGCCACGGTGGCCCAGCTCCAGATGGACTTCCTCCACCGCCTCTAAGCCCCTGGTCCCGCGAGCCGTGAGAAGGGCCCCGAAAACGTGACGTTTTCGGGGCCCTTCTCACGGCTCGCGTGGGGGATGTCTGGGGTTAGGCGAACCAGAGCGCCAGCTCGCGGGCAGCGGACTCCGGGGAGTCTGAGCCGTGTACGAGGTTCTGCTGCACCTTGAGGCCCCAGTCGCGGCCCAGGTCGCCGCGGATGGTTCCGGGGGCCGCCGTGGTGGGGTCGGTCGTGCCGGCCAGGGCGCGGAAGCCCTCGATCACGCGGTCGCCGGCGATGCGGAGCGCCAGGATCTGGCCGCTTTCCATGAACTCGACGAGCGGCTCGAAGAACGGCTTGCCGGCGTGCTCGGCGTAGTGCTCGGCGAGGAGCGAACGCTCGGCCTGCACGAGCTTGATGTCGACGAGGGAGTAGCCCTTCGCCTCGATCCGGCGGAGGATCTCGCCGGAGAGATTGCGGGCAACGCCGTCGGGCTTGACCAGGACGAGTGTTTCCTGAACGTTAGTCATGAGTTCTCCTTGTGCTGTGGGTGTGTGCTGTCTGTGTGCGCTGATTGTCTGTGTTGGCTGTCTGTGTCTGCTGTGTGCGTCGGCTGTCGGCGCTGTCAGCTGTGCTGTCAGTTTGCGTTGTCAGTCTGTGCCGTCTGGCTGCGCGTTCTGTCTGTCGATGCGTGCGCCGGTGATCATGCAGTATGCCCACATGCCGGCGAACAGGGCCCCGACCACGAACATCGCCGGGTTGAGGAACCCGGTGGCGAGGATGACGACCTGGATGGCCCAACCGACCGCGTAGGCCCAGGTGAACCGTAGCAAGCCGAGGGTGGCCACCATGATCAGGCAGAGCAGCGCTCCCCCGCCCAGGGTGACCCAGGCGGGCAGGTCGCTGAGGCCGAAGATCACCAGGGTGGCCAGGAACACCACGATCAGCTCGAAGCCGAGCACGATCGAGGCGAGCGAACGGCGCACCGATCCGCCTCTCACGGGGTCATCCAGTCCCCCGCGTCGGCCAACGCCACGGCGTCGCCCACGAGGGTGATCGAGCCGGCGACGAGCACGGCGCGCTTGGGCGCGTCCTGCGCCCAGCCGCGGGCGGCGTCGAGGGCCTGGGCGAGGTCGCCGAACCTGAAGGTGTCGGCGTCGCCGACGTGTTCGGCGACCAGGTCGGCGAGGTCGTCGACCGGGATCGCCCGTTCGGAGTGCGACTGGGTCACGTGGAAACGGGTGGCGGCGGGGCGCAGGGCCTCGATGATGCCGGCGGCGTCCTTGTCGGCGAGGATACCGATGACCACGACGATCTCGTCGAAGTCGAAGTAGCTGTCCAGAGCAGCGGTGAGGGCGAGAGCGCCGTGCGGGTTGTGCGCCGCGTCGACGAGCACCGTCGGTTCGATCCCCACCAGCTGCAGCCGGCCCGGCGAGGTCGCCGTGGCGAGCCCCTCTACCAGGATGTCTTCGACCAGGGCCTGGCTGCCCGCGCCGAGGAACGATTCGACGGCCGCGATCGCGACCGCGGCGTTCTGGGCCTGGTGGGTGCCGTAGAGCGGCAGGAACAGCTCAGAGTACGTTCCGGCGATGCCGCGCACCGAGATGAGCTGGCCGCCGACAGCCACGTGGCTGGCGAGGAGGGCGAAATCGGTGCCCTCGCCGACCAAGGTGGACTCGGTGAGCCCGGCCGCACGGCTCAACTCGGCGAGGGCCTCTGGCACCTGCGCGGCAGTCACGACGGCCGCTGCGGGCTTGATGATCCCGGACTTGGTGCGGGCGATCTCGGCGATGGTGTTGCCGAGCCGCTTGGTGTGGTCGAGCGCGATGGGCGTGAAGACGGCGACCTGGCCGTCGGCGACGTTGGTGGAGTCCCACTCGCCGCCCATGCCGACCTCGAGCACGACGACGTCGACGGGAGCGTCGGCGAAGCAGGCGAAGGCGAGCACGGTGAGGGCCTCGAAGAAGGTGAGCGGTTCGTCGCCGGCCGTGGCCAGCTCGGTGTCGACCATGAGCAGGTAGGGCTGGATGTCGGCCCAGTTCGCGGCCAGTGCCTCGTCGGTGATGGGCTGCCCGTCGATCACGATGCGCTCGTTGAGCCGCACCAGGTGCGGGCTCACGAGCAGGCCGGTGCGCAGCCCGTATGCGCGCAGGATGCTCTCGATGATGTGGCTGGTACTGGTCTTACCGTTGGTGCCGGTCACGTGGATGATCGGGTAGGAGTTCTGCGGGTCGCCGAGCAACTCGACCGCGCGGCGGGTGGCCTGCAGGCGAGGCTGGGGTGTGCTCTCGCCCACCCGCTCCAGCAAGGCCGCCAGCACGGCGTCGCCGGCGTCGCGGAATTCGTCGGGGAAGTAGGGATCAGACATTGATGAGTCCTTTTTCGCGGGCGACGGCGACGATGACCGGGCCGAGGTTCGCGTAGTGGGTGGCCTCGAAGCGCACGTAGTGCTCGACGGTTGAGCCGGTGAGGCCCTGCAGCCATTCGGAGGGTGTGCCTGCGGCGAGGTCGTCGGCCGCCACGGCCGAAGCCGAGTGCGTCGCGAACCGGGTGGCGAGGGTTTCGCCGGCCACGTCGACGCCGGTGGCCAGCGCGAAGGTCGCGGCATCGGCCTCGTCGAAGAAGACCAGGTCGAGACGGATGCGGTCGCTCACCTCGAAGCCGGCGGACTTGCGGGTGTCCTGCACGGCTCTGATCAGGTCGCGGGCCAGGCCCTCCGCCTCCAGTTCCGGCGTGGTGGTGGTCTCGAGCAGCACGAAACCGCCGCCGGCCAGCAGCGCGAGTGCGGAGCTGTTGAGGACCGATTCGGCGTCGGCGGAGGTGGAGGCGGCCTGCAGCTCCAGGTCGTACTCCCCCAGCTCCAGGGCAATGCCGCCGGCGGTGACGACACCATCCGTCTCTGACCAGTCACCGGTACGGGCGGCCTTGATTACCTGCTGCACCTGCTTGCCCAGGCGCGGGCCGGCGGCACGCGCATTGACGGTGAGCTTGGAGGTGATGCCGTAGCTCTCGGCACTGTCGGCCTGCTGCTCGACGAGGGTGACCGCCTTGACGTTGAGTTCGTCGCGGAGGATGCCCTCGAAGCCGGCCAGGGCGGCCGTGTCGGTGGTGACGACGGTGAGGTTCGCCAGCGGCAGGCGCACCCGGAGGCCCGCCTTCTTGCGCAGCGACAGCACCGTGGAGCTGATCAGGCGCACCTGGTCCATGGCCGTGACCAGGCCGGGGTCGGCGGGGAAGTCGGCCGCGTTCGGCCAGTCGGTGAGGTGCACGCTGCGGCCACCGGTGAGGCCCTGCCAGATGCGTTCGGTGACCAGCGGCAGCAGCGGGGCGGCGACCCTGGTGACGGTTTCGAGCACCGTGTACAGGGTGTCGAAGGCGTCCGCGCCGGTGCCGTCCGCGGTGACTCCGGCCCAGAACCTGTCGCGGGAGCGACGGACGTACCAATTGGTGAGCACGTCGGCGAAGTCGCGCAGGCGCGCGGCGGCCAGGGTGCTGTCGAGACGTTCGAGGTCGCCGGTGACGTCCTCGACCAGGTCGCGGGTCTTGGCCAGCAGGTACCGGTCGAGCACGTCGGTGGAGTCGGTGCGCCAGGTGGCGGTGTAGCCGGAGGCGTTGGCGTAGAGAGAGAAGAAATACCAGGTGCTCCACAGCGGAAGCAGCATCTGGCGGGTGCCCTCGCGGATGCCCTCCTCGGTGACGATGAGGTTGCCGCCGCGGAGCACAGGGGAGCTCATCAGGAACCAGCGCATGGCGTCGGAGCCGTCGCGGTCGAAGACCTCGTTCACGTTCGGGTAGTTGCGCAGCGACTTGCTCATCTTCTGGCCGTCGTTGCCGAGCACGATGCCGTGGCTGACCACGTTCTTGAACGCCGGCCGGTCGAACAGGGCGGTCGAGAGCACGTGCAGCAGGTAGAACCAGCCGCGGGTCTGGCCGATGTACTCCACGATGAAGTCCGCCGGGTTGTGCGAGTCGAACCATTCCCGGTTCTCGAACGGGTAGTGCACCTGGGCGAAGGGCATCGAGCCGGAGTCGAACCAGACGTCGAGCACATCCTCGATGCGCCGCATGGTGGACTGCCCGGTGGGGTCGTCGGGGTTGGGCCGGGTGAGCGCGTCGATGTACGGGCGGTGCAGGTCGGTGGGGCGCACGCCGAAGTCGGCCTCGAGCTCGTCGAGCGAACCGTAGACGTCGATACGCGGGTAGGCGGGGTTGTCGCTCTTCCAGACCGGGATCGGGGAGCCCCAGTACCGGTTGCGGCTGATCGACCAGTCGCGGGCGTTGCCGATCCACTTGCCGAACTGGCCGTCCTTGACGTTCTCCGGCACCCAGTTCACCTCCTGGTTGAGGTCGACCATGCGGCCCCGGAAGTCGGTGACGCGCACGAACCAGCTCGACACGGCCTTGTAGATCAGCGGGTTGCGGCAGCGCCAGCAGTGCGGGTAGGAGTGCTCGTAGCTGGCCTGGCGGAGCAGTCGGCCCTGCGCCTTGATCAGCTGGGTGAGGGGCTTGTTCGCGTCGCTCCAGAGCTGGCCGGCCACCTCGGTGACCTCGGGCAGGAACTTGCCGCCGTCGTCGAGGGAGAGGATCACGGGGATGCCGTAGGCCTGGCAGACCGTCTGGTCCTCCTCGCCATAGGCGGGGGCCTGGTGCACGATGCCGGTGCCGTCGCTGGTGGTGACGTAGTCGGCGACCACGAAGCGCCAGGCGTTCTGGGTGCCCCACTCGCTCTCGTCGGCGTAGTAGTCGAACAAGCGGTCGTAGGAGACGCCCTCGAGGTCGCGGCCGGTGACGGTGCGGCTGATGGCGGCCGTCGCGTCGGCGGCGCTCTCGTAGCCGAGGTCCTTGGCGTAGCTGCCGACGAGGTCGATGGCCAGCAGATACTCGGCGCCGAGCACCTCGGTGGACGCATCCGGCGCGGTGGCCTGCTCGCGCAGCACTTCGGCATCCGGGGTGCCGTTCGGCCCGGCGGGGACGACGGCGTAGACGATCTCCGGGCCGACGGCCAGGGCGAGGTTGGTGGGCAGGGTCCAGGGCGTGGTGGTCCAGGCGAGGGCCCGCACGGCGGTGAGGCCGAGGGTCTCGGCCTTGGCTCCCACCAGCGGGAAGGTGACCGTGACGGTCTGGTCCTGGCGCATCTTGTAGACGTCGTCGTCCATGCGCAGTTCGTGGTTGGACAGCGGGGTCTGGTCGCGCCAGCAATACGGCAGCACCCGGTAGCCCTCGTAGGCGAGGCCCTTGGTGTGCAGTTCCTTGAACGCCCAGATCACCGATTCCATGAAGGTGATGTCGAGGGTCTTGTAGTCGTTCTCGAAGTCCACCCAGCGGGCCTGGCGGGTGACGTACTTCTCCCAGTCCTTGGTGTACTCGAGCACGGATTCCCGGGCGACGGCGTTGAACGCGGCCAGGCCCATTTCTTCGATCTGGCTCTTGTCGGTGATGCCCAGCTTGCGCTCGGCCTCCAGCTCGGCCGGCAGGCCGTGGGTGTCCCAGCCGAACCGGCGGTGCACCTGCTTGCCGCGCATGGTCTGGAAGCGCGGGAAGAGGTCCTTGGCGTAGCCGGTGAGCAGGTGGCCGTAGTGCGGCAGCCCGTTGGCGAACGGGGGGCCGTCGTAGAACACCCACTCCGGGGCACCTTCGCGGTTGTCGATGGACGCCTGGAATGTGCCGTCCTTCTCCCAGAAGGCGAGAACCTCGGACTCGATGGCCGGGAAGTTCGGCGACGGGACGACGGCCGCGTCGCGGGCGGGGTCCCCGGCCGGCAGGCCGAACGCGTTGTCTGTGGGCTGCTGCGGGTACGTCATGCTTCTCCTGGACGAGGCGGTGTTGAGTCGCTGGCCTATTCCACGAGGACGCCCGCCCCGACAGGGCAATGCGCGGTACCACCTCGCTTGCCGTTCCCATGCTGGCGAACGACCGCTCAAACTAAGGCTGTGACGGGCCCGACCCGTTCGGCTCTACTGGCCGGCAACGTGCCGGGGCACGATACCAACGTTCTTCCGAAGACTCCCCGGTGATAGCCGGATCAATGTCGTTTAATACTAGCTTGCCAGACGACTGCCGGGCGGGGGAACTCCTCTGCCGGCGGGAATGCCCGGGCAGGCTGGCTCAGGCCCGGTCGAGAACGGCCCGGAACCCCGCGCACACCGGCGAGACGGCCGCGTCCACATACGGCGACAGCGGTCCGCGGCCCACACCGGCGGCCGCCCATTCGCGTGCCGCGGCCGCTGCGGCGGCCACCACGGCGCTGGCGAAGGCTCGCCCGACCAGGTCCGCTTCCCCGACCTGGCCCGGCCTGGCGGCGACGAATTCGTGCACCAGGCCCACCTGCACCAGAAAGCGGGCCAGGGCGGATGCCTCCAGCTCGTCGCCCGTCGCCATCAGCTCGTACTGGGTGACGGACCACGGCACCCGGCCCGGCCCGAATCCGGCGGCGACGCTCAACAGTGCCTCGCGCACGGACCCGGTCACCGGTGCGGCCCGGTCGCACACGGCCAGGGCGGCGGGAAGGGCGGCCAGGCCGGCGTCGACATCCACCCAGAGCAGGTCGCTCTTGGCGGAGAAGTAGTTGAAGAAGGTGTTACGACTCACGCCGGCACGGCGGGCGATCTCGCTGATCGTGGTGGTGGCATACGTCTGCTCGAGGAACAGCTCCGCGGCGGCCTCCTCGAGCATGGCTCTGGACGACCCGCGAGGCCGGCCCACGGGACGGGAATCGGACATAGCTCTCCTGTGTTCTACGATGGGACTCGACGCCTCACGTTATTGTACTCAGTCCAATAATCGCACAGCACCTGGTCACCCGTGAAACCAAGCACCCCGTGAAACCAAGCACCCCCTGAAACCAAGCACCCCGTGAAAAGAGACAGCCGCATGCCCCGTCCGGGAATCGTTCCTTCCAGCCCGCGTTCACTGACGCTGGCCGTCTTGGCCGGCACGGCCGCACTCGGGCTCGCCCTGACGGGCTGCACCGCCGCCTCCCCCAGCAGCGACAGCAGCGCTCCGGCCACCGGCGGCACGCTCACCTACGCCTCCGGCGACGCCGAGCCCACCTGCCTGGACCCGCACGTTGGGGGCAACTACCCCCAGGCGCTGGTCAGTTCGCAGTTCCTCGAGTCGCTGGTGTCGCTGGACACCGACGGCACCGTCATCCCGTGGCTGGCCGACAGTTGGAGCGTCAGCGACGACGGGCTCGCCTGGGAATTCACCCTCAAGGACGGCGTCACGTTCACCGACGGCACCCCGCTGGATGCTGCCGCCGTGCAGGCCAACATCGCGCACCTGCAGGACCCGGAGACCGGCTCCTCGACCGGCTACCTGGCGCTGGCCAAGGTGACCGGCACCGAGGCCGTCTCCGACTCCGTCGTTCGGCTCACCTTGTCCCAGCCCGACAGCGCGCTGCTCGAGTCCCTCTCCCAGCCGTGGCTGGCCATCGAATCCCCCACCGCGCTGGAGCGCAGCCAGGACGAGAACTGCGCGGCCCCTGTGGGCACCGGCCCGTTCGTGGTCGACTCCTGGGTGAAGCAGAACGCGATCACCCTGGTGCGGAACGACGACTACACCTCGCCGCCGGCCGATGCCGCGCACGACGGGCCCGCCTACCTCGACACGATCGTCTGGCGCTTCATCCCTGACTCCGCCTCCCGCTACGCGGCGCTGCAGGCCGGTGAGGTCGACGTGATCGACAACGCCCAGCCGGACACCATCGCCCAGGCAGAGGCCAGCGACACCATCGTGCACCTCGACGCCCCGCGGCCCGGCGCGTCCAACCGCATCGAGCTGAACTCCGGCAAGGCGCCCTTCAACGACGCCGCTGTGCGCGAGGCCTTCATCCGATCGGCCAACGTGGACGACGCCGTCGCGTCGCTGTTCCAGGGCAGCGCGGAGCGGTCGTACTCTGCGCTGTCCAGCGTCGAGCCGCTCGGCATCTCGCGCCCCGACCTGTTCGACTATGACCCGGATGCCGCCGCGGCCCTGCTCGATGGCGCCGGCTGGTCCGAGAAGGACTCAGAAGGCTACCGGGTCAAGGATGGTGTGCGCCTCACCGTTGTCTTCCCGGTGAGCACCAACCAGTCCATCCCCGCCGAGCAGTCCCTCTTCGAGCAGATCCAGGCGACAGCGAAGGAGACCGGGTTCGACGTGCAGCTCACCAAGCTGGACCTGTCCAGCTGGTACACGGCCCTGGGCAGCAACGCCTATGACGCCGTCAGCGCGCCGTACACCAAGGTGGGTCCCGACGTTCTGCGGATCCTTTTCCACTCCGACGGCATCACGCCGGCGCCGAGCGGCTACTTCGCCAACCACGCCCAGCTGAACGACCCCGAACTGGACTCGCTGCTCACCGAGGCCGACCAGGTCTCGGCGACCACCGCAGATGGCGCCGATGAGCGCGCGGCCCTCTACGAAGACGCGCAGGACCTGATCCTGGAGGGCTTCTACATCCTCCCGCTCTACGACCAGCAGAACCACTTCCTGCTCGGTTCGGCCGTCGAGGGTGCCAGGGCACTGCCGACGGTGTCGACCCCCGCGTTCTACGACGCGTGGCTGAACCGCTGAGTCGCGACGGGCGGCGCGCCCGGCCAGGCATCCGCCGGCCGGGCAGCGGTTGGCCAGGCAGCGGTTGGCCGGGCATCCTCCGGCGGCTCGCCGGGGCCGTGTTCGTGCTGTGGGCCGTGGCCACCGTCACCTTCTTCTCGGTGCGGCTGATCCCCGGCGACCCCGCCGAGGCCATTCTGGGCGGCCCCGGCTCCCAGACCTCGCCGGAGGCCCTCGCCGCCGTGCGCGCCGAATACGGGCTCGACCAACCGGTGCTGGTGCAGTACCTGCATCAGCTGGGCCGGCTGGCCACCGGCGACCTCGGCCGGTCGTACGCGCTCAACATGGATGTCGGCCCGCTGGTGCTCAGCCAGCTCGGCGGCACCCTGCTGCTGGCCGTGCTGGCACTGGCGGTCGCCTGGGTTCTCGCGCTCCTGCTGGCCACCTGGTCGACCGGGCGAGGTCGACTGGCCCGCCAGATCGGCTCCGGTCTGGAGATCGTGGGGGCCGCCCTGCCGCATTTCTGGCTGGCCACCACCCTCATCGTGCTGTTCAGCGTTTGGTGGGGGGTGCTGCCGCCGATCAGCACACCGGATGCCCGCGGCCTGGTGCTGCCCGTCGTGACCCTGGCCATCCCGTTGGCGGGATTCCTCGGCCAGGTGATGCGGGAGAGCCTGACCACGGCCCTCGAGTCGCCCTTCGTGCTCTCGGCCAGGGCACGGGGCGAGAGCGAACGCGGCGTGCTCTGGCGGCACGCCCTCCGGCACGCCGCCCTGCCGGCGATCGGGCTGTCCGGCTGGGCGTTCGGGTCGCTGATCAGCGGCGCCGTCGTGGTGGAGACCATCTTCGCCAGGCCCGGCCTCGGCCGCACCTTGTTGAACGCCGTCACCGTGCGCGACGTGCCCGTGGTGATCGGCGTCGTGATGCTCGTGGCACTGGCCTACATCCTGATGACCATCCTCACCGACCTCGCGTCCAGGCTGGCCGACCCCCGGCCCACGGAAGCACACACCGGAGGGGCCTCGTGAGCGAACTCGAAATCCAGGTTTCCGCCGGCGGCGCACCACGGGACCGAACCCGCGCGCTCCGCCGCGGCCGTTTCACCGCGGTCGAACTGGCGGCAGCGCTGCTCGCCGTGCTCCTGCTCATCGCCGCGATCGCTCCGCGCCTGCTGGCCCCCGGCGACCCTCTGGCCATCGACCCCCTGGCTGCCTTCGGCGCGCCGTCCTGGGCGCACTGGTTCGGCACCGATGAGTCCGGCCGGGACATCTTCACCCGGGTGGTGGACGGCGCCAGGGAGTCCCTGCTCATCGGCCTCACCGCCACCCTGATCGGGCTCGGCCTCGGCGCGCTCCTCGGCACCGTCGCCGGCACGCTGGGCGCCGCCGTGGACTTCACGGTCAACCGTTTCCTCGAGGTGCTCTTCGCGTTTCCCGGCCTGCTGCTCGCACTGCTGTTCATCCTGGTCTTCGGCCCCGGCCCCGGCAGCGCCATCGTCGCGGTGGGTCTCTCCACGGCACCCGGCTACGCCCGCATCATCCGCGCCCAGCTGCTGCGGGTTCGTTCGTCGGCGTTCGTGGAAGCCGCCACGGTGCAGGGCCTGTCGCGCAGCCGCATCCTGGCCAGGCACATCATGCCCAACACGCTGGCACCCCTGCTCGTGCTCGGCACACTCGGGGTGGGCCAGGCCATCGTCTGGGCGGCGGCGCTGAGCTATCTGGGCCTCGGCGCCCAACCACCGGCCGCCGAATGGGGCGCCATGCTCTCGGCCGGCCGCACCTACATCACCTCGGCGTGGTGGATGAGCTTCTTCCCCGGCCTGTTCATCGTGCTCACTGCCGTGTGCGCCACGACCCTCGGCCGCTCGATCGAACGACGGCTGAGGCACGCATGAGCACGGCAGACCACACCCCGGCCGCACAGCCCATCGCGGCACCGGCCCTCCGGGTGCAGAACCTCAGCGTGCGCTTCGGTTCCGGCACTGACGTCGTGCGCGGAGTGTCCTTCACGGTGGGCGCCGGGGAGTGCCTGGCCATCGTGGGCGAATCCGGCTCGGGCAAGAGCGTTACCGCCCGCAGCCTGCTCGGACTGGCCGGCGCCGGCGCCCAGGTCAGCGCCGACGAGCTCAGCCTCGCCGGCGACTCGGTGCTCGGTCTCTCCGAGGCCGCCTGGCGTCGCCGGCGCGGCCGTGACGTGGGCTTGGTGCTGCAGGACGCCCTCGCCTCGCTGGATCCGCTGCGCCCGATCGTGCGGGAGATCGGCGACTCGCTGCGCCTGCACACCCGCCTCGGTACTGCCGACCGCACCCGCCGGGTGCTCGAGATCCTCGACGCCGTCGGCCTGCCGGAGCCGCACCTCTACGCCGGGCGGCGCTCGGGCGAACTCTCCGGCGGTCAGCGGCAGCGTGCATTGATCGCGGCGGCCCTCGCCCTCGATCCCCCGCTGCTGGTGGCCGACGAGCCCACGACGGCCCTCGACGTGACGGTGCAGGCCCAGGTGCTCGACCTGCTCGACCAGGTGCGCGCCAGGGGCACCGCCATCGTGCTGATCAGCCACGACCTCGCCGTGGTGAGCCGCATCGCCGACCGCATCGCGGTGATGCACGACGGCCGCATCGTGGAGACCGGCACGACGGCCGAGGTGCTGCAGAGCCCCCGGCACGCCGAGACCCGGCGGATGCTGGCCGCGGTTCCCGTGGACCGGCCGCGCGGATCCAGGCTCGCGCCGTACACGGCCGTGCGGGAGCCGGCACCTCTGCCCCTGCCCCTGCGTCTGACGCTGCCGGACGCTCCGACGAGCCGTGTGCCGGTCGGCGTCAGCACTCGCTCTCCTACGCCGGAGCCCACAGCCGACCCCGTGCTCGCGCTGGAGGCCATCGGCCTGTCGAAGTCGTTCCGCGGGCCGCACGGAACCGTGCACCTGGCCGTCGACGAGGTGTCCTTCCGGCTGCCGCGGGGAAGCACCCTGGGCATCGTCGGCGAGTCCGGCTCGGGCAAGACCACCACAGCCAGGCTCGCCCTCGCACTCACGGCCGCCGATGCCGGCGAGGTGCGCCTGCTCGGCGAGCCCTGGAGCACGCTGCCGGAACGCGACCGCCGGGCCAGGCGAGCACTGGTCGGCGCGGTCTACCAGGACGTGCTCGGCTCGTTCGACCCCCGGTTGAGCGTGCGCGAGATCCTGCGGCACGCCGTCATGGTCGCCGGGACCGACCGGATGGCCGGCCGCGTCCTCGAGCTGCTCGACGACGTCGGCCTGGCCGCCACAGTGCTCGACCGCCGGCCCACCGACCTGTCCGGTGGGCAACGCCAGCGGGTGGGCATCGCGCGGGCCTTGGCCTCCAGCCCAGAGGTGCTCATCTGCGACGAGCCCGTCTCCGCTCTGGACGTGAGCGTGCAGGCCCAGGTGCTCGACCTCCTCGACGAACTGCAGCGCGAGCTGTCGTTGAGCCTGCTGTTCATCTCGCACGACCTCGGTGTCATCCAGCACGTCAGCGACCAGGTCGCCGTTATGCACGACGGCCGGATCGTCGAATCCGGCAGCGCCGAACAGGTCTTCACCGCACCCGCGCATCCGTACACCCGTGCGCTTCTCGCGGCGGTGCCCCGGGTGGCCTGACCCGAGCCGCCCGGTCGGACCTCGCGTACCCTACGCTGAGCCTGTGTTCTCCATCGTGACGTCGACGCTCCGACTGGCCGCCTCGCGCTGGCCGGTCCTGCTGGCGTTGTACCTGGCCGGCTGGCTGGCACGCTACCTGGTCATCGAGGTGGCCGCCGTCGCCGGCACCACAGACGCCCTGGCGGCCTTCCTGATCATGCCCGTCGCCATCCTCACCAGGCTGGCGAGTTTCATCGGCATGTTCCTGGTGCTCCGAGCGGGCATGCCGGCCTTCGGCGAGCTCGCGGCGAACGGCGACGACGCCATCGATCGCACCGGCGACTCCGCCGGGCCGTCCCGACGGAACATCCAGGACCTCTTCCTGGCCAGCATCCTGCCGTTCTTCGCGTTCTACGCCGCCTGGCAGTTCCTGCAGGAGGACACCCTGCAGTACGCGGCGTCGGCGCTGGCGAAGATCAACCCGTTCGCGGATGTCGACACCTCCGCCGGCGTGCTCAACCTCCAACTCAGCTGGGCGTCCGCCGCGGCCATCGCCGTGGCGTTCACCGGCCGCTACCTGCTCAAGCGGTACAGCGCCAGGCTCCCCCGCTGGACGCCGATCTTGACCGTGTACCTCGAGGCCGTATGGGTCTACCTCACCCTCTTCCTGATCAGCAACTATCGTGCGGACCTGGCGTCGTGGGTGGCCAGCAGGGCCGCGACCCACTGGGTGGCCGACCTGCGCGGCACTCTGGGAGAGTTCTTCGCACCGCTCGGACTCGCCTGGGACGCCGTGGCCTGGGCGATCGGCGAGGCCGGGGCGCTGGTACTCCTGCCGGTCGCGTGGCTCGCGCTCGCCGGCATCGTCTACGGCCGCGCCCTCTCGAGCACGCCGCTCGTGCTCCGCGTTCCCCAGAGCCGCTACGCCGACAGGGTGCGCACCGGGTACGCGCGGGTGCCGGCGGCGGTGTCCAGGCGGGTGGCGGATGTCGGCAGCGATTTCGTGAGCCGCTGGAAGCCTCTCGCCAACGCCCTCACCCTGATTTGGCGAGCCGGCGTCGTTCCGATGGGGATCTTCGTTCTCGCCTACACGGTGCTCGAGGCATCGGGAGCGTGGCTGTCCTTCGGAGCGACACGGTTGATCGGCGCCCACGATCTGGAGACGTGGTGGATGAACGTCGACGGGGTGCTGAACTTCGGCATCGAGGTGCTGCTGGAGCCTTTGCGCATCTGCCTGATCGCCGCCGGTTACGACTACTGCCTGCGGCGGCTGGGCGAGAGGCGCCTGGCGGCGGCCGCGCCGGCGGTCCCGGCGACGGCCTGAGCCATCCGCCCGGTCTCAGTCGAGAGCGAACCTGGCATACTCCGGCAGTTCGGAGACCACGGAGATACCCAGAGCCAGCGTCGCCTGCTCGCCGGCGTCGTGCGGCACCACGAACTCGGCGTCGAAGGTATAGGGCTCGCTCAGCTCGGAGCTGCAGGAGGAGAGGGCAGGGCCGGCGCCGGCCAGCGACACCGCACCGTTCGCCGCGTTGGTCCAGCTGCGTGCCGCGTGCGGCCCGCCCCTTTCCTCCAGCCGTGCCGTGCACAGGCGCCAGGTATCGACCAGGGCACTGGCGTCCGCAGCCACTGTGGGGCGCGTGGCGCCCGTCGGGTCGACCCGAACCGTGACGACCACCAGATCGGTGCCGGCGGGCAGATCGCGCTCCCGCCCTTCCGCGCTGTCCGCCCCGACCCGGTCGGTCGACTCGATACGCCATCCGAACTGCCCGTACCGCACTGACTCACCCGCCGTGACGTCCACAGGCTTGCTGGGCCAGCCGGCGAAATAACCGAGCCACTGGTGCACGGCCATGATGCCCAGGGTCGCCGGGAGCAACACCACAATGGCCAGAAGCGCCAGCCGGTTGCGCTGGAACCAACCGCCGCGTCTCACCGGCTGCCCCGTTCGGGGAAGGCCACGTCGAGACTGGGCTGCACCTCGAGCACACTCAGGTCGATGGGCACCACGATGAGGGAGTCGACCCGGGGGTCCGAATTGGCCGCCAGTTCAAGCCTGGCCGATCCGGCAGCCGCTCCGGCCACGACATCCGCCGGCAGTTCGAACATGAGTGGGCCGTTCAACGCGATTCCGGTTGCCAGACGCGCTGCGGCGACTGTGGCGTCGCCCGGTCGGATCGAGGCGCTGAAGCCGGAATCACCGACTCGGAGCACGGCGGTACCAAGCGGCGCACCCTGGTCGTCCACCAGCGCCTGGACGCTGAGATCAACGACGACCCAGACGCCGGGCGTGCTTCCCGCCCAGCCGTTGCCCGCTGTCACCGTCTCGGTCACGGCCACCGAATGCACCGTCGCGGCAATGTTGCGGCCACTGGCCTGCTCCCCGACGGCGCCGGGAACGACGATGGCCGATTGCTGCAGCTCCCGGTCGGGCGCGGTGTGCAGCACGACAGCCGCAAGGGCGAGGATCCCGACCAGTGCCGCGCCGTTCGCGGCGTGCCGCCAGCCAGAGGCAGCCGACCGCGCGGAATCAGATGGTGCAGCCGCGGGCGCGGTCGACGGCGCAGCCAGCGGCCCGGCGCCGGTCATTCGGACGCCCCCGCACCCACATCGTCGAGCACAACGTTGACGGTCGCCGTCACGACGGGGTCGTCGTACAGACCGCCGTAGGTGAGCCGGCCTTCGCTGATGAACACCCGGTCGAACAGCTCGACCCGCACCGGATCACCAGCCGTCAGGGCGTCGCCGGCGACCTCCCAGACGAAAGCCAGCTCGACGGGCACACCGGGTTGCACCACCACCAGGCCGCTGCCGTCATCGATCACCAGAATGCTGAGCGGCCGCTGGTTCTGCCCCACCCCCGGGACGCCGCTGAGACCAATGGTGTCGGTTTTCTTGCCGCCCGCTGTGGTGCTGCTCGCTGTCGCGCTGACCGACCCCGCCGTGCCCAACCGCCGCGGTTCCGTGGTGGTGTTCTCCACGACCGCCCGCACGACGAGCAACCGGTTTCCCTCCTCCGGCATGAGCAACTGCTCGGGGAAGGCATCGATGAGCAACGCCTGGGAGACCGTGACGGTGAGTTCCGAGCCCACGTGGCTGTCGCCCACCGCGACGACCGGGGCTGCCTCCACCGGTGCCGCGTCCAGACCGCCGAACAGGGCGGACAGCCCGAGCAGACCGGCGGCGCTCCCGGTGACCAGCCAGCGGGTCGGCAGCCTGGTGAGGAGGCCGCGGGCACGCCCGGACCAGGAGACAGGCCCGGTCGACGGGGCCCGGGTCAGGCCTTCAGGAACCGGGTCGGTCATGGGGCCATCGTAGCGAGCGAACCGGCAGTCCGTACCGCCGAGGGCGCCAGCCCCCGCGGCAGGCTCCAGGTGATCGGCACATTCCGCATGACCAGAACGCTGTCGAGGATGGCGCTGCCGGCCGGCAGACCGTCGAAGAAACTCGACCGCACCGAACGGGCCCGTCCAGGCGTCACCTGCCACTGGCTGGTCTGCAGGCGCAGGCCCTCGAGCCGGCGTCCGTCGCGACTGGGCGACCAACCCACAGCGCCGTTCTGGAAGAAGGCAGACGCATCGACGAGCGTGCCGAACAGCTCGCTGGCCCAGTCGTCCGTGAGGTCGACGTCAGCGGCCACGGTGGCGCCGGCCGCCGTCATGGCCACGGCGATGTGCTCATCCGTCTCGTGGCCGGTGAAGCGGGCGTGCTGGTGCACACCGGGAAAGACCCGCCCGCCCGCGATGACGGGCAGCCAGGACGCGGTGTGCCGCTCCGGGATGTAAACACCCGTGTGGGTACCGGCGTCGTCGTCCCACTCGACGGCGATCCGGTGAGCGGCGTTTTCGGCGCCCCACCCTATGGCGGGGGCGAACCAGGCAGGACGCAGCGCGCCCAGACGCAGCAGGCATACCCCGGCGACGCCCGCGCCGCGCACCAACTGGGGTCGCAGTCCATCGGGAAGCAGTGCTGCCGCAACCACCGGGTCCACCCGGTAATTGATCAGCAGACGACGCTCGATCGTGGCCGCGAGGCGGGGCACGGGAAACATCATCGATCGGCCTTCTTGGCGCTCTTCCTGGCCGCCTTTTTCGCGCTCTTCTTGGTGCTGCCGGCAGACTCGCCGCCTGCCGCCTGCACCGCGGGGCGTGCCGCCGGGCGGATGCTGCGGAGCACCATTTGCTCTGGGCACACCGTCGAGAGGAAGTCGCCGACGGAGAGCGCAAGACGGTCTCCGGCCAGTGAGTACAGGATGCGGTTGGCGTCGCGCCGTTCGGTCACGAGGCCGGCGACCCGCAGCACCGAGAGGTGCCTGGAGATGGTGGGTCCGGTGGCGGAGAAGCGTGCGGCGATCTCCCCCGCGGCGAGTTCCCCGTCTTTCAGGTCCTGCAGGATCTGGCGGCGGGTGGGATGCGCCAATGCGGTGAACACATCGCCGGCGGCGTCGATCGTGCTGGTTGCTTGCATATTCGCAATGTAGCACTCAAGCTAAATAGCGCACAAGGCCGATTGTCCACGATACTCACGTCCCGCCCGCAGAACCGCCGGGTCAGGACTCGGCAACCTCCGGCGCGGCCGGCATCCCGGCGAGCAGGGCGCCGGCGCGCTCGGTGATCCGTCGACCGGACTCACCGTCGTGGCCGAGCACCCGGAGGCTGCTGTACAGAATCGTGGAGACCAGGGCCTGGGCGTCCTCGTCCGGGCGATCGGCACGAATCGCGATCACGCTCTCCACGAGACCGAAGATCACATCGACCAGGTAATCGAGGGCGGAACCGGTGTCGCCCTCAGACGGGCCGAGGTCGGCGCGCACCGACGCCTCGACGCTCTGCATGATGAGTGCGGCATAGGTGTCGCGCAGCCGCGCGCGTTCGAGCCGGAACGGCTCCAGGAGCTCGTTGCGGATCTCGGGCAGGAAGTACAGGCTGCCGATGTTGTACGAGGAGCGGGCGAGCTGGCCGGTATCGAAGCCGATCAGCGCGGCCAGGCGCACCACGGCCGGATCGGTCGCCGCATCCAGGTAGGCGGCCACGCGCACGGAGGGTTCCACAGTGCGCATCAGCAGCACCTTGAGGATCTGTTCCTTGCTCGGGAAGTGATAGTAGAGCGAGGCCTGCCGGATGCCCACCCCGTCGGCGATCGCGCGGGTGGAGGTGGCGGCGAAGCCCCGCTCCACGAAGAGCTGGGCGGCCGCGTCGAGGATCTGCTCGGTGGCGGAGAGGTCGGGGCGCCGGGCCGTTCCGGACCGAGGTCGGCCTCGTTCCGGCCTGTGCTGCACGAGGGCGTCTGTCACAGAGCCATCGTGTCACAGAATCCGGCCTGCCTCGCGGCGAGCGGCGGGGGCGGGCATCTCGGGCGACTCCCCCAGATACGCGACAAAACACAACATGGGCGTTACCTGCCGGAAACACGCGTGCGCTTCTATCAATTTCAAGCACCTGTCACCCGATAGAAAGTCGGTCGGAACGGCTGCCAGGGCCGCCCCCACGGCCCGCCGGTTTCCCGACCGCGTTCGTTCCCCGTCTCACCGTGGGCCCACCCCCGGCCTGCTCGACCACTTCCACTTGAGGACAGAATGAAAAAGAAAGCACTTGCCGGTTTCGTCGCATCAGCGGCCGCCGTCGCGCTGTTGGCCACGGGCTGCAGCTCGGCCGCGACGACGGCGTCATCCGCAGGCAGCACCACACTGCGGATGGCGTTCTCCAGCGACATGACCACACTGGACCCGACCACCATTTACCAGTACGAGGGCAACCAGGTTCTCACGGCCGTCTACGAGGGCCTGCTCGAGTATAAGGGTGACTCTACCTCCGAGATCCAGCCGCTCCTGGCCGAGGCGTACACGGTCTCTGAGGACGGCCTGACCTACACCTTCACGCTGCGCGAGGGTGTCACGTTCGCCGACGGAACCGTGATGGACTCGGCCGCCGTGCAGCAGAGCTTCGAGCGGCTCGCCGACCCCGACGTCGCCTCGCAGATGTCCTACATCGTCGCGGGCGTCGCCTCTTATGCCACCCCGGACGCCAATACCTTCGTCGTCACGCTGAGCGCACCGAACTCCTCGTTCCTCTCGTTGATCGCCAGCCCGTTCGGCCCCAAGGTGATCAACCCCACGGTGCTCGACGCCCACAGCGACGACGACGCCCTCGAGTACCTGCAGAGGGCCACCGCCGGCACCGGCCCCTACGAAGTCACCGAGTTCAGCACCGGCCAGCAGTACACGCTCACCCGCAACGACTCCTACTGGGGCGATGAGCCGTACTACGAGGCCGTCACCTTCAAGATCATCCCCGATGCCGCCACGCAGGTGCTGCAGCTCCAGGGCGGCGACCTCGACATCATCTCCGGTCAGCCCATCGCCACCGTGCAGAGCTTCGCTGCCAACGACGAGTTCGAGGTGTCGTCCCTGCCGACGCTGCAGAAGGCCCAGTTGCACTTCAAGACCAGTGGTCCGCTCGCCGACCTCGCACTGCGTGAAGCGCTGCGCTCCTCGATCGACCGCACGGCACTGGTCGAGCAGGTCTGGGGCGACTTCGCCGCGGAGTCCACCCAGATGTACCCCGTGGACAATGTGGCTGACGGCCTCGCGACCGACGACTGGGAGGTCGACACGTCGACCCTCGCCGGTCTGGTCTCCGGAGCGTCCCTCACCCTGGGCTACCTCGCCGACCAGGCCCAGGACAAGCAGGTCGCCGAGGCCCTTCAGGCCCAGTGGCAGGAAGCCGGCGTCGACATCACGCTCGTTCCCATCCAGGGCGGTGGCGAGATCTACGGCTACAGCAGCGACGTCGCCAGCGCACCGGACATGATCTACGAGGCGTCCTACCCCGACTCCGCCCACCCGGATGCCTGGGCCCGCCTGTTCTGGTACAGCGACACCGCGGCCGGCAACGGAGTGCTCAACTACCTGCTCGGCGGCGTTCCCGCGGCCGACGCCCTGATGGACAGTGGACTGACCACCCTCGACGCCGAAGCCAGCGCCGCGGACTACGCCGAGGTGGGCGACCTGCTGCACGACAGTGTGAGCTACGTCACGATCGCCGACCTGCAGGACACCTTCATCGTGCGCGCCGGCATCACGGGCCTCGACCACTGGCTGCCCGCACCGGGCACGCTGCAGCTGAAGACCCTCACGGTCTCGAAGTAACCAATGAATTTTCCGCACATCGCACCCCTCTCCGCCGGGCTCACCCCGGCGGAGAGGGGTGCGCCCCCGCGCCGGCGGTTCAGCCTGCTGAACGCCTTCCGGCGCAAGAATGTCGGCTACCCGGAGCGGGTGGCCCTGGTCCTCATCATCGTGCTCACCCTGGTGCTCGTGGTCGCCCAGTGGATCACGCCGCACGGCGCGAAAGACATCGTCGGTACCCCGCTCACCGCTCCTGACGGCGACTTCCTCCTCGGCACCGACAGCCAGGGACGTGACGTCTTCTCGCGCGTCCTGCTCGGGCTCCAGGCCAGCTGGTTCGGCGCGCTCGGGGTCATCGTCTTCGGCGTCCTCGTGGGCGGCACCATCGGCCTCATCGCCGGCATGCTCGGCGGGATCATCGACACGGTCCTCATGAGGCTCACCGACGCGGCCCTCGCCCTGCCCGGCACCCTCGTCGCCCTCATGGTCGTCGCTGCCCTCGGCCCGAGCCTGCAGAACACCCTGATCGCCGTGGCCGTCACCTGGTGGCCCTGGTACGCCCGGATCGTGCGCGGCCAGACGCGCACGGTCATGTCGCTCCCCCACGCCGACGCCGCACGTCTCGGCGGGTTCTCCCGCACGCGGATGGCCCTGGTGCACGTGCTGCCCGGCAGCATCGGCCCCATCCTGGTGGCCGCGTCCCTCGACGTGGGATCGGTTCTGCTGGTGCTCGCCGGTCTGTCGTTCATCGGGCTCGGGTCTGCCTCGCCGGCCGCCGAGATCGGCAGCATGTCGGCCGACGGCCTCACCTTCATCTTCAACGCCCCGTGGATTGCGTTGGCACCGGCGGTGGCCCTGTTCATCGTCGCCCTGCTGGCCAACTTCGCGGGCGACGCACTCCGAGAATTGGCGGACTGAGACATGCAGAAACTCATCCTCACCCGCATCGCCTCGCTCGCCGGGGTCATGCTGGTGCTCTCACTGGCCGTCTTCTTCATCCAACGGCTGATCCCCGCCGACCCGGTGCGCGCCCTCGTCGGCCGCACCGCCAGCCCCGAGGTCGTCGCGGCCGCCCGGGTGCAGCTGGGCCTGGACGACCCGTTCTTCGTGCAGTACGCACGGTTCCTCGGCAACCTCGTCCTGCACGGCGACCTCGGCAACTCCCTGCGCACGCGCAACCCTGTCGCCACCGATATCGGCGCCTTCCTGCCGGCGACACTCGAGCTGGTTCTCGTGGCCACCGTGCTGGCGCTGGTCGGCGGCCTGGTACTGGGAATCCTCAGCTCCAGGTCCGGTTGGCTGTCCTCTGTGATCAGGTTCGTCACCGTGGCCGGGTCGAGCTCGGCGACGTTCCTGGTCGGCATCCTCGCCATCCTCGTGCTCTACCGAAACCTGGGCTGGTTCCCGGCGGGCGGGCGCAGTGAAACCGTCCTGGCGCCGGGGCCCACCGGCTTCCTGCTCGTCGACACTCTCCTGGCGGGCAATCCGGCCGGCTGGCTCGACGCCCTCCGCCACCTGCTGCTGCCGGCCGCCGTGCTGGCGCTTGGCCCCACCGTAGCCATCGGACGCACCCTGCGCGGCTCGCTGCGCACGGTGATGCAGGCGGACTTCATCCGCTCCGCCCACGCCAAGGGCTTCACCTGGTCGGCCGTCACCGCCAGGCACGCCCTGCGCAACTCGGTCAACCCGGCGCTGTCCATGGCCGGGCTGCAGATCGGCTTGCTCTTCTCCGGCTCGGTGATCGTGGAGACGATCTTCTCCTGGCCCGGCGTCGGCGGCTATATGAGCAAGGCCATCGGGGCCTCGGACTTCCCCGCCATCGTCGGCGTCGTGCTGGTGCTCGGCGGCGCCTACGTTTTGATCAACTTCGTCGTCGACATGCTTCAACTCGTGATCGACCCCCGACTGAGGAGCACCTCGTGACCGACACAGACACCGACACAGGCTCGGGCAGCGACACCGGCACCGCTCCCGTCGCCCGGGTGCGCGACCTCAGGGTGGAATTCGACACCAACGACGGCACCGTCCTGGCCCTCCGCGGCGTCGACCTCGACATCCTCCCTGGCGAGATCATCGCCCTGGTCGGCGAGTCCGGATCGGGAAAGAGCGTGTTCAGCAGCTGCCTGATGGGCCTGCCGCCGGCCAGCCGCAAGACCACGGTCACCGGCTCGGTCTGGGTTGCCGGCGTCGACATGATCAACGGCGACCCGTCGCACCGCCGCGATGTGCGCCGACACCTGATGGGTGCCGTGTTCCAGGACCCGCTGACGTCGCTGGACCCCACCATGAAGATCGGTCGCCAGGTGCGCGAACGCGGGGCCGACACGGCCCGCGGCATCGCGGCCCTCGTGGACGCCGGCGTGCCACTGCCAGAGCAGCGCATGGAGCAGTGGCCGCACAGCCTCTCCGGCGGACTCCGTCAGCGCGTGAGCATCGCCGCGGCGCTCACCAGTGACGTGCGGGGCCCGACGGGCAGCGACGTGGACTCCCTGCGCATCCGTGCTCTCACCGATGAACACGACGGCACGCCGCGGTTGCTCATCGCCGACGAGCCCACCACGGCCCTGGACGTGCGCGTCCAGGCGCAGATCATCCAGCTCTTCGCTCGGCTGCGCGCCGAGCACGGCTGCTCCATCGTGCTGATCACGCACGATCTGGGCGTCGCGGCACAGATCGCCGACCGTATCGCCGTGATGTACCAGGGTGAGATCGTCGAGATCGGCGAAGCCGCGGCGGTGCTCGGTGACCCGCAGCACGACTACACCCGCCGGCTGCTGGGGGCACGCCTGGACATCAACAAGGTCTCGGCGGCAGTGACTGTCGGCAAGCCCACGGTGCCCGGGCAGGCGCGTGCCGCCGAGCCGGAACCCGTGCTCTCGCTGCAGGGCATCATCAAGAGCTTTCCCCGCGCGGACGGCAGACGCGGCGATCGCCTGACCGTGGTGCGCGGGGTGTCCCTCGACGTGCCGGCGGGTGGCTCTGTCACCCTGGTCGGCGAGAGCGGCTGCGGCAAGTCGACCCTGCTCAGGATCGCCACCGGGCTGGACTCCCCCGACTCCGGCACTGTCCGGGTCTCGGCCGCAGGCGGTAAGCCACAACTGGTGTTCCAGGATGCCGGCTCATCGCTCACGCCCTGGCTGAACGTGAACACCCAGATCGTGGAGCGCCTGCGCACCCGGGGGCTGTCCCGCCGGGACAGCCGCGAGGAGGCCGGCGCCATCCTCGAACGGGTCGGGCTCGACCAGCGTGCCGGCCGGTCCCGGCCACGCGAACTCTCCGGCGGACAGCGTCAACGGGTGGCCATCGCCCGCGCGCTGGCCTCGTCACCGCGCATCCTCGTCTGCGACGAACCCGTGAGCGCCCTGGATGCGTCGTTGGCCTCGCGCGTGCTCGACCTGCTCGAGGAGCTGCGCGAGACGATGGGGATCGCGATCCTCATGGTCACCCACGACCTCGCGGTGGCCAAACGGATCGGTATCGACCTGGCCGTGATGTACGCGGGCGAGATCGTGGAGCGGGGCACCGTCGCCGAGGTCTTCGCCGCCCCGCAGCACGAGTACACCCGGGAGCTCCTGGCGGCCTCGCCCAGCATCTACACGGCCTGAGCGCCCAGCACACCACCGCACTGCGCCCACCGCACTGCGCCCTCTGCACTACCCACTGTCCTCCCCACCAGCCCCCGAAGGAATCCCATGACCTCTCACCCCTTACCGGTTCCGGCCGCCCGCGACTGGGCCGACGGAACGTCACTGGCGGTCGAGGGACTGCCCCAGCGACTCGTCAGGTTCGTGCTCGGCTACGAACCGATCCGGGAGGACGTGTCGATAGCCGGTGGCGACCCTTACCGCATCCTGCTCGAACCGGTGACCGCGGCGGCTGTCGTCTACGAACGCGGCTGGGTGCTGCTCGACAGCGGATTCAACGTCGACACCATCCGCGACCCCGAGGCCAGGGCCGCCCACTACAACTGGGACAGTTACACCGCCATCATCACGCCGGGCGACGCGCTGCGCGACCAGGTCGCCGCGGCCGGGCTCGACTGGGCGGAGCTGGCCGGATGCGCCATCTCGCACGTGCACATCGACCACACCGGCGGGCTCCGCCTGCTCGCGGACGGCCCTCCCGTGCTCTTCCAGCGCGCCGAATGGACCTTCGCCTCGACCGTGGCCGGGCTCGAGCACTTCGCCGCCACCGACGACTTCCTCCGCGACGGCCTCGACATCGTGCTGCTCGACGGCGACACCGTGCTGGCCCCCGGGCTGACGGCGCTCGACACCCGCGGTCACACCCCCGGTCACCAGTCCTTCAGGGTGGACCTCGCTGAGGGCAGCATCGTGCTCGCCTGCGACGCCGCCGACCTGCGGGCGAACATCACCGAGTCCACGCCCTGCGGCTCCACCGCGCTGCCGGAGGGCGCGGCGGACGCCCAAGCCTCGATCGACCGGTTGCACGCCCTCGACGCCGAGCCGGGGGTCGAGGTCTGGCCTGGGCACGACCCGGACTGGTGGGCGTGGCAGAACTTCCGCGACCAGTGGGCGTAGGCACCTGACCGACCGCTGCTCATACACCGCCCCACGCCCGACCTCGCCTCACCCTGAACCCGTTTGAACTTGCCTGAAGGAACCACCATGCATATCGTCCTCGTCCACGGAGCCGGCGGTACCCCGTCCACCTGGAGCGCCGTCACACCGGTCCTCGAAGCCCGCGGTCTCCCCCACACTCTCGTCAGCAACCCGCTGAAGTCCCTGCGAACAGATGTGGCGAACACCCTCGCCGTGATCGACTCCGTTCAGGGCCCGGTTCTCCTGGTCGGCCACTCCTATGGCGGCGCCGTGATCACCAATGCCGGCCGTCACGATGCCGTGCAGGGTCTCGTCTACATCGCCGCGTTCGCGCCCGATCACAACGAATCGGTCACCGACGTCGTGCGGCGGTACGAGCCGGCCGAAGTGTCGAAGTACATGGAGCGCGGCGAGAACGGCGAGTGGTCGACCGGGCGAGGCGGCGACTTCTGGGCCGAGATCGGCTGGGACGTTCCCGCGGAGCACCGCGAGTCCCTGATCAGCGAGACCCGCCGCTCCGAGAACGCCATTTTCGACGAGGAGTCCCACGATCCAGCCTGGCAGGTGCTGCCCAGCTGGTACCTCGTTGCCAGCCGGGATCGCACGCTGCGCCCGGATGCCCAGCGTGACATGGCGGCCAGGGCCGGTGCCGTGACCACCTCGATCGACACCAGCCATTTCACGCCGCGGGTCGCTCCCGAGACCGTCGTCGACGTGATCGAACGCGCTTTCAGAGCGCTCGCTTCCGGGAATCCAGCCGGGAAGTCCGCCGGGCACTCGGCCGCTGAGGCCCTGGTCGAGCACCAGGCCGACGCGGTCGCCACTCACCCAGCCGGGTGATGGGCCGCACCGGAACCACCGGCACGCTGGGCGCCCGCTTCTGGCTGATCTTCGCCGCATCCACTCTCACCGGCATCGCCAATTCGGCCAGCGCACCCGTGCTGTCGCGGTTCGCCACGGATGTGCTCGGCGGCACATCCGCGCTGGCTGGCCTCATCGTCTCGGTCTCGTCCTTCGTGTCGATCATCGTGCAGCCGGCGGCCGGCGCCGCCACCGATCGCTTCGGGCACAAGCGGGTCGCCATCATCGGCTCGATTCTGGGTGCGTTTGGCTTCGCGATCATCCTGGGCGCCACCGGGGCCGTGGACGCTGCCACCAGCAGGGTGGTCTTCGGCATCGGCTACGCGGCGCTCGGAACCGCCGTCATGGCGTGGGTGATCTCCGCGGTCGAACCCGGTAACAGGGGGCGCGCCCTCAGCCTCTATGGCATCAGCATCTGGCTCGGACTGGCGTTGGGCCCGCAGATCGGGGAAACGGTCTACCAGGCGTGGGGATACCAGAGCGTCTGGGTTCTGTGCGGCATCATCCAGGTGGCCGCGCTCGTCTGTGTCCTGCCGGCCGCCGACCCGTTCCGGCGCATCGCCGCCGTGGTGCCGGCAACCAGATCGTCTCGAGCCCGGGACTGGCGCAGCGCGTTCACCGCCGTGGCCCGGCCCGGCACCGTCGCCGCGCTCGCCTGGTCAGGTGAGGGATTCCTGCTCGCGTTCCTGATCGTGCACCTCGAGCACAACGGGCTCTCCAGCGACGGCCTCCTTGGTGCGGCCAGCGTGTTCACAGTCTTCGCCGCGAGCGTCATCGGCACCCGCCTGCTGCTGGGCGGGTTGCCCGATCGGGTGGGTCCGGTGCGCACGGCCACCGGCTCGTTGGTGGTGTTGGCCGCCGGCATGGCGATCCTCGGCTATTCCTACTCCTTCCCCGTTGCTGCGGTCGGTGCTGTGCTGATGGGCACCGGCTTCGCGCCGCTGTACCCGGCGCTCACCATGCTCGCCACCGCGACCCTGGATCCGGCCCGCCGCGGCGCCGGGCTGGGGGTCTTCTCCGCCTTCACCAGCATCGGCTACGCCGCCGGGGCCGTGCTCGGCGGCGTGGTCGCCGACCTGCTCGGCGAGAACAACGCATTCCTCGTCGTCGCCGCGATGCAACTGCTGGCCATCCCGATTCTGCGCTCCTCCTGGCGGGGTCGCCCGCGCTCCCGATAGGCCGCCGCTCCTCCACAGACGGCATGACGAACGACCTTTCCACACCCCCTTCGAGAGGGGTTGGAGTGTCGGTGGTGGGTGCGATTATCAACGCATGAGCAGCCCAGCAGAGCAGTTCCCGCCCGATCCGGATGGTCCGGATCACGACGCCCGCGGCCCGGATGCCGGCGCCCACGAACACGCCCACCGACGACGCCACACCCTGCAAGAGCAGGCCCGGACAACCCTGGCCAGGAAGGTCGCGAAGGCCCAGAAAGCCCACCGGAGCATCGCGAAAGCGAACGCGAAACGGGCCCGCGTGCTCGCCGACCTGCAGCAGTGGAGCAGCGACCCGATGAACGCGAAACTGCTCAACCCCGACTACGCCCTCGAGCGGGCGCGCGGCCCGGTCCTCACCGACGCGCAGGCAAGTCCGCGGACGATCGCCGCCTGGGAAGACCAGGAGATCG
The DNA here is from genome assembly GCF_026151165.2 of Cryobacterium sp. SO2. Taxonomy (NCBI): domain Bacteria; kingdom Bacillati; phylum Actinomycetota; class Actinomycetes; order Micrococcales; family Microbacteriaceae; genus Cryobacterium; species Cryobacterium sp. SO2. The sequence continues at coordinate 2,263,647 of NZ_CP117849.1, forward strand.
CCCGCCGCACCGTGATCAGCGAGGTCGCCTGCGCCCTGCATGTGGCCGATCGCACCGCGGAGAACCTGATCGGCGAATCCGCGTTGTTCGCCGGGCCGATGACGTTGACCCTCACGGCGATGAGCCAGGGTGAGATCAGTTACCGGCACGGGCAGGTGTTGATGGAGCAGCTCAGCTTCATCTCCCTCGAGGAAGCCGCCGAGCTGGAAGCAGAGCTGTTGCCCGCGGCCAAAGACCTCACCGTGGGCAAACTCAAGGTCAAGGCCCGACGGTTGCGGGAACACCGGCACCCGGAAACCCTCACCACCCGCGCCACCGCCGCAATCGCTGACCGGGGAGTGTGGTGGGAGGGCCGACCAGACGGCATGGGCACTCTCACCTGGTACGGCACCGCCGCGCAAACCCAAGCCGCGCACGACCGACTCACCCGCATCGCCCAGGCCACGCAGGACGCCGAACGCCAGGACGACAACATCCCGGAGGACCAGCGCCGCACCATCGGCCAGATCTGCGCCGACGCGCTGGCGGACCTGACCCTGGACGGCGTCACCCCGACCGGCACCGGCGGCGGCATCCACGGGCAGGTGATGATCACCGTCCCGGTGCTCACCCTGCTGGGTCGCACCGAGGAGCCCGGTTTTCTCGAAGGATACGGGCCGATCCCCGCCGACGTCGCCCGGGAGATCACCGGCGGAGCGCCCAGCCTCACCCGGCTGCTGACCCACCCGGAAACCGGTGCCGTGCTCTCCGTCGGGAAAGAGCATTACACCGTCCCCGCCGACCTCCGCCGCTGGCTCAGACTACGAGACGGCACCTGCCGGTTCCCCGGCTGCACCCGGCCGGCATCCCGCAGCGAGATCGACCACACCACAGCGTGGGAGCACGGCGGACCCACCGACTACGACAACCTCGCCCACCTCTGCGGCCCCCACCACCGGCTCAAGCACCAGACCCTGTGGTCGGTCGTGCAGGAACCCGGCGGGGTGCTGGTCTGGACCTCCCCGGCCGGCGCCACCCACCGCACCTACCCCGAAACCACCCTCGGACCACCACCCACACCGACCCCCAGAAGCGACCGGCCTACGCCCGAGCCCCGGCCGGATGCCCCGGACACCCCTCCACCCTTCTAACGCCCCGAGAAGACGTGCCGATATGAGACGTCGGCCGAATCAGCTTCAGGCCAAGACCACCTCCACCGATCGGGCAGACCCGCGTTACTGGCCGATGGTGAAACTGGAACTGACCCCCGCGGTGAGGGTCCCGGAGGCGGCCGTGAGAGTGTATGTCGCCGAACGATTCGTGCGGCACCCCGCGAACGTCGCCACTCCGGCAGACGCCGCACGAGGATTGCTGGTGCACGTGAGCGTAGCTCCGCCCGGTGTGGTCAGCCTCAGGGTGATTCCTGCGGAACTGGACACAGTATTGCCGTGGGCATCCTGAATACCAACGCTCGGCTGCGTACCCCAGACCTGGTTGACGGTGCCACCTGACGGAGACGCGATGAAGACCAGCTTGGCGGCCGTACCTGCCGTGATGGTGAACGACGAACTCACGGCGCTGGCCAGGGCACCCGAGGTGGCGGTGAGAGTGTAGGTCCCGGCCTTGTCGATGCTGCAGCCTGTGAAGCTGAAGCGCACACCCGAGGAGGCCGATACGGGATTCGCCGCGCACACCAAGGTCGCACCGGCGGCCGAGGTGAGGGCGAGACTGGCCTGTCCTGAGGCGGCGACGGCGTTTCCGCCAGCGTCCTGCACTGTCACTGAGGGGGTGGTCGCAAATGTTGTCCCCGACGTCGTTGTCCCTGGTGCGGCCGAGAAGACCAGACGTGCCGCCGGCCCCGTCGCGACCGTGAAGGTCGCGCTCGTGGCCGCGGCGAGGCTACCCGATACTGCACGGAGGGTGTAGCTGCCGGCACGGTTGACGGCACATCCGGAGAAGGTGGCCACACCGGATTGCGCGGAGACCGGATTGGCCGTGCAGATGAGCGTCGCCCCGTTGGGAGTCGTGAGGCTCAGAGTCACCGCCACCGCGATGCTTGCGGTGTTGCCGCCCGCATCCTGGACCAGGACTGTGGGTTGGGCAGAGAAGGCAGCCCCGCCGGAGGCGCCGCTGGGGTTGACGCTGAAGGCGAGCTGAGTTGCCGGACCGGGGGTGACGGAGTACGTGCCGCTGACCGCCGCTGCCAGCGTGCCGGAGGTCGCGGTCAAAGTGTAATTGCCGGCCTTGTCGATGCGGCATCCCGAGAACGACGCGACCCCGGAGACAGCAGACCTCGGGTTCGTTGTGCAGTACAGCGTTGCTCCACCCGCGGTCGTGAGTCGCAGAGTTACGGCTCCGGTACTGACAACAGTGTTGCCGCCGGCATCCTGAATGGCGACCTGCGGCTGCGTGTCGAAGGTGGTGTTGTACCGGGTGGTGGATGTCGCGGAGGTGAAGCCCAACTTCGTGGCCGGTCCCACCGTCACGGTGAAGCTCGCACTCACCGCGGTGGTCAGTGTTCCTGAGCTCGCGGTGACGGTGTAGGTGCCCGCCCGGTCGACGAGGCAACCCGAGAACGAGACGATGCCGGTCGCGTTTGATGCCGGATTCGCGGCGCAGGTCAGTGTCGCTCCGGCGGGGGTCGTAAGGGCCAGGGTTATCGGTGTGGCACCGGCGACGGCATTGCCGCCGGCATCGCGAACGGCCACCACGGGTTGGGTGCCGAACGTGGTACCGCCCGTGGCGCCTGACGGGCTGGTCGTGAATACCAGGCGGGAGGCCGGGCCGGAGCTGATCGAGACGGTTCCACTGACCGCGGAGGTCAAGCCGGCGGACGTGGCGGTGAGGGTGTAGCTGCCCGGCCTGCTGATCTTGCAGCCGGCGAACGTGGCCGTTCCGGCCACGGCGGATTTGGGATTCGTCGTGCAGGCCAGGGTCGCCCCCGCCGCGCTGGTGAGCGCAAGGGTGACCGCCGCCGTGCTGGCGACGGTGTTGCCGCCGGCATCCTGGACCGCCAGGACTGGCTGCGCGGCGAAGGCGGCGTTCACTGTGGCTGACCCCGGTTGGGTCGTATAGACGATTCTGGCGGCCGGGCCCGTCTGAATGGTGAAAGCAGTGCTGACCGCCGCGGGCAGGGCCCCGGAACTAGCTGTCAGCGTGTATGTTCCCGCACGGTCCACGCGACAACCGGCAAAGGCTGCGCGTCCGGCGACGGCAGAAACCGGATTGGTCGTGCAGGCGAGGGTGGCCCCGGCGGCGTTCGTCAGCGTCAGGGTCACGCTCGCCGTGCTCGAAGTCGTTTCTCCCGCGGCGTTCCGGATAGTGACGACGGGTTGCCCGGGGAGAGCAGACCCGCCCGTCGACCCTGAGGGCGCGGTTGTGAAGACCAACTGGGTCGCCGGACCGGCGGTCTCCCAGGAGTTTCCAGCCATTATCGTAGTCGCGCTGAAGGCCGCGGTCACCGCGGTCGGCGGGACCGCAACCACGGTGGCCGCGATCAGGGTGCTGATGACGCCCAGGGCGACCAACTCCGCCGCGTGCAGCCGCTGAAGTCTTTTTCGGCCGGGTGAGCGTGGCGGACGTCGTTGACTGCGTGGGCTGCGCGGTGGTCGGGGGTTGGCGGGGCCGTCCAGGACAACGATGACCACTGCCGCCGCGCTCACCAGAATCCATAGGACCAGGGGTGCTGTTGCTGCCGTGGTCAGCCAGAATGCCGGCAGCCCGATCCAGGGGATCAGCAGGCGTGCTTGGCTGATGATGTCGGTCCGGTCAAGTGCAGAACTGTCCACGCTCTGATTCGCGTCCCCCGCCGTGATCAGCGACCCGTCTTCGTTGGCGCCCACCACTCGGTGAAGCACGGTACCTTCTGTCGCCGACCCAGCCGGAGCCGGAAAACTCACGACGAGACCGAGGGGCGGCGGAGTATCCTCCTCCATCGGTTCGGAGAGGACAATGTCTCCGGCGCTGATCAGAGGTTCCATGGAGCCGCTCTGCACGATGGAGCCGGTGAGACCGGTGACCATCGGCAGGGTGGCGCAGGCTCCCAGCGCGAGCACTAGTACCAGGTACGCCCGCGACAGTGTGGCGATGGTAAGAAAGCCCCAGCCCGCGCGAGCTGCGCGAGGCTGGGGTCCGACCATGCTGTCGGTGGAACCGCTGTCGAGGGACACTGCCACCTGATCTGTCGGGCACTACGAGGGGTCTACGAGTTGACCTAGTTGCTGTTCTGCAGCTCCCAAACCAGGTCGATGCTTGTCGATGCGCCCTGGAGAGCATCGATTTCGAGCTGCGACAGGCCAGTTGCGTCGAATTCCCAGGTGCCTCTGTACGTCCGGGATTCCCCTGCCGTGTTCCCGGTGGTGGCCCACGCGCTGCCGCCGGTGGCGTAATTCTGGTTGACAGTCGACAGTGTTGTCAGTGACTCAGCAGGCAAGACCGTGACAGTCGGGTCGACGGTGAAGCCGGTGCAGTCAGCGAAGCTTCCGCCTGTGCCCTGTTCGATGATCAAGGTGATGTAATCCTCAAGCCCCTGGGCAGACGGCGAAAGGTTTTGCACGTATGCCTTCACAATGCCAGGAACTGACGACGACGCCGTCACGACGATGCACTTCTGTCCAGTGTCACCAGGGGTTGCATTGGTCACCTGAAAACCGGCGGTGCCGTTGTCATCGTCGGTGAGGGTCACGCTGCCGGTGCTCCAACTGTTGCCCGGGTTGCGAGTCGACGATGAGAACGCCGCGTTTGAGGCCTGGAATACCATCAGGCCGGCGACCAGGATGGCTGCCGGGCCAACCGCCACGGTTACGATCCGTCGGGTGAGAATACTGGGTTTGCTCATGGCAGGTCCTTTGGATCGAGTGCAAATCGGGGTCCACAATGGAAGCCGCGATGGACGACCCAATCGAAAAACTGAGCTGTCCCATCCAAGGAAAAAACCCGGTAGACCCAAAAATTCGTTTGCCCTTGTGGTCAAGATATCGGTGAGACATCCTCAAGCGCAAGCTGAATTTGAAACATCGTCAGATGCCTTACTCGGCAACCTGCAGGGGCGTGAACGAATTCTCGCCCTGAGCAGCCCTGTGCTCGACCGTCTCACCGCTGCCTGAGCCCCGAACAAGGCCCGGATCAGCCCGTTCGGAGGGTCATCGTGCTGCCGCGGGCACCAGATCGGCTAGATTGGTTCAGCAGTACTGAAGGCACCTCACCATCGACACGGTGCCGCTGAATCGAATCGGAGTGTCATGACCAACGCTGACCGCGTTCCCGAAAAGCCCGCCCTCGAAGGGCTGGAAGCCAAATGGGAAACCAGTTGGGAAGCGCGGGGCACCTATCGTTTCGACCGTGCCGGCGCCACCAAGGCCTCGATCTTCTCGATCGACACCCCGCCGCCCACAGCCTCCGGCTCCCTGCACATCGGCCATGTGTTCAGCTACACCCACACCGACGTCGTCGCCCGATTCCAGCGGATGCGCGGTAAGAGCGTCTTCTACCCGATGGGCTGGGACGACAACGGCCTGCCCACCGAGCGCCGCGTGCAGAACTTCTACGGCGTGCGCTGCGACCCGTCGCTGCCGTACACTCCCGACTTCGTGCCGCCGTTCGAGGGCGGCGACGGCAAGAGCACCAAGGCCGCAGACCAGCTGCCGGTGAGCCGCCGCAACTTCATCGAACTCTGTGAACGCCTCACCGTCGAGGACGAGAAGCAGTTCGAAGAACTCTGGCGCACCCTGGGCCTGTCCGTGGACTGGACCCAGAGCTACCGCACCATCGCGCCGGAGTCGATCACCGCCTCCCAGCTCGCGTTCATCGGCAACGTCAACCGCGGCGAGGCCTACCAGGCCATGGCGCCCACCCTGTGGGACGTCACCTTCCGCACCGCCGTCGCCCAGGCCGAGCTCGAAGACAAGGAGATGCCCGCCGCGTACCACCGGGTCTCCTTCCACAAGCCGGATGGCTCCACCATCGAGATCGAGACCACCCGCCCAGAACTCCTTGCCGCGTGTGTCGCCCTCGTGGCGCATCCGGACGACGACCGCTACAAGCCGTTCTTCGGCACCACGGTGCGCACCCCGATCTTCGACGTCGAGATCCCGATTCTCGCCCACCACCTCGCCCAGAAGGACAAAGGCTCGGGCATCGCCATGATCTGCACCTTCGGTGACGTCACCGACGTGGTCTGGTGGCGTGAACTCGACCTGCCCAACCGCGCCATCATGGGCTTCGACGGCCGCATCATCGCCGAGGCGCCCGACGTCATCGTCAGCCCGGACGCACAGGCCGCCTACGCTCAGCTGGCCGGCAAGACGGTCTTCTCGGCCAAGCAGGCCATGGTCGACCTGCTCCGCGCATCCGGCGACCTGATCGGCGAGCCGAAGCCTATCGTGCACCCCGTGAAGTTCTTCGAGAAGGGCGACAAGCCCCTCGAGATCGTCTCCACCCGCCAGTGGTACATCCGCAACGGCGCCCGCGACGAGAAGCTCCGCGCCCGCCTGATCGAACACGGAACGGCCCTGCAGTGGCATCCTGAGTTCATGCGCGTGCGCTACGAGAACTGGGTCAACGGCCTCACCGGTGACTGGCTGGTCTCCCGCCAGCGCTTCTTCGGGGTTCCGCTGCCCGTCTGGTACCCGCTCGACGCCGACGCCAACCCCGTCTTCGACCAGCCGATCATCGCCACCGGCGACCTGCTGCCCGTCGACCCGTCGTCGGATGTCGCCCCCGGCTACACCGCGGACCAGCGCGGAGCGGCCAACGGTTTCGTCGGCGAGGTGGACGTGATGGACACCTGGGCGACCTCGTCGCTCACCCCGCAGCTGGCCGGCGGCTGGGAGCGCGACCCCGAGCTGTTCGACCTCGTCTACCCGTACTCGCTGCGTCCGCAGGGCCAGGACATCATTCGCACCTGGTTGTTCTCCACCCTGTTGCGCGCCGAGCTCGAGCACGGCGAGTCGCCGTGGAAGCACGCCGCCCTCTCCGGCTTCATCGTCGACCCCGACCGCAAGAAGATGTCGAAGTCCAAGGGCAACGTGGTCACCCCCGCCGACGTCCTCGTGCAGCACGGCTCTGACGCTGTGCGCTACTGGGCGGCATCGTCGCGCCTGGGCACCGACGCGGCCTTCGACCCCAAGAACCCCACTCAGATCAAGATCGGCCGCCGACTGGCGATCAAGATCCTCAACGCCAGCAAGTTCATCCTCGGCTTCGCCGGCGATGACGCGGCGCCGGTCACCGAGCCCATCGACACGAGCATGCTCGCCCGCCTGGACGTCGTGGTCGGCCAGGCCACAACGGCCTTCGACGGTTTCGACCACGCCCGCGCGCTGGAGCTGACCGAGAGCTTCTTCTGGACGTTCTGCGACGACTACCTCGAACTGGTGAAGGAACGCGCCTACGGCGAGGCCGGCCCGGAGCAGGCATCGGCCGTCGCCGCCCTGCGCCAGGCGCTGTCGACCCTGCTGCGCCTGTTCGCACCCTTCGTGCCATTCGCCACCGAGGAAGCCTGGTCCTGGTCGAACGACGACTCGGTGCACCGCGCGCCGTGGCCCGTCGCGTGTGCGACAACCGCCGACGCCGACACCCTCGCGCTGCTCGACCTCGCCAGCCGGGCGCTCACCGGCATCCGCCGCGCCAAGACCGACGCCAAGGCCTCACAGAAGTCGGCCGTCATCTCGGCCACCATCGGAGGCACGGCGGCTGATGTGGTCTTGCTCAGGCAGGTCGCCGCCGACTTGAAAGCAGTAGGCCGGATCGAGGACTTGACCTTTGTCGAGGCCGACGAGCTGGTCGTCACTGATATCGTGCTCGCCACGGTGTCGGAAATCTAAAGGAGAACCGCATGTCTGTACAGGTCCGCCCGCTGGGCGACAAGGATTTCTTCCCCTGGCTGGGTCTCTTCGAGGGCTATAGCGAGTTCTACAAGAGCGATCTCACCGACGAGAAGGCGCTGCGGGTGTGGAGCTGGATCATCGACAAGAACCACGACCTCGACGGTGCGGTCGCCGTGGCCGACAACGGTGACTTCGTCGGGTTCACGCTCTACCGCCCGTTCCCGCGTACCCTGAGCGGCGATGTCGGGCTCTTCATCGACGACCTGTTTGTGGCACCGGATGCCCGCGACGCCGGCGTCGGCCGGGCCCTGCTGGACTTCGCCAAGGACTATGCCAAGGCGCACAACTACCGTCAGCTGCAGTGGATCACCGCCGCCGACAACGAGACCGCTCAGAAGCTCTACGACGAGGTCGGCGCCCGCACCAGCTGGGTCACCTACGAGGCAGAGGTCTAACCATGCAGCTCGGAACCCGCTGGTCCCTCGGCGCCACGCCGCCGACCAGCTTGCCCGAAGTTGTCGTCATCGCCCTGCAGGCCGTGGAGGGTGACCTCGCCGCTCTGCCCGACGACACCAGCGGCTGGCGCTGGACCCTCACCTGGTTGGAGGGCAACCCGGTCATCGAACTCGACGACGGCACCGTCATCCGGTTCGATCCGAAGGAAGACAGCGCCACCATCACGCAGCCCGCCGTGGTCATGGACGACGAGGACGACTGGATCTGACCTGGCACGCGGTCAGCGCTTCGGCGTTTCCCACCGCCAGAGCGCGGCCAGGCCGAGACCACCCGCGATGCTGAGAGCGCTCAGGCAGAGCTCCCCCGGTGACGAGCCGGTGCGCGCCTGCTGCAGGAGCCGCAGCACCAGCATCGCCCCGGAGGCGCCGTAAGGGTGCCCGAGGGCCAGCGCCCCGCCCTGCTGGTTGGCCAGGTCCGCCGGCAGGCCCATCAGGTCAAGCGAGGCCAACACCTGGGCGGCGAACGCCTCCGTGAACTCCACCCGGTCCACGTCGCCGGCCGACAGCCCGGTGCGGGCGAAGAGCGCCTGCCCGGCCGCTGCCCCGCCCACGCCCAGTAGCGTGGGGTCGACGCCCGCCGGCACCGCATCGACGAAGCTCAGGTATCCGGATGCCCCCCAGGCGTCAGCCTGGGCCCGGCTCGTCACCACAACCACCACCGCACCATCGGCGTCAGCGCAGGAGTTGCCGGCGGTGACGGATCCAGCCGGAGTGAACGCGGCCTGGAAGCGAGCCAGCAAGCTCTCCTCCAGCCCCGGGCGCGGACCGGAGTCCACGGCGAACGGCCCGGCCGGCGTCTGCACGGCCACGATCTCCTCCTCGAAGGCACCTGCCGCTCTCGCGGCCACGGCGAGTTGATGACTGCGCAGGGCGAAGGCATCCTGGCGTGCCCGGGTGATGCCGTAGACAGCCGCGACGGTGTCGGCGGCGACGCCCATGTCCGGGTCTCCCAGGTCGTCCGGGGCGAAGCGCACCCGGTCGTAGAAGTCCGGCGCGTCGGCCGTGGAGCTGAGGCGATGGGCGCGGAGCGGTGCCGTGCTGGTGCTGTCGACCCCACCGGCGAGGTAGAGGCTGCCGGCACCGGCCTGAACGAGCCGGCAGGCCAGCACGATGGCCTCGAGCCCCGACCCACACTGGCGGTCGATGGTCTGCCCGGGCACCGTGACCGGCAGGCCCGCAGTCAGCAGGGCCAGGCGGGCCACATTGCCGCCGCCACCGACAGCGTTGCCGATGATCACGTCATCCACCCTCACCGCCGGGAGCCCGGTGTCGGACAACACTGCGGCCACCACGGCGGCGAGCACCGGCGCCAACAGGTTGTCCTGGGTGACGGTGCGCAGGGCGCCGTGACGGCGGGCGAAGGCGGTGCGTCGGCCGAGCAGGATCACCGGCTCCCGGTCAGCGGATTCGAACGACACGTGGGTCTCCCTGTTTGATCCAGCGGCCGAGGACGCTGCGGCTGACTTTGCCGGCCGCCGTGAGGGGCAGTTCGCTCAACCTGTAGTAGTCGTGTGGCCGTTTCGGAGCCGCCAGCGCCGCGCTGCACACGGCGCGCAGGCCCGCGGCGTCCAGGTCGGTCCCGGCGAGCAGGTCGGCGTCAGCGAGCACAGCGGCGACCACCCGGGAGCCGCGGCTCCCGTCGGGCAGACCAGTCACCACGGCGGCTCGCACTCCCGGCGCCGACTGCAGGGCCGCCTCCACTTCCTGCGGGTAGACGTTGCTGCCCGCGCTCACGATCATGTCGTGGCTGCGACCCAGGTGGTGCAGCACACCCGCCCCGTCGAGGAAGCCGTGGTCGCCCACGGTGCACCAGGCGCCGCGGCGGTGGAAGGCCGTCCCGTCGTCGTCCCAGAGGTAGCCGTCGCAGACCAGGCCGCTTGCGACCTGGATGATTCCGGCCGCCCCGGGTGCGACAGGTTCGTCATCCTGGTCGACGATCCGGATTCGCACCCCGGGAAAGGGCAGCCCAACGGCCGTTTCGGTGGGCTCCGGCACCTGGCCGGGGGCCAGCGCCGTGACGGACACGAATCCGAGCTCTGCAGCGCCGTAGTAGGTGAACAGGGTCGCGGCGGGTGCCCACCGCTGCAGCAGCCGGGTGGTGTCACGGTCGAGCTTGGCGCCCCCGCTGACGATGCCGGTGACCCCCTGGCACAGCCGGTTCGCCGCCAACCCGCGCTGGGCCAGCATCCGCAGCACGGCCGGCACGGCCACCAGCCGGGTGATGCCGTGGTTCTCGATGCAGTCGAGCGCCGACGCCACGTCAAAACTCGGCAGCGCGTGAAAGGTCGCCCCGACGTGGAGGGATTCGGCCAGGGCATAGAGATTCAGGCTGGCGCTGAGCGGTCCGGGCGCGAGGGTGCTGTCGTGCCGGGTGAGGCCGAGCACCTCGGCGCTTCGCGAGAACGACTGCTGCCAGGAGCGCCGGGTGCGCCGGAACGCCTTGGGCAGCGCTGTCGTGCCCGACGTGAAGCCGTAGAGGAAAGTGGACTCCGGCGGCCCGTCGGTCAGGACGGTCTCCGGGACCGTGGAAGCGGGCGCGGTGCCGAGCCTGCTGAGCCGGGCCGTCACCTCGGCCTGCTGCTCCGCTGGCCACCCCGGATCGAGTACGGCGACGCTGCCGCCGCCGGCGACACCGGCGAGGAACTGCACAACGAACTCGAGGCCATTGGGCTGGCTGACGACAGCGGGGCCGGCCGGGCGGGATCTGCCCAGCGGTGTGCCGCTGAGCCGCTTCAGCACCGCATTACGCAGCTGGGCATAGCTGAGCTGATCGTCGCCGATCTGCACGGCGAGCTGCAGTGGGTGGGTCTCGGCCCTGTGCTGAACCGCGGAGAGAATGGGCATCGCTACCCTTTCTACCGCACGGTGCTACCGCACGGCGATGATCTCGCCGTGTGCCAGAACGAACCAGCCGTCGGGATCCAGCGCCCACTGCCGCCAGGCGGCACTGATCTCGTGCAGGTCCGCCAACCGTGCCACTCCGGCCTCGATGGCCCTGGCCGCGAAGTCCGCCTCGGTGGCGCGTTGCGCCCAGGACTCTCCCCACCATTCCCGTTCCGCCGCCGAAGCGAAACACCAGATCGAGGCGCTGCTGGTCACCTCGGCGAATCCAGCCTGCCTCGCCCAGGCCTTGAGCGCGCGACCGGCGTCTGGGTCGCCGCCGCTTGCGCTGTGCAGCGCGCGGTACACCGCCATCCATGCCGCCAAGGCCGGCAGCTTCGGGTACCAGGCGGCTGCCCCATAGTCTGCATCGCGAGCAGCGAGGATGCCGCCTGGCTTCAGAACCCGACGCATCTCCCGCACCGCCGCCACGGGATCATCGACGAGTTGCAGCACCTGGTGAGCGTGCACGATGTCGACGGATGCGTCGGCCACCGGCAGGGCGTACACATCGCCCACCACGAAGCTCGCGTTGCCCACACCCTCGTCGAAGGCGAGACCGGCCGCTTGCTCCACCGCGGTGGCCGACGCGTCCAGCCCGTACACCCGGCCGGGCGCGAGCCTGCGGGCAAGGTCCACCGTCACGGTGCCCGGACCGCACATCACATCGAGCAGGGTGAGTCCCGGCTTCAGGTATGGCACCAGGTACGCCGCCGAATTCGCCACGGTGCGCCAGGTGAGCACTCGCTGCAGGTGCTCGTGCTGCGGGTGCTCGTGCCCGAGCGGGGGCAGGTCACGCGGCGCGGTCTCCTGCCGGTCGGGGGTGTCGTTCATGGCCAGATCCTACGACGGTGTGCCGCGCACCGCACCGGCACACGCACCGGGCCCGACACTAGGCTGGGTCGATGGCCGACTCCTCGAATCCGTTCCTCGCTCCCAGCACCCTGCCGTACCAGCTGCCGCCGTTCGCCGAGATTCGCGACGAGCACTACCGCCCGGCGTTCGACGCCGGCATGGCCGAGCAACTCGCCGAAATCGCCGCCATCACCGCGGATCCGGCCGAACCGACCATCGAGAATACCCTCGTGGCCCTCGAGCGGAGCGGCCAGGTGCTCACACGCGTGGCGACGGTGTTCTTCTCGCTGAGCTCGTCCGATTCCTCGGAGTTCGGCACCGCCCTCGAAGAGGAGCTCGCGCCCCTGCTCGCGGCCCACACCGACGCCATCCGTCTCGACCAGGCCCTGTACGCGCGCATCGCCGCCCTCTATGACCGCAGAGACGCTCTCGGTCTCGACCCCGAGACCGCCTACCTGCTCGAGCGGTACTACACCGAGTACACCCTCGCCGGAGCAGCACTGTCCGACGCCGACAAGGACACCCTGCGCGACCTGAACATGCGCCTGTCCACCCTCACCACGCGGTTCGAGAAGAACCTGCTCGCCGACACCAACGACCTCGCTGTCGTGATCGACGACGTCGCCGATCTCGACGGTCTCGGCGACGGCGAGATCTCGGCCGCGGCCGAGGCCGCCAGGGAGCGCGGGCTCACCGACAAGTACGTCATCACCCTGGTGCTGCCCACCAGCCACCCGTACCTCGCGTCGCTGAGCAATCGGGCGGTGCGGGAACGCCTGCTCACGGCGTCGCGGTCCCGCGGCATCCGTGGCGGCGAGCACGACAACCGCGACCTGGTGCTCGAGATCACCCGGCTGCGCGCCCAGAGGGCCCGCCTGCTCGGCTTTGATAGCCACGCCGCCTACGTCACGGCGGACGAGACCGCGAAGTCCCCCGAGGCCGTCGCCGACATGCTCGGCCGGCTCGCCCCCGCGGCGGCGCGGAACGCAGAGGCCGAACAGCAGGCGCTGCAGGCGGCGGTGCGCGACTCCGGCGGCGACTTCGACCTCGCTGCCTGGGACTGGGCGTTCTACACCGAGAAGGTGCGTCAGGCGACGTTCGACGTGGACACAAGCGGCATGCGTCCGTACTTCGAACTGGAGCGGGTTCTGCACGACGGCGTCTTCTTCGCCGCCACCCGGCTCTACGGTGTCACGTTCACCGAGCGGCCGGACCTGACGGCCTGGAATCCGGAGGCGCGGGTGTTCGAGGTCGCGGACGAGGACGGCAGCCCCGTCGGCCTGTACATCGCGGACTTCTACACCCGCGACTCCAAGCGCGGCGGCGCCTGGATGAACTCCCTCGTCTCGCAGTCCAGCCTGCTGGGCACCCCGACCATCGTCACCAACAACCTCAACGTGTCCAAGCCGGCCGCCGGCTCTCCCACCCTGCTCAGCTTCGACGAGGTGAACACCCTCTTCCACGAATTCGGCCACGCCCTGCACGGCCTGTTCGCCCAGGTCACCTATCCGCGGTTCGCCGGCACCAATGTCTACCGCGACTTCGTCGAGTTCCCCAGTCAGGTCAACGAGATGTGGATGCTCTGGCCGGAGGTGCTGGAGAACTATGCCAGGCACTACCGCACCGGCGAGGCGATGCCCCAGGAACTCGTCGACCGCATCCGCGAATCTGCCACCTTCAACGAGGGCTTCGCCACCAGCGAGTACCTCGCCGCCGCGCTGCTGGACCAGGCCTGGCACCGCATCGGCGCCGACGACACCGTCACGGATGTGGCCGGGTTCGAGGCCGACGCGCTGGCCGCCGTGGGCCTGGACAACCCGGCGGTGCCCACCCGGTATGCCAGCACCTACTTCGCGCACACCTTCTCCGGCGGCTACGACGCCGGCTACTACTCGTATATCTGGAGCGAGGTGCTCGACGCGGACACCGTGGCCTGGTTCACCGAGAACGGCGGCCTCACCCGGGCCAACGGCGACAGGTTCCGCGCCCGGCTCCTGGGCGTGGGCGGCAGCGGCGACCCCCTGGCCGCCTACCGCGACTTCCGCGGTCGCGACGCGCACATCCAGCCCCTCCTCGACCGCCGCGGCCTCAACTAGCCGCCCGCCGCCCGCGTCGCCCGCCGCCCGCCGCCCGCCCCACTCGCTCCCAGCAACTGTTCCCCGTGCGGACAAATGCGCCCGGCACACCGGGCGCACTTGTCCGGAACGGTAACAGTTGGCCGGTGGGAGCGTGGCTGCGGAGCGTCGCAGCTGCGGCGCGGCGGCTCAGTGGTAGAGCGCGCTGTAGGCGTTGATGGCCGGCTGGCCGCCCAGGTGGGCGTAGAGCACGTTGCTGTCGGGGCCAATGTCGCCGCTCGTGACCAGGTCGATCAGTCCGGCCATCGACTTGCCCTCGTAGACGGGGTCGATGATCACGCCCTCCAGGCTCGCGGTGAGCCGGATGGCATCGTTCGTCGACTCGACGGGGATGCCGTAGAAGTCGCCGGCCCAGCCCTCCAGCACCGTGATCTCCTCGTCGGCGATGGCACGGCCCACACCGATCAGTTCCGCGGTGTTGCGGGCGATACGGGCGACCTGGTCGCGGGTCGCCTCGATCTTGGCCGATGCGTCGATGCCGATCACCCGGCGCTTGGCGCCCCCGAAGTTCGTCTCCAGGTCGGCGAACCCGGCGATCATGCCGGCGTGCGTGGAGCCCGTGACGCTGCACACGACGATGGTGTCGAAGAACACACCGAGCTCGGCCTCCTGCGCGGCGACCTCGTGCGCCCAGTTGGCGAAACCCAGCCCCCCGAGGCGGTGGTCAGAGGCGCCGGCCGGGATCGGGTACGGCGTGCCGCCGGCGGCCTCGACGTCGGCGATGGCCTGCGTCCAGGAGTCCTTGAACCCGATACCGAAGCCGTCGGAGGAGATGCGCACATCCGCTCCCGTGAGGCGGGACAGCAGGATGTTGCCGACCCTGTCGTTCACGCTGTCGGGCCAGTCCACCCACTGTTCCTGCACGAGCACGGCCTTGAGGCCCAGGTGCGCGGCGACCGCGGCGACCTGCCGGGTGTGGTTGGACTGGATGCCGCCGATCGACACCAGGGTGTCGGCGCCCTGGGCGAGGGCCTCCGGAATGAGGTACTCGAGCTTGCGGGTCTTGTTGCCGCCGAAGGCGAGACCGCTGTTGACGTCTTCGCGCTTGGCCCAGATGCGGGCGCCGCCGAGGTGGGCGCTCAGCCGGTCCAGCGGGTGGATCGGGCTCGGGCCGAAGGTGAGCGGGTGACGGGGGAAATCGCGCAGTGCCATGGGGTCCTTTGTTGTGGGGTGAGCGGTGTGGGGTGAGCGGTGTGGGTGGGCGGTGCAGTGGGAAGGTCAGTCGGCGTGGTGCTCGGCGGCCGTGGCGAGCATCCGGCCCAGGGTGAGCCAGTTCTCCCGAACGGCGGCTCCGGCCTCGATGGCCAGCCCGTCCGCGCACAGGCGGATGATGCGCTCATGGTCGGCCACGGATGCCCGACCCGCCAGGGAGGAGAACCGGGCCCGCTCGAGGCGCCTCAACGTGGGGGTGACCTGCTCGAGCAGCGCGGGCAGCAGCTCGTTGGCACTGGCCCGCACGGCGACACCGTGGAAGTCGTCATCCGCGGTGATGGCGGCGTCGACGTCGTTCGCCGCCAGGGCCAGCCGGAACCGTTCGTTGGCGGCCGTCATGAGAGCGAGGTCGGCGGCCGTGAGCTGGGCGACGGCCTCGCGCGCGGCCAGCTCGTGCAGCGACGCCGCAATGGCCTGGGCGTTCATCGCCGCACGCTCATCCAGGGGCGCCACGATGGTCTGGCGGGCTCGTTCGGTGCGCACCAACCCCGCCGCCTCCAGCCGCGTTATGGCCTCACGGATCGGCGTGCGGCTCACGCCGAGCCAGGACTCCAGCTCGGCGTCCCGCAGCTTCTCCCCCGGCGCCAGGGTGCCGTCGACGATGGCCGTGCGGAGGGCGTCGTAGGCGTAGTCGCGCAGCGAGGCGGGGCGATGGGTGGCATCAGGAACGGGAACCGGCATGCAATATATTACATATCCCCGAGGAGCCTTCTGTCAACCCGAACGCGCCCGGACCCCCGCCCGCTGCAACTGTTCCCGGTGCGGACAAGTGGTGCCGGCGCACCGGGCGCATGTGTCCGGAATGGGAACAGTCGGCGCCAGACCGACGCCGGGTGGGGCGCGAGACGGCAGGGGTGGAACGCAGAAACGCCCCCGCCGAGGAGGCGGGGGCGGTCTGACGGGACAGGGAGGGGTCGGCTTAGGCCGACTTCTCCTCGCGGCGCGACGAGTGCAGCACGATGGTGGGGGCCGCGTTCTCGAGAACGGACTCCCGAGTGACCACGACGCGGGCGACATCCGTGGCGGACGGCACCTCGAACATGATCGGCCCGAGCACCTCCTCCATGATGGCGCGCAGCCCGCGGGCGCCGGTCTTGCGCAACACGGCGAGGTCGGCGATGGCCTCCAGCGCCGGCTGCTCGAAGTCGAGCTCCACACCGTCGAGTTCGAACATGCGCTGGTACTGGCGCACCAGGGCGTTCTTGGGCACGGTGAGAATCTGCATGAGCGCCACCTGGTCGAGCTGGGTGACCGTGGTCACCACGGGCAACCGGCCGATGAACTCCGGGATCAACCCGAACTTGTGCAGGTCCTCCGGCAGCACCTCGCTGAAGAGGTTGATGTCGTCACCCTTGGTGTGCAGCGGGGCGCCGAAACCGATGCCCTTCTTGCCCGCACGCTGGGAAATGATGTCGTCGAGACCGGCGAACGCGCCCGCCACGATGAACAGCACGTTGGTGGTGTCGATCTGGATGAATTCCTGGTGCGGATGCTTGCGCCCACCCTGCGGTGGCACGGAGGCGACGGTGCCCTCGAGGATCTTCAGGAGTGCCTGCTGCACACCCTCCCCCGAGACGTCGCGGGTGATCGACGGGTTCTCGGCCTTGCGGGCGATCTTGTCGATCTCGTCGATGTAGATGATGCCGGTCTCGGCGCGCTTGACGTCATAGTCCGCGGCCTGGATGAGCTTGAGGAGGATGTTCTCCACGTCTTCACCGACGTAGCCGGCCTCGGTGAGAGCCGTCGCATCCGCCACAGCGAACGGCACGTTGAGCCGCTTCGCCAGGGTTTGCGCGAGGTAGGTCTTGCCACAGCCGGTGGGGCCGATCAGCAGGATGTTGGACTTGGCGATCTCGACATCGTCGTGGATCGCGTCCGCGGCGGTGAGGGTGGCGCGGGACCGCACGCGCTTGTAGTGGTTGTAGACGGCAACGGCGAGGGAGCGCTTGGCGGCTTCCTGTCCGATGACGTATTCCTCGAGGAATCCGAAGATCTCCCGGGGCTTGGGCAGCTCGAACTCGCTGCCGGCTTCTTCGGCGCCGGCCTCGGCCAGGCGTTCTTCGATGATCTCGTTGCAGAGCTCGACGCATTCATCACAGATGTACACGCCGGGTCCGGCAATGAGCTGCTGAACCTGCTTCTGGCTCTTTCCGCAGAAAGAACACTTCAACAGGTCGGCGCTCTCGCCTATTCGTGCCATCCGTGAGCCTCCTCCATCAATGACGCTGAATCGAGCCTAGCTTGTGCGTGTGACAGATAGGTGCACCCGCGGAACAAAGCGAAACGGCGCGCCGCCGGTGGGGCGGCACGCCGTTTCGCAGCCATCGGACTCCGGGCGGGGCCCGGAGCGGGTGGGACGTGACGTGTTACGTGACGAGTTACTTGACGAGCGTCGGCACGTTTTTGCGGCTGGTCAGGATCTGGTCGATCAGGCCGTACTCGAGGGCCTCGGGGGCGCCGAGGATCTTGTCGCGGTCGATGTCCTTGTGGACCTGCTCCTTGGTGCGGTTGGAGTGACCGGCGAGGGTCTCTTCGAGCCATTCGCGCATCCGCTGGATCTCGGCTGCCTGGATCTCGATGTCGGACGCCTGGCCGCCACCCTGGCCGCCCGCGGAGGGCTGGTGGATGAGGATGCGGGCGTTCGGCAGCGCGAGGCGCTTGCCGGGGGTGCCACCGGCCAGCAGCACGGCAGCGGCGGATGCCGCCTGACCCAGGCAGACCGTCTGGATGTGCGGACGGATGTACTGCATGGTGTCGTAGATCGCCGTCATCGCGGTGAACGAGCCACCGGGCGAGTTGATGTACATCACGATGTCGCGGTCGGGGTCCTGGCTCTCGAGCACGAGGAGCTGGGCCATGACGTCATCGGCTGATGCGTCGTCGACCTGCACGCCGAGGAAGATGATGCGGTCCTCGAACAACTTGGCGTACGGGTCCTGGCGCTTGTAGCCGTAGGCGGTGCGCTCCTCGAAGGTGGGGAGGATGTAGCGCGACTGCGGAGCCTGCGGTGCCATCCCGCCGGCCTGGTGGCCGAAGTTTGTGAATTCCATTGTCTGCCCGTCCTACTTCTTGTTCACTGAGTCGTCGGTACCGCCGCCGCCGACCACTTCCGACGCGAATTCGCGCAGGTGGTCGACAAAACCGTAGGCCAAGGCCTCCTGGGCGGTGAACCAGTTGTCACGGTCGTTGTCGATGAGGATCTGCTCGACCGACTTGCCGGTCTGCTCGGCGGTGAGCTCGGCCATCCGCTTCTTCATGTCGAGGATGACCTTGGCCTGGGTCTGGATGTCGGCCGCGGTGCCGCCGAATCCACCGGACGGCTGGTGCAGGAGCACACGCGCGTTCGGGGTGATGTAGCGCTTGCCCTTGGTGCCGGAGGAGAGCAGGAACTGGCCCATCGAGGCCGCCAGTCCGATTCCCACGGTGACGATGTCGTTCGGCACGAACTTCATGGTGTCGTAGATCGCCATGCCGGCCGTGATCGAGCCACCGGGTGAGTTGATGTAGAGGAAGATGTCCCGCTGCGAGTCCTCTGCTGCCAGCAGCAGGATCTTGGCACAGATCTCGTTGGCGTTGTCGTCGCGCACCTCTGAGCCGAGCCAGATGATGCGGTCGGCCAGCAGTCTGTCAAAAACGCCGGGTGTAGGTGCCATTTCGGCCATGTCGCGCTCCGTTTCGCTTGTCGCTTCAGAATGAATCTATAGGGTCTAACGCGCGCAAACGTCTCTGTTCGCCCTCGGCAGATTCACCGGCCGGGCGGGGCAGAACGCGGCATACACGAAACGGGCCGGATGTCCGAAGACAACCGACCCGTTCTCAGCGCACCCCTGCGGGCGGCGGTGCTACTTCTTTGCTGCGGCCTTCTTCTTCGGCTTGGCCTCGGCGGCCGGAGCCTCCTCGGCTGCGTCCTCGGCGGGCGCCTCGGCGGCCTCATCCGCGGCCGGCTCGTCGTCGACGACGGCCGTGAACTCGGACAGGTCGACGGCGGCGCCGTTGGAGTCGGTGACCTCGGCCTTGCCCAGGGCGATCGCGAGGGCCTTGTTGCGGGCTACCTCGGCGACCATGGACGGGATCTGGCCGTTACCGGACAGCGCCTGAACGAACTCGCTCGGGTCCATGCCGTACTGCGAGGCACCCTGGATCAGGTACTGGGTGAGCTCGTCCTGGCTGACCTTGACCTTCTCGGCCTCGGCGATGGTGTCGAGCAGGATCTGCTGACGGAAGGTCTTCTCGCTGGCCTCGGTGACCTCGGCGCGGTGGGTCTCGTCTTCGAGGCGGTTCTCGCCCTCGAGGTGACGGTGCACCTCGTCGGCGATGATCGCTTCGGGGATGGGGACCTCGACGGAGGAGAGCAGCTGCTCGATGAGCAGTTCGCGAGCCTGGTTGCCCTGGCCGAAGACCTTGGAGCGGCCGACCTGGACCTTGAGGCTCTCGGTGAGCTCCGCGATGGTGTCGAACTCGCTGGCGATCTGCGCGAAGTCATCATCGGCGGTGGGAAGCTCGCGCTCCTTGACGGCGATGACGGTGACGGTGATCTCAGCGGTCTCGCCCTCGTGGTCGCCGCCGAGCAGCTTCGACTCGAAGGTGGTGGTCTCACCGGCGGTGAGGGACTCGAGGGCTTCGTCGATGCCCTCGATGAGGTCGCCGGAGCCGACCTCGTAGGAGATGCCGCTGGCGTTGTCGACCTCGACACCGTTGACGGATGCGACCAGGTCGATCTGCGCGAAGTCACCGGTGGTGGCGGGGCGGTCGACGGTGATCAGCGTGCCGAAGCGGCTGCGCAGCGTGTTGAGCTCTTCGGTGACCTCGTCATCGGAGATGTCCACGGCGTCGACGGTGAGCTTGAGGCCCTCGTAGGCGGGCAGGTCGATCTCGGGACGCACGTCGACCTCGATGGCCAGCAGCAGGTCTCCGGAGAAGTCCTTGTCGCTGGGCCATTCGACGATGTCGGCCTCCGGGCGGCCGAGCGGGCGCAGCTTGTGCTCGTCGACGGCCTTGCGGTAGAAACCGTCGAGGCTCTCGTTGACGGCGTGCTCCAGCACGGCGGACTTGCCGACGCGCTGGTCGATGATGGGCGGCGGAACCTTGCCCTTGCGGAAGCCGGGGATGTTGATGTCCTCAGCGATGTGCCCGTAGGCGTGGGTGATGCTGGGCTTCAGCTCTTCCGGGGTCACCGAGATGGTGACCTTGGCGCGCGTGGGGCTCAGCTTTTCGACCGTGGACTTCACGTTAAGATCTCCTGTGTTCTGACAGATGTGCAGGGGGGTGATGGTCGGGGCGACAGGATTCGAACCTGCGACCTCTCGGTCCCAAACCGAGCGCTCTACCAAGCTGAGCTACGCCCCGGATGTCATCTCAACCCGTTGGGGCCACCAACTTGGCGCGCAGACTCACGCGACAGGCGGATTGACCTCCGTCAGTCTAGTGCACGAGCTGAAGCCTGGGGCGTCCCTGTGTGTATTCCGGGCGCGTTCCTGGGTGTCTCCCTGGTCGCGTCCTGGCCACGTCCGGCGCAGCGGGAAAAGCTTCCCCGAAACCTGTACTACGATATTCGAGTGCCGCTACGCGTGGCACATGGGGATGTAGCTCAATGGTAGAGCCTCAGTTTTCCAAACTGATGGCGCGGGTTCGATTCCCGTCATCCCCTCCATATCACCCGCTCAAGCCACATGTTCTCCGGCGTGCCTGCGGGACGCCACCACCCCGCTGGTCGAGCTTGTCGAGACCTCCCGACGTGCCCGCACAACGTAGGCAGGGTCGCGGGATCTCGACAAGCTCGATCAACGTCTCGGTGCGACCGAGGTCCAACCGCGGTTAGGCGAAGGCGTAGCTGACGCCGGTGAGGCGTTCGCTCTCGGCCCAGAGCCGGCGGGCATCCTCGGTGTTCTGTGCGCGCTTGGAGCGCGTCACCGGCACCGGATGCCCGTGCTGCTGGCCGAATCCCTCCGGGCCCACGAACGAGTTGCCGGCCAGGCCGGGCACCGTGGCCGCGTAGAGCGTCGGCAATGCGCCCCACACCGCCGGCTGCGCGAATTCGCGCGTGAGGGTGGCGACCAGCCGGCTGCGCCGCGTGCTGCTGTCGGCGCCGCGCATGGCCGGTCCGGCGGTCTGCAGGTTGGTGAGAGCGAATCCCGGATGCGCCGCCATCGCCCGCAGCGACACTTTCGCCGCCGCCGCCCTGCGCTGCAACTCACTGGTGAACAGCAGGTTCGCGAGCTTGCTCTGCCCGTACGCCGGCCAGGCCCTGTACCGCCTGGCGCCCATCAGGTCGTCGAAGTCCATCTTGCCGATGCGGTGCACCGTGGACGACAGCGTCACGACGCGCGCATCCGGGCTGGCCAGAAGCAGCGGCAGCAGGCGCCCGGAGAGAGCGAAATGGCCCAGGTGGTTGGTACCGAACTGCATCTCGAAGCCGTCCGCCGTGCGGCGCTGGGGCAGGTTCATCACGCCGGCGTTGTTCACGAGCAGGTCGAGGCGGCCCGTGCCGGCCGTGAACTCCTCGGCGAACGCGGCGATGGAGTCGAGACTGGCCAGGTCGAGCACCCGCACCGTGAGCTCGGCGTCCGGCAGGCGCGGACGCATCCGCTCGACGGCGGCGGCACCCTTGGCGGCGTCGCGTACGGCCAGTGTGACGGCTGCGCCGTGCGCGGCGAGCTGCGCCGCGGTCACGAAGCCGAGGCCGGAGTTGGCGCCTGTCACGATCGCGGTGGTGCCGGTGAGGTCGGGGATCTTGTCTTCGGTCCAGCCGTAGCCGAGTTTCGGTTCCATGATCAGGCCAATCCGAGGGTGTCGAGTGAGGCGCGCAGCGTGGCTGCTGAGTGTTCGAAGAGAGCCTGCTCCTTGGCGGAGAAGGGCACGTCGATGACGCGGGCGATCCCGCTGGCGTCGATCACGCTGGGCACGGACAGGGCCACGCCGCTGACGCCGCGGTAGTCGGTGAGCACCGAACTCACCGGCAGGATCGCACCTTCGTCGCGCAGCACGGCCTCCACGATGCGGGCGCCGGAGAGCCCGATGGCGTAGTTGGTGGCACCCTTGCCCTCGATCACCTTGTAGGCGGCGTTCTTGACCTCCTCGGCGATCGACTCGAATTCGGCCTCGGTGAACGGCACCGCCCCGGGCGACGACGTCGATCCTGCGGCGCCGCGGGAGAGCATCCAGTCGGCCAGGGAGATCGGGCCGATACGGGCCTGCGACCAGAGCGGGAACTCGGAGTCGCCGTGTTCGCCCACGATGAGGGCGTGCACATTGCTGATCGCCACGCCGACCCGCTCGGAGAGCATCCAGCGCAGCCGGGAGGAGTCGAGCACGGTGCCGGAGCCGAAGACCCGGGCCGGCGGCAGCCCGCTGAACTGCTGGGCGGCCACGGCGAGCACGTCGACGGGGTTGGTGACGAGCACGAAGATGGCGTCGGGGGCGCGCTCGACGAGCTTGGGCATCAGGTCGCGGAGGATCTCCACATTGACGCCGGCCATCTCGAGGCGGGACTGGCCCGGGTGCTGGCGCGCACCGGCGGTGATCACCACGACGTTGGCGTCGCTCACCACGTCGAGGTCGTCGCCGCCGGTGACCCTGGAGGCGCCGGTGAACTGGGTGCCGTGCGCGAGGTCGAGCACCTCGGCGGCGACCTTGGCCGAGTTGATGTCGTACAGGGCCACCTCGCGGGCGGATTCCCGGATCAGGGCCGCATACGCCAGGGATGTTCCCACGGCGCCGGCACCGACGATGGCCAGTTTGGAGTTCTCAATCACGCTCATGGTCCTAGTGTCCTCCATCCTGATCGGGCCCTTGGTACCGAGCGGCCCCCGGGCACTGTGCGGTTGGCACTGTGCGGTCGGTACTGTGCGGTCGGTACTGTGCGGCGTGGCGGATGCGGGCCACTATGGCTGCATGCCCGACGACGAGCCGGCGTCGACAGCGCCGAGACCCGAGGAGCCGGGGTCCGCAGAGCCGAGACCCGGCGTTCCGCCCGCGGTGCGCGCGCAGTTGCTGGCCACAGAGCACTGGAGCCTGCTGGCCTCGCGCAGCACCACCCAGGGCGAGGTGCTCACCCGCATCAGCATGTTCCTCTACCTGGTGTCAGCCGGGCTGGTGAGCCTGGCCCTGGCCGGGCAGGCCACCGACTTCGACGAGGGATTCCCCGGTTTCGCGCTCACGGTGTTGAGCATCATCCTGCTGGTGGGCATCCTCACCCAGGTGCGGGTGACCAACGTCAGCATGGAGGACCTGGCCTATGTGCTGGCGATGAACCGGTTGCGGGCTGCCTACGTGGAGCTCGACCCCGGCGTGGAGCCGTTTCTCATGGCGTCCCGCTTCGACGACATCCGCGGCTCGCAGACCACCTACTACTTTCTCGGCGACCGGCCGCGCAACCTCAGCCAGATTCTGGGCAGCAGCATGGTGTTCATCATCGCGGTCAACTCCACCCTGCTCGGCCTGTTGCTGGCCGGAATCACGCTGGGCCTGGCCCTGCCGCTGTGGACGAGTGTCGCGATCTCCGTCGTCGGCGGGCTGTGCTTCCTGGTCGGCTCGGTCGCGGTGGGCGGCAACCGGTATCTCGGCCTCTGGCGGCGCTACACGCCCCTGTTCCCCTCTCCCCCGGCCGACGGGCCGGCCGCCTGACCGGCTGCCTGATCCGACCACTAGTTGCGAACAGCGGATGCGCACGGCGCCCCGCGTGCGCCGACTTCGGGCAAAGACCCCCTTCAGGAGCGCTGAAGGGGCAGTTTGCGGCAAGTCGCGAGGAGTAGGAGCCGGGATGCGCGCCGGACGCGGGCAGGCTAGCCCTGCAGGAACGCCAGCACGGCGAGCACCCGCCGGTGGTCAGAGCCGGTGTCGTCCAGGCCGAGCTTGGAGAAGATCGCCGTGACGTTCTTCTCCACGGCGCCCACCCCGATCACGAGCCGCTCGGCGATGCCCACGTTGGTGCGGCCCTCGGCCATCAGGCCGAGCACGTCCCGCTCCCGCGGGGTGAGCGCCGCGAGCGGGTTGGTGCGCCGGGCGAGCAGCTCGCGCACCACCTGCGGATCGAGCACGGTGCCGCCGGCGCTCACCCGGGCGACGGCATCCTGCAGCTCGTCGAGCGAGGCCACCCGGTCCTTGAGCAGGTAGCCCAGGCCGCCCTCGCCCGACGCGAGCAGCTCCTGCACGTAGGTGCCCTCGACGTACTGGCTGAGCAGCAGGATGCCGATGCCCGGCAGCCGGCGGCGCAGCTCGATGGCCGCCCGCACACCCTCGTCGCGGAAGGTGGGCGGCATCCGCACATCGAGCACGGCCAGGTCGGGTCGCAGTGCGTCTACCTCGGCGAGCAGACTGTCGGCGTCGCCGTAGGCGGCGATGGTGTCGAAACCGGCCTCGGCGAACAGCCGCACCAGGCCCTCCCGCAGTAGCACCGAATCCTCGGCGAGCACCAGACGCAACGGCACCGGTCGGTCTGGACGTTGGAGTGTGCTCACCCGTTCAGGATAGGGCGCACTCACGGCCGGGCGAGCGAACTGCCGAGCGAACTGCCCAGGTCGCTCACCAGGGGAATGTGCGCGCCCACTGCGGTGGGGCCACCGTCGGGGCTGCGCACCGAGAGCACCCCGCGCAGGCCGCGCAGGCGTTCGTCCAGACCCGCCAGGCCGTGGCCATCCCGCAGCACCGCGCCGCCCCGGCCGTTGTCGATCACCCAGAGATCCAGCCAGGTCGAGTCGTCCTCCGGGATGCGGCGCAGTTCGAGGTGCAGGCGGATGCCGGTGGCCCCGGCGTGCTTGGCCACATTGGTGAGCAGTTCGGAGGCGATGAAGTAGGCGCTGCGCTCGATCTCCGAGGGCAGTCGCAGCTCACGGTCGACCAGCAGTTCCAGCCGCACCGGCACGGTGCTGCGGGCCGCGAGCGACTCCAGGGCCACGATCAGGCCACGGTCCTGCAGGATCGGCGGCACCAGGCCGCGGGACAACGCCCGCAGTTCCTCGAGGGTGTCCCTGGCCTGCTCGCGGGCTTCGACCAGCAGCCGGCGGGCGGCCTCCGGGTCGTCGTCGAGACGGCGCTCGGCACTGGCCAGGTCCATCTGCAGGCGCACGAGGCGCTGCTGCGGGCCGTCGTGGATGTCGCGCTCGAGCCGGCGCAGCGACTGGTCCTCGGCCGACACGGCGGCACCGCGGGAGGCGCTGAGATCGGCGACCTCGCGCTGCAGCGCCTCGGACGACCAGGCGCCGAGCATCCCGCGGGCGATGCCCTGGTGGGCCAGCACCAGCGCGCGAGTGACGAACGGGAGGGTGACCAGGAAGAACAGGCCGGTGGCGGCGTTCACGAGGTTCTCGGCGGCAAGGTTCTGCACGCTGCCCGAGCCATAGACTCCCGCCCACAGGCCGTAGAGGCCCACGGAGTCGTTGTCGACCGGCAGCGACCAGCTCCACATCCAGTAGGTGAGGCCGCCGAGGGCCCCCGACACCCAGACGATGGCGATCGACCAGGTGGCGACACCCACGATGAAGTTCACGATCATGCCGTGCATCAGGTAGAGCCAGTAGCGCAGCGAGACCAGCGGGCCCAGGATGGTGCGCAGCGGCGTCGCGGGCTCGCCGCGGGGCGTCCACTGCGGCGCGGCGATCGCGGGCTGGCCGGCCCACCGCAACCGGGTGAGTTCGACGACGCCGAACCCCCTGGCGGCGTAGAGGGCGGCCACCACGATGAACAGGCCCACGAACAGGGCCACGAGGCTGACGCCGGTGGAGAACAGGGTGACCAGCACGGTGAATGCAACGATGACCACGGGCAGGGTGGGCAGCAGGAAGCCCAGTTCTCTGGGCGTGCGCGCCCACAGGCCGAGGTAGCCACGGCCGGCGCCGGCGGCGCCGGGATCGACGGGGGCACGACCGGCGGACCCGGCGGCGGGCTCCGTGGTGGACGGCGCAGCGGTCGAGGGCTCAGCGGTCGAGGGCTCAGCGGTCGCGCCAGCGGGGATGTTGTCGGGTTGCACGAAGCCCAGCGTGGCAGAGATCGGGGCGTCGGTGGTGGCACCGGTGTCGGTGGCGCTCTCGGCGCCGGCTGGGGGCAGGGTGTCGTTCGTCATGGTTCCAGCCTCGCCGGGCCGCCGCCCACCGCCCATCCCCCCAGCCGCCGGATCGACTCGGGGGTTATCCCCCGCGGGCACGACACCCGCGCACGTCACGAAGTGTTGAACTCGACCAGTGGCCAGTGTCGGCGAGCGTGCCCGCAGACCGCGCCCATTCCGTTGGTCGAGCTTGTCGAGACCCGGTGAGCCGGCCTCGAGACACGTCACGGGGTCTCGACAGGCTCGACCAACGTGCGGGGCACGCCATACGCGCACGTCACGGGGTCTCGACAGGCTCGACCAACGTGCGGGGCACGCCATACGCGCACGTCACGGGGTCTCGACCGGCTCGAGCAGCCTGCGGGGACGGTCAGAGGGCGCTGTGCGTGAACCGGCCGCCGAGCAGCGTCGCGGCCACGGGCATCCGGCGCAGGTCGGCGACGGAGGCGACGAAGGGGTCGATCTCGCAGATCGCGAGGTCGGCCACCTGACCCGCCGAGATCGTGTGCCG
This sequence comes from Cryobacterium sp. SO2, assembly GCF_026151165.2. Classification (NCBI taxonomy): domain Bacteria; kingdom Bacillati; phylum Actinomycetota; class Actinomycetes; order Micrococcales; family Microbacteriaceae; genus Cryobacterium; species Cryobacterium sp. SO2. The sequence goes on from NZ_CP117849.1 coordinate 2,290,598, forward strand.
GCCGCGGGCGGATGCCGCCAGTGCGGCCTGCCGGGAGATCGCCTGGTCGGGGTGCCACGCGGCGCGGTCTCCTCGGCTGCGGCCGACGGCGGCCGAGATGGCCAGCCACGGATCGAGCGGGGCAACCGGGGCGTCGGAGCCGAGGGCGAGGTGCACGCCGGCGGCCAGCAGGTCGGCCAGCCTGAACGCCCTCTCCGTGCGGCCGGCCCAGTACCGGTCGGCCACGTCGCGGTCATCGAGGGCGTGTTCTGGCTGCACGCTGGCCGTGACGCCCAGACGGGCGAACCTGGCCACATCCGCTGCGGTGAGCAACTGGGCGTGCTCGATGCTGCCGGCGCAGCCCACGGCCTCGAAGGCGTCGAGGGCGAGGCTGTTGGCCTGGTCACCGATGGCGTGCACGGCCGGGCGGATGCCCGCGGCCCAGGCCCGGCGCATCTGCGCCTCGAGTTCGTCGGCCGGCACCGTGAGCATGCCGTGGGCGTGCTCGCCGGTGACACCGGGGTAGGCGTCGAAGCAGTACGCCGTGCGGGTGTTCAGCGACCCGTCCGTGATCACCTTGTACGGGCCCACCGTGAGCAGACCTCCGGTGCCGTCGATGGTCTGTCCGCTTGTCAGGCCCTGCGCGACGGCATCGTCGAGGTGGTGGGTGTACAGGCCGAAGTCGACTCGCAGCGAGTTCTGTCCGGCGGCCATCCGGCGCGTCCAGACGTCGAGGTTCCAGGTCATCTCGAGGTCGACGATGCCCACCACACCGCGGGCGGCGGCGGCACGTGCGGCCTCGTGCGCCCAGGCGTCGAGGTCGGCGTCCGGCACATTGTCGATGGCCCGCTCCACCGCGAAGGCGTCGTCCTCCCGGAGTAACCCGGTCTGGTGGCCGGCGAACCCGTAGACGGCCAGCGCCGCGGAGTTGAGCCAGCAGCTGTGCAGGTCGCCGCTGACGAGCACCACCGGAACCGCGCCGGTGGCCGCGTCGAGCAGGGTGCGGCTCGGCGCATCCGGCCACAGTCCGTCCCGGAAGCCGAAGCCGACGAGCCTGTCGTGCCCGGGTCCGGTGTGGTCGCCGGCACCCGGCAGCGCGGCCAGGGCCGCGAGCCGCTCCGCCACCAGCTGGGCGGCGGCGTGCGCGCTCGTGGCCGCCGAGACGTCGAGCCGCCTGGAGGTCTGCGCCCACTGGCTGAAGTGTACGTGGTTGTCCCAGAGCCCGGGGATGATCCAGCGCTCGGCGAGGTCGACGGTCCTGGTCGCCGGCGCGTGGTCGTCGGCGGGCGGGAGGTAGCCGATCGAGGTGATCCGGCCGCCGTCGATGCGCACGTCGACGAGGTCGTCGCTGCCGGGCAGCCGGCCGTTGCGCAGCACCAGGCTCATTCGGCGAGCCCGTCCGCCGAGATGCTGGGTGCTGATGCGCTCTGTTCCGCTGCGCTGCCGTGCACCCGGCGCATCCGCTCGGCCAGCGCCGGGCTCGCGTACGGCCCGCTGCCCTCGAGTTCGGTGATGATGCGGGCGACGGTCTCGGCCGGCTTGTTCTGGCTCATCTTCTCCTTGGCCGTGAAGCGGGTCACCCGCAGGCGGAAGCCGACGGTGCCGGAGACAATACGGGCGGCGTAGTCGGCGTTCGCCAGGGTGCCGTTCATACGCCGGGGCTCGGGCATGCGGTCTTCGAAGTAGTCGACCAGGGCGGCCAGCACCCGCAGGTTCTCGACGTCGCTGAGTATTTCCGGGGTGCCGTGCAGGTGCGCGCTGACGAAGTTCCAGGTGGGAACGGCGGGACTGGCGTCGTACCAGCCGGGTGAGATGTAGCCGTGCGGACCCTGCACGATGACGAGCAGGGCGTGCCGGCCAAGTTCGTGCAGCGTCTCGTCGGGCCGGCCGACGTGGCTGAGCAGCACGATCTCGTCGTCGGCGGCCGCCGGGTCGAGGATCACCGGGTAGTGCGAGGCGACGAGGTCACCGGCATCGGTGTGGCTCACCAGGGTGACCCAGGGGTGCTCCTGGATGAGTCGGCGCACCTCGTCGACCTGGTCGAGCGCGAAGCTGGGGTTGTCTCTCACGGGGAACGCTCCTGGGTGTGGGCCGGGTTCAGCGGGCGGTTCAGCGGGCAATTCAGCGGGCAGTTGAGCGGGTGGTGCAGCGGATGCGGCGGAGTCGGTCGTCGCTGCAGGTCAGGTCTGTCGGCTCAGGCCTGGCAGCGCGGGCACCAGTAGAGCTTGCGCGCGCCCATCTCCTCGAGGGTGATGTGGGTGCCGCAGACTCGGCACGGCAGGCCTTCGCGCTTGTAGACCCAGTGTCGGTCGGCCCGGTTCTTCATGGCGAGCACGTAGGCGTCGTCGTCGAGGTCGTCCATGGTCATCATCTGGCCGGTCGCGACGCCGATGTGCAGCAGGTGCGCCCAGTCCCGCCAGAGGGCGCGCAGGCTCTCCTCGCTGAGGGACTTGCCCGGGGCGTGCGGGTTGATTTTCGCGCGGAACAGCAGCTCGGCCCGGTAGACGTTGCCGATGCCGCTGACGACGGACTGGTCCATCAGGAGCAGGCCGATGCGGGTGGGTTTCTTGCGCACGACGTCGACGAACCGCTGTTCGGCCTCTGGGCTGTCGTCGAGCTGCGGGTCGGGGCCGAGCCGGTTCATGACGGCCTCCACCTGGGCCGGGTCGAGCACCTCGCAGGCGGTGGGGCCGCGCAGGTCGGCCGAGACGGTGTCGGTGAGCAGGCGCACCCGCACCTGGCCGACGGGCTCGGGCGGGAAGGTGTCCAGCTGGTCGATCTCCTTCTCCTGCTCGGCCATCCGCACCCGGGTGCGCCGGGGCGCTCCGATGCTGTGCATCGAGTTCTCGCCCGCGGAGTCGAGCACCGGTGCCGCGGCCAGGTCGGTGCCGCGCTGGTTGGTCTGGCCCATCCGGCCGTTGCTCGAGGCGATGGTGGCGTCCATCACGATGTCGCCCGCGAAGTCCCAGGCTCCGTACATGCCCAGGTGCACCCGCAACCAGAGCCCGTTGTCGAACTCGAGGAACATCTGCTTGCCCACGGCGCGGGCATCCGTCATGACATGACCGTTCAGCTGCGCGGCGCCGGCCGCGAACCGGCCCTGCGGGCTCGACAGCGCCACCCGGCGGCCCACGAAGTTACGCGCGAACTGCCGGGTGATGCGGTGGACGGAATGACCTTCTGGCACGACGGCGCCCCGTTTTCAGTTGCCCAGGACGGTGCCGGCGATGGTGCCGGTGGCCTCGTACTCGGCCAGCTGCAGGATGCGGCGCTGGTGGCGCTCCTCGCCGGGGAACGGGGTTGCGATGAACGTGTCGATGAACCCGGAGACGTCCTCGATGGGGTGCTGGCGGGCGCCGATCGCGATGACGTTCGCGTTGTTGTGCTCGCGGGCGAGCGTGGCCGTCGACTGGTTCCAGACCAGCGCGGCGCGCACGCCGTGCACCTTGTTCGCTGCGATCTGCTCGCCGTTGCCCGACCCGCCGAACACCACGCCGAGCGCCTCGACCCCTGCGGCCTGGTCGGCGACGACGGCCGCGGCCGCACTGATGCAGAACGCCGGGTAGTCGTCGAGCGGGTCATAGCTGGTGGGCCCGTGGTCGATGACCTCGTGACCGTTCGCACTCAGGTGGCTGATCAGGTGCTGGCTGAAATCGAGGCCGGCGTGGTCTGTGGCGATATGGATGCGCATGAATAGCAGTCTATTTAGTGAGCGCGGGCGCGAAGATCGGGTCGCGGGTGCGGCTGCGCTTGATCTCGAAGAAGCCGTCGTAGCTGGCCACGGCCACCACGCCGTCCCACAGGGCCACGGCCGCATCGCCGGTCGGCGCCGGCGAGATGACCGGGCCGAAGAAAGCGACGTCGTTCACGGCGATGACGGGGGTGCCGACATCCTGGCCCACCCGGTTGATGCCGTCGAAGTGGCTCGAGCGCATCTGCACGTCGAACTCGTCGCTCAGCGCGTAGCGGGCGAAATCGGCCGGAAGGCCCACCTCGGCGAGCGCCGCGGGAATCACGGAATCGGCATCCGAGTTGCCCTCGTGGTGGATGCGCGTGCCCAGCGCGTCGTACAACGCCTTCACGGTCTCCTGACCGTGCAGCTCCTGTGCGGCCTGCACCAGGCGGGTGTATTTGAGGGCCCGGGGGAAGAACGCCCGGTACTCCTCGGAAACGTCGGTGTTCTCGTTCAGGACGGCCAGGCTCATCACCTGCCAGTTCACCTCGAAACCACGCAATTCACTCACCTCGTCCACCCAACGAGAAGTCATCCAGGCCCAGGGGCAGGAGGGGTCGAACCAGAAGGTCACAGAGTCGCTCATCGGTCCAGCCTAAGTGAGTCGAAGGTCCCGAAATGCCGCATTCCGAGCACACTCGAAACCCGGCTAAAGCCCTGTCCAGACCCGCTATCGAAAACAAAATGCCTGATTCTGGGCTATTTTGCGCTAAAATTGAGTCTTATGCCCACTGAGGGGCGGCCCCGCATCCGGGGCACATGACCTCCATCTGAGGCATCTCACGACCTCCACTCGAGGACTGACGTGCCTGCGCAAGAGTCATGTCATGACCTCCACAAGAGGCATCTCTACTGTCAGAAAGTGACACATGTCAAACGTAACGAATGGTGCGGAACGCACCGTCAAGAAGCTTAAGAAGCCGCTGCTCCGACGCCGGCTGAAGGTGTCCGACGTGAACGTCGTCGACACCCCCATGCTCCGCAAGGCGCTCGGCGGCACGATCGTCGGAAACACCATGGAATGGTACGACGTCGGAGTCTTCGGCTACCTGATCACCACCATGGGCCCGGTCTTCCTCCCCGAGGCCGACCCGACCGTGCAGACCCTCTTCCTGCTCGGCACCTTCGCCGCCACCTTCATCGCCCGCCCGCTCGGCGGAGTCTTCTTCGGCTGGCTCGGCGACAAGATCGGCCGCCAGAAGGTTCTCGCCATGACCCTGATGATCATGGCCGCTTCGACGTTCGTCGTCGGCATCCTGCCCGGCTACGCCCAGATCGGAATCTGGGCCGCCGCTCTGCTGGTGTTGACCAAGCTCGTTCAGGGATTCTCCACCGGCGGCGAGTACGCCGGCGCCACCACCTTCGTCAGCGAGCACGCCCCGGATAAGAACCGCGGCTTCCTCGCCAGCTTCCTCGATATGGGCAGCTACCTCGGCTTCGCGATGGGTGCGGCACTCGTGTCGATCCTGCAGGTCACCCTCGGCCAGGCGGCCATGGAGGAGTGGGGCTGGCGTCTGCCGTTCCTGCTCGCCGGACCCCTGGGCCTCATCGCCATCTACTTCCGCATGAAGATCGAGGAGTCCCCCGCGTTCCAGGCCAGCCTGGACGCCCAGGAGGTCAACTCCAAGAACCCCGACTTCGTCGAGGACGACAGCATCCCCAAGGGACCGCTCGCGATCTTCAAGAACTACTGGCGCGGCATCCTGCTCGCGATGATCCTCGTCGCCGCAGCGAACACCGTCGGGTATGCCCTCACGTCGTACATGCCCACCTACCTCACCAGCACCATGGGGTATGACGAGCTGCACGGAACCCTGCTGACCATCCCGATCCTCGTGATCATGGCCTGCTGCATCCCGCTCACCGGTCGTCTCTCCGACAAGATCGGTCGCCGCCCGGTGCTCTGGATCGGTTCGATCAGCGCCGTGGTGCTGTCGATCCCCGCATTCATGCTCATCGGTGTCGGTACGATCTTCACCACTCTGCTGGGCCTGGCCCTGATCGCCTTCCCGGTGACGTTCTACGTCGCCAACCTGGCCTCCGCGCTGCCGGCACTGTTCCCCACCGCCAGCCGCTACGGTGCCATGGGCATCGCGTACAACTTCGCTGTCGCCATCTTCGGTGGCACGACGCCGTTCATCATTGCGGCGCTCATCGCGGGCACCGGCAACGACATGATGCCGGCCTACTACCTGATGGCCACCTCGTTCATCGGCGCGATCAGCATCTTCTGGCTCAAGGAATCGGCCAACCGCCCGCTGCCCGGCTCCATGCCGAGCGTGGACACGGTGGAAGAGGCCCACGAGCTCGTCGCCGGCCAGTTCGAGAACCCGCTGCTCGACCACGACGAGATGCCCTTCGACGCCACCTATGAGCCGCCGACCTCGTCGATGGACCTCACTGCGCTCAAGGCTGCCGAAGCCGACGAAGAGCCCGCCAAGGTCTAGCTCCACCCGCACCGCAGCTCCAACCGCACCGCAGCTCCACCCGCACCGCAGCTCCACCCGCACCGCCCCCTCCCGCTGTCCCGGAGGGTCCTCGATCCGAGGAACTGTGGCCGGTGCGGACAATTGCACCCCGCACACCGGGACCAATTGTCCGCACCGGCCACAGTTGTCTGGCTGGGCACGGATGGCTCGTCGTAGAATTCTCTGATGACCACCGAGCAACACCCGCAGAGCACGCCCGCCGATGCCGTCTCCCCTGATACCGTCTCAGCCGACGCCGCATCCGCAGCCGCCGCACCCGCTTCCGCTTCCGCCGCACCCGCGATCGACCCGCACGACCTCGAGGTTGCGCTGCGCGTTCTCGCGTCGCTGGCCACCATCGATCCCGACGACCCCGACTTCGTCACCGTGCGCCAGGCCACCGCCAAGATGTTCAAGTCGGTCAAGACCGTGCGCAGGCACGAGAAGCGCCAGCTGATCGCGGATGCCGACCGCGAGGTCATCGCGGCCACCGCCACGGGCGCCCCCACCCGCATCGACGACGAGACCATCGGCGCCCAGCTGCGGCTCGGCACCGACCGGGCCTCCGCCGGCGAGCTGCTCGTGCCGCGCGCCTGTTACATCTGCAAGCAGAAGTACACCCTGGTGGATGCGTTCTACCACCAGCTCTGCCCGAGCTGCGCGGCAATGAGCCACAGCAAGCGGGATGCCCGCACCGACCTCACCGGCCGACGCGCGCTGCTCACCGGCGGCCGCGCCAAGATCGGCATGTACATCGCCCTGCGGCTGCTCCGCGACGGCGCGCACACCACCATCACCACCCGGTTCCCCCGCGACGCTGTGCGCCGGTTCAGCGCCATGCCGGACTCCAAGGACTGGCTGCACCGCCTCCGGGTGGTGGGCATCGACCTGCGTGACCCGGCGCAGGTGATCGGCCTGGCCGACTCCGTCGCGGCGCAGGGACCGCTGGACATCCTGATCAACAACGCCGCCCAGACCGTGCGTCGCTCCCCCGGCTCGTACTCTCCGCTGGTGGAGGCCGAGTCGTCGCCGCTGCCGGAGGGCGAGCTGCCCGAGATCGTCTCGTTCGGGCACACCAACGACGCGCACCCCACCGCGCTGGCCGCCTCCGTGGCGAGCCACCCGATCCTCGCCGCCGCGGCCACCGGCGCGGCCCTCACGGCCGACGACCTCACCGCGCTGGCCCTGGCGCCCGGGTCCTCGTCGCTGGCCCGCCTGGCCGCCGGCACCGCGATCGACGCGGGCGGCCTGGTGCCCGACCTGCACGAGGAGAACAGCTGGACCGCCAACGTCGAAGATGTGGACCCGCTGGAGATGCTCGAGGTGCAGCTGTGCAACACCACGGCCCCGTTCCTGCTGGTGAGCCGGCTGCGCGCCTCAATGGCCGCATCCGACGCCCGGCGCACCTACATCGTGAACGTCTCGGCGATGGAAGGCGTGTTCGGCCGCGGTTACAAGGGCCCAGGCCACCCGCACACCAATATGGCCAAGGCCGCGCTGAACATGCTCACCCGCACCAGCGCCAAGGAAATGCTCTCGGACGGCATCCTGATGACCAGCGTCGACACCGGCTGGATCACCGACGAGCGCCCGCACCCGACCAAGATCCGCCTCGCCGAGGAGGGCTTCCATGCCCCGCTCGACCTGGTCGACGGTGCCGCGCGCGTCTACGACCCCATCGTGCGCGGCGAGCAGGGCGAAGACATCCACGGCGTCTTCCTCAAGGACTACAACCCCAGCACCTGGTAACTCGCGAGCCGTGAGGAAAGCCCCGAAAACTCACGATTTTCGGGGTAAAGCTCACGGCTCGCGAGAGATGCGCGGGAGAGATGCGCGGCACTCCCGGGCGCCTGACGGGAAGTGTCGGGGGTGGCCGTTAGGGTTTTGAGCGTGCAGACATCAACCGCGAAGATCGCCATCACCGACATCGCCTCGCTCTGTGTCTTCGACCTGGAGACAACCGGCGTCAACACCGACGAGGACCGCATCGTCACCTGCTTCATCGGCCGCGTCATGCGCGACGGCCAGGTGAACGGCTCGTACAGCTGGCTCGTCAACCCGGGAATCCCCATCCCGGAGGGCGCCTCCGCCATCCACGGCATCACCGACGAGGTCGCCCAGCGCGACGGGGTCGACCCGGCCACCGCGATCGCCGAGATGCTCACCGTGCTGCGCCGCAGCATCGCGGGCGGCCGCCCGATCGTGGCCTACAACGCCAGCTTCGACCTGTCCATGCTCAACGCCGAGGCCCGCCGCTACGGCCTGGAGCCGATCACCGACTTCGGTCCGGTGCTCGACCCCTACGTGATCGACAAGGCCATCGACAAGTACCGCAAGGGCAAGCGCACCCTGGTGGCCACCGCCGAATACTACGGCGTGCTGCTCGAGGGCGCCCACGACGCCGAGGCGGATGCCGTCGCCACGGGCCGGGTCTGCTGGGCCTTGCTGGCCAAGACCGAGGAGTCCGACCTGCACTCCCTGCACAACCGGCAGATCGACTGGGCGTTGGAACAAGCCGCGAGCTTCCAGTCCTACCTGCGCAAGTCCAAGGGCGACGACCTCATCGTGATCGACGGAGCCTGGCCTATCCGGGTCGGCAGCGACCGCGCCGTCGCCCCCGTTCCCGCCCTGTAGCCTGCGCTGTCGCCCACCCGGACGCCCGCCGGGTAGCCGGCACCGGGCCGGTCCCCGCGCCATCGGCTGATTCATGGCTAGGCTTGTTCTCTATGCGGAAGCGCCAGAAGCGCTCGCGCGAAACGAAGATGGAGAATACCGTTGCCCGGAGAAAACCTCACCAGGATCGAAGCCCAGGAGCGCGCGGCGCTCGTCACGGTGACCAGTTACGACGTCACCCTTGACCTGACGACCGGTCCCACGACCTTCGCCAGCACCACCACCGTCGCCTTCGGCGCCGTGGCCGGCAGTTCGACCTTCATCGACGCGATCACCGAGACCGTGCACAGCGTCACCCTCAACGGCGTCGAGCTCGACCCGGCCGTCGTCAGCGACGGCATCCGCATCCAGCTCGACGGCCTGCAAGCCTCGAACGTGCTCACCGTCGTCGCCGACGCCGCGTACACGAACACCGGCGAGGGCCTGCACCGCTTCGTCGACCCCGTCGACAACGAGGTCTACCTCTACAGCCAGTTCGAGGTACCCGACTCCCGCCGCGTCTTCGCGGTCTTCGAGCAGCCTGACCTCAAGGCCGTCTTCAGCTTCACGGTCACAGCGCCCGGCGCCTGGGAGGTCATCTCCAACTCGGCCACACCTGAGCCCACCGACGCCGGCGACGGCAACAAGACCTGGGCGTTCGCCCCCACCCACACCATTTCCAGCTACATCACCGCGCTCGTGGCCGGCCCGTACGCCGTGGTGCGCAGCGAGCTCACCTCCAGCGACGGCCGGGTCATCCCGCTGGGCCTGTTCAGCCGCAAGAGCCTGTTCGAGTACCTGGATGCCGACTACATCTTCGAGAAGACCCGGCAGGGCTTCGCGTACTACGAAGAGAAGTTCGACTTCCCCTACCCGTTCGACAAGTACGACCAGATGTTCGTGCCGGAGTTCAACGCCGGCGCGATGGAGAACGCAGGCGCGGTCACCTTCACCGAGACCTACGTCTTCCGCTCCAAGGTGACCGACGCCATCAAGGAACGCCGCGTCGTGACCATCCTGCACGAGCTGGCCCACATGTGGTTCGGCGACCTGGTCACCATGAAGTGGTGGAACGACCTGTGGCTGAACGAGTCGTTCGCCGAGTGGGCCTCTACCATCGCCACCGCAGAGGCCACCGAGTGGACCGAAGCGTGGACCACCTTCGCCGCGATGGAGAAGAGCTGGGCATACCGCCAGGACCAGCTGCCCTCCACCCACCCTGTTGTGGCCACCATCACCGACCTCGAAGACGTGCAGGTGAACTTCGACGGCATCACCTACGCCAAGGGCGGCTCGGTGCTCAAGCAGCTCGTCGCCTGGGTCGGCATCGACGCGTTCTTCACCGGCGTCGCCTCCTACTTCAAGAAGCACGCCTGGGGCAACACCGAGCTGCGCGACCTGCTCGTGGAGCTCGAGGCCGCGTCCGGCCGCGACCTCAGCGACTGGGCCGCCCTGTGGCTCGAGACTGCCGGCGTCAACACGCTGCGCCCGCAGATCGAGGTCGACGAGGCCGGTGTCATCACCGCGTTCGCCGTGCTGCAGACCGCCACGGCGGACTACCCCACCATCCGCCCGCACCGCCTGGCGATCGGGTTCTATGACCTCGTCGACGGCGCTCTGGTGCGCACCCACCGCGTCGAGCTCGACGTCGACGGCGCCCAGACGGATGTGCCGCAGCTCGTCGGCCGCACCCGCGCCGACCTGATCCTGCTCAACGATGACGACCTCGCCTACGCCAAGGTTCGCCTCGACCCCGCCTCGCACGCCGTGGCGCTCGAGCACCTCGCCGCGATCGAGAGCCCGCTCGCCCGTTCACTGGTCTGGGGTTCCGTCTGGGATGCCACCCGCGACGCCGAGACCTCCCCGCGCGACTTCGTCAAGCTGGTTCTGGGAAACATCGCCACCGAGACCGAGTCCACGACGTTGCGCACGGTTCTGGGTCAGGTGTCGCTCGCCGCGCAGTACTACGTGGCGCCGGAGCACCGCGACGCCACCGTCGCCGCCGTCGGTGACACGCTCTGGACCCTGGCCCAGGGCGCGGAGGCCGGCAGCGATGCCCAGTTCCAGTTCGTCAAGTTCTTCGCCTCCGTCGCCGAGACGCCGGCCCAGCTGGCTGCCATCGCGGGCCTCCGCACCGGCTCGTTCGCACTGCCGGGCCTGGAGATCGACACCGACCTGAGCTGGGAGCTGCTCGGCGCACTCGTCGCCGGCGGAGAGGCCGGAGCCGCGGAGATCGATGCGGCGCTGGCCGCCGACAACACCGCCACCGGCGCTCAGTCGGCCGCGAACGTGCGCGCCGCCATCCCCACCATCGAGGGCAAGCAGGCCGCCTGGTCGTCGCTCATCGATGTGGACACCGCACCGAACACCATCGTGCGGGTCACCGCGGCCGGGTTCCTGCGGGCGCACGACTCCAGCCTGCTCGAGCCGTTCGTGAGCCAGTACTTCGACGTTCTGCAGAAGGTCTGGGCCGAGCGGAGCTACTCCATCGCGGAGAAGCTCATCGTGGGCCTCTACCCGTCGCCGCTGTCGAACCAGGCCCTGGTGGACGCCACCCGCGCCTGGCTGGACGCCAACCAGGAGCCCGCCGCCCTGCGTCGCCTCGTGGTGGAAAACCTGGCCGGCGTGGAGCGTTCCCTCCGCGTGCAGGCCCGCGACAAGGAGTAACACCTCCCGACGCAGCCCAGCTGGCGCCGCACCGTTCCGCAAGGAACGTGCGGCGCCATCGTCGTTGTGCCTTCAGGAAGGCCGGAGTCGCCGCTCGGTAGACTGGGCGGGCTATGACATGGGACACATTCTTCACAACAGTCAACAAAGTTCTCGAGTGGGACATCGTCCAGATCGCCATCATCGTCATCTTCGCGTTCGCCGCGCGCTGGGTGCTGTTGTTTGTGATCCACCGGGTGGTCAACCAAATCGTCTCCGGGGTTAAGAAGACCCAAAACGTCGAAGACACCCAGGCGCTGAACGTCTCACCGCTCTCTGCTGTGCGCACCGTGCAACGCACCCGCACGCTCGGCTCGGTACTCACCAACATTGTGAACGTGGTCGTCGTTGTCGTGGCCGTGCTGCTGAGCGTGAATGCTATCGACACGAGTATCCTCACCTCGTTCGCCCTCCTCACCGCCGCCCTCGGCGCCGGCCTCGGTTTCGGCGCCCAGAACATCGTCAAGGACGTGCTCAACGGGCTGTTCATGGTGATGGAGGACCAGCTCGGCGTCGGCGACGTCGTGGACCTGGGACCGGCGACGGGTGTGGTCGAAGCCGTCGGCATCCGCATCACCCAGGTACGCGACGTGAACGGCACCCTCTGGTTCGTGCGCAACGGGGAGATCCTGCGGGTGGGCAACATGTCGCAGGGCTGGGCCCGCGTGATCATCGACCTCGCCGTGCCGTACAAGACCGATGTCGACGCCGTTCAGGCCGAGATGCTGCGCGTGGCCGTGGAGATGGCCACCAATACCAAGTGGCGCTCCCGGGTGCTGGAGAAGCCCGAGATCTGGGGCCTGGAGTCGATCTCCGAGGATGCCATTGTCATCCGCATCGTGATCAAGACCCGCACCACGGCCAAGGACGACGTGGCCCGCGAACTGCGCCTGCGGCTCAAGAAGGCGCTGGATGCCATGGGCGTGCAGCTGCCATCTTTGACCAGCATCGTGCTCACCGGCTTCGAGGGCGCCGCGAGCGTGCAGGGCGCCCGACCGCCACGCACCACCCCGCTTCCGGTGATCGCGCCGCCGGCGAAGAAGGCTCCGCGCAAGACCCGGGCCCAGAAGGCCGCAGAAGCTGCCGCAGCGGCCGCAGCCCCGGCCGCGCCGGCCGCGCCGCACCCGGCAACACCCCGGGCCGCCAAGGCCCCGACCGCGCCGGCCGGCTCGGCCAGCCCGGCGGCACCACAGGCCGCGGAGGCCGCCGTGCGTCCCACCACCCGCATCCCGTCGATCGCCCGCAACCAGGCGCCGCGCTCACCCCGCACCGTGCACCTGCCGGTTCAGGAAGCTGCGCCCGAGCCTGCGCCGTCGGACACGGCAGCCGAGACTGCAGCCGGAACGGCGGCGGAGTCGGCAGCCCCGCCCGTGAAGCCCGCCACGAAGCAGCCCGCCAAGCCCCGCACCCGCCCGATCGAGAAGCCGGCCGGCGCCTCGGCCGACGCCGAGGCCGCCCCGAAGACAGACCCGCGGCCCGACCAGGCCACACCCCGTGATGGAGACACCAATGACTGATCCGCAGGCCGCCGAACCGACCAGCCAGCCCGCATCCGCCCAGGGCCCCGTTCTCATCCCCGTGACCGGCCCGTCCGGTGTGCACCTCCGCTCGGGCGAGAACGGCGCGTCACTCGGCCCGTCGTTCTATCAGGACGTGGGAGGCCGGCCGTTCTTCGAGAAGCTCGTCGCCGAGTTCTACCGCGGCGTGGCCGGCGACCCCGTGCTCAAGCCGATGTATCCGGAAGAGGACCTGGGCCCCGCTGCCGAGCGGCTCACCGGATTCCTCGAGCAGTACTGGGGCGGCCCAGGCACCTACAGCGAGCAGCGTGGCCACCCGCGTCTGCGCCAGCGGCACCAGCCGTTCAAGGTGAACCCGGATGCCCGCGACCGCTGGCTGCTGCACATGAAGGCCGCCGTGGACTCCTGCGAGCTGCCCCCGTTGCAGCGCGCCACGCTCTGGGACTACCTCGAGCGGGCCGCGCACGCTATGGTCAACACCTTCGACGAGTAAGCTCGGCCCGCACGATCCGCCTCACTGGCACACCCGCCTCACTGGCACACCCGCCTCACTGACAATGGAGTCAACATGAGCCCAACCCGCCCCGGCCTGCCCACGCAGAATCCGACATCCGCTGACGTGATCGTGGTGGGCGCGGGGTTGGCGGGCCTGGTCGCAACGGCCGAGCTGGTGGATGCCGGCAAACGGGTTCTGCTCGTCGATCAGGAGCCCGCTGCCTCGCTTGGCGGGCAGGCCTGGTGGTCCTTCGGCGGGCTGTTCCTGGTGGACTCCCCCGAACAGCGTCGGATGGGCGTGAAGGACTCCCTCGAGCTCGCCCGGCAGGACTGGTTCGCGAGCGCCGGTTTCGACCGCACCGAGGATTATTGGCCCACCCGCTGGGCCGAGGCGTACCTCAACTTCGCCGCCGGCGAGAAGCGGGCCTGGCTGCGGGAACGCGGCGTGGGCTTCTTCCCCGTGGTCGGCTGGGCCGAACGCGGCGGCTACACGGCGCTGCAGCACGGCAACTCGGTGCCCCGCTTCCATATCGTCTGGGGCACCGGTCCGGCCATTCTCGAACCGTTCATCACCCGGGTGCGGGAGGGGGTGCGCGCCGGCCTGGTCACGGCCCTGCACCGGCACCAGGTCGACGAGCTGATCGTGGAGGCTACAGCAGGGTCCGCCCCCACCGGAGCCGTGGTGGGTGTGCGCGGCAGTGTGCTCGCCCCGAGCTCGGCCGGTCGCGGGCAGGCCAGCAGCCGCGAGGTCGTGGGCGAATTCGAATTGCGGGCATCCGCGGTGATCGTCACCAGTGGTGGCATCGGCGGCAACCACGACCTGGTGCGCGCCCAGTGGCCGGCCCGGCTCGGCGCCGCACCCGCCCAGCTGCTCTCCGGTGTGCCCGCCCACGTCGACGGCCGGATGCTCGGCATCACCGAGGCTGCGGGTGCCAGGCTCATCAACGGCGACCGCATGTGGCACTACACGGAGGGCATCGTCAACTGGGACCCGGTCTGGGCCCGGCACGGCATCCGCATCCTGCCCGGGCCGTCGTCGCTCTGGCTGGACGCCACCGGCACGCGGCTGCCCGCGCCGCTGTTTCCCGGTTTCGACACTCTCGGCACCATGGAGTACCTGCTGAAGACCGGCTACCAGCACAGCTGGTTCATTCTCACCCAGAAGATCATCGAGAAGGAGTTCGCGCTCTCCGGTAGTGAGCAGAACCCCGACCTCACCGGCAAGGACCTCCGGCTGCTCGCGAAACGGGTCGCTCCGGGCGCTCCAGGGCCGGTTGAGGCGTTCAAGAGCAAGGGCGAGGACTTCGTCGTGGCCGACACCCTGCACCAGCTGATCGCCGGTATGCAGCAGCGCTCCCCCGAGGTGCGCATCGACGCCGCGCAGGTGGAGCGCGAGGTGCTCGCCCGCGACCGCGCCCTCGACAACGACTTCGGCAAGGATGCCCAGATCACCGCGATCCGCCAGGCGCGGCACTACCGCGGCGACAGGCTGATCCGGGTCGCAAGTCCGCACAAGCTGCTGGATCGGGCCCACGGGCCACTCATCGCCGTGAAGCTGCACCTGCTCACCCGCAAGAGCCTCGGCGGCATCGAGACGGACCTCTCGGCCCGGGCGCTCGGCGCCGACGGCCACCCGGTGCCCGGCCTGTATGCGGCCGGTGAGGCATCCGGCTTCGGTGGCGGCGGAGTGCACGGCTACCGTGCCCTCGAAGGCACGTTCCTCGGCGGCTGCCTCTTCTCCGGCCGCATGGCAGGCCGGGCCGTCGCCGCCGCCCTGTAGCCGCGAGCCGTGACCTGAGCCCCGAAAACCCCGAGTTTTCGGGGCCGAACTCACGGCTCGCGAGAGGTGACGGGCGGTTAGGCCTGCAGGCTCCAGGGCTTGCGGCGCACGAGGATGTGTCCGCGAGAGGTGCTCAGGCGGGTCCAGGGACCGGTCTCGAAGAGCTGCACCGGCTCATCGGCCGACAGGAAGCCGAGGCTCACCGCGGCGAAGCCCGCGCCGGACGGCACGAAGTCGAGCGCGTCGATCGGCCGGCCCCAGACCTCGGAGCGCACCCGCTGCACGATCTGCTCGCCCGTACCCGTGGGAATGACCGATGCGACCTCGGCGATACCCGCGTGCGCTGCCGCCTCGAGCACCGCGGCAGGAGCGCTGCCCTGCGGCTTCCAGCCGCCCCGTGGCGGCGTGATGCCCGCCCAGGTGACCGAGGACACCTGCAGCGGAACGGTCACCGTCACAGGCGCCTCCACATCGGTCACGGCCGCCTCGAGGCGCAGCAGCCGATCGAGAAGCGACCGCACCGGAACGACGACATCGAGCTCAACCGGTTCGGTGAGCGCGAAGGTGCGCAGCCCGAGCACGGTGGGGCTCGAGTCCAGCAGACCACGCGGGTACAGGATCGCGGTGTACACCGCCAGGACCCCCGCGGCGGACACGAGCCGCACCGACCCGTCCTCCACCCTGCTGGCACGCGAAAGGTATACCTGAAGGTCACCGAGGGACAGGGAATCTGAGAGGGAAAATGACTGGCTCATCTGCTGTCTAAACTACCAAGGTACGTCGGCGTCTCCGGACCCGAGCTCGAACAAGGAGGCAGCATGCACGCACCGCTGGAGGGTCTTCTGGCCGCTCTCGACCTGACCGACACCGGAGCCCGCACGAGCGAGGACATCTTCACGGGTCCGTCCCAGTGGATGCCGCAGGGCCGCGTCTTCGGCGGACAGGTGCTCGCCCAGTCCCTCGTCGCCGCGATGCGCACCGTGCCCGACGAACGGCATGTGCACTCGATGCACGGCTACTTCCTGCGCCCTGGCGACATCAACCATCCCATCACGTTCTCGGTCGACCGCATCCACGACGGCCGCTCGTTCTCCACCCGCCGCACCCAGGCCTACCAGAACGGCGTGCCGATCCTGTCGATGATCGCCTCGTTCCAGGACGACGACGAAGGCCTCGAGCACCACCTGGAGATGCCCGCTGACCTGCCCGACCCCGAGTCGCTGCCGACCACAGCCGACACCCTCGGCCACATCGACCACGACTTCGCGCGCGCCTGGGCCAACGACCGGCCGTTCGACATGCGGCACGTGCCCTCGTCGATCTATCTCACCGTGGACGGCGAGCACACCAGCAAGCAGATGATCTGGATGAAGACCTTCGAGCCCATCCCCGACGACCCCGACCTGCACCGCGCCGCGCTGGCCTATGTGAGCGATTACTCGATCATGGAGCCGGTGATGCGACGGCACGGCCTGGCCTGGGCCACCCCCGGGCTCAAGGTCGCCAGCCTCGACCACGCCATGTGGTGGCACCGGTTCGGCCGGGTCGACGAGTGGATGCTCTACGTGCAGGACTCTCCCTCTGCCCAGGGCGGCCGCGGGCTCTCCACCGGCAGCATCTACAGCCGCGAGGGCCTGTTGCTGGCCACAGTGGCCCAGGAGGGCATGGTGCGGGTTCCCAAGCCCAGAGACTAGGCTCTCGCTGCACTCACTGTCGCTGCACTGCATCTCGCTGCACTGCATCTCGCTGCACGCCACCTCGTCATCCTCACCTGCTCCGGGAGCATCATGACCGACTCACCCGCCCTCACCCGTCGCACCCTGCTGGTCGCCGGGAGCGCCGGCACTGCCCTCGCGCTGGCCGCCTGCGCCCCGAATACCTCGAGCAGCGGCTCCGGCACCGGAGGCGATTCCGGCACCACCACGCCCACCGAGGTCGCGCGTCTGTCGGATGTGCCGGTCGGCGGCGCCGTCGCGGTGATGTTCGACGGCGCGCAGATCATCGTGTCCCAGCCCACCGCCGGCGAGGTCGTGGCCTTCAGTGCCATCTGTACCCACCAGGGCTGCATCGTGCAGCCGGAGAAGACGGGCCTGAACTGCCCGTGCCACCAGTCGCTCTTCGACACCGCGACCGGCGCCGTGCTCCAGGGCCCGGCCACCGAACCTCTCCCACCCGTGGCGGTCACCCTCGACGGTGACAAAGTCCTAGCGGGCTAACGCACACCCTCAAGCACGCGAGCCGTGAGTTGGGCCCCGAAAACCGGAGGTTTTCGGGGCCCAACTCACGGCTCGCGGAAGTGGGGGCGGGCTATTTGCGGGAGAAGAGCAGGGGCGCACCGAGGTAGGGGGTCCAGGCTGTGCGCTCGACCTCGTTGATCTTGCGAGGGCGGCCGCTCGCCGCATCCACCAGCACGATCGTGGTACTCGCCCTGGCGAACACCTGCGCCGGTTCCTGCCCGGCCGGGCTCCACACCTCGTAGCAGACGTCGAGGCTGGCCCCGCCGAGTTTGCCGATCCACAGCTGGATGTCGATGGGCGCGCGCAGGTACGGGATCGGTGCGAGGTACTCGATCTCCAGGCGCGCGATCAGCGTGAGCGTCGCGGCCCCTGGCCGGCCGTCGAGCACAGCGGTGCTCTCGCCGGTACCGGGCAGGTCCCCGCCCGGCTCGTCGTTCGACCAGAACGCCTGGATGCGCGCCTCCTCGAGGAGGCGCAGCATCTCGGCGTTGTTGACGTGGGCATACGCGTCGAGATCCGACCAGCGCAGCCGGATGGGAACGTGCAGCCGCATGGGTGACTAGTCCCTGGTGAGCTTGCGGTACGCGGACCGGTGCGGCTTGGCCGCATCCGGGCCGAGCCGCTCGATCTTGTTCTGCTCGTAGGACTCGAAGTTGCCCTCGAACCAGTACCAGTTGCCCGGGTCCTCCGCCGTGCCCTCATACGAGAGGATGTGCGTGGCGATGCGGTCGAGGAACCACCGGTCGTGGGTGATGACCACGGCGCAACCGGGGAATTCGAGCAGCGCGTTCTCGAGCGAACCGAGCGTCTCGACGTCCAGGTCGTTTGTCGGTTCGTCGAGCAGCAACAGGTTGCCGCCCTGCTTGAGCGTGAGGGCCAGGTTCAGGCGGTTCCGCTCACCACCGGAGAGCACACCGGCCTTCTTCTGCTGGTCGGGGCCCTTGAAGCCGAAGGTGGACACGTAGGCGCGCGAAGGCACCTCGGTCTTGCCGACCTGGATGTAATCCTGGCCGTCGGAGACGACCTCCCAGAGCGACTTGTTCGGGTCGATGCCGCCACGGGTCTGGTCGACATAGGAGATGTCGACGGTCTCGCCGATCTTGAGGTCACCGGCATCCAGCGGCTCGAGGCCCACGATGGTCTTGAACAGCGTGGTCTTACCCACACCGTTCGGGCCGATCACGCCGACGATGCCGTTGCGCGGCAGCGTGAACGAGAGGTCCTCGACGAGCACACGGTCGCCGAAGCCCTTCTTGAGCTTCTTGGCGTCGATGACCTGCGCGCCCAGGCGCGGGCCCACGGGGATCTGGATGTCTTCGAAGTCGAGCTTGCGTCCACGCTCGGCCTCGTTCACCATCTCCTCGTAGCGGGCCAGACGGGCCTTCGACTTGGCCTGACGGCCCTTGGCGTTGGACCGCACCCAGTCGAGTTCCTCGGCGAGGCGCTTGGAGAGCTTGGCGTCCTTCTTGCCCTGCACCTGCAGACGTTCCTGCTTCTTCTCCAGGTAGGTGGAGTAGTTGCCCTCGTACGGGTACAGGTGTCCGCGGTCGATCTCGGCGATCCACTCGGCCACGTGGTCGAGGAAGTACCGGTCGTGGGTGACGGCGAGCACGGCACCGGGGTACTTGGCGAGGTGCTGCTCGAGCCAGAGCACGCTTTCGGCGTCGAGGTGGTTAGTGGGCTCATCGAGGAGGAGCAGGTCGGGCTTCTGCAGCAACAGCTTGCACAGGGCAACACGGCGCTTCTCACCACCGGACAGGTCGACAACCGAGTAGTCGCCCGGCGGGGTGCGCAGCGCATCCATCGCCTGCTCCAGCTGAGAGTCGAGGTCCCAGGCGTCGGCGGCGTCGATCTCCTCCTGGAGGGTGCCCATCTCTTCGAGCAGCGTGTCGAAGTCCGCGTCGGGCTCGGCCAGCGCGGCGCTGATCTCGTTGAACCTGTCGACCTTGGCCTTGATCGGGCCGACGCCTTCCTGCACGTTCTCGAGCACGGTCTTGCTCTCGTCCAGCTGCGGCTCCTGCATCAGGATGCCCACGGTGTATCCGGGCGAGAGCCTGGCCTCACCGTTGCTGGGGGTGTCGAGCCCGGCCATGATCTTGAGGATCGTGGACTTACCGGCGCCGTTGGGCCCCACCACGCCGATCTTGGCTCCGGGGAAGAACGACATTGTGACGTCGTCGAGGATGAGCTTGTCGCCAATGGCCTTGCGCGCACGCACCATCGAGTAAATGAATTCAGCCATAGTGTTTACCAGTCTATTTGGCGCGTGGCTCCGACGAGACACGTTCCGGTTGCGAGCATGGGGGCGACGACGCTGTGAAAGCCGCCGGAGGACGGTCCGTTCTGGCCGACCAGGCACTCCGCGTTGAACTTCACGGCGAACTGGATGGAGTCGGCGGGCTTGCCCATGGTGGTCGTGTCTGCGGTGACTTCCAGGTGGTCCTTCTCGAAACCGGCAGCCACGAGGGCGTCGATGAGCGTCCGGCCGGGCGGGTTCGCCTCCGTCGCCAGTGTCGCGGTGATCACCGAATCGAAGTAGGGCAGGTTGTCGGTGGCGGTGCCAGTGGGCAGGAGCACCGGCGCGGCCGGTTCGGTGGGACTGGGTGCGGCCTCTGATGCGCTCGGCTCGGTGGTGCTGGCCGCCGTGCTGGGAGCAGGGGTGGCCGCCGTGCCGGCACAGCCGGCCAGGGCGAGGACCACGATCAGGCAGGCAGCCCCGGTCGCGGCCCAACGGGGACGTCCGGTCTGTCCGGTGAAAATGCGAGCCACGCGTCGTCCTCCCCCGCGGCCGCGCGCTGCGACCGAGAAGTCGAGTCTAGGCGGACTGTGTTTCCGGTTCGCTCTGAGCGGCCAGGGCGACGGCCGGCGCGGGCTGCTCACCGGCGGAGTGCTCAGCAGCAGGCTGCTCGACACCGCGCTGCTCGACACTGGGCTGCTCGACACCGGGCTGCTCGACACCGGGCTGTTCGACGGCCGAGGGCGGTGCGCTGCGCACGAGCGCCGTGGTTCCCCAGGCCAGATCGTGGCCGACGGCGTCGGCCTCCACTTCCACCGATGTGCCGGAGCGATCCTGGTTCTCCCAGTCCCGGATGCGCAACCGCCCGGTCACGAGCACATGCTCGCCCTTCTTCACCGAAGCCTCCACATTGTGCGCGAGCTGCCGGAAGCACGACACCGTGTACCAATTGGTGTCTGCGTCCACCCAGCTGTTCCGCACCCTGTCGAAACGGCGCTGGCGGCAGGCCAGCCGGAACGAGGCGATAGCCAGGCCGGAACTGGTGACGAGATGGCGCGGCGTAGTGGCCACGATGCCGGTGAGGGCGATGGTGTCGGTCACGGGATTCTCCTAGGCGGCACAAGGCTATGGCGGGCGGGCTGTGGCAGTCGGGCGGCACGCGCGACCCCGGGCCAGTCCTCGTGCCGGGTTCGTGTCCCGGGGCCGCGCTCTACCCAGACTCCCCTCGCCGTCGGCCGTCGTGCACGCGGCCTCCCCAGGTGTGCACAATCCGCCCCGCGCACCCCTGGGGAGGAGCACCGCTGGCGTAGCCGCGGATCTAGAGTGACTTCATGACCTTCGCTGCTGCAGAGAACCGTTATTCCGACATGCCGTACCGCCGAACCGGGCAGAGTGGCCTGAAACTCCCCGCGCTCTCCTTAGGGCTGTGGCACAATTTCGGCCACGAACGCCCCATCGACACCCAGCGCGGTATCCTGCGCCGGGCCTTCGACCTGGGTGTGACCCACTTCGACCTGGCCAACAATTACGGCCCGCCTCCCGGCTCGGCCGAGACCAACTTCGGCCGCATCTTCGCGGAGGACTTCCGCCCGTACCGCGACGAGATGATCATCTCCAGCAAGGCCGGCTACGACATGTGGGCAGGCCCATACGGCGACTTCGGCTCGCGCAAGTACCTGCTGTCGTCGCTGGATGCGAGCCTGGGTCGTCTGGGGCTGGACTATGTCGACATCTTCTACTCCCACCGCCCGGACCCTGAGACGCCCATCGAGGAGACCATGGGCGCCCTGGCCACGGCCGTGCAGTCCGGCAAGGCGCTCTACGCCGGCATCTCCAACTACAGCCCGGAGCAGACCGTCGCCGCCTACGCCGCCCTGGCCGAGCACAAGATCCCCCTGCTGATCCACCAGCCTCGCTACTCCATGTTCGACCGCCACATCGAGGACGGCCTGTTCCCGGTGCTCGACCAGCTCGGCATGGGCAGCATCGTGTTCTCCCCCCTCGCCCAGGGCCTGCTCACCGACCGCTACCTCGGCGGCTCCGTTCCGGCCGACTCCCGGGTGGCCACGAGCCGGTTCCTGAACGAGACCTCGCTCAGCGAGACCTATCTCGAGCGCGCCCGTGCCCTGAACAGCATCGCCGCGGACCGTGGCCAGACCCTCGCCCAGCTCGCCGTCACCTGGATCCTGCGCCAGCCGCAGGTGACCAGCGTGCTGGTGGGGGCCAGCAGCATCGGCCAGCTCGAGCAGACCGTCGCCGCTCTCGAGGCGCCGGCTCTCGATGCCGACGAGATCGCGAGCATCGAGCCGTACGCCGTGCACGGCACCGGCATGAACTGAACCCTGTCCCGACTGCCCGGCCTGCCGGCCGAGCCCGCCACCCGCGACCAGACCGGTCGCGGGTGGCGTCGTTAATGTGCCGGCAGGCTGCGTGCCGGCACCGGCACGGCGGATGTCGGTGGTCGGCTCTAGCCTGGCGTCATCCTCAATCCGGCCCCGCCGACACTTGGAGCACACCGTGATCACCCTGACTGCGCAGCCCCGCCCCACCACCATCGCCCATGCCGTCGGCCGCAGCAGCGGGCCCACCCTCGTCGCCGTCCGCGACGGCCTCTGGCGGGTGGTGGACCGCACCGGCGCGGTCCTCGGCCACATCGAACGCCAGGCGCAGGACGACGGCGACCGGTACCTCGCCCGTCGGATCGTGATGTCCACCAGACGCATCGAGCTCGGCGCCTTCTGGCGCATGGACGACGCCGCGGACTGCTTCCGCTGAGCCTCCGGCGGATGCCCGGGCGCGGGAACCCGGGCCGGGTCCCCTGGCGCCGCTACGCTGAAACGATGCTGCCCCAGCCCACTGCCCCGTCATCCGGCCCGCGCTCCTCCGGCCCGGCCGCGGCCGGACCGGTCCGCGACGCCTGGACCGGTGTGCGCTTCCTCGGCCGCGGCTTCGGCATGTGGGTGACCTCGCCACGGCTGATGCTGCTCGGCGCCATCCCCGCCCTCCTCGTGGGCATCGTGTACCTGGCCGGCATTGTGATCCTGATCGTGAATCTCGACGGCATCGTGGTGTGGGCGACCCCGTTCGCCACCGGCTGGGCGGAGCCCCTGCTGGTGAGCACCAGGGTGGCCGCAGCCCTGGTCTTCGTGATCGTGGCCGCCCTCTTCGCGGTCTACACCTTCACGGCCGTCACCCTCGTGGTCGGCGACCCGTTCTACGAGCGCATCTGGCGTGAGGTCGAGACGAGGTTGGGCGATGCGCCGGCCGAGGTGAAGCAGAGTCTGCTGGGTGCGGTCGGCCGCGGCATCATCGACGGCATCCGGCTTCTCGTCCCGGCCGTCGGTGTGGGCATCCTGCTGCTGGCCTGCGGGTTCATCCCGCTCGTCGGTCCGCTCGCGGTGGCTGTCGTCGGCGCCCTGTTCGGCGGCTGGCTTCTGGTCGTCGAGCTCACCGGCTTCGCCTTCGACGCCCGCGGGTTCAGCCTCAACGAACGGCGCCGCGCGCTGCGTTCCCGCCGCGCCGTCGCCCTGGGATTCGGGGCGGCGTCCTACCTGGTCTTCCTGGTGCCGTTCGCGGCCATCGTCGCGATGCCCTCGGCCGTGGCCGGTGCCGCGATGCTCAGCCGCGACACCGTGGACAGGCTCGCGCTTCCCGCCACGGACTGAGGCGCTCGCGAGCGGTTTGAGCTGGTTATCCGGCCACGCCGCCACGGCTACCGCCGAACAGGTCCCCTGGGAGGTAGCCTTCCGCACATGCAGTGGTGGAATGATTTCGTAACCTGGCTCTCAGCGACCAGGAACCAGCCCGTGATTTTCAGCGCCGTGGTGCTGATCGTCGCCATTATCGTGGCCAGCCTGCTGGCAGCGTGGATCGCCAAGAGCGCCATCAAGCGCCTCCTGGACCAGCACGACCGTGAGCTGAGGGCCGCGGCCATCGGCACCATCGTCGACGCCGCGACCGAGGCATCCGTGTGGAACTCGCTCACGCCGCAGGAACAGGTGATGAACGACCGTGCCGTGGGCATGGCCGACATCCAGGTGCGACTGCTGCCGGTGAAGGGCTCCAGCATTGCCGCCGACTGGGCAGCGCATCAGCTCGCCGAGCTCAAGCGCACCTCCGCCACCTTCGGATACCAGCTCGAGCCGGCTCTCGTCGAGTTCCGCGACCGCCTGATCGAGTGGCAGACCAAGCCGTCCCGCGCTCGCAAGATCTTCCAGGCCGACATCGAGCGCTGGAAAGCCCAGAACTCGTCGACGGAGAAGAATCTCATCGCCGACCAGGATGCCTGGGTGGCCCAGCAGCACCACGACCAGTTCGCCGCACCGACCGCGGCTCCCGCCGCACAGCCGATCGGATACGTGCCCGCCGCGCCTGCGCCGGAGACCCAGCGCCTCCTCGACGACGTTCAGGCTCTCGAAGTGCGCCCCGCGCCGCTGCCGAACCCGTAACGTCCCCCACCGTCAAACGCCGGTCCGCTCTCGAGCGGGCCGGCGTTTCTCGTGCCCACGGGCTCCCGGCGCACAGACCGCGATCACCCTGGTCACCTGGTTTCCGACGATGCCCGCGGGCTCGCTCCAGGGCCTCGTTCTGGAAACCGACGACCTCGACGGCGACGTGGCGCGCCTGGCCACGGCGGGGATCATCAGCGCACACGGCAGCGAGACCGCGCCGTGGGCACGATTCGCCCAGATCACGGATCCCGACGGCAACGGCCTCGTTCTGCAGGAGACTGCCCCGCAACCCTGAGCTCAGCGCCCGCCGCTTCGGCTGCCGACTCCGGCTATTTCCACCAGTCGTCGAAGAGGGATGCCGGCACCTGACGCTTGTGCTCCGTGCTCAGGTAGCGGCGCTCGATCGCCATCGCGATGTCGTCGTCGACCGGCTTGCCCTCGAGGAAGTCGTCGATGTGCTCGTACTGCATGCCGAGGTTGGCCTCGTCGGTCTGGCCAGGGTTGTCGTCCAGCAGATCGGCAGTCGGAGCCTTGAGGTAGAGGTGCTCCGGGGCGCCCAGCGCCATCAGCAACGCCCGGCCCTGCCGCTTGGTGAGACCCGTCAGGGGCAGCAGGTCCGCACCTCCGTCGCCGTATTTCGTGAAGAACCCGGTCACCGCCTCCGCGGCGTGATCGGTGCCCACCACCAGCAGCCCCTGGGCGCCGGCGATGGCATACTGCGCGATCATGCGGGCGCGCGCCTTGACGTTTCCCTTGTCGAAGTCGGGCAGCGCCGCCCCGGTGCTGTCGGCGAATTCGGCTTCGAAACCGTCCACCGCACGCTGGATATTGAAGGTGAGGTTCGACTGCGGCGCGATGAACTCCAACGCCAGCTGCGCGTCATCCTCGTCGCGTTGCACGGCATACGGCAGGCGCACCGGCACGAACCGCAGGGTGTGGCCCTCGACGGTGAGTTCCTCGATCGCGAGCTGGCAGAGCCGGCCGGCCAGCGACGAGTCCTGTCCGCCGCTGATCCCCAGGATCAGGCCCTTGGCGCCGCTGGCGAGCAGGTAGTCCTTGAGGAAGTCGACGCGGCGGCGGATCTCAGCGGCCGGGTCGATGGACGGTGTGACGTGCAGTTCCGCGATGATTCGCGCCTGGAGTTCTCGCATGGGAAGAATCTACCAAGTCATCGCCGTGCGGGCGCTGCACATCCGCCCGGTCACACGGCGACGCATTGGCGCGGGCACCGGCGGCCCAGTCGTAGCGTCGAGAGTGCCTCCCGCACGACGCGGGGCGCAGGACGAATGGGGATTCGGCATGCTCGTCACAGGACTGCTCATAGGGATAGCCCTCGGTTTTGTCATGCAGCGGGGCCGTTTCTGTGTCACCGGCGCCTTCAGAGACGTCTGGGTCACCGGGAGCACGAGGTGGCTCACGGCTTTCCTCATCGTCATCGCGGTGCAGAGCGTCGGCGTGTTCACCCTCGACGAGCTCGGCGTCATCTCCCTCTCGACGAGCCCGTTCCCGTGGCTGGCTACGATCGGCGGCGCGTTCATCTTCGGCTTCGCCATCGTGCTGGCCGGCGGATGCGCCACCGGCACGTATTACCGGGCCGGCGAGGGCCTCGTCGGCAGCTGGCTCGCCCTGATCTTCTACGCCTTGTTCTCGGCGGTCTCCAAGACCGGCGCCCTGGCCCCCGCCGTCACAGCTCTTCGCTCGGTCACCGTCGAGGCGTCCACCGTGCACGGTGTCCTGGGCGTGTCGCCGTGGCTGCTCGTGGTGGTGCTCGGTGTCGGCGTCGCCGCGCTCGTGCGGCACCACCTGCGCCGCCGTCCCGCAACACCGGTCGCGACCCTGCCCGCCCGCAAGCACGGCATCACGCACCTGCTGTTCGAGAAGCAGTGGGGCGCCTTCAGCACGGCGCTGGTCATCGGGGTGCTGGCCATCCTGGCCTGGCCGCTCAGCTGGGCGACCGGCCGCGAGGCCGGGCTGGGCATCACCGGCCCTTCCTCGAACATCGTCAACTACCTCGTCGCCGGCGACGCCGAAGTGATCGACTGGGGCGTGTACCTCGTCATCGGCATACTGCTCGGCGCCTTCATCGCCGCGAAGTGCAGCGGCGAGTTCCGCATCCGCATCCCCGATGCCGTCACCACCGTGCGCAGCATCGGCGGCGGCGCGCTGATGGGCATCGGTGCCAGCCTCGCCGGCGGTTGCACCATCGGCAACGCCATGGTCAACACCGCCACCTTCCAGCTGCAGGGCTGGGTGGCCTTCGGTTTCATGATCGTGGGCGTCGGCGCCGCGACCCGACTGTTGATCACCGGGCCGTCCAAGGCCAGGAGCCGGCTGGCGGCCACAGCAGCATCCGCTGGCCCGACACCCGAACGCACCACGGTGCGCTCGTAAACGTCCCACCGCCGCCGCATAACGCAACTCTCGCCATCGCAGCACCCATCAGCAAGGAGACCCCACCATGGCCCAGCACATCCTCGAAACCGACGGCCAGGTCTGCCCGTTCCCCCTCGTCGAGGCCAAGGAGGCCATCGCCCAGCTGGCGATCGGCGACGAGCTGGTGATCAACTTCGACTGCACGCAGGCAACGGATGCGCTGCCCAGGTGGGCGGCAGAAGCGGGCTACCCCGTGACCAACTTCGACAGAGTGGGTAGCGCGGCCTGGACCATCACGCTGCAGAAGGCCTGAGGCCCGCCAGACAAAAAACAACCCCGCCGGGTTCCCCCGGCGGGGTTGTGCTGTGCCCCCGGCAGGATTCGAACCTGCGACAAAGAGATTAGAAGGCTCCTGCTCTATCCCCTGAGCTACGGGGGCGGATAGCGATTCAACGATACCGTAGTCGGGCGGCCGGGCTCGGCGGCACCCCCACTGGGAGGTTCAGAGCCGGGCTCTACAGGGCCTTCGCGGTGGCCACGAGCACCTGGGCGAGGGTGGGTACGCCGGCCGCCCGGAAGACCTCGTCGCCGGCCGCGTTCCGCACGATGATCGTGGGGGTGTTGCGGATTCCGGCCGCCTCGGCCTCGGCGTTGTCGTGCGCCACATCGAACTCGCGCACCGTGGCTGCGGGCACCAGGCGTTCGACCTCGGCGAGGATCGCCCGGGTTTGCAGGCACGGTTCACAGAACGCCGATGAGAAGAAGACCAGTTCCATGCCGGCTCCTACCCGTTCACGAGGGCGATCACGGCGACGACCGCGGAGACGGCGGCCAGCAGCAGCGACACCCCGACCAGCACGGCGTGCACGATCAGGAACGGTGTGGGCTTGCCCGCGGCGTCCCTGGCACGGGCATCCTGGCTGACCCGCTTGTAGAAGCGCGGCCAGACCACGACGTTCCAGACGGCGTTGAGCAGGAGCAGGATGGCGAGTGTCGTAAGCATCACAGCAAGTCTACGAGCGAACCGGCCGGGTGAGCTGTCTGGACCCACCGCTAGACTCGCCCCATGACAAACAGCAGTGACCGGTTGGTATGGATCGACTGTGAGATGACCGGGCTCGACCTGAACAGCGACGAATTGGTTGAGATCGCGGTGGTCATCACCGACTTCGACCTCAACATCCTCGACCCAGGCCTCGACATCGTGATCAAGCCCGATTCCTCCGCCCTCGAGAACATGGGCGACTTCGTGCGCAACATGCACACCTCGTCGGGCCTGATCGAGGAGATCCCGAACGGCGTGAGCGTCGCCGATGCCGAGTACCAGGTACTCGAGTACCTGCTCAAGTTCGTTCCAGAGGACCAGCACGCCCCCCTGGCCGGCAACTCCATCGGCACGGACCGGGCCTTCCTGACCCGGTACATGCCGCGCCTGGACAAGCAGCTGCATTACCGCAACGTCGACGTCTCGTCGATCAAGGAACTCGCCCACCGCTGGTTCCCGCGCGCGTACTTCAACGCCCCGGCGAAGGACGGCGGTCACCGCGCCCTGGCCGACATCCTGGAGTCGATCCGGGAGCTCGCGTACTACCGCAAGAGCGTCTTCGTGGCCGACCCCGGACCCACGAGCGCCGAAGCAAAATCGCACGCGGCGGCCGTAGTGAACAACTTCACCTCAAACGTGTAATAGAATTCTTGAGTTGCCTTCGCTCGTCAGAGTGAAGCGGCACATGGTGGGTATAGCTCAGCTGGTAGAGCGCCTGGTTGTGGTCCAGGAGGTCGCGGGTTCAAGCCCCGTTACTCACCCCAATGAACGAAAGTCCCCGTCTCGACAGAGACGGGGACTTTCCGCTTTAACCCGTGTCATGCTGAACGGATGCTCTCGCTCAACCACGACGACTTCGAACGGCTCGTCATTGATCAACTCGACCTCCTGCCTGACGACATGGTCGACGGCCTCGACAACGTGATCTTCGTGGTCGAGGATCGTCCGGAGGACGGCAGCCTGGACACTCTCGGCCTCTACGACGGTGTCGCGCTCACCGAACGGGGCCAGTACGGCTTCGGTGAGATGCCCGACCGCATCGTGATCTTTCGGGAGCCGCTGCTCGCGATCGTGGCCGACCTGGACGAGTTGCGGGAGGAAGTGCACGTCACCCTGGTGCACGAGATCGCCCATTTCTACGGGATTGACGACGACAGGCTGCACGAGCTGGGCTGGGCCTGACGCACGTCGGCTACCCTGAACCATGAGTAGATTTCGACCTGGCCGTCTGATCGGAATCCTGGTGGGAACCCTCGTCATCCTTGCGATCGGCGTCTACGGTCCCGCAACACTGCTCGGCCCGCTTCCTGCCGCCCAGGTCTCAGTGACCACACCGGATGCGCCGGTGACGGCCTCCACACCGGTGCTGCCTGCGGCCGGAACGAGCGGAATCCTCGCGATCACCCCGCTGGCTGCCGCCGACGACGCCGCGGCCGACGACACCGCCTCGACGGACGCTGACGCTGACGCATCCCTCGGCGTCGACCCGATCGCAACCGGCGGCGGCAGCGATCCGCTGCCGATGGCATCCGCGGCCAAGATCATCACCGCACTCGTGGTCCTCGACGCCAAGCCCCTCGCCATTGGCGAGCCCGGCCCGGCCTATTCTCTGGTGACCGCCGACTATCAGGACTACCTCAATTACACGGCCGAGGGCGCCCGCACCGTGATCGTGTTCCCCGGCGAGAGCTGGACGCAACGCGAACTGCTGCAGGCCATGATCCTGGGCTCGAGCAACAACCACGCCGATACCCTGGCCCGCTGGGCCTTCGGGTCCGTCGACGCGTACATCACTGCCGCCAACGCCTGGCTGGTGGCGAACGGCATGTCCCACACCCAGGTCGCCGATGCCAACGGGCTCCTCGACGCCAGCGTGGGAACCGGAGCCGACCTGGCCCGGATCGCCGGGCTGGCCGCGACGAACCCCGTGATCGCCGACATCATCGCCAACCCGGCGTCGGCGCTGGTCAACCAGCGCGGCGTCAGCAACACCACCGCCTACCTGCCCGAGCAGGGCATCACCGGCATCTCCCGCAGCTACACCGACGCCGGCGGGGTCTGCTTCCTGTTCACCGCCACCGTGACCGCCGGCGAGAAGACCTTCACCTTCGCCGGCGGGTTCCTCGGCGAACCTGATTACGACACCCTCACCGCCGACCTCACGGCACTGATGGCTTCAGCCACGGCCGGGGTGACCGAGTTGCCGGTGCTGGCCGAGGGCGCCGCCTATGCGACGTTCACAACGGCGTGGGGCGATTCCGCGGATGCCGTCGTCGCCACTCCCCGCACCCGGTTCGGCTGGCAGGCGGTCGCTCCGTCCGATCCGGAGGTCACCCTGGACGCCGTCGCCACCGGACGCGCCGGAAGCAAGGTGGGCCGGGTCACCGTCGACGCGTTCGGTGAGAGCGTCACCTCGACCCTGGAGCTCGACCGCACCCTCACCGACCCCGGACCGGGCTGGCGTCTGCTGCACCCGTTCCCGGTGATCAGCGCCCTCATCGCCGCCCAGTAGATCCGTCGACAAGGCAACTCACTAAGCCGGGCAGTGCTGCCGGCCTCAGGCCGGAGTCGATCAGTCGGGCTCGTCGTTTGATTCGATGGGGTCACTGTCGCTGGAGTCGAACGCGTAGCGCACGTGCAGTTTGCCCTGCACCTCGCGGGTGTCGACCTCGTCGTACCAGAACAGGGATTCCATGCTGTCCACGGCGGCGACCATGCTGACGCGCGCGTCGTGCTTGCCGTGCAGGAGCACGCGGGTGTCGGTCTGGCCCTCGAGTGGGCCGTCCACGAATTCCACGATGTATTCGGTGTTGTCGCTCTGCGGAGTACTCATACCCCCAACCTACTGCGCTGCCTCCGGTTTCGGGCCTGCCGCGCTCTGCCCCGCCGTTGACTGACCCGACGTGGGCTGCCCCGACGTTGGCTGCCCCGTCGCTGCCCGGCCTGGAGTGGCCGTGAGCCTCACCGTCGCCCACTGCTCGGGGCGTTCCCGTTCGCGGTAAGACTCCCAGTCCTGCTGCCACTGGTCCCAGTGCGCCTCGAACACGCCGCCGTCGCGGTCGAGGGCGCGCTGTTTGCGGATGCCGTCGTCGGCATCCAGCCAGACCCGCACGTCGCTCAGTGCGGCATGCGCGTGAGCCAGGGCGCCACAGCCCTCCACGATCAATGGCCGGTCCGCGGCGACGGTGTGCCATTCGGCCGGTGACCCTGTGGCCCAGTCGTGCCGCTGCCAGGCGGCCGGGCCGCCGGCGCGGCGCGGCAGGAGGACCCGGGAGCCGATCTGGTCGATGGCGGCGTCGAGGCCTTCCCAGCCGGGGTAGATGTCGTCCAGGCGCACCAGGGTCGGGGCGACAGGGCCCGGCCAGGCCGCGACGACGGCATCCGCCAGGGTGCTCTTGCCGGCACCGCTCGGGCCGTCGATGAGGATCACGGCCCGGTCCCCCGCCGGATGCCGGCCGAGCGCGCGCACGGCCGCGAGCACCGGTGCCAGCAACTCGGGGCCGGCGTCAGGCGAGGACAAAACGCCACGTCCCCGCGAGAACGGCCGCCGTGATCGCGACGGCAGCGATGCCCAGGCCGAGGAGCACGACCAGGGCGTCCCGCACGCCGAACACCGAGGGCCTCGCCCAGGTGCGCGGCTCGTCGCTGCCGAAACCGCGCGCTTCCATCGCGGTGGCGAGCTTGCTGCCGCGGCGCACCGAGAGTACGAGCAAGGCGAAGGCCAGACCGCCGAAGCGACCCGCCCGGCCCCGGAGGCCGCCACCGTCGCCCACACCACGGGCCCGCCTGGCCAGGGCCAGCGAGTGCCAATCGTCGACGAACATGCCCACCAGGCGCAGCCCGGCGAGGGCCCCGAGCACGAATCGTGCGGGCAGGCGGAGCACCTGGGCCAGGCCGTCGGCCAGGTCGGTCGGGTCGGTTGTGGCGAGCAGCACGATCCCCGGGAGGCCGATGGCGAGAACCCGCAGGCCGATCGCCAGCCCCAGGGCCAGCGAGCCCTCGGTGATCGTCACGAAGCCGGCGCCCCAGAGCACGGCGCCGGAGTCCTGGCCGTAGAGCAGCGTGGTGAGCATGCCGAACGGTGCCGCGATCCAGACCGGTGCCGTGCGCAACCAGAACTGGCGGGCGCTGAGCCCGCACCAGGCCAGCAGCACTCCCTCGAGCAGCAGCGCGACCGCCGCCGACACCCAGTCGATGGAGAGCATCAGCGCGCAGCCGATCAGCAATGCCACCGCCAGTTTGGCCACCGGATTGACCCGGGCGATGGCGCTCGAGCGGATCTCGGGGGTCATCATGCTCATGAGGGCTGCTTCTGCGGAGGCCGCGTGGTACGGATGCTGCCGGCTGCCGGGCGCGCGGGATGCTGCCCCTCTCCGGCAGCCAGGACCAGCCGGGAATCCGCCAGTGCGCTCACGAAGTCGGCGTCGTGCGTGACGGCCACCACGGCGGTGCCGGTGTCGAGCAATTCGGCCAGCAGACGCACGAGCTCCGCCCAGGTACGCGAGTCCTGCCCGAAGGTGGGCTCGTCGAGCACCAGCAGCCGGGGCCGGGTGGCGAGCACCGTCGCGACCGAGAGCCGGCGTTTTTCGCCGCCGGAGAGGGTGAACGGGTTCGCGTCGGCCAGGTGCTCCAGCCGTAGCCGGTGCAGGAGTCCGTCGACGCGCTCGGCCTGCGCGGCCGCCGCCAGGCCCAGGGCGCGCGGACCCACCGCGAGTTCCTCGCGCACCGTGCCGGCCAGGAACTGGTGCTCCGGGTCCTGAAAGACGGTGCCTATGCGCTCGAGCAGGTCACGGGAGCGCCAGCGATGCGGCGCTGCCGCCAACCCGGCGGCCAGCTGGTCCTCCGCGCTGAGCCGCCCGCCCGCAGGGGTCAGCAGGCCGGCGAGGGTGAGCGCCAGGGTGGACTTGCCGGTGCCGTTGGGCCCGCTGATCGCGGTCGCCTCGCCGGCACGCACCTGCAGGTCGAGTCCGTCGGCCACCACCACGGCCTGCTTGCGGGCGAACGGCACCCGGCCGACGGCGAGACGTTCGGCCTCGAGCAGCAGTTCCCGGCCGGCTCCCCCGGCGGAGGGGACGCGGTGCGGTCGCGCCGGCGGGTAGCGCGGAATCCAGACGCCGGCGGCGGCGAGCCGTTCGCCTTCGGCACTGAGCACGCGCTCGGTCGGTCCGTCGGCGAGGATTCCGCCGGCCGGATCGAGCACGATGACCCGGTCGACGACGTGTTCCCACACGGCTACCCGGTGTTCGATCACGATCAGGGTGGCGCCGGAGGCCTGCACCGAGCGCAGCACGGCGTCCCGCACCTCTACGACACCGTCGGGGTCGAGGTTGGCGGTGGGTTCGTCGAGCAGCACCAGGCCGGGCCGCATGGCCAGCACCCCGGCCAGCGCCAACCGTTGCTTCTGACCGCCGCTGAGCGCGCTGGTCGGGTGCCGCAGCGGCAGGTCCAGGCCCACCGCGGCGAGGGCCTCGGTGACCCGCGGCCAGATCTCGGCGCGCGGAACCGCCAGGTTCTCGCAGCCGAACGCCACATCGTCGCCCACCCTGGCGAGCACCACCTGGGAGTCCGGGTCCTGCAGCACGAGGCCGACCCGTCCGCGTGCCCGGCTGGGCCGCTCGCCGTCGATGCGCAGGTCGCCGGTCTCGTCGCCGTCCTCGTCGTCACCGAGCACGCCGGCCAGGGCGTGCATCAGGGTGCTCTTGCCGGCCCCACTAGGTCCGAGCACCAGCACCCGCTCGCCGGGTTGAATATCGAGGTCCAGCCCGGACACGGCCGGCCGCGACCGGCCGGCGTGCCGCCAGCCCCAGCCGGCCGCCGTGACCCTGGCTCCGGTCATGGGCGTTCCTGGCCTGGCGACAGCCGGCATCCGCCGCGGATCACCGGGTGGGCTGCGGCACGGCGAGGTCGACCTGGCCGGTCTCGCGGCCGGCGGCGAAGCGCGCGAGCGCACCGGTGCGGGCGAGCCCACGCACGGCGAGCCAGGAGAGCAGGCCGGCCAGAACGATGCCGGAGACGACAGCTGAGACGAAGTAGACGGCCTTGTAGCCGAAGTCGAGCGCCGCGTAGCTGGTGAACGTGGTGTCGAGCAGGCCGACTGCCACGCCGGCGCCGGCGCCGGCCAGGAGGGCCACGCCGAGCCGCCAGTTGGCGTAGAGGAACAGGGCCAGCACGATCTCGGCGCCAAGGCCCTCCACGATTCCCCAGATCAGGGTGGAGAAGCCCCACTGGGTGCCGATGAGCATCGACACCACTGCGGCGATGACCTCGGTGTAGATGGCCGCGCCGGGCTTGCGGATGATGAGGCCACCGAGCACCCCGGCGAACAGCCAACCGCCGGCGAGGAGCCCCTCAAGGCCCGGTGTGAAGGCGAGCAGAGCGCTCAGCGGCGACCAGGCCAGGCCCCAGGCCCAGAAGATGACGCCGCTGGCGACGCCGATAACGCTGGCCACGACGATGTCGACGACCCGCCACTTCAGAACCCGCGGCTTGCGAGCTGTGGACGGGGTGAGGGTATTGATTGATGCGTGCACTGTTCGTGCCCTTTCCGTAGAGGAATACTGGGCACGGGATTGAGAAGCCTCCCTGCGCTGGCATGATCCAGATCAGGTTCGACGGTCGAAGCTGAAGTAGCTTCCTCTCAGCCCGGTTCACCGGACTCCCGTGTTGTTCGCTTCGAGTATAGAACATGGCCCGCGAACCGTGAGTTGAGCCCCGAAAACTCGCGCATTCTGGTGCTCTTCTCACGGCTCGCGAGCCGGTGAGCGCTAGCGCTTGACAGCGCGGATGATGCGGGCGATGGCCTTGCCGGCCACCCACACGAAGGGAATCCCCACGGCGAGCAGCGAAATCACGTTCGGCTCGAAGCGGGCTGCCCCACCAGACTTCACGTAAGCGCCGATCGGGATGGCCATGCCGCCGCCGCCACCGCCCGCCGCGCCCTCCGGGCCCTCGCCTTCGCCGCCACCGCCGAAGCCGTACTGCACCAGGGCCACCGGCACGATCGTGACACCCTCGATCTGCACGGGGTCACCGTAGGCGGACCTGACGCCGATGGACCGAGCATTTTCTGCGAGCTTCAAGGCGAGATTAGTCATGCAGAGAGGCTACTCCCCTTCCCCGCGCGGTGTCCCGAACGGGTGCACGTCGCGTTTCGGGGCGCTGCCGCCGCCCAGCTGCGAGGCAGGGCGCACGATCCCACGGCCGAATCGGGCCGTCACGGTGTCCACCGCCAGCTCGGCCTCGCGCCAATCGTCGTCGTCGTCCCAGAGGCCCATGCCGGCACCGTCCCCGGTGCCGAGCTGTTCCGCCCGCACCCCGATGAGCCGCACCCGGATGCCCCTGGCCGCCAATACATCGAAGCTCGCGGCGACCTCCTCATAGATGCGCCGACCCACATTGGTGGGTTCGGCGAGGGTGCGCGAGCGGGTGACGGTGCTGAAGTCGGCGTAGCGCAGCTTGAGCACCACGGTTCGGGCCACCAGGCCCTGGCCGCGCAGCTTGGCCGCCA
Organism: Cryobacterium sp. SO2; assembly: GCF_026151165.2. Classification (NCBI taxonomy): domain Bacteria; kingdom Bacillati; phylum Actinomycetota; class Actinomycetes; order Micrococcales; family Microbacteriaceae; genus Cryobacterium; species Cryobacterium sp. SO2. Next base: position 2,325,777 of record NZ_CP117849.1, read on the forward strand.
CCGCATCGGACTGGCGCAGGAGCTCACTGCGCAACCGCGCCACATCCGTCACATCGTGCTCGAAGGTGACCTCGTGCCCCACGCTTTTCTCCTCGCGTTCGAGGTTGATCCGGCGCGGGTCGATGCCCCAGGCCAGGTCGTGCAGCTTCTGGGCTCCGGCCACGCCGACGGCGCGCTCGAGGGTCTCCCTGGAGGCGTGCGCGATATCGCGCACCTGCCGCAGCCCCAGCGCCAGGAGCGCCTGCTCGGTGGTGGCGCCGACACCCCAGAGGGCGCCGACGGGCAGCGGATGCAGAAAACCGATCGTGCCCTCGGCGGGGATCACCAGCAGCCCGTCCGGCTTCGCCCGACCGGAGGCCAGCTTGGCCACGAACTTCGTCGAGGCCGCGCCGACGGAGCAGGTCAGGCCGGTCTCGGCGAAAACCCGGGCGCGGATCGCCTGCGCGATCTCAGCCGGCGAACCGTGCAGGCGCCGGGCGCCGGCCACGTCGAGGAAGGCTTCGTCGATGCTGAGCGGCTCGACCAGCGGGGTCATATCGGTGAAGATGCCCATCACCTGCCTGGACACCTCCGCGTAACGGCTCATGTGCGGCTCGAGCACGATGGCGGCCGGGCACCGGCGCAGCGCGATGGACATCGGCATGGCGGAATTGACACCGTATTTGCGGGCGACATAGTTGGCCGCGGTGACCACCGAACGCCCGGAGCGGTGGCCGACGATCACGGGCAGGTGCACAAGTTCGGGGTGGTCGAGCAACTCGACAGAAGCGAAGAACGCGTCCATGTCGATGTGCAGCATGGTGGCGGTGCTGTCGTCGACATCGCTGCCGGTGGTCTGCCGCTCGCTGCCATCCTGCTTGCTCATGCAGCTCCTTGCCCTTCCGCCGCCGTGGTCGCGCTCAATTCGAATCTACCTTCGAGAGTACAGGCTCGACGGGGCGCCGCACGGGCACGGCTTTACCCACGCGGGTCAGTCGGCCGGGATCAGAAGCCGAAGTCTCCCCCGAAGTCGCTGCCACCACCGAAGTCTCCGAAGCCACCCGAGTCGCCGCCGAAATCGGAGCCGGAATCGCCCGAGGAGGAACCAGAGTCGGCGGAGTCGGCGGCACCGGAGTCGGCGGAGTCGCTGCCGGCATCGGCGGACGCATCCGCCTCGCTCCCGGCGTCGGGGAGGAACGTGCTCACGATCGCCGAACCGACTACATAGCCGGCGACGGTGCCCAGCAGCGAGGCGCCGAGCATGCTTCCGAAGCCCGGACCCTGCCGGCCGCCGGCCTGGTCGCCGCCGAACGCGCGGTCCAGGGTGCCGGGCTGGCGCAGCTCGGCGCGGGTCGCGGCCTTCGCGAGGGTCGCCGGTTCGGCGTCGGCCGGACGCTCGCCCTCCATCGCGTTCTCGGTCAGCTGCTGGAAGAGCAGGTCGCGCTGTTGGTCGGTGAGCTTGCTGAACGCTTCGGTGTGCACCTGCTCGATGGTTTCCGGCGGCGCCGTGCGCAGCAGGTACCGGTAGCGTTCCACGGCGATCTCGTCCGCGGAGCGCTGCGGCGCGGCCGCTCGTCGCGGCTGTTCCGGCTGCTCGGGGCGGCCCAGGAGGCGGTCGAGGAATCCCATGTGCGTTCTCCTTCGGTGTGGGGTTCCAGCCTAGGCTGAGGCTGCCTGCGCCGACAGGACCGCGGCCAGCGACTCCAGCGCATTCACAGGGTCGTCGCCGGCCGGGATCAGCACGACGCTGGTGGCGCCCGCCGCGTGCAGCTCGTCGATGCGCCTCCGGGCGGATGCCGCGGTGCCGACCACGGCGAGCTGATCGACCCAGGCGTCGGGCAGGTCACGCGCGAAATCGGCCCGGCTCGTGCTGGTCGCCCGCAGCGCGGCGAACTCCGCCGCGAACGGCAGCACCCGGATGTGCGGGGCCCAGTCCGGGTCGCCGATCCACTCGAGCGCCGGCCGGGCCGCAGCCCTGGCCGCGGCCGGGTCGGCGTTCACCGCGGCGACGTTGTAGACCACCACGTGTCGGGTCCCGAGGGCCGGCCGCAGTCCGGGGAAGCCGCGCGTGGCCTCGGTGGAGGCGGGACCGGCGTCGAGGGCGCCGATGGCCTCGGCCAGGTACTCGGGGGTGACCGGCTCGGCCAGCACCACGCCGTCCGCGGCAGCGCCGGCCAGGGCCAGGGACTTGGGGCCGCGCACACCGGCCAGGATCGGCGGCGCAGTGGCCGGCGCGCCGGCAAGGCTCACCGCATCGGCGCTCGTGTACCGGCCGCTGACGGTGGCGGTGGCGCCGTGTAGCAGGCCGCGCATGAGGTCGAGGCTCTCGGCGAGCATGGTCAGGGGGCTGGCCGGCCAGATCCCGCCCTGCCGCATCCAGCCGGGCATACCGTGGCCGACGCCCACCTGCAGCCGGCCGGGGAACAGCTCGGCCAGGGTCGCCACCTCGAGCGTCGCGAAGACCGGGTTGCGGGCGGCAGCGGGCAGAATGCCGATGCCCACCCGGATGGTGCTGGTGGCGCCGAGAACCACGGCCGCCTGGGCGATTCCACCGCGAAAGAAGCAGTCTTCCACCACCCAGATCTCGTCGAAGCCCAGCTCCTCGGCGCGGCGCGCGTAGGGCACGAACTGCTCGGCGGGCAGGTCGCGGGGCAGCATGACGGCGATGGCGGGTGACGGGGCAGGTGGCAGAACAGGTGACACAGGCATCCTCTTTCGGTGCGGCCGCCGGCGTGGGGCGGTGGAATTCCCCTTCGAACCTATCGCCAGCGCCGCCGGCCCACCCGAAATATTTTGCACGGAATTGAGACGTTTCCCGGAGTGCCGGACATATAGAGACAAGGGGACAAATGATTCGGGGGAATTATGACGCTATACAGGTCGACGTTGCACAGTTCGACGCGGGGGCCGCACCAGTGACCGACGTGGCCGAGAGGCTGGCCCGCAAGGGCGAGAAGGGCGAACCGGCCAGGCAGATGCGACTCGCGCTTGCCCACATCGGGGTGTGGTCCAGCGCGAAGTTCGCGTTCCTGCTCTCGGTCTGCCTGAACACGGTGACGGTCGTGCTGATCTTCCTCATCGTGCAGGTCCTCACCGACACCGAGGTGTTCTCCAGCGTCACCGGGGTCTACCAGGACCTCACCAACAGGTCGGTCGACCTGGGCAAGCTGCTGGACGCCAACACCGTGTGGGCCTTCGCCGCCACCGTCGTCGCGCTCAACACCGTGTTGATCACGGCGCTCGGGGCCGGCTATGCGCTGCTGTACAACTTCAGTGTGCGGGTCACCGGCGGCGTCCTGCTCGGTTTCAGCAGCAGCTGACCGGAATGCGTGGCGGCCCGATTTCGTTGCACCCATCACCAGCCGAACGCCTTCGGGCGGATGCCGCGTGAACCCCAACGAATTGAGCCCACTGTGACTACGAACACGACTGCTAACACGACTGCGACATCCGACACGTCCACGACCGCGAAATCTGCGACCACGGAGTTCGACTGGTTTGCGCTGCAGGAGCAGGCTCACCGTGAATTCGGCGCGCGCGTTGCCCAGGTCGACGATTGGACCGCCGCCACCCCGGACAAGGAATGGACCGTGGGAGATCTGGTGCGGCACGTGGTGCAGGAACAACAGTGGATCCCGCCGCTGCTCGCCGGTCTCAGCATCGAGCAGGCCAAGCGCCGCGTCGAACCGTTGGGCGACGATCTGGCCGCCGAGTGGGCCACGCACTCGGCGCGTGCAACGGCCGCTTGGCAGGCTGCCCCGGCGGATGCCGCCGTGCAGCTCTCCTACGACACCGTCACGGTGCTCGACTACCTGCGCGAGCAGGTGTCGGACGTCACGATCCACTCTTGGGACCTCGCCCGCGCCACGGCGGCCGACGAAGAGCTCGACGATCTGCTGATCGAGGCCGTCTGGACGGTCTTCGAACCGCAGCGTGACGCCCTGGAGGCCAGCGGCCTGTTCGACTCACCGGTGCCGATGCCGGAGGACGCGCCGCTGCAGTCCCGCCTGCTCGCCCTCACCGGCCGCGACGACCGCCGCTAAGCCGCCAGCCGGGTCCGCCGCATCCGCCAACTGTTGCCCATCCGGACAAATGCGCCCGGTACGCCGGGACCATTTGTCCGCACCGGGCGCAGTTGCAGCGGATGGGACCGGATGCGGCGGGGCTAGCCGACGCTGGTGCCGAAGAGCAGTCCGAGCAGGTAGGTGACGCCGGCGGCGGACAGACCGATCGCCAGCTGCCGGAGCGCCCGCTTGAGCGGCGGCCCGCCGGAGAGCAGCCCCACGACGGCGCCGGTCGCCAGCAGCGCCAGGCCCACCAGCACAGCCGCCACGACGATGGCCGCGATGCCCTGCATGCCGAACAGGTACGGCAGCACCGGGAGCAGCGCACCGGAGGCGAAGAAGCAGAAGCTCGACACCGCGGCCCCCATCCCCGTCCCGATGGCTTCGTGTTCGTCGATTTCGGGTTCGGCGGGTGCGCTCAGCCGGCTCAGGTCGAGTGCGTCTGTGGCGATCGCCACGGTGCGGAGCACCTCTCTGGCGTGCACCTCGGCATCGGCCTCCGACATACCCTGCGCCCGGTAGACCAGGGTGAGTTCGTTGGCGGCCTCGTCCAGGTGCGAGAGCACGCTGCGGGTGGCCGGGTTCGGGCTGGACGCCTCGAGCAGTTCGCGTTGGGAGCGCACGGAGACGTACTCCCCCGCCCCCATCGACAACGCCCCGGCCAGCAGGCCGGCGATGCCGGTGAAGAGGATAGTCGCGGCGGGAACACCGGTCGCGCCGATGCCGAGAACCAGGGCCAGGTTGCTCACCAGACCGTCGTTCACGCCGAAGACGGCAGCCCTGAACGTGCCGGACAGGCGTTGGCGGCCGCGGGCGGCCAGGCCGCGCACGACCTCCTCGTGGATGCGTTCGTCTGCGGCCATCGCGCTCGTCGCGTCGGCGTCGCCGTCGTACGGTGACCGGGCCTCGGCCCGTTGGGCCAGGGCGAGCACGAACACCGAACCGAACCGGCGGGCCAGCAGCCCCAGCAGCCGGGTGCGGAGGGCACCCTTCTTGGGCTGACCTGCCCGGTCGCCGAGCAGCGCCCGCCAGTGTGCCTCGTGCCGCCCTTCGGCTTCGGCCAGGGCGAGCAGGATCTCCCGTTCCTCGCCGCTGCGCCGGCCGGCGAGGTCGCGGTACACGGCCGCCTCGGCCTGTTCGTCGGCTAGGTACTGCCGCCACCGACGGATGTCGGCTTCACGCGGCGTTTTCCGGTCGGTCACGGCGATCACGACTCCGGCGCAGCCTCGAGGGAGCGCTGCGACACCCGGGCGGACTCGTGCGGGCCACTGCCGTCGAGGCCGTAGAACGGTTCCTCGAAGTGCACGACCCAGATTGCCTCCCGGCCGACGACGGGCGCGTACAGGGCGGACCCGACGAGCTCGCCGGGCGCGGTGATGACCCCGATCGGGTCGTCGACCATCGAGTCCGGGTAGCGGCTGCGGTCCAGCCTCACCACCACCTGCATGCCAACGCCGAACGCGGCGTCCGCCCCCGATGCTGCGGGGGCGGTCGCCGGACGACGCTTCCAGAGGGCCATTACTCGGCCGGCTCCGCCTGCGCGGACCCTGCCCGTTCGAGCACCAGTTCGCGCACCCGGGCGGCATCCGCCTGGCCGCGCATGGCCTTCATGACCGCGCCGATGACGGCGCCGGCGGCCTGAACCTTGCCGTCGCGGATCTTGGCGAGCACGTCGGGCTGGGAGGCGAGAGCCTCGTCGATGGCCGCGATGAGCGCACCGTCGTCGCTGACGACGGCGAGCCCGCGGCTGGCGACGACCTCGGTGGGCGTGCCCTCGCCGGCGATGACGCCTTCGAGCACCTGGCGGGCCAGGCGGTCGGTGAGCGTGCCGGCCGTGACCAGCTCGATCAGCGCGGCCACCTGGGCCGGCGTCACGAGGCTCTCGGCGGAGACGCCCGCCGCGTTGGCCAGCCGGGCGATCTCGCCGGTCCACCATTTCCGGGCGGCCTGGGCGGGAGCGCCGGCGGCGATCGTGGCCTCCAGAACGTCGAGCAGGTCGGAGTTGACGACGTCCTGGAACTCGAGGTTCACGAAGCCCCAGTCGGCCTGCAGGCGCTTGCGGCGGGCGGCGGGCGGCTCGGGCAGCGTGGCGCGCAGCTCTTCGACCCAGGCGCGCGACGGGGCGACGGGCACCAGGTCGGGCTCGGGGAAGTAGCGATAGTCATCCGCGTCGCTCTTGGGCCGGCCCGCTGAGGTGACGCCGGTGTCTTCGTGCCAGTGCCGGGTCTCCTGCGTGATGGTGCCGCCGGCGGTGAGCAGCGCCGCCTGGCGCTGGATCTCGTAGCGCACGGCTCGTTCGACACTGCGCAGCGAGTTGACATTCTTGGTCTCGGTGCGGGTGCCGAGGATGTTCGAGCCACGCGGGCGGAGTGACACGTTCGCGTCGCAGCGCACGTTGCCCTCTTCCATCCTGGCGTTGGAGACGCCGAGTGCCTTGACGATCTCGCGGATGGCGGCGACGTAGGTCTTGCCGATCTCCGGGGCGTCGGCCTCTGCACCCTCGATCATCTGGGTGACGATCTCCACCAGCGGCACGCCGCCGCGGTTGTAGTCCACCAGCGAGTAGTCGGCGCCCTGGATGCGTCCGGCCGCGCCGCCCATGTGGGTGAGCTTGCCGGCGTCGTCCTCCATGTGCGCGCGCTCGATGTCGACGGTGACCTGGCGGCCGCTCTCCAGCTCAATGGTGAGCTGGCCGTTGAACGCGATCGGCTCGTCGTACTGCGAGGTCTGGAAGTTCTTCGCGGTGTCGGGGTAGAAGTAGTTCTTGCGCGCGAACCGGCTGGTCTCGGCGATCTCGCAGCCGAGCGCCAGGCCCAGACGGATCGAGGACTCGATCGCCTGGCGGTTCACCTGCGGCAGACCGCCGGGCAGGCCCAGGCAGGTGGGGCAGGTGTTGGTGTTGGCGCCGGAGCCGAACTCGTTGGCGCAGCCGCAGAACATCTTGGTCTTGGTGTTGAGTTCGACGTGTACCTCGAAGCCGAGCACCGGCTCGAACAGTTCGAGGGCCTTGTCGTAGTCCATCAATTCGGCCTTAGCCATCAGACGGCTCCCCCTTCGGTTGCGAACATTTCGATGTTGGCCAGCGCGGGCGCCTGGCTGAGCAGGGTGTGCCCCCAGTGTGCCTCGAGCAGCTGCTCGACGGCGGCGCCGAACGTGTACAGGCGGGCATCCGCGCGGGCGGGCGCCATCACCTGCAGGCCGACGGGCAGGCCGTCTTCGGGGGCCAGGCCCATCGGCAGGCTCATGCCGGGGATACCGGCGAGGTTGGCCGGGATGGTGGTGATGTCGTTGAGGTACATCGCCATCGGGTCGGCCAGCTTCTCGCCCAGTTTGAACGCTGTGGTGGGCGCGGTGGGCGACACGAGCAGGTCGACCTGGTCGAACGCGGCGGCGAAGTCGCGCTGGATGAGGGTGCGCACCTTCTGGGCGCTGCCGTAGTAGGCGTCGTAGTAGCCGGCGCTGAGCGCGTAGGTGCCCAGGATGATGCGGCGCTTGACCTCGTCGCCGAAACCGGCGTCGCGAGTGGCGGCCATGACGCGCTCGCTGGTGAGCGGGCCGTCTTCGGGGTTGACGCGGATGCCGAAACGCACCGAGTCGAAGCGGGCCAGGTTGCTGGACGCCTCGGCGGGCAGGATCAGGTAGTAGGCGGAAACCGCGTACTCGAAGTTCGGGGCGCTCACCTCGCTGACGATCGCGCCGGCCGCGGTGAGCAGGGCCAGGGTTTCCTCGAAGCGCTGCTTGACGCCGGCCTGGAAGCCGGCCCCGTTGAGTTCCTTGATCACGCCGACGCGCACGCCCTTGAGGGCACCGTCCTTCAGGCCGGCCTGGGCCGCGGCGGTCATCGACGGCCAGGCATCCGTGAGCGAGGTGGAGTCGAGCGGGTCGTGCCCGCCGATCACGTCGTGCAGCAGTGCGGCGTCGAGCACCGTGCGGGTCACCGGGCCGACCTGGTCGAGCGAGGAGGCCAGCGCGATCGCGCCGTAGCGGGAGACGCCGCCGTAGGTGGGCTTGACGCCGACCGAGCCGGTCACGGCGGCGGGCTGGCGGATGGATCCGCCGGTGTCGCTGCCGAGCGCGAGGGGCGCCTCGAACGCGGCGACGGCGGCCGCAGATCCTCCGCCGGAGCCGCCGGGGATGCGGTCGAGGTCCCACGGGTTGTGGGTGGGGCCGTACGCGGAGTGTTCGGTGGAGGAGCCCATCGCGAACTCGTCCATGTTGGTCTTGCCGAGCAGGATCAGGTCGGCGTCGCGGATGCGCTTGACGACGGTGGCGTCGTACGGCGGGATCCAGCCCTCGAGGATCTTCGATCCGGCGGTGGAGGGCATGTCGATGGTGGCGAGCACGTCCTTGATGGCGATGGGCACGCCGGCCAGCGGGCCGAGCTTCTCGCCGGCGGCGCGGCGGGCATCCACCCGGGCGGCGGTGGCCAGGGCGGCATCGCGGGCCACGTGCAGGAACGCGTGCACGTCGGGTTCGACGGCGTCGATGTGGTCGAGGTGCGCACGGGTGACGTCGACGGAGCTGACCGACCCGTCGGCGAGCAGGCCGGCCAGGGTGGCGGCGGACTGGGTAATGAGATTGGTCACGGGTTACTCCTCGTCCAGGATGGCGGGCACGCGGAATTTGTCGCCGGCGCGATCGGGGGCGCCAGAGAGGGCCTGGTCGACGCTGAGCGAGGGCACGACAACGTCGTCGCGGAACACATTCGTCAGCGGCATCGGGTGGCTGGTTGCCGGAACGTCGGGCGTCGCGACCTCGGCGACCTTGGCGACAGAGTCGACGATCTGGCCGAGTTCGATCGTGAGACGATCGATTTCGGCAGAGCTGAGGTCGATCCGGGCGAGGTTGGCCAGATGGGCAACCTGCTCGGCCGTGATTTCAGACATGAAACTCCCAAGAAAATCGAAGTGGAAGCTTCAAGTCTATTCAGTGTCGCCGGTGACCAGTTCCGCGTTGTCGGTGCCGATCAAGGCCATGTTGTGCAGCGACTCGCTGCCGGGCTTGAAATAGTCGTTGTGGCCGACGGATTCGGTGAGTGTTGCGCCGGTCACGGAGTCGATGCCGCCGTGCACCCCGAGCACCCTGGCGCCGTAGGACGACGCGCCGGGGTCGCTGCCGAAGAACGCCGAATTCACGGCTGGATCCCAGTCCGCCTTGCCGACGAACACGTTCTCGTCGGTGACCTTCAGCTTGGCGGCCGACTGGATGGCGCTGCCCGGGGATCCGACGACGACGAGGGCGTCGACCTCGACCGATCCCTGCGCCAGGGCGAGGAGCGAGACCGTCGAACCGTAAGAGTGCGCGAAGACCGAGACGAACGGCTGGTCGGCGCCGCGCGTGGCGCGCACGCCGGCCCAGGACGTCTCCAGGAACGCGGCGCCGGCCACGGCACGGTCGAGCCCGCCGACGGAGAACAGGTCTGGTGCTTCGTACCCGATCCAGGAGATCGTGGCGACGGTGGGCGCGGCCGCGGGCGTCGCGCTGGTCAAAGCCGAAGTCGTCAGTGCCGTGGCAGCCAGCCCGCGACCGGAGGAGGCGGTCGTGACCGTCGGGCCGGCCGGCGTCGTGTCCTCGGCCAACACGGCGACCTGTTCGCGGTAGAGGTCGTCTGCGACGTTGGTCCAGTTCACGATCTGGGGCTCGACCTGGTAGTTCATGCCGGGAACGAGGTAGCCGATGTAGTCGGCGGTGTCGGGGTTGCCGAGGGCGATGGCGGCCCGGCCGGACCCCGAGGTGTCCAACAGCACCAGGCTGCGCTTGGGACCGCCGTCGCTGGCGTGCAGCGCCGCGGCAACCTGGGTCAGCATGGCCGCCTGGCTGGTCAGCCGGGTGCGCTCGGTGGCCGAGAGGACGCCGTCGAGGGCGCGGGTCGCCTCGTCCAGGGATTCCCGCAGGTAGGTCTCGTTCGCCCGGCTGCGCTGGGCGAGGGGAACGCCGTCGAGGTTGCCGACGAGCCGCGGCGTCGCGGCCGTGAGTGACGCCCGCTGGGTCGCGTCGAGCATCGTCCACCAGGCGGAGACCACGGTGGCCTCCGGCGGTGCGGAGAGGACGGCGTCGATGTGGGTGGGAAACTCCGCGGCGAAGGCCGCGACATCGGCGAGGGGCAGCTGGGCCAGCCCGACGAGCAGATTGGCTCCGGTCATCGTGCCCATGGTGGCCAGGTCGATGTCGACGGAGGACGCGGTTTGCGTTTCCAGCTGGGCCCAGAGCGCTGAAGCGCCGCCGTCGCTCTGGCGGTCGGACACCCGCGCGGCAACCGTCTCCTGCAGGGTGACCCTTGACGTTTCGGGCATGGTCGTGGTCCCGCCCGCCCCCACCAGGGACAGCGAGAGCGTCGCTACAACAGCGGCCTCGAACAGCACGACGGGTCCCGTCCCCTCCCAAACGACGAATAGTTAGCCGACTCGACGCCTGTGGCAAGTCATGCAGACTCAGCCTAGCGACCCCCGGAGGCCCGGAATGCCCCTCCAACAGGGCTATCGGGGGTATTTGCACGTCTTTTCAGCCCCAATGTTTCGTTGACGTTTCCGGGGCCTGCCGATCGGCTGATTTGCGCGTCGCGGGCACTCCTGCACTCTCGGGCAGCACCCCCGGTGGCGCGCCGGCATTCGCCGCCTCAACTGTTCCCCGCGCGGACAATTGCGCCCGGTGCGCCGGCACCATTTGTCCGCTTCGGGCACAGTTGGGCGGCGCTCGTCTGGCGGCGGGCGGATGCGGCGGGCGGATGCGGCGGCGGATGGGTCAGGCGGCGGCGTACTCCGCGAGCAGGGCAGCCTCGTCGGTGTCGCTGATCCCCGCCCGACGGGGGCCCTGCGGCACCCTGAGCCGCTCCCAGTACAGTGTGTCGGCGAGGGTCTCGGCCAGGGGCCGGGTGACCAGGCCTGCGGCTCGGGCCGCGCTGCTGTCACGGGCGTTGAATCCGGCGAAGTCCGGCAGCGGCAGCCAGAGCGGCATGGAGCGGGGCCCTGACCACGGCTGCACGTCGTGCCCCTGCAGCCACTCGGCGTCTGCGCCCACGATCGGGCCGGAGTGCCCCGCCACCCCGCGGGCTACGGCGAGGTGCTCGGCGAGGGAGACGGTCTCCCCCGCGGCGTTGAACACCCCGGCGGTGCCGTCCTCCGCGGCGTCGACGATCCATTCGGCGAGGTCGCGCACGTCGAGCACCTGCGTCAACAGGCCGGGCACGTCGGGCACCAACACGCTGCAGTTGGCGCCGGCCGGCTGGTTGAACCGCAGCGGCCAATACCCGCTGCGGTCGGAGACGTCGCCAGGGCCACCGATCAGGCCCGGCCGGGCGATCAGCGCCCTGTCCGCGCCGAAACCGTCGACCACGCGCTGCTCGCAGGCCACTTTCGCCTCACCGTAGCTGTCCATGGACTCCATCACGTCGCCGTCGAGCGCCCGCAGCAGCTCACCGGTCTCGTCCTGACCGGGGGTCGCGGCGCCCGCGTAGACATTCCCCGACGACACGAAGGTGTACGAGGCGGCCCGCTCCCGCAACGCGGCCACGGCCGACGCCACCTGCCCGGGCTGCCGCGCCACATCCACCACCACGTCCCAGTCCTCGTCCGCCACGGCCGCATAGGCCCCGGCCTGGCTGCGGTCGCCCCGCTCGAACCGGATGCCGGCCGGCGCGTCCCCGGATTCGCCGCGCGCCAGGCAGGTGACCTTGTGGCCGTGGTGCATCGCCGCCGTGGCGATGGTGTTGCCGAGCCAGGCCGTTCCGCCGAGGATGAGGAATCGCATGTGGCCAGCTAACCCACCGGGGCGCGCGGCTGCAAGCGCGGTTCGCTCTGGGCACAGCACCCCGCCCGGATCGAGCGCCGAAGGGGTGCTTTGCTGCGACTCGGCAAACGGAATCCCGCGAGTTGCCGCATTACGCCCCTTTCAGGACCGCTGAAGGGGCACTTTCCGGCAACTCGGCGGAGGGAACCCCACCTGCACAGCTGCGCAGTCCGGGTGACTACTTCGTGTCGAGGTCTGGCGTGGTGTCGGCATCGGTCGGGTCGGCATCGATCGGGTCGGCGTCGCCGGCAGCATCCGCCGGCGCCGCATCGGGCACGCCGGCCGGACCGTGCTCGAGCAACAACCGGAACTCGTCGGCGTTCAGGATGCGGATGCCGAGAAGCTCGGCCTTGGCGAGCTTGGACCCGGCGCCGGGACCGGCGGCCACGAAGTCGGTGTTCTTCGACACGCTCGACGCGTTCTTGCCGCCCGCGGCAATGATCGCCTCAGAGGCGCCCTCGCGGGTGAAGCCCTCGAGGGAGCCCGTGGCCACCACCGTGAGGCCGGCCAGTACTCCCCCGGCCGCCGCCGCGGCACCGGGGCCCGGATGCCCCGGAGTGTTGAACTGCACGCCGGCCGCGGCCCACTGCTCCACAATGTCGCGGTGCCAGTCCACCTCGAACCAGGCGAGCACGGCGTCGGCGATGATGCCGCCGACCCCGTCGACCTCGGCCAGTTCCTCGCGGCTGGCGGCCCGGATGGCCTCGAGCGAGCCGAAGTGGTTCGCCAGCGCCCGGGCGGCCACCGGGCCGACGTGACGGATGTTGAGCGAGACCAGGATGCGCCAGAGCGGCTTGGTCTTGGCCAGCTCGATCTCCGCGATCAGCTTGACCGCGTTGGAGGAGGGCTGCGGCCCGGTCAGGCCGGCCTTCTTCTCGGCAGCGGAGGGGTTGCGGCGGAACGGGGTGCGCTGGCGAGCCGTGCCGTCTTCGTCTTCACGCGGCAGCCCGGTCTCGGCGTCGCGGACGACGACAGAAATCGGCAGCAGGTCGTCGATGGTGAGATCGAACAGGCCCGCTTCGGTGTCCAGCGGGGGCACTTCGGGAATCGTCGGCTGGGTCAGCGCTGCCGCGGCCACCTCGCCGAGAACCTCGATGTCGAGGGCGCCGCGGGAGCCGATGTGCTCGACCCGGCCGCGCACCTGGGCGGGGCAGCTGCGCGCGTTCGGGCAGCGCAGGTCGATGTCGCCCTCCTTGGCGGGGGCCAACGGGGTGCCGCAGTCCGGACAGTTCACGGGCATCACGAACTCGTATTCGGTGCCGTCGCGCAGTTCGACCACCGGGCCGAGGACCTCGGGGATCACGTCGCCGGCCTTCCGCAACACCACGGTGTCCCCGATGAGCACACCCTTGGCCTTCACGACGTCCTGGTTGTGCAGGGTGGCCTGGCGCACGACGGAGCCGGCGACCCGCACCGGTGCCATCACGGCGAACGGGGTCGCCCGGCCCGTGCGGCCGACGCTCACGACGATGTCGAGCAGTTTCGTGTTCACCTGTTCGGGCGGGTACTTGTAGGCGATCGCCCAACGCGGCGCACGGTTGGTGGCACCGAGTTCGTCGTGCAGGGCGAGTTCGTCGACCTTGATCACGATGCCGTCGATCTCGTGTTCGACGCTGCCGCGGTGCTCACCGAAGTACTCGATGAACGCGGATGCCTCGCTGGGCTTCGCGACGACCTTGTAGTGCGTGCTGGTGGGCAGGCCCCACCCGGCGAGGAGGTCGTAGACGGCGGACTGCGAGTCGGCGCCGGGCTGTGCCCAGGCGCCGATGCCGTGCACGAGCATCCGCAGCCGGCCGAGCCTGGCCTTCATCAGGGCGAGCTGGTCGGGGTTCTTGCTCTCGGCCTTCTGGCGGAGCGATCCGCTGGCGGCGTTGCGCGGGTTGGCGAAGACGCGCTCACCGGCGGCGCTCTGCGCGGCGTTGAGCTCGCGGAACGCCTCGACGGGGAAGAACACCTCGCCGCGCACCTCCATCAGCGGGGGGTGCCCGGTGCCGGTCAGTCGCGCCGGAATGCCGGGAACGAGAGCGATGTTCTCGGTGACGTCTTCGCCGACGACGCCGTCCCCGCGGGTGGCGGCGCTCACGAGCGCGCCGTTCAGGTAGCGGAGGTTGATGGCCAGGCCGTCGATCTTGAGTTCGCAGAGGTAGTGCACAGCCCGGCCGGCGTCACGCTCGACCTTGGCCGCCCAGGCCTCGAACTCCTCGATGGAGAACACATTGTCGAGGCTGAGCATTCGCTCGGCGTGCTGCACGGGGTCGAACAGGGTGGTCTCGGCGCGGCCGCCCACGGTCTGGGTGGGGCTGTCCTGGCTGGCCAGCTCGGGGAAGAGCCGTTCGAGTTCTTCCAGGCGCCGGATCAGGCCGTCGTACTCGGCGTCGGAGATGACGACCTCGTTGCGCTCGTAGTACGCGTCGCGCGCCTTGAGGATGCGGGTGGTGAGACTCGCGGCCTCGTCGCCGGCAGCGGAGAGCGCTGCCGCTGGCGACGATCCCGTGGTCTCAGGCATTGACCGTCGTGGCGTCGGCGGCGGCGGCGGCGGCGGTGACCGGAACCGCGCTCACTGTGCGGTCGATGGTGCACTGGCCGAGCACCCGGGTGCCCACGTACACGACGGCGGTCTGGCCGGGCGCCACGCCGGTGAGCGGCTGGGTGGGCAGGATGCGCAGCTCGGTGTGCGCCTCAACCGGCGGAGTGGCGGTCGGATCGGCAGGCACGCTGATCACCTGGGCCACGGCGGGCTCGGGGTCGGCATGCGCGCGGATCTGCACGTCGCAGGCGAATTCGATCTCGGGGTGCTCCGGAGCCAGTCCGGCCCAGGTGTACTTGGTGCCGGCGATCTCCTTGATCGCCAGTGCCTCCTTGGGGCCCACGACCACGGTGTTCGAGACCGGGCGCACCTCGAGCACGAACCGGGGCTTGCCGTCGGCGGCGGGCGTGCCGATGGAGAGACCCTTCCGCTGACCGACGGTGAACGCCACGGCGCCCTCGTGCTCGCCGAGCTTGTTGCCCTCGCGGTCCAGGATGTCGCCGGTCGCCGGGGCGACCCGCTCGCCCAGCCAGCCGCGGGTGTCGCCGTCCGGAATGAAGCAGATGTCGTAGGAGTCGGGCTTGTTCGCCACCGAGAAGCCGCGCTCGGCGGCCTCAGCACGCACCTCGGCCTTGGACGGCGTGGCGCCCAACGGGAACATCGAGTGCGCGAGCTGCTCCTTGGTGAGCACGCCGAGCACGTAGGACTGGTCCTTGGCCCAGGCGCTGGCTCGGTGCAGTTCCCGGTTGCCGTCGGCATCCGTGACGATCGAGGCGTAGTGGCCCGTGCAGACGGCGTCGAAGCCGAGGGCGATGGCCTTCTCGAGCAGGGCGGCGAACTTAATCTTCTCGTTGCAGCGCATGCACGGGTTGGGGGTGCGGCCTGCGGCGTACTCGGCGATGAAGTCGTCGACCACGTCGAGCTTGAACCGCTCGGAGAAATCCCAGACGTAGTAGGGGATGCCAATGATATTCGCGGCGCGTTGCGCGTCCATCGAATCCTCGACTGTGCAGCAGCCGCGGCTGCCGGTGCGGAGCGTGCCGGGCATGCGCGACAAGGCCAGGTGCACCCCGACCACCTCGTGCCCTGCCTCGACCGCGCGGGCTGCGGCCACGGCGGAATCCACCCCACCGCTCATAGCTGCCAGAATCTTCACTGGTTAAGTGTACGCACGCGGCGCCGAGTCGGCCATTCCCGCGCCGATCGCCTGCGCCCACGCCGCCGGCAATGCCGCGAGCAGAGCGTCGACGTCGGCCTGCGTTGAGGTGCGGCCGAGCGTGATTCGCAGGGCACTGCGGGCTTCGGCCTCGCTGCGGCCCATGGCACGCAACACGTGCGACGGTTCGGGGATGCCCGCCTGGCAGGCTGACCCGGTGGAGACCGACACCCCGGCCACATCCAGCAGGAACAGGAGCGAGTCGCCCTCGCAGCCCGGGAAGGTGAAGTGGGCGTTGCCGGGCAACCGCCCCACCGGGTCAGGGTCGCCGTTCAGCACCGCGGACGGCACGGCGGCGCGGACGCCGGCGATCACGGCGTCGCGCAGCACCCGCAGGCGGCGGTTCTCGCTGGCGAGCTCGGCGGTCATGGCGGTGGCCGCGACGGCGAACGACACCGCGGCCGCCACATCCTGTGTGCCGCTGCGCACCTGGCGCTGCTGGCCGCCGCCGTGGATCAGCGGCACCACCGTAGTCGCGCGGGAGAGCACCAGGGCGCCGATGCCCACCGGCCCGCCGATCTTGTGCGCCGAGACGCTGAGCGCCGACACCCCCGCCGTGTGCAGAGCGGCGAAGTTGATGGGCATGTGCCCGTAGGCCGAGATCGCATCGATGTGCACGGGGATGCCGTGCGACGCGGCGAGCGCCGCCACGGCCTCGATCGGCTGCAGGGTGCCCACCTCGTTGTTGGCGGCGAGCAGGGTGACCAGGGCCACGTCGTGGGGGTTCGACGAGATGGCGGCGTCGAGGGCGGCCAGGTCGATGCGTCCCAGGGCGTCCAGCGGGATCCACTCCACAGTGGCGCCCTCTTGCTGCGCGAGCCACTCGACGGTATCGACGGTGGCGTGGTGCTCTCCCCCGGGCACGAGGATGCGGGTGCGGGGCGAACGAGCCCAGTACAGCCCCTTGATGCCGAGGTTGACCGCTTCGGTGCCGCCGCCGGTGAAGACGATCTCGATCGGGTCGCAGCCCACACTCGCGGCCACCTGTTCGCGGGCCTCCTCGAGCATCCGTTTGGCGTTCTGGCCCTGGCTGTGAATGGATGCGGGGTTGCCGACGACGGCCATCGCTTCCGCGTAGGCGGTGATGGCGGCCGGCAACATGGGGGCCGTCGCCGCGTGGTCGAGGTACGCGTGGTCGAAAGACACCGACATGTGCTCGCCTCCTGGCAGATCTGTGGCGGGCGGGTCGGCCATCCGGACTGGTCGGAATACCACGCCTGCACTCATTACTCTAGTTTCATGACTCCAGCTGACTCCCTCCGCAATCTGGGCGTCCGCGCTACGAGCAACGGCGGCGAGCTCCGCGTGTGGTCCGAACACGCGGACTCCATCGAACTGTGCATCTTCGACCACACCGATCCCAATTGGATCGTGCGCACGGTGCCCATGGTGCGCGACGCGCACAACGTCTGGGTGGGCCGCTCCCGCACCCTCACCGCCGGCCGCCGCTACGGCATCCGGGTGTCGGGCCCTGCCGGTCCCACGCACTCCTTCCACCCGGAGAAGACCCTGATCGATCCGTATTCCCGGGGCCTCGCCCGGGTGGGACCCGACCAGTGGCAATCCACCATGATCGACGGCGGCTTCGACTGGGCCGGGGCGGTCAAGCCCAACACGCCCATGGACCACACGGTCGTCTACGAGGCCCACGTGCGCGGCCTCAGCAAACTCAGCGCGGCGATGCCCGTGGAGCTGCGCGGCACCTACGCGGGCCTGGCGCACGAGAGCACCATCGCCTACCTGAAGAACCTCGGGGTGACGGCTGTCGAGCTGCTGCCCGTGCAGTCCTTCGTCTCCGAGCAGCGCCTGATCAAGCAGGGCCTGTCCAACTACTGGGGCTACAACACCTTCAACTTCTTCACCCCGCACGCCGACTACGCCACCCAGGCCTCCCAGTCCGAGGGTCCTGAGGCCGTGCTCCGCGAGTTCAAGGGTATGGTCAAGCTGCTGCACGAGGCCGGCCTCGAGGTCATCCTCGACGTGGTCTACAACCACACCGCCGAGGAGGGCCCGTCCGGCCCGGTGACGAGCCTGCGCGGCATCGACAACGCCACCTACTACCGGCAGAACGCCAAGGGCCACTACATCGACGTCACCGGATGCGGCAACACCGTGAACTTCGGTCACGAGGTGCCCATCCGGCTGGTGCTGGACTCCCTGCGGTACTGGGCCAACGAGGTGCAGATCGACGGGTTCAGGTTCGACCTGGCCGCCACCCTCGGCCGGAACGGCGACGTGCACTACACGCCGGACCACCCGCTGCTCACCGCAATCAGGGACGACCCGGACCTGGCCGGCGTGAAGCTCATCGCCGAACCCTGGGACGTCGGCATGGGCGGCTGGCAGACCGGCAACTTCCCCGCCGGCTGGTCGGAGTGGAACGACCGTTACCGCGACCGGATGCGCTCGTTCTGGCTCACTGACATCGCCGCCGTTCGCCACAACTCCACCTCGGACAGCGGCATCGGCCGGTTCGCCTCCCGCCTGGCCGGCTCGGCCAACACCTTCCCGGTGGAACGCGGGCCGCTGGCGTCACTGAACTTCATCACCGCACACGACGGTTTCACCATGGCCGACCTCACCGCGTACAACACCAAGCACAACGTGGGCAACGGCGAGATGAACCGGGACGGCACCGACGGGAACAACTCCTTCAACCACGGCGTCGAGGGTCCCACCAGGGACGTGACTGTGTTGCGCACCAGGCGCCGGGCGATGCGCAACCTGCTGGGCACCCTGCTGCTCTCCGCCGGTGTGCCCATGCTCACGGCCGGCGACGAGTTCGGCCGCAGTCAGCGCGGCAACAACAACGCCTACTGTCACGACAGCGAGCTCACCTGGCTGGACTGGAACTTCGACGACTGGCAGCAGGACCTGCACAGGGTCACCCGGCAGCTCCTCGCCCTGCGCCGGGAGAACCCGGCCCTGCGCCCGGTGCGGTTCGGCCGGCCGGGGCACACCACCCTCAGCGCCAGCCAGATGGACTGGTACAACGCCGCCGGCGCCTCGATGTCCGAGACCGACTGGAACTCCCCCCAGGAGCGCACCCTGCAGTACCTGGCGGCCAGCACCCCTGAGCACGAGGCATTCAACCGAATCCTGCTTATCGTGCACGGCCTGGAAACCCCGGTCGACGTGACGCTGCCCCTGCACTCGGGTGTCTCGGGATACACGGTGCTCTGGGATTCCAGCCACGACGACATCCGCGAGGTGCAGAGTTCCTACATGCCGGGCGCCCGCCTCACCATGGGGGGCACGTCGATGCTGCTGCTGCGGGCCGAAGAAGCCCAGGCATGACCAAGCCGGATGCCGGCGGTACGCCGGCCACTGTGGCGCTGGTGCGCGCAGGCATCCGGTTCACCGCCCACCAGTACTCGCACGACGCTGCCCCGCATGGAGCGGCGGCCGGCTACGGCCTCGAGGCGGCGGACAAACTCGGCCTCGATCCCGACCAGGTGTTCAAGACCCTCCTCGCCGACGCCGACGGCAACCTCGTCGTGGCGATCGTGCCGGTCTCCGGCCAACTCGATCTCAAGGCCCTCGCCGCCGCGGTCGGCGCGAAGAAGGCCGTGATGGCCGATCCACAGGTGGCCGAACGCAAGACCGGTTACATCGTGGGCGGCATCAGCCCGATCGGCCAGAAGTCCCGGTTCAGCACGGTGCTCGACGAGACCGCCGAACTCTTCGACACCGTCTTCGTCTCCGGCGGCCGCCGCGGTTTCGACCTGGAGCTCTCCCCCGCCGACCTCATCACCGTCACGGGGGCCGTCCTCGCCCCCATCGGCCGGGACCGCTAAGCCGGACGTGCACGCATGGTGAGCACAGGGAGACTCATTCGGCGGGGCACCGTGGAGCTTTACCTGACGGACAAAGGAGGTGACGGTCCTCCCGTCGTGCTCCTGCACGGCCTGGCGGGTAGCGGCACCGAGATGGCCCAGACCGCCGCCGCCCTCCGTGACCACCGGGTGATCACTCTCGACGCCCGCGGGCACGGACGCAGCACAACCCGGCCCGACGACGTTTCGCGAGCGGCGCATACGGCCGATGTGGTGTTCGTGATCGAGACCGTGATCGGACAACCTGTGGCACTGGTCGGCCAGTCCATGGGAGGGCACACCGCCCTGCTTGTCGCGAGCGCCCGGCCCGATCTGGTGGGCAGGCTCGTCCTGCTGGAGGCCGGCGTCGGCGGCGACGGCACATTCGAGAGCAGAGAGGCCCTGCGCGGTTTCTTCGACTCCTGGCCGATCCCGTTCGCCACGACCGCGGACGCCCGGGCCTTTCTGGGTGACTCAGTGCTGTCGCGGGCGTGGATCGACGATCTGGAAGGGCGGGCCGACGGGCTCTGGCCCCGGTTCGATCCGGAGGTGTTGGTCGAGACCCTCGCCCACGTCGATGCGCATCCGCACTGGGCCGAATGGTGCAGCCTAGACGTGCCGACGCTGGCGGTCTTCGGCGCGGTCGGCATGTTCTCCCCGGTGGCGCAACGAGAGTTCGTGAGCCGAGGCCGCAAGGTGCGCCACGTCACACTCGACGAGGGAAGCCACGACGCCCATCTCGATGCCTTCGATTCCTGGATTCGCGAGCTCAGCGCGTTCCTGGCTCTGTGCCCCACCCCGCCGGGCGATTCCGAGCAGCGGCATGGGTGAGCGTGCTCGACCCGCCATCCACGACGGGGCGCGCAGCACTCACGTCTCGCACGGCACCGTGTCCAGGGTGATCAACGCCCGTCGGCCGAGATCGCTGACCAACCCACCGACGCGTCACTGACGGATCAGCTCGCGACGGCCACCAGGCCCATCTCGGCCGGGCTGATCAACAGGTCGTTCCGCGGCACCACCCGCACCGTGTAACCGAAGCCGCCGGCGCGGTCGAGCTCCACGGTTCCGGTGAACAGGGTCGGCGCGCCGGGCGTCACCGTTTCGGTGGCGTCCTGGCTCAGGGCGTCGTTGATCGGCTCGAGGGCCTGCGTGTTGACGTCCACGAGGTCGTCGCCGCCCGCACTCTTGCCGTAGACGACCTGCACCGTGACGTCTTCAGGTGCGAGGCCGTTCAACTGCACGTGCGCGCGGAGGCGCAGTTCGTCGCCCACCTGAGGCACCGGGGCAACCCCGCCGGACTCCACGTGCTCGACAGCCACTCCGGGCCAGGCTCCCACAATCCGGGCCTTCCAGAGGGCCAGTTCGCGGGCTGCGCGGTAGTTATTGGCGGACAGCCGGGCCTCGGAGGCGCCGGCGGGCCGGTAGAGCTTCTCGACGTACTCGCGCACCATCCGGCCGGCGTTCAGTTCGGGTGAGAGCCCGGAAAGGGTCTGGCGGATGTTGGCGACCCAGCGTTCGGGCACGCCGTCGGCGTTGCGCTCGTAGAACGGCGGTGCCACCTGGTGCTCGATGAGCTCGTAGAGGGCCTCGGCCTCGAGCCGGTCGCGTTCGACCGGGTTGGTGCTCGCGTCGGCGGAGGGGATCGCCCACCCGTTCTGGCCGTCGAAGTACTCGGGCCACCAGCCGTCCAGGATCGACAGGTTGAGGGCGCCGTTCAGGGCCGCCTTCATGCCTGAGGTGCCGCAGGCCTCGAGCGGGCGCAGCGGGTTGTTCAGCCACACATCCGTGCCCGGGTACATCAGCTGGGCCATGCCGATGTTGTAGTCGGGCAGGAACGCGATGCGGGTGCGGAGCTCAGGGTCGGCGGCGAACTGCACGATCTTCTGGATCAGCCGTTTGCCTTCCTCGTCGGCGGGGTGCGACTTGCCGGCGATGACGATCTGAACCGGGTGCTCCGGGTGCAACAGCAGGGCGCGCAAACGCTCGGGGTCGTGCAGCATCAGGGTGAGCCGCTTGTAGGTGGGCACCCGGCGGGCGAAGCCGATGGTGAGCACGTTCGGGTCGAAGACCTGGTTGATCCAGGCGGGGATCAGGCCGCCGGGGTTCTGTACCAGCCAGGCCGCGCCGATGCGGCGGCGGGCGTCCTCGACGAACTGGCGGCGCATGTCGCCGCGCACCTCCCAGAGGTCCTGGTCGCTCACCACCGGTGACGCCCAGTCGGCGGTGGAGGTGTCGGTGGTGCCGAGCCGGTTCGCGGCGAGAGCCTTGAGCGCCGGGTCGGTCCAGGTGGGCGCGTGCACCCCGTTGGTGATCGACGTGATCGGCACCTCGTTGGCGTCGAAGCCGGGCCAGAGGCCGTTGAACATGCGCCGGCTCACCTCGCCGTGCAGCTTGGAGACGCCGTTGGCGTGCTGACCGAGGCGCAGGCCCATGATGGCCATGTTGAACACGTCCGGCGACCCGCCCGGGTAGCTCTCCGAGCCCAGGCCCAGCAGGTCGTCCACGGCCACCCCGGGCAGCAGGTCGGTCTCGAAGTAGCGGCGCACGAGCGAACTCTCGAACCTGTCGATGCCGGCCGCGACGGGGGTGTGCGTGGTGAAGACGGTTCCGGCGCGGGCCACCTGCAGCGCCTCGGCGAAGCTCAGTCCATCACCGATGAGGCTGGAGATGCGCTCGAGGCCGAGGAATCCGGCGTGGCCCTCGTTGGTGTGGAACACCTCCGGCTCCGCACGACCGTTGAGGTTGCTCCACAGCCGCACCGCGCGGGCGCCGCCGATTCCCAGCAGCAATTCCTGCAGCAGGCGGTGTTCGCCGCCGCCGCCGTAGAGCCGGTCGGTCACCTGGCGCAGGTCGTCGGTGTTCTCCGGAATGTCGGTGTCGAGCATCAGCAGCCGGATCCGGCCGACCTTGGCCTCCCAGACCCTGGCGTGCAGGGTGCGGTCGTCCGGCAGCGCGAGGGACACCTGCACGGGCGATCCGTCGGCGCGGCGCAGCACCGACAGGGGCAGGCCGTCGGGGTCGAGCAGCGGGTAGCTCTCCAACTGCCAGCCATCCGTGGAAATCGCCTGGCTGAAGTAGCCGGCCTTGTAGAACAGGCCAACGCCCACGAGCGGCACACCCAGGTCGGACGCGCTCTTGAGGTGGTCGCCGGCCAGGATGCCGAGCCCGCCGGAGTATTGCGGCAGGGCGGCCGCGATGCCGAACTCGGGCGAGAAGTAGGCGATCGACTCGGGCTTGTCGCCCTCCAGGCCCTGGTACCAGCGCGGCTGGTCGAGGTAGGCGCGCAGGTCGTCGCGCACCAGGTTGACGCCGGAAACGTAGTCGTGGTCCTGGGCGAGTTCCTGCAGCCGGGCCGGGTCCACCGCTCCGAGCAGGGCCACCGGGTCGGTGCCGATGCGCCGCCAGAGCTCGGGGGCGATGTGTTCGAAGAGCTGCCGGGTGGGCTCATGCCACGACCAGCGCAGGTTTCCGGCCAGCTCGTCGAGCGCGGCCAGCGACTCGGGCAGGACTGCACGGACTGTAAATTTACGGATCGCCTTCACGAACTTCACTTTAGAGGCGTGGTGTGTCTAACGGGTAACGATCCTGTGCGTGTGGCCCCACCGATTCGGCCCCCGTTCGCTACGGTAGTTGTGTGGCTAAGACAGCGAAACGAACCGGTACCGCCCCCTCGACGCCGAGCCCGGCGGATGTCCAGACCAAAGTCGGTCGCATCCCGGTGCTCGACCTTTCCCCGCAGCTGAACGACAACCTCTGGCCGGCCAAGGCCTTCGCCGGTGAGGTCGTGCCGTTTCGCGCCACGGCGTTCAGGGAGGGGCACGACGCGATCGGCGTGATGCTGCATCTCACCGCGCCGGACGGCACGACGACGCAGCATCCGATGCACCTCACCGTGCCGGGCACCGACCGCTACGAGACGCAGGTGCGCCTCGACGCGCAGGGCTCGTACACCTACCGGGTGCGCGGCTATTCGGATGATTTCGCCACCTGGGTGCACAACGCGGCGATCAAGGTGCCCGCCGGCATCGACGTCGAGCTGATGTTCCTGATCGGGTCGACCCTGCTGGCCTCCGCCGGCAAGGACCTCACCCGCCCGGTCGCCGAGCGCCGGTTGTTCGCGGCCGCTGCCAAGACCCTGGCCAACACCCGGGCGTCGCTCGCCGACCGCACGGCCGTGATCACCGACCCCGCCCTGACCAATGCTGCCGCCGTGCGTCCCCTGTCCAGCCTGGACACGTTCTCCGCCGAGCGCACCGTGCGGGTCGAACGCACCAGGGCCGGTGTCGGCTCCTGGTACGAGTTCTTCCCCCGCTCGGAGGGCGCAGTGCCCCGCGCTGACGGCAGCTGGCAGAGCGGCACGTTCCGCACGGCCGCCGCCCGGCTGCCCGCCGTCGCTGCGATGGGCTTCGACGTGCTCTACCTGCCGCCGATCCATCCCATCGGCCGCGCCTTCCGCAAGGGTCCCAACAACACTCTCGACGCCGGCGAGAACGATCCGGGGTCCCCCTGGGCGATCGGCTCGGCGGCCGGCGGGCACGACGCCATCCACCCCGATCTCGGCACGATCGACGACTTCAGCTTCTTCCTCGACGCCGCGCGTGCCGAGGGGATCGAGGTGGCCATCGACCTGGCCCTGCAGGCCTCCCCCGACCACCCCTGGGTGCGCGAGCACCCGGAGTGGTTCACGACGCTGCCCGACGGCACCATTGCCTACGCCGAGAACCCGCCCAAGAAGTACCAGGACATCTACCCGATCAACTTCGACAACGACCCGGCGGGCATCCGAGCCGAGGTCCTGCGGCTGGTGCGGTACTGGATCGGCGTCGGCGTCAACATCTTCCGGGTCGACAACCCGCACACCAAGCCCCTGGACTTCTGGGAGTGGCTGATCGGCACGATCAACCGCGAGTCGCCCGACGTGGTCTTCCTCGCCGAGGCCTTCACCCGCCCGGCACTGTTGCAGGGCCTGGCCAAGGTGGGCTTCCAGCAGTCGTACACGTACTTCACCTGGCGCAACACCAAGGAGGAACTCGAGGAGTTCTTCGACGGTCTCGCCCACGACACCGCGGACTTCCTGCGGCCGAACCTGTTCGTGAACACCCCGGACATCCTGTCTGAATACCTCCAGTTCGGCGGCCCGGCGGCGTTCAAGATCCGCGCTGCCCTCGCCGCCACGGCCGCACCCACCTGGGGCGTCTACGCCGGTTTCGAACTGTACGAGAGCGTCGCCCGCCCCGGCGCCGAAGAGAACATCGACAACGAGAAGTATCAGTACCGCCCGCGCGACTACGCGAAGGCCGAAGCGCTGGGCAAGTCGCTGTCGCCGTTCCTCGCGCTGCTGGGCCGCATCCGCGCAGCGCACCCGGCCCTGCGGCAGCTGCGCAACCTCGACATCCACTCCAGCGACGACGACTCGATCCTCGTGTACAGCAAGTACCTGGCCGGCGAGTTCACCGACGACGGCCGCGCGGATGCCCTGATCATCGTCGCCAACGTCGACCCGCACTCCGTGCGCGAGACCGTGGTGCACCTCGATGTCACCCGGTTCGGGCTCCCCCTTGGCTCCACCTTCGAGGTGGAGGACCTCGTCACCGGCGCGGTCTGGACCTGGGCAGCCGACAACTTCGTGCGCCTCGACGCGTTCACCGAACCCGTGCACATCCTGCACGTACGCACCCCACACACCGCACACCAGAACGGATAGGCCGAATGAAACACGCCACCGGCCGACCGGCCGACGAACTGCCCGTCTTCTCCGCCCACGTGCTCGAGACCGTCTCGGTGGGGTCGTACTACAACCCGCACGAGGTGCTCGGCCAGCACCTGCTCGACCTGCCCGACATCGTCGACCCGCTCACGGTCATCCGGGCGCTGCGTCCACTGGCCACCGAGGTCATCGCCGTGTTGTCCACCGGCGCCAGGGTCGAGTTGGCGCACCTGGGCTACGGCATCTGGCAGGGCGTCAGCACCATCGGCCCGCAGGACTACGAGATCGAGGCGCACTACGAGGGCGGACCGGCCTGGGTCAGCGACGACCCCTACCGCTACCGGCCGACTCTCGGCGAGCTCGACCTGCACCTGATCGGCGAGGGCCGCCACGAACGACTCTGGGATGTTCTGGGCGCCCACGTGCGCACCTTCACCGGGGTGACCAAACCCGTCAGCGGCACTTCGTTCTCGGTCTGGGCGCCGCACGCCCGCGCTGTGCGCATCATCGGCGACTTCAACAGCTGGTCGGGCATCCTGCACGCCATGCGCAACATGGGCAGCACGGGCGTCTGGGAGCTGTTCGTGCCCGGCCTCACGGCCGGCTCCAACTACAAGTTCGAGATCCTCACCCAGGCCGGCCAGTGGATCCAGAAGGCCGACCCGATGGCCAGATACACCGAGGTTCCGCCGCTCACGGCGTCGGTCGTCGGCGAGACCGCGTACACCTGGGGCGACCAGGACTGGCTCGCGACCCGCAGCGCCACCGACCCGCACAACCGGGCCATGAGCGTCTACGAGATGCACGTGGGCTCCTGGCGGCCCGGTCTGGGCTACCGGGCCCTGGCCGACGAGCTGATCGGCTACCTGGAAGAACTGGCCTACACGCATGTGGAGTTCATGCCGCTGTCCGAGCATCCGTTCGGCGGATCGTGGGGCTACCAGGTCACCGGCTACTACGCGCCGACGAGCCGTTTCGGCCACCCGGACGACCTGCGTTACCTGATCGACCGGCTGCACCAGGCCGGCATCGGCGTGATCATGGACTGGGTGCCCGGCCACTTCCCCAAGGACGACTTCGCCCTGGCCCGCTTCGACGGGCAGGCATTGTACGAGCACCCTGACCCCCGCCGCGGCGAGCAGATGGACTGGGGCACCTACGTGTTCGACTTCGGTCAGATGCAGGTGCGCAACTTCCTCGTCGCCAACGCGCTGTACTGGCTGGAGGAGTTCCACATCGACGCCCTCCGGGTCGACGCCGTCGCGTCGATGCTGTACCTGGACTATTCCCGCAAAGACGGCGAGTGGGAGCCGAACAAGTTCGGCGGCCGGGAGAACCTCGAGGCGATCAGCCTGCTGCAGGAGATCACCGCCACCGCGTACAAGCGCAACCCCGGCACCATCATGATCGCCGAGGAGTCCACCAACTGGGGCGGCGTCACGGCGGCCACCTCCGGCGGCGGCCTCGGTTTCGGCCTCAAGTGGAACATGGGCTGGATGCACGACTCGCTCGAGTACATGAGCGAAGACCCGATGCACCGCGCCTACCACCACAACGAGATGACGTTCTCGTTCGTCTACGCGTTCAGCGAGAACTTCCTGCTGCCGATCAGCCACGACGAGGTCGTGCACGGCAAGGGCTCGCTGATCGCCAAGATGCCGGGTGACCCGTGGCAGCAGCTCGCCAATGTGCGGGTCTACCTGGCGTTCATGTGGGCGCACCCGGGCAAGCAGCTTCTGTTCATGGGGTCGGAGTTCGGCCAGCGCTCCGAGTGGAGCGAAGAACGCGGCCTGGACTGGTGGATGCTCGACCAGCCCGGCCACCGCGGCCTGTTCAACCTGGTCGGCCAGCTCAACCGGGTCTACCGGGACACCCCGAGCCTCTGGGCGCGCGACAACGAGCCCGGCGGGTTTGAGTTGCTCGACGGCGGTGCCGCTGCCGAGAACGTGATCACGTTCCTGCGCTGGGACAACGACGGCACCCCCGTCGCCTGCCTGTTCAATTTCTCCGGCAATCCGCACACCGCGTACAGGGTCGGCCTGCCCCAGGCCGGCACCTGGGACGAGATCCTCAACACGGATGCCGAGAACTTCGGCGGCTCCGGCGTGGGCAACCTCGGCGAGGTGCACGCGTTGGCCGAACCGTGGGCGGGCCGGCCCGCATCCGCCACCCTCACCCTGCCGCCGCTCGGTGCCCTCTGGCTGCGCCTGCGCCGCTAGCGGAACGCGAAAGCGCCCGTTCGGGCACCTCAGCTAGCTGGGGTGACCACACGGGCGCTTTCGCGAGCAGCCCGGCTGCGCTCGCAGACCGGATCGGCTAGTAGAGCAGAGCCGTGAGGCGCTTGCGGGCCGGCGGCACCCGGGGGTCGTCGGTGCCGACGACCTCGAAGAGTTCGAGCATCCGCTGGCGGATCATGTTCTTGCCGGCAGCGTCCTGGCCGGGGAAGAGTCCGAGGAGCCTGTCGAAGGCGTCCTCGATGTGCCCGCCGGACAGGTCCAGGTCGGCGACGAGCAGCTGCGCCTCGAGATCGTCGGGGGCGGCCGCGGCGGCCGAGCGCACCTCGGCGATGGTCTTGCCCTGCAGCCGGCCGAGCAGGCTCACCTGGGCGAGGCCGGCGGTGGCCATGGCGTCGCGGGGGTCGCGGGCCAGGGCCAGCTTGTAGATGTCGATGGCCGCCGCGTAGTCGCCGCGGTCGATCGCGTCGTACGCCTCGCGGTGGTGCGGCGGCAGCTCGGGTTCCACGGGCTCGGCGGGCTCCCCCGCTGGCGCCTCTGCGGCGTCGGCGACGCCGGTCACGCCGTGCTGCGCGGCGAGCTCGAGAACGCGCTCGAACACCTCGCGGATCTGCACCACGGGCAGCACACCGTCGAACAGCTGAACGGGCTGGCCGTTGATGACGGCGGCGAGGGTGGGCACCGAGGTGGCCTGGAAGGCCTGGGCGAGCTGCGGGTTCGTGTCGATGTCGACGGTGGCGAGCACAAAACGCCCGTTGTACTCGCGGATCAGGTTCTCGATCACCGGGGTCAGCTGGGTGGCCGGTTCGCTCCACTGTGCCCAGAGGTCCACGATTACCGGCACGAACTTGGACAGCTCGAGCAGCTCGGCGAAGTTGGTGTCGGTGCCCTCGAGCACGAGGTTCGGAACCGGGACCGTGCCGGCCACGGCGCCGCCCTGAACCGTGCCGGTGCTGTGCGCGCCATGGCCGGAACCGGGAACGGGAGCGGGCGGACGGTTCACGAGCGAGGACAGGTCGACGGCTCCGCGCAGGTTGGCGCCGGCTGGGGGGACAACGGTCATGGAAGCTCCACGGAAGAGATCAGTCCCTGGCTGAAGCCAA
Source organism: Cryobacterium sp. SO2 (assembly GCF_026151165.2). Lineage (NCBI taxonomy): Bacteria > Bacillati > Actinomycetota > Actinomycetes > Micrococcales > Microbacteriaceae > Cryobacterium > Cryobacterium sp. SO2. The sequence continues at coordinate 2,354,210 of NZ_CP117849.1, forward strand.
GGAGAACGATTTTGTCGGTTGAGTTTGCGGGGGGCACATGGAAGAGGATCTGTTCGTTGGACGTGCTCTGCACGCCCTTTGAGGTGCTGTCCATACCGGAGAGCGCCTTGCTCGGACCCTCGAGCGTGATTGTCGCCTTGCCGTTCACGGCCTTCACTGTCGTGATCTCGTTGACGCTCACGGCCACGATACTGCCGGAATCGTTCGTGGCAAGGGCGACGACGTCGCCGGTTCCTACGGCGTTGCTGAACTCGATCGAGCCGGTGTCTTCAAGTTCCGCCTCTTGCTGGGTCTTGAATTCGGCGCCCTTCTGGGTGCGCAGGGTGTCGCCCTCGGCTTCGAAGAGCGGGAACGACGCGCTGGCCTCGCCGTTGAGCAGGATATCCGCATAGGCGGGCCCGACCTCATTGGGTGCCATGGTCATGAACTTGTTGTCTGGAGCGACCAGCGGAGCACCGATGCTGGCCGGGGCCACACCGGGAACCTTCGCAGAGGCCTCCAACTGAATGGCGTACTCCACCATGTACTTCTCCCGCGGAGACGCCTGCTTGAGTACCAGCGCCATGGTCGGCTCGACCGTTTCATCAACAGGCTGCAGCACCGTCATGACCACCCGCGGCCAGGTTGCGGTCTGCTGCGGCAGGGTCAGCCGCAGCGGGGCATCCGGCAACGCGATGGTCGGCGTGAACGACGAGTCCGCTGACCGGATCTTGTAGTTGGCGAGCCTCTGTTCGAGGGCGGGACCGGTGAACCTGGTGCCGAGGGTGTCGGCGTCCAGGCTCGCGTCAGCGGCGGCGGTCAGCGTGACGATGTCACCGACGATGCGCTCCAGCTGCGGCTGCGTCACGGCGGGCGGCGGCACGTCGTCGACCACGGGTGCCTCGGTGTCCGTCGCGGACGGCGAGGGTGTGGCCGTCGCGGTGCCGGTGGCCTCGGGCGCAGCGGTAGGCCAGAACTCCGGAGAGCACCCGGTGAGCGCGAACCCGGTGAGCAGAACGAGAGGCACGGCGATCATGGACCGACCGATCGAGCGGCGCGGCCCGGTGATCTCGCTGGCCTTGATGGTCTTGGGGCGCGGTGCGCGCGGAAGCCGCGGCATCCGGGGACCGCGGGGCACGTTGCGCCGCGGACGACGGGAGCGGCGGAAGTGCAGCAGGCCGAGCAGGTAGATGACGAAGCCGATCAGTGCCATCAGCGCACCGCCCACGATCAGCGGACCGGCCCACGGGGTGGAGTTGTCGGTCGGCCAGGCCACGGTGATGTCCGTCGGCGCCGGAGCGGTGCCGTCGGAGGCGAGCACGACCGAGATGCCGTCAGGCACGTTCAGCGTGGTGGTCAGGGAGCCCTGGCCGGTGAACTCTTCCAGCCACAGGTCGGAGCCTGCCGGGTTGGTGGGCAGCTCGGCCGGCACGGCCGTCGCCGCCGACTCGACCGGCGTGCCGGTTGCCGTCGTCACCGTGAACGTCTGCGACTCGGCGTCGAGGCCCACGTTCGCGTACTCGTCGTCGCCGATCCAGGCCTGGATGTCGGCGGTACGACCGTAGGCCATGAACACGGTGTCTGACCCGGTCACGGTGATGGTCTGGCTGCCCGGTTGCGCGGCGAGGGCGCTGCCGTCGATGACGGCGTACGGGGAGCCGTCCTCGATCGTGGCGGTCAGGCTCGTTGATGCTGGTTCAAGAAAGACAGTCCGCTGCGCGATGCCGAATGCGATCATCAGCGCGGCGAGGACGAATGCCAAAATGGCAAAGACGAAACGCACGTAAAACCCTCCTGTGTTGCCTGCCGATGGCTGTGTTCAACAACATATGCCACCGCTTGTCGGGGCCGGAAAGCAACAGACACGGACGTCTTACGATAGTGGACGCTCCTGAGAGGTGCCTAATAGCGTCGTTTTGCGGGTTTTCGCCCAGGTCCGGCCGCATTCCCGGGGCTATCGCGGGGATACCGGCCCCGGCGGGCACTAAAATTACACGGGCTGCTCCGGCTTTCACAGTCGGGGATGGGCCCCATTATGAGGAGAGAACGTGGCGACCGAAGAGGCTGACTTCACCCAGGTGTTCCGTGGGTACGACAAGGACGAGGTCGACAAGGCTCTCCAGGGTCTTCGCCGCGACCTCATCCAGGCGAACGCGCAGAGCACGGAGTCCGCGAAAGAGATCAAGCGCCTCAGCGCCAGGATCGACGACCTCAACGCCGAGATCGAAGAGGTCGGCAGCCCCACCTTCTCCGGTCTGGGCACCAAGCTGGAGAACACGCTGCGGGTCGCGGAGGAGCAGTCCACCCGTGTGATCGCCCAGGCCGACATCGACGCCGAGAAGCTGCGCGCCTCCGCATCCGCCGAGGTGGACGCGATGAAGCGTCAGGCGTCGGAGCACGCCGGACGATCTGTCTCCGACGCGACCGTCAAGGCCGGCCGGCTGCTCGCCGACGCCCAGGCGGAGGCAGACGACCTGCTCGACCGCGCTCGCGAGACCCACGAACAACTCACCCAGGACGCCCTGGCGGAGGCCGCCGCCATCCGCGGCGCTGTGGCCACTGAGGCCGCCGAACTGCGCGCCACCGTCAAGCGCGAAGTGGCTGCGCTGCGCTCAGAGGCCGAGCGCGAGGCCGCAGAGGTGCGGGTCGTCGCCCAGCGCGAGGCCACCGAGGCCAGGGAGATCGCCGCCGGCCTCACCCGGGAAACCGAGCTGACCCGCGCCGAGGTCGCCCACGAGCTGGACCAGCAGCGCGCCGACCTGGCCCGGGAAACCGAACAGGCCCGCATCGACCTTGCCGCCGAGACCGAGCAGGACCGCATCGACCTGGCCCGGGAAACCGAGCAGGCCCGGATCGACCTGGCGCACGAGACCGAGCAGGCTCGCTCCGATCTGTCCGTGGAGATCGAACAGGGCCGCACCGACCTGGCCCGTGAGATCGAGCAGGCGCGCGCCGCTCTCGCCATCGAGGGCGAGCAGGCGCACACCGACCTCGACCGGGAACTGGACCGTGACCGCGCCGGTGTCACCCGCGACCTCGACAAGGCGCACGCCGACCTCGCGGCTGAGATCGAGCAGGCCAGGGCCGATCTGGCCCGCGAGCTCGAACAGACCAAGGCCGACTTCGACGCCGACAGCGAGCAGGCCAGGATCGACCTGGACAACCACCTCACGGCCACGCGCAAGCGCGGCGAGCACGAGGCTGCCAAGCTCCGCCGGGAGATCGACCAGATCCGCGCCGACCTCGAGGTCGAGCTCAAGGCCAGGCGTGACGAGGCGGAGCAGGACCACCTGACCCGTCACCAGCAGGCCGTCGCCCAGACCCAGAAGTACCTCGACGACTCCGCCAAGCAGCTCTCCGACACCAACGCCCGCACCGTCGAGCTTCGCGCGCTCAACGAAAAGCTCGATGCCGGGGCCAGAGAAGAGGCCAAGGCGCAGCGGAAGACCGCAAACGATGACGCCGAACGGATCGTGCGCGACGCCGAGGACCGTGCAGCCGCGCTCCTCGCCGATGCGGAGGCACGCACCCGTGAACTGGTCACTGACGCTGAAGACCGTCTGGCCCAGATTAGGATTGAGCGCGACTCTGTCGCCGGCTACTTCGAGAGCTTGCGCAGTGTTCTGACCCAGGCTGAGAAGGTCAATTCCGACCAGGACTAGTCAGACAACGCACAGATCGATAGTGGGGAACCCGTGAAAATCCAAAACGCCTTCCGTCTGGGCCTGGTCGGCACGCTGGGAGTCGGGGTCGGGGTCTTGATCCTGAGCTCGGTCGTGTCCTTGTCGACGATCATCACCTACGTCGGCGCGGCCTTGTTCCTCGCCCTCGGCCTCGATCCGGCCGTCTCCTGGCTGGAGAAGAAGAGGTTCCCCCGCTGGGCCGCCATTCTCACGGTCCTCATCGCCGTGCTGGGGGTGCTGACCGGCGTCATCTTCGCGATCGTGCCGATCATCGTTGACCAGGTCGCCAATCTCTCCGAACGCATCCCGGAGCTCGTCAAGTCGGTCAACAGTTCTACCTTCCTCGATGACGTGCAGAACCAGTTCCCCGGCCTGGACGTGCAGAAGATCACCGAGTCGATCACGGACTACCTCGGTGGGAACGTGACGACGATCACCTCCGCCATCGTCGCTTCAGGGGTCGCCATCGTGAGCGGCCTGTTCGGCGGCCTGATCATCTTGATCCTCACCCTGTACTTCACGGCGTCACTGAACAGCATCAAGCGGGCCACCTACCAGCTCGTACCGGCCTCCAAGCGCGAGCGTTTCGCGGACCTGAGCGAACAGATCACCACGGCTGTCGGTCGCTTCATCGTCGGCCAGGGTGCGCTGGCCGCCTGCAACGGGGTGCTCAGCTTCATCTTCCTGTCCATCATCGGTGCCCCGTTCCCCGCACTGCTGGCCGTGATCGCGTTCCTGTTCTCGCTGATCCCCCTGGTCGGCACGATCACCGGCTCCGTCCTGATCGTCGCGACCTGCATGATCCCCGGGATCGGAAGCTCCTGGTTGACCGTGCTCGTGGCCGCCATCTACTACCTCGTCTACATGCAGATCGAGGCATACGTGCTGAGCCCGAACATCATGAACCGGGCAGTGGCCGTTCCCGGCGCCGTCGTTGTGGTCGCCGCACTTGCCGGCGGCTCCCTGCTGGGTATCCTCGGTGCCCTGATCGCGATCCCGGTGGCCGCATCGGTGATCATGATCATCAAGCAGGTTGTCATCCCCCGCCAGAACGAGCTCTAAGCCGCCTGGACGCGCCGGGCGACGTCCAGCCCGGCTCGTAGGCTGCCGGGCGTCTCCGCCCCACCTAACGGCGTTCTAGAGCGGCCCGGCCCACTCGTCCGGCAGCGGGGATGCCGACGGGTTCACCACCGCGACGATTTCGTTCAGCACCCGGCGGGTCTGGGTCTCCCCCACCCACAGGTGCTTGGCACCGTCCACGGCGATCACCGTCGCATCGGGCACACTCGCGAATCGCTCGCGGGCCTCGGCTGGACGCAGGTAGTCGTCGTGTTCGGGCACAAGTACCACGAGGGCACGTTCGTCACCCGCCCAGGCCGCCAATTCGGCATCCGTCGCCCGGTGCAGCGGCGGCGAGAGCAGGATGGCGCCGCGGACAGGGTGCTCGAGACCGTACTTGATCGCCAGTTCGGTGCCGAACGACCAGCCCACCAGCCACGGATTCGGCAGGCCGCGCTCGGCGACGAAGGCCATCGCGGCCGCGACGTCGGCGCGTTCGGTGTCCCCGTGCCCGAAACTGCCCTCGCTGGTGCCGCGCGGCGAGCTGGTTCCCCTGGTGTTGAATCTGAGCACGGCGAGGTCGGCCAGGGCCGGCAGTCGCCCGGCGGCCTTACGCAGGATGTGCGAGTCCATGAAGCCGCCGTGAGTGGGCAGCGGATGCAGGGTCACCAGGGTGGCGACGATGGGGCGGTCCACCGGAATGGCCAGTTCCCCCACCAGGGTGAGCCCGTCGTCGGTGTGCAGTTCGATCTGTTCACGGACAGCCGGCAGATCGATCCCGCCGCGGATCTCGACAGGACCGGTCATGGGCATTCCCCTACTCATTCAACGTCATTTGATCTTCCAGCAGTGCAGGTGCCAGTGCCGGCGGGCCTCGAGATCAGCCGCGTCGCCGGTGACGCCGTCGCCGCGCCAGGTCACCAGATGGGCGACGCCCGGCGCGATCTCGAGCCGGCAGCCGGGGCAGAGATAGGTCTTGACGGCCTGCGCCGCGCTGATCGGCTGCACGTGCCACACACCGTCCCGCTTGGGTTCGGTGCGGCGCCATCCGGCCAGCAGGCGGGCCAGATCGTCACTCTCGTCTTCCCCCGTGCCGCTTCGGCGGCCCTTTGGGCGATTGCTGCGCGGCATGAGTCCAGTCTACCCGGGCTGCCTGCGGCGGCCCGTGGCGGCGGTTGCCGCCTAATACCAGCCGACGTCGACGGAGTGTCCCCAGGCGCCGCAGGGAGTGCCGTAGCGTCCGCTGATGTAGCCCAGGCCCCATTCGATCTGGGTGCCGGCGTTGGTCTGCCAGTCTGCTCCGGCCGAGGACATCTTCGAGCCGGGGAGAGCCTGCGGAATACCGTACGCCCCGCTCGGGTTGGCCGCGTTCACACGCCAGCCGGATTCCTTGTTCCAGAGTGACACCAGGCAGTTGTACTGGTCTTCGCCCCAGCCGCGGGCGGCCACCGCGCCGTAGGCGTAGGCCTGGGCGGAGCCGGGGTTGGGCACGGCCGCCGAGGCAGCGCTCGTCGACCCGGTGGATGCGGCGATCACGGGGACAGGCTCGGGTTCGGGCTCCACGATGGTGTAGCCCTCGACTGTGACGGTGTTCTCCACTGTGCTGGCCACCAGCAACGACTGCGCGGCCTCACCGTCATAGCGGTCGGATGCAGCTCCGGGCACCTGGAAGTAGGGGGACGCGGTGGCGCCGGAGTACGGGTCGACCACGGTGACAAGCACGAACGCGGCGGCTGCGGTGAACGCGAAGAGGGAGAGCGCGACGTGGCCGCGGGACGTCGGTCGCTGCATGCTGCGCAGCGGCGGACGGGTGGAGCGCGGCGCGGCGACGCTCACGCTGAGCGCGGTGCGTGCGCCGGAGTGCACAGCGAGCGGCCGATCGGCCAGTCGTCTCGCCGATGATGCGCCCCTGACGGGCGCGGAAGTGTTCAGATGTCTACCCACGATTCTTCGACCCTAGCTCAGATCGTGTGTAACAGCCAGATAACGACACGCCGGCTCACCGAACGGCGAGCATCACGTCGACGACACTGTCGAGCACCAGGTCGACCTGCGCCTCGCGATATCCCGCCCGCTGCGGCCGGAAGACCGCGGTGCGCACGTCGTCGACGGTGACCGGGTGGCCGTCCTGGAAATACTTGACCAGCTTCGCCGAGAACCTGTCGACGTCGGCCCGGTTGTAGCCGGTGCTGAGAACCGTGGTGCGGGAGAATCGGCGACCTGACGGACGTCCCAGGCGGTTGATCAGCACCTGGGCGGTGCTGCGCGCCTGGTCGAGCCACGCCTGGTCCCCCATCGCGCTGGCGGCACGGTCCCGTTCCCTCGCGGCGAACGCGTCCTCGAGGCGTTCGAGGGCGGCGTCGACGTGCTCGGGCGAGTAGCCGCCCTTGTGCATGGCGAAGGCGGTGTGACGGATATCGGCGGCCGTCAGCTTGGTCGGAGCGTCCTCGTCGTCGTCATACGCCTGGCGTGTCGACTCGAGGAACTCCTCGACCTGCTTGAGGTTGTAGCCGAGCGTCTTCTTGCTGGTCCGCGGAAACGTTGTGCTCACCGCCTCATTCTGCCTCACGCGCGCTCGAGTGTCGAAAGCCACGCGGTCAGGCGAAGATCAGGTAGAGGCCGTATGCGGCAGCGGCCGACGGCAGGATCGAGTCGAGGCGGTCGAGGAATCCACCGTGCCCGGGTAGCCAGGAGCTCATGTCCTTGATGCCGAGGTCCCGCTTGATCAGGGACTCGGCCAGGTCGCCGAAGGTGGCGGCGATCAGGATCACCACGCCGAAGACGGCTCCGAACCACCAGGGCTGACCGAGCATGAGCACTGCCAGCAGGATGCCCACCACGATGGTGGCCAGAGCCGCACCGGCGAAGCCTTCCCAGGTCTTCTTGGGACTGATGGTGGGCACCATCGGGTGCTTGCCGAACGAGAGTCCCGAGGCGTAGGCGGCCGTGTCGGCCGAGATCACCAGAAGCAGGAACGACAGAGTCCACCATTCGCCGTCGGGCTGGGCCACCAGGAGAACGGCGAAACTGGCGAGGAACACGACGTAGACCTGGATGAGGAATCCGGCACCGATGTCGCCGAGCAGGATCCTCATGGGTACCCGGTGAGCGGGGATCACCAGCATGGCCAATCGCCACAGGGTGATGACGACGATGCCCAGGAGCATCGCGAACCATTGGCCGCCTGCTCCCAGGTAGAACGCGGCGGGAACCACGGCAACGGCCGAGACGATCACCGGGATCCGGGGAACGTTGCGGCCGGCACGGCGCAGGGCCTCCGCGAGTTCGAGGGAGGTGAAGGCGACCACCACGACGGCCAGGATCATGAACAGGGCCTTGATGAAGATCAGGCTCACCAGCATGAGACCGCCGAGGCCCAGGCCGATCAGGGTCGCCAGAACGAGGTTCCGTCCGGTGCGCGCCTCGATGCGCTCGTTCGTGGCGTCCAGTTGGGCCCTGGTGGCCTGAACCTGCCGCTCGATGTCAGCCTTGGTCGACTGCACCTGCGCCCGGAACTCGGCCCGAGTCGCGCCGCGTTCCCGGTGGGGCGGCTTGACGGGTCCTGGATCGTCAGTCATTGCTTCACCTCCCCTAGATGGCGAGGAGCTCGGCTTCCTTGCGCTTGAGCGCGTCATCGATGCTGTCGATGTGCGTCTTGGTGATCTGCTCGAGTTCCTTCTCAGCGCGGGCCACGTCGTCGTCGCCGACCTCGCTCTTGAGGGCGTCGAGTTCGTCCTTCGCCTTGCGGCGGAGGTTGCGCACGGAGATCTTCGCGTCTTCGCCCTTGGTCTTGACGATCTTGACGTATTCCTTGCGACGGTCGTTGGTCAGCTCCGGCAGTGACGCCCGGATGACGACGCCGTCGTTGCCGAGGTTGGCGCCGAGGTTCGGAGTGTCCCTGATGGCGTTCTCGATGTCGCGGAGGGCGCTCTTGTCGTACGGCGTGATCAGGAGCGTGCGCGCTTCCTGGTTCTGCAGCGAGGCGAGCTGGCCCAGCGGTGTGGGGGTGCCGTAATAGTCGACCAGGATCTTCTGGAACATCTGCGGGTTCGCACGCCCGGTTCGCACGGTGGCGAAGTCTTCTTTCGCGGCCTCGAGCGCCTTGGTCATGCGCTGAGTGGTATCGGACAGGACATCCGCAATCACGGTGACTCCTTCTTCGGTGGCTTCAATAATCCTAGTTGGAGACGAGGGTTCCCAGTTCGGCGCCGAGGATGGCGGCGGTCACGTTGCCGTGCGGAGCCATCCCGAAGACCCGCATGGGCATGCTGTTGTCCATGCACAGGCTGAACGCCGTCGAGTCGACGACCTTGAGGCCGCGCTGGAGCGCATCCTGGTAGGTGATGCTGTGGATCTTGTGTGCGTCGGGGTTGGTGCGCGGGTCGTCGGAGTAGACACCGTCGACACCGTTCTTGGCCACCAGCACAACCTCCGCGCCGATCTCGAGGGCGCGCTGGGCGGCCACGGTGTCGGTGGAGAAGTAGGGCAGGCCGGCGCCGGCGCCGAAGATGACGACGCGGCCCTTTTCCAGGTGACGCTCGGCGCGACGCGGGATGTACGGTTCGGCGACCTGGGTCATGGCGATGGCGGACTGCACCCGGGTTTCAGCGCCGGCCTGCTCGAGGAAGTCCTGCAGGGCGAGGGCGTTCATGACGGTGCCCAGCATGCCCATGTAGTCGGCGCGTCCGCGGTCCATGCCGCGCTGGGAGAGTTCGGCGCCGCGGAAGAAATTGCCGCCGCCGACGACGATCGCGATCTCGACGGTCTTGGCCGCTTCGGCGATCTCGCGGGCGAGGCTGCTGATGACGTCGGGGTTGACGCCCAGGCTTCCGGCCCCGAAGGCCTCACCCGACAGCTTGAGGAGGACCCTGCGCTTCGTACCCGTATCTGACATGCCCGTGAGCGTCCTTCCGTTGTGACCTGACTCTAAAACTACCGGTTGAGCACCGGTGGGCTGTACCCCGTTGACGTTCCGCAGAACGGGACCGTGGCTGGAGGGTGACGCTACGCAGAGAAGAAGGAGACCGGATTGCCTGGGCGATCCGATCTCCTCCTGTCTTACTGCGGTTTTGATTTACTGCTGTGGTGACTTACTGCGGTGCTGGTTACGCGCCGACCTTGAACCGGGCGAAGCCGGAAACGGTCAGGCCAGCGTCGGAGAGGACCTTGGCCACGGACAGCTTGTTGTCCTTGGCGTAGTCCTGCTCGAGCAGGGCAACCTGCTTGAAGTACGCGTGGATGCGGCCTTCGACGATCTTGGGCAGCGCGGCGGCCGGCTTGCCCTCGTTCTCGCTGATCTCGGTGACGATGCGACGCTCGGCCTCGACGGCTTCCACGGGGACGTCTTCGCGAGCCAGGTACTCCGGGTTCGCGAACGAGATGTGCTGGGCGATGCTGCGAGCGGTCGCTGCGTCGGTACCGGAGTAGCCGAGGACCACGCCGACCTGCGGGGGCAGGTCCTTGCTGGTCTTGTGCAGGTAGATCTCGAAGTTCTCACCGGTGACGGCTGCGACACGGCGAAGTTCGAACTTCTCGCCGATGATCGCGGCTTCGCCGTTGATGAGTTCGCCAACGGTCTGGCCATCGGCCGGAGCGGCAAGCGCCTCGGCGACGGTGGTGGCGCCGGCAGCGGAGACCGCGTTAAGCACCTTCTCGGAGAGAGCGCCGAACTTCTCGCCCTTGGCGACGAAGTCGGTCTCGCACGCGAGCTCCAGCAGGTAGGCGGTGTTTCCGATGACCTTGGCGGCGACGAGGCCCTCAGAGGTGGACCGGTCAGCGCGCTTGGCGTTGCCCTTTGCACCCTTGAGACGCAGGATCTCGACCGCGCGCTCGATGTCGCCATCGGCTTCCACGAGTGCGTTCTTGGTGTCGACCATGCCGGTGCCGAGGCGCTCGCGCAGGATCTTGACGGATTCGAGGTTGAAGTTTGCCATACCTGGGGTCCTTACTTGGTGTCGGCTACGGGAGCGTCGGCTGCAACCTCTTCGGTTGCGGCTTCGGCAGCTGCGGGCTCGGCGACGGGCGCCTCTTCGACAACCGGCTCGGCGTCGACGGTGGCGTCGGCGACCTTCTCGGTGTCAGCGGAGGACTGCTCGGGCGTGGTCTCGGCCGGGGCGGCGAGCAGCTCGGCTTCCCAGGCGGCGAGGGGCTCGACTTCGGCGCCCTCTTCCGGCTTCTGGTGACGCTGGATGAGGCCCTCGGCCGCGGCGTCCGCGATGATGCGGGTCAGCAGGCCCACGGAACGGATGGCGTCGTCGTTGCCCGGGATCGGGTACTGGACGTCGTCGGGGTCGCAGTTGGTGTCGAGGATCGCGATGACGGGGATGCCGAGCTTGCGCGCCTCGTCAATGGCGAGGTGCTCCTTGTTGGTGTCGACAACCCAGAGCGCGGACGGCGTCTTGGTCAGGTTGCGGATTCCGCCGAGGCTCTTGTGCAGCTTGACGAGCTCGCGCTTCTTGATGAGCATTTCCTTCTTCGTGAAACCGCTCTTGGCGGTGTCCTCGAAGTCGAGCTCTTCGAGCTCTTTCATGCGAGCCAGACGCTTGGAGACGGTCTGGAAGTTGGTGAGGAGGCCACCGAGCCAGCGCTGGTTGACGTAGGGCTGGCCGACACGCGTCGCCTGCTCCGAAATCGATTCCTGCGCCTGCTTCTTGGTGCCGACGAAGAGGATGGTGCCGCCGTGGGCGACGGTCTCCTTGACGAAGTCATAGGCCTTGTCAACGAACCCGAGCGACTGCTGCAGGTCGATGATGTAGATGCCGGAACGCTCGGTGAAGATGAATCGCTTCATCTTCGGGTTCCAACGGCGGGTCTGGTGCCCGAAGTGCACGCCGCTGTCGAGCAGCTGGCGAATGGTTACGACGGCCATGAGCCGTACTCCTTATCTGACGTTTCTGCACAGCAGAAAACGCCCATCGGTTTGTGTCGTGATCGGATGACCACTACTCCTGGTGCCCGGCGCACAGCCCGCCCGTCTTCTTGCGAAGTCAGGACCGAATGGGTGTGTTGGCCGAATGGGCACGCGTAGTCAGCGCACAAAGCGCTGCTCAGAGAACTCTAGCACCCGGCGGCCCCCTCCCGCTGACCGGCCGGCTGCTCCCGCGCCCCTCCTCAACAGGCGTTCGTGTCTCCGCTGGTTCCACCGTCGTCGTCCCGCGCGCAATCCGTCGGGCGGAAGCGCCGAGGATCGCCGCATGACACTCTCACGGTTCTCCGTCACCGGGTTCTCCGCGCGTCTCGGTGTCGCTGTTGTCCTCCTGCTCGCGGTCATCGTGCCCACCCTGGCCGTGCCCGCGTCGACCACTGCCCGTGCGGCGCCAACCGTGTCGGCGGCCCCGGCCGCAGTGGTCGCCCCCGCAGCATCCGCCACCGTTGCGCCGAGTGAAGCGGGCGCGGCGGTGGCGGGTGCGGCGCCGGGTTCAGCACCGGGTCGAGCACCGGCAGCCGTGGCGGGTGCTGCTGAGCGGTGGACCTGGCCGGTCGATCCGCCGCACGAGCTGCTGCACGCCTTCGAGGCGCCGCCGACCCTCTTCGCCGCCGGGCATCGCGGCATCGACCTGGCGGCGCAGCCGGGCTCCCCGGTGCGCTCCCCCGCCGACGGTGTCGTCTCGTTCGCGGGAATCATCGCCGATCGGCCGGTGGTGTCCATCCAGCACGCCGGAGACCTGGTCTCCAGCCTCGAACCGGTCACCGCGACGGTGGGCGTGGGCGAGCGCGTCAGCGCCGGCCAGGCGGTGGGCGTCGTGGCGACGGGCGCGCACTGCGACCGACGATGTGTGCATCTCGGTGCGCGTCGGCACGGCCAGTACATCTCGCCAATGTTGTTCTTCGGCGGGGTCCCCAGGGCCATCCTGCTCCCGCTGCCCCCGGCATCCTGAGGAGGCGTCTGCGGGGTCAGGCGCGCGGGTGCGCGAGTCGGTAACTCTGTTGCAGGCGCTCCGCCGAGACGTGGGTGTAGATCTGAGTGGTGCCGAGGCTTGCGTGGCCGAGCATCTCCTGCACGGCCCGCAGGTCGGCGCCGCCGTCGAGGAGGTGGGTGGCCGCCGTGTGGCGCAGGGCGTGCGGGCCAGATGGCCCGGTGCCTGGCAGGGTTTCCAGCAGCCCGGCCACCGTGCGGTACACGGCGCGCACGCCGAGACGGTTCCGGTGCGTGCCGAGGAACAGCGCCGCGGTGTCGGCCGGAGCCGGGCTGCCGCCGCTGGCCGGCGCGGCAGCCAGTATCGGTCGGGCGACGGTCAGGTACCGAACAACCGCGGTCTGCGCCGGAACGCCGAAGGGCACGACGCGTTCTTTGTCGCCCTTTCCGGTGACCCGCACGGTGAGACGGGAGAGGTCGACATCGCCCACGTCGAGCCCGACGAGCTCGGAGACGCGCAGGCCGGAGGCGTAGAGCAGCTCGATGATGGCCAGGTCGCGCACCGGGCCGGGGTCGCCAGCGCGGGCTGCCGCCTCGAGCCGGTCGAGCAGGTCCTGCATCTGGCTGCGGTTGATCACCCGCGGCAGGGCGCGGCCGGGTTTCGGTGAGCGCAGGCGCACGGCGGGGTCGCTGGGCAGCGTGCCTTCCCGGGTGAGCCAGGCGGTGAAACCGCGGGCGGACGCGGACCGGCGCGCGATCGTCGCGCGGGCCAATCCGGCTTCGGTCCCCGTCCACAGCCAGTCGCGCAGCAGCTCAAGGCCGATCTCGGTGACTTCGGCCACCCCCCGGCTTTCGGCGAACGTCGCCAGTCCGGCAAGGTCGGCGCAGTAAGCGCGCACGGTATTCGTGGAAAACCCGCGCTCGGTGCTGAGGTAGCGGGCGTACCCGTCGATCGCGGGGTCGAGGTGCATGCTTCCAGCATCTCCCCCCTGGCCGGGGATCACGGCAGCGACTCGAATATCCGGGTATCCATCGGCCGCCGCTACGCGGTGTGCCGGGAAAAGGCCTCCAGACGGTCGGAGGCGTCGAGGGCCTCCATCCGGTCGAGGTAGGCCGGATCGAAGCGGGTGACCACGTCGAAGGCGCCCAGTGGCACGTTGGAGTGCACAACCTGGTCGGCGTAGACGTGCACGAGGTTGATCGACTGGCCACCGCCTACGCCGGTGAGTTGGCGCGGCGGGGCCGCGGCGTCGATGGTGTAGCAGGTGGCCGCGGCAACAGACACCGGGATGCCGGCGAACAGCCCGGTGGTGGCGTAGTGCAGGTGGCCGCCCAGGATCGCGCGCACGTCACTGCCGGCCAGCACGGTGGCCAGTGCGGCCTGTTCGCGCAGCTCGAGGATCGTCATCAGGGGCAGGGCGGTGGGCACCGGTGGGTGGTGCAGCGCGAGCAGGGAGCCGTGCTCAGCGGGTTCGGCGAGCACGTCGCTCAGCCAGGCGAGCTGGTCGGACGAGATCTCACCGTGGTGGTAACCGGGCACGCTCGTGTCGAGCGAGATCACGCGCAGCCCGTTGAGGTCGACCACCGCGTCCACCGGGGCATCGTCGGGGCCGGAGTGCGGCTTCCCGCGCAGAAGTTCGGCGCGGAACGCGCCGCGTTCGTCGTGGTTGCCCATAACCCAGATCAGCTCGGCACCCATGCGCCCGGCGGAGGCCTCGACGATGTCGCGCACCCGGCGGTAGGCATCCGGTTCGCCCCGGTCGGCGATGTCGCCGGTGAACACGAGAGCGTCGATGTCCAGGCCGGAGGCCTCGAGCTGCGCCATGGCCCGGTGCACGGTGCTGTCGGTGTCGACGGCGTCGTAGAGCAGCCGCCCGTTGCCGTCGGCGGCGGCGGCGAGGAAGTGGGTGTCGCTCAGGTGGGCGATCAGATGGCTGGCCGCCGGGTACTGGCCCATCTGCACGGATGGAACCGGCCGGGCGGCGTGCTTCCCGTCGGTCGGTGCTGTTCCCGTCATTGGCTGACCCCTCACGTTCTCGAACCGCTCCGCGCGCGCACGCTGCGTCGCACGTTCACGTTTCACCCTAGGCGTACCCGCCGACCCGCCCGGCGCAACTGTTCCCGTTCCGGACAAATGCGCCCGGTGCGCCGGCAACAATTGTCCGGACGGGAAACAGTTGCGCGACCCTGCGCGGTCAGGTGACGCGCACCCAGCCGGTGGCGCGTTCCCGGGCGGAGCCCTCGAGGTCGAGGGTGCCGAGCGCACCGAGGACCGCCGCAGTGGAAAGCCCGGAGCGCCGGGCGATCTCGGCGGGCACGCGCGGAGCCCGCACGCTCAGCGCGTCGAAGACCCGCACCTGCTCGCTCGTGCGCTCGCGCGGCGTGGCCCCGTCTGTGCCGGTCAGGTCCAGTTCCAGGTCGACACCCACTCCGATCAGTTCGGCCATTTCGGCGGCCGTGGTCACGCAGATGGCGTCGTAGTCGCGCAGCAGCCGGTGGCAGCCGGCCGATGTCGGCGACGTGACAGGCCCGGGCACGGCGCCAAGCGGGCGCCCGAGCGCGGCCGCGTGCCCGGCCGTGTTGAGTGACCCGGAGCGCCAGCCCGCCTCCAGCACCACGGTGGCCTGGCTCGCGGCGGCGATCAGCCGGTTGCGTTGCAGGAAGCGCCATTTGGTGGGTGCCGCGCCGCAGGGCAGTTCGCTCATCACGGCACCGGCCTCCACGATGCGGGTGAGCAGGGCGTCGTGGCCGCTGGGATAGAAGCGGTCCACTCCCCCGGCGAGGAACGCAACCGTCGTTCCATTGCTGGCCAGCGTCGACCTGTGGGCCATCCCGTCGATGCCGTACGCCGCACCGGAGACGATGGCGAGGCCCCGGTCGACGAGGCCCGCGGCGGCCTCCATGGCCACATGCTCGCCGTAACCCGTGGCCGCCCTGGCGCCGACCAGGGCGATCGAGTGTCTGAGCGCGTCGACGGCGCCACTCCGGCCACGCCACCAGAGAGCGAGCGGTGCATGCCGTCCGAGATCCTCGACCCCCTCCGGCCAGAGCGGGTCGCCGGGCAGGAGCAGGGCGGTTCCGGTGCGTTGGGCCTGCTGCAGCGACCGCATCACCTCGGCCGAGGAGAGCCGGGGCCGCCACCTGGCCAGCGCCTGTTCCAACTCCGGGCGCAGCCCCGCGGCATCCCCCGCGCCGTTCTCGTCCACCCCGGCCGCCAGGCTCCGGCTGAAGCGGTCGGCAGGCCAGGCCTCAACCACGGCCCTCAGCGCGCCGGCCGCGCCGAGGATGCCCACGACGGTGCCGGCCACCCCGTCACCCGGTTCGGCGATGCTGGTCCAGGCGGCCCGGGCGAACACCTCGCCGGGTTCCGCCTCCGCCGCGGCTCCGGTGTCGCCGGTGCGCACGGCAGCGACGGCCGTTCGAACGGCGTTCTCCTCGAGGCCGAATATGGTCATGACGCCATTCCCTTCCGCAGGTAGAGGGCCTGCCCCACTTCGTCTGGTCCAGGTCGCTGCACGCCCGCCAGGTCGGCGATGGACCACGCCACCCGCAGGATGCGGTCGTAGCCGCGCATGGTGATGCCGCCGCGTTCCAGCGCGCGGTCGAGCATCGCCGTGACCTGGCCGCCCAACCGGGTCTGCGCCCCGCGCAGCCAGGGCCCGGGGACCTCGGAGTTCAGCGTCCACGGTGTGCTGGCGAGCCGCTCGGCCGCCGCCGCCCTGGCGGCGACCACCCGCTCGCGAGCGACGGCGCTCGACAGGCGGTGGCCGTCGGCGGCCAGCCGAAGCTCCGCGATGCTCACCCGTTTGACGTTCAGCTGGATGTCGATTCGATCCAGCAGCGGGCCGGAGAGCCGGGCGAGGTAGCGCCGTCTGGCGTTGGGCGGGCAGCTGCAATCCTGGTCGCCGGCGCCGTACTGCCCGCACGGGCAGGGGTTCGCGGCCAGCACCAGCTGGAACCGGGCGGGAAAGTGCGCTGTGGCGTTCGCCCGGTGGATGCTGATCCGGCCGGACTCGAGGGGCTGTCGGAGCGCGTCGAGCACTGGAGCGGCGAATTCGGGTGCCTCGTCGAGGAACAGCACGCCGTGGGAGGCCCGCGCTGCCGCGCCCGGCCGGATCTGCCCGCTGCCCCCGCCCACCATGGCGGCGGCGGTGATGGTGTGGTGCGGGGCCTCCAGCGGCGGCCGGGTGATCAGCGAACGGCCCACAGGTCGGCCGCTGAGCGATCGGAGCGAGCTCACCTCGAGTGACGCGGCCTCGCCCAGGTCGGGCAGCAGCCCCGGCAGCCTGGCCGCGAGCATGGTTTTTCCCGCACCCGGCGGGCCGAGCATGAACACGTGGTGCCCACCGGCCGCGGCCACCTGCAGGGCCAGGATCGCCTCGTCGTTTCCGACGACGTCGAGCAGGTCGAGGGTCTCGTCGATCCGCTCGTCCTCGGCGGGAGCGGTCAGCACATCCACATCGACCGGTACCAGCCGTGCGCCGTGCCAGATCAGGGCATCCCGCAGAGAGGCGACCCCGATCACACGGATGCCGGGCACCAGCGCCGCCTCGTCGGCGTTGCCGGCGGGCACCATCACCGTGCGGCGTCCGAACCGGGCCGCGGCGATCACGGCCGGAAGGATGCCCGGCGTCGGCCGAAGCCGACCGTCGAGGGCGAGTTCGCCGATGTGCACCACGGCGGCAACGGAGTCCGCCGGAATGACGTCGTCGGCGGCGAGGCAGGCCAGGGCGATGGCGAGGTCGAAACCCGACCCGTGCTTGCGCAGCGCGGCGGGTGACAGGTTCACGGTGAGCTTGTGGCCGTTCAACGCGCAGCCGGAGTTCTTGGCCGCCGCACGCACCCGTTCGGCGGCCTCGGCCAGGGCGGCATCCGGCAGCCCGATCAGTTTCATCCCCGGCAGCTGGTTGGAGATGTCGGCCTCGACCTCGACGAGCGACCCGGCGAGGCCGATCAGGGCGACGGAGTGGGTGCGGGCCAGTCCCATTAGAGCCGTCCCATCAGAACGCGCCCATCAGGCTGCACCCATCAGAACACGCCCTCGAGGTGCTCGATTTCCGGCTCCCGGCCCGGGCGGGCGATCACGGCAACGGCATCGATGCGGATGCGGCGCGGGTGCAGGTCAGACTGCTCGCACCAGGCGCCCGCGAGGCGGCGCAACCGGGCCAGCTTGGCCACGGTGATCGCCTCGAACGGATGCCCGAACGCTGTTCCCGAACGGGTCTTCACCTCGACGAACACCACGTCATCGCCTCTGGCGACGATCAGGTCGATCTCACCCTGCGTACAACGCCAATTGCGCTCCACCAGCGTGTACCCCGCCTGCAACAGGTATTCGGCCGCGCGGTCTTCCCCACGCCTGCCCACTTCGTCCTTGCGTGCCACGAGCACCTCCGCGACCAGCGTGCGGCGGCGGGCATCCGGCTGCGTGAGACGGGCAGAACCTGTGCACATGTGACGGGCCCGCCCCCTGTGGAGGAGCGGGCCCGCCAGAGCACACCAGGGTCAGACGGTGTCGGTGCGCTCCGCCGTCTGCATCTCCTGGGAGGCCGTGGCCAGCTCCTTGTCGAGCTCCTTGGCATCGACCTTGAGCTCCTTCTCGATGTGCCGCTGGGCCACGAGCCCGGCGCGGCGGAACTCCTCTTCGAGGCGGTCCTTGCCCACCACGATGAGGGCGGCCTCGCCGGAATCGAGCATCTCGCCGAGTTCCTTGATGTCACCGCGATCCAGGCTGCGCCAGAAGTGGCCGACGACGCTGCCCGCCGCACCCCCGACGATCGCGGTGCCGATGATGGCCGGCGGAAAGAGCAGGCCGACGACGGCCCCTGCGGCTACGCCGGTCCAGCCGGCGTGCTTGCTGGTCTTGCGGTGCACCTGCACGGAGCCGTCGGCCTCCTTTGTCGCTACCGCGGCGTCGTAGGTTCCGATCACCTTCTCGGAGTGCAACTCACGCACCACATCGAGGTCGGACTCGGCCGTTGCGGTGTCGGGATAGACACCGAGGTAGAGGAAGACTGATTCGTCGGACATGGGGACTCCTTGCTCACTAGTCGGTACGGGATGGGGCGCTTTCGCTGGGGACGGTACCCACCCCCCGCACGGGTGTCAACGGGAGAGACATGATGCTGAGCCCCACGATCGGGCGCGCGAAACCCCGAGGCGCCGGCGACCGAACGACGGCGTCACGGGGAATCCCCTCACCACCGATGGGCGACGTCGACCACCAGTCGGCTGCCGTCGCCGGGTCCGTCGACGATGAACGTGCGGAACGGGAGCCGAGCGCGAACGCCGAGCCCGAACCGGCTTTGGCCGTCGAAGCCGTCAGCGAAGGCGACCTGGCGGAACGTCTGGTAGCCGGCCACGTTGAGAGCCTCGCTGTCATTCGCCGGGTCGTAGGTCACCGCGCCGGTGACGTCGTACGGGTTGGCGAACGCGATCACCTGCAGGTCGGCGGCGCCCCGGAGCGGCACTGGCTGGCCCGATCCGGCATGGACGACCGCCGGCACATACCGAACATCGAACCCCAGGATGTCGCCACGCACATCGACGACGAACCGGTCGAAACACGGATGCTCGCCCGATCGGACGTTCAAGACCGCCGCGCCGGCGGAGAGCGTGCTCTGGCTGTCGGGCAACGACCCCCAGGTGATGCCGCAGTAGGGGGCGGCGCTCGCGGCCGCGCTGCCAGAGGTGAGAATAACGGCACCCATCAACGCGCTGAGGATGAGTGCAACGGAACGCTTCATTGCGATCCACTCCTTCGGAAGAATACTCATCAAGGATGCTACGCCGGGACCCCGGATTCCTCGGCGGTCGATGATCACAGATTGGATGCAATCGCCTGGGAACGACGTCAGCCGAGACTCGTGTCAGCAGTCAGAGCGTGAGCCTGGTGCGGGCCGACTGATTCCCGGCGAATGCGACATCCGTCGCCCGCAGTACGCGCAGCACGTTCGCGCCGGCCAGTGCGGCCAGGTCGGCGGCCGACCAGCCACGGCCGGCCAGTTCGAGAAGGAGAGCAGGGTAACCGTCCACGCCCTCGAGCTGATCGGGAAACTCGTCGGTTCCGTCGAAGTCCCCGCCCAGGCCGATGTGGCGGATGCCGGCGACCGCGCGGGCGTGCTCGATGTGGTCGGCGACCTGCGCCAGGGTCACGCGGGGCGCGGCGGTGGTCTTGTCGCCGCCGAACCAGACTGCGTACTCGGCGGAGACGAACTGCGGCACGAAGGTGACCATCAGCACCCCGTCGTTGTCGGCGAGGCGCCGGAGCACCTCGTCCGGCACGTTCCGCGGATGCGCCGTCACGGCGTGGCAGGAGCTGTGGCTGAAGATCACCGGGGCTGTCGTCACGTCGAGCGCGGCGTGCGCGGTCGCCGGCGACACGTGCGAAAGGTCGACGAGCATGCCCAGCCGGTTGAGTTCCTGAATGTACTCGACGCCGCGCGGGCTGAGCCCGCCGTGCACGGGCTCGTCGGTGCCGGAGTCCGCCCAGCTGGTGTTGTGCACGTGGGTGAGGGTGAGGTAGCGCACCCCGAGCCTGGCGAGCATCCGCAGCACCGCCGGCGAGTCGTTGAGGGAGTGGGCGCCCTCTGCGCCCAGCAGGGAGGCGATCCGCCCACTGGCCCTGGCGGCCTCGACGTCGGCGGCGCTCCGGGCGATCACGAACGTCTCCGGGTATCGCGCGGCGAGCCGGTAGACCCAGTCGATCTGTTCGAGGGTGCCCTGCACGGCGTCAGAACCCGTCAGGGTGTCCTCGACGTACACCGACCAGAATTGGCCGCCGACCCGGCCTGCGCGCAGCCGGTCGATATCGGTGTCGGTTGCCAGGGCGCCGTCCAGGCCCTCAACCGAGTACTCGCGGTTCTCGCGGCACTCCCAGGCCCAGTCGTTGTGCCCGTCGATGATCGGAGCGAGGTCGAGGGCTGCTGCCACCGTGGCGTGGGTATCCGACGGGGTGCGGCTGGTGCGATCGTTCATCCGCACACGCTAGCAGCCGGGCCGACGGCGGGTTCGCGCGAGTATCTGGATACGCGCGCGCGTCTCACGCCGCCCACGCTTGGACTAGCCCAAATACGCTAGTGCGAGAGGGCGTCCGACTAGCAAAAGTGGGCCACTCCAAGCCCGGCCGATGTGGACTGGCCCGAATACGCTAGTGCGAGAGGGCGTCCGACTAGCAAAAGTGGGCCAGTCCAGGTCTGGTTCGGCGGGTCGGGCTACTCGTCGAGGGCGAGTTCCTTAGGCAGCTCGAATTCCTTCGACGCGAGTTCCTCCACGTTGACGTCCTTGAACGTCAACACACGAACCGACTTCACGAAACGGTCGGAGCGGTAGACATCCCAGACCCAGACATCCTTCATGGTCAATTCGAAGTAGAAATCGTGTTCGGTATCGCGCCGCACCAGGTCGACCTCGTTCGCGAGGTAGAAGCGGCGCTCGGTCTCGACCACGTACTGGAACTGTCCCACTACGTCTCGGTACTCGCGGTATAGGGCCAACTCGACCTCGCGGTCGTAGTCCTCGAACTCTTCTTCTTCCATGGTGAGACAATCCTACGCGCAGAACCTAGGCGGGGATTTTGAGCCAGCTGAGCCTGTGCTGTTCGGTGGCGCCGAGGGACCCGATGGCCGCCATGTGTTCGGCGCTGCCGTAGCCCTTGTTGCCCTTCCAGCCGTAGCCGGGCGTTGTGAGGTCCGCGGCGATCATCAGCCGGTCCCTGTGCACCTTCGCGATAACGGATGCCGCGGAGACCGAGGCGCAGTCCTGGTCGGCCTTGATCCGGGTGACGACGTCCAGCGGGGTGGCCAGGGCCTTGTTCAGCCAGTCGTCGTTGCCGTCGAGAAGCACGACTCCCCCGACGATGTCGACGCCGTCGGCGTGCAGTTGGGCGAGCGCCCGCTTGCCGGCCAGGCCCAGGGCGGCGATGATGCCCACGGCATCCACCTCCTGGGGAGACGCGAGGCCGACCGCGCTGTGCCGTACCCACGCGGCAGCGAGGGGTGCGAGCAGCTCCCGGCGCGGCTCGCTGAGCAGCTTGGAGTCGCGCAGGCCCGCGGGGAACGCGCCGACGTCGGCCGTGACGACCGCGAGGCCGACGGCCACCGGGCCGGCGAGGGCACCGCGACCGACTTCGTCGCAGCCGATCACGCAACTGGCGCCGGCGGAGAGCATGGCCAGTTCCACCTCGAGGGTGGGTTCGACGACCGCCATCATCATCGTCGGGAGCCGGTCGTCACTCGTCGGCCTCTTCGACACCCCGGAAAACCTCGGGGTAGTCGTCCAACCAGCTCCACCGGTTCAGCGGCCAGCTGATCACCAGGGCGCGGCCCACGACGTTGTCCATCGGCACGAAACCCTTGCCGGGGGTGTTCGGGTGGTAGCGGGAATCGAGCGAGTCGTACCGGTTGTCACCCATCACCCAGAGGGAGTCCTCGGGCACGGTGACGTCGAAGGCATCCTTCGACGCACTGGTCTGGCCCGCGGGCAGCAGGACGTACGGCTCATTGAGCGGAATGTCGTTGACAGTCATCTGGCCCAGTGCGTTGCAGCAGACGACGTGGTCGCCCGGCAGGCCGATGACCCGCTTGATCAAGTGATCGTTGCTGTCCGGCGCGGAGAGGCCTACAACGGACAGGGTCCAGTCCAGGGCGGCGACGATGGGGTTCTGTTCGATGGGCGCCTGCGGCGGCAACCATCCGCCCGGGTCGCGGAAGACGACGACATCGCCGCGGGAGACCGGCACCAGGCCGGGCTCGAGCTGGTTGACGATGATCCGGTCGTTCACCAGAAGGGTGTTCTCCATCGACCCTGAGGGGATGTAGAACGACCGAACGAGGAAGGTCTTGATCAGGAACGAGATGAGCAGCGCCACCACGAAGATGATGAGAAGGTCGCGAATGAAGATCGCGACACCACGCTTTTTGCGCGGCGAATCTGGTTCCAGGCGATGCGATCGCGAGGGCAGAGTGTTGTCTGTCATTTAACCGCCTGAGCTCCTCCCCCAGTTTAGCGGGGAGGAGCTCAGGGGGAAATCCAGCGGGCTGCGAATACGCTCAGGCTTGCGCGTGAGCGTGTCGCGACTGGCGCTGCTTAGTCGCGCTTTTCCTTGATCTTGGCCTTCTTGCCGCGCAGACCGCGCAGGTAGTACAGCTTCGCGCGACGCACGTCACCGCGGGTGATGACCTCGATGTGGTCGATCACCGGGGAGTGCACCGGGAAGGTACGCTCGACGCCGACCTGGAAGCTGACCTTACGGACGCAGAAGGTCTCGCGAACGCCTTCGCCCGAGCGGCCGATAACGACGCCCTGGAAGACCTGGACACGCGAACGCGCGCCTTCAACGATGTTGACGTGGACCTTGACGGTGTCGCCCGCGCGGAACTCCGGGATGTCTGAACGCAGCGATGCCGCGTCCACCTGGTCGAGAATATGCATGTTATTCGCTCTCTGTACCCGCCACAGGTCGAGGACGTTTTAGTGGCGCCCCGCCCGCTCACGGAAGGTGAACTGGTGGCGACCAATTGAGTGTGTGCGTGCCGATATGAATGCAGCTCCCCTGTGGCAGAGACATGCCGCGGCACAAACGCCTATTCTGCCACTAAATGCAGCGGCACGCCAACAGGGCGCCCCTTCGCCGACTCAACGTTCGTCGGACTTCTCCTGAATAATGATCACGCTAGGGTCTACCGGCGACGCCTTCGCGGTGCCGGGGTGCTGCCCGGCGGGGTTCGACATGGTCGGGAACGGCGACGCTCCGGCCGGCACTGTGCCGAACCTGGCGGTCTCGTCGATGTACACGAGCGCCTCGCGCACGCGCTTGCGGGCCGCGTCGAAAAGCTCCCACAGCGCGAACCAGAAGGCGCCGAGGCCCACGAGCACAACGAGCACGGAGAGCCAGGGCGCGGTCACCGAGTAGACGCCCATCAGCACGATGAGCGCGTGCCACAGGGTGAGCACGCCCACATCCGCCCACGACACAGCCTTCTCGAGCCGCACCTCGCGTCGGGCGAGGAAGAGCCCGCTCACCACGAGGAGGCCGAAGCCGATGGCGATGGCACCGAACGTGGCGCCTAGTACCTGCCAGGCCGTGGAGCCGAAAATCGACGCGGCGACCATGAGCCAGAGCGGGAGCGCGCCGACGGCGACGAACTGCCAGTAGTAGAAGACCCTGCGGAGAATCACAGTCCCCAGATTACCCGCGTGTGCCCCGTCGAGCCTTGGAGTTCGCTGGAGGCAGAAGCGCCGCATCGGCCGCATCGGCGGGCAGCAGGTCGGGGCGCACCGTGCGGGTGCGCTCGATCTGCTGCTCGCGGCGCCAGCTGGCGATGGCGCCGTGGTTGCCGCTGAGCAGCACGGGCGGCACGTCAAGGCCGCGCCAGCTGGCCGGCTTGGTGTAACTCGGGTACTCGAGCAGTCCGTCCTCGTGCGATTCCTCGACGAGGCTCTCGGGGTTGCCCACCACACCGGGAATGAGCCGGCCGATGGCTTCGATCATGGCCATGACGGCCACCTCGCCGCCGTTGAGCACGTAGTCGCCGAGGCTCACCAGACGTACGCGGCCCCGGCCAGCGAAGTGGTCCACCACACGCTGGTCGATGCCCTCGTACCGGCCACAGCCGAAGATGAGGTGCGGCTCCTGGGCGAGCTCGCGGGCCATCGCCTGGGTGAACTGCTCCCCCGCCGGCGACGGGAAGATCAGCACGGGGCCGGCGTCGGTTGACTCGGCGGCGTCAGTGTCGGCGGCAGCCGTGTCGGTGTCCGCCTCCGGGCGCGCGAGGATGCTGTCCAGCGCCTCGCCCCACGGCTCCGGCTTCATCACCATGCCGGCGCCTCCGCCGTAGGGCGTGTCGTCGACGGTGTTGTGCCGGTCGTGGGTGAAGTCGCGCAGGTTGTGCACGGCGAGGTCGATCAGGCCGGCCTGCCGGGCGCGGCCGAGGAGGGAGATGTCCAGCACACCGAAGAACTCCGGAAAGATACTGATGATGTCGATGCGCATAGGGGCAATTCTAGGAGTGGGCGGTTCTACGAGTGCGCGGCGGCGAGCTCCGTCGTGCTCTCCGCGTCGTCGTCGTCGTGCAGGGCTGCCTCGCGGTTGATCTTGTTGCGGTGCGAGAAGTACAGCGGCAGGGCGGTGAAGAGCACGGCACCCATGACGTTGCCGATCAGCACGGGCCCGGTGTTCCAGCCCCACCAGTCCCCGAAGCTGATGTCGGCGCCGAGCAACATGCCGGCCGGGATGACGAACATGTTCACGACCGCGTGCTCGAGACCGAGGCCGAAGAAGGTGAGCACGGGCAGCCACATGCCGAGGATCTTGCCCGCGGCCGAGGTAGACGTGTAGAACATGATCGTGCCGAGGGCAACCATCCAGTTGCAGAGCATGGCCTTGACGATGGCCACCAGGATGCCGCCGGCGCCGATGGCCTCGTACGGGAGCACCTTGTGCTCGGCCATGTGGATGATCGCCTGGATCATCGGGTCCGTGGTGTCGGTGCCGAGGTAGGTGATGACGCCCACGTAGAGCAGGGCATAGAGCCCCGCACCGAAGATGTGCGCCGGGATGACCACGCCGAAGTTCTTGAGCATCTTGGCCACGGTGGTGCGTCCCTCGAGGACCGCGAGCGGGATCAGGGCGAAACTACCGGTGACGAGCTCGAGACCGAGCATCAGGATGACGCAGAAGCCGACGGGGAACACCAATGCGCCCACAATCGGCAGCCCGGTTTGCGCCGCCGCCGTCAGGGCCAGGGTGGTGGCCGCACCGAGAATCGCTCCGGACAGAGCGCCGCGCAGGAACATCTGGCGGGCGGTGAGGTTGGACTTGACGACCCCGGAATGAACAAGCGAATCGATCAGCTGGTCCGGTTTCACGTATGACATGCGACGGTACTCCTCATCAACGGCCGCGATCTGTACGAACGTGAAGTAGGTGTGGCGCGGCGCGCCTCTCCCCGTGAACTGGCTCAGGGAGCGTCTATGCGCCCTGACCGTCGAGAGTCGGCGTCGCTGCCGGTTCTGCGGGGGTTTCGGGATCGGTCGCCGAGCCATCGGCATCCGTCTCAATGGTTTCAGGTTCGTCGGTGTCCGGCTCCTCCGGCAGCTCTTCGAGCAGTCCGGGAGGCGGGGTGATCGTGATGACGCCGGCCTTGACGTCGACCGAGGGCACGATCGCCTTGACGAAGGGGATCATCACCTCGCCGGTGGCGGTCTTCACGATGAGGAGGTCTTGCGCCGGCAGGTGCTCGAGGCGCGTGAGAGTGCCGATCTGCACTCCGTCGCGCACCACGGCGAGCCCGACCAGCTGGTGGTCGTACCAGGCGTCTTCTTCATCCGTCTGCTCGGAGGAGTCCTGGTCGATCCAGAGAATGGCCTTGGCCAGGGTCTCCGCGGCCTCGCGGTCGGGGACACCCTTGAAGAACCCGACTGCGTGCTGGTTGTACCAGCGCAACTCGACGAGTTCGATGGTCTTGCCGTGCCAGGGTGAGCTGGTCGGCACCTGGAGGGTGAACACGGCGCCCGGGACGAAACGTCGTCCCGGGTCGTCCGTGAACAGCTCCAGCTTGATGGCGCCCTTAAGGCCGTGGGCCTTGGTGAGGCGCCCCACCCGCAGTTGGGTGGCCGGGGTCGTGCTGTCGTCGCTCATGAGGGGCTAGTCACTACCCGATCAGAAGTCGGTGTCGACAACGTCGACCCGCACGCGCTTGCCATCGGCCAGAGCGGCCACGAGAGTGCGCAGCGCCTTGGCGGTGCGACCGGCGCGGCCGATCACCCGGCCGAGGTCCTCGGGGTTCACACGAACCTCGAGCACCTCGCCACGGGGTGAGTTCTGGGCTACAACGTGCACGTCGTCCGGGTGATCAACGATTCCCTTGACGAGGTGCTCAAGCGCGGGAGCGAGCAAAATTACGCCTTGTCCTCTTCGGTTGCCTCAACGGCAACGTCTTCGGTCTCAACCTTGGCCGCGGGCTTCTCGGCCTTGGGCTTCAGAACCGGCTTCTTCTTCTCGTCGGCGACGAAGGCAACCTTCGGCTCCTTGATCTTGACGGTGGAGACGGCGTTCTTGTCACCCTTGAAGATGCCCCAGTCGCCGGTCAGCTTGAGGAGTGCCGCAACCTGCTCGGTCGGCTGTGCGCCGACGGAGAGCCAGTACTGGGCACGCTCGGACTTGACCTCGATGACCGAAGGCTCCTGCGTGGGGTGGTAGATGCCGATCTCTTCGATGACACGACCATCGCGCTTGGTGCGCGAGTCGGCGACAACGATGCGGTAGTACGGCGCACGAATCTTGCCCATGCGCTTCAGACGGATTTTGACAGCCACAATTCTCCTGTGATTTAGATGTTTGGCGAACTGACAGCCGTGAGCGTGGGGGCACACTCGGCACAAGCTCAATTAGGTTCGTGTTACGCCGGATTAGAGGGTCGGGCGCAACGGAACTCGACTAATCATTGTGTCAGACATCGAGCACTTTGTGATAATCGACGGCCGAAAACCTGGCTGGCAACATGACGCCGGTAGCGCGCCGGGCGGCGAAGTGTGCGTTTAGCTGTCAGGATTGTGCCACATCGCTCCACCCCGGGGGCGTCGGAGCGCGAAGGGCACCACCGTGGCAACCGAGACTGTGGGTACCAATACCGTGGGCATCGAATTCGCTCACTCCGAGCGCTCGACCGTCGGCATCGAGTGGGAACTCGCGCTGGTCGACCGGGAGACGGGCGACCTGGTGTCGATCGCCGACGAGGTCCTCGACGCCCTCAGGGGGCCGGGTGGCTCCCCGCACCCGCACATCACCGGAGAGCTCCTCCTCAACACCGTCGAGCTCGTCTCCGGGGTACACCACACGGTGGCCGGCGCCGTCGCCGATGTCGCCGGGCAGGTCGACGAGGTGCGCGCCATCACCGAGCCGCGCGGCGTCGACCCGATCTGCAGCGGCTCGCATCCGTTCGGTCAGTGGTTCGACCAGCAGGTCACCGACAAGGAGCGCTACCACAAGCTCATCGACCGCACCCAGTGGTGGGGTCGCAACATGATGATCTGGGGCATCCACGTGCACGTGGGCATCGAGGATCGCGACAAGGTCATCCCGATCCTCAACGGCCTGCTCAGCTTCGTGCCGCATCTGCAGGCGCTGAGCGCCTCGAGCCCGTTCTGGGCGGGCGTGAACACCGGGTACGCGTCCAATCGCGCCCAGATGTTCCAGCAGCTGCCCACTGCCGGCCTGCCGTGGCGTCTGGAGGACTGGGCGGCGTGGGAGGACTATGTCAACGACCTCACCGTGACCGGAATCATCGAGGACGCCACCGAGGTGCGCTGGGACATCCGGCCGTCGCCGCGCTGGGGCACCATCGAGGTGCGCGCCTGCGACGGAGTCTCGACCGTCGAGGAACTCGGCGCGATCGCCGCGCTCATCCAGTGTCTGGTCGAGTGGATGTCGACGGAGATCGACGAGGGACGCCCGGTGCCCACCATGCAGCCGTGGTTCGTGCGCGAGAACAAGTGGCGCGCGGCCCGGTACGGCCTCTCGGCGGAGATCATTGTGAACTCCACGGGCACGGAGCGGATGGTCACCGACGAGGTGCACCGCCTGGTGGAGGTGCTCTCCCCCACCGCCGAACGCCTGGGCTGCCTGCCCGAGCTGCTGCAGCTCAACCTGATCCTCGACCACGGAGCCAGCTACCAACGCCAGCTGGCCGTGGCCGCCCTGCACGACGGCCACCTCCCTGCCGTGGTCGCCTCGCTCGCCCGCGAACTCCGAGAGGGCCTGCACTCCTGATCCGCGAACCGTGAGTTTGGCCCGGAAAACACGCGCTTTTTGGGGCTTTTCTCACGGCTCGCGGATGCTTTCCTCACGGCTCGCGGGCCGAGCGGGTTAGGACGCGAGGGCCCGCGGGGTGTTTTTGGCGTCACGCCAGGCGATCCAGTCCTCCACAGGGGCCAGGTCGTAGGCGGGGCCGGAGATGCCCAGGGTGAACAGTGTGGTGCCCAGCTCGTAGAGCTCGTCGGCCTCCTCCGTGGTCTTACCGCGCAGCTCGGTGGAGATCTCGATCTCGTTGATGTCACGCCCCACGGTGTCGCACCAGGTGCCCAGCACGCCGAGCTTGTGGGTGAGGACCTCCGGGGTGGAGAACGAGTGCCAGATGTCGGCGTGCTGCGCCACGATGCGCAGCGTCTTCTTCTCTCCGGCGCCGCCGATGAGCACGGGGATGTCGCGCAGCGGTGCGGGGTTCAGCTTGGCCCAGCGTGCCTCGATCCGCGGGAGGTTCTCGGCCAGGGCATCCAGGCGGGTGCCGACCGTGCCGAATTCGTAGCCGTACTCGTCATAGTCCCGTTCGAACCAGCCCGAGCCGGTGCCGAAGATGAAACGCCCACCGCTGATGTGATCGATGGTGCGGGCCATGTCGGCCTGCAGGTCGGCGTTCCGGTAGCTGTTGCAGTTCACCAGTGCGCCCATTTCGAGAACGCTGGTCTGCTCGGCCCAGGCGGCCAGGAGCGTCCAGGACTCGAAGTGCAGGCCCTCCGGGTCGCCGGAGAGCGGATAGAAGTGGTCCCAGTTGAAGGCGATGTCGACGCCGAGAGCTTCAACGGCAGAGACGGTGTTCCGGATTGACGCGTACTCGGCGTGCTGCGGGGCGATCTGCACACCGAGACGCACGGGGCGGGGCTGGAGAGAGGTCATTGCAAAATCCTAATCCCCGCCCGCGCCTAGACACCGCGACCCGCGGCGTCCAGAGACGTCGGCCGACTACCGGCCGAGCATCTTCTGCAGAGCCGCCATCTCCTCAGGCGTCGGGCCGCCGGCCGCAGCCTTGCCGCCGCCGCCGAGACCGAAGCCGGAGCCGCCGCCCGCAGACGCGCCGCCGATCTTCTCACCGGAGGCGATGGCCGCGTTCTCCGCGGCACGCTTTGCCGGGTTGCCCGACTTCGAGCCCTTCTTCTTCTGCTGCACCTGGGGACGCTTGCCGCCCATGCCGCCGGGGATCGGTCCCATGCCGGGGATGTTGGGCATGCCGCCCTTGGCCACGGTTTTCATCATCTTCGCGGCCTGTTCGAACCGCTGCACGAGCTGGTTCACCTCGGTGACGCTCGACCCCGAACCACGCGCAATGCGGAGGCGGCGGGAGCCGTTGAGCAGCTTGGGTGTGACACGCTCGGCCTTGGTCATCGATTGGATGATGGCCTCGGTGCGCACGATTTCGCGCTCATCGAAGTTGTCCAGCTGCTGCTTCATCGCGCCGGCGCCCGGGAGCATGCCCATCATCTTCTTGATGGAGCCCATGTTGCGCAGCTGCTGCA
The DNA here is from genome assembly GCF_026151165.2 of Cryobacterium sp. SO2. Classification (NCBI taxonomy): domain Bacteria; kingdom Bacillati; phylum Actinomycetota; class Actinomycetes; order Micrococcales; family Microbacteriaceae; genus Cryobacterium; species Cryobacterium sp. SO2. Next base: position 2,384,075 of record NZ_CP117849.1, read on the forward strand.
TCTGGCCGAGGAAGTCGTCGAGGGTGAAGGTGTCGGTGGAGAACTTCTCCGCGATCTTGCGGGCTTCCTCCTCGTCGAACGCGCCCTGCGCCTGCTCGATCAGGGTGAGGATGTCACCGAGGTCGAGGATGCGGCTGGCCATGCGGTCGGGGTGGAAGGGCTCGAAGTCGTCGAGGCCCTCACCCGTGGAAGCGAACATGATCGGGCGGCCGGTGATCGACGCCACCGACAGGGCCGCGCCACCGCGGGCGTCGCCGTCGAGCTTGGACAGCACGACACCGGTGAAGTCGACACCGTCCTGGAACGCGCGGGCGGTTGCCACGGCGTCCTGGCCGATCATCGCGTCGATAACGAAGAGCACTTCGTCGGGGTCGATGGCCTTGCGGATGTCCGCGGCCTGCTTCATCATCTCGGCGTCGACACCGAGGCGTCCGGCGGTGTCAACGATGACAACGTCGTGCAGCTTCTGCTGGGCGAACTTCACGCCGTCGCGGGCGACCTTGACCGGGTTGCCGACGCCGTTGCCGGGCTCCGGCGCGTAGACCGCAACGCCGGCCTGGGCCGCGACGACCTCAAGCTGGGTGACGGCATTCGGGCGCTGCAGGTCGGCGGCGACGAGGATCGGGGTGTGGCCGTCCTTGGCCAACCACTTGGCGAGCTTGCCGGCCAGGGTGGTCTTACCGGCACCCTGGAGGCCGGCGAGCATGATGATGGTCGGTGGCTTCTTGGCGAATTCCAGACGGCGCTGCTGGCCGCCGAGGATCTGCACGAGCTCTTCGTTGACGATCTGCACGACCTGCTGGGCCGGATTCAGCGCCTTGCTGACCTCGTCGCCGAGGGCGCGCTCGCGCACCTTGCCGGTGAAGTCCTTGACGACCTCGAGGGCGACGTCGGCGTCGAGGAGGGCGCGACGAATCTCGCGCACGGTGCCGTCGACATCCGCCGCACTGAGCTTGCCCTTGGTGCGGAGGTTTTTAAACGTCTCGGCGAGGCGATCTGAGAGGTTTCCAAAAGTAGCCATTGTGGTCTTAGTTTAACCGGCTCCGGGAGGTGCCGCTGCTCACTGCCCCGATTGTTCCTCCACCAGCGTACGGTGGAAGCTTGCGCAGAAATCAGGGAGAGCACATGTCAGTTGTCGTCGTCGCCGTCATCACCCCGCTGGACGGTCATATCCAGAACGTGGTGGATGCCTTCGCCATCGTGTCGCCGAAGGTGCACGCCGAGGCCGGTTGTGAGCTGTACGCCCTGCACCTCGACGCGGAAAAGGTCATCATGGTCGAACGCTGGACCACCGCGGCCGACCTCGCCGCCCACGCCGCCGGCGCCCCGATCGGCGAGCTCAACGCCCTGCTGGCCGACCATGTGGCCGGCCCCACCGACGTGAGCGTGCTCGAGAACGTACCGCTGGGCGATCCGGTCGCGGGCACTATTCAGTAAGCGCCGGGTCGGTCTTCGCCGTCGTCCGTCGTACAGCGCGGATGCGTCGGCGCCGAATAAGCAGCACGGCACCGGCCACGAGGATCAGCCCTACGGCCACCGACCCGATGGCTATCCACAGCACGGGCACCTCGGCGTCCGGGGTGACGGTCTCCCCCACGCCGGCGTCGGGGAAGGTGATGGTCGCGGACGCTTCGCGTTCTACGAGACCGCTCTTCAGAGCCAAGGTGGCGTCCCACGGCCCGTTGGGCAGCTCAGCGTCGAGGGTGAAGAGCACCTTCTCCGAGCCGCCGGGCGCAATGGTGGTGGCCTGGGGCACAGTGAACGGACCGGCGGCAAGGCCGGCCGGCCCGTCGGCCAGGGTGAGATCACCCGTCACGTCCAGCGCCCGGCCGCCGGTGTTTGTGACCTGCGCTGCCAGCGTGGGGCGGCCGTCCGCGTCGCGCCCGGCAGTGAGCTGGTCGACGGAGAAGTCCGCAGCGACCCCGTTACCGGGTCCAACCGAAAGGTAGATCCGGATTCCGGCTCGGGTGGCCTGAACGATGGGGGAACCATCGGTTGAGGGTGCGCGCACTTCTGCCCACACGGCGGCGTACTGCTCGCCTTCCGCCGCGTCCAGCGGAACTGCAATCGTCACCAACACCATGGCCGATTCACCTGGCGCCAGCTCCAGCTCCGGCTGGTCCAGACTGGTCCAGCTCGTGATGTCGTTGGTGGCGGGGTCGGCTTCCCCGGTGAAGACGCCGCCGTCAATGTGCGCTGCGCCGGAATACACCCTCACCGCCTGGTCGATCTCGGTGTTGTTCTGCACCTCGATCCGGCGCTCGATTGTGGTTCCAGGCGCCAGTCTGTCGACGATGTAGGCACGAGCACGCGAGTCGGACTGAGTGCCGACCGGGACATCGACCAATCGAACGCCAACGCCCTGGGACTCGATGACCCCATTCTCGGCAGGAGTGCCCGAGCTGCGGGACTCGGCGATTGCGGGCCCGGCAGTGCCAAGAACGAGAGCAAGTAGTAGTGCGGCAACTGCCGCGATGGTGGGACGCAAATCCGAAGCCTTTCCTAGCGGAGACCGCTTGCACGGCCCGGCGGCCGACGCAGCCCGGCCGCGGTGCCCGCTGGAAGCGGGTGCCGCGGCCGGTTTGGAGCGATTAGACGACGGAGTGCGTCAACACGGCGGTGAACGTGTCGGACAGCGCGTCGGTGGGAACGGGGACGGAGAGCGTTGCGCTCCACGTCGCCGTGTTGTTGCCCGTGACGGCGGTCGCGGTCTGCACCGGCAGCGTGGCCGCCGGGTCACCGGCGGCAGACGGGGCGACAGTCGCTGTACCAACGACAACGGCAGTTCCAGCCGTGTAAGTTGCCCCGGCGGCAGGGATCGTGTCGGCGGTGTCCGTGCCGGTGAAGTCGGCAAGCGTGACATTGGCAACCCAGCCCTCCACACCTGCGCGAGCGTCGGTGACGACAACGCCCGCCAGGGTGGCGGTCGACGGGGCGCCAGGTGCGACCGTCGTGAATGCAATCGTGGCGGGTGCCGCGATCGAGACGAGGCCCCCGGAGACCTCGACGGTCGCCGTGGTGTCGGCCGCGAAGGCCGGGAGGGTGGTGGCACCGACGAGAGCCGCCGATCCCGCCAGGGCAAGGGTGACAAAGGTGATTTTGCGCATGAGAGAGAGACCTCTTGTTCGTAGGAACGTACATGCTGGGTCGGCCTGAAGCCATATTGCGAGAGCCGCTTCCGGCCGCTCAGCACGCCGAAAGAATTCGGCATTAACCAGGATATCTGTGTAGATACACAGAAACCCAATCCGTCGATCAGTGTGGCGTGTCACCCGCGTGCGTGGCACCCGCCGAGGGGACGTCTCCCAGGGTGGATCAGACCTGAGGAGCGACCAGACGTTCGACGGCACGAACGACGCTGGCCCGGCGTGCCGCATGGGTGGCAGCATCCGGTTCGGGATGCGCGGAGAACGCGACGGCGGGCTCGTGGTTCCAGCACGACACGATCCCGAAGACGAGCGCGGTGACGTGGTCCGGGTCCCACGAGGCGTCGACGGCCCCCGCGGCCTGGAGCGCGATGATCCCGCGGACCTGTTCGGCGTGGAAGTCGTCGATGAGGGGCGACGGCTCGGCAATCGCGTCGTGGCGTTCCAAACGCGCCCAGTCGATCATCCGCAGGTGTTCAGGATGCTCGACCGAGTGGTCGTAGAGCGCTCCGGCGAACTCGGGCAGGGTTGCTCCCCCGTCGTGCGACACCGCCTGGGCGAACTCCACCAGGTTGAGCTCCACCACAGCACTGAAGAGTTCTTCCTTGTGCCGGTAGTAGGCATAGAGCCGTTCCTTGCTGGCGGAGGCGGTGCGGGCGATCCGGTCGATGCGGGATCCGGCAAGGCCATGGGCGGCGAATTCGGCCCTGGCCGCCTCGAGGATGCGCTGACGGGTGGGCTCCGGCTCCTTCGCCGGCAGTCCGATGGATGAATCCGGGGTAATCATGCCCCGAGTGTAGCAAAACGAACTAGTTCGTTTGGTAGGATTCTCGGCATGTCACAATCGAGCCCGACCGGCGTTTCTCCGGTTTCCACCCCGTCAAAACCCGATACCCACGCCTCTGAGGCTCACACCCACAACCCCCGCCGCTGGTGGCTGCTGGCCATCGTCGCCCTCGCCCAGCTCACCGTCGTGCTCGACGGCACCATCGTCAACATCGCGCTCCCCCACGCTCAGAGTGACCTCGGCATGAGTGACGGCGACCGCACCTGGGTCGTCACCCTTTACGCGCTGGTCTTCGGCGCACTGCTGCTGCTCGGCGGCCGCATCGCCGACTACTGGGGCCGCAAGCGCTCCTTCATCGTGGGCATGGCCGGGTTCGCCATCGCGTCCACCCTCGGCGGCATGGCGCAGAGCACCTGGGAGCTCCTGGCCGCCCGCGGCCTGCAGGGCCTGTTCGCAGCGCTTCTCGCGCCCGCCTCGCTGGCACTGCTCACCGTCAACTTCCCCGGCGGCAAGGACCGCATCAAGGCCTTCTCGGTCTACGGTGCGATCGCCGGTGGTGGCGCTGCCGTGGGCCTCGTGCTCGGCGGCGTGCTCACCGAGTACGCCAGCTGGCGCTGGTGCCTGCTCGTGAACGTGCCCATCGCGATCGTGGCGATCGCCGCGGCGATCCCGATCATCAAGGAGAGCAAGGCGCACGGCAACACCAAGTACGACGTGCCCGGCGCCATCCTCGTGGCCCTCGGCCTCGGTTCGCTGGTGTTCGGCTTCGCCCAGGCCGAGAACGGCTGGGACGCCTGGCAGGTGCTCGTTTTCATCCCGCTGGGCGTTGTGCTCCTCGCTCTCTTCGTGCTCGTCGAGAGCCGCTCCAACCACCCGCTGCTGCCGCTGCGCATCCTGGCGGACAAGGTTCGCGGTGGTGCGTTCATCACCGGCACGCTCACCGGCGCCGCTCTCCTGGGCGGGCTGCTCTTCCTCACCTTCCACCTGCAGATCGTGCTCGGCTTCTCGCCGCTGGAGTCCGGCCTGGCGTCCCTGCCGATGACCGCGATGATCATCGTCGGCGCAACGACGCTCTCGAAGTTCCTGCCCCGCGTGGGCGTGCGCATCCCGATGACCGTGGGCCCGGTCGTCGTGGCGGCCGGTCTGCTGTACCTGTCGCGCATCACCGTCGGCGGCAGCTACGTCGTCGAGGTGCTGCCCGGCCTGCTCCTGATGGGTCTGGGCCTGGCGATGATCTTCGTGCCGCTGCAGAACGTGGCCCTGGCCGGCATCGATGCCCACGACGCCGGCGCCGCCAGCGCCGCGGTCACGGCCGTGCAGCAGATCGGCGGGTCCATCGGCTCCGCAGTGTTCACCGTGCTCTACACCTCGGCGGTCGCGTCCTCCCTCGCCGGCGGAGACGGCACCCCGGTCGCCCAGCTGCAGGCCCTCGTCGACGGCTACCAGGCCGCGTTCTTCTGGGCCGCCTTCGGCGTGTTCCTGGCGGCGCCGATCGCCTTCTTCATGGTGCGCCCGAAGGCGTCGGACCTGCTCGGCAACGAAGCCGCCGTGCACCTGGGCTGATACACCCAGCACCGCGCACACAGCGAAGGCCCCCGGATCACTCCGGGGGCCTTCGTCATTCACGGCTGCAGGGCAGCGGATGCTAGCTGTCGGCGGCGATCACGATGGTGTCCCCGTGCACGTCCAGCGTGACAACGAGCAGGGCATCCGTTTCGTGCGGGCTGATCGAGTAGTCCAGCACCGCGAAATGCTGGTCGTTGCCGATGTGGTGCGGGTGGAACCCGATCCGCTGCAACTGGATGGACCGCAGGAAGTCGATCTGCTTGTCTCCGGAATCCCAGATCAGGGCGTCCTCGAGCACCTCGGCGTCGAGTTCTTCGAACTGGGTCACAATGAACTGGCTGGTCACGGAGACCTCGGCACTCAGGTCGGCGACGAGCGATTCCCTGGCCTGGGAATCGAGGTCCTCGAGGGCGTTGATCATCGCGGCGACGATGTCGAGGGCTTCGGAGGACACCGACTCCTCGTCGGGGGAACTGACGTCGATCTCAACGTTCTGGTCGCCGAGTTCGGCCGTGTCGGACCAGTACACCTCGCCGCTGTCGTCGTCGCTGCCGAGAATTCCGAAGAAGTCGTGTTCGATGGTCATGGGACGTCCTATCCGACGAGTTTTTGTGCGAAAACGTGCGGGGTGAATCCGGTGAGGTCGTTGATACCCTCACCCTGCCCGACGAGTTTGATGGGGATGCCGGTCTTCTCCTGGACCGCCAGGACGAAACCGCCCTTGGCCGACCCGTCGAGCTTGGTGAGCACCAGACCGGTTACGCCGGCGTGCTCGATGAATGCCTCCGCCTGGGCGAGGCCGTTCTGGCCCGTCGTCGCGTCGAGGACCAGCAACACCTCGGAAATCGGCGTCTGCTTCTCGATGACCCGGCGGATCTTGGTGAGCTCGTCCATCAGCCCGCCCTTGGTCTGCAGCCGGCCGGCGGTGTCGATGATGACGATCTCGGTGCCGGTGTTGATGGCGCGTTCCACAGTCTGGAAGGCCACGGAGGCAGGGTCCTGGCCCTGCGCCTGCGGTTTCACGATCTCGGCTCCGGCACGCTCCGCCCAGGTCGCCAGCTGTTCCACGGCCGCGGCCCTGAAGGTGTCGGCGGCGCCGATGAGCACACTGCGGTCGTAGACGCGCAGGAACTTCGCGAACTTGCCGATGGTGGTGGTCTTGCCCACCCCGTTGACGCCGACGACGAGCACCACAGCGGGCCTCGCGCTGAGATTGAGCGTGGGGTCGAGTTTCGCCAGGCGTTCCTCGATGCCCTCGCGCAGCATCCGGTGGAGGTCCTTCGGATCCGTGGTGCTGTACCTGGACACCTTCGCGCGCAGCTCGGCGACGATCGCATCGGTGATATCCGGGCCGAAGTCGGCCTGGATCAGCGAGTCCTCGAGGTCATCCCAGGTATCTGCGTCGATCGTCTTCTTCGCGAATACTCCGCGCAATGCGCCGGAGAGGGACCACGGGGTGCGTTCTGCCATAGGTCAAGGCTAGTCCGGCCGGACACACTCGGGTGCACGGGCGACGAAGTGCCCGTGGACCAGGGGTGCTGTTCGGCGTGTGGGTCGGGCGAACGCGGGCTGGCGGCCTCCCGCGGGGCTGGGTATCGTCACGGTAGTCGTGACAGCCGAAAGCCCCTGCCAGTCGAAAACCCGTGCCAGCAGCAAGCCCGTGCCAGTCGAAAGGATCACCGTGTCCCCCAGCATTCCGACACCCGCCCCGACGTCTCCGACTCCACCTCCCGTGCACCCGGCGTTAGCCGCGCTGGCCGGCCAGCTCGACGGCAATCTGCTCCTGCCCGGCGATCCGGGCTGGGACGACGCCCGGGCGCCGTGGAACCTCGCCGTCGACCAGCAGCCCAGAGCCATCGCCCGGCCTCGCTCGGTGCGGGACCTCAGGCATGTCATCGTGGCCGCCAGGGAAGCCGGCATCGGCGTGACGGTGCAGCCCAGGGGTCACGGCGCTGATGATAACCTCGGCGGCCGGATCCTGGTGCGCACGAACGCTTTCGACGAGGTGACCGTGAACGTCGTCGCCCGGTTCGCGCGCGTCGGCGCCGGTGTTCCGTGGGGCACCCTGCTCGGCCGCCTCGACGGCACCGGCCTCATCGCCCTGGCCGGCACCAACCCCGACGTCAGCGTCGCGGGCTACCTGCTCTCCGGCGGGCATTCCTGGTTCAGCCGGTGGAAGGGCCTGGCCGCGCACTCGATCCGGGCCGTGGAACTCGTCGACGCCACCGGGGTGCTGCGCCGCGTCACCCGGGAGAGCGACCCCGACCTGCTCTGGGGCGTGCGGGGCGCCGGCGGCCTCTTCGGTGTGGTGACCGCCCTCGAGATCGACCTGTACCCGGCGCCCGAGCTCTTCGGCGGCAAGATCCTGTTTCCGGCCGAGTCGGCCGAGGTCGTCTTCGGGGCGGCGGCCGACATCCTGTTGGATGCGCCGCCGGAGCTCAGCCTGTTCCTGGGCCTGATCAACATGCCCGACATCGAGCAGGTGCCCGAGCTCCTCCGTGGCCGCAGCTTCACTCAGGTCGATGCGGTCTTCGTGGGGTCGGTCGAGGCCGGCGAGGAGCTGCTGGCGCCGTTGCTCACGATCGCGCCAGTCATCGCCAACCTCTGCCGTCCGTTCTCGATCGGCCAACTCGGCGATGTGTCAGGCGAACCGCAGGAGCCCTCCGCAACGCTGGACTGGTCCAGGACCGTCAGTGAGCTGGACCCCGCGACGATCGCGGCCCTCGTGGCGGCGTTCCGCACCGCGAGCTACGCCGGTCTCACCCTGCTGCAAGTGCGCCCCCTTGGCGGCCTGATCGGTGACCCCACTGGTGGAGAAGACGGTGTGGTCGGCCATCTCGAGGCGGCCTTCATTCTCTTCGCGGCCGCGATCCTCCCCCGGGCGGTCCGGTTCCCGCCGCCTCGGACAGCCACCTGCTGTTCCAGCCCCTGGAGGACACCGTGCAGGCCGTCGGGGTTCCCCGGACCGTGCCGACCATGCTCACGAACGGTCAGGACCTCGGTCTGGCCTTCGCGCCGGAGGCCCTGCAGCGCCTGGCCGAGATCAAGGAACGGGTCGACCCGGAGAACCTGTTCCGGAGCAACCGGGCGCTGCCAGGGGGCATCCTGGCCAGGTGACGGACAGGAGTCCTCAGGACGCCCGTTCCACCTCGTCGGGTTCGGCTTCGCGGACGATGCGCTGGCCGACCACCGCCGACACCCCGTCCTGTCGCATCGAGACGCCGTAGAGCGCGTCCGCGATCTCCATCGTGCGTTTCTGGTGGGTGATGACGATGAGCTGGCTGGTGGCGCGCAGGTCTTCGAAGATGGTCAGGAGCCGGCCCAGGTTGGCGTCGTCGAGGGCGGCCTCCACCTCGTCCATGATGTAGAACGGGCTCGGCCTGGCCTTGAAGATCGCAATCAGCAGGGCCACCGCCGCCAGCGATCGTTCGCCGCCGGACAGCAGCGAGAGCCGCTCGATCTTCTTGCCGGCGGGCTTCACCGACACCTCGATGCCGGTGGTGAGCATGTTCTCGGGGTCGGTGAGTTGGATGCTGCCGCTGCCGCCGGGGAACAGGACGGGGAAGACCTCGGCGAACGCGGCCTGGGTGTCGTCGAAGGCGCTGGCGAAGATGGCACCCATCTTGAGGTCGATGTCCTCGATGATGCTCAGAAGGTCGGCCCGGGTGTTGGTGAGGTCGGTGAGCTGCTCGGTGAGGAAGGAGTGGCGTTGTTCGAGCGCCGCGAACTCTTCGAGGGCGAGCGGGTTGATCCGGCCCAGCCGGGCGTACTTGCGTTCGGCGGCGGCCAGTCTGGCCTGCTGTTCCTCCCGGTCATACGGCGTTGCATCCACCGCGGCCGCCGCGTCCGACTCGCTCGAAACGGGCTGGTCCGGGCCGTATTCGGCGATGAGCACCTCTTCGACGAGGCCCAGCTCGCTGGCGGCCCGCTCGAGCAGCGCAGAGAGCTGCAGTTTCTTCTCGTAGATCGCCAGTTCGAGTCCGTGCACGTTCTCGGTGATGCCCTGCAATCGGGTGCGCAGCTCGCCTTCCGCCCGGCGGAGCCCGCTCAGCTCCTCGTTCTGGCTGGACCGTTCGGCTTCCGCGACCGCCAGCTTCTGGCGCGCCGCGGCCACGGCGGCGTCGGCCGACGCGAGCACAGCGGGCAGTGCGTCGGCGACAGCGGATGCGGCATCCACCTGCCGGCGACGGATGACGGCCCGCCGCGCGGCGGCGTCGGCTTCGGCCCGGTCGGATTCAAGCTGTCTGGTCAACGAGACCACCCGGGCCTGGCCGCTGCGCACCCGTTCCTTGGCGGTGTCCACCTGCAGTCGGGCCTCGATCTCGATCTCCCTGGCCCGTTCGAGCTCGGCGTACAGCGAGTCGCGCGCGCTCACGTCGAGGATCGGCCGGGGCTGGGAGCGCTGGGTGTCCAGGGCGGCGGCGGTCGTGGCCACGGCGCTCTCCGCGTCGGCAATGCCGGCAGCGGCCAGATCGGCGGCGGTCGACAGCCTGTCGAATTCCGCCGCTGACGCGTCGACCTGCACGGTCAGGCGGTTGCGCCGATCGGCGCGGGCCGTCTCCCTGCTGCTGTGCTCGCGCAGGGCGGCCTGGGCCGACTTCGCCTGGTCCCTGGCCAATGCCAGCCGGGTGCGCTGTTCGCCGAGGTCGCCGGAGACCTGTTCGATCAGCGACGTCACCTCGGCCAGGCGGTTCTCGGCCGCGTCCCGTTCGGTCACGAGTTCCAGTTTGCTGGGCGCGGCCCCTGAGCCGCCGCGGAGGGCGTGGGCGGTGAGAACGTCTCCGGCGCGGGTGATGATCGTGACAGGTGTTGCAGACGCCTGGGACGCCAGCGCGTCGGAGACCACGACGGCGGCGGCCAGGTCGTCGACGATGAGGGTTCGCTCCAGCAGGCCGAGCACTCCGGCTGGCGCGTCGACGACGGTGTGCGCGGGAACCGTCAGCGCGGCGACGGTGTCCGGCAGCAGCGACACATCCACTCCCCCGGCAGGCACGTCGGCGACCAGCCCGGCGAGAACGAGTTCGACCCGGCCGAGATGCAGCTCGTCGGCGTGGCCCAGCGCGGCGATGGCGGCCGCGCGGTCGTCGGCGGCGACGGCATCCGCGAGAGAGCCGAGCGCCGCCGCGATGGCCCGCTCGAATCCGGGTTGAACGCTCATGTGTTCGGCGACCAGGCCACGGATGCCGGCCAGGCCGGCGTCGATGAGAGCCGATGAGCCGTCCTTCTGGCCGAGCGCCAGCGAGAGCGCCCCCGTTCGCGCGGCCAGCGCGTCCCGTTCCCGCTCCTGACCGTGCAGGATCTCGCGGAGTCGTTCGATCTCGGACTCGGCCTCGGCCACCTGCGCCTGGGCGAGTTCGACGACCTCGCCGAAATCCACGTCGGTCGCCTCGGCGTCCTGGTCGTCGTCGAGGTCGGCGAGTTGGCGACGGGACGCGGCCAGTCGGTCACGCGCCGCGTCGAGGGCACCCTGTTGGCGCAGCACTTCGCCGCGAACGGCGGCCAGACGGGACGCCGCGGAGTCCGCCTGCCCGACGAGCTGGGACACCAGCAGGTCATGCCGGGAGACGAGGGCGGACTGCGCGGCGATCTCGTCGTCGACGGCGTCGAGGTCGCGGCGCACCGTGGCGGTGGTCGTGCGAGCCGTCGCCCACGCATCCTCGGCCGCCGCGATGCCGGCCCGTAACCGTTCCACCTCCGCCGCGGCGTCATCGACGCGCTGCGGGGTGACGTTGGAGGCCCGCTCCGCCGGTTCGGCCTGGCTGCCCAGCAGCGCGAGGCGCTGGTTGGCGAGGGTGTACAGGCCGCGTAGGCGTTCCTGGGCGGATTCGAGCCCGAACGCCGTGCGCCTGGCGACATCGACGGCGTCGCCGACCTGCGCGTCTTCCAGCCGCCGCACTCGCACCTGATTGTGGTCGAGCTGTTCCTGGATGACGAGGCGTTCCGAGTGCCGCTCGCTCTCCGTGCGCCCGTGGGCGTCCAGGGCGTTGCGCAGCACGATCACGTCGTCGGCGAGAAGCCGCGCCCGGGCGTCGCGCACAGTGGCGGCGATCTGCTGGGCCTGCCTGGCCACCTGGGCCTGCTGGCCGAGCGGCTTGAGCTGCCGGCGGATCTCGCCGGCGAGGTCGCTGAGCCTGGTGAGGTTGGTCTGCATGGCCTCGAGCTTGCGCACGGTTTTTTCCTTGCGGCGGCGGTGCTTGAGGATTCCGGCGGCCTCTTCGATAAAGCCGCGCCGTTCCTCCGGGCTGGCGCGCAGCACGGCATCCAGTTGCCCCTGGCCGACGATGACGTGCATCTCGCGGCCCAGACCAGAGTCGCTGAGCAGTTCCTGCACATCGAGCAGCCGGCAGGTGCGGCCGTTGATGGCGTACTCGCTCGCGCCGTTGCGGAACAGAGTGCGCGAGATGGTCACTTCGGCGTATTCAATGGGCAGCGCGCCGTCGCTGTTGTCGATCGACAGGGTGACCTCGGCCCGGCCGAGCGGTCCTCTGGTCGATGTTCCCGCGAAGATGACGTCTTCCATCTTGCCGCCACGCAGCGTTTTCACGCCCTGCTCGCCCATCACCCAGGCGAGGGCGTCGACGACGTTGGACTTGCCGGAGCCGTTCGGTCCGACAACACAGGTCACGCCGGGTTCGAAAGCGAAGGTCGTCGATTGTGCGAAGGACTTGAACCCCTTGAGGGTGAGACTCTTCAGGTACAACGCGCCCGTCCTTCCTGCACTCGTCCTTCGCGGCTTTTCTCAGGTCAACGGTACCGGAACACCGCTGGTTTACTGGGACCGGCCCGCTGTTCCCTCCCGCTCGCCGCTCCGGCGGCCGAACCCGTTCGGGTGCCTGGTCTTCCCCGGTGACGAGGTCTAGGCTCAGCGGGCATGGAGAGCCGGGGATTCAGTATCGACGAATTGGCCATTCCCACCGAGCCGAACGGCACCGGCTGGACCGATTTCGCCGCCGCCGTGGCCGTGCGCAACACCGTCGAGACGCAGGCCTACGGCACAGGGGTGCTTGCCCAGTCCGCCGAGGAGCTGCTGCCGGGCTGGCTCACCCTGGAACACGCGCCCCGCCGGCTGTTCGTCGCCCGCGTCGGCGGGGAGATCGTGGGCAGGGCCATCTACGAAACCCAAGCAGATCCAGGGTCTGATTTCGCCTGGTTCACCGTCGAGGTGCTGCCGGAGTTTCGCAACAGGGGCATCGGCACCGCCCTGACCCACCGGCTCGACGCCGCGGCCCGCCTTGATGGCCGCAGCGTGAGCGTGGTCTACGCGGTCTCGCCCGATGCGCCGGGTGAACGCCTGGCCGCGCCGACGGGGTTCGGGTCGGTGCCGGCCGCCAATCCGGAGGTGCGCTTCCTCCTGCGGCACGGCTACAGCCTCGAGCAGGTGGAACGCGGCAGCATCCTCGTCCTGCCGGTGGACTCGGCAGTGTTGGCCCGGCGACTCGCTGAGGCGGCGGCCAGGGCCGGCGGGGACTATGCGGTGCTGACCTGGGCCGGTCGCACGCCCACGCGCTGGCTCGAGGACATCGCCCTGTTGTATACCCGGATGTCGACGGACGCCCCCACCGCCGGCCTCGCCGAACCGGAGGATGTGTGGACCGTCGAGCGTCTGGTCGCCGAACAGGAGGCCAGCGCAACCGGTCCGCGGGTGGCACTCGTCTCGGCTGCCCTGCATCGGCCGAGCGGCCGTCTGGCCGCGTTCACGGAACTGTCCGTGCCGTCAGAGCCCGGCCGGGCCGTTGAGCAGGATGACACCCTGGTACTCAGGGAACACCGCGGTCACCGGTTGGGGATGCTGGTGAAGGTGGCGAACCTGCAGCAGCTGCAGCTCCAGTTTCCGGAGCAGTCGGCAGTGACGACGTTCAATGCCGAGGAGAACCGGTACATGCTCGACGTGAACGAGGCCCTCGGGTTCGTTCCGATGGGCTACGAGGGCGCCTGGCGCAAGGTCAGCGCAGCCGCTGGCAGCGCGGGCAGTAGTGCGACGACCGGTTCATGAACTTGGCCCGCACGAGTTCGGTGCCGCAACGCGGGCACGGGCGGCCATGCTGCCCGTACGCGTTGAGGCTGTGCGAGAAGTAGCCGGACTGGCCGTTGACGTTCACGTACTGAGCATCGAAGCTCGTGCCGCCCTCCGCCAGCGCGCGCAGGAGGATGGCACGGACGGCCGTGAGGAGCCGCCGGGCTGTGGCGGCGGAAAGTGACTCGGCCGGCTGGTCGAAGTGCACCCTGGCCTCGTAGAGGGCCTCGTCCGCATAGATGTTGCCGATACCGCTGACCACCTTCTGGTCGAGCAGTACGCGTTTGATGCCCGACCGGCTGCGGCCCAGAGCACGGTAGAACTCGGGCGCGGAGAACCACGGGTCCAGTGGGTCGCGGCCGATGTGCGCCACCTGGCTGGGGACCAGGCCCGCTCCGGGCAGGGCGGAGGTTCCCGCGGCGTGCTCAGGCACGCCAGGGGCCATCCCCGGCCCGGCGTATCCGGCCGGGCGTCCGTCCGTCGTCGGCTGCAGGCTGTCGACGGCCATGCTGCCGAAGATGCGCTGGTCCACGAAGTGCAGGGCCAGCTCGCCGTGCACGGGGTGCTGCAGCGTCAGCCGGATGCGCATCAGCTTCTCGGCCGCTTCGCCGGGCGTGCGCAGCAGGACCTGGCCGCTCATGCCCAGGTGGGCGACGAGGGCGCGCGGTGCGCTGTCCCGGATGGATCCTCCGGCCAAGGGGAACCAGAGGAACTTGCCCCGACGCACGGCACCGCTGATGCCCGCGCCGGTGAGGAGCGTCTCGAAATCGCCGAGCGCGCTGTCGTGCCGACGCAGGGATCGCGCGTCGAAGACCTCGACCCCGGTGACAGTGGCGCCGGAGACGGCGCTCTCGAGGCCGGCGCGGACGACCTCGACCTCGGGGAGTTCCGGCACGGCTCAGCGTCGGGCGCGCAGCTGGGTCCACGCCTCAAGGGCTGCGGACATCTCGGCGTGCTTCTTGCTGGTGCCCTCGCCGGTCGCGGTGACGCTGGTGCCCACGGTCACGGTGGCGATGAAGACCTTCGAGTGGTCGGGGCCGCTCTCGGCGACGGCATACACGGGCACTCCGGCACCCAGCCGAGCGGCGGCTTCCTGCAGGCTGGTCTTGGGGTCCATGGAGACACCGAAGTGTCCGGGATCGGCCAGGAGCGGCTGCAGCAGACGCAGCACGAACTCAGTGGCGGATTCCACCCCGGTGTCCAGGTACACGGCACCGATGACGGCTTCGACGGTGTCGGCCAGGATCGAAGACTTGTCGCGACCGCCGGTGAGGGTCTCACCGCGCCCCAGGCGCACAAAATCGCCCAGTCCGATACCGCGGGCGATTTCGGCCAGGGCGGCACTCGAGACCAGGCTCGCGCGGCGCTTGGCGAGATCGCCCTCCGGCAGCAACGGGTACTCGCGGTAGAGCATCACGGTCACGGCCTGGCCCAGGATCGAATCGCCCAGGAATTCCAGGCGTTCGTTGGTGGGCAGGCCACCGTTCTCGTACGCGAATGAACGGTGTGTCAGCGCGAGTTCGAGTAGGCCGGCGTCGATCTGCAGGCCGAGGATCTCCTGCAGACGCGACAACGACGGAGCAGGGCTCTGGTCCGTCTTGGTGGTCGGCGAGGAACCGCGCACAGCAGAAACTCCTGCAGCGCGGGCTGCAGGAGTCCCTGTGTGACGGGAACCGGCGTCAGACTTCGACACAGCGGCGCACCATTCTCTGACTAAACGTCAGCGACCTTGCGGCCCTTGTACTCCATGAACAGTGCGGTGCCGGCGGCGTCCGTGACGACCTTCGCGCGGTGCGGGAGGCTGTAGACGACCTTGCCGTTTTCCATGGTCTTCACCAGGGTGGGGGCCTCGGCCTTCCAGCAGGAACGGCGTGAGCGGGTGTTGGAGCGTGATTGCTTGCGCTTCGGGACTGCCATGACTACTTCTCTTCTCTATCCGGTACAGCCTGGATGTCTTCATCCGTGCTGATGCTTTCGGAAGCTTGGAATTCCAATAGTGCGGACCAGCGGGGATCCTGCACGTCACTCGGTTCAAGTTCAGGGGAAGTGGCACGCCGTTCCCCGGTCTCTGGGTCGAGACCTGGGCAATCCCGCCGGCAAACCGGCTGGAACGGCAGTGACAACACCACTGCATCCCTGATTAGTGGTTCAAGATCCACGTGGTCATCTTGAACCGCACACTCATAAGCTTCGTCTAGATCGTACGCGAAAAGCTCGGCAAAATGAACTCGGACAGGCAATTCGATGTCAATAAGGCATCTTCCGCACTCTCCGGCGGCTTTTCCGGTCACATCGGCGGTCACCAAGATGCCCTCGTGGATGCATTCCAGGCGCAGATCGGCCTCGAGGGTGGAGCCGGCTTTCACGGCAACGAGCGCTTCTCCGAGGTCGTGGGGAACGACAATGTCGATGTTGCGCTCATACATCGTTCCCGGGCGGTTGATGACGTCGCGGACGTCAACCTTGTACGGGGTCTTCTTGAACTTATTCACAACGGGAAATTCTACGCGCCCGCCGGGGTCTGGTCGTTCGCTCCGGCATCCTGCCCGCCGGCGGGATCCCTCGCCAGGCCCATCCGGCGCAGGAGCGGCGAGCTGAGCGAGGCTGGAAACAGCACGGCCCGCAGTCGTTCGGCGACGGAGGACCCTCGGTGCAGGGCATGCACGACGAGATCCAGGTCGTCCACCGTCCCGTCCGGCGGCCGCGGAGAGCCGGCCTCGGCGGGAGCCATGGTCCGCGCATAGCGCGTGCGTTCGGTCGCCACGAGAAGCCGCTCGAGCGCGTCGCGCACCGTCGGCGTGTCGCCGATGCCCCGCCGCGCACGGATATCCGCTGACAGTTCCCTGGCCGTGAGGGTGTCGTGAACGGGCACCCCGTGATCGGCGGCGGTGTCGGCCAGTTCACGCCAAGCCAGGGACGCGTCGGCGCGACCGTGGACGATCAGGGCACGGCGACGACGACGACGAAGCCGGCGCCACACCCCGGGCACCAGCAGAATCAGCGCCAGGCCCGCGGCGATGAGCGCGGCACGGGCAAGGGCGCCGGTGAGGTTCTGCTCTGCCGCTGCCGCCGCCTCCGGGGTGCCGGGTTGAAGCGCGGGGTCCTCGTTCGCTTGCGGGGCCACGGATGGCGCATCGCCGCCGGCCGGCTGACCTGGCGCCGCTGAACTCTCTGGCCGCGCGTAGTCCGGAACGGTGCCCCGACCCGGAGTCGGCTCGAACGGCACCCATCCCACGCCGACAAAGTAGAGTTCCGGCCAAGCGTGCAGATCGTGAGAATCCACGTTGTACCGGTTGAGGCCGCCGATCACCGTCGTCGTCCTGCTGCCGGGCAGGTAGCCCAGCGTGACCCGGGACGGAATGCCCAGGCTGCGGGACATCAGGGCCATGGCCGAGGCGAAATGTACGCAGTAGCCGCGTTTCTTCTCGAGGAAGGTGGCGATGACATCCGCTCCCCCGCCGTCGTAATTGTCCTCGACCGGGGCCTCGGTGTCATAGCTGAAGTCGTTTCCGCGCAGGTAATCCTGCAGGGCGACGGCGGCGTCGTAATTCGACTCGGTCCCCGTCGTCACCGCGCGCGCCGTCTCCCCGATCAAATCGGGCGTGCCACCGGGAAGCGCGAGGCTCGGTTCGATGCCGACCGGATACCGGCCGCCCGACTCGCGCAGTTGCTCCCTCGTCGGCTGCAGTTCGAGGGAGGTGACCGTGTACCGCTGACCGAGGGTGGTGCTGTCGATGCTCGTGATCGCCCTGGTGTCGTTGTTCCAGAACCAGTCCCCGGTCAGCCCGGCGACGCTCGTCGCGGGCACCGGCACGGGCAACAGATCGGTCGACACGTTGTCGATGCCGATGGTCGTGGTCGCCGTCGTCCTGGCCACGCCATCCGACAGGCCGGGCGGGTCGTCGATGGACCCGACCGACTTGTCCGGATCGACCTCGACGGCCCGCGGAAGCCAGGTGGTCCCCTTGATGTCGTCGAGCGTGAGCAGGGCGAAGTAGGGCTGTTCCGACGCTGTCGTGCGGTAGTGCAGGGCCGGGCCGGCCTTGGGCCGTCGCAGATCCTGGCCGAGATTGATCATGGGACTGATCGCCCCACCGAACAGCGCGCTGCTCGGGCGCCCGCCCGCCCCGGCGTCGCCTCCCAGGGGCACCGCCACGCTCACGGCCATCGCCGCGACGATGCCCAGGGCTGCGACGACCACGGCACCCCGCATCGCCACCCCGGCGCCGGAGATCCCCAGCCCCCTCGTGCCGCTATGGTGCTCCGCACGCCTCGCTGCCAGGTGCACGTCGACTCTCAGGAGCACGAGATACGCCACGGCAGTCGCCACGAGGGCGGCCCAGTCCGCGCCGTCGTCGAGGACGAACCCCGGCACCACTATGGGCACCAGCGCCGGGATCCCGGCCAGCGCCGGCCAGCGCAGCCCGAGCGCGAGAGTGTCCATCAGGATGGCCAGCACACCGACTCCGACCGCCAGCAGGAAGAGGATGCCGTCGAGCACCTCCGCGGGGGTTCCCTGGGTCTGAATGGATCTGATGCCGGCCGTGGCCAGGGCGGAGAACCGGGTCAGTGTGTCTCCGGTGGGAATGAGCCAGGCAAACCCGGTGCCCCCGCCGAAGAGTAAGGTCAGCAACGCCACCAACACCCCCGTCGTCAGGATCGGGACGAGCGCGACAGGCGCCCGCGCGTGCCGGATGCCGGCGGCGGCGGCCAGGACCCCGGCGGCGACGGCCAGGAGCACCCACCACCAGCCGGATCCGGCCAGCACCGGGCCGAGGGCTGTGCAGCCCGCCAGGAGCAGCACCAGCAGCATGAGCGACACCGGCCAACGCACCGCGCGTCTGCCGGGCGTGCCGCCGTTGTCAGTGCTGCTCGTGTCAGTACTGCTGTAATCAATACTGGCCACGGCGGTCACCCCGATCCTGGCCGGCCAGCAGCCACGCCGCCTCGACGCCGGAGTGCGCGCTCACCGGAACGCACTGCCACCCGGCGTCGGCGAGGTGGTCGACGGCGGCAGCGCTCATGGTGTCGAAGACGAAGGCCACGGCCGGCTGGCACAGGCCTCGCAGATCGACGAGGTCGGCGGTGTCACCGGCATCCGTGTCGATGAGCACGGCGAAGGTGGGAATCTGGCCGCCGCCGATCCCTGCCCGCCGGCCGCCGGCACCGGGGGCGCCGCCACCGGCCGCCGCGAGGTGATCGCGGCGCACAACCTGTGCCAGCGCGTCCAGGAGAGCTCGCTCGCCTTCGGGGCCCGTGAACGACACCGTGTCGTCGCCGCGGAGCCCGCCGAGCCTGCCCGTTTCTGCGTTGACCGAGGGCCTGGACTGGCCGGAGCGAGAGGCACGTGGTGCGATTGGGGAGGGAACCAGTTGGGCGGGGCCGAGTTCGACGGTATCCACCCGGAAGCCGGCTTCCAGGAGATGGACGGCGATCGACGCGGCCAGTTCCACGGCCACCTCGAACTCGGCGCTGTGTGCCCCGTGCCGGTCCGCCGCGCGGGTCCCGTCGGTTCCGAAGCCGCCGTCACCGTCACGGTGGCCCGCGCCCCCGCGGGTGGTGTCCAGCAGCACCCTGGCCTCCGGGTGGCTGCGCTGCTCCTCCTGGCGCACCATGATCTCACCGTGGCGTGCGGTGGCCGGCCAGTTCACTCGGCGCATCGGGTCGCCCGGCCGGTATTCCCTGGCGATGAGTTCGTCTGAGTCGTTGTTGAGATGCCGGAGGCGTTCGTGGCGCGAGCCTTCACCCCGGGTGATCGATACTCCGTTGCCCGGCAGCGGGGTGACCCTCGGGGTGACGGTGAGGTCGTGGGGTGCGCCGACGGGCCACTCGCTGTACGCGAGTCCGAAGGGGTCGACCCTGCCGAGCATCATCGGGCCGATCGGGTAGACGCCACGCCGTGGCAGCCGCACCTGATAGCTCAGCACCGCCGTGTCCGCGGGGGTCTGGTGCCCGGGACGGGCCGGGCCGAGCGCGCGCAGCGGCTGGGCGGCGGGCATCACGACACCACTGGCGGCGGTGTCACGCCAGCGGAGGCCGGCCAGTGGTAGAGAGGTGACATTGCTCACCTGGATCGTCACGGTGGCACTGAGGCCCGCTGAGACGGTCGCCGGCCTGGCGCGGGTGACCGAGACCCGCACCGGATGCACCAGAACATAGCCCAGGGCCACCAGCGGCACGAGCAGCAGCAGAGCGGCCACGAAGATCAGGTCGCGCTGGTCGGCGGCCCAGGCGACGATGAACAGCGCCGAACCGACGCCCAGGAACAGGCCGCCGCGCAGGGTGGGGCGCACGAGCCGCCGGGCGCGGGAGGCCGGCGACGTCGAACCCGACCACGTCATAGCAGTCCGAACCGCGCCGGGGTGCGCTGCACCCGCGGGCGCAGCGTCGGTTCGAGCGAGGTGTGTGGGAGCCACGGCATGTCCATTTAGGTCACCTTCATGATGACCCGGATTGCAGCTCCCGCACAGCCCATCTGCTACAGCCGGCTCTGGGAGCCCGTCGGCACCGGCGTCGCCGCCAGGATCCGCCTGACCGTCTCTTCGATCAGCAGGGCGCTGTCTTGGGACCGGTGGCCCAGGGCCCTCGTGGTGGGCACCAGCCGGTGTCCGAGGACCGCGACAGCCAGGGTGTCAATGTCGTCGGGAAGCACATACTCCCGGCCGTGCAGGGCGGCCTGCGCCTTGGCAGCCCTGATCAGCTGCAGGGTGGCCCGCGGGCTCGCGCCGAGCCGCAGGTCGCGGTCGTCCCTGGTGGCCCGCACGATGGCCACGGCGTATTCCTTGACGGCCGCCGAGGCGAAGACGCCGCGCGCGGCTGTCATCATCCCGCGCAATTGGGCCCCGGTCACCACGGCGTCGATCTGGGCCAGCGGGCTGGTGAGGTCGCGGGAGTCGAGCATCGCCAGCTCAGACGCCGAATCCGGATAGCCCATCGAGATGCGCGCCATGAAGCGGTCCCGCTGGGCCTCCGGCAGGGCATAGGTGCCCTCCATCTCGATGGGGTTCTGCGTTGCGACGACGGTGAACGGGCGCTCGAGCGGGTAACTGTGGCCGTCGACGGTCACCTGGCGCTCCTCCATGCACTCGAGCAACGCAGACTGGGTCTTGGGGCTGGCCCGGTTGATCTCATCGCCGATCACGATGTTGGCGAAGATGGCGCCTGGCTTGAACTCGAAGCGGCGTTCAATCTGGTTGTAGACCGACACACCCGTCACATCGGAGGGCAACAGGTCCGGGGTGAACTGGATGCGACTGACACTGGAGTGCACCGACTTCGCGAGGGCCCTGGCCAGCATGGTCTTACCCACCCCGGGGACGTCCTCGATGAGGAGGTGGCCTTCGGCCAGCAGCACGGTCAGCGCGATCTGAACGGCGGAATGCTTGCCGTCGATGACCGACTCCACATTGCGCATGATCGCCAGCGCGGCACCCTGCACATCTTCGAGCGCCACGACATCGTCGCTGCCCAGGCCGATCGTGTCCTCGTCGATGTCAGCCTCCTCGACAGCGGTGTTTCCGGCCGAGGTCGGTTCGGTGACCAGCCTGCCCGGAAACGCGTTCATGCGAGCGGTCGATTCAGGAAGGCCGCCACCGCCGGCGGCACGTAGGGAGCGATGTCGCCGCCCAGGGCGGCCACCTGGCGCACCAACGAGCTGGACACGTGGGCGTGCGCGGGGTCGGGGAGCATGAAGATCGTCTCGACGCCGGCCAGGTTGCGGTTCACGATGGCCATGGGGGTCTCGTAGGCCACATCGATCTGCGAACGGATGCCCTTCACGAGCACACTCGCGCCCACGTCGATGCAGTAGTCGACGAGGAGTCCGACACTCCAGGAGCTCACCACGATGTTCGGCGGCAGAGCGCCCTCGGCGATGGAGCGCTCGATGAGCGACACCCGCTGGGTGATGGGGAGCAAAGCTGACTTGGCCGGGTTGTGCACAACAAGGACATGGAGCTCATCGAACAGGCCGGCCGCCCGTTGAATCACGTCGAGATGCCCCAGTGTGACGGGGTCGAATGAACCAGGGACGACGGCGATCCTGCGCATAGGCTTCACCCTAGCGCCAGCCCGCAGCGCCCGCTGCCCGGTCCGGCCGGATTTGCCAGACGCCCGGCCCTTTGACAGAAACGGGTCTCAGCCCTTGGAGAGGGCGGCGCGCTCCGAGTCGTCGAGCCGGCGCCGCACGGCGGCCCGCAGCGCTGGCATGGTGCGGATCTCGGGGTCTCCCCCGATGAGCTCGCGCGCGGCCGTCCTGGCGTCGGAGATGATGTCGCCGTCCGTCGCGACCCGCAGCAGGCGCAGCGATGACTGGCCACCGGACTGGAACCGCCCCAGGACGTCGCCCTCCTGACGCTGCTCGAGGTCGACCTGCGCCAGTTGGAAGCCGTCAAGGGTCTTCGCCACCGCTTCGATCCGTTCCCGGGCCGGGGAGCCGATCGGAGCGGTCGTCACCAGGAGGCACAGGCCGGGGACCCCGCCCCGGCCGACCCGGCCGCGCAGCTGGTGCAGTTGCGAGACACCGAAACGGTCCGCATCCATCACGACCATGGCCGAGGCGTTCGGCACGTCGACGCCGACCTCGATGACGGTGGTGGCCACGAGCACCTGGATGTCCCCGGCCGCGAAGGCCTGCATGGTGGCATCCTTCTCGTCGGCGCTCATCGCGCCGTGCAGGGGTTCGATGCGGGCCGTCGTGAGCAGCGGATGCCGGCGGAGGTTGGCGAGCAGCTCCTCAACGTTGGTCATCGGGGTGGCATCGAAGTCGATCTCCTCGCCCTGTTCGAGCTTCTTCGGCGAGATCGCCGGGCACACGATGAAACACTGCCGGCCCAGCGCGAGCTCCTCCGACACGCGTTGCCAGACCCGCATCACCCAGGCCGGTTTCTCGTCCAGCGGCACGACGAAGCTCTCGATACCGGGCCGGCCGGCCGGGAGCATCGCGATGGTGCTCACGTCGAGGTCGCCGAAGATGGTCATGGCGATGGTGCGGGGAATGGGGGTGGCAGTGAGCACGAGCACGTGCGGGGGCAGTTCGGCCTTGAGCCGGAGGGCCTCCCGCTGGTCGACGCCGAACCGGTGCTGTTCGTCGATGACGACGAGCCCCAGGTCGAAGAATTTGACGGTGTCGCTGAGCAGGGCGTGCGTGCCGATGACGATGCGCGCCTGGCCGGACACCGTGCGCAGCAGCGCTTTCCGCCGCGCGGCAACGGGCAGCTGGCCGGTGAGCAGGGTGGGCATCAGCTCGGCCGCGAGATCAGGTCCGAGGATCTTCGTCATCGAGCGCAGGTGCTGCCCGGCGAGCACCTCGGTGGGGGCGAGCAGCGCGGCCTGTCCGCCGGAGTCGGCCACAGCGAGCATGGCGCGGAGGGCCACGACGGTCTTGCCTGAGCCGACTTCGCCCTGCACGAGCCGGTTCATTGGCGCGGTCAGCCCCATGTCGCGCCCAATCTCGGCCCCGGTGAGTTCCTGGTCGACCGTGAGGGCGAACGGCAGCGCCGCGTCGAATCGTTCGAGGTAGCCGCCGGGAACCGGCAGCCGGGCCTTGGTACGGAGGGCCCGGTGCTCGGTGTGCTGCTGCACGAGCACGCACTGCAGCACGAACGCCTCGGTGAAGCGCAGCGTCGTCCTGGCCGCGTTCCATTCCTCGTCGGTCACGGGGCGGTGGATGAGGGTGAGCGCGTCGCGGTGCCCGAGCAAGGAGTGTTCCAGCCGTAGCTGCTCAGGGAGCGGGTCGTCGACCGGGCCGAGCTCCTTCAGCACGTCCACGATGATCTTCGCGATCTGCCAGCTCGTCATGGCGGCGGTGGCCGGGTAGATGGGGATGGGCCGGTCGGCCCAGAGCCGGGCCTCCGCCGCATCCGCCGGCGAGATGGTGGCGTCCATGGGCTCGTCGCTGCCGGGCACGATCTGGTAGTCGGGTTGAGCGAGTTGGCGGGCCTTGTTGAAGACCGTCACCTTGCCCGAGAACATCCCGCGCATGCCCGGGCGCAGGGTCTTGATCAACCACGGCTT
Organism: Cryobacterium sp. SO2; assembly: GCF_026151165.2. Lineage (NCBI taxonomy): Bacteria > Bacillati > Actinomycetota > Actinomycetes > Micrococcales > Microbacteriaceae > Cryobacterium > Cryobacterium sp. SO2. The sequence continues at coordinate 2,407,602 of NZ_CP117849.1, forward strand.
GTTGAAGAATGTGAGCGGGAGCATGCCGTGTCCGTCGGAGATCACCACCTTGGTGCGATGCAGCGCCTTCTTGCCCGGCTGCGCACGGCCGTAGTCCTGAACGGTCACCGAGATCACTTCGGCCAGCACGGTGACGGCCTCGTCGAGGGGCAGTTCGGCCAGGGTGGTGAGTTCGCCGCGCCGGGCGTAGCGGCGCGGGTAGTGGCTGAGCAGGTCGCCCACCGTGGCCATGCCGAAGGCCTTGGCCAAGACTGTGGCGGGGCCTGCGGGCAGCACGACCCGCAGCGGCGAGTCCAGGGTCAGCGGGGTGGGGTCGTCGAAGGGGTCGCGCGGGGTGGCGGCGGCATCCGAACCGGTCATACTCCGATGCTAAACGTCACCGCCGACAGCGGGAGCCGGTCGACGGCTAGGCTCGAAGGCAAATGACGCGAATTGTCGCCGGGTTCGCCGGCTCCCTCACCCTCAGCGTGCCGGCCAAGGGCACCCGACCCACCAGCGACCAGGTCCGCGAGGCGATGTTCTCCGCCCTCGACGCGCGCGACGCCGTGCACGGCTACCGGGTTCTCGACCTGTACGCCGGCTCAGGCGCGCTCGGTCTCGAGGCCGCCAGCCGAGGCGCCCGGGTGGTCACGCTGGTCGAGAACGGTTTCGCCGCGGCCCAAACCTGCCGCAAGAATGCGGCCGCAGTGCAGAAGGCCGCTCCGAAGGGGGCCACGCCGACCATCTCGGTGTCGAGCCAGGCCGTGGCCTCGTTCCTGGCGGCCACGCCAGACGGATTCGACCTGGTGTTCCTCGACCCGCCGTACGATCTCCCCGACGCCGAGCTGGCGGCGAACCTCGTCGCCCTCACGCCGCTGCTCGACCGTGATGCGCTCGTGGTGGTCGAACGCTCCTCACGGTCCCCCGAGCCTGCCTGGGGCCCAGGGCTCGAACTGGAACGACGCAAGGACTACGGCGACACGACTCTCTGGTACGCCGGGGTCGCAAGCCCGTCCTGACGCATCCGGCCTCGCGCACAACTGTGCAGGCGGGAGGGCTGGTCAGAACAGGTTTGCAGGCATAGCGTCGTAGGTGTGGCCACCATCGTCCACCGCAACCGAAAGGTCGATCCCGTGCGTGTAGCGGTTGTCTGTGCGAGCCATTACGGCGCAACAAGGGGCATCGCCGAACGGATCGGCGCCGAACTGGCTGTCGCGGGCCTCGACGCCCAGGTCTTCGATGCCGCCGAACCGCCACACGCCGAGGCGGTCGCCGGGTTCGATGCCTTCGTCGTGGGCAGTGCGGTGTACATGGGGCACTGGCTCAAGAATGCGACGACGTTCGTGCGGCGTTACCAGCCCACCCTGCTGGAGCATCCGGTGTGGCTGTTCAGCAGCGGCCCGCTCGGCCCTGACGACGCAGAAGCCGACGCCGAATCCCTCGTGCCCGCCGAGATCGCCGACTTCACCAAGATGGTGCGCCCCGTCGAGCACCGGGTCTTCTCCGGCGCCATCGACCCGGAGGCGCTGAGTCTGCCGCACCGCATGATCCGCAAGTTCCCCGGCGCCGCGGAGAAGATTCCCGCCGGCGACTTCAGGGACTGGCCCGAGATCGAGGCCTGGGCCCGCGAGATCGCCCGCACCCTGGTCGCCTCCCCCCGCTGAGGCCGCAACACGTCCCGCTGCGGACAAGTGGCCCCGGCGCACCGGGACCAGTTGTCCGCGCGGGGACCAGTCGTGGGCGTGCGGGCTGCGGGGCAAGGTCAGTCGATCGCACCGTCCCAGCCGCGGTAGGGGTCCCAGCCGGCCTGCACCCGCGGCTCCCCGTCGACGAGCACGGCACCGTTCTGATCGGTCACCACGCCCAGCCGCCGGAAGCCGGTAGGCAGGGTGGTGCCGGGCGGGAACGTGGCCAGGAGGCCATGGTCCTCCCCACCGCCGAGCACGAGCTCCCGCTTGTCGCCGAGGGCCTCGGAGTCAAAGTTGATGCCGACCTGGCTGGCGCGCGCGATCCGGCCGGCGTCGATGGCCAGGCCGTCTGACACGTCGAGCATGGCCGTCGCCCCGGCCAGCGCTGCCACCGGACCCAGGTGGATGGGCGGCACCGGGGCGAGTTGAGCGTCGACGAACTGGGAGTAGCGCACCTTGAGCGCGTTGGCGTGCACCCGGCTGGGCACCCCGTCGGAGTCGACGCCGAAGCGGAACAAGAGGCCCAGGCCGATGCCGGCGTCGCCGAGGCGCCCGGCGTGAGCCACGATGTCGCCGGCCCTAGCTCCGGAACGCAGCACGGGAGCGCGGCCTTCGAGGTCGCCGAACGCGGTGATCGAAAGGGTGAGCACCTCCGACGCCGACAGGTCGCCGCCCACAACACCGCAGCCGGGAGCGAGTGCCTCGCAGCCGTGGCGCAGGCCGTCGGCGATGCCGAGGATCACCGAGATCGGCGTGGACGGCGGTGCCGCGATCGCCACCACGAGGGCAGTGGGCCGCGCGCCCATGGCGGCCACGTCGGAGAGGTTGGTGGCGGCCGCCTTCCAGCCCAGGTCGTGCGGCGTCGACCAGGCCAGGCGGAAGTCGGGGCCCTGGATCATCATGTCGCAGGTCACCACGAAGCGGCCGTCAGGGGCGGAGAGCACGGCGGCGTCGTCACCCGGTCCGAGTAGTTCGGTGTCGGCGTGAGGCAGCCGAGGGAAGATCCGGGCGAGCACTTCGCCCTCGGTCAGGTCCGCCAGGGTCTTTTCGGTCGGCGCCGGGATCGCGGCCGCAGCTTTCGTCATACTTCAAACGGTAACCTGAATGCGATGACTCCCCCGTTCACGCACTCCCACCGCGCCCGCGCCAGGCACTCCGCCCGCGCCGCCGCGGCACTGCTGCTCACCGTCGCCGCCGTCCTGCTCAGCGGATGCTCGGCCGCCGTTCCCATGCAGCCGGCCGCGGACGCCGTGAACCCGGATTGCGCCACCGTCATCGTGCACCTGCCCGTCTCTGTGGCCGACCAGCCCGAGCGGGAGACCAACGCCCAGGCCACCGGCGCCTGGGGCGACCCGACTGCCGTGCTGCTCACCTGCGGTGTCGCCGTGCCGGGGCCCACCACGCTCCCCTGCGTCAACATCAACGGCATCGACTGGATCGAAGACGACTCAGAGGCACCGAAGTACCGGTACACCACCTACGGCCGCGACCCGGCCACCGAGGTGTACATCGACTCGGAGCTGGTCAGCGGTTCGACAACCCTGGTCGACCTGGCCAACGCGGTCGCCAATGTTCCCGCCACCTCCCAGTGCCTGGATGCCGACGACGTGACCCTGCCCAGCGCAACCCCCGCGCCCTGACTCGCACTCCCCTCCCGCGCCGAGTTTCCGCGAAAAGCCCCTTCAGTGCATCTGAAGGGGCACTTTGCGGCAAGTCGCGGAGGCGGAGTAGCTACTCGATGACGACCGCGGAGGTGCGACGGCGGCTGTGCGCCGCACGCGCCAGGGCAACCTCGATGAGCTCGTCGATCAGCTGCGGGTAGGTGTATCCGCTGGCCAACCAGCAGCTGGGGAACATCGAGATGGGGGTGAAGCCCGGCATGGTGTTGATCTCGTTGATCACCCAGCCGTCGGCGGTGAGGAAGAAGTCCACCCGGGCCAGACCGGCGGCGTCGATCGCGTCGAACGCCCGCACGGCGATGCGCTGCATCTCGGCCAGGTCGGTCGGGGCGAGGTCCGCGGGGCAGACCAGGTCGATGCCAGCGGCGTCGAGGTACTTGGCGGCGAAGTCGTAGAAGTCACGACCGGTGACCACCACCTCGCCGGCGACGGAGGCGTGCGACGGTTCGCCGGGGCGGCCCTGCAGAACGGCGACCTCGAGTTCGCGGCCGACGAGGCCGGCCTCGATGAGCACCTTGTCGTCTTCGGCGAGGGCCACCGTCATGGCTTCAGCGAGCTGGTCGGAACTGGTGACCCGGCTCACGCCCACGCTGGAGCCGGCGCGGGCCGGCTTGACGAACGCGGGCAGGCCCAGCTCCTCGAGCGCGGCGTACGCCATGCCGGGCGCTTCGTCCCAGTCGTCGGCGGTGATCGTGCGCCAGGGCGCCACGGCCAGGGAGGCCTGCTGCAGCACGGTTTTGGTGAAGTGCTTGTCCATGCCGAGCGCGGAGGCGAGCACGCCAGAACCGACGAAGGGCAGGTTGACGAGTTCGAGCATCCCCTGCACCGTGCCGTCTTCGCCGAACGGTCCGTGCAGGATCGGGAAGACCAGGTCGATGTTGCCGAGGCTACGCCGGCCGTCCGCGTCGACCACGGTGAGTTCGCGGCTGGCCGCGCTGTCCGGCCAGAGCACCCGGGTGCCGTTGTCGGTCACGACGGGGAGGGCGGAAGCGGTCAGCTGGAACTTCGCCGGATCGTCGTCCTCGAGCACGAAGGCGCCGTCCCTGGTGATGCCGACGGGGATGACCGTGTACCGCTCGCGGTCAATTGCGGCCAGTACTCCGCCCGCTGTGGCGCAGCTGATCGAATGTTCGCTTGAACGCCCCCCAAACAGCAGCGCTACCGTGAGTTTGTCCGTCATCAGTGGTCCTTTCACCCTGCGGTGCGCCCGAGTCAGTCGTGAGGTGGGGCGCAATATCCCGCGGCTTCAGCGTACCGGCCAGCACCTGGCGGACCTGTTCGACGATGGGCATGTCGACGCCCTTGGCCCGCGCCAGCTCGAGAATCGGGCTGACGGATGCGAGGCCCTCCGTGGTCTGCTGCATCTGCGCGATGACGTCGTTGTAGCTGTATCCCTGGCCCAGGAGCCGGCCGGCGGTGTTATTGCGCGACAGCGGCGACTGGCAGGTGGCGATGAGGTCGCCGAGGCCGGCCAGACCCGCGAGGGTCTCCGTCTGGGCGCCGTACGCCACAGCGAAGTCGGTCATCTCCACCAGACCGCGGGTGATGATCGAGGCCTTGGTGTTCTCCCCGTAACCGACGCCGTCGACGATGCCGATGGCCACGGCGATGAGGTTCTTGAGCACCCCGCCGAACTCGGTGCCGATGACGTCGGTGTTGACGTACGAGCGGAAGTACTTCGTCGTGGCCAGCAGGGCGACGGCGTGGGCGGTCTCCAGGCTCGACGATGACACCACGGCGGCCGTCGGCTGCTCCTTGGCGATCTCAAGAGCAAGGTTGGGACCGGAGATGGCGGCGATGCGGGACGGATCGATCGGCAGGACCTGCTCGATGATCTCGCTCATCCGCAGACCGGTGGAGCGCTCCACACCCTTCATCAGCGACACGATGATGGCGTTGGGCGCCAGGAACGGTTCGGCCTGGATCAGGTTCTCCCGCAGCGACTGGCTCGGAACGGACACGAACACCTGCTCGGCCCCGGCCAGCGCCAGATCGAGCCTGGACGTGGCACGCAGGCCCACCGGCAGGTTGATGCCCGGCAGGTAGTCGCTGTTGCGGCGCCCCTCGGTGATCTCTCTGGCGAGTTCGGGGCGACGGGCCCAGAGCACGACGTCGGCTCCACCGTCGGTGAGGATCTTGGCGAAGGTGGTGCCCCAGCTTCCGGCGCCGAGAACGGCGACCCGGGTGCCCGGCTGAACTCTAGGCTTCAAAACGGCCGGTCTCTTTCTGATCGTGCTCGGAGGGATTCCAGCGCCGGACCGGTGCGGTCTCGTTGCGGAGATCCTCGAGCAGGGCGGTGATGGCATCCATCACCACGGCGGTCGCCTCGTTCAGCGTGGCCGTGTCGAGGTTGCGGCCGCGGAACTGGGCCAGGTCGATCGGGTCGCCGATCTTCACCAGGATGGTCTTGCGGGGAAAGAGATGCAGCTTCTTGGAGTACCGCGGCATGATCTGCTGGGTACCCCAGTGCGCCGCGGGAACGATGGGGATGCCCTGCTCGAGGGCGACCCGCACGGCACCGGTCTTGCCGCGCATCGGCCAGAGCTCGGGGTCACGGGTGAGCGAGCCCTCCGGGTACACGACCACCATCTGGCCACGTTCCACGAGAAGACGGGCGGCCTTGACCGGTTCGCTGCCGCGCACCGACCCGCCCCGCTGCACGGGGATCTGACCTGATTTCGTGAGCAACCAGCCGGCGACCGGCAGCTTGAACAGCGACGCCTTGGCCATGAAACGGGGCAGGCGGCCAAGCTTCCAGCTCACCATGCCCATCACGATCGGGTCGATCTCGCTGTAGTGGTTCGGCGCGAAGACGAACGCACCCTCCCGGGGGAACTTGTCGCCGTCGGTGATGCGATACCGCGCCACCACGTTCATCAGCGGAACCACGAGGAGAGCCAGCAGCCAGAAGATCGACGGCTTGCTTTTCTCGGAGCGGACTTTGTGGGTGGGCGTCACCGGCGACGACGAGTACGACGACGACGAGGGATCAGGCACGTTTGAATCAGGCACGGTGCCATTATCCTTCGAGATCGAAGTCAGCTCCCAACAGACGCAGCTTGGTGATGAAGTTCTCGTATCCGCGGCTGATGATTCCCACGTTGCTCACGGTGGAGGTTCCCTCCGCCGTGAGTGCGGCGATGAGGTGGCTGAAGCCGCCGCGCAGGTCGGGGACCTCGATGTCGGCGCCGACGAGCTTGGTGGGCCCGGCGATGACGGCGGAGTGGTTGAAGTTGCGCTGGCCGAACCGGCACGGGTGCCCGCCCAGGCATTCGCGGTGGATCTGGATGGTGGCGCCCATCTCCACCAGGGCGTCGACGAAGCCGAAGCGCTGCTCGTAGACCGTCTCGTGCACGATCGACACACCGTGGGCGTGGGTGAGCGCGATCACGAGCGGCTGCTGCCAGTCGGTCATGAAGCCGGGGTGAACATCCGTCTCGATGATGACGGGCTTGAGGTCGCCGCCCGGGTGGTAGAACCGGATGCCGTCGTCGTGGATGTCGAAGGCGCCGCCGACCTTGCGGAAGACGTTGAGGAAGGTGAGCATCTCGGCCTGCTTGGCGCCGCCGACGAAGATGTCGCCGTCGGTGGCCAGCGCCGCCGCGGCCCAGCTGGCGGCCTCGTTGCGGTCGAACAGGGCGCGGTGCTGGTAGCCCTGCAGGCTGTCGACACCCTCGATGCGGATGACGCGGTCGGTGTCGACCGTGATGATGGCGCCCATCTTCTGCAGGATGTTGATGAGGTCCATGATCTCGGGCTCGATCGCGGCGTTCTTGAGCTCGGTGATGCCCTCGGCGCGCACGGCGGTGAGCAGCACCTGCTCGGTGGCGCCCACGCTCGGGTAGGGCAGCTCCACCTTGGTGCCCTTGAGGCCGTTCGGCGCCGACATGCGGATGCCGTTGGGCTGCTTCTCGACGACGGCGCCGAACTTGCGGAGCACCTCGAGGTGGTAGTCGATGGGACGGTCGCCGATGCGGCAGCCACCGAGGTCAGGGATGAAGGCCTCGCCGAGGCGGTGCAGCAGCGGGCCGCAGAACAGGATCGGGATGCGGGAGGAGCCGGCGTGGGCGTCGATGTCGGCGTAGTGCGCGCTCTCCACGTCGATCGGGTCCAGCAGCAGGCTGCCGGGCTCGTCGCCCTCTGTCACCTTGACGCCGTGCGCCTCGAGCAGGCCGCGCACGATGCGCACGTCGCTGATGTTGGGCACGTCGCGCAGGATGCTGGGCGTCTCACCGAGCAGGGCGGCGACCATGGCCTTGGTGACCAGGTTCTTGGCGCCCTTGACCTCGATGCGGCCGATCAGCGGGCGTCCGCCGCGGATCGTGATCTTGTCGCCGATCAGGCCCACATTGGCTCCATGGCTCTGCGCGTTTCCGCGCTCTGAGATGTCGTGCACGTTGTCGCGGACCTGATTGTTTTCGCCGACGATGATCACAAATTTACCTGCCTTGCGGGGAGAGTGCGGGGGCGCCAGGGCTCCCGGTGGGATTCGAATTCTGCGATCCGCGCTTCGTCGCGCAAAGTCAGGCCGATGTCATCAAGGCCTTCCAGCAGTCGCCATCTAGTGTATTCGTCGACCTCGAATGAGACTGTGAGGTCACCGACACTGGCAGTAGAGGCAACCAGATCCACGGTCAGTTCTATTCCGGGGTCGGCCTCGAGAATGCCCCAGAGGGTCTCGGCGTCCTCCTCGGTGATCTGGCCGGCGAGCAGTCCCTGCTTGCCGGAGTTGCCCCGGAAAATGTCGCCGAACCGGGGGCTCAGCACCACATCGAAGCCGAAATCGCGCAGCGCCCAGACGGCGTGTTCGCGGGAGGAACCGGTGCCGAAGTCGGCGCCGACGACCAGGACTCTGGGGTTCCGATAGGCCTCCTGGTTGAGAATGAACTCAGGATCCTGCCGCCAACCGTAGAAGAGCGCGTCTTCGAATCCGGTCTTGGTGACCCGCTTGAGGAACACGGCGGGGATGATCTGGTCGGTGTCCACGTTGGAGCGGCGCATCGGCACGGCGACGCCGGTGACGGTGGTGAATTTCTGCATGTCTGGCGCTCCTACAGCTTGACGGGGATCAGATCGGCGGCGACGGTGCCGTCCTGCACGAGGTCCCACGGACTCGACAGGGTGCCGCGGATGGCGGTGGCCGCGGCCACCAACGGTGACACCAGGTGGGTGCGTCCGCCCTTGCCCTGCCGGCCCTCGAAGTTGCGGTTGCTGGTGGAGGCGCAGCGCTCCCCCGGAGCCAGCTGGTCGGGGTTCATCCCCAGGCACATCGAGCACCCGGCGAAACGCCATTCGGCGCCGAAGGCAAGGAAGATCTTGTCGAGGCCCTCGGCCTCCGCCTCGATGCGCACGCGGGCGGAACCGGGCACCACGAGCATCCGCACGCCGTCGGCGATGGTCTTGCCCTTGATAATCTCGGCGGCCGCACGCAGGTCTTCGACCCGGCTGTTGGTGCAGGAGCCCAGGAACACTGTGTCGACGTGGATGTCCTTCATGGCGGTGCCGGCCGCGAGGTCCATGTATTCGAGGGCGCGTTCGGCGGCGCTGCGCTCGTTCGCATCGGCGATCTCGGCGGGGTTGGGCACGGTGTCGCTGAGCGACACGCCCTGGCCGGGGTTGGTGCCCCAGGTCACGAACGGTTCGAGGGTGTCGGCGTCGAGGATGACCTCGGCGTCGAAAGTGGCGCCCTCGTCGGTGGCCAGGGTGTCCCAGTACTCGACCGCGGCGTCCCAGTCCGCGCCCTGCGGCGCGTGTGCGCGGCCTTCGAGGTAGGCGTAGGTCGTGGCGTCCGGCGCGACCATGCCGGCGCGGGCCCCGGCCTCGATCGACATGTTGCAGATCGTCATGCGGCCCTCCATGGAGAGCGCGCGGATGGCGCTGCCACGGTATTCGAGCACGTAGCCCTGGCCGCCGCCGGTGCCGATCTTGGCGATCACGGCCAGGATGATGTCCTTGGCTGTTACACCGGGGCGCAGGGTGCCCTCGACGGTGATGGCCATGGTCTTGAACGGCTTGAGCGGCAGCGTCTGGGTGGCCATGACGTGCTCCACCTCGCTGGTGCCGATACCCAGCGCCATGGCGCCGAAAGCCCCGTGGGTGGAGGTGTGCGAGTCGCCGCAGACCACGGTGATGCCGGGCTGGGTGAGGCCCAGCTGCGGGCCGACGACGTGCACGATGCCCTGTTCGATGTCGCCCAGCGAGTGCAGGCGGATGCCGAATTCGGCGCAGTTGCGGCGAAGCGTCTCGATCTGGGTGCGGCTGGTGAGATCGGCGATGGGCCGGTCGATCGCCAGGGTCGGCGTGTTGTGGTCCTCGGTGGCGATCGTGAGGTCGGGCCGGCGCACCGGGCGTCCGGCCAGGCGGAGGCCGTCGAAGGCCTGCGGGCTGGTGACCTCGTGCACGAGGTGCAGGTCGATGTAGATCAGGTCGGGCGTGCCATTTTCGCCCTTGGCCACCAGATGCTTGTCCCAGACCTTCTCGGCCAGCGTGCGGGGGCGGATCTCCGCCATAGGTTCATCAGTGTTCACTGCGTTAGTCATGTTCGTGCGTCTTCCTCGGGAACGGTGGTCAGCCAACGACAAACTCCGCGACGAGTGAGGCCTTTAGATACGGGACTCGTCGCGGCACAGAAGAAGAAGTCGACGTTGCAGCACACCTCAGGCTAACACCGCCCACGCAATCCGTCAGGCAAGGCGTTCCTAACTCGATCTCCGCGCGGCGGCGGTCCGTGGCAGCGATGCGGCAGTCGTCCTATGGTGTGCGCATGACAACGGCGACCGCTCCGAAGACCACCGGCAGGGTGCTGGTCGTGATCCTGCTCGCCCAGTTCATCATCGTGGTCGACTCGACGTTCATGAACGTCTCCATCTCCACCCTCGTGGCGGACTTCGACACCACGGTGACCGGCATCCAGAACGCCATCACGCTTTACACCCTCGTGATGGCCGCGTTCATGATCGCGGGCGCCAAGGTGGGTGACATCATCGGGCGCAAGCGCGCGTTCGTGATCGGTCTCAGCGTGTATTCGGTGGGTACGACCATCACCGCGCTGTCGCCGTCGCTGGGCTTCTTCATTCTCGGCTGGTCGATCCTCGAGGGCCTGGGCGCGGCCATGATGCTCCCGGCCATGATGTCGCTGATAGTGTCCAACTTCGCCGCAGGACCCGCCAGGGCCCAGGCCTACGCCGGGTTCGCCGCCATCGCCGGCATCGCCGCCGGCATCGGTCCCATCATCGGCGGGCTCTTCACCACCTACCTGTCTTGGCGGCTGGCTTTCGCCAGCGAGCTGCTGGTGGCGTTGTATATCTTCACCCAGCTCAAGATCATCGCCGACGCGCCCTTCGTCGGCCGCAAGCCGCGCTTCGACGTGACGGGTTTCCTTCTCAGCGCGGCCGGACTCATTCTGGTCGTGCTCGGCATCGTGATGGCCTCCGCCTACGGCCTCTTCACCGCCCGCACGGATGTCGTCGTCGCCGGGCAGGTCGTGCTCACGGCCGGACAGGTCTCCCCCACGGTCATCCTCGTCGTCATCGGCTTGCTGTTCCTCATCGCCTTCGTGCTTGTGGAACGCCGGCGCGACCGGCACCATCACGACACCCTTCTCGACCTGCGGCTCTTCGGCATCCGCGCGGTGTCTGCAGGAAGCTCGGTGCAGCTGTTGCAGTACCTCGTGCTCACCGGGGCGATCTTCGCGCTCTCGCTCTATGTGCAGATGGAACTGAACTACTCGGCCATCCAGAGCGGGCTCACCCTGCTCCCGCTGTCTTTGGCCGTGCTGTTGTCGGCGGCTGTGAGCGCCCGGATGTTCAGCAAGCGGTTCGCTCCGCGGTCGGTGATCCTGACCGGGTTCGTCATCATCGTGCTGGGCGCGCTGGCCATGGGACTGCTCGCCCGCGATGCCACGAGCGGCGCCGACTTCATCGTGGGGCTCGCGCTCATCGGGTTCGGCGCCGGCACCATCGCGTCGCAGAATCAGAACCTCATCATGTCCTCGGTGAAACCGAAACGCTCCAATGAGACCTCGGGGGTCATCAACACCTCGCAGAACATCGGGGCATCCCTCGGCACGTCACTGGCCGGGGCGCTCATCCTGTCGGTGTTCGTGTTCACGGCCACGAGTCTCATCGATGACAGCCCGGAGTTCACCTCGACGGAGCAGTCCCAGCTGCAGGCGGCGGTCACCGAGAAGGCCCAGATCGTCAGCGACGCCCAGCTCAGCACCGCGGTCGCGGAGTTCCCGGCCGAGCAGCAGGCCGCCATAGTCGACATCAACGCCCAGGCCAGGCAGACGTCGCTCACCGTGGTCTACGCGGGCCTCGCCCTCGCCGGCCTGCTCGGCTTCGGCGCGGCGCTGCGGCTGCCCAGGACTCCCCCGCTGTCGCGGCGGCCGTCCCCTCAGATCCCGGATGCCTAGGCGAACGTCGATTCGACGAAGACGACGGTGACATTGTCCCGGCCGCCCTTGGCCAGTGCGGCGGCGACGAGAGTGTCGGCGACGGCGCCGAGGTCGTCCGGTGCGGTGCGCGCGGCAATCAGCCCGGCGATCTCCCGAACCGACAGCTCCTTGGTGAGGCCGTCCGAACAGATCAGGAAGGTGTGCGTGCCGGCTACGGGCAGCAGCCAGACATCGGCGTCGACGAATTCGTCGGCACCGACGGCGCGGGTGATGACGTTACGGCTCGGGTGTTTCTCGGCGTCGGCGGCCTTGATCAGACCGGCCTCCACCATTTCCTGCACCGCGGAGTGGTCGACGCTGAGCTGGCTGAGGGTGCGGCCGTCCCAGGTGTAGATCCGCGAATCACCGACGTTGAAGGCCATCCAGTGGTAGCCAATATTGTCGCCGGCGTCGACGATCGCCACTCCGGCGAGGGTGGTTCCGGAGATGGCGGTACCGAAGTCATCGTCGGAACTGAGATCGCGAACGGCGTCGTTCGACGAGTGAATGGCGTCGAGGATCCGCTCCGGCGTGGACGGGAGGTTCTCTTCGATGTGATCGGTGAAGACGCGGATGACGGTCTGGCTCGCCGCGTCGCCGTGCGCGTGACCGCCCATGCCATCGGCGACGAAGAAGACCGGGGACTGCGACAGGAAGCTGTCCTCGTTGATCTTCCGCACCCGGCCGACATCGCTGCTGGCACCGAACCGCACGTTCACGACCGAAGTGCCGAGGGTGATCGCACTCTCGCCGTTCACCGCCATCTGTACCCCACCAGTCCCGTCCATGCCCTCATCCGGGGCGCTTCCGGCCCGCAACCGGGGGAAGTGGAGCTACCACCGTACCAATGCGCGGGCCGGTTCATGCCCTGTGACCGGGGTTATTCGCCCGTGGGGCCGGTGAGTTCGCCGGATTTCGCGGCGTTCTCCCTGCGGGTGTCCCTGTGGGTCTTCAGCAGGCTGGCGATGGTCGCAACGGCCATCGACACGATGATCACGGCGAGCGAGGTCCAGGTGTCGATCTCCGGCGCCCACTCGAAGCCTTCTCCCCCATTGAGGAACGGGACCTCGTTGGTGTGCAGGGCGTGGAAGACGAGCTTGACGCCGATGAAGAACAGGATGAACGCGATGCCGTACTTGAGGTACTCGAGGCGCTCGAGCAGGCCGCCGAGCAGGAAATACAGCTGGCGCAGGCCCATCAGTGCGAACACGTTGGCCGTGAACACGATGAACGGGCTCTGGGTGATGCCGAAGATGGCCGGGATCGAGTCGAGCGCGAAGATCAGGTCGGTGGTGCCGATCGCGATCAGCACGATCAGCATGGGGGTGAAGAGCTTGCGGCCGTCGATCGTGGTGCGGATCTTCGACCCGTCGAAGGTGGGCGAGATGCGGATGTGGCGGCGCAGGTAGCGCACCAGACCGTTCTCGGCGTCGTCCTCGCCGCCCTCCTTCGCGAAGGCCTGGTGGATGGCCGTGTACAGCAGGAAAGCACCGAAGATGTAGAAGATCCAGCTGAAGTTCTCGATCAGCGAAGCGCCGAGCAGGATGAAGATGCCGCGCAGCACAAGGGCGATGATGATGCCCACCATCAGCACTTCCTGCTGGTACTTCCGGGGCACCGAGAACCTCGCCATGATGATCACGAAGACGAAGAGGTTGTCGATCGACAGGCTGTACTCGGTGAGCCAGCCGGCCAGGAATTGCCCGGCGTGCTCGCCGCCGCCGAAGATGAGCATCAGCAGCGCGAAGACCAGGGCGAGGCCCACGTAGAACACGACCCACAGCGTGGCTTCGCGCACCGAGGGCACGTGGGGGCGCTTGTAGACGATCAGAAGGTCGGCGACGAGGATCAGCGTCAGGATGACCAGCGAGGCCACCTCGAAGACGATGGGCAGCTCAAGATTCACGGAAAAAGGGGCCTTTCAGGATGCAACGGGCAGGGTGCAGCGGGCAGAGTGCGCGGGTGCTGAGTCAGCGAAATCCCGAAAGTCTCTCCCGCATCGCAACGAAGCGACACCACCGCGGCCGGGACCGCACAGCGGTCCGTGTTGACGACCACGGCATAGGGCAGCCAGAGGGCGCCCAGAGGGATACTCCCCTTCGACCTCCGATCTTACTCTTCCGCGGGCCCCCGGCTCCGGTGCCCAGCAACGACACACGCCGGGAGCCGACACCGGACACGACGAAGCCGGCCACCCCGAAGGGTGGCCGGCCGGGTACTGCTGTGTGCTGCCGGACTAGACCAGCCAGGTGTACTTCTGCACGATCGGCAGGGCCTTCCAGGTCTTACCGAAGCCCCAGGTGTCCCCGGCGGCAAAGACCGCGACGACGATCAGGGCGAGCGCGTAGATGATGTGGTAGTCGACGAGCGGGTTGGTCGATGCGGCGCCGGCGGTGAAGGGCCATTCCGCGAGGTACATGAACACCATGATGAGGCTGCCGGCGACGGCGCTGATGCGCAGACCCACACCGAGCATCACGGCCAGGCCGACGGCGATCATGCCGAGCATGAACAGGAAGTCGACGAGCGGGCTGGCGATGCCGACGAAGAACGGCTGCAGCGGTCCGGTGACGCCGGGACTGTTGAGGAAGCCCTGGGCCGGGGTTCCGCCGTTCAGCCACGAGTTCTCGGTGGGAGTGGAGAAGCCCAGGCCGAACGTCTTGTCGAGGAAGGCCCACAGGAAGATGAATCCTGTGGCCAGACGCAGCACCGCGAGGGTGCGACGCTGGAGCAGGGTGGTGCCGGTCGTCGCGGCGGGAGCGGTGACCGCGGCCCCGCGGGTGGTGGTGCTGGCCATGGGATGGTTTCCTCTATGTCGAATTCGGATGTCCGTGTCGTCTGACATTGGACTGTGAGTTCAAGACTCCCAGCCCGTTCGCAGCAACGACAGGGTCGAACGTCCCACCCGGGTGAACACTTGATGCCGATCAGCCCCAAAAACAGGGCCCGGAGGCATTTCGCGCGCGCGCCCGATACAGTACCGACATGAATCAGTCCGTGAATGATGTGGGTATCGCACGATCCGGCACCTGGACCGGTCTGTCCGGGCTGAACATCGCCGTGGCTGTGGCCTCGGGTGCCTTCGGTGTGGTCGCGATCGTCAACCCGTCGAACCTCGTCAGAACACCCGTCGCCTCGGACGTAGCGACCGGCTTTTTCGTCGATATGTATGGTCTTCGAGCGGTGGGCATTGCGGCCGGCCTCGTCGCGGCCGGCCTGACGATGCGGCGCGCTCCGACAGCCGCCGCCGTTGCGTTTCTCGGAGGTGGACTCGTGCAGCTGGGCGACGTGGCCATCGCGGCTCGTTCCAGAACGCCCGGCGTCGTCGGAGCAAGTGTTGCCGCAGTCATCCACATTGCCAGCGCAGGTCTTCTTCTTCGCCACGTTCGCCGCACGAGTCCCTGAACTCGGCTTTCGACGTCGTTCCGGGCCTTAACGAAATATGCCCGGGTCCCCCTCAGCAGAGGGAGAACCGGGCGTTTGTGACCCCAACCGGATTCGAACCGGTGTTACCGCCGTGAGAGGGCGGTGTCCTAGGCCGCTAAACGATGGGGCCGTTTTTGCAACTTCACGAGTATGCCACATGCTCGATACTCAGTTCAAATCGAGGTGTTCGTCCGCGCGTCGCACAGGCATCCGTTGCTGCTGTCAGAGTACCGTGCACGGCTGCGGGTGCTCTCAGGATGCGCGTGTCGATCGTTGCCGGTGGCTGGGTTTGGGTATTAGCTCGAGACATGAAGTTGACCAAACTGGAGCACGCCGCACTCGTCCTCGAAGCCTCAGGGCAAAAGCTGTTCATCGACCCCGGATCGTTCACCACCGCGCTCACCGAGACCGCGAATGCGGCCGCGGTGGTCATTACGCACGAGCACCCCGATCACTGGACCCCCGAGCAATTGGGCCGGGTGATCGCCATGAACCCCGGCGTGCCGATCTACGGACCCGCCGGCGTGGCCGCCGCGGCCGGTGACATCCCCGTGACCGTCGTCGCCGAGGGCGACACCGTGACGGCCGGGCCGTTCACCCTGCGGTTCTTTGGCGAGAAGCACGCCGTGATCCACTCGTCGATCCCCGTGATCGACAATGTGGGGGTGCTCGTTAACGACGAGTTGTTCTACCCGGGCGACGCGTTCACGATTCCCGACGGCATCGACGTGCAGACCCTGGCCGTGCCGGCCGGTGCTCCGTGGCTGAAGATCAGTGAGGTCATCGACTACGTGCTCGCGGTCAAGCCGCGCCGCAGTTTCCCCACTCACGAGATGGGCCTGTCACGCAGTGGCAAGGACCTGTCGAATTCCCGGATCAAGGCCGCCACCGAACAGAACGGCGGCACCTTCTTCCCGCTCGAACCACACGAGTCGCTCGACCTGTAACCGCATATCGCGCGACTTGTAAACGCATATCGAAGGAGATCTCATGCGTTTCTCGTTGCTCATCATCAAGGCCGAGACCAGGGAGGGCGACATCTCCGAGGAGGAGCTGGCGCCGTTCCGGGAACTCTTCGACGCGTATGCGGCCTCGCTGCAAGAGTCCGGTGCGCTGGTGGCGGCGGACATCTTCCGGCCCGCAGCCGAGTCCACCACCGTTACGCTCCGCGGCGGCAGCCGGGAGGTGCGCGACGGACCTTTCATCGACGCCGTCGAGACCCTCTCGGGCTGCTTCGTGATCGACGTGCCGAACCGGGCCACAGCGCTGGGCTGGGCGGAGAAATGCCCGGCCGCTCTGTACGGCGTGGTCGAGGTGCGCCGGGCGGCCCTGGCGTTCCGCGATGGACGCTGGCGCGGCGAGCCCTGACCGTCAGGTGGTGTCGGAGCGACGCTCCGCCGCCGCCGTGAGCAGAGCCGACACCTCCGCCTCCCCGACGGCGTCGAATCGCCGGTAGTACTGCCCGACGGCCGCGAAGCCGAAGGGCGTCGCAACCGCGATAACCTCGTCTGCGGCCGTGCCCGCGGGCTGTCTGAGCTCCGACTCGGCCTGCGCCGCGATGACGGGCACCGCCAGCACCACCCGGGCGGCACCGAGATGCCGGGCGACCCGGCACGCTGCTCGAGCCGTGGACCCGGTGGCCACCCCGTCGTCCACGATGACGGCCGTGCGGCCGGCCAGATTCAGGGGCGGGCGAACGCACCGCAACTCAGCCGCCCTCGCCTCGAGCACGATTCGCTCCCGGCGTTCGACAGCCTGAATCTGGGCGCCGGTGACCTCGGCGAGCGCCAGCACGCGCGGGTTGAACACCCGCACCCCGTTCTCGCCGATCGCGCCCATAGCCACCTCGAGGTCGAACGGAAGACCGAGTTTGCGCACGATGATCACGTCCAGCGGCGCATCCAGTGCCTTCGCCACCTCCGCTGCAACCGGCACTCCCCCGCGTGGCAGGCCGAGCACCACGATGTTCTGGCCCCGAAAGCCCGTGAGGATGTGTGCCAGCTGGCGGCCGGCATCCGCTCGATCGGTGAAGAGCGCCATGGCTGCAGCGTCGTCCAACACCGAACCTCCCGCAAGCCCGGCATTCCAGCGACCAACCCTTTACGCCGGCGCCTCGACGTCTGGCGGCAGCAGGAAGCGGGCGAACCAGTCTGCGGCCAACTCGGCGGCGGCGCCCAGCGTGCCCGGCTCCTCGAAGAGGTGGGTGGCCCCGGGCACGACGGCCACCCGGTTCTCGCAGCGCAGGAGTCTCTGCGCGTCGCGGTTGAGCTCCAGCACGTCGGTGTCGGCACCGCCAACGATGAGCAGTGTGGGCGAGGTCACCTGCGGCAACCTGGCGCCGGCCAGATCGGGCCGGCCACCACGGGACACGACGGCGGCGATCGTCACACCGGGGTCGCCGGCCGCCCAGAGGGCCGCGGCGGCTCCGGTACTGGCGCCGAAGTAGCCGATGTGGCTTCCAGCCGCGT
The DNA here is from genome assembly GCF_026151165.2 of Cryobacterium sp. SO2. NCBI lineage: Bacteria > Bacillati > Actinomycetota > Actinomycetes > Micrococcales > Microbacteriaceae > Cryobacterium > Cryobacterium sp. SO2. The sequence goes on from NZ_CP117849.1 coordinate 2,425,276, forward strand.
CCGCGCGGTCCGACACCCAGTGGGTGACCTCGGTCAAACGCCGCCCGAGCAACTCGATGTCGAAGACGTTGCCGCGGTCCAATTCCTCCTGCGGCGTGAGCAGGTCGAACAGCAACGTGCCCAGCCCCGCCCCGTACAGCACGTCGGCCACATACTGATTGCGGGGGCTGTGCCGGCTGCTGCCGCTGCCGTGGGCGAAGAGCACCACCCCGGTCGGCGATGCCGGCAGGTGCAGGTGCCCGCGCAACGTCACCTCGGCGAGAGGAATCTCAACCTCGATATCGGCATCGGCATCGGCATCGGTGTCCGGCGCCGGCGGAGCGACGTCTCCGGTCAGCCGCCGCGCGGCCTCGTCGAGCAGGCGCACGACCTCGGCGTCGTCGGTGGCGGAAAAATCGGTGTAGAACTGCCCGACCGCCCAGAAGGCTTCCGGCGCAGCGACGTAGACGACGTCGTCGGCGCCGGTGAGTGTACCCAGGGTGCTGGCGGCGATCACGGGCACCGCGAGGATCACCCTCTCGGCGCCGAGCCGCCTGGCCACATCACAGGCCACCTGCGCCGTGGCACCGGTGGCCACGCCGTCGTCAACGATTACCGCGATGCGCCCCTGCAGGGAAATCCGGTCACGACCCGGCCGCAACCGGGCCACCCGGGCATCCAGGTGGGCACGTTCGCGGGTCTCGACCGCCTGCACCTCCGCATCCGTGACCCCGGTGAGCGCCACGATCGACTCGTCGACGAGTTCTTCGCCTCCCTCGCCGATGGCGCCCATCGCGAGTTCGGGTTGAAAGGGCACGCCCAGCTTGCGCACCACGATCACGTCGAGCGGGGCCGCGAGCGCGGCGGCGACCTCGAAGGCGACCGGCACTCCCCCTCGGGGAATGCCCAGCACCACAACGTCCTGTCCACGCAGCTCGAGGAGTTGGCCCGCCAGCTGCCGGCCGGCGTCGACACGATCAGAGAAGAGCACCACCGGGCCATGATGGTCCTCGACGGCCCTTGGCGCTAGGAGCTAGGGGGCGCTGGGCGCTAGATCCTGCGCCGGCGGGGTGTGACGGCGGCTCCGACGACAGCCGCCTTCGCGACCGGCGACGGGCCGGGGGAAACCGCCGCGCCGACGACGGCGGCCTTGGCGACCGGCGCACGTACAACGCCGACTCGTCCTACTCGTGCGGGCCTCAGCGGCATGTCATCCTCCTGGTGTCTCGGGTGTGTCTCGCGGCTCTGGTGCCTCATCGGCGTCGATGGAGGCGATGATGGCCTGAACGGGGATTCGTCCATTCGCGATCAGTTGGCCCCCGGCGCGCCGCGCCGCAGACGCGAAGGGCGCGGCCCACAGGTTCTCGTAGACGAGCACACCGGCAATGCTTCCGGGGTCCATCGCCGCGGCGAGGTTCACGATGTCCTCCTCGGCGAGCAGCTCTGCCAGTTCGGCTTCGAGCGTCTGCAGCGCGCCGAGGTCTCCGACGTCGGAGAGTTCCATCGCCTCAATGCCGCCCTGGTGATCCTTGGCGAGGATGACGGCGTCGATGAGGCGGATGGTTCCCGAGTCGGTGAGCCTCACCAGCTCCTCGGCCATCTCGCCCGAGAACGTCGATTGTCCCTCGGGAAACTCCACGATGAGAAAGTCGACGGGGCCCAGGGCGTCGAGAGAAGTCTCAACCATCACTACTCCGATCATCAGGCTCGACCGCTGCCCAGAGAGCACCGCCGAGATTTGCGGCCCATGGTACGCCCGCCCCGGCTATCGTGCACCGCTTGGCCATCTCGCCCGGGTTCGCCAGCCTCAGCGCCAGAATTCCGCAAGCCGCTCGGCGAGCGCCCTGCCGTGGTCGTACCCGACCCGTGCGGCGGGCGGACGGAGCGACGGATTCATCGCATTGGCGCCGAACAGGTGCTCGGAGCTGCTGTCGGGGAAGACCGTTTCCACTCTGCTGCCGCCGGCACGTAGCTCATCGGCCTGCGTTGCGAGATGCAGGCCCCAGCGCACCGGCGTGAGAGATCGGCCACCGAAGGGTGACAGCACGAGCACCCGCGCGTATCCGGCTGCCAGATCGGCATTGTCGGCGTTAGACCGATAGCCGCCGTCGATGTACCAGGCATCGCCGATGCGGTAGGCGAATCCGCTGGCACAGCTGGCGGCCACGGCGTCGACCAAGTCGACCCAGCTGTGACGGTCGAACACAACCGGTTCTCCGGTTCGGGCATCGACCGCAGTGATGAGCACCCGCCGCCGTGGCCAGAGTTGGCTGGGCAGTCTGGTCGCGACGGTCGCGCGCCACCGCGTCTGCACGGAGTCGTCCAACTCCGCCGCCAAGTCGAGGGCTGCCGCACCCATTCTGCAGCGCATGGCGGCCGCATCCTCGGCGGCGGCGATGAGTGCGCTCGTACGCTCCAGGTGGTCGGTCGCGGACCTGGTCGGCGCAGGTCCTCGGCCGGATCGGTCCGGTCGCGTCGGCGCCGGGGGTGTGGCGGCGAGGATGTCGGCCAGCAGCTGGGTGGGGCTCGCGCCGGTGATCTGGGCCGCTGCGGTGGATCCGGCGGAGGTGCCGACGATCAGATCGGCCTCTGTCACATCCAACCCGGCCTCGACCAGGCCGGCCACGACGCCGATCAACCAGGCGTTGCCCGTCGACCCGCCACCGCCGAGCACCAACGCCGTGCGGGATGGGCAAGCGTCCGGGGATGTCGGCTCCGAGTCGCGCGTGAGGGAATCATTCATAGTCGTAGCTTTCTGAGAGTGCGTGCAGCGCTCCCCGCGACGGCTACGTCAGTCGCGCGATCGTGAACTCGAAGGAGCGCCCAGAGTGGACAGTGTGTGCATCGGGCTCACCTCCTCAAATCGTGTCACGTTCCCCGAACTCTACCCGTGGTGCACCCAGCGCGCATCCGCCACGACCAGCCTCTCGACAATCCGTCAAACCAGCCGGGTTATTCGGCGCGGCGCACTAGCGTGGATGCATGGATCTTCAGTTGCGTGGCCGGGTCGTTCTCGTCGTGGGCGGGACGGGCTTCATCGGGTCCGCCATCGTCGATCGAGCCCGCGCCGAGGGCGCCACGGTCGTTGTGGCATCGCGCACCGCGAACGTGGGAATCGTCCTGGATGCCGCCGACCAGAGGTCGGTCGACGACGGCATCGCGAAGACTGTCGCGGATCACGGTCGGCTCGATGCCGTGGTCGTCGCCGCAGCCCCCGCAGCGCATACTCTCGACCCGTCACGCAACAGCGACCCGGCGCAGGTCGCGGAAGCGTTCGATGGTAAGGCACTCGCCTTCCTCAGAGTCGCGAACGCGGCCATCCCGGTCATGCTCGCTGCCGGATACGGGCGCATTGTGGGCATCAGCGGACAGAACGCCTTCATTACCGGCAATGTCACCGGGGCCGTGCGCAATGCCGCGCTCAACATCACCGCGAAAAACCTTGCCGACGAGATCGCCGGGTCAGGGGTCACGATCAACACCGTCAATCCGGCGCTCGTGACAGAGGAGCCGGCAACCGTCGTGGCCGATGGCCGCGGCGGAGAGTCATCGCCAGCTCAGATCGCCGACCTCGTGGCCTTCCTCATTTCGCCCCTGTCCGCAGTATCCGGGGAGTCAATCGCCGTCGGACACCGGATACGCGGCGTTCTCTGAAAGAATCACCGCGATCCCGTAGCCGAGCGGTCGGCGATCTTTTCGAAAAGCCCCATGAAGGGTGGATCGCTGGCGTAGGCGAGGGCTCGAGTGAGGTCGGCGTCAACGATCGCTCGGACCATATTTGAGACGGCTTCGATGTGTTCGTCCGCAGTGGCACGCCACTCTGAGCCGATCTGCCCCGAGAGCTCCCGCAGTGTGTCCATCTGAGCCCGCAGGATGGATGCTGCCACCGTTTTCAGGATGCCGGGCGGCGGGATCGAGACGATCGTGGCGAAGACCTCGAGGCTCGAGCGAACAAGATCGCGCAACTCTCCGTCGCGCGCAGCTTCGAGCGCTGACACACGTTCTCCCAGCCTCGCAGCTCCGGTGTCATTCATACTCCCAATCGCGTCCGCGAAGATCAGCGGACGGAGGGCTCCCAGCACTCGGGCTGTCTGCGGATACAAGGGGGCGTCGAAGACTTGCCCATGAATCGATCGAACAAGACCGGACAGCGCCGAGCTCTCGCCGGCGAACACCCCGCCGCCGGGACCTGTCCGAACGAAGATCTCTCCCGTCGATTGCAGCAGTCGCAGCGCCTCGTGCAGGGTGCCGACGGAAACTCCGCACAACGCTCGCATCTCCTCGCGGCTCCCGAGGCGCACTCCCCCTCCAGCCACACGAGCGACCTCCGCGATCTGTTCGGCGGCGATTTCGGCGCGAGAGCGCGACGACGATCGCGCGGGCGCATCCGATCTCGCTTCCATTTCTCTCTCCATCCGCCGGGCGCTCAGTAACCTGCGCCACTCTACTCACACAGCTATTATTCATGAATAATAGCTACGTTAGCTTTATTGCGTTGGGCCACAGCAGCCCGATCGCAGCGCGTGTACATGAAATTGGGAACCGAGGACCACATGTCAGGCACGACCACTGGAACGAAGACCGGCGTGGCCCGAACGCATTCGAGGGCGAGGAAGGTCTGGCTCGTGATCGGCGCCAACGTCGCAGTGGTCGCGGTGGCGGCGGTGACGACGTTCGCCATCTTCAAGCACTCCGTCGACAGCTACGTCGACCCGTGGATCCAGAAGGTTGCCGACGCCGGTTACGAGCAGAAGACCGCGCAGGTCAACGACGTCAACTTAAGCTACGTGGAGGGCCCCGACAACGGCCCACCCCTCGTACTTCTGCACGCGCAGTTGATGGACTGGTTCGACTACAGCCGCGTCATGCCGGATCTCGCGCATGACTACCACGTCTTCGTCGTCGACTACCAGGGCCACGGCGCGACGACCTACCCCGACGACTATCCGATGACAGCGAACCAGATCGGCGCCGATCTGGGCGCGTTCATGGATCGGGAGATCGGCGAACCGGCCTTCGTCAGCGGCAACTCCTCCGACGGGCTCCTCACGACCTGGCTGGCAGCCAACCGGCCCGACATCGTCAGGGCAGCCGTACTCGAGGACCCGCCCCTGTTCGCCTCCGAATACCCCGAGATCAAGAACACCGTGGCGATCAAGGCGTTCAAGAGCAGCTACGACGTCGCCAGCAGCGAAACCGGCAACGAGGACTTCCTCGTGTACTGGCTCGACTACAACTCCGCATTCTTCGACAAGAACGTGTTTCCTGGCTCCGCGACGGTGATCAAATACTTCACCACGTCCTACCGCGAGGCGAATCCGGGCGAACCCGTCGAGCTCAACTTCATCCCCGACGAGACCATTCGTCTGCTCATGCGCGGACTCGAAGAATACGACCCGCGATTCGGTGCCGCGTTCTACGACGGATCGTGGAACGAAGGCTTCGATCACGCCGAAGCACTGCAGAAAATCACGGCACCGACCCTGCTCATCCACGCAAACTTCTCGACAACTGACGACGGACTACTGAACGGGGCGATGGATCAGGACGAAGCGGACCAGGCGATGTCGCTGCTTTCGGACGGAACGTACAAGCGGGTCGACTCAGAACACGTCGTGCACCTCGACCAGCCCACCGAGTACGTGAGCATCCTCAACGACTTCTTCCTCGACGGCTCCAAGTGACGGTAGTGACACGACGGGCCGGCCGCCGGCCGCCCCGCATCCGCGCGCGAACCCGCGTACTCATCATCGCCATCTCCGCACTCCTCGCCGGGGCTTCGCTGGCCGCGGTCGCGGATGCGCTGCTCCGCAGTCGTATCGAATCCGAGCTATCGGCGACGAGCACGCCGGTCGAGCTGGCCCTGGGAAGCCAACCCGTACTGTGGGGGTACCTGACGGGAACACTTCACCTGGATGCGCACCTCGACGCCGCACAGATGCAGCAGGCGATCAGCGCCAAGGCGGGCATCGCCGTCGGCGACATCACGCTGTCGGACGGTGCGATTCTCGCGTCGATCGACACCGGACCCCTGTCGGCGCTCCTCGGCGGCGATGTCCTCATCGAGCTCACTCCAGAAGCTGTCGACGGGAAGCTGTCGATCTCCGTCTCGGGAATCAGCGTCGGGGGCGAAGAGCGGGAGGGCACGGCACTCGCCGCCCAGCTCGGTCCAGTCACGATCGACCCCGCCGAGATGATGAACTGTGCCGCGCTGGCAGACGTGGAGGCCGACAACGTGAGCGTTGAGGACGGCGACATGGTCGTGTCACTGAGCGTGCCGACCGCCGCCGCGAAAGACTTCAACGGCTGTCGATGACTCGTACTCGACGTCCGTGAGCTTTCGTTCATCCAATGCACACCATCGGTTAATCGACATCTCGCCCCGTAGCTTCCAGCATTGTCCGAACGGCATATCGCTGTGTGGCGGACACGGGTGAATGCGCTCGAGGGGTCGCCGCAGTCACACCACCTGACCAAGTCCGAGAGGCGTCGCGATGAACCGTCCTATTCGAGTCCTGTCGCTCTATGAAGGTTTCTTCGCCGGCGGCGCCCGCATCCTGCATACCGATCTCATCGCCGGGCTACACAGCGGGGCCGGCCAACGGCATAGCGTCCTATCCATCGCATCGGCCGCCCGCCGCGAATCAACCATTCAGCACCTGCACAATGACCCGCGTTATCTCCGCCTCACCCAGTCGGGCGTCGAGGTGGCGACGCTGGGGCGACTTGGCGGGCTGGACGCACCTGCACCGGCCACGTTCACCGAGCGCCAGCTGCGCATCGCCGCGAACGCGGTCCGGCAAGCGGACATGATCTTGTCGCTGAAGGAGCAGCCGATCGGGCTGCTGCTCGCGTTGCGTGAGCGCGGCTTGATGCCTGACATTCCCGTTGCCGCGTGTCTCCATCGCTCCGACCCGAGGCACTCGGGGCCGGCCCTGTCCTGGCTCAGCGAAGCAGCCTCGAACGGCCTGTTGACGGCGGAGATCTCGTGCGCCCAGTCGACCAGCGACGCCTACAGACCATTTCTGGCGCCGACGACAGCACGATTCGTCATCGGCAACGGCATCGACACAGATCGCTTCCGCCCCGGCACGGACGACGAGCAAGCCTCGACGCGGCGGCGGTTCGGGATACCAGCGGCAGCACCCGTCGTGGTGTTCGCCGCCCGGTTCGACGCCATGAAGGATCCCGGCCTGTTCTTGCGTTCCGCCGCCCTGCTTTCCCAGCAGCGGCCCGAGACGCACTTCCTCGTCTGCGGCGCAGGGATGACCGTGGAGAACGACGCATTTCGTACCCTGGTTCAGGACTCGGGTGTCACCGCTGCGACAAATCTCCACGCGCTCGGCATCCGCGATGACATGCCGGCGATCTACCAGATCGCCGACATCGTCGCGCTCACCAGTGCCTTCGGCGAAGCATCACCCCTGTGCCTCCTCGAAGGCGCGGCGTCCGGTGCGACGCCGGTCACCACGGATGTCGGCGACTCCGCTGTCACGGTGAACGGCATTGGATTCGTCACGACGCACGACCCGGCCACTATCGCCGCAACGTGGGATGCTGTCCTCGACCAGAGACCAGAGCTTCGAAACCAGAGCCTGTCTGCTCGGGCGCGCTTCGGGCGCCAACGCATGATTGCCGAGTACTCAGCCGTCGTGAGCGGCCTCCTCGGGAGCAATCGGGCCGCGGCCTGACTGACCCGCATCTGTCGACCCGCGTTTGGGTTTCTTAGACGTCCCTGTGATGCCTCGAGGCACGCTGGGGTGATGGACACTCTGATTCCGGCAGCGGCCACCCGTTCAGTGCAGCAGCAGCCTTCGTGGTCCTCGAGAATGCCGCGTGGCTGCTGCTGGTGCCACACTTGAAGGGACAACGCCCCGACGCAACCGCCGTTCGTGCCGTCCAAGGAGCTTCCGATGATCGCTGAGGGCAAAGCCCGCGCTCGACTGCTCCTGATCGAGGACGACGCAAAGCTTGGGCCGCTGATCACGCAGGTGCTGACCGAGAACTATGAGGTCACCTTGGTGGCCGACGGTGCCGAGGGGCTCTCCGCCGGACTGCTGGGCGACTTCGAGGTCATGGTCATCGATCGACGGTTGCCGTCGTTGGATGGGCTGAGCGTCGTTACTGCTCTTCGCCGCAAGCTGGTCACCACCCCTATCCTGTTGCTCACCGCACTCGGTACGACCAGGGACAAAGTGGACGGTCTTGATTCCGGCGCGAATGACTACCTGGTCAAACCGTTTGAGTTCGACGAGCTCCTGGCCCGGCTGCGCGCCATCCGTCGGGTCTTCACGGGCGAGGGACGCACCCTGGTCGTGGGCGGGTGGGCGTATTACCCTGACAGCCGCACCATCTATTCGCCGTACGACGGCCGTATTCTGCTCACGGCCAAAGAGAATGACTTGCTCAAGCTTCTCGCCGAGGCCCCAAACCGCACATTCAGCCGTCAGCAGATCCTTAACGCAGTGTTCAACGCTGACGACACCGCCGGCACTGTCGATACCTACGTGCATTACCTTCGACGCAAGACCGAAACTGACATCGTCCTCACCGTGCGCGGGCAGGGCTACCGGCTGGGACAGCCGTGACCCACCGCCCCATCATTGACAGCGACACCCTCGCGATCCGACGCGCTTCACGCATCGTGGGGACTCGTATTGCGCTCACCTGCGCCGCAGTTGTCGCGCTCGTAATTCTCGCCGTTTTCTTGTATCTCCTCTCGGAGATACCTGCCGCTGAGCTGTTTGAAAGAGTACCTGACCCTGACAACCTCACGCTCAGCGCCGTTGATCTTCTGCGCGCTGCGGCCGTCCTCGGCGGGGCGCTGATCGTGCTCGCGGGGGTGATGAGTTGGTTGGTCACCAGGCGGGCGGTTCAACCTCTGGGCGAGGCACTGCGAATCCAGCGTGCCTTCGTCGCCGACGCCAGTCACGAATTGCGCACGCCGTTGGCCGTGCTCGATGCCAGGCTGCAGATCTTGCAACGTGCCCTGCCGGCAGACGACCCGGCATCCGCAACCGTTGCTGAGCTTCGCAGCGATGCGAAGGACCTGATCAACATTGTGAATGATCTCCTCGAGTCGGCGGAAATCGATAGCCCCTCCGTCGAGGAAGTTGATGCGGTGGACGTGGCCGCGGCAGTGGCCGCCGCTGTGCAGTCGATGTCTCTGATCGCCGTGGAAAAACACGTCACCATAGCCTTCGATACCACCGGTTCCGCGGCCGCGCGCGTGCCAGCATCCAGCATCACCCGATGCATCATCGCCTTGCTCGACAACGCCCTGCGATTCGCACCCGAGCACTCAGTCGTCAACGTGGGCCTGACTGTGACGCAGAAAGCAGTCTCGGTCACAGTCCGCGACACTGGCCCTGGGATTCAAGGAATAGATCCGGCTCGAGTCTTCGATCGTTTCGCACACTCTGGGCAAGCCGTGGATGGCGGTGGGGATGCTCGCACCGGTTTCGGTATCGGTCTCTCGCTGGTTCGGGAAATTGCCGTGCGCTACGGCGGAGGAGTCGCTGTTCTCGCCAGCTCCAGCGAGGGCACCGCGATTCGGCTCACGGTTCCCCGAGCGAAACAGTCGCCGCGCGTTGCCTAGGGGCGGCGACAAGCGAAAGCGGGTGAGAAATCTACGCCACTCGCCGGCGACGAATGATCGCTGTGCGCACCAGGACCGGTATAACCGAAAGCACCACAATGCCCACCAACACAACGTCGATGTATCGGGCAGCGAACTCGGATACCCCGGGAATGTGGGCTAAGCCGTACCCCAGCATGATCACTCCCGTCGCCCACACCGACGCGCCCACGACGTTGAACAGGGTGAAGAGCCCTCGGCGCATTTTCCCCACGCCTGCGGCGACGGGTGCGAACGTTCGAACCACGGGGACGAATCGGGCCACCAAAACGGCTGCCGGACCGAAACGATCAAAGAACGCCTGCGTGCGCTGGACGCTCCTTCTGCTGAAGAGCCCGGATTCTCGGCGCTCGAATATTGGCGGGCCGGTTCGACGACCGATGACGTAGCCGACCTGATCTCCAGCGGCGGCGGAAAGCACGACAGCAGGGATGACCATCCACAAGGGCTGATTGACTGCTCCGCTGAGGGTGAGTACCCCGGCGAAGAAGAGAAGGGTGTCCCCCGGGAGGAAGAATCCGATGAGGAGACCGGTTTCTGCGAAGACGATGGCGCAGATCACGACCAGCCCCCAGGCTCCTGCACCGGAGATCAACGCTTGAGGGTCAAGAAAACCGGCGACCGGCAGCATGGAGTGGATCATCCGTCTACCCTCGCAACCTGTCTCTAAGAAACGGCCAAGAATGCTGCTGGTTCCTGAGAGATTCGGTACCGCTGATAACTTCTGTGAGAAGTCTTAGACCCGGGCAGTTTCGCTGACTAGTGCTAACCCACTCAGAAGGAGCGTTCACCCATGAACTCAGAGCATTCCCGCAGTCAGTCGTCCACCCGTCGAATGCTCAACAAGGTTCCAGAGGTCACCCTCGTCTTCTGGGTGATCAAGGTCCTGGCCACCACGGTCGGTGAGACCGCCGCGGACTTCCTCAATGTCGACCTGGGGCTCGGGCTCACACTCACCTCAATCGTCATGGCCGTGTTTCTCATCGCCGCTCTCCTCGTGCAGTTCACACTCCGCCGCTACGTGCCTGCCGTGTACTGGCTCGCCGTTGTGCTCATCAGCATCGTGGGCACGTTGATCACGGACAACCTCACCGACAGCCTCGGGGTGCCCTTGTGGGTCACGACAGCAGTGTTCGCCGTTATCCTCGCGGTCACCTTCACAACGTGGTTTCTGTCTGAAGAGACCCTCTCCATCCACTCGATTTTCACCACGCGCAGGGAGACGTTCTACTGGCTGGCGGTGCTCTTCACCTTCGCGCTCGGAACCGCGGCCGGCGACCTCGTCGCCGAAAGCCTGGACCTCGGCTACCTCGTCGCACTGCTCGTTTTTATCGGCGCTATCGCGCTTGTGGCAGTCGCATATTTCATTTTTCATCTCAATGCCGTGCTGGCGTTCTGGATCGCGTACATCCTCACCCGGCCGCTCGGGGCGTCAACCGGTGACCTCCTTTCCCAGCCCGTCGCCGACGGCGGACTCGGGCTGGGCACGACAGGAACAAGTGCGCTGTTCCTGGCTGTGATCCTCGTCCTGGTGACCGTCCTGTCCGCTCGCTCGCGCAACATCGACGCTCCACTCGTGCAGACCCTGTAAACGAGTGTCAGTGCACGGTTACGGCGATCTTTCCTTCGGCGTGACCACTTCGCAGTCGTTCGATCGCCTCGGCGAGTTAGCCGAGGACCTTGGCGATCTGCACACCGATCAATCCGATCGCGGAAGTCGCCTCTGTGAACAGGACTGTGGCACCCGATGCTATTCCGGCGGTGGTCACTGCGCCGTGCTCGGTGAACAACGCGGTAGGGAGGGCCGCCGCGTCGGTGAAGGAGGGTGAGTCGGGGATGACGATGACGCGCCGGTGGTTAAGCTGCCCCTGTCCGGCTGCGTAGACCGGAAGCACCCTCTTCACGTAACCGATACCGTCGCCGGTCACCTAGGCGGTCATGGTCTTGTCGACGAGCGAATCCTGCTGGTCTGGCTTATTGCTGGTCTGGTTCATTGTTCGGCGAAGACACGCTTGGCGACATTCATCGAGCCCATCCCCTTGGGCCAGCCCGCGTAGAAGGTGACATGGGTGATGGTTTCGATGAGCTCGTCCTGGGTCACACCGTTCGCCACGGCGTGACCGAGGTGGAAGGCGAGTTGGTCGTAGTCGCCGCCGGCCGCGAGCACAGCAACGGTGATGAGGCTGCGGTCCCGAGGGGACAGTTCAGGACGGTTCCAGACATCCTCGAACAGGACGTCGTCGGTGAGGGCCGCGAGCTTGGGAGAGAAGTCGCCGAGAATTCGGCGGCCTCCGCCGACCTGCTTGCGGTTCTGGTTGCTGGTGGTGTCAGTCATAGCGCTACTCAACCGCACGTGCTCCGTATGCGGGAGGCCCTGGTGGAGGACGTACTGGGAGGGCCTCCCTCATTGGTTGCATCTGTCGTAACGTCGTCCCATCGGCGTCGACCTGCCCCGGGCATCGCCCGCGCATCAACCAGCACCACTGTTAAGGAGAAACACCATGCAGATCGAACCCCAGAACCCCACCGTCAAGAACCCGGCCGCTCAGTTCGCCGGCGACGTGTGGCTTGACCTCGTCGCCACGCCCCACACCGACGACCAGCGGATGACCGTCGCCACCGTGCGCTTCGCCCCCGGCGCCCGAACCGCCTGGCACTCCCACGCACGCGGCCAGTACCTCCGCGTCACCCAGGGAGTAGCCCGCTTCGGTGCCCGCGACGGCAGCATCATCGAGGTCCACCCCGGGCAGACGCTGTACACCCCACCCGGCGAAGAACACTTCCACGCCGCGTCCGGTGGCACCTTCATGGAGCACATCGCCATGCTCGAAGCCGGCGACGATCCCTCGGCCACCACCGTGTGGCTCGAGCACGTCACCGACGACGAGTACAACGGCAAGTAACCGCACACCTCTGGCGACGACCCCGAACCGATCGAGTCTCGGCCGGGGTCGCCGCCCCTATGAGCGGTTCGTCGTGATGATGTCGTAATCCTGTAGGGCGGTCAGCTGAACGAGGAGGCGCGTGGCCTCCTGACCGGGAAGGATGTCACCCAGCATGCCAGCGAGGTGTGATTCAGCTGCCGCCTCGGCCGCCGCCACGGTGGTCGCTCCGGTCTGGGTGAGGGCCACGATGGAGGATCGCCGGTCAGTGGGGTTGGCCGAACGCACCGCGAGGCCATCCCGTTCGAGCCGGTCAACGAGCTTGCTGGTTGCTCCGACCGTGATCGACATTTTCACGGAGATGTCCTGCACCCGAGCAGACCCCGCTGTTGAGCGGATCGCGGCAAGTGCCTGAAATGTGGCCAGGGACACCCCAACTGTTGCTTCCAGGTGGGCATCGAGTCCGTTCCAGAGCTTGATCTCCAATCTCACCAGCTCCGAAAAGACATCCAAATAGCGACTCATTGATTCCAGCTTCCCTGTGTGTTCATCAGTATTCCCTGTACGGAGCCAAGCCGACCGCACATCTGGTGGCACGCAATGTCACTCAAGCCAATTGCAGTGATGCTGGGCCACTCAGGTGGGCCTAGAGGTGTTCCGTCAGCCAAGTGCCCGCAATAGTCGACGCCGGTGCTTGCTTGTCGATGCTCTCCGCGTTGAGGGCGATGAGGCCCTCGGGCGTCAGCGCGGCGCTGATTTCGTTGATGATGCCTTGAGCCTCAGCGTCGAGCTTGTCGCTGGCGATCGGCACCACATGTGACGGGAGAAACAGGCCCTTGGGGTCTTCCAGTGCCACCAGGTCGTTGGATCCGATCGCGGGGTCGGCCGTGTAGATGACGGCGAGTTGGATCGCATCGTCCCGCAGTGCTTTCAGGGTCAACGGTCCACCGCCGTCCTCGATCGGGGTGAAACCGACCGTGACACCGTATTCGCTCTCGAGTCCCTTCGGGCCGTCCGGTCGGTTCTCGCCCTCACTGTTGCCGCCCAGGGTGATCGGCACGGGGACTGCGGCGAGGTCGGCGATGGTCGTGACGCCGTACTTCTCAGCGAACTCGCGAGTGACGACGAAGGAATTCTGGTCGGTCGCCGATGACTCGTCGAGAACGTGCAAACCGTCGGGCGCCGCCGCCACCAGAGCGTCGTAAACCTCGTCGGCTAGACGGGCGGACGTACCGGGTTCCCAGTAGGTGAGCAGCGGCCCGGTGTACTCCGGGAAGAGATCAACGGCGCCGCTCTCAATCTCCGACACATAGACCTCCCGCTGGCCGATGAGGAAGTCACGTTCCACGGTGTATCCGGCGGATTCGAGTGCCTGCGAATAGATCTCGGCGATGATCTCGCTGGAGTAATAATCCTGCGAGCCGACCACGATGGTCTCAGACGACGACGATCCGGTTGCGCCGAGCGAGTCCGTGCTCGTGCAGCCCGCAAGGCCGATCGACACGACGGCCAGGCCGGCGGCCAGTGGAATAATCCGAGTGAATTTCATGTGCTTCTTTCTGTGACAGGTGCAGGGGTGGAAGTGTCGAGGGTGCGCGCGCCCATCCAGCGCACGACGAGGGCGAGTACGCCGTCCAGGGCCAGGGCCAGAATCACGACCAGAATTGAGCCGCCGATCATCTCGTCGTATTCGCGGCTCTTGAGTCCGGTGAAGATGAAGCGACCCAGCCCGGCGTCGGCCGTGTATGCGGCCAGGGTGGCGGTCGCCACGACTTGAAGCGTCGCCGAGCGGAGACCACCGACGATGATCGGGGCGGCCAGGGGCAGCTCGACCCCACGCACAATCTGCGCCTCGGAAAGCCCGACGGCCCGTGCGGCATCCACCGTGATCAGGTCGGTGGCGGCGACGCCAGCATAGGCTCCGGTCAGCAAGGGCGGGATGGCGAGGATGATCAGCGCGAGCATCGGCGCCCCGAGCCCGATTCCCAAAGCCAGGCCCAGCACCGTGAGAAGTCCGAGGGTCGGGATCGCTCGAGCCGCGCCGGCAAGCACCACGATGACTCCCCCACCCCGCCGGCGATGTCCCAGGATCACTCCGACCGGAAGAGCCAGGCCAGCTGCGACCCCGAGCACCCCGATCGTGATGAGCACGTGTTCGACGAGCCGCTGCGGGACGCCGCCCGATCCCGTCCAGGTGTCCGGCGCGAGGAACCACGCGATCGTCTCAGCCCACAACGACATTTGCCTTGTCCTTTCGCGGGGAGGCCTGTAGCCAGGGTGTCAACGCCCGGCCCAACACGGCCAGAATCAGGTCGATCGCCACGGCGATCATGACGGTGAGAACGAGCCCGGTGACGACTTCACCGACGATGCCGCGTTGGAATCCGTCAGTGAAAAGCGTGCCCAGGCTGGAGACACCGGTGAGCGCTCCGATCGTCGCCAGGCTGACCGTGCTGACCGAGACCACACGCAGGCCCGCGATGAGGATTGGCGAGGCGAGCGGTAGTTCAACGTCCCAGAAGCGGCGCCATGGTGAGTATCCAACCGAGGATGCCGCCGCCAACGCGGACTGGGGCACCGACTCGAACGCGTCACCGGCCGAGCGGGTCAGGATGGCGACTCCGTAGGCCGTGAGAACGATGACAGCGGTAGCAGGTGATCTCAGACCGGTGCCGAAAATCGACGGGACGAGGATGAACATGGGCAGCGCGGGAATCGCGTAGAGCACCCCGATGGCGCCCAGAGCAGGTCCGCGCACTCGGCGGAGACCGTTCACGATACGGCCGAGCGGCACCGCGACCAGCAGGCTGAGCAGAATCGCCGGAAGAACGAGGGACAGGTGTGCCGCTGTCAACTCGAGGATCCTGTCCAGGTTCTGGCTAAGCCAGTTCACGGTGCCAGAGCCCCGAGAAACCGGCCGGTGCGATCGACCACGAGCCGCACACCGTTGACCTCACGTACCGACAGGGCACGGGAGGGATCTGCCGCCCCGACGAACTCTGCGACGTAGGCGTCGGCCGGTTGGGTCAGCAGCTGGGCAGGCGTGCCGCGTTGGGCGACCTCGCCGCCGGCGCGGAGCAGCACGACTTCGTCGCCCAGCGCGAAAGCCTCATCGACATCGTGCGTGACGAACACGATGGTCTTGCCGAGTTCACGGTGCAGGCGCCGCACTTCGTCCTGCAGCTCGCGGCGCACGATCGGGTCAACGGCCCCGAAGGGCTCGTCCATGAGAAGGATGTTTGGATCCGCTGCCAGGGCGCGGGCAACGCCGACTCGCTGCTGCTGCCCGCCGGAGAGTTGCGCCGGGTACCGGCCCGCCAGGGCACGATCCAGGCCGACCCGTTCCAACAGCCCCAGCGCATCCCGACGTGCGGAAACCCGGGAACGGCCGTTGAGCACCGGGACCGTGGCGACATTGTCGACAACGGTTCGGTGGGGCAGCAAACCGCCACCCTGCAGAACGTACCCGATCGATCGCCGAAGGCTAGTGGGCTCCATCGTGCGAATATCGCGGCCATCGATGAGGACACGGCCCCCGGTCGGGGCAACCATACGGTTGACCATCCGCAGCAGCGTGGTCTTGCCCGACCCGGAGGACCCGACAAGCGCGATCATGGCGTGACTCGGGATCTGGAGGGACAGGTCGCGAACGGCGGCAGCGCCGCTCGGATAGACCTTGGAGACCTTGTCGAACTCGATCACCGGGTCAGCACGACAAGCTTGCCGCCCGCGACGCCGCCCTCCATGTCGCGGTGCGCCTGCACGATCTCATCGAGCCGGTAGACCCGACCGACCGGAACCCGCGCCCGGCCGGCGACGACGGCGTCAAGGAAGCCCTGCAGCTCGGCCGCAGAGAGGTCGGCGGCCTCCCCGGAGTAGGCGGTGAGTCGCACGCCGTTCGGAAGCCAGTCCATCGGATAGAACTCGCTGATCGTCCACTGGTCGCTCAGCATGCCCGTGAAGCAGACCGTCCCTCCGGTGCGCACGGCACGCAGAGTGTCGCGCATCACGTTGACGCCGACCAGCTCGACGGCGCCATCGACACCGCCCGGCACGATCTCCCGCACCCGCGCGGCCACCGAACCGTCATCGATGATCACGTGGTCCACACCGGCGGCCTCGAGCAGATTGCGACTCGCCGGGTTGCGGGTGGTGGCGAGCACCGTCATCCCGCGAAGCGCACCGAGAGTGGCCAGGGCCAATCCCACCGACGACGTGCCGCCGCGGATGAGCAGGCTCTGTCCGTCGACGGCTTCCAGGCCGACCCGGAGAGATCCGGCCGCGGTCTGGAGCATCTCGGGCACGGCGCCGAGCACGTCCCAGCCCAGGGAGCTCGAGAAGGGAACGACGATGCGTGCGGGCACGGAGACGTATTCCGCATAACCGCCGTCGAAGGCCCGGCCCATACCGCCCATCATTGCCGCGACACTCGTCCCGATCGGGAACTCGTCGCCGGGCGCATCCACGACGACCCCGACCGCTTCGATGCCGGGGATGCGCGGGAACGACCCGGTCGAGGCAACGCCGGACCGGAAGTGCAGTTCGGAACGGTTGAGCCCGAACGCCTCGACCCGGATCAAGACCCATCCAGTTTGGGGCGTCGGGATCGGAACGTTGCGGATCTGGAGCGCCTCTGGGCCACCCGGCTGGTCGATGACGACCGCACGCATCGTGCCGGTCATGCGCGCGCCGCCGCCCAGAAACAAGCCCGAACCATCACGTTCTCCAAACTGTCATGGCCTGCACTCATGTGCATTCCTAAGAATATAATGTAGTGGAAGATTCTTCTATACGATAGGCCTCTGATCCGGCCCGTCGGTCTCTCCGCCACCGTAGAAAGGCTCCACCATGACCTCCCCCAAGAGCATTGCAGTCCTCGTGATCGACATGCAGAACGACACCGTGCACCCCGACGGCGCCTACGCGGGAACCGGTGCCGCCGAGCACGCTGCGAGCCAGAATGTCGTGCCGAATGTGCGCTCCATCTTGGATGCGGCGCGAATGTCCGGAACGCCCGTCTTCCACAGCCGGATGATTGTCTATCCCCAGCCGGGACTCGGCGGCGACAATGCCCCGATCTTCCGCATGCTGGCACCCGACACTTTCACACTCGGTAGCTGGGGAGCTCAGATCGTCGACGAGCTCACCCCCGCGGACAACGAGATCGTGCTCGACCGCACCCGAATGAGCGTCTTCAACGGCACCAGCCTCGACAGCATGCTCCGCAATCTCGGCATCCGCACGCTTGTCGTGGCCGGCGCGTGGACGAACATGGCCGTCGAGCACACTATCCGGGATGCCGCGGACCTCGGCTACGAGGTCACGATCGTGACGGATGCCACGTCCAGCCTCAGTGCCGAGTGGCAGCACGCCGCCCTCAACTTCGCGCTCACCAACATCGCCACGGCGACCGACACCGCATCTGCAGTGGCCGCGCTGCGTCAGTAGACTGATCGCCCGCACACTGGAGGCAGCATGCCCATCATTGACATCAGTCTCGCCGAAGGCCGAACAGACGAGCAGCTGCGCGACCTGATGCAGCGCGTGCACAACGCAGTGGAAGAGTGGGGCGCACCAGCATCCAGCATCCGGGTGCTGGTGCGGGAAGTCCCGCCAACACAGTGGCTATCAGGCGGGACCACTCTGGCCGAGCTGAGAGGCGTGAAGTAACGCCGCGAGACCTTCAACGCGCCGAAGCGGCTGAAGGCGCTACGGGTCAAGCGTCCCCTGGATGGCGGCGAGGTTTTGCCCGATTACCGGCTCAGGAATGCGGGGCTGGTCGTGGAGCAAGCTGAACACCGTCTGCCCAGACGTGGGAGACCGCGAGATCGCTCGTGAGCCCGACGAGGTCTGCGGCGAACCCCGGGGCCAGGTAGCCGAGTCGATCGTCCAGCCCGAGCGCAGCGGCGGGAGTGGCAGTCAGCGCGGTGACGGCGTCTGTCAGGCTCAGGCCGAGACGACCGACGGCCATTCGCAGTGCCGCATCCTGGGTGAGGGTTGAGCCCGCGATAGTGTCAGATCCCTCGACGCGTGCGATGCCGTTTGCGACGGTCACGTTCAGCGAACCGAGCAGATAGGCGCCGTCCGGGGATCCCGCGGCGGCCATGGCATCCGTGATCAGGGCGACTCGTCCCGGTACTGCCTGAAACAGGGTGCGCGCCACGATCGGGGCGACGTGAATGCCGTCGAGGATGAGTTCCACTGTGACCCGGTCGTCGTCAGCAGCCGCCATGATCGGTCCCGGTTCGCGGTGGTGGATGCCCGGCATGGCATTGAAGGCGTGCGTGAGTACCGTCGCGCCGGCGTCGAATGCCTTCCGTGTGATGTCCTGGGTTGCGACGGTATGACCCACCGCGGCGATTACGCCGCCGTCGACGATTTGTCGGATCGCGTCGTAGGCACCCACCAGTTCGGGGGCGATCGTGATCTGGGTGAGTACCCCCCGACCGCAATTCAAGAGGTCACCCACGGTCGACCGCGTTGGCTCAAGCAGGTATCCCGGCTGGTGAGCTCCATGGTTATGCGGGGAGAGGAACGGCCCTTCGAGGTGGGCACCGAGAATCAAGGGATCGTCTGACATCGCTTCCCGAATGGTGTCCAGCGAGCGGGCCAGCATAGCGACGGGGTTCGCGACAAGACTCAACACGGCGCGGGTCGTACCGTGCTGCCGGTGCATCGCTAGCGCGGCGGCGATGTCGTCCGGCCCGTTGTCGTAGGCCCCCTGCGCGCCACCGTGCCCGTGGAGGTCGATGAAGCCGGGAACCAGCGTCGTTTGCCCTAAGTCGAGCACGCGGTGCGCGGCCGGCGCATCCGGTCCGCTGCCGACAGCGTGGATGGTGTTGCCGGTGATGAGTACCCAGGCGTCCTCGAGAGTTCTGCGCGCGTCCACCGCGCGCGCTGCGCGGATGAGTGTCGTCCGCGGAACCGCCTCCGTCAATGCTCTACCTGCCAGGCCGGCTTATTGGCGTACGTGTACCGGTAGTAGTCAGCGAGCTGCAGATCTGCCGCCGCCTCCTCGTCAAGGACGACTGTGGCGTGCTCGTGTAGCTGCAGGGCACTGCCGGGTACGAAGGAACTGAGTGGGCCTTCGATCGCTGCGGCGACTGCTTGAGCCTTTGCCGAGCCGTGCGCCACCAGCACAACCTGCCGAGCCTCAAGGATCGTGCCCAAGCCCTGGGTCATGCAGTGCATGGGCACCTGTTCGATGGAGTCGAAGAAGCGTGCATTGTCTTGCCTCGTCAGTGGGGCGAGCGTTTTGATCCGGGTCCGAGACGCGAAGGACGACGTCGGTTCGTTGAAGCCGATGTGCCCGTTGGCGCCGATGCCGAGAATTTGCACATCGATCCCGCCGGCGGCTCGGATGGCTGCGTCGTAGTCCTTCGCGGCGGATTCGAGGTCGACGGCGCGGCCGTCGGGCACGCTGACGCGCGTGGGTTCGAAGCCCAGGGGCGCGACGACATCACGCGCGATCACGCTGGCGTACGACTCCGGGTGTTCGAGCGGGATGCCCACATACTCGTCGAGGGCGAATCCGCGCGCATGGGCGAACGTTATTTCCCCGGCCTGGACCCGTCGTCTCAAATCGACGTAAATCCCCTGGGGACTCGATCCGGTGGCGAGCCCGATGACTGCCGACGGATTCTGCGCGACGACGGTGGCGACTTTGGCCGCCGCGACGCGGCCGACCTCGGCCGGCGAGGCCACGATGATGATTTCCATGGTGTTTCTTCTCCTTCTAGCCTGAGCACAACGGCTCATGGACTATTAACGTGCGACGGATTCCGCGAACCAGTTGGTGATTGTGGTTGGATGCGTGATGGCCGTGCCCACGACCACCGCGAACGCCCCGGCATCGACGCATGCCGAAGCCTGGTCGGGTGTGTGCACCCGCCCCTCGGCGATCACCGGGATCGGCAACACCGAGGCGAGGATGCGCAGCACCTCCAGGTCGGGTCCGTCGGTCTTGGGCCGTTCACCGGTGTAGCCGCACAGGGTGGTGCCCACGCAGTCGGCACCGGCCTCGAAGGCGGCGATGCCGTCGGCCGCCGAGCCGACATCCGCCATCACCAGGGCGCCAGTCTGATCGTGGATGCGGGCGATCGTCTGCGCCAGGCTGAGTCCGTCAGGCCGGGCCCGGCGGGTGCCGTCGATGGCCACGATCTCGGCGCCAGCCTCAACCACGGCCAAGGCATGTCTGAGCGACGGAGTGATGAACACGTCGTCAACTCCGTCCTTCCACAGACCGATCTGTGGCAGCGCCACCCGCTGGTGGATCGACCGGATGTCGTCGAGGCCCTGGGCGCGGATGCCCACCGCGCCGCCGCGCACCGCTGCCTCGGCGATCTGGGTCATCGTCTCGGGGTGCCGCATGGGCTCGTTCGGGTAGGCCTGGCACGAAACAATGAGGCCGCCCTTGAGCGTGCCGAGGAGAGGGTGGGGCATGGCGGGGATCCGTTCGAAGTGTTGAGGTGTCGGTGCGGGTAACGAACGACGGGGCGCCGTCACGAGGAAAGACGAGCGACCGCCGGCGCGGCGAGCAGAGAGGCCGCGCCGACGATGGCCGAGTCGGCGCCAAGCCGCGTGGGCACGATGTGGCAGCCGGCCAGAAGGCCCAGCGCTTCGGCGCGGGCGTGGCTTTCCATCACGGTCCACCAGCGCGGGCCGGCGGCGGCCAGCCCGCCGCCCACGATCACGATGTCGGGGTCGACGCTGTTGATCAGGCCGCCGAGGGCGCGTCCGAGGGCGGATGCGGCGACGTCGATGATCTCGGCCGCCAGCGTGTCACCCGCGTCGGCCCGGGCGAAGATCTCCTGGGTGTTCCGGACCGGGCTGCCGCCGTGGCGCAGGTAGGCGTCGAGGATGGCGGGGCCGGACGCGATGACCTCGAGGTGACCGGTTCCGCCGCAGGTGCAGGCCAGACCGGCCGCCTCGGCGGCGGGCAGGTGGCCGTAGTGGCCGGCGGCGCCGTGCCGGCCGGACTGCAGCACGCCGTCGATCACCAGCGCACCGCCGATTCCGGTGCCGGCGGCGAGCACCAGCACGGTGCGTTCGCCCCGGCCGGCACCGTGCACGGCCTCGCCGAGGGCGTGGGCGTGCACGTCGTTGACGGTGGCGACCGGCAGGCCCAGCCGGTCTTCGATCTCGGCGCCGAGCCGTGTTCCGGTCCAGCCGGGCAGGGAGTTCGTGGCGAATTGAACGGTGCGGCTGACCGGGTCGATCACGCCGGCCGCGCCGATTCCGCAGCCGGCCAGGGGTGCGCCGGCTGCGGATTCGGTGAGGCGGGTGGCGAGGTCGACGATGGTCTGCAGCACGGCCGCGGGGCCTTTCGCCGCGGGTGTCGGCGCCGAAACCCGCCGGATGACGGTGCCATCGGCGGCGACGAGGCCCGCGGCGGTCTTGGTGCCGCCGAGATCGACGCCGATGACGAGGCTCATCGCACCAAGAGGCCCGCGCGGTCGACGATGGCTTCGATGCGCTCGACGGTCTCGCCGGTGAGGGCGGGAACCGGCGGCGACATCCGGTTGGTCGCGATGATGCCGAGGTGCGCGAGCGCGGTCTTGAACGCGCCGAGACCGGCGGCCTCGCCGCTCACGCCGGAGGCCTGGAAGACGATCTCGAACAGTTCAGACAGCTCATCCTGGATGCGGCGGACGGCGACCCAGTCGCCAGCCTTGGCCGCGGCGACCAGGTCGACGTAGCGCTTCGGGTCGACGTTGCCGAGTCCGGGAACGACGCCGTCGGCGCCGAGCAGCAGGGCACCGTCGACGACGACCTCGTGACCGGTGAACAGAACGAGCGGGCTGCCGGCGGCACGGTTGGCCATCACCAGTCGGCGGAACGCGACGTCGTCGCCGCTGGAGTCTTTCACGCCGGCGATGATGCCCTCGGTACCCAGGCGCACGAGCATCTCGAGACCGAGCTTGTTGTGCACCCGCACCGGAACGTCGTAGGCGAAGATCGGCAGATCGGTGGCGGCGGCGAGCAGGCGGAAGTGCGTCTCGATCTCGGCCTGGTTGGGCAGGGTGTAGAACGGGGCGGTAGCCACGATGGCGTCAACGCCGGCGGCTTCGGCCAGGCGGATCTGCTGCACGACCCGGGCAGGGGTCATGTCGTTGACGCCGGTGAGTACCTTGACCCGGCCGGCGGCGATGCGCACGGCTTCGCTGAGGATGAGCGAACGGTCCGCGTCGGAGAGGAAGGCGACTTCGCCCGAGGAACCCAGCACGAACAGGCCGTCGACACCGGCGTCGATGAGGTGGTTCACAAGACGCTCGAACGATTCGAGGTCGATCGCGCCGTCGGCGGTGAGCGGGGTGACGAGGGGCGGGACGACTCCGCCGAAGGTGGAAACTGACATGGATGAACTCCTGATTTCGTTAGTTATGGATGAGAAGGCTGGGGGCCGCACCGAGCAGGGTGCGGGTGTAGGCGTCGGCCGGGTTGCGGAATACCTGCTCGGCGGGGCCCTCCTCGACCACACGGCCGGACTTCATGACCACGATGCGGTCCGAGACGTACCGCACGGTCTGGATGTCGTGCGAGATGAACGCCATGCCGAGGTTGAGGCCCACCTTGAGGTCGCTGAGCAGGTTGAGGATCTGGGCGCGCACCGAGACATCCAGGGCGCTGGTCGGCTCGTCGGCCACGATGATGTCGGGCTCGAGGGCGAGCGCCCGGGCGATGGCCACCCGCTGGCGCTGCCCGCCGGAGACCTGACCCGGGAACACGTCGCTGGTGGAGGCCGGCAGGCCGACGAGGTGCAGAAGCTCCCGCACCCGGGCCTCCCGCTGCGCCAGGGTGCCGATTCCGTGCACCCGCAGCGGGTCCATCAGCACGTCGTGCACCGTCATCCGGGCGTTCAGTGCGGTGGATGGGTCCTGGAAGATGATCGACACCGACTTGCCGTAGGCCTTGGCGGTGGCCCGGTCGCGCTTGACGATGTTGCGGCCGTTGAACGACACGGTGCCGCTGGTGGGCTCCTGCAGCCCCACCATCACCCGGGCCAGGGTGGACTTGCCGCAACCGGACTCCCCCACGATGCCGATGGTCTCGCCGCGGTTGAGGGTGAGGCTCACCCCGTTGACGGCATGCACCTTGTCGCGACGGAACAGGGTGCCGGTGCGAGCGGTGTGGATGACGTGGATGTCGTCGAGCCGAAGGATCTCGCTGCTGGTAGTCATCGGGTGGTCTCCAGTTCGTCATCCGGTGCCAGGAGGGCATCGTTGTGGGTGGACACGAGGTGCAGGGTGCCGGTGACCGGGCGCAGCTCCGGGCGGGTGGCCCGAACCGCGTCACCGGTGCGTGACCGGGGCGCGAACCTGTCGCCGGTGGCGAAGTCGCGCGGTGACGGCACTGTGCCGGGGATCTGGTGCAGCCGGGTGGCGCCGTCCTCGATCGACAGCACCGAGCCGAGCAGGCCGCGGGTGTACTCGTGCCGGGGGCTCATCAGCAGCGCGGTGGTCGGCGCGGATTCCACCACCTGGCCGGCGTACATCACGGTGATCCGGTGCGCCAGCTCCGCAACGAGGGCGAGGTCGTGGCTCACGAACACCATGGCGAAGCCGAGCTTCTCGCGCAGGTCGTTGAGCAGGTCGATCACCTGCGCCTGCACGGTCACGTCCAGCGCGGTGGTGGGTTCGTCGGCCACGATCAGCTTGGGGTTACGGGTGAGCGCCATGGCGATCAGCACTCGCTGGCGTTGCCCGCCCGACAGCTCGTGCGGGTAGCTCTTCAGGGTGCGGTCCGGGTCCAGGCCCACCAGCTCGAGCAGCTCCCGGGCGCTGCGGGTGCCGCCGCGCTTGATCAGCTGGCCGAGCTGGGTGCGCACCAGCATCGACGGGTTGAGCGAGCTCAACGCATCCTGGTACACCATCGCCATCTCGTGGCCGAGCAGGGCCTGCCGGTCCTTGCGCGGCATGGTGAGCAGGTCGCGGCCCTCGAACAGGATCTGCCCGGTGATCTCGGCGGTGTCGGGCAGAAGGCCCATGATGGCCAGGCTGGTGATGCTCTTGCCGCAGCCGGACTCGCCGACCAGGGCCATGGTCTCGCCGGGGCGCACCGAGAAGCTCACGTTGTCGACCACGGCGACGTCGCCGTGCCGGTTGGGGAAGCGGATGCTCAGGTTCTTCACCTCGAGCAGCGGAGCGGCGTCGCCGGTGAACACCAGCCGGTCGGTGCGGGTGGACTCGATCAGCCGCAGCTGGGCGAGGTGCACCTCGAGGGGCACGGATGGCGCGGCGACCTCGATCGTGGACACCGTCATGGTGGTGGCGCTGTCGGCGGCGGACACGGCCGCTACGGCTGTGGAGTTCTTCGTGGCCGGTTTCACCAGCGCGTCGGTGAGGCCCTCGGCGAGGATGTTCAGCGACAGCACGGTGATCAGGATGAGCATGCCGGGGAAGAACGTCGCCCACCAGCCGCCGCTGAGCAGCAGGTTGCGGCCGGAGGAGATGACGTTGCCCCACGACGGCGCCGGGTCCTGCACGCCGGCGCCGATGAACGACAGGCTCGCCTCGAACACGATCGCGTCGGCGACGAGCACGGTGACGAACACCATGATCGGGGCCGCGCAGTTGCGGGCGACGTGCCAGAACAGGATGTGCGGCAACCGGGCGCCCATCACGCGTTCGGCGGAGACGTAGTCCTCACCGAACTGGGCCATCACGTTGGCGCGCACGATCCGGGCGATCTGCGGCACATAGAGGAACGCGATGGTGCAGATCAGGATCGGCAATTCCTTGCCGAACACGGCGACGAACACGATCGCGAGGGCGATGCCGGGGAAAGACATGATGATGTCGAGGATGCGCATGATGGTCTCGCTGAGCCAGCGCGACGCGGTGGCGGCGATCGACCCGATGATCGCGCCGAATATCAGCGCGAGGGCGGTGGCACCGAGGCCGATGGCGAGGGAGAACCGGGCGCCGTAGAGCAGCCGGGAGAAGATGTCGCGGCCATTCCGGTCGGTGCCGAACAGGTGCTCGAACGACGGCGGCAGGGCCGGGATGCCCGACTTGAGCGGGTCGAACGGGGCGATGACCGGCGCGAGCAGGGCGACGAGCACGACCAGCCCGAAGAAGGCGAGAGCGATCTTGGAGCCGAGCAGCATGGCGCCGAAGCGCTGGGCGGGCACGCTCAGCCGTGCGTTGAGTGATCGACGCATCGTTACACCGTCCGAATCCGTGGGTTGATGAGCAGGTAGAGCATGTCGACGATGATGTTGACGACCACGAAGGCCAGGGCCACGGTGAGGGTCACGCCCTGCACCAGGTTGATGTCGTTGTTCGTCACGCCGTTGAGGATGAGCTTGCCCATGCCGGGCAGGTCGAAGATGACCTCGATGATGACCGCGCCGCCAATGAGGTAGCCGACCCGCAGGCCGAGCACCGTCACCGGGGTGATGAGCGCGTTCCGCAGCACGTTGCGGCTCACCACGACGCTGCGCGGCAGGCCGCTGCCGATGGCGGTGCGCACGTAGTCCCGGTCGAGTTCCTCGACCATCGAGGTGCGCACCACCCGGGTGAGGGAGGCGGCGACTGGGATGCCGAGCGAGATAGCCGGCAGGATCATGGTGCCCAACCAGCCGGCGAAGGAGTCGTTGATGTTGATGTAGCCGCCGGTGGGCAGCCAGCCCAGGCCCAGGGCGAAGTTCTGGATCAGCAGGATGGCGAGCCAGAACGACGGCACCGCGATGCCGGCGATCGAGACCACCCGGATGAGTTGGTCAGGCCAGCGGTCGCGGTAGAGCGCCGCGGTCACGCCGAGGGTGAGCGAGAGCACCACGGCGATGAGCAGGCCCATGATGGTCAGTTGCACGGTGAGGGGGAAGGCGGAGCCGATCAGGGTGGTCACCTTGCTGGCCGGCGGCACGGTGACGCCGAGGTTGCCCTGCACCAAGTTGGCGAGGAAGGTGAGGTAGCGCACGATCAGTGGGTCGTTGAGGCCCGCGTCTTCGCGGTAGGCCTCTCTGGCGGTCTCTGACGAGCTCTCCCCGAGGGCGTTGATGGCCGGGTCTCCCGGCGCGAGTTGCATCACGAAAAAGACCAGGGCGGTGATGCCCAGGATCATGATCGGGAGCACGGCGATTCTTCGGGCCATGAGCCTGAGCAGCGCGGTCACAAATGTCTCCTAAGAAGGAATGGAGTGGGGGCCGGCCAGGCGGCCGGCCCCCGGTGGATTACTGAGCCGTGCGAGCGACGTCGAGGAAGGACAGTCCGGTGAACGCGACCGGCTTGAAGCCGGTGATGGCGTCTTCGTTCCAGGCCGTCGGCAGCTTGCGGTGCACCAGCGGGTATACCGGGCACTCGTCGGCGATGAGGTCGAACGCTTTGCCCCACAGCTTCTTCTGCACGGCGGCGTCGGAGGTGGCCATGGCGTCGTCGAGGTAGCCGGTCAGTTCGGCGAACTCGGCCGAGTCGGCCCAGCGGTACCGCTTGGTGGGCCAGACGGTCGCGGCGCCGTACCACCAGCGCAAGAGCAGGTCGGCGTCGTTTCCGAACACCGACGGGTCGCCCGGGGCGACCATGACGGTGTAGTTGCCCTCGTCGACGGTCTTGTACTGCGCCCCGGACTGGTTCGTGTCGATGGTGGTAGCGATGCCGGCGGCGTCGAGGTCTTCCTTGATCAGTGGCAGCACATCCTTCACCCAGCTGGTGTCGGTGGCGAGCAGGGTGATCGTCAGGCCGTCGACCCCGGCGGCCTTGAGCAGCTTCTGGGCCTTGGCCAGGTCGTAGGTGTAGACCGTCTTGGCCTTCTGGTAGGACGGGTGCTCCTTCTGCAGGTAGCTGGTGGCGGCCGTAGCCTGACCCAGCATGCCCGTGTTGATGAGCTTGTCGTAGTCGATGGCGTAGCGGAACGCCTGGCGCACCCGCTTGTCGTCGAACGGGGCGACCGAGGTGTTGAACATCATGAACAGCTGGCCGAAGGACTGCACGGATTCCACCGTGGCGTCCTTGAGCGAGGCGACGTCGATGTAGGGCACATCCTCGATGGCCTGCACCCGGCCGGACTGCACGGCGGTGACGCGGGCGGCGGCATCCGAGAGCAGGTTCCAGGTCATCGCCGCTGCCAGCGCGGGGCGGGCGCCGGTGTATGCATCGAAGCGCTCGAACATGATCTTGTCGTCCTTGACGGCCGACAGCATCTTGTACGGGCCGGTGCCGGTGGGCAGCGAGTCGAAGGCCACCTTGTCGGCCTCCACCAGCGCCTTCGGGACGATCTTCACGACGGAGAGGCGCTCCAGGGCGAGGCTGGTCTCTTGGTTGAGGGTGATCGTGACCGTGTTCTCGTCGACCTTGGCGATCGAATCCACGAACGGAAGGAAGGTGAGGTAGAGCGACGCGTTGGCCGGGTCGAGCACCCGCTGGAAGGAGAACACGACGTCATCGGCAGTGACCGGGGTGCCGTCGTGGAAGACCGCGCCATCCCGCAACGCTGCGGTAATGGTCTTGCCTTTCACGGTGGGCAGCTCGGCAGCGAGCGCGGCGTATACGTCGCGGGTGACCGGGTCGAGTTCTACCAGACCCTCGAGCACGTGCCAGTTCGCAGCGACGGTGACGGCGCCGGTGGTGGTCATCGGGTCGAATCCGGTGGAGAGGGCGTAGGAGATGCCCGCCTCGATGGTGCCGTTCTTGTCAATGCCCGCACCACCGGAGGGGGTTGGTGCGACGCTGTTAGTAGACGCGGGGCCGCTACAGGCAGCCAGTGTTGCCACCAAGCCCATCGCGCCTGCGGCCTGGAGGAAGACCCTACGGCTAGTCTTCCCCTGAAGTGTTTCTTGGAGCATCAGATTGCCTCTCGTTCATAATCAGAAAGCTAAATCAGACGTCAGACGTCCTACGTGTTAGATTGAAGTTATACACACACCAGTGAAAGGTCAAGCACGGATGCTGAATATCGACAGTTCGAAAGCAGGAGTTTTCGCCTCCGAAACATCCCGGAAACGTAGCTCCGTGACCGACCAGATCAAGGATTTCATCCTGCGGCGGGGACTGAAGTCTGGCGACCTCATGCCTACCGAGACCGAAATTTGCGCTGAACTGGGAGTTAGTCGATCCAGTGTTCGCGAGGCGATTCGGACCCTTGCTGCGCTTGACATCGTGGAAGTCAAACACGGTTACGGCACCTATGTTGGCCAGCTTTCGCTCGCTCCCCTGGTGGAAGGACTCGTCTTCCGTGGCGTGCTCCGCCCGCAAGACGACTTCGCCGCACTGCGCGAGGTGATCGAGGTACGCGAAGCGCTCGACATCGTCATGGGGCAGCAGATCGTCGACGCGCTGCACGGCCAAACCGATGAGGTCCTCGAGGGCCTGGTGTCCACGATGGTGTCCAAGTCCGAGACCGGCACCGCCTTCGCCGAGGAAGACCTCGCCTTCCACACCCGCCTACTCGCCTACCTCGACAACACCCTGGTGGGCCAACTGGTCACCGCGTTTTGGGAAATCAACACGGTGCTCTATCCCAAGCTCGGCATCGCGCCAGCAGAGGACATCGACGACACCGCTCGCGCCCACGGGGCGATGCTGGAGGCCGCGAAGGCAGGCGACCTCGAGGCGTACCGCGCCGCCGTGGTCGCGCACTACCAGCCGTTGCGGCGGTCGCTGGAGAAGGCGGCACTGCAGAGCGCCACCGACTAACTCGCGTAGTCCAACGAGCCAGGCGCCCCCGCCGCGATCGAGCGCCGGGCGATGTCGAGCACGGTCTGCTCGTCGTCCACGCCGCCGCCTTCGTGGCCGTTGTAGGGCCAGACCGCAATCTCCTTCGGCCCGTCATAGGCGTTGAACGCCGCGAACACCGTCGACGGCGGGCAGATCGGGTCCATCAGTGCGGCGGAGAGCCACACCGGCGCGGTGGCGCGTTTGATGAAGTTGACACCGTCGAAGTACGACAGGGTGCGCAGCACGGCATCCGCCTTACCCCGATACCAGGACAGGTAGTCGGCGATCTCCTTGTAGGGGTCGTGGTCGGTGATCAGTATCGCCCGGGGAAAATCGCAGAGAAACGGCACCCGGGCTGCCACGGCAGCGAGGCCCGGAACCAGGCCGGCCACGGCCAGGGCTAGCCCGCCACCCTGGCTGATGCCGGTGACCAGCACCCGGGTCGCATCCGTGAGCGGCAGCTCGGCCACGGCGTCGACCAGCCGTACCGCGTCGACGATCAGGCGGCGGTAGTAATAGGACTCCCGAGCGTCGATGCCGCGGGTGAGGAAACCGGGCACCTGCGGCCCGGACCCGGTCAGGTCGGGGGTGCTGCCCCGCGATCCGCTCCAAGCCTGGCCCCTGGTGTCCAATTCAAGGTGGGCGTAGCCGGCGGAAGCCCAGAGCAGGTTCTCGATGGCGTCACCCCGGCCGCGGCCGTAGCCGTGGAATTGCACGATCGTGGGCAGCACGGCCGTGGTGCCGGCCGGCACGCGCAGCCAGGCCTTGATGCGCTCCCCCGCGTAGCCGGCGAATGTGAGGTCGTAGACGTCGAGAGTGGCCAGGCCCGCGTCGACCCTGCGCAGCTCCGGTGCCAGCGGGTGCCGACGGGAGGCCTCCAGGGTGTCCGCCCAGAATCGGTCGAAGTCGGGCGGATCGACCTGCGCGCTTCGATACTCGGCCAGCTGGGATTCGGGCAAGTCTCGAAGCATGCTCAGCGCACCGTGTTGCGCAGAGTGCCGATCTCGGGAATGGTGATCGCCACCTCGTCGCCCGGGCTGAGTTCGGCGGCGGTGTTGGGTGACCCGGTCATCACGATGTCGCCGGGTTCCAGGGTCATCCACCGGGTGACGTAGACCAGGGTGTCGACCACCCTGGAGGGCAGGTTGAAAGTGCCCGACGACGCGACGAGGTTGCCGTTCACCTCCACGAGGATCTGCAGGTTCTCCGGGTCGTCGATCTCGGTCTCGATCCAGCTGCCGAGCGGGGTGTAGTTGGTGCCCGCCTTGCTCTCGAAGTTCTTGTTGTCCACGGCGTTGCGCTCGGCGCTGGTGACGTCGTTCACGATCGTGTAGCCCAGCACGTGCTCGAGCGCGTTCTCGACCGTCAGCCGGGCGGCGGTGCGGCCGATCACCACGGCCAGCTCACCCTCGGCCACCACGGTCCCGGCGTCCGGGGCCAGCACAATCTCGTCGCCGTCGTTCGCGACGGTGCGCACCGACTTGAGCCAGGCCTGCACCGGCAAGGTGGTGTGCGGGTCGGCGTTATGGCCGATGCCGACAATGAGGCCGGGGGTGGTGGTGCGGGCGATTTTCACGGGGTGGTGCCTTTCGATGTGGGAACGGAGGGGGCGGGCGGCGCGGCGACGACGGGCTGCACCGGTCGGCTCGGGTTGGGGGTGGCAGGTTCATCGTCGAGCAGAGCGTCCCGGATAATGCGGCGCGGGTCGTACTGGCGGGGGTTGAGCTTCTTCCAATCGACCTCGTCGAACTCAGGCCCCATCTCGTCTTTGAGGCGGTCCTTGGCGCCGTCGGCCAGCTCCTTGGCTTTACGCACGAAACGGCCGAGCATGGCGGCGTAGTGCGGGATGCGCTCGGGGCCGAGCAGGAAGGCGGCGATGATCGCGATGATGATGAGCTTGTCGAAGGTCAAACCGAACATGTGGGCTGGTCCTTCTCTGCTGTCGGTCGGGTAGTCATCGGAGGCCGGCCAGTTCCTGGTCGAGCCGGTCGGAGGCCTTCCGGGCGCGCCGGTCGTGGATCCAGGCAATGAAGCCGGCCACGAAGTACAGGGCCATCATCGGCACTGCGAGCAGGAACATCGACATCACATCGGCGGCCGGGGTCGCCACTGCGGTGAACAGGATCACCACGAGGATGGCGACCCGCCATGAGCCGAGGATCGACCTGGCGCTCAGCACCCCGGCGAAGTTGAGTAGGACGAGGAATACCGGCAGCACGAATGCGATGCCGATGGCGACCACGAGCTTGAGCACGAAGTCGTAGTAGCCCTTGGCGCTGATTATTGCCGCGGAGTCCGCGGGCGCGAACGAGGTGAGCAGGGCCACCATGTTGGGCAGCACGAACCAGCCGGCCGCGCATCCAGCCAAGAACAGTGGCACAGCGGCGGCGACGAATCCGAGTGCGAACCGCTTCTCCCGCCGGGTGAGGCCCGGCATGAAGAAGGCCCAAATCTGGTACAGCCAGACGGGTGAGGCGACCACCACACCCACGGTGATGGCAATCTGCATGCGCAGGTCGAAGGCCTCGGAGATCGTCGTGAAGTTCAACTCAGACGTGCGGCCCTGGGCTTCGGCTATCCGGCCGATCGGCACGCGGAGCGCGTCCAGCACGGGCTCGGAGAGCAGCCAGCCCACGACGGCGCCCGCGAGGATGCCGAGTGCCGCCCGGGTGATGCGCTTGCGCAGCTCGATGAGGTGCCCGCCCAGTGACATCTTGCCATCGCGGGCGGCTTTCACCTTCGTGACGGTGGTCACGGTGAGTCAGGCCTGGTTCGCCGCGCGGTGAGGGGTGGAGTGCGGGTCGGTGACGATGACAGTCGGAGCGAGCGGGCTGGCCGTCGGGCTCGCCGGGTCGGAAGCATCCGCCGGATCGTCGTCTTTCAGTGTCTTGACTTCACTCTTGAAGATGCGCATCGACTGTCCAACGCTGCGGGCCAGGCCCGGGAGCTTGGGGGCGCCGAAGAGCAGCAATACGATCGCCAGGATGATGACCATGTGCCATCCGGTGAGGTTTGCAAACATGAGTTCGCCTCTCTGTTCTAATCAAGCAGGACGTATGACGTCATACGCTACGCTAAATTCAACCAAATGCAAGGACGCTGTCAAAGAACTTGTGAACGAGCTCGACGAAATCCTGGCGAGCCGGCGGTGGCCTCCCGCTCACGCAGGGCCCGCACTGCGCGCGAGTCCGTCGGACAACAGTCACCGAACGCCACGAGGCCGCGTTTGATATACTGTCTCGAAGACAGTAAACGGCTAGCTTTCTTCTGGCCGGTGAACGACGGGACGAACGGTGCGATGACTGATTCACTTTCAGACGATGCCCCGAAAGTCCGGCTTGCACAGTCATACCGATCCGACCAACTTGCGGCCCTGCTTGAGGTCTTCTCGGTCTGGTCCTCGGGGTCGTTCATGAGAGGTCTCGCTGCTGGCGCCGGGTTGGATCTTGACGCCACGTCCATCGTGGCGATCACGCTGCTCGCTCGCGACGGAGACCAACGCGCGTCCGCGCTGGCTGCTCGCCTCCGGGTCGGTGCGTCGGCCATCTCTAAACTGAGCAACCGCCTCAGCGCGATAGAGCTGGTCGAGAAACTGCCGGATCCTGGAGATACTCGCGCCACTCTCCTGCGCCTCACTCCTGCCGGGAGGGCTGCCGCCAGAGCTTTGGTGCAGGCCGGCGACACGATGATGGCCGAGTTGATGCGCGAGTGGCCGGAAGACGACCGCGCGCACTTCAACCGTCTTCTCCGCCGGTTCCGTGACGACGCAATACTTCACGCTGTCCGCACTGAAACAGCAACACGTCCTTCCACTGATCCCAGAAAGTTGTGAAATGACCACTAGAACCTACCTCGTCACCGGTGCCGCCAGCGGTATTGGCAAGGCCACGGCCGAGCTGCTGACTTCACGCGGCCACCGAGTCATCGGCGCTGATCTCAAAGACGCCGATATCAACGCGGACCTGTCCACCCTCGACGGCCGGGTGGCCCTTATTAATCAGGCGACCGAGTTGTCAGGAGGCACCCTTGACGCAGTCATCGCCGTCGCGGGACTTAGCCACCCGATCCCAGTCACCGCGTCCGTGAACTACTACGGCGCGATCGCAACGCTGGAGGGCCTGCGCCCCTTGCTCACGCGGTCCGCTGCTCCGCGGGCCGTGGTGGTTGACTCGATGGCTTCTCTGCAGTCGTACGACGAGGAACTGGAACGCCTTTTCCTTGAAGGTACCGAAGGGGAGGCTGTGGCGCGTTGCGTTGAACTCGCCAGCTCTCCGGCAACCGGACACCAGATCTACTCGTCCAGCAAGCGTGCTCTGGCCCGCTGGCTACGTACCAACGCGACCACTGCACAGTGGGCCGGAGCCGGCATTCCGCTGAATGCCATCGCACCCGGCGTTGTGCTCACCCCGATGACGAGGGACCTCGTTGCTACGCCCGAAGGCCGCGCAAAGCTGAACGCGCAAGTACCGATGCCCCTCAACGGTCCGTTCGACCCGATCGTCGCGGCCCGGTTGCTCGCGTGGCTCGCCGACGAAGAGAACTCACATCTGTGCGGGCAGGTCATTTTCGTGGATGGTGGCTATGACGCCGTCCTTCGCGGCGATACGACCTGGTAGCAGGTGCTTCTGACCGCGAAGACGGGTTTCACGTGAGCGTGCGCATCCAGGCTCTGAGGTCATTCAGCGCGGTAAGTGCAACGGTGGCGTGGTCCGCGTCCGGATAGACGTGGGAGGTGACGGCCGTGCCATCGGCTTTCCGGGCGGCGACGAAGCGCGCGGTGATCTCCGGCTTGATGAGCGTATCTTTCGCGCCCTGCGCGACGAAGAGTGGCACGGCGAGATGTTCGTCCGGTGAGTTCTCTACGAGGAGTTCGCTCCAGTCGGGCGCGACGGCGGGGTTGGCGCTCGTGAATTTGCCGATCAGCGGGGTCGCGATCGCATGAAGCTCGCCGTTCTGGCCGAGCAGGCAAAGCGTCACCATGCGAGGAACAGCGGCGACTCCCGCCGGGGTCAGGATGCTCCCCAACGGATCCTCGGGCAGCTGTGACGGATACGCCCGGGCATAAGAATCAAAGGCGTACGCACCTATCGTCACACCTGAGACGTCGCCGATATCGGCATCGAGCAAGCGGGTCAGATCGGTTGCAGGGGCGGCGACACCGACCCCGAGCAGATCGAGCTCTGGCGCATAGTCGGCAACGCGCTCGGCGGCAAACAAAGCCGCGTGACCGCCCTGAGAATGGCCCCACAGTATGAGACGGTCACTGGTTCCCGTATCAGGCATCGTGCGGGACGCCCGGGCAATGTCGAGCACGTTCGCCGCTTCGGTCGCCCCAATCAGGAAAGAGGACGCCCCGGCGATTCCCATGCCGGCGTAGTCAGTAGCGACGACGACATAGCCGTCCGACAGAAGGTCGGTGAGACCCTCGATAAGCGCAAACGGAGCGACTCCACGGGAAGGGGCGCAGCGCGGAGCCGTGCCCGTGGTCGGATGCGCCCATGACACGATCGTGCGCCCATCCTTCGGCGCCGGGCCGTCCGGCACGATTACGAGGCCAGACACGAGAGTGTCAGCACCAACGACATCCGTGGAGTGATACAGCACACGTTGTGCGTGGGATCCAGGAGGGGCGCCGACCACTGACTCGGCCCGAACGACGGTCCCGGGTACCGCGGCAGCCGGCGCCGGAGTCGGGCTGGAGTAGAAGGACGCCACAGAAGACTCGGCAACCGCGCCTTCCCCGACCCGAAATGCGAAATCGATGACCCGCCAGCCCCCGACCAGCACTGCAGCGACAGCGAGGACGGCAACAACGGCGACAACACGTCGCACCACCCGTCGGCGCGGCGACACGACCCGGGGCGGCTTAGCCAGCGCGTTCTGATTCGATCCCACGGTTCTCCTCCGGTGGTGCGATCAGGTCGAGCCGCAGCTGCCCCTGGGTGGCCGCTCATCCACCAAGTATTGGTCATTGTGCCAGCCAAAGATAGGGCGGCCGGTACCGCTGCGTCGAGCGTTGCCCATTCGGCCAGTTGCAACGGTGAGTTGGTGGACGCTCACAGCACTCTCGTCATCCCACGCAAGGTTGAGGTCGTCCTTCTTGCCGCGAATCAGCGCGAAGCCGATGATCGCAGCAGCGACCATGGTGATGCCGGAGGGCGATACTCATCCACTTTATCGAGATATCGATAATGATCGATATACTCGGTTGGCCGGGAACAATCAACACCGTGTCGTCCCAACCGGAGGACGATGAGGCTCCCATGACGAACATCCAGATCTTCGAACCCGGCCTGTGCTGCGGCATCTGCGGCGTCGACATTGACCAGCATCTGGTGACGGTATCCGCCGACATCGACCGGGCCACCTCCGCCGGCGGTTCTGTCCGCCGGTTCAACTTTGCCTAGGAGCCCCTCGCGTTCGCGGAGAACGAGACCGTCCGCACCTTCCTGCACACCGTGGGCCAGGAAGGCCTGCCCGTCACGATCGTCGACGGCTCAACCGTTTTGACCGGCCGGTACCCGTCCCGCCCCGAACTGGCCAAATGGGCCGGCCTGGGCGCCCCTGCCGTCGAAGGCCGCCCGTCGCTCCTCTCCCCCGACACCGCGCGAGAACCTGCTGCGTCCGACGCCGGATGCTGCGGTGGTGACAGCGGAGGCTGCTGCTAATGACACCCGGTAGCGACACTCTCACCGGTACAGGCACCCGCAGCGACCTCGCTTTTCTTACCGACACGCCTCGGTTCCTCTTCTTCACCGGCAAAAGTGGAGTGGAAAAGGCCTCGATCGCCTGCGCGAGCGCGATCCACCTCGCTGAGGGCAGCGCATCCGTACTGTTGGTCAGCACCGACCCGGCCTCGAACGTCGGCCAGGTGTTCGGCGTGACGATCGGCAACACCGTGACGCCGATTGCCGCCGTGCCCGGGATCTCCGCCCTAGAAATCGACCCTGAACAGGCCGTCGAGAGCTACCGCGAGCGCATAGTCGGGCCCGTGCGCGGGCTGCTAACCGCCGCTGAGGTCGCCTCGATCGCGGAGCAGCTCTCAGGCGCCTGGACCACCGAGATCGCCTCGTTCAACGAGTTCACCGATCTGCTCACCGACGCCGCCTGGACCGCCGCATACGATCACATCATCTTCGATACCGCACCGACCGGGCACACCATACGGTTGCTGCAGCTGCCCGGCGACTGGACCGCGTTTTTAGATACGGGCAAGGGCGACCCGTCCTGCCTCGGCCCGCTGTCGGGTCTCGAAAAGCAGCGTGCCGTCTATGCTCAGGCCGTGGCCGCGTTGGGCGATCCCGAGCGGACTCGCTTGATTCTCGTGGCGCGAGCTCAGCAATCCACGCTGGCCGAGGGCGTGAGCAGCAGGCGCTCGGCGCACGCGGCGACGCGTTGAGCGTATTGCCGACCGATTTCCTGCCCCTCAAGGCCGGCAACATGGTCGGACTAGCCGCACTACGCGGGCATCCTTCGGTGGACGAAACAGCGACCGTCGAAGACGATACGGCCGGCCCATCGACCCCCACGTCGAGCCCCCTCAGCGACCTCGTCGACCAGATTGCGGCTGAGGGCCACGGCCTCGTGATTCTCATGGGCAAAGGCGGCGTAGGCAAGACGACCATGGCCGCCGCTATCGCAGTGGCACTGGCAGAACGCGGATTCGAGGTGCACTTCACTACGACAGATCCCGCTGCCCACCTGGCCGACACCCTCGCCGGTGACCTCGACAACCTCGAGGTCTCCCGGATAGACCCCGCTGTCGAAATCGAGCGTTATACCGACCACGTTCTGGCGACAGGGGGGCCCACCTCGATGAGCAGGGTCTGGCCATGCTCCGAGAAGACTTACGGTCGCCCTGCACGGAAGAAATCGCTGTCTTCCAGGCATTCTCCAGAGTTACCCGGGAGGCCAAGCGCAAGTTCGTCGTGCTTGACACCGCCCCCACCGGGCACACCTTGCTCCTGCTCGACGCAACGGGGTCCTATCACCGCGAGGTCTCCCGCCAGATGGGTAGCACGATGCACTTCACCACCCCCATGATGAAGCTCCAGGATCCAACCCAGACCAAGGTCCTACTGGTGGCCATTGCCGAGACGACACCTGTCCTTGAGGCCGCAGGCCTCCAGGAAGACCTGCGCCGCGCCGGAATCGAGCCATGGGCATGGATCGTGAATAACTCCATCGCAGCTGCAGCGCCAACATCCGCCCTCCTGCAGCGGCGGGCCGCCAACGAGCTCCCCGAGATCGACGCTGTGCGCACCAGCTACGCCACTCGAGTTGCCCTCCTACCGCTGCTCGCAGTGGAGCCGATTGGGATCCCGGCATTGGAGGCACTAATGGCCGCGTCGGCAGCCGAGAGGACTGTGTCGTCGGTTTAGGCCTGAGCAAGCTCAGCCCTGAAGGCGGGCGAGGAGCTCGTCGACCCGAGCGCGGATGTCGTCGCGGACCAGGCGCATGCGCTCCATACCCTGGATTCCATGCTCGGACGGTTCGTCCGTGATCCACGTCTCGAAGGTCGTGCCCGGCACTTCAGCGACCTGAGCCTCTTTACCGAGAACGACGACAACGTCAGCAGCGGCGAGCATCTCCGCTGTGATGAGCTTCGGGTGCTCATCGCCGACATCGACGCCCAGCTCGGCAAGAGACTCCACCGACTGTGCGTTCAGCGCCGCCCCGGGCTTCGTTCCCGCGGAGTGCACGGTGACGGTGTCCCCCGCTGCCGCACGCAGAAGAGCCGCCGCCATTTGCGACTTCCCCCCGTTCTTCTGGCAGACGAACAGAACGCTGGGGATAGGAGTCTCAGTCATGACGCAATGGTAACTACCGCGAAGAGACAGTCGACGCTGTGCACGGTCAACGAGTCGCTCTTGGGCGTTTGTTTGGAGGCGGCCAAACGGCGATTACAAATTGCAGCGTTCCACGCGCCTGATCTCGAGACTGCCGGCGAGGTCGCTGGCAACCAGGGTCAAGACGAGTCCCGGCCGGAGTCCGCGGGATTATCGTTTGGAGTATCACTGTCCGTGTACTCGCCCTCGGTCTGATTCTCGCTGACAATTGCGTCCGACGAGCCGGCCGCAGACTCGGAATCGGTGTATTCACCATCTGACTCGTTGTTGATCTTCATGAGCTTCTCTCTCGAAAGGAATCTCATTTTAAGTGTCAGTACCGGCAATAGATAGGCTGAATGCCGTCATTTAGCCCTTCTCCTGCCCGACCGAGATATGCACCAGACGCCATGGCCCCTATCGAGTGGCAGACTTCGCCACGTCCTACTCGACCCACGGTCGTAGCCCTCTACGGCAACGGTGGCGCCCCAGATCACGGCAAGATCTTTCGCCGTCACCGGCCGCTTTGGGAATGTTGAGCGATCAGGAAGTCGTCGAGGTTTGGCAACGCTTGGTTAACGACGCGGTGTGCTTCGTTCACTACCGTGGCCGCCTCGGCCGTCGTGGACGCGTCAATTGAGACGACCGCGGTTCCCTGGAGGCGGTGGCCTACCCAGCGCAGCTGCACACGG
Source organism: Cryobacterium sp. SO2 (assembly GCF_026151165.2). Taxonomy (NCBI): domain Bacteria; kingdom Bacillati; phylum Actinomycetota; class Actinomycetes; order Micrococcales; family Microbacteriaceae; genus Cryobacterium; species Cryobacterium sp. SO2. The sequence continues at coordinate 2,463,949 of NZ_CP117849.1, forward strand.
TCGACCGTCGTGATGCTGGGCACGGCTAGCAGAGCGGCATTCGCGCGGTCGACGAGTTCTGGCTCGATTCCGTCCATCAGCCGTCGACCGATGCTCCTCACAGTGCCCCAGAGAAGCACGATGATCGCTCCGGAGATAAGAATGCCGACGATCGGGTCGGCCAACGGGAATCCGAGCATGGCGCCGATAGCGCCGGCGACCACCGCGAGCGAGGTGAAGCCGTCGGTGCGGGCGTGGACGCCGTCGGCGACCAGTGCTGCCGAGCCGATGCGCTGGCCCACACGGATGCGGTATGTCGCGACGGCCTCGTTACCAGCGAAGCCGATAACCCCGGCGGCCACGACCCACCAGAGGTTTTCAAGCGGATGTGGATCCAGGAGTCGCGCGATCGACTGCCACGCCGCGACGACCGCCGAGAGAGCAACGACAATGACGATGAAGAGGCCGGCGAGATCCTCGGCCCGGCCTAACCCGAAGGTGTACCGGCGGGATGCGGCGCGACGGCCGAGGATAAAGGCGACCCAGAGCGGTACGGCGGTAAGTGCATCGGAGAAGTTGTGGATGGTGTCAGCCAAGAGAGCTACGGACCCGCTGATGAGCACAACCCCCAGCTGCAACACTGTGGTACCGAGAAGCACGAAAAGGCTGATCTTCAGCGCCCGCACACCCTCTTTGCTGGCCTCAAGGGCATCGTCGATCGAGTCGGCGGCGTCATGACTGTGTGGCACGAACAGGCCGTAGAAAAACCCTTTCACCCCCGTCGGGTGGGAGTGAGTGTGCCCTCCGCCGCCGTGCTCGTGCTCGTGCTCGTGCTCGTGCTCGTGCTCGTGCTCGTGCTCGTGCTCGTGCAGATGGTGCTTGCTGGCTGAACTCATGCCCCGGCCTCCGAGTGATGATGGCGTGGGTTCGAACTCAACGAGTGCTCGGCTTGGAAGATCGCATCGGATACCAACTGCTTCGCATGTTCATTGGCCAGGCTGTAGAACACCTTGGTTCCCTCCTGCCGGCTGGTCACGAATCGTGACAGGCGCAGCTTGGCTAGATGCTGTGACACTGACGACGGGGACTTTTCCAGCAGCTCGGCCAGGCTGTTAACCGAGAGTTCGCCGTCGCGCAGGGCGAGAATGATGCGGATCCGGGTGGCATCGGCGAGCATCGCGAACACCTCGACTGCCAATTCGACGTATTGGCTGTCGGGTTCACGTCCGCAAACGGGCTTATCTGCATCCATACGCAGATTCTTACATTAAAACCCCACGTCTTGTAATCGCCGTGCACCGAACCTCAGCGTTGATGGCGGATCAAGGGAAACTCAACTGTAAAGGTCGCGCCTCGGCCGGCACCGGCACTCTCTGCTCGGATGCTTCCACCGTGGGCCTCGGTGATGGACTTGGCGATCGCCAGGCCTACTCCCGACCCGCCGTGAGCGCGGTCCCGGCTGGCGTCCACTCGGTAGAAACGCTCGAAAACATGCGAAATGTGGTCGGGCGGAATTCCATGGCCTTCGTCGGACACGGCTATCGCCGCCCGGCCGTCGACTACCGCGGCGGAGAGCACCACCTCGCGCCCGGCCGGGGTGTGTCGAACTGCGTTGTCGAGGAGATTTGTCAGGACCTGACCGATGCGATCGCTGTCCCCGCTGACAGCAGCGTCCCGGGCGTCTGCGGACATGGTGACCGTCAGCGTGACGTTCTGGGCAGCGTATTGCGCCGTCGCCTGGGCTACTGCATCCGCGACCACCTGGGCAACGGGCAGGCGTCGTCGGTGCATAGTGAGTCGGCCTTCCTCTGCAGTCGTCACGATGGCGACGTCCTCGCTAAGCCGTGCCAGACGGGTGACCTGGTCCCCCAGCATCGTGAGGGTTGCCGGATCCGCTTCTTGCACACCATCGGCGATGGCCTCAAGGTAGGCGCCGATGGTGGTGATGGGGGTACGCATTTCGTGCGCCAGGTCGCCCAGCATCCTCGTTCTGGTCGCTTCGATCCGACCCAGATCGGTGGCCATCGAGTTGAAGGCCGAAGTGAGGTCGTCGAACTCACTGCCCAGGCCTACAGCTGGGATCCGCGCGGTGTAGTCCCCGTCCGCCACCCGGCCGGCCGCTTCAGTGACGGGTGCCAGGGATCGCGTGATCCGGCGGGAGAGGAAAAGGCTCACCCCGACTGACGCCGCCAGAGCAGCGAAAAGGGCCACGGCAAGGGAAAGCATGGATGCCGTCCGGAATGCCTCCTCGGCATGCACCGTTGAGTCAGCCCCAGAACCACCCATGCCCATCATGTGAACATGGAATATGGCTGGGCCGATCCCTGCAACGACGACCCAAGCAGTTGCGACTCCGACAAGTACAACGACGAGGATGGCGCCGAGCAGGCGAGCACTGAGGTCCCTCGGGCCAGGGACCCGAGTGCGTGTTCTGCTCACGCTCCCACGCCCATCTGGTAGCCAACCCCGCGCACTGTCCGGATGAAGACCGGTGACGACGGATCATCACCGATCTTGCGCCGCACATGCCCGATATGCACGTCCACCAAATGCGGATCGCTCATCCAGCCGTCTCCCCATACGGCATCAATCAGTTGCTGCCGGGAGAAGACAATTCGAGGTTGGCCGGCCAACGCCACCAGCACCTCGAACTCGGTGCGGGTCAGGTCCACCGGTTCACCGCTTCGGTGAACTTCGCGGCCGGCGACGTCGATGTGAAGGGAGCCAAAGACAAGAGGCGGTGTGCCGAGCGCGGCGGCTTGTTCGCTGGGGCGCGGTCGGCGGAGCATAGCGCGCACTCGAGCTACTAGCTCTCGCGGGCTGAATGGTTTGGTCAGGTAGTCGTCTGCTCCGACAGAGAGACCGACCAGCTTGTCGATCTCCTCGACCCGCGCGGTCAGCATGATGATGTAGCAATCAGTGAAGGTGCGCACGGTACGACAAACCTCAATGCCATCCATCCCTGGCAGGCCCAAATCGAGAACGATGATTGCGGGGGCCCAATCTCGTGCCTTCGTCACGGCGGACTGGCCGTCGGCCGCCGTCTCAACGTCGAACCCATCTCGCTCCAAGTAGCCGGCCACCAACTCGAGCAGCGGTACCTCGTCGTCGACCACCAAGACTCGCGGACGCGGCTCCGCAGTGGTCTGTGGCCTGAAGGTCGTTGACATCATGGTCTCATTGTCCCTCCGGGTTCATCCCGGACCTCTCTGATGAGCGGCCACAGCCCATATCCCCAGTCAATCTTTGTCAAAAGCCCATTCAGTGGATTTCATCCACCGCGGGCTTGTCGCCAGCCAGGAGAATCCAACTATGCAGATCCCCCAAACGCTGACTCGGTCGTGATTTGCTGACCCTCAGCCGCGGCATTCTCAGCTGAACTTTGTCAAGTGCCGATACGGTTTTCGGGTATCCGCGTTCGCAACGTGGCCTGATCGACACCGGAGGTGACATGGACCCGCACGGCAATTCCGTAACTAAACGTCGCCAAGGACCCGCTGTCGCATACGTGTTCACTGCGGTTCTGGTGCTAACAGCCATGCTGCTAGGAATCCTGGCCATGCACTCAATAATCGGCGAACACGGCGTCGCGTCGGGGGCAGCCGAGTCCACAGCACATTCCGACACCATCCCGAGTGGCGCAGACTTCAGAACTGAGATGGCGGTCGTGGCGACAGCGGCGATGATCCCGCTAATGGCGCATGCCGAAGTTGGCCTGTTCGGTTGCGCGGACTGCATGCTCGACTGCGCCATGTGGGCGATGACCTGCGCCATCCTGCTGGTCCTGGCGTCTCTCATCATTCTCGCCCGCACCCCGGCCACGTATCGGCGCCTGCTCGAAGCGGGCGGGCGCGTCGTCTCTGTCTTTCATGGCCCTGCGCCCCATCTTTTCCGGCCTAGCTTGGTCGTTCTTTCCATCAGTCGCACCTAAAACCGGCAATGGCCTTCGCGTCACTTGACGCCTGCCTTCACGACGCCGTATGGCGAACCGGTTTCTCACGCCTGACTCTGAATGGATTAACAATGCCCAAGCCACGTACCAACCTCCTTACTGCCGCGGCCATCGCGACAGCACTCACTCTCAGCGCCTGCGTCGGCGGAACCACCGATACCGGTTCATCCGCCGCCCCCAGCTCCCCCGATTCCTCCGCCTCCTCGGTCGATTTCGTCGACGCGGACGTCGAGTTCGCCCAGATGATGATCCCCCACCACGAACAGGCCGTTGAAATGAGCGACGACCTCCTTGCGAAGGACGGCATCGACCCGCGCATCGTGGATCTGGCCACCGAGATCAAGGCCGCCCAGGAGCCCGAAATCAAGCAGCTCGAATCGTGGCTGACAGCATGGGGAATGGATGACACCAGCTCCAGCGAGATGGATATGTCCGACATGGATCACGGCACGGACGGCATGATGTCCGATGACGACATGAACGCCCTCAAGTCCGCTTCCTCAGAGGACGCCGGGAAGCTTTTCCTCGAACAGATGATCGTTCATCACCAGGGCGCCATCGCGATGGCGCAGACCGAGATCGACGAGGGACAATACCCGGACGCCGTGGACATGGCCACGAACATCGTGGAGAGCCAGACCGCTGAGATTGATGTCATGAACGACATCCTCGCCACACTCTAGAACTCCCCCACCAGGATCGGGGCCGCGCATCGCGGCCCCGATCCGCGGCGTGCCCAACTCGGACACCATCTCCTCGCCTCCCTGAGGCGCAGATTGAGCGCGCCAACGTGATCGCAAGGACCACCTCCTCATGACCGCATCACCCCATCTCCCCCGCAAACAATTGCGCCTGGCCGAAAAACACCCGCACCTCAGCCGCCGAGCACAACGACCACTCCCCGCGACCCGTCGACCGGGCCGCCGCCTCAAAGGGAACTATCTCGGCTCTGCAATTCAGTGGCCCTTCCTTGTCGGAGTACCCATCACCACTGATTTCGGTCCTCGGATTCCCTCGTGCGATGGATGCTCCAGCTTCCATGAGGGCATCGATATGAACCCGGGCGTGAACACTCCGATCCAAGCGGTCGCGAATGGCGTCGTGAGAGAAGTCTCCAGCACTGGCAAAAGCGGACTGGGTGTGTACGCGATCATCGACCACATGATCGACGGGCGTCTCGTCAGCAGCCTGTACGCCCACATGACGGAAGGCACCCTGGCATTTGCTGTCGGCGACCCCGTCCTCGTCGGCCAGCTGGTGGGAAACGTTGGCAACACCGGTCAAAGTACCGGCCCACACCTTCACTTCGAGATCCTCCTTGACGGGGTCACCCCGACGGCCCCGTACGCCTGGCTGACAGACAAGGTGAGCGCATCATGACAGGCAGGCTGCGATGACCGTCATCGGATACGCGCGTGTTGCAACGCGCAAGAAGAGAGTTGATGAGCGAGAAATCGCGTTGACCTCGGCCGGCGCCGAGCGCGTATTTGTGGACCACGGCGAGTCGAGGAATAAGGCGTCGCTGCCGCAGTTTTCAGCTTGCCTGGATTACTTGCGGGCAGGTGACCTCTTGTTGGTTTGCCAGCTGAGCCAGTTGGATCGGTTGGGTCGTGACGATCGTTTGATTACGCTGCTTCATGAGCTCGGCGAACGCGGCATCGGGCTTCGTTCGCTAGCGGAACCGGCGATCGATACGACCGGCCCCTCAGGCCGGGCCCTCTTCGATATCATCGCTGTGTTCACTCAGCTGCGTACTGAGTCGATCCAGGTGCACCGGCGCGATGGCCCCGCACCGGCTCGAGCACATGGGCGCAACGGCGCACGCCCCACAGATATGACAAACGAGAGGATCGCTGTAGCTATCGATATGCGCGAAAGGGGCGCCACGATTGACACGATCGCCACCACTCTCGGCGTCGACAACGTCACTGTGCAACGCGCGCTCCTGAGCAACCCGGACGGACAGCCGAAGTTGGCGCGCGATGAGGGATGATGTCGGGCAGACGAGCCCGCTGCCCGTCTCGCGTCACCTCACGTAGGAGACCAGGCCGATCATGCCGCGAGCAGCGTGGTACGCGTTGTGGCAGTGGACGAGCCATTGGCCTGGATTATCAGCGTCGAATTCGACGGTGACGGTTTCCCCCGGCCGGACGATGACGGTGTCCTTGCGTGCTCCGTTGCCCGCGATCTGAAAGCTGTGTCCGTGCAGGTGCATTGGATGCCACATCATCGTGTCGTTGATCATCGTGATCTGCACCCGCTCGTTGAGGCTGACATCGAAGGCACCAGCGTAGGGGTCGTCCATGTTGAAGGTCCGCCCGTTGATGCTCCAGTCGTAGGAGTGCATCCCTCCCGTAAGTCGCATCTCGTGTCGCCGGGTCGGCGAGCGGGACGGGAGGCGGACGGATTCATCTGCTCGCAACTGACCGCCGTCGGTGACGTCACCTGTCAGAGTGGACGGCATTCGACCCGGCGAGGGTGGGGTGCCAGAACCTGTGCGGATGAGCCCGTAGGCGCTTCCGTCCTTGCCTTCGGGGAGAGCCAGAACTGGAGTGTAGCCGTCGACGACGGTGACGAGCGCGTCGATGCGTTCGCCCATTCCAAGGACAACGGCGTCCACCTGCTGGTGCTGGACGGGAAAGCCGTCGGTGTGGGTGAGGGTGATCTTCTGCCCGGGGATGCCCACCCTGTAGGCGGTGTCCCCTGCCGCGTTGATGATGCGCAAGCGGATCCGACTGCCGGGTCGGCTGTCGAACACTTCGGCCGTTTGCGGAGCCTTGCCGTTGAATAGATGGACGGGGAATGGCACGTCGCCCGCGTCACCGCCCAAGTATGGGCTGGTGAAAGTCGACCCCATTCCGCTCATGCCCGAATCCATCCCGCTCATACCCGACCCGCCGGCCAAAGCGTTCAGCGCATCGTCGGGAGTGCCCGGGAGTCCGTCGAGCCAGTCGTCGAGGAGGATGACCCATTCCTGGTCGTAGGCCATCGGTTCGTTGGGGTCATCGATGATGAGCGCTCCGGACAGCGCTCGTTCACGTTGCATGTCCACGTGGGAGTGATACCAATAGGTACCTGGTTGGTTCAGAAAGAATTGATATCTATAGTCGCTGCCTGAAGCTATCCCTTTTTGGGTGACGCCTGGCACCCCGTCCGCGTCATTTCGCAAGGCGAGGCCGTGCCAATGGACGCTCGTCGGCTCTGCCAGGTTGTTGGTCACTGGCACCTTCAAAAGGTCTCCCGTTTTTGCGCGGATGAGAGGCCCGTTAAGTGTCCCGTTGTACCCCCAGGTCGTCAGAGCAGTGCCGGCGACTACGGTGTCGAAGGTACCGGCGGTGAGGTTGTGGGTGACGGTGGCGCCGTTGGCCGTACGGCGCGCCTCGTACCGGGCGACCACGGGATCGGTCGACAGTATCCGGTCGGCCCCGGCTCGGGCGCCGGGACCAGTCGTGCATGACGCAAGGACCGCTGTGGCCGTCGCAGCCAGGGTCGCGTCCAGGAAGGTCCGTCGAGTGAAGTGGGTGACCATCATTGCTCCGTTAGCTTGGGCTCGCGGTCGAGCGCATGGCGGGCCACGTCAGCGAGGAGAGATGGCGGCGCAGTTTTTTTTCTGACAGGCGTCCGTAGCTGAACAGCTCGCCGTCGATCAAGATGCCCGGAGCAAAAACGATGCCGACCCGATTGGCAAGTTCTCGGCCTTCCGCTGATGCCAACGGAATCTCCGCGATGTCCAGGGGGTACTCTTCGCTGAGCTGCGCCAAGGTGTTCTTGGCGTTCACGCAGGATGGGCATGATTCCTGGGTCAGGACGGTGATCATCATGATCCGCTCACCCCGGCAGCCTTCATGTCGGCGAGCAGGTCGGTCATTGACACGTACATTGTGTAATCCGGTGCGCCGCCGTAGTCGGCGCGCCACTCAATCTCGCCGTCGGGCCCGACGAGGATGAAGCTGTGTCCGGCGCGGGAGTCGCCCATCATGCCGTAATCGTTCGCCCCGTACTCCTTGATGACGTCCATCTTCGTGTCCGCCAGCGCGACAGAAGCGAGCTTGTCGTCGTCCATCTTTTGCGCGATCAGGTCTACCGGTCCGCTGGTGATCGTGAGCACATCGTCGACTCCGGCGGCGGCGAGCTGGTCGGATGAGGCATCCAGGTCACGCATCTGGTCCCAGCACGGCTGGCAGCCCAGTCCCTCATGGAAGTACAAGAGCACCGACTTGCCCGAGTAGTCACTCAGATCCACGGTGTCCCCCGTTGTGGACTCCATTGCGAATCCAGGGGCCATTTCGCCTACCCCCGGAGATCCCACTGCGTAGTCGGCCGCATCGGCGCTCCTGCCCATAGGAGCGGACTGGGCCGTCTGGGCGGGCGCGGAGGGCTGCTGGGCGAGAACGAGGAAGAAGGCGCCGAAAATTGCCACGACCACGCCGGCACCGATCAGCACGACAAGGCGGTTGGTGTTCTTCCTCAGCGGCCGCATCGCTGCTGCCGGCTTCTTATTGCGTGATGCCATTACTTCGATTCCTTTGCATTGTCGTGACATGCCGGAGTGGTCGCACCGACCGCAACCTGTTCTGCCGTGTCTGGCTCTGTCGCCGAAGCGGTGTGACCGGCCTGTGGGCGTCGAGCGCGCAGCGCCTTCCACACGAGGGTGGCGAGGGCGGCGAAGACCACGAGCGCAGAGAGCCAACCGGGGATGAAACCAATGGACTGCTGGATAACCACCGCTGCGTGGTTCAGCCAAGCGGTGACCCGCACCTGCCAGCCGTCAGACGCCATGCCAATACCGCGAACCGCGATGATCATGGTGACGATGCCCATCCCGAGCATCAAGGCACCGGACAACAGGCTTGACAGCGGCAGCCGGCGCCCACCGGGCCACAACGCAACAGTGCGAGCCGTGAGCAGACGGCTATTGCTCCAATCCTTCCGGTCCCACACCAGTGCAAGGACGCAGAGCGGGGCGACCATGCCGAAGACATAGGCGACACCCACCAGCGCGGCGGTAGAAATCGACGACGCCGCCCCAGACATCGCGGCCACCCCAGCCAGCACCGGTGCACAACAGGCACTCGCCGCGCCAGAGAACACGCCCAGGCCATAAACGGAGCCGATTCCGGAGCCGGACTTCTTCCCCGACGGCATCGGGAGCATCAGCTTCCACCCCACCAACGTGGCGACACCCACGACGACCATGGCGATTCCCACGACGCTGAAGATCCAGAAGTGGTACTGCGCCAGGGCGCGGCTCACGATCGCGGCCCCCAACGCTATGGGCAGGATGATCGTGCCGACACCGGCGGCGAAAACCAGTGTCATGCCCAGAATCTGACCGCGACGGCGGAAGCTGGACGCGAAGAACGCCGGCAACATCACCGACACGCAACACGGGGCCAATAGGGCGACGATGCCGCCTAAGAACGAGGCGAGGATTGTGGTGGAGAGCAGGACCTGCTCCATGTATTGCTCCTTCAAAAGTGCACGGACTCACCGCCGTGCCGTCGGGGGGGCGGACGCCCGAGGTTCAAGCCTGGGTCGTGGTCTTTGCGGCTTCGTTAGAGCTGATGTCGGCGTGGTCGTATGAATCCTGCGTAGTGTCGGTGCTCCTATTTTTACTGCGCATCATCATGAACATCATTCCGATCATCATCACTGGGCACGCTAGAACCGCTGCGATGGGAAGCGCCTCGCCGATCGACCGGCCGGCCGCCAGGAGTCCGCCGAGGATGACGACACCGATCACGATCATGCCGATGAGATGAGACTTGCCGCCGTGGTTGTGCCCGTTCATGGACCTTCTCTTTTCTGGGGTTTGGTTTGGTGGACTGCGTCCTCCGGTGGTGTGTCAGTCCCCCGGCTATTCACGGGGAAGATCTGAGCGATCGCCCACACACCGAGAATGACGAAGACCACACAAATTCCGGCGAGAATCGGCCACGCATTCATGACCATTACTTCCTCCTATCGGAATGTCTTGTCATGACTGTGGCCCCTCTACCCGGGCCTCTCGGTGCAGGTTTGACGAAGAAACGATAAAGAATGGTCCTCATCTGCGAGGGAGCTCTCAGCCTTGGACTCCGCCAGAGCAGGGCGCGCCGGGTTCGGGGGCTTGTGGACCCTGCAGATAGGCGGAGAGGAATTCGCTCAGCCTCGGGTCGCCCGCTCTGTCTACCTGAAGCCGCTTACCCCACGTGGTGGCGATGATCGGCGCCGGAAGGTCCGGATACGGGCTCAAGATCTCGAACGAATTCGCTGCCGAGTTGGAGATAAGGATCTTCAGCTCAGCTGCACCGGAGGCAATTCCGGGAATGCGACAGTGCTGAGGACGTGCTCGCGGGTGAGCCCCGAAAAGCTCTCAACTTCGTCGATCGTGGAGCCAGCTGCAGACCTGTCATCAGACCCTGCATTCGGACTTCCGAGCAACACAAGGAGGGTGGACAGTTCCACCGTCACGGCCTACCAGTGCCGAACCGACGAGAGGGCCGATGTGGTGGAGAACGTGCGGCGTAAGGCCCGCGATCCCTCCCAAGCCCGCCGTGAAAGCCGTCCAACGTCGGGTGTGGGTCTATGTCCACCATCGCCTGCGTGCGCATCGATATCGATGGAGTTTCAGTGAAGGAACGATCAAGGAGCGAAGAAACCACATGGAAACTTCACAGTTCCTTCGAAAGTTCCATATTCGGGGGCAGAAGACTCGACGTCAGAGCGCCGCTGGCGCCAGACGAAAGGAAATTTGATGATGGGAAATTATGCAGGCGGCATGGGCGGGGCGGGTTGGATCCTGATGGTCCTGCTTTCGGTGACGCTGATCGTCGCTATCGTGTGGATGGTCGTCGGAATGGTCACCCAACCCAGACAACCATCTGCCCCAGTAGCGACGCCGGAGGCGAGGATCGATACTCCAGCCGACATCCTGAAGCGTCGGCTGGCCAGAGGCGAAATCGACACAGCGACCTACGAGGAACTCAGTTCAACCATGGAGAAGTCGCGCTAAACGCGCCGGCCTGTTGGCGATCCGTGACTTGTAGCCCCCACCGGGCGCTGGGCGGATCGTCCCTCTGGCGCCCGAGAAGGGCCCGCCGTGATCCGGGCGACCACCCGATTTCTCCCAACCGCGCTTGGACGGTTCATCAGTGATCCACGTCTCGACTTTCGTCCCCGTCACGTCATCAACCTGCGCCTCGCACCCCAGCACGACGACAATGTCTACGCCGGCTACTAGCAGCGGGGTGATGGCCTTCTGGTGCTCCTCGCCGACACCAATGCCCAGCTCCGCAAGCGGCTCCACCGTCTGAGCGTTCAGTGCAGTTCCGGGGTTTGTTCCCCCCGAGTGCGCTGTGATTCGGCCATGAACAAGCGATAGAAGTTAAACGAAAAACCCCCGAATCACCGGGGGTTTTGTTACTGCTGGGGTACCTGGACTCGAACCAAGAACAAATGATAGGCGTCTCGGCCGTGCCACTCCCCCGCAACTGGGGCGGAATCCCGCGGATTTCCGCGGTTTTCATGGATCTAGTGTACGCGCTGGCACGGACGTATACGGGCTCATTCTGGTCACGCAGCGAGGTATCTGGTTCGTTTCTGGTCACGCCGCCGACTGATTCCGGCACTGCCGGGGAGCTGACCTACATCGGCTCCGGACGTACCCTCGACCTAATACATTGACGATGCGACGATCACCGCTGTGTGGATCTGCGCTCCTCCCCAGGGCGCTGTCGTCACCTACCCCTTTGGACGCCAATACTTATGGCTATGTCCACCAAAGGTTGAGCCGGTGATCACTAAGCGCTCGCGCTACCCTCGGCAAAGCGCGACCTGGGGTCAGAGTGAGGTGGAGTCCATTGCCGGAGGGTTTCCGTTAGGAGTATCGCTGTCGGTGTACTCGCCCTCTGCCTGTGTGGCGTCGTCGCCAATTTCCGGCGTGCCGGCCGCTGCCTCGGAATCGGTGTATTCGCCATCAGCAGCGTCGTTGATCTTCATGGTTCTCCCTCTCGAACGGACGATTAGTCTATGTCGTTGCTCTGGGTAAGGACGGGCGGACGTGATGTGCGGTGTTCATCATCCGCCCGGAACTGATCCGCGGCGCCAGTCCGCTGAATGTAATGCTCTGCGGTCACCACCCGGCGATGCAGCCCTCCTAGCTACCGCGCTGGAAGCTGTCCCGTTCACTGAGGCGGTCCTCGGCGACCACGTCGGAGATCCCGAGGTGTCTTGATAGCAAATCGGCTTCATTGCTGTCGCGCGCCGGTCGCCCTACCTTCCTCTAACTTGAGTCGCGGTCGGGAAGAAACCGGTACCCCATTCCCGATTCAGTGAGCAGGTAGCGCGGCCGACTCGGGTCGGGTTCGATCTTTTTGCGTAGTTGAGCGATATATAGCCGGAGATAGCCCGTGTCGCTGATGTGCTCTGATCCCCAAATATCGGTGAGGAGACTCTGGCGGGTGACAAGTTTCCCGGCGTTCCTGACAAGCACTTCGAGGACCTGCCATTCTGTGGGCGTCAGCCGGACGAGTTCAGTCCCCGTTGGGGCGTTCCTTGTGACGCTTTTGGCGGCAAGGTCGATGGCGATATCGGCGAATCGGACTGTCGGCGCAGTTTCCTCGTTCGGGACCCGTCTGGTCAAGGCGCGAATGCGAGCGAGGAGTTCGTCGATTGAAAACGGTTTGGTGACGTAGTCGTCTGCGCCGGCGTCTAGGGCTTCGACTTTCTCTGCGGCGCCGGTTCGTCCGGATACAACCAGGATGGGGGCGAGAGTCCAGCCGCGGAGCGCTTGGATAACTTGGATCCCGTCGAGTTCAGGCATGCCGAGGTCGAGCATGAAGATGTCGGGACGATGCGCGATGGCTGAGTTGAGTGCTTCCGTGCCGTTGACTGCTGTAATGATTTCGTAGCCGCGCGCGCCGAGGGTAATTCGTAATGCGCGGAGTATCTGTGGGTCATCGTCGGCGATGAGGATCTTCATGCGGTCTCCTGGTCTACAGTCCCAGCGCGTTCAGCCTGGGTGCCAGCGTAGTTCTCTCCTGCTGTTGACTGGTCGCGTTGAGGACGTGCCTCGGGCAGGGATATAACCATCGTCAGTCCGCCGCCGGGTGTGGTCTCGGCTTCGAGGGTGCCTCCCATCCCTTCGGTGAACCCCTTGGACAGGGCGAGCCCCAGGCCGAGCCCCGTGAGGTTATCCGTGTCGCCGAGTCGTTGGAAAGGGACGAAGATGTCGTCGCGCCGTTCGGGAGAGATGCCGGGGCCATGGTCGATGACGCGGATTTCGACGGTGCCACCGAAGCTACTGGTCGAGATACGCACTCGGGTGCCGGGCGGAGCGAAGCGGGAGGCATTCGCGAGGAGATTCACCACTACTCGTTGAAGCAGTCCGTGATCGGCGACAAGAGTGGGAAGGTCCGGGTCGAGGTCAAGCTCGATAGCTTGGGGGCCGAGTTTCAGTTCGTCCAGCGACGGGAGGATCACGTCCTCTGCGTCTATGGCGTCGAGAGAGACTCCGAGAACGCCGGCTTGGACTCTGCTCACGTCGAGGAGGTTGGTCACGAGTGCGGCGAGGGTTTGCAGGCTCTCATCTGCAGTGGCGATGAGTTCGTCACGATCGCTTGCGGACCAGGTGACTTCGGTCGAGCGTAGTCCGCTGATCGCGGCGGTGGCCGCGGCGAGTGGCCGGCGGAGGTCGTGGCTGACGGCTGTGAGGAGTGCGCTTCGCACCCTGTCGGTTTCGGCCAGGGGCCCGATCTCGTTTGCGGTCGCGGTGAGAGCGGAATGCTCCATGGCGGCGTCGATTTGGGCGGCGATCACCGCAAGCAGCCGTCGTTCCGATGCCTGCAAGTCTCCCCCGTGGAGTTCGAGGCTGGCACGGACCCCCACCGGCACCGTGGTGACGTGTGCGGCCTGGGTGGGTTCTCCGTCTCTGACGAGAATCTGACCCTGTGCGATCAGGCGGACTTCCGTGAGGTTGAACGCTTCCCGCGTGCGACTGATCAACGCCTGCAGAGCGCTTTGACCCCGAAGTACGCTTCCGGAGATGGTAGCGAGCAGTTCGGACTCTGCTGCCGAGCGTTTCGCGGCTCGGGTGCGGCGGGCGGCTTGATCGACAACGTAACTGACCAGGGCTGCGTTGAGCACATACAGCACGAGCGCTAAGAGGTGCAGTGGCTCATCGACAGTGATGGTGTGGATCGGTTCGACGAAGAAGAAATCAAGAGTGAGGCCCGAGAGGAAAGCCGCAAAGAGGGCCGGCCAGATCCCGCCGATCAGAGCGACGAGTACGACCAGGAGCTGGTAGGTGAGAACATCGCTTGTGATGGATTCCGGGCTTCGGAACGACGCGAGTAGCCAGGTCACGAGTGGACCGCCGAGCAGGGCAAGGACGAAACCCAAAATGCGTCTCTTCATCGTGACAGCCCCGGCAAGTCGAGGCAGCGCGAACCGGCCTCCGGCTGCGGCGTGCGTGACGATGTGTACATCGATGTTGCCGGATTCGCGAATCACGGTGGAACCGATTCCAGGACCGGTAAGCGCGGCCATCAGGCGGCTTCTCCGGCTGACGCCGATCACGAGTTGTGTGGCATTGGCGCCCTTGGCGAATTCGACCAGGGAGTGCGGGATGTCGTCGCCGATGACCTGGTGGTAGGTTCCGCCGAGGGTCTCCACGAGGGTTCGCTGCTGGCCCAGCGCCCCCGGGTGCGTCGATCTAAGCCCGTCCTGGCTGGTGACATGCACCGCGAGGAGCTCCCCGCCGGCGGAACGTGCGGCGATCCGGGCGCCGCGCCGGATGAGGGTTTCTCCCTCCGGACCACCGGTGAGGGCGATGACGACTCGCTCTCGGGCCTCCCATTTGCTGTCGATTCCGTGTTCGGCACGATAGGACTTCAACGCGGTATCGACCTCGTCCGCCAGCCAGAGCAAGGCAAGTTCTCGCAGGGCGGTGAGGTTGCCCAATCGGAAGTAATTAGACAGGGCCGCGTCGATGCGTTCGGCTGGGTAGACCCGGCCGTCGGCCAAGCGTGCACGCAACGCTTGCGGCGCGAGGTCCACCACTTCGATCTGGTCGGCAGCGCGGAGTACTTCGTCTGGAACGGTTTCACGTTGCGGCGCACCGGTGATTTGCTGCACGACGTCGTTGAGTGATTCGATGTGCTGGATGTTGACGGTCGACATCACGTCAATTCCCGCAGCCAGCAGGGTTTCTACGTCCTGCCACCGTTTGTTGTGCGTGGAGCCAGGTGCATTCGTGTGCGCGAGCTCGTCGACTAAGGCGATGGTGGGTCTCCTCAGGATGACCGCGGCGAGGTCCATCTCGGTCAATTCGACGCCGCGGTGCAGGATCGTGGAGCGTGGGATGACCTCGAGGCCGTCGGCCATGGCGGCCGTGGCGGCGCGGCCGTGGGTTTCCACGACCGCGACCACCACATCCTGGCCTTCACCGAGGAGTCGCTTGCCTTCCTCGAGCATGGTGTAGGTTTTGCCGACGCCGGGGGCGGCGCCGAGCAGCACTCGTAACCGCCCTCGTTTCATCGTTAGGCCTGCAGGGCTTCGAGTGCAATGTTCAGCTGGAGTACGTTCACCGTCGGCTCGCCGAGATAGCCCAGGTCTCGGGACTGGACGTGAGCCTCGACCAGCGCCCGCACATCGTCCACGGGGAGATCCCGGGTGGCCGCGATACGGTCGACCTGGAGCAGTGCGTACTCCGGGCTGATGTGTGGGTCCAATCCGGACGCCGATGCAGTGAGGGCATCCGCGGGGATTTCGTCGGGGTCGACGCCGTTGAACTCTGCGATCTGCGCTTTACGCTCCTCGATCGCAGCGATCAGGTCCGTGTTCTCCGGGCCGTAGTTGGATCCGCTGGACGCGCCGGCGTCGTATCCGTCGCCAGCGGCTGAGGGGCGCGGTTGGAACCATTCCGGCAGCGGGTTGCCGTCGGCGTCGGAGAAGGACTGCCCGATGAGGGCAGATCCGACGACTTCGCCGTCCACGGTTTCGGTTGAGCCGTTCGCCTGAGCGGGCAGTGCAAGCTGGCCGATACCGGTGATGACGAGTGGGTAGGCCACGCCGAGGCCGACAGTGAGGACGAGCATGGCGCGGAGGGCGACCCAGTAGTGCGCGATGCCCGAGCGTGGTGCGCTCATGATGAGATCTTCTTTCTGATGTGGAGCACGGGGTTAGAAGCCGGGGAGCAGACCGACGATGAGGTCGATCAGCTTGATTCCGATGAAGGGCGCGATCACGCCGCCGACGCCGTAAACGAGCAGGTTGCGGCTGAGGATCTTCGATGCGCTCAGCGGACGGTACTTCACCCCACGCAGAGCCAACGGGATAAGGACGACGATGACGATGGCGTTGAAGATGATCGCCGACAGGACCGCCGACGACGGGGAATGCAGCCCCATGATGTTGAGCACGGCCAAGCCGGGGAACACTCCCATGAACATCGCCGGGATGATTGCGAAGTATTTCGCAATGTCGTTGGCGATGGAGAAGGTGGTGAGCGCGCCGCGAGTGATCAACAGCTGCTTGCCGATCCGCACGATGTCGATCAGCTTGCTCGGGTCCGAGTCCAGGTCGACCATGTTGCCCGCCTCTTTCGCGGCCGAGGTGCCCGTGTTCATGGCCACTCCGACATCCGCCTGCGCAAGCGCTGGGGCGTCGTTGGTGCCGTCGCCGGTCATGGCGACAAGGTTGCCGCCCTGCTGCTCGCGGCGGATCAGAGCGAGCTTGTCCTCCGGGGTGGCCTCGGCCAGGAAGTCGTCCACCCCGGCTTCGGCTGCGATCGCCTTGGCTGTTAGCGGGTTGTCGCCGGTGATCATCACCGTACGGATGCCCATGGCACGCATCTCGGCGAAGCGCTCCTTCAGGCCTTCCTTGACGATGTCCTTGAGGTGCACAACACCGAGGAGACGACCTTCACCCGTCGCGGTCTTCACGGCGACGACGAGCGGAGTGCCACCGCTGTTGGCGATGCGCTCCACCTGCTCATCCAGATCAGCCAGAACAGAGCTAGCCACCCGTCCGTCCTGTTCGATCCAGGCGATAACGGCGGAGCCGGCGCCCTTGCGGATCTGGGTGCCGTCTGGCTGATCGAGTCCGCTCATCCGAGTCTGGGCGGTGAAAGGGACGATGTCGCCGGGCGCGAATTCGCCCACGTGGATACCTTCCACGCCTGCCAGGTCGACCACCGACTTACCTTCCGGTGTCGGGTCAGCCAGCGACGAGAGAGCAGCCGTGCGAATGAGCTCGTCTGAATGGACACCCTCAAGGGTGACGAATTCGGACGCGCGACGATTTCCATAGGTGATGGTTCCCGTCTTATCCAGCAGCAGCGTCGTGACGTCGCCTGCGGCTTCAACCGCGCGCCCGGACATCGCCAGCACATTGTGCTGCACAAGCCGGTCCATACCGGCGATGCCGATAGCTGAGAGCAACGCCCCGATGGTGGTGGGGATCAGGCAGACCAAGAGCGCAACTAGGACCGGCAGGCTGACCGTCGCCGCAGAATATGACGCGATCGGGTTCAGGGTCAGCGTGACGATGACGAAGATGATCGTGAGGCTGGCCAGGAGAATGTTCAACGCGATCTCGTTGGGGGTCTTCTGGCGTGACGCACCCTCGACGAGGCCGATCATCCTGTCCACAAACGTCTCACCAGGCTTGCTGGTGATCTTCACCACGATGCGGTCGGACAGCACCCGGGTTCCGCCGGTCACCGCGCTGCGGTCACCACCGGATTCACGAACCACCGGAGCGGATTCACCGGTGATGGCCGACTCGTCCACCGAGGCGATTCCCCAGATAATGTCGCCATCACCCGGAATCAGATCACCGGCCGTGACGACGACGACGTCACCGAGCTGCAGGTCCGCGGAGGACACTTCCCGGGTCGGTGTGGTCGTTGCGGCGGGGTCACCATCGGGGCTGTACCCAGTGACCGTGTGAGCGGTGGTGCTGGTGCGGGTCTTGCGCAGGCTGTCTGCCTGGGCCTTTCCACGGCCCTCGGCGACGGACTCGGCCAGGTTGGCGAAGAGCACGGTCAGCCACAGCCAGACGGCGATGCCCCAGGTGAAGGATGCCGGTACGGAGGAGCCCCCCGAGGATTCCGGGCCGCCCATGAATGGTTCGGCGATAGCGAGGACCGTGGTGAACGCTGCGCCTACCTCGACGATGAACATGACGGGGTTGCGCCACATTTGGCGAGGATCGAGCTTTCTGAAGGCTCCGGGTATGGCGGCGATCAGTTGCTCGGCGCTGAATGCGCTCTGTGATCGAGGGGCGGTGGGGGCGCCGGGTGTTTCCGGCGCCATCGTGGGTGTTGTGGTGGTGGACATGGTTACTGCAGCCCTTCCGCTAGGGGACCCAGCGCGAGTACGGGGAAATATGTGAGAGCAGTGATGACGACAGTCACGCCGACGAGGAGACCGACGAACTGCGGACGGTGGGTGGGCAGTGTTCCCGCCGTGGCCGGCACTTTGTCTTGAGCGGCAAGGGATCCTGCCAACGCAAGGACCAACACAATCGGAATGAACCTGCCGAGCAACATGGCAACACCCAACGCGGTATTGAACCAGGGAGTGTTCGCGGTGAGTCCGGCGAAGGCCGAACCGTTGTTGTTTGCTGCCGAGGTGAATGCGTACAACACTTCAGAGAGGCCGTGAATACCGGGGTTCCAGATCGATGTGGATTCGACGTCAGCGCGGATCGCGGGGATCGCGAAGCTCAGCGCGGTACCCAGCAGGACGATCGTGGGAGTGACCAGAATGTAGAGGCTGGCGAGTTTGATTTCCTTCGGGCCGATCTTCTTGCCGAGGTACTCGGGTGTCCGTCCGACCAGCAAACCGCCAACAAAGACCGCGATGATCGCCAAGACCAACATTCCGTACAGGCCCGATCCGACGCCGCCGGGGGCGACCTCGCCGAGCATCATGTTGATCATGGGCATCATGCCACCCAGGGCGGTGTACGAGTCATGCATGGAGTTGACCGCGCCGGTGGACGTCAAGGTGCTCGTTGAACCGAACAGTGTCGAGGCGAAGATCCCGAAGCGTTGCTCCTTGCCCTCCATAGCTCCTCCCGCAAGCTGCGGCGCCGTGCCGGCACCGTTGAGCTCGAACAGGGTGAGGAAGGTGAGCGAGGCGACGAAGATGCTACCCATCACAGCGAGGATGGCGTAACCCTGTTTGTGGTTGCCAACCATGCGCCCGAAGGTGCGTGGGAGAGAGAAGGGAATCATCAGCATCAGCACGTTCTGGAATAGGCTCGTCCAGGCGTTCGGGTTTTCAAACGGGTGGGCCGCGTTGGCGTTGAAGAATCCACCACCGTTGGTCCCGAGGTTCTTGATCACTTCCTGGGAGGCAACCGGGCCACCGGGCAGGTTCTGCACGCCGCCGCTGAGGGTCGTGATCTCGGTGAAGCCGTTGAAGTTCTGGATCACTCCGCTCGCGATCAGCACCACTGCACCAACCACCGAGAGGGGAAGAAGCAACCGCAAGATCCCCCGGGTCAGATCGACCCAGAAGTTACCGATGGTGGCCGACTCGCGCCGGGTGAAACCGCGCACGAGCGCGATAGCGATCGCGATTCCCACGGCGGCGGAAACGAAGTTCTGTACGGCGAGGCCGGCGATCTGGACGGTGTAACCCATGGTGACGTCGGGCGAGTACGACTGCCAGTTCGTGTTCGCCACGAACGACGCCGCCGTGTTGAAGGAGAGCCCTTCCGGGACGGCGGGCAGTCCCAGAGAGTAAGGGAGTACCGCTTGGAAGCGTTGCAGGAGGTAGACGAACAACAGCCCGACGACCGAGAACGCAAGAACGCCCCGCAGGTAAGACTTCCAGGTTTGCTCGACGCTGGAATCTACCCCGATGATCCGGTAGAAGCCTCGCTCGGCCTTCAGGTCTTTTTTGGAGGTGTAGATGTGGGCCATGTAGTCGCCCAGGGGACGATAGAGCAGGGCCAGGATGAGTACCAGGGTCGCTACCTGGAGGATCGCGAAGAATACGTCCATTTAGAATCGCTCCGGTTTCACGAGGGCGACCACGAGGTACACCACAGCGGCAATAGCCAACGCCGCGGCAAGCAGGTCAAAGAAGATCACAGCTTCTCGACCCCCCAGCCAATGACGCCGACAAGCGCGAACACGGCAATGACGCCGAGAACGTAAACAATGTCAAGCACAAGTAACTCCATCTGGAGAAGGACCACACGACCCGAAAGCGGGACATGGATGCCGCAGCGGCACGACATCCGATTAGACACCCCCGGTCACGGCGAAATCCCAGCCCTAACGGAATCCAAACGGTGAATCGCCCGAACCTAACGGGATCCCTACACCCCTCCTCTTGCCAGGCTGATTGGCCTCGCCCAGCACCCTGATTCGTGCGTCATCGGTATGCCGGGCCGCCTCCGTATCGGTTCCGTTCGATTCAGGGCTGTACCCGCATGCGTTCCGTTAGGGAGCGGGGTTTCCCGTCGCCGGGCCAGTAGGACTGAACCATGACAACACCTGACAGCCGCACATCGGAGCCCCTCAAACCGAGCAACCGTGGCACGGGCTCGCGCTCATGACTCTCACCGCGATCATGCCCTCCCTCCGGCGCTCAATTGCCGACCCTCTCCGGATCGATGCGTGGCCGGAGTCCTCTCAAGTCACCACGACCGACGTCATCGTGTGCGGTGTCTCGATGATCCGACTCGTCGAGGTGTGCCAGACACCGTGTGTGCACACAGCGGCCGCTGTCATCCCCGGCACGCACGGGCGCAGGTCGCCCTATCGGGATGCCGCAGTGGTGGTTGTGCGCGTCACCGCGGTCTTGAAGAACTTCGATGCGGCCCGCGTTGTGCTCATCGACGCATGCCTGGACACGGTCAACGCCACGTGGCGAGAGACCCGACTCATCGGGCGAGCGTCCACGGTGAAGAGCACCGCGGCGATTCTGCTCTCCGGCGAATCCCACGAAACACCGAGCATCGGCCGCGGCGTGATGGAACTGCCCGACGATCTCCGGGAAGGCGACCTGCTCGCCATCCCCTGCACCGGTGTCGTCGCACTCCGGGACATCCGTGCCCGACCAACGGTGCTGACCGACACGATAGACACCCGCGAAGACAGCGCCGCCGAGTTCACCTGGCTGGCGCAGCTCGCATGACCAATCCCACACACCATCGCAATCCCACGGAGGAGCACTCATGACTCTCATGTCCAGCATCCTGGCCCGGACACCCCTGACGCATCGACCTGCCGACATCGGCTCCTGGCCGGAGGGCACCGTCCACACCATGGATGACCTCATCATCAACGGGGTCTCCCTGGTGCGCGCCAGCCACGACCGCACTCCCGCGGTACGAATCGGCGCGGCTCCCGACGCCGGGGAGCGGCACGCCGCCACGCCGGAACGATTCATCACCGTTCTGTTGACCCGGGTGGAGGAGACCGGCTTCACCGATTCACACCGGCGCCTGGTCGTGTGGGTCGACGCCGAGCTGGACCACTGCCGCCCCAATCTGTCGGCAGCCCGCATTGTCGGCCGCCGCAGCGTCGCTCACCTCAAGCGCATGCAGCTCCGGCCCCGGCCTGTGGATGACATGCAGTGGGTTTGGCTGCCGGCCGATGTGGTTGTCGGTGATCTGATCGCCATACCGTGCGAAGGAGCCATCCCTCTCAGCGACATCCGTCGACACAGCAGGTACCCGGGTCACCACGTAGACGAGTGGCCAGACGAACCGGACGATCTTCCGTTCACCCGCGCGTGCTTGAAATAAACCTCAGCGCCGAGTTGGAGATCCCGCCGCTCTCCGCGCCGACGATCGTCCTCCGGGGCGACCCGATGGCTGCTCTTCGCCCTTTGTCACGGCTGCCGACCGTGCTCGCGACCCCGGCTCAACCGGGGCGGCCCTTTCGGCGCCGGGCGATCAGGGCGGTGGCGACGGGGGTCGATGCCAGCGCGGACGCCGCACTCACCTCCCGCGGGCTGAAGTCACGGCTTCGACGAGAGCTGCTGTCGAGCCAGCGACTGTGCGAGTGGCTACCCCACCTCAAACACGTCATCTTCGTCGTTGCGGAGCCCACGCACCTGCGTGAGAGAGCGGTGCTCGGCATCGCTGACGGGTTTGCCGCATACGTTCACGCTCACTTGGAACGGGTCTGCGGGGCCTATGTGACCGTGACGGTGCTGCTGGTCGCCGACTGCGCCCAACCCGGGCTGCTCGCGGAACGCATCGATCAGCGCGCCTCGCTTGGCCCGCTCGACCCCTATCTGGCATTACCGTGGCGGGACGTCGCTGAACAACCAATTCAGCTCTCGGCGGCCGCCGCATACTGCTGATTCCACAGCCGCCAGCTCCCTTCCTCCCGGAGCTGGCGGAGCTGGCGGCTACGCGGCGGTCCGCGCCGCGTCCAGGTGTTCCTCGGCGTCTGAGTAGACAGCCGACCAGACCATCTCGTGTTCCGCCGGCGTGGACCGGCCTAGCTGCAGCGCCTGGTCCGCGGCCGCCAAAGTCGCGGCCAACGAGGCCAGGTATCTGCACTCGCCGGTGTGACAGGTGTCGGGCACGAGGGTGGATCTGGCCGCCGTCAGCTCAAGGACCTGTTTCCGCACCGGACCTGCAGCACGGGCCACGACGACAGCCCCGAGAGCATAAAACGCGACGCAGCCGATCACGATGACCAGTCTCGAGGCGCCACCCTCCGCCATCGCTACGAACACGCCCAGCACGCCCACGAGCCCCAGGATCGTCCAGCCGCGACAGAGTCGAACTCGGCGTCGTTGCTGCACCGATATTCCCGGCGGGTACACGACAAGCCGGTAACCGACGCTGCCGTACCGTCCGACCGCGACGGTGTAACTTCCCCACCGGCACCGCCCATCAACGACCGTGGAGAGCCATTGGTTGAGCAAGATTCCCGAACTGCTCGTTCGCGCACTATTCACCTCACCAGCGTCCTCCCGGCGCCTCACCGTTTGGAGGATCTATACGGAACGCATGCGCAGGATCCGATGCTTTATACGCTTTCCCTACGCCGCGAGTTCACGCCGCAGGGGTGTGACGGCTTCAGCTGACGTGAACGTGTGGTCGTCGTTTAGCGTTGGGCTCGGATTCGCGAAGCACCTCTCGGGTCACGGGCGCAATTTCTCCGAGGCCGGTGAACAGGAACTTGAACATATTGGCGAGCGGGTTGCCCTGGGTCCATTCGAAATAGATCTCTGGGATCAGGCCGGTCTGATCGCGGATCTCCAGCAGCACAGCGGCGATCGTGTTCGGAACGTTGCCGCTGGTGACCTGCAGAACTCGATACCCGTGTTTCGCCACCCCGCGCACGACCAGGTCCTCTTCAAAATCAGAGGAGTCGGAGGGAAGTACTTCGAGGAAGATGATCGGCGAACCGGGCGGGATATTGCCGAACCGGCGTTCGTCCCGGCTCTTGTTACGATATTCGACCTCGGTGTCGTCGTCTGGCTCGTGCGAGATGATTCGGATTACGTCGTAGTCTTCGGCGTCCCCGGTGACGAAGTCGAGTGCGGACGGGTCCAAAATGACCGATGTTGCCCGCAGTTCAAAGGAACGCCGCACCCGAGATACCAGCGAAATAACCATAATGCCCACGATGAAAAGGCCGGCAATGCGCACACCGTCAGGGCGTTCAACAATATTGACAACGGTCGTGTAGACCAGGATCACCGCGATAGCTGCGAAGCCGAGAGTCGGCCAGCGCTGCTGCTTTCGGCGTGCAGAGAGCGTCACCGCAACGGACGCGGACGTCATCAGCACCAAAACCCCCGTCGCATACGCTCCGCCCTGGGCGTCGACGCTGGCCTGGAAGGCGATCGTGATGACGAAGGCTATTGCAACGAAAACCAACACAAGTGGACGCACGGCACGGGCCCATTGCGGGGCCATGCCATAGCGCGGCAGATACCGCGGGACGAGGTTGAGCAGCCCAGCCATCGCTGACGCGCCCGCGAACCAAAGAATGCAAATGGTGCTGATGTCATACACGGACCCGAAGGCGTTCCCTAGGTATTCGTGGGCGAGGTACGCCAACGCGCGGCCATTGGCTGGCCCGCCGGGCTGGAAAGCCTCCTGCGGAATCAGCAAGGTCGTGACGATACTCGAGGTGATAAGGAATCCGCTCATGATCAGCGCGGCCGTGGTGAGCAGCCTCTTCGTGCCACGGATCCGGCCCGCCGGGTTGTCCGCCGTGTCAGAGGCACCACCCTTCACCTGGGGCATTACGGCTACGCCTGTCTCGAAGCCAGACAATCCCAACGCCAGCTTCGGGAACACGAGAAGAGCAATGCCCACCATGACAAGTGGATTGCCGTGTTGCACGGTCAGTGCCGCCCACCAATCAGTGATCAGCACCGCGTTCGAGGCGACGTGCCCGATCGATACCACGATCACGATCAGGTTAAGGAAGAGGTAGACCGCGACCAGCACCACAGCAATGCCGATGGCCTCCTTGAAGCCGCGGAGGAACACGATGCCCAGCAGTGTGACCAGAAACAGGGTGACGAGCACCTCTTGGCCGTGCAACCAGGATGGCGCGAACGGATTCTCGATAGCGTGCGCCGTGGCATCCGCTGCCGACAAGGTGATGGTGATCATGAAGTCGGTGGCGGCGAATCCGAGCAGTACCAGCACGAAGATCTTGCCGGACCACCACGGCAGCAGCTTTTCCAGCATCTGGATCGAGCCAGAACCGCGAAAACTCTCTTCAGCGACCCGGCGATACACGGGTAACGCCCCCAACAAGGTCAAGATCACCAATACGATCGTCGCAATAGGTGACAGCAGCCCTGCCGCGAGGGCCGCAATAGCCGGCTGATATCCCAGGGTGGAAAAATAGTCGACACCTGTTAGGCACATCACCCGCCACCAGGAGTGTGTTCTTTCGACCGTGGCAGCGTGGGGACCCACACGGGTGCCCTGCCGGTCGCCACTGTCCTGCAACAGCCAAGCTTTGAGATTCGTGGCGGAAGCACGTGGTTTATTCACGGGCACACATTACGCCACACGAGACACAGCCGGGAGACGGGTCGCAAAACTGCCCCGGCGCCGGAAAGATACAGAGGCACATCGCGGCGGTCAGACGGCCCGCATCTTCGTACCATTTCCAGATGGCACTCAGCATCTCCTGCCTTGGCGTTCACAACGCATTGTCCCCATGATGCAGCTCAGCGGATGAGCACTGGTGGTTCGTATTGAGGCCCGTTGAGGAGTTGAATTTCGTCTCGCTCGACGCCTGTATCCACGTAGCAGGCAACACCCGTAATCGTTGGTGCTGCACGGCCGGACCCGGTTACGTCCCTGTGAGTGGTGTGGTTTCCGGCTCTTGAGCGTTGCTTCGTCAACGTGAAGAGCCACCGTGGGATGGTCAGTGAGTACCGATCAAAGAACTCACAAAGGACACCACACGATGGCTCTAGACCAGTCTGCCCTGCTCGACCTGCTGGGAGAACTCAAACTCACCGACGTCACCGACCGAATCCGCGTCGCGACCGAAAAGCTCTACCAAGAACTCATCGATGCCGAAGCGACCGCGTTCATCGGCGCAGCCCCGTTCGAGCGCTCCGGGGACCGCACCACCCACCGCAACGGCGCCCGGTCCAGGACCCTGTCGACGACCGCCGGTGACCTCGACCTGAAGATCCCCAAGCTCCGCGCCGGGTCATTCTTCCCCGCCCTACTGGAACGGCGCCGCCGGGTCGATCAGGCGTTGTTCGCGGTCGTGATGGAGGCCTACGTCCACGGCGTCTCAACCCGGAAAGTCGACGACCTGGTCAAAGCCCTCGGCGCTGATACCGGGATCTCCAAGTCCGAAGTGTCCCGGATCTGCGCCGGCCTGGACACCGAGGTCGCCGAGTTCCGCGACCGCACCCTCGCCGCGCAGAACTTCCCCTACGTGTTCCTCGATGCGACCTACTACAAGGCCCGGGTCGGGCACCGGATCGTGTCCCAGGCCATCGTCGTCGCCGTCGGCGTTGCCGTCGACGGGCGCCGGGAAGTCCTGGGTTTCGACGTGGGCGACAGCGAGAACGAGGGCTTCTGGACGTCGTTCCTGCGGTCGCTGAAGACCCGCGGCCTCGACGGGGTCAAGCTAGTCATGTCTGACGCTCACACCGGCCTGAAGAAGGCCATCGGGACCGTGTTCCAAGGCGCCGGCTGGCAGCGCTGCCGGGTGCATTTCATGCGCAACGTCCTCGCGGTAATCCCGAAAGGATCGCAGGACATGGTCGCCTCGATCATCCGCACCATCTTCGCCCAGCCCGACCGTGAACACATCGAGAAGCAGTTCCGCGAGGTCACCACGATGCTCGCCCGGTCGCACCCGAAGGTCGCGGCGATGCTCGTCGACGCGCAACCCGACCTGCTCGCCTTCGCCGCGTTCCCCAGACGGCACTGGCGCCAAATCTGGTCCACCAACCCGCTCGAACGGGTGAACAAAGAGATCAAACGCCGCACCGACGTCGTCGGCGTGTTCCCCAACGCCGCAGCCCTGCTGCGCCTGGCCGGGTCGGTCCTGATCGAGCAACACGACGAGTGGGAAGCCGGCGAACGCCGCTACTTCTCCGAGTCATCCATGCTCAAGCTGGGCACCATGACCAACCCCATCGAGGTCATCGACGAGGCGGTGATCCTCCCCGAACTCGCCGCCGCCTAAGCTAGAACAACTGACCCGCACGGTGTTGAGAAACTCCACCACTCAGCGGGACGTGACCTCGATGAATGGCTGCTCGACCAGCCGGACGACAACACCCGCAGCATGCTCCTCGAACTCCTGGAGCGCCGCTACGACACCACCTTGACCGTGTTCTGCACCCAGTACGCCAAGAAGGACTGGCATCAGCGCCTGGGCTCCGGCGTTCACGCCGACGCAATCATGGACCGCATCGTGCACCGCACGATCTGGATCGAGACCGGCGGCACCAACAAGCGCGAACACACCGCGGACAACGCGGCGTGACCCACGCCGGTGAGCGCGAGCTGAACCGCTGGCGCTCACCGGCAATACTCAGTGGCGCTGAAGCCCAATATTCAGTGGCGCTCAACCGCAATAACTGGTGGCGCTCAAGGGGTCAAATACTCACTCGGATAGGTGGGACTCTGCCGTGTCTGTGGCGGCGTGCACACAGATAGGCACGTCGCATGAGTGCAGCAGTAGAACCGATGACGGGAGCGCCGTTCCGGTCGCGAGCTGGCAGGCAAAACGTTGGGGCCGTATGACCTTTTGGCCGTCGCCGTCTTTGGTCCAGAAGCGGCCGTAGCCGTCATTGGCAATTGCGCCCGTCCATATCCAGCAGTCATCGGCGGTGGGTCCTTTGACGACGTGGGACCAGAACCGTTCCGGCTCCGTGGCTTTCACTTCTCCCCCTTCGCGAGCTGGACCTAAACCGTCTCTTTCACTTCATCGAACCAGCGCACAACACCGTTAGTGTTATGGGCCTTGAGGAGTAAATTCGCTGTTGCCATAGCCTTTGCCGTGGCGGTCCGGAGCGAGACCGATACTGTCCCAGTAGTCCCTGCGGCGGGTTGTCCTGGGATACCGCGCTCGTCCTCACCGTCGTAGTGCCTGCCGTCTACCGCGGCACAGTGCCACGCATCCAACTGCGCATAAACCTGGCCTAACGCCGCCTGGGCATCGGCCAGCGCTCCCAGCAGCTCGTAGGAATCTGAGGGGCGCGGAACTGTGCGCGTCGAGTGCGCGAGCGTTCGGGCGGCCTCGGCCAGCTCGTTAGCGATTTCGGGCTGTCGACCTTCTTCGTTCACTGCCATTGAGTCTCCTGGTCGTTGGGGTTCTAGTGGGTGAGCTGGCTAATGCGCTGCGGTGAGAGGCCGAGAATCCGGGCGGTGTCGGCCTGGCTGAGGCCGTCTGCGGTGAGGGCCTTAACTGCTTCGCGGTTGAGCCTGGCCGCTTCCGCGACGGCGGCCCGGGCGTCTTCCTCGTTCTTCTTCGCGAGCGTCCACAGCTCGGCAGCGTGCGGCGGAATTTCTACTGTCACCTGAACCTCGATTTGGTTCTCGTCCACGTCGAGCCACACTGCGGCAATGTCGCGGGCGGCGGCGTCAATGTCTTTGACGCTGCGTGCCTGCCCGATCGCCGTGATGCGTGTGTCTCCCCCTCGGGGTGATGGTGAGGTGAGTTCGGGGATTTCGATGGTCCACCATTTGCCGTCTCGGTAGGCGCGTCCCGTTAGGGTTCGCGTCGTCGTTGTCGTGCTCATGAGATTGCCTTTCCTGCTTCGATCAACTGTCGTTCTACGTCTTCTAGCAGGCTCTCCGCCGTCACAGCTATCTCGTTCAAATCGTCTACTCGGAACTGATTTGGCTGCTCGTTCTGCTCCTCGTCGGCGGCGTCTGCGCGGGCGACTTCGGCGTAGCCGCTGAGGGCGAGCGTGAGAACGCTATATGCGCGGTCCTCGGTGAGGTCCAACACGACGGGGAACGGCTTTCGCTGCTCGGTGGCCATGGCCTGTCCTACTTCCAGTTCTGGGGGGTGTTCGAGAATACGTCGGTGATCTGTCGCACAACTCCCGCTGACAGTTCCTTGTGACCCGGGATGGTGATGGTCTGAGTTTCGTCCTCGGAGGCCCAAATCTGGTGGCCACCCTTGCCGGGCCGGAGGAAAAACCAGCCCTGCGAGCGAAGGAACTTCGTCACGTCCCGGTATTTCTGCGGCTTCGTCATAATACTAGTCTAGTCCCCCCTAGTGTGCAATGTCAAGGGGGGACTAGATGTTTAGCGGTGGTGCTGGTCGCCCTCGTCGTCGTCGGTAGCGAACATCGAGGCCGTGATCGCGCGCATCCCAGTCGTGGGGATCCTCCTTGACGAATCTCCGCACGACATCGCTCCGGCAACCTTCTTCGAAAAGATGATCACCCGCGTCCTCAACAACACCCCGGTGGACTTCCATGAACCCGCGAGAGAACTTCGAAACACCGCCGCCTAACAGGCCACATCCAAATTAACGCCCGGCTATGGTGCCAGCATGGAACCGGACTCCCTGGGCGCTCCCCCGAACTGCGAGCGATGCCCAGTCCCGATGCTGGACGCGGGGTCGCCGGCCAACCCGTTCTGGCGGTGCCCGTCGTGCAAGCTGGTGCGCCTGGTCTAGCTTTCGACCGAGCCCGCTGGTGGCAGATGATGAGGCGATGAACTAGGACCTGGCACACCGCACGCGGGGCGCTAGGGGAATCGAATGTATTTGGCAGCTGGTGCTGGGACCTTGGGTTGAGTGTGCTTCGGGAACGATAGTCATGCCGTCGGGTGTGTCTGCGGTGCGGGCCAGCGCTTCAAGCCACTCGAAATTGAGAGTCGCCTTCCGGCTGTTGGTGAATGTGTAATACAACGAAGCGCCCGGATGTATCCAGATCACGTTCCGGCCCGCGCCCCCTGCAAATTGTCCTTCCACGACAGATAAAACCTGTCATGGCGCTCAAATCTTCTTGCGATGACGGCCTGAATATGAGATATGGTTCGGTCATCGAAGTAGACCTTCAGGTTTGAGTTATACGTCAACCGGCCCATCTCGATGCCTCATTAGTTCGATACACCAACGGGTTCACCCCACGCGATTGGTAACACTCGACAATGCCCAGACCCTATCCCGCGCGCTCCACGCCCACGCCCCGTCTCGGCGAAGGGCGTCCAAGTTGCAATGTCGGTCAACCTACCGTGGTCATGTTTCCGGGAATAGGTTGTCTTCATGTGTGACGCTGACATGAGTGGCGCTCTGTTCCGTCAACAAATTCGGACCTGCGAAGAGGCATATTTCGCCCTTGTCGTTGTCAGTGACGACTGCGCCGATAGGTGCGTGGCCGTTCACGGCGACGGAGAAAGCACGGCCTGTTTTCTCGCCAACCTGGACTGCGTCGAGATCGGGAATGTTGCAGTCAAAGTGCTGTCTTGGACGACAAGTGGCCACCGAGCCGCAGCCATTGCGATACTGGATGCCTGCATCGAGGCCTGTGCTGAGTCTTCGGTAACGTGCGAACGGATGGCACAGCTCTACAGCCCCTGGATTTCGTGTGCTGCGGCATGCCAACGACTCAAAATTGCGTGCGTCGAGCTCTTGCTGAGCTTGACCGGCTCATTGCCCGTTGGAGAGAACCCTTCGTAGGCCACTAAACGAAGGGTTGTATCTAGTTCTTAGGGTGTTAAGGCAATGGGAGTCTTTTGCCGGCTAGCACTTCCGCGGCGACTTGATCGACTGTGGATTCGGTGGCGGCCGCCTGGGCGACCAACCGGCAGAGCGCCTCATCAGCACTCACGTTGGTCTGCGCGATGATCATCCCAGTCGCCTGGTGCACCTGAGGATTATGCCAGCTGGCGGCAGTCCGAATGCCCTCACTGATCTTGACAGCCATGTCTTCCCAATCTCGACTTCCCCGGATGAGAACCGGGGGCGGCCCCATTCTCGAATGAACACTTGAGCAGGTCAAGTAGATATCCGAGATAAACTCAGGGAACGGCTGGAATGACGGTGTGCACTCGTTCCCGGGCGAAGCCTCTCGAGCATCATCAAGGTAAATCAACGCGTCCGGTCACAAAGCGTTAACAGACCTGGCTGCTTCCTTTCCTACGCCTGGAGGTGGGAATTCTGATCGGGAATCTCAACGGGTGCAGGCTGGCATCATCGGCCGCACCGAAGAACAGATGAGAGAGTAGGAAGCGTACCCGCCGGTCATCACCGACGAGGAGATATCGAACATATACCGGTTCTTCGAACATTACTAAGCGACACCCACCCACAGATGGGCGTCGTTAACTTCTAGCGCGGTGCGGTCGTTCCGCTTAGGACGACGAGTCGTCGGTGCCTTGGTTGTTTTCCTGCTGGGCGAGTTCGGCTCGATCCGCGGCGGACGCTTCGCGGTCGGTCCTCGCGTGAGAGCGATCCACTGCTGCCGCTCGGCGTTCTCCCGGACCGGAATACGTTTCGCTGGTGTCGAGAAAGGCTTGGAGGTCGGCGGCTTCTGCGCGCCTGCACAGACCTCCAAGCCGCCCTATTCGTCCCCTAGAGGATGGTTCCGCGGCCACTGCCGCGTGGCTTACTCTGTGGGCCGGCGTCCGCTTTTCAAGCAGATATTCTGCCGGTAGCAGGCTGAGTGCAGGACGAGCGGGCGCGGTTCTGACAGGACCTTCATGCCTGCCTGGTGATACTTCGCGGTTTCCTTGACCTCTTTTCGGGTGACGTCTAAGACTAGAGTCGGGCCTCACAACCAAGTGGGGCAGAAAGCAGACACACCGTGACCGATGAGGCCCAAAAACAGTTCGAAAAATCTCCCAGTTGGGATAACCCTCAGGTGCATCAAGCGACCGGCGTTATCGTGGCGCAAACCAATGCCTCCCCCAACGAGGCGCTAGGCCGCCTGATCGGGTATGCGGAATCGACGGATGCCTCTGTAGATCAAGTAGCGGCCGATATCCTCGCCTACAAGATCGCGTTCACCTAAGCGCTCAACCGCCTATCGGCGGGCACCACAGACAGGTGCTCTCTTCCTTCAGCCCAGCGAGGAAGTCTCCGAACAACTAAGGGCCCTACGCCCTATCCAGTTCATCGGCCGCTGCCCGAAAAGCCTGAGCGAGGTTTCTGTGCTCGCCTTCCCCGGAAAGCTGAATCGTAAATTCTCTAGCCGAGTCGAAATCTCGAATCTTCTCACCCAACCAAATGTTGCCTGCCCCCACGTCGAAACGCACCGAAGAACTCCCAGAGTTCCCATTCAGCGCGGAATTGCGGGTCACAACCACATCCAACTCCGCAAACCCAGGAAAGCTGAACTGCATTGTTCGGGGATAGTCATTACTCATGGAGAGAGCATGGCATCTTCAAAGCGTGCTCGTTGGGCGGCTCGCCTAACGGCTGCTTCGGCTGTCGTTGGCTCTATTAGGTCCGGCGTACGCGAATTAGGTCCAGATGCCCTGCCGTTGGCTGGTTGAGTGCAAGACGAGCGGGCGCGGTTCTAACAGGACCGTCATGCCTTCAGGAGTATTCGCGGATTGCACCAATGCTTCGACCCACTTCGAATTCAGGGAAGGCCACGGGCTATCGGAAAACGTGTACACGAGCGCCACACCGGGGGAAATCCAGACCGCGCCACGGCCACCGTCGCCCTCATGGTCATTCGTCCAGGAAAGATGGAAACTCTCTTTCAGATGAAGCTTGACCCCGATAGCGACCTGGAGGTGAGCGAGCGTCCAATCGTCGACATGAATAACCTGCCTCGAACCGTATGTGAAGGTTCCCAAAGACTTCTCCTCCCCCCAAGCAACTTTTGCAGAACCATACCCCCAGTGACACAGCCTCAGGAAGGGGGTTGCGCTGCCGCTGTTTGTACGTACATGCGTTACGGCGACATAACTCCCCGAGCCTTAGCGTCCGATAGCCGATCGTCTACCGGCTCGTGTGCAAGGCGCTCGAAGTATTCGAGACTGTAGACGGACAAGCCAGTGCTCTTTCTATGATCTGCCCGGCAGCCCGGACGGTGCGGTGTGATCTCATCTGAAAGTGGGACGAGACTGCGCCGGCGGAGAGTGTTATGTTCATGAGACCTCAACGGGTACCAGGTGTAGATCAGCCGGTCAAGAGCATCCTCTGACCGTCGTCAGCCCAGGCATTTCCAGCAGCGGAGATTCTATGTGCAGAGAGTGTTCACTGATGCCAACCAAAGTGGGCGCGGGGTGATGGCGGCGTCCGAGGTATCTGATCAGCAGAAGCTGATGCTCAGCATGGCTTCAGGTAGTCAGGTCGCGTTCGGGCTCATTTACGATCACTTGTGTGTCACAACGTTTGCGATCTGCACTCATCATTCACAATCGCCGGCCGGGGTAGACGAGGTCATGCACGATCTGTGGCTGTACGTTTGGCAAAACGCGCCGAGGCTCTCGGCGCTTGACGGCTCGCCTTGGTCGATCATCATTAGTACAGCTGAGCAGCACGCCGCAGTTCACGCTCAGGCGGAGCGCCTGCACCAAAAAACGGACACCACTCCGCTCGGAAAAGTCCCGATCCGCGAGTAATGAGCAGCCCGGAGACCGCAGAGTCCCCGTTACGTTCGGCCCAGACGCCGCAAGCTACTACGAAACAATCTTGACCTCGGTTCTCGCGTACGTCGGTTATGGATAGCGACTGCTGAACTGGAGCGGATCGGTTTTGCCAGCGCAGCCGCACAGGGCCAAGCTGATGATCCCGAAAGCGATTAGTGCTTCCATGCCGCTCGGGGTCCTCATGGCCTGATCTAGCCAACTCACCTGAAGTGCATGCCCAGCGGGCGCTCCTCCGAGTTAGCGCCCATCCCGGAACAGAATCTGACGCCGACCCCGGCACCGACCCCGGCACCGGCACCGGCACCGGGCAGGATTCGAGAACCCAACCTGCACCTCGACAGACTCGACCTCAATGGCGAGCTAATCGGGCCCTTCATCCATTCAACCCCCGCTGCTTTGCCCAGCGCAGAACAGCATGGGTTTGGTCTCTTTGGTAGCTCTAGCCAACTCTTCCGATTCTCATAGGAACGGCATAGGAGATGTACAGCTGAGCTATCTAGCGTGATCGTCATGCAAAACATTGATGAGACCACGAATCGCGCCTCTGAGCGCACCCTGAAGAAGCGGGCAACTTGGATCACCGCTATGGTGCTGGCCGGCGGTATCGCCCTCGCTGGCTGCACCACTTCGACAACGGAGGCCACGACCGGGTCCTCGACCAGCAGCAGCTCCAGCGCCATCACCGATGCAGCGACGGTGTCGACCACCGACAGTACTACGACCGCCGAGACCATCTCGGCCACGACCGCCGCCGCCGCGGCCTTCCTCGCCACCCTCACGGACGAGCAGCGCGAAGCCGTTCTGTACTCCTACGACGACGAGACGAAGACCACGTCCTGGTCAAACTTCCCGGTGACGTTCGTAGAGCGAGCCGGCCTGAACCTCACCGACCTCACCGAGGAGCAACAGACCGCTGCCCTCGCGGTGCTCGAATCGCTCCTGAGCGACGACGCCTACGCCACCGTGGTCGGCATCATGGGAGGCGACGAATATCTACTGGAGAACTCCAACAGCACCGAGACCTCCCTTGGCCAGTATTACATCGCATTCTTCGGCGACCCCTCCGACACCAGTGCCTACGAAGTACAGTTCGGCGGACACCACCTCGGCATCAACGCCACCCTCGACGGCTCCACAGACGCCATCACCTTCGCCCCCACCCACCTCGGCGTGCAGCCCGCTGCCTATACCGACGCCGACGGCAACGAGGTGCAGCCCTTTGACGACATCTACACCGACGCGTTCGCCTTCTACAACAGCCTCACCACCGAGCAGCAGGCTACCCTCACCTCGGGCGACGTGAGCACGTGCGCTCCGGGCGACACCTGCGACTTCGCCACCGGCGCCGGCCTCACCGGAGCCGACCTCACCGACGAACAGAAGCAGCTGCTGCTTGACCTCATCGCCAACTGGGCCGGCATGGCCGACGAGGAAACCACCGCCACGGAACTCGCCGAAATCGAAGCGACCCTCGACACCACCGTCATCGCCTGGTCAGGCGAGACGACGTACGACATGAGCACCGGTGACGGCATCTCGTTCTCAATCTCGGGCCCGAACGTGTACATCTCGTTCCAAGCACAACAGGGCTCCGCTGGGGCAGATGTCGACGGGGTAACAACCTCAGGCTGGGGCCACGTGCACACCATCTACCGCGACCCCACGAACGACTACGCGAACAGCGTCACCCAACAGGCGGCCACCGGCATGAGCGGCGGCGGCGCACCCGCCGACGGCGGCACCCCTCCCTCGGGCAGTAGCGCACCCTCCAACGGATAGCGATCTGACCTGAACCGGAGAACGATTGGCCCGGCTGCACAGCAGCCGGGCCAACCGCGTATATGCCAATGGACGGGATTCCCCTAAAGGCTTCTCCGCGCCCGGGCCCTTATTCAATTTCATCACCGCGCGATCCGCATCGTCGATCCTGCTTTCGGCTCCGGGTAAGCATGCTGCAGATATCAAGGCACCACTGCTCGCCGCATTGTGCACGCGTCCCTACTACGACAACAGAACCATCGCCCGACCACTATTGACGGCGTCACAGCTGCTCACCGCACTGCTCCGTCGTCTAGATGTGTAGAGGCGCGGCAGGTCGGGCCTGCGAACAGGCCGCTCTGCCACATACCCAGCAACCATATTCCTGTCGTCGATCCAAAGATTCCCCTGTCGGGCCTAGTTGGGCAGGGAGTCGTGCGCACTCAGGCGATCAGCTGAGGGGGGGGTGGTTTGTGACTTTCTAACAACTGCGACGAGGCCTCTGGGAGAAGTGACGATGAAGTCATCCGGAGGCCCTGTCGGCCGGAAGGGGACCAACAGGTCGGCTGGGTACGAATTTGTAGGCTGACATTGCAGTGTCGGAGAATAGCGCTTGCCGTTCCAATCGAGGAAGATCAGAGGTGATTTCTTCAAATGCTTCGTACAGCCTGTCGAATCCGGAGTAGAGGCTGTCAACTGGAAAATTACTGCCGAACATCGTGCGCTTCGGGCCGAAAATTTCGATGGTGTCGATCACGAACGACCTTAAGGATTCGATTGTCCACCGGTGGTCGTTGGTGCCCAAAGCCGAGATTTTCACAAATACGTTTGCTTCAGCCGCGACCGCGCGCATGCCTTGCCGCCATTCGGAGATCGACTGCAGGTCTCGGTTGATCGGCATTCCGGCGTGGTCGAGGATGATGCGTGTCTCTGGGAACTCCGCTGCGAGTTCCGCGGCTTGGAGCAGCTGAGAGGGGAATACCTGCAGGTCGAAGCTCATTGCGTGCTGGTGGAGGAGCGCGAAATGAGCCCGCCACCTGGGATCGGTGATGATGTCGTTACGGTCGCGATGTGCATATAAAGGATCGTTGTGCCAGTTCAGGATGTCGCGAATGCCTCGCACACTCTGGAGAGTTGCGAGCCGGTCAAGCTGCGCTGGTGCGTCCAGGTCTAGAAGCGAAACCTGCGCTACTTGGACGCTGGGGAGTCCGCGCTCGGTGTGAAGCGAATCTATCCAGGTGGCCTCAGCCCACGGATCAGCTGCGCCGTTCTCCACATGTACGGAGCCGATCAGCCGATAGGCGCCGACGTCCTCGAGATAGTCGTCGAGTGAATACGACCGCCGCAATGGCAGATCGTTGCCGTGGTACCGAGCCCTCAGCGGACCGTCCAGCCACGGATAGGACCGAGCGAGGTCAGTGAGGTGGTGGTGGGCATCGACGATCTCAAGGTCGCTCATTACGACCCTTCGCGATGGTCAGGTAGACACCTGTGTGATCCAGTGCGCCGTCCCCATCGGCAACCATTTGGGTGAACAGCCGGGTGACTTCGGTCGTGGTCGGCAAGGTCAGGTGAAGGGCTTCGGCAGCCTCGGCGACGAAGCGCAGATCCTTGAGCTGATTCGTCGCGCTGCCTCCGGGGCTGAAGTCTTCGGTGATCCATTTGTCACCCTTCTGCTTCAAAACCTCGGAGTGTGCCAGGCCGCCCTGAAGGATCCCCCGCACGACGTCGAGGTCGAGTCCCGCTGTTCGGGCCAGCAGCATCGATTCGGATACGGCCGCAACTGTTGCTGCGACCACGATCTGGTTGCAGGCCTTTGCCATTGCGCCCGACCCACTTGGGCCGAGATGGCGGATGGTGGTGCCGAGAAGTGCGAACACTGGCCGCAGCCGTTCGACGACATCGGTCTCGCCGCCGATCATGATGCTCAACGTGCCCGTCTCGGCGCCGACGGTGCCGCCGCTCAGGGGCGCGTCGACAACCTGCACACCGTGCTGAGTCTTCATCCGCTGGGCGAAGTCGGCGATCGCGATCGGTGACACGGTGCCGTGCACGACCAGCACCGGGGCGCTGATGCGCTTGGCCGACCAGCCCGCGAGGAGCCCGTCCGGGCCGGCGAGGAGGCCTTCGACCTGCGGAAGGTCGGGCAGCACGGTGAGTGTGACTTCGGTCGCCGCCTCGGCCGGCGTGAGAGCGACAACGGCCCCGCGGGATTCCAGTGCCTCGCTCTTCCCGGCGGACCGGTTCCAGACGATGACCGGACCGTATCGGGCGAGCAGTATTCCGGCCATCGGGCGGCCCATCGGACCGAGGCCCACAAGCGAGACAGTCGGGCGTGGGAGGGTTTGGCGGATCATGGGTACTCCGAATCGAAGAATCGGCCCCACCCCGCCGGTAATCGGGAAATGAAATCCGGCGAAGGCGGGGAGAGCGCTTAGATCTTGACCGACGGATGGGTCGCTGTCGGCGGCGCCGCCACTTCCTTGCGCTTCTTGCCCCGGGAGAACATCGACCAGTCCTTGCTGGTCTGATCGAGGATGACGGCAATCAGGACCACGAGGCCGGTGACGATCTGCTCGTAGAAGCTGGGGACATTCAGCAGGACCAGGCCGTTGGTGAGTGCGCCGAGGATCAGCGCGCCGACTAGGGTTCCCGCGATGCGGCCCTCGCCCCCCATCAAGTTGGCCCCGCCGATGACGGCTGCCGCGATGGCGGTCAATTGGTAGGAAGCGCCGGCGTCCGGCTGCGCCGCATTGATTCGAGCAACGATGACCAGGCCGCCCAGTGCAGAGAGCCCACCGGCGATCGCGTACACCGCAATCTTCACGCGGTGCACTCGCACGCCGGAGAGCCAGGCGGTTTCTTCGCTGCCGCCGACCGCGATCACGTTCTGACCGAAGACTGTTTTCCGCAGCAGCAACCAGGCGCCGATTGCCACGACCGCGACGACGATGACCACGACCGGGATGCCGAAGACGTAGCTGTTGAGGATCATCACAAACTCGGCCGGGATGTCGTAGACCGGTCGGCCGTTCGTGGCCACGTAGGCGCAGCCCTGGAACACGCTCATGGTGCCGAGGGTGGCGATGAAGGGTGGCAGCCGCAGTTTTGTGACCAGCAAACCGTTGATGACGCCGCAGAGGATGCCGAGGAAAATACCCAGCAGGAGCCCGAGCATGGCCGGAACACCCTCGTTGACCATCAGGTTTGCGCTGACGATCCCCACGAAACTCGCGATGGCGCCGACGGAGAGGTCGATACCCGCGGTGATGATGACGAAGGTGAGGCCGATACCGATGATCGCGTTCACGCTCGCCGATACCGCAACGTCGCGGAGGTTGTTGACCGTGAGGAAGTTCGGGTTCAGAGACCCCAGCACGGCGAACAGGACGATGGCTGCCAGGTAGATGCCGACGGCTTGGAGGTTGATTTTGCGCTTCGGTCGGACTGCGGCCGGGGGCGGGAGAGTCATTTCTGTCCTTTCGGTACACCCATGGCGCTTGCCACGATGCTGTGTTCGTTGATGTCGTCGTCGGTGTGTTCCGAGACGAACTGGCCCGCTTTCATGACGAGTACCCGGTCCGCGATGGAGATCACTTCCGGAAGGTCGCTGGAAACGACGATGATGGCGTGGCCTTCGGAGGCGAGTCGGTCGATGAGCTCGTAGATCTCGACCTTGCCGCCGACGTCGACGCCCTTGGTCGGCTCATCGAAGAGGAAAACGCTGGCGCCCAGCCACATCCACTTGCCGATGACGATCTTCTGCTGGTTGCCACCGGAGAACTGGCGGGCATTGAGCCGCACGTTCGCCGGTCGCAGCGACATGCTCTTGCCCATCGCTTCGGCCGTCTCGACTTGCCGGCGGGCGCTGATGAACGGCCCGAAGACGTTGAGCTGCTTATCCGCCGTGAGGGAGATGTTGGCGAACGCCGGCGTTTGCAGGATGAGGCCCTGGTGTTTGCGGTCTTCGGGGATGAACGCGATGCCGGCGGTGCGACTGTCACGAGGTGATTTCATCTTGAGCTTGCGCCCACCGAGCGTGACCGTACTATGGGTTCCTTCATCGGCGTGGATGAGTGCGCGCAGGAACTCGGTGCGCCCCGACCCGACGAGGCCGGCGATGCCGACGACCTCGCCGCGTCGCACGGAGATCGACAGCGGGCCGACCCCGGAGGGGTGGGTCACGTCCGTCGCTTCGAAATACACTTCGGCGTCGGGTTTGACCGGGTGTTGCCGCACGAAGGAGAGCAGTTCGCGGCCTACCATCCGACGGACGATGTCCTCGGATGAGGTCTGGTGGATCGGAGCGTCAAAGACCGGTTTGCCGTCGCGGAGAACCACGACAGTGTCGGACACGCTCATGACTTCCGGCATTTTATGTGACACGTAGATCACGCCGACGCCCCGCCCGTGAGCGATTTCTCGCACCCGGTTGAGGACTTCCTCGACGTTGTGCTCCAGCATGCTGGTGGTCGGTTCGTCCAACGCCACGATCTTCGCGTCGAACGCGAAGGCCCGAGCGATGGTGAGCGCGTGCCGCTGGGCGGGGCTCAAGCGAGAGACCGGTGTTCGCGCCTCCATTGGAAAGCCCATCTGGGCGACGTCCTTAAGCGCGCGATCGATGTCCTTGTTCGCATTCGCCCGCTGGCTGCGGGTGAGTCCGAGGAGGAGGTTCTGAATGACGGTGAGCTGGGGCACAATGGCCGGCTCCTGCTGAGCAATACGCACCCCCTCTGCCAGCGCCCGGCGGGACGTGTACTCCGTCCGCCGGACGCCGTCGATGGTGATCGATCCGCCATCAGGCCGAAGGGATCCGCCCAGGATGGAGAGGAGGGTGCTCTTGCCTGCACCGTTTTCTCCGGCGAGGGTGCGCACCTCGCCACGCTCCAATATGAAGCTCACTCCGTCGAGCGCGCGAACGCCGGGGAATGACTTCGCTATTTCTCGAACTTCGAGCAGATGTTCGGCCATGAAAATCGCCTTTCAAGTTGAAATGGTCGGGCTGAACGGGTTAGGGCATGCCCTCGGCGTACTCGTCGACGTTCTCGGCGTCGATGATGAATGCCGGCACGTCAACCCAGCCCGGTACTTTCTGGCCGTCGAGCAGCCACAGGGCCACATCGACTCCGGTTGCACCTTCGGTGACGGGCAGCTCGCTGACCGTGGCGGTGATGCCGCCGTCTACGATCTGCTTCTTCGCCTGCGGGATGCCATCCGTGCCGACCAGGACAACCTCGCCGGTCAGGCCTTTCGCAGCGATGGCCGCCTGAACGCCCAAGGCCATTCCATCGTTCTGGGAGTAGAACGCCTTGATGTCAGGGTTGGCTGTCAGCATCGCGGTGGCGATTTCCTGCGCTTCGGTCTGGCTCCAGTTGGCGGTCTGAGAGGCAACGAGCTCCAGGTTCGGGTGGTCTGCCAGAGCGGTCGTGAAGCCCTCGCCGCGGTTGCGGGCGTTGGAGGAGCCCGGGTCGCCTTCGATCATTGCGACCTGGCCGCCGTCGGGCAGCTGCTCCGCGATGTAGTCGGCTGCCGTCGCGCCGATGGTCAGGGCGTCCGGTCCGACGTACACGACGCCGGGCACGGTTCCCTGTGCGTCGTTTAGGACGATTGCGGGGATGCCCTGCTCCAGGGCTGCCTCGAACACGGTGTCCAGAGCGGTGGCAGAGATCGGCGAGGCCAAGATTGCGCTGCAGCCTTGATTCATGGCGCTGTTCGCCTTGTCGAGCTGTTCGGTGATCGACGACTCGTCGGTTACGTCGAACGTCTGTGACTCGACGCCCAGCCTCTCAGCCTCGTCCTGGAAGCCCTGTTGTTCGAAGCCCCAGAACTCGTTGGACAGCGTTCGGGTCACGTAGCACAGCTTGATGCCCTCGCCGCCCTTGGGCTCCCCGAGTTCCTCCTTGACTGCGTCTACCTCGGTTTTCGCGTCGGTGTCGACCAGGTCGACGATTGACGAGTCCGAACCCCCACCGGTGCTGCTTGGACCGTCCGGAGTGGCGGTGCAGCCGGCGAGGAGGCCGACCGCGGCGATTCCGGCCAGGGCTGCGCCTGCGGCGCGTGGAAATGTGAACATTGTGATGCCTTTCATCTTTGAAGGGAAAAACACAGGTTCGAGTGCCTGTGGCAACGTCTGTGTTGCGGTCAATCGGTCGTGCTGGGTTGATGAGTCAGACGGATAATGGAGGTGGGGTCAAGCCCGCCGGCCGAGGGGTTGCGAGCGTCGGCCGGCGTCGCGCGTTAGAGCGCGATTCGGACGAGTTCGTTGCGAAGCTTCTGGGATTCGACACCGTCAGCCTTGTTGATCACATCGGTGATGTGGTCAATGCCCACGGCTTTCAACTTGTCGAGGAGCAGGGCCATCGTGGCGAGGTTCGCCTCGGCCTCTGCCTCGGCCTCTTCGCGGATCGGGAAGGTGTCGAAGTAAATCACGCCGTCGTAGTCATAGCGCAAGAGGTAATAGAGGAACTCGAGGGTCTCGAACGGGTGGATCGACGCGACCATGAGGCCGTCGTCGTGCGCGTTGTTCCCGTCGTTGAGGTGGACACCCCACAGCTTCCCTTCGGCGAGGAGCTGGGCCGCGCCAAAGCCAGGAGCGTCACCGGCCATGAGCATATGCGCGAAGTCCAGCGTCGCACCGACGTTCGGGCGATCGATGAGCTTGAGGATGTGGAGCGTCCCGCCGAGGCTGCGGACGACCGAGTGGACGCGCTCCTCGTACGGCTTGTATTCGATACTCAGGCGCACGTCGGGACGGTAGTCGGCGAGTTCCTGGAACGCCTCCACGATGCGGCCGAAGTCCTTCACGTAGTCCTTCTGGAACGTGTAGTCGAACCCGTCGAAGCCGAGCCAGACGGTGACAAGGTCCGATCCGCCGGCTGCCGCCGCATCGATGCCCTTCTTGGTCAGCTCGATGGCTTCCCGGCGCACCGCTTCGTCACGGTTGCTGTATTCGCCGTGCACGAATTCCTTGCGGAATCGCATGGCAACACTGTTGAGGGTCAGGCCGAGTTCATCGAGGAGCGTTTTCATCGCTTCCGGTTCTATGTCGACGAAGTGCTCCGGGTAGTTGAGGTCGACGTAGTCGATCCCGTCGACCGCAGCGACGCGGCGAAGGGCGGCGCCGGCGTCAGCGCCGGCGTTGAACGAGTTGAGTCTGGTTGCGAATTTCATAATCGTGACAGTAACAGAAAATGACACGTTTTGTCATTCTTGATCATTTTTGTGCAGCAAGATCGTTATTTTTGGCAATTGCGGTCATCTGGACATAAGCTCACTCTTGTTGGTAAGAGCGGCACGACTAGCGTGCAGCTCGCTGACGGCCCCGGGAAACGGGGATTCACAGTGAGGTGGAGCAGCACATGACGCTCGGAAACATCCTGGTCATCGGAAGCATCAACTATGA
The DNA here is from genome assembly GCF_026151165.2 of Cryobacterium sp. SO2. Lineage (NCBI taxonomy): Bacteria > Bacillati > Actinomycetota > Actinomycetes > Micrococcales > Microbacteriaceae > Cryobacterium > Cryobacterium sp. SO2. The sequence continues at coordinate 2,506,071 of NZ_CP117849.1, forward strand.
CTTCATCCTGAGCCAGGCCCGGCTGCCACGACGGGGCGAGACGCTCTCGGCAACGGCGATGCGGGCCGCCTTCGGTGGCAAGGGCGCTAATCAGGCCGTACAAGCCGCTCGCCTGGGTGCGCCCGTGGAATTGCTTGGCGCCGTGGGTGACGACGCGCCTGGCCGCGAAAGCCGCGCGAACTTCGAACAACAGAGCGTAACCTGCATTCTCCGCGACTCCCCCTATGGAACAGGCCTGGGTGTGGTGCACGTCACCGACGCGGGCGAGGTCTATGCCACGATCTTTGCCGGCGCGAATGACTCAGTCGACAGCGACTGGGTCGAAGCCCAGCGCGAACGACTTGAACACGCCGACATGGTGATCCTCCAGAACGAGATTCCAGCCGAAGCCAACTACCGTGCGATCATCCTCGCCAGTGGCTCCGGGATACCGATCATCTACAACGCGGCCCCCGCCCGGCCTGTCGACCCGGACGTGACGAATCTGTGCTCCTGGTTCATCGTGAACGAGGATGAAGCGCAGTTCTACCTCGGCAGAGACCTGGGCGACGTCACCGACCTCGGTGCTATGACCGAGGCCGTCCGCTCGCTCCAGCGCTACTGCCCGGGCGTGATCCTCACCGCAGGTCGACACGGCTGTTACATCTCAGCTGGCACCGCGGTTCATTTCATCGAGGCCACGCCCGCACACGCCGTAGACTCCACAGGTGCCGGGGATTCGTTCGTGGGGGCGTTTGCGACAGCCCTGCTGGACGGCTCCGACGCACCCGACGCAGCGCGAGCCGCGTCACTTGTCGCCGCCCGCACCGTCACCGGCGTGGGCGCCCAATCGAGCATGCCGACGCGTGAGGACATGACCAATGCAACTGTTTTTGCGCCAGCAACTGATTCTTGACAAGGTTCGCGACGGTAACCCGGTCCATATCGATGAGCTGGTAGCCGAGACGGGGGCTTCCCCCTCGACCGTGCGCCGCGACATCCGGGCCCTCGAAGAGTCGGGCCGGATCGTCAGCCTGCGCGGCGGCGCCGTAAGGCTGGACGATCGCCCCACTGAATTGCCGGCGGCCGCAAAGTCGCTGATCAACCAAGCGGAGAAGGCCGCGATCGCCCGAGTAGCCGCCGAAAACGTGTGCGACGGCGAGACCATCTACCTCGACTCCGGGACCACCGCGACCCGAATGATGCAGTTCCTCCACGGCACGCGAGTGCACATCGTCACCTCGAACACGCAGATTCTCTCGTCCCCCCTCGGGTCGAAGATGACCGTCACACTCCTGGGTGGCGCGTACTTCCCCGAGATCGGTTCCGTCGCGGGTTCGATGACTGATCGCATGTTGAACGAGCTGTACTTCGACAAAGCGTTCCTTGGTGCGAATGGGATCAGCAAGGCGGCGGGGGTCACGACCTTCGATGTCCGTGAAGCGACCAAGAAACGCCTCGCCCACGAGCACAGCCGCGAGAGCTTCGTGCTGATCGACAGCAGCAAATTCGACAAGGTCACCCTTTGCCGGTCGCTCGATCTTGCCGAGGCGAACATCATCACCGACGCCTACGGTGAGGTTCTGGAGTCAGCCCGTTCGTATATCGTCGCGACCAGCCAGGAAGACCTGACGCGGGTCAGGCCAGCAACGCCTCGGTCTCCCGCCGCAGTTCGATCGCCTCGGCCAGGGAGTCGTCGATGATCACGTCGGCCCAGCGCACGATCTGGCCCTTGGCGACATCGTTGACGAGTTGGACATGGTGGGCCATCGCCACCGGAAGGGCGCCTGCCTCGACCGAGTGCCTGGCGGACACCAGCTTTCCCCACACCGTGTAGCCACCCTCGCCATCCAGGAATTCGCCGGCCTTGAGGTCCTTTTTCGCGGTCGCGACGACGTCTCCGTAGAAGCCCTCGGGTTGACCGGTTGAGATGCCGCGCAGGGCCGCATTCGCGATCGAAATGTTCAGCTCCAGCCCGACGTAATGGTACGGACGGTATAGCGCGGCGTACTGGTTGGTCGGGTCCGGGTGCCACGGGTATTCGGCGAAGCAGGTCGACACGTAGTCATTGGTGGCCTTGACGACCACGAAGACGCCCTCCTGGGTGTTGAAGGGGATCCAGCTTCCGTCACGGTTTACACTCGACATCACGTCGACGCTCCCGTGGTTGTCGAGCACTCCCCCGACCTCCCTGGGCCGGCAGATGGTGGCGATCTCCTCCACGTTCCCGGGGGTGAAGGACAGCCCGTTGTCGGACGGCACCAGGCGTGCGCCGTTGGCCACCGCCGCCATTTCGATGGCCGCCTTCGTGCCGTCGCGGAAGGAAGTGTGCATGTTCGGATTCAGCTGCCCGGAGTCGGTGAGTTCCTTGGAGAATTCCCAGTTTTCCCAGACGTTGTCGGGGTTCATGTCGTGGTAGTGCTCGAGGTACTTTGCGCCCTTGCCGGCGCAGGCGACCTCGAAGCCGCTCGTGCGTGCCCAGTCGACGAGCTCCATGATGAGCGCCGGCTGGTCCCCGTAAGCCATGGAGTAGACCACACCCGCCGTCTCGGCGCGCTTCACCAGCGCGGGGCCGGCGAGGGCGTCCGCCTCGACCGTGACCATGATGATGTGCTTGCCGGTTTCGATCGCACGGAGCGCGTGATGGATGCCCACGATCGGATTACCGGTGGCCTCGACGATGACGTCGATGTCTGACTCGAAAAGCTCAGCGGCATCCTTGAGAATCGTTGTGGTGCGATTCATCAGGGCGTCGTCGACGCTGCTCGCGATCTGGTCTTCCGGCCAGTCGACGAGCGCGAAGGCTCCCCTGGCTCTCGCGACGTTGATGTCCGCGATCGCCACGACGTGGATGCCGGGGATGTTGCGAGCCTGAGCGAGGTACATGGTGCCGTAGCGGCCCGCCCCGATGAGGCCGACCCGGATGGGACGGCCCTCTTTTTCCCGTTCGCCGAGGAGTTTGTGCAGATTCACGATGGCCTTTCTGGATTTGTGGTACCGATACCACTTTTGTACCACCCTCGTCTAGACTGTGTCAACCGCCAACGAATGAGGAAGCCCGTGAATAGACCGCCCACCATCCGGGATGTAGCGAAGACGGCCGGCGTATCGGTGTCGGTTGTTTCCCGCGTGCTCAACGATTCGGGCCCGGTCGCCGGCGAGAAGCGCGAGGCTGTTCTGCAGGCCATCGAGAGCATGGCCTACCGGCCTCGCGCTGCTGCCCGCGAGCTCAGTCAGGGGCGCGCCCTGACCATCGGACTTGTTCTCGCCGATCTGACCAACCCGTTCTTCGCCCGGCTGGCCGACCGGATCGTGTGGGAGGCGCGGGCGCACGGCGCCCAGGTGGTCCTCATGACTACGCAGGAAGATCCGCACCTCGAGGCGGAGTCGCTCGACACGCTCTTAGACCGTTCGGTGGGTGGTGTGATCGCCACGCCGACCGGCGAAAACGTCGGCCAGTGGGAAAAGCTGCAGGACGTCGGCGTGGACATTGTGTTTGTCGACCGAGCGATCGACGGCCTGCACGGGATAGACGTGGTGAGCATCGCGAACGCGCGGTCTGCAGACACCGCCACGGAGAGTCTTCTCGCGCTCGGGCACACCCGGATCGGCCTGATCTCTGGACCGCTGTCCACCTCGACCGGCCGCTCACGTATCGCCGGGTACCAGGATGCCCTGCGGCGATCGGGAGTCAGCCCCGAGACCGAGCTCATCAGGACGGTCCCGTTCCGGGGCGATGGCGGCGCCGATGCCGCGGCCGCGCTGCTCGCCTTGCCAGAACCGCCCACTGCACTCGTTGTTGCCAATACCGCGCAGGTTCAGAACGTCGTTCGGCGTCTCGCACAGCTCGGAACGAGCATCCCGCAAGAGCTGTCGTTGATCGTTTTTGATGACAATCCGTGGACCGAGCTCGTGACCCCACCGCTGAGCGCGATGCGCCAACCGATCGACCTCCTCGCCCGCCACTCCGTGGACACGGTTCTCGCTCGCATGCAGGGGCGGCTGCCTACCGGGCCGCGCGTGATCGAAGTCGAGGCAGAGCTGATCATCCGCAGTAGTTGCGCCGCCCTGATTCGACCGGCACATTCTGCCTGACCGGATGGCCAGACCATGAAGTTGTGGTGGCGGCGCCCCAGGGCCGACGTCGGAACCTACAAGCATCCGCCCATTGTTCCGCTTGCCGCGATCGAAAGTGTTGTCGAGGAGGGCATGCTGGTTTCTCGGCTTGCGGTGCGGATGGTTATCAAAAATTCGCTCATCGTCGGGGCCCTTCGCGAACGACTCGACTACGACTTTGAGCTGCTCGCGCTCGAAACCCGGGAGCGACTCATCCTCCTCGCGCTCGAGAACGAAACCACCGCGGAGCGTCTTGACCAGACCGAGCGGGATGGAGACGGCGCGGCCGCCGATGCCGACGTAGAGAGAAACGACTATGACATCCTCCTCGAAGAGGCTCATCGCCGACGCCCGAGCGTTCATCGCCTGCTCGCGGCAGCACTTCGCCGGGACGCGGATGATCCGACGGCGATTGCGGCCCTGATCGCACAGGCGCGAGTCGAGGCCGCAGACGACATCGGCAGTGAGGCCGTGCGTCAACTGGTCCGACGGGACTTCGGATCTGAAGCGGGGTACGCGGACGCGCGGGCCAAGAGAATCCAAAACCTCATCGCTATCGACATCGCCCGGTTGAGGCGTCCTCCAAGATAGGCGTCAAATCCGACGGCTGCTACGAAGTCGCCGCAGCACGCCTGACGCCTTGTCCTCGAAGGGCTTGTCAACGTCGACGCCGTCGAGCTGACGCGCCGTGTTTTGATCGAGCATGCTCACCCGATTCGCTGACCTGACATCTGCCCACCACCTGATCCGTCAGGTTGAACTCTAGGAGCCGGACAGGAGTGGCGTCAACAAAAGGGAATTCGACTTCAACTGGACGGATTTCACGGCAAGATCTGACGTCAATCTGGCTTGTACTCCAAGTCGGCATGAGGTTCGCACAGCTGCAGAATGCGCGACTCACTCTCCAAACGTTTGATGCCGGCAACCAGTTTGGGGCTCATCCCTTTGGAAAAATCAGGTGCGTTTACAGGGGGTCGGCATCCCGCCTTGGAAACGTCGATCCGCAGTTGTATACACTGGATTTCGATCTCGTCGCCGTCGTGGATCAGGATGGTAACAGGGACTCTGCCGACGACGGCTGGGTCCTCCGCGGTCTCCAGCGCGACATGGTTCTGTCTCAGCCTTCACAGTCCTCTGGGTCCGATTCCGGTCGAACGATGCGGAGCTGACGACGAACTCGCCTCTGAACTAACTCCCCCGTCTACTTCGTGTCAGATGTACTTTCATTAGGCGTATCACTGTCTGTGTATTCACCCTCGACTTGCGTCTCGTCGACGGCTGCTTCAGGCGACCCATCCCCTTGCTCCGAATCGGTGTATTCGCCATCACTGCCGGGATTGTTTTTCATGGGGTTCTCTCTTTCTGGAAGGGAATAGCAGCCTATGTCCCTGAACCGGCCAGGTACAGGCACTATGGCCGATATTCATCCAGCCTCGCCCGAGTTTCGTGCAAACATCACGCCTGCGACAATTGAGCGGCACGAAGGCCGGGAGCCTAACTCGGCAAGTGGCCACGGTTGGATTGGGGAGTCCAAATTCCTCGCTCTCGGTGGGCAAATTGCGCGAAGCTGATTGGGTCACGTCCAAGAACGTCGCGAACAGTCTGGGTAAGCCCAGCAGCCATTCCCATCCGTGCTGTGGTGTAAATCGCCAGGGTGACCAGGACCATGGTCCATGGCATCAAAAGGCGGCGGCGAGCATGGAGCGCGTAGCGAATCGCTCCGGGCTGGGCGTACCGGATCGGGCGCCCAAGCTCCGATGTGAGGATCTGCACGATCCGCTCGTAGGTTAGCGCTTCGTCGCCCGTCACCGTCAGCGCCTTGTTGGAGTACGTGTGAGGGTCGAGGAGAGCGGCCGCCGCTACAGCGCCGACGTCTTCTGCGTCGACGAACGCCGTCGCACCGCTGCCGGCCGGTACAACGAGCTCATTGCGGTCACGGATGTCCATGAGGTGGGTGGTGCTGAGGTTCTGGTGAAAAAACGATGCGCGGACGAAAGTCCAGGAGATCCCGCTGGTGCGAAGCCAAGATTCGATGGCGGCGTGCGGCACCACCTTGTTCTTCTCAGCGTCCTGAAGCGAGAGGAATACAATCTGCTCGACGCCCTGCCGGCGGGCGAACTCAAGGGCCGGGAGCATCTGTTTTTTAGGCTTCCCCAGCTGTGGCGGTCGCAGGAGGAACATCTGGCGCACCCCACTGAACGTTGCCGTCCACGTGGACGGGTCGGTGAAATCGAGACTGACAGCTTCCACTCGATCGCCAAACATCTTGCGGACCGCGTCACGGTCTCGCCCCGCTGCCCGCACCGTCTTGCCGGCGTTGAGGAGTGCCTCCACCACGGCGCGACCCACGTTCCCGGTTGCCCCGGTCACCAGGATCGCTTCTGTGGCTCCGGCAGTGCCCGGCACTTCGTTCGCATGCGGCATATGTGTAGAGTACACCTATGACCATTAGTCAGGACTGGGACCGGATTGATGCATCACTCATCCGCATGCGTCGCCTGTTGGAGACCCCGCGGGGAGCGACCGACGAGGTTGATCTTTCAGCCGTGTTTGTGGTGGACACGATTGCCCGGCGCGCGCAGGACGGGATGTTAACGCGGATCGCCGACATCGCACACCACCTCTCGGTGCAACCGTCCACGGCAAGCCGACTCGTCCGCTCCACTGAGGCGGCCGGCTACATACAGCGCTCCGCCAGCCCGGACGACCCTCGCAGTGTTGTTCTGCACCTCACGTCGAGGGGCACTGAACTCAATGCCAGCGCTAAGGACTTCCGAACCAACATGCTCCGCAACGCGACCATGGAGTGGGATTCGAACACCATCGCCACTTTTGCACGTTTGTTGGACGAATTCTCCCGCGCAACATCTGGGAGTACGACCGACCGCAACGGCCAATAGCTACCTAGGAAGTTCCATGGGGCTGTTGAGCAATCAAGAAGTCGTCCAGGTTAGGCAGCGCTCGATCCACCGCCTGACGTGCGTCATCCACAATTGCTGCTGCCACAACCGTCGAGGCCGCGTCAAGGCTCACGAGCGCGGTGCCCTGGAGGCGGTGGCCTGCCCAGCGTAACTGCACGCGATTGACCGTGGTGATGCCTGGCACAGCGAGCAGAGCGGTAGTCGCGCGGTCGACGAGCTCTGGCTCGATGCCGTCCATCAGCCGTCGGCCGATACTTCTCACTGTGCCCCAGAGGAGCACGATGATCGCACCGGAGATGAGTATGCCGACTATCGGGTCGGCTAGGGGGAAACCGAGCATGGCGCCCACTGCGCCGACGACCACCGCGAGCGAGGTGAAGCCGTCGGTGCGGGCGTGTACGCCGTCGGCGACCAGCGCCGCCGAGCCGATGCGCTGGCCCACACGAATGCGGTATATCGCGACGGCCTCGTTACCAGCGAAGCCGATGATCCCCGCGGCCACGACCCACCAGAGGTTTTCAAGGGGATGTGGATCCAGGAGCCGCGCGATCGACTGCCACGCCGCGACGACGGCCGAGAGTGCGACAACCATGACGATGAAAAGCCCGGCGAGGTCCTCGGCCCGACCCAACCCGAAGGTGTACCGGCGGGATGCGGTGCGGCGACCAAGGATGAAGGCGACCCAGAGCGGTACGGCGGTGAGGGCGTCGGAGAAGTTATGGATGGTGTCAGCCAGGAGGGCGACGGACCCGCTGATGAGCACGACCCCCAGCTGCAACACGGTGGTGCCGAGAAGCACGAAGAGGCTGATCTTCAGCGCCCGCACACCCTCTTTGCTGGCCTCGAGGGCATCGTCGATCGAGTCGGCGGCGTCATGACTGTGTGGCACGAACAGGCCATAGAAGAACCCCTTCAACCCGGTCGGGTGGGAGTGAGTGTGTCCTTCACCTCCGTGGTCGTGGTCGTGGCTGTGCTCGTGCTCGTGCTCGTGCTCGTGCTCGTGCTCGTGCTCGTGCTCGTGCAGATGGTGTCTGCTGGCTGAACTCATGCCCCGGCCTCCGAGTGATGATGGCGTGGGTTCGAGCTCAGCGAGTGCTCTGCTTGGAAGATCGCGTCGGACACCAGCTGCTGCGCATGCTCATTGGCCAGGCTGTAGAACACCTTCGTCCCCTCCTGCCGGCTGGTCACGAATCGCGACAAGCGCAGCTTGGCTAGATGCTGCGACACGGACGGCGGGGACTTCTCCAGCAGCTCGGCCAGGCTGTTCACCGAGAGTTCGCCGTCGCGCAGAGCGAGAATAATGCGGATCCGGGTGGCATCCGCGAGCATCGCGAAGACCTCGACTGCCAATTCGACGTACTGGCTGTCGGGGTCACGTCCGCATACGGGCTTATCTGCATCCATACGCAGATTCTTACATTAAACCGCGACGTCGCGAAATCGCAGTGACCCGCGCCATCAGTGCGAATCGCTGAGCAACGGAAACTCAACGGTGAAGGTCGCGCCTCGGCCGGCCCCCGCACTCTCGGCTCGGATGCGTCCACCGTGGGCCTCGGTGATCGACTCGGCGATCGCCAGACCTACGCCCGAGCCACCGTGAGCACGGTCCCGGCTGGCGTCCACTCGGTAGAAACGCTCGAAAACATGCGAAATGTGCTCTGCCGGAATCCCATCACCCTCATCGGACACGGCCATCACCGCCATACCGCCGACTACCGCGGCGGAGATCACCACTTGGCGCCCGGACGGCGTGTGTCGAACCGCGTTATCGAGGAGATTCGTCAGGACCTGACCGATGCGATCGCTATCCCCATCAATGGAGGCATCTCGGGAATCGGCGGTCATGGTGACTGTGAGCGTGACGTTCTGGGCAGCGTACTGCGCCGTAGCCTTGGCTACAGCATCCGCGACCACTTGAGCAATGGGCAGGCGTCGACGGTGCATTGTGAGCCGGCCTTCCTCCGCAGTCGTCACAATGGAGACGTCCTCGCTGAGCCGTGCCAGACGAGTTACCTGGTCCCCCAGCATCGTGAGTGTTGCCGGATCCGCTTCCTGCACTCCGTCGGCAATGGCCTCAAGATACGCTCCGATCGTGGTGATGGGAGTACGCATCTCGTGCGCGAGGTCGCCCAGCATTCTGGTTCTGGTCGCTTCGATTCGGCCGAGATCAGTGGCCATCGAGTTGAAGGCCGAGGTGAGGTCGTCGAACTCCCGGCCCAGGCCCACAGCGGGGATGCGCGCCGTGTAGTCCCCATTCGCAACCCGGCCAGCGGCTTCGGTGACCGGTGTCAAGGATCGGGTTATTCGGCGGGACAAAAACAGGCTAACCCCGACCGAGGCTGCCAGAGCGGCAAGGAGGGCCACGGCCAGGGACAACATGGATGCGGTCCGGAATGCTTCTTCGGCATGCATTGTCGAGTCGGCGCCGGAACCACCCATACCCATCATGTGCACGTGGAAGATTGCTGGGCCGATGCCGGCGACAACGACCCAGGCCGTTGCTACCCCGACAAGTACGACGACGAGGATGGCTCCGAGGAGGCGTGCGCTGAGGTCCCTGGGGCCGGGTGCGCGACTCCGTTTGTCGGTCATGCTCCCGCGCCCATCTGGTAACCGACCCCGCGCACAGTCCGAATGAAGACCGGTGAAGACGGATCGTCGCCGATTTTGCGGCGCACATGACCGATGTGCACATCAACCAGATGCGGATCGCTCATCCAACCGTCACCCCACACCGCCTCGATGAGCTGTTGTCGAGAGAAAACGATGCGAGGTTGGCTCGCCAGCGCTGCCAGGACGTCAAACTCTGTGCGCGTGAGATCTACCGACTCGCCGTTCCGGCGGACTTCGTGACCGGCGATGTCGATTCGTAGGGAGCCGAAAACGAGTTCGGGCGAGCCAATGTTTTCGGCCTGCTCGCTGGGGCGCGGTCGGCGGAGCATGGCACGCACTCGTGCAACAAGCTCACGCGGACTGAACGGCTTGGTCAGGTAGTCGTCCGCACCGACGGAGAGCCCAACGAGCTTGTCAATCTCTTCAACGCGCGCGGTGAGCATGATGATGTAGCAGTCGGTGAAGGTGCGGACAATCCGACAGACTTCAATACCGTCCATAGCCGGCAAGCCCAGGTCTAGAACGATAATGGCCGGCGCCCAGTCTCGAGCCTTGGCGACAGCAGAGGCCCCGTCTGGTGCCGTCTCGACATCGAACCCGTCTCGTTCGAGGTACCCGGCGACAAGCTCGAGTAAGGGCACCTCGTCATCCACCACCAGCACGCGCGGCCGTGGCTCGGGTGTCGATTGAGACCTAATGGTGGCTGACGTCATGGTCTCATTGTCCCTCCGCAAGCTTCACGGGCCTGCCGGATGACCGGCAGCAACCGACATACCCAGCAAACCTTTGTCGATAGCCCGGCTACCTGGCCGCTCATGACGCATTCCGCTCCCTCGTGAGCTTGTCCGCTTGGACTACCTGGCTCGGGAATGGGGCTACCGGATCTCGCTCATCGCTGGTTCCGTCGCCGAACCCAGAGGGGTCTCAGATGGAGTCGGCAAATGCAGTCTCTTCAACAGCAATGCGTTGACGGCAACGATGACGCTTGAGCCTGACATAGAGATCGCGGCGATCTCCGGGCTGAGCTTGATGCCAAACCCTGGATAGAAAATCCCCGCTGCAATCGGGAGGGCGATCACGTTGTACCCAATTGCCCAACCGAGGTTCTGACGCATCTTGCGAACGGTGCCTTTTCCGATGCGCAGGGCGATGGGAACATCGAGCGGGTCGGAGCGCATGAGGACTACGTCCGCGGTCTCGATGGCGACGTCGGTCCCCGCCCCAATGGCGATTCCCAGATCAGCCTGAGCCAAAGCGGGAGCGTCGTTTACGCCATCACCGACCATGGCAACTCGTCTCCCCGCCTGCTGGAGCGCGGCGATCTTCGCTGACTTTTCCTCTGGCAGCACCTCGGCGATGATCGTGTCGATCTTCAGCAGAGACGCGATTCGCTGGGCGGTGGCCACGTTGTCACCGGTCAGCATCACAACTTCAATTCCTGCATCATGAAGCGCTTCTACGGCGGCGGACGCGGTCTCCCGGACGGCATCAGCAAGGGCCACGACCCCAACCGCCCGGCCGTCGACGGCGATGAGCACTGCCGTACGCCCCGTCGCCGCTAGTTCATCGCGTTTCGGAATCACCGGTCCTGCGTCCACTCCTTGGTCGAGAAGTAGTTTGTGGTTACCGACGAGTACCCGGTGGCCGTCCACCGTGGCTCCGGCACCGTGGCCTGGCACGTTTCGGAAGTCCGAAGCCGCCAGAATCGGGACGTTCCTGCTGGTGGCATAGTCCACGACAGCACCAGCAAGGGGGTGCTCAGATTCCCTCTCGACGGCGGCAACCAGAGCCAGGAGAGATTGCTCGTCGTAGCCGATGGTGAAGAAGTCTGTGACCTCTGGTTGGCCTTTGGTGAGGGTGCCGGTCTTATCCATCACAACCGTGTCGATCCGGGCCGCGGTTTCCAGCGCAGTGGCGTTCTTGAACAGAACGCCACGTTTCGCTCCCAGTCCGGTGCCGACCATGATCGCCGTGGGCGTAGCCAATCCGAGCGCGTCAGGGCACGTGATGACGACCACAGTGATTGCGAAGAGGATAGCGGTCGGGAGGCTGGCCCCTGTGACAAGCCATGCCGCCAGTGTCAGTCCTCCGCCGATCAGCGCCACCAAGACCAGCCAGAATGCGGCTCGATCAGCCAGGCGTTGACCGGGTGCCTTGGAGTTCTGGGCTTCTTGGACTAGGGCAACGATCTGGGCCAAGGCGGTGTCCGCGCCCACCTTTGTCGCCCGCACCCTGAGTGTTCCGGTGGTGTTGACCGTTGCACCGATGACGGCTGATCCAACGGATTTTGCGACAGGCAGGCTCTCGCCCGTGACCATGGACTCATCGATATCGGAATCGCCCTCCTCCACGACTCCGTCGGTCGGGACCTTTGCGCCGGGCCGCACCATCATCAGGTCACCGGGAAGCACCTCGGCGGTGGGCACTTCGATCGCCTCACCGTTTCGAAGGACGATTGCCATGGACGGTGCGAGCTCCAACAGGGTGCGGATGGCGTCGTTCGCCCCGCCGCGTGCTCGCATTTCGAACCAGTGGCCCAATAGAACGAAGCTGGCCAACACCGTGGCCGCTTCAAAGAAGACCTCTCCGCCGCCGGTCAAGGTGACGATCACGCTGTACAGCCACCCGGAGCCCACTCCAACTGCGACGAGCACCATCATGTCCAGAGTTCGGGCTCGCAACGCTCGGAACGCACCATCGAAGAAGATCCAGGCCGCGTAGAAGATCACCGGGAGAGACAGAATCAACGAGAACACGTCATCCCGCAGACCAAACGGTGCGGGCACCGTGAAACCGATCACATCCCGTCCAATCGGCGACCACAAGATGATCGGTATCGACAAGATTGCCGCTACCAGGAACCTATTGCGCATATCGCGCACCATGGCATCCATCGACATGCCCGCGTGAGCTCCGCCGTGACCCATCGTGTCCTGAGCTGTCCGCGTAACGTGCTCCTTGTGTGCAATATCTCGGTCGGGCCCCTCGTGCGACATGGACGAGCTGTGGGTCATGCCCGTCGGCTGAGAGCCGTTGTTCATTTCCTCGGAGCCTTCGAGGGGATCGCAAATGTGCTCAGGCACCGAACGGCCCGCGCAGTGATAGCCGCAGGCTTGGACCCAGCGGGTTAGCTCAGCCACAGAAGTCTGACTGGGGTCATAAGTGACTACCGCTGTCTGGGCGACCGGATTTGCCTCCACGCGAATCGCTCCAGGCCGGCGGCCCAGCATAGATTCGGCGACGGCTTTCGAGGAAGCCCACTGCACGCCGCCAACCTCCATCACCGTTGATAGTTCTTCGGTGCTCATGGGCAGGTTCCTTTCATTGCGTTTCGAGAATGACAGGTACGTCTCTCTTGGCTGACGCTATACCCCCCTGGGGTACCTGTCAACAAAGGCCCGCGGGCCTGCGGGCGCCGCGGCATCGAAACGCGGCCTCGAGGCGATCGGGTGAATTTATACCCCAAGGGGGTATAGTGCGGAGTACCCCCCAGGGGTAAATGTGACGGATTCGACCGTCAGCAACGAAGGGAACTTCTGATCATGCTTACTGGTAAAGACAATGACCTCGGCCTCACAGACTCATCTTGTGCGTGCGCTCATGACTCACATCCAGACGTCGCCAACGCTTCACACACGGCTGACTCGGGTTTCTCTCGCACTTTCCAGGTTGCAGGCATGACCTGCTCTCACTGCGTTGCAAGCGTCACCACAGAGGTGGGCAAGGTAGCCGGAGCGGCGAGAGTCAATGTTGATCTAGTTCCTGGCGGCCTATCCATGGTCACCGTCTCCAGCAGCAGCCCGGTCGACCCCGCAGCGATCGCCGCCGCTATCGATGAAGCGGGTTACGAACTGACCCTCGAGACCCCGTGAGTGGCGTACAGGTCGATCTTGTCGTCGGCGGGATGACCTGCACGTCGTGTGCAGCGCGGATCGAGAAGAAACTGAATCGAATGGCAGGTGTCGAGGCCACGGTCAATTACGCGACGGAGAAGGCGAGCGTGTTCATTCCAGACGGTACGTCCGTTGAGGATGCCATCGCCACCATTGAGGCAACCGGGTACACGGCGGTCCTCCCCCGCCCCGTAAGCCCCTCGCCTGACGGGGCAGCCATACCCACCGAAGCCGAAAAAGAGGTTGAAAGTCTTCGCCAGCGATTGGTGCTCTCCGCGGTGCTGGCCGCACCGGTCGTGGCGCTGTCCATGATCGCTCCCTTCCAGTTCTCCAACTGGCAGTGGCTTGCCCTTGCGCTGGCCGGTCCCGTAGCGATCTGGGGTGCCTGGCCATTCCACCGCGCTGCCTGGGTCAACTTGCGGCACGGCGCGGCGACCATGGACACCCTGATCAGCATGGGAGTGCTCGCGGCACTCGGATGGTCGTTATACGCCCTATTCTTCGGAACGGCGGGAATGACCGGAATGACCATGAGCTTCAGCCTCACCACAGAACCCGGCGGCGGTGCGCACGAAATCTACCTTGAAGTCGCGTCGGCTGTCACGGTCTTCATCCTCGCCGGTCGATACTTTGAAGCACGCGCAAAAAAGCAATCAGGCGCCGCGCTGCGTGCCTTGCTCGAGCTCGGTGCCAAGGAAGCAACACTGCTGCGTGACGGCGTCGAGACCGCCGTGCCCACGTCTTCGCTGATCGTTGGTGACCGTTTCGTGGTGCGTCCCGGCGAAAAAATCGCCACAGACGGCACCGTCGTCGAAGGAAACTCGGCGGTCGATGCGAGCATGCTCACCGGTGAGTCCGTGCCCGTCGAGGTCAGCCCGGGCGATGCCGTGGTCGGCGCCACCATGAACTCCGGTGGCCGCCTCGTCATCCAGGCAACACGGATCGGCGCCGACACTCAGCTGGCCCAGCTAGGTCGCCTGGTCGAACAAGCTCAGACGGGCAAAGCGGAGGTGCAGCGCCTCGCCGATCGAGTCTCCGCCATTTTCGTGCCCATCGTGATAGCCCTCGCCCTCGGCACCCTCGTTGTCTGGCTCCTGGTCGGGGCCGGCCCCGTGGTCGCATTCACGGCAGCAGTGGCGACGCTCATCATCGCCTGCCCCTGCGCACTCGGATTGGCCACTCCGACAGCTCTACTCGTCGGAACTGGTCGGGGCGCCCAACTGGGCATCCTCATCAAGGGACCGCAGATTCTCGAGTCGACCCGACGAGTTGACACCATCGTTCTCGACAAGACCGGCACCGTCACCACCGGGCAGATGACCCTCGTTGCTGTCCACTCGACGGACAACACCACTGACGAGGAGCTCCTCGTTCTCGCCGGCGCTGCTGAGTCGGGATCAGAACACCCGATCGCCAAATCGATCGTGACCGGAGCGCGAGCGCGTGTGCAGACGCTCCCGACGCCGGAGGCCTTTTCGTCCACGGATGGCCTCGGCGTGCAGGCCGTCGTCGACGGACGCGTCGTGCTGGTCGGACGCCCTAGCTGGCTCAGTGAAAACTGGTCTATCGAGCTGCCCAACGAGCTCAGACTCGCCTTGTCCTCCTGCGAGTCGCACGGTCAGACAGCCGTCGCCGTCGCCTGGGACGGGCAGGCGCAAGGCGTCCTGGCTGTATCTGACGTGGTCAAGGACTCCAGTGCCGCCGCGATCGAGGAATTCCGTCGCCTGGGTTTGCAACCCGTGCTGCTCACTGGTGACAACGAAACCGTGGCGCGCGTCGTGGGTGCTGAGTTGGGCATCGCTGACGTTCGTGCCGGTGTGCTCCCGGCCGAGAAGGCCGAAGTGATCAGAGAACTCCAGCGAGCCGGCCGGGTGGTGGCCATGGTCGGTGACGGAGTGAACGATGCTGTGGCGCTGGCAACCGCGGACTTGGGAATCGCGATGGGCACCGGCACCGACGTCGCCATCGAGGCCAGCGATCTGACCTTGATCCGCAGCGACCTTGTCGCTGCCGCCGACGCCATCCGGCTTTCTCGGCGCACCCTGGCCACCATCAAGGCCAACCTCTTCTGGGCTTTCGCATACAACGTGGCCGCGATCCCGCTTGCCATGCTGGGCCTGCTCAACCCGCTCATCGCGGGCGCCGCTATGGCGTTGTCATCGGTCTTCGTCGTCAGCAACAGCCTGCGGCTGCGCGGCTTTCGTGGCCTCGACGTGCGGGTGACGCAGACGACCTCCCTGACTCGGAAGGCCCACCCGGTCGAGATCAGCTGAGCTACGGCTCAGCATTCCCAGCTGAACTTTGTCAAGTGCCGATACGGTTTTGGGTTATCCGCGTTTGCAATCTGGCTTGATCGACCCTGGAGGTGACATGAACCCGCACGGCAATTCCTTCGCCGGCCATCACCAACGGTCCGCCCTCCCCTACGCGTTCACGGCGCTTCTGGTTCTGGCGGCCATGCTGCTGGGGATCTTGGCCATGCACTCCATGATCGGCGGGCACGGCGCCGCGCCGGCAGCAGCCGCGTCCACCGCACATTCCGACGCCATTCCGAGTGGCACTGACGTCGGAACTCACGTGGCAGTCGCGGCGGTCGCGGCGACTGCCGCGATGATCCCACTGGTGGTGCACGCCGAAGGTGGCTTGCTCGGTTGCGCCGACTGCATGCTTGACTGCGCCGTGTGGGCGATGACCTGCGCCCTGCTGCTGGTGTTGGCGGCTCTCATCATTCTTGCTCGCTCGCCGGCCACGTATCGGCGCCTGATCGAGGCGGGCGGGCGCGTCGTCTCCCTGTTCCAGCGCCCTGCGCTTCATCTCTTCCGGCCTAGCTTGGTCGTTCTCTCCATCAGTCGCACCTAGAACCGGCATCGGCCTTCGCGTCATTTGACGCCGGCCGTCCTGACGCCGTATGGCGAACCGGTTTCTTACGCCTGACACTGAATGGAACAACAATGCCCAAGCCACGTACCTACCTCCTCACTGCCGCGGCCATCGCGACAGCACTCGCTCTCAGCGCCTGCGCTGGTGGAACCACCGAAGCCGGCTCATCCGCCGCCCCCACATCTCCCGATTCCTCTGCGTCATCCGTCGATTTCGTCGATGCGGACGTCGAGTTCGCCCAGATGATGATCCCTCATCACGAACAGGCCGTCGAGATGAGCGATGACCTTCTCGCCAAGGACGGCATCGACCAGCGCATCGTGGACCTGGCCACCGAGATCAAAGACGCACAAGAGCCCGAAATCAAGCAGCTTGAATCCTGGCTCACAGCGTGGGGCATGGATGACACCAGCTCCAGCGAAATGGACATGTCTGACATGGATCACGGCACGGACGGCATGATGTCCGATGACGACATGAACGCCCTCAAGTCCGCGCCCTCAGAAGACGCTGGGAAGGTCTTCCTCGAACAGATGACCATTCACCACCAGGGCGCCATCGCGATGGCTCAGACCGAAATCGACGAGGGCCAATACCCGGACGCTGTCGACATGGCCACGAACATCGTGAACAGCCAAACCGCCGAGATTGATGTCATGAACGACATCCTCGCCACACTGTAGAACTCCTCCACCCGGATCGGGGCCGCGCATCGCGGCCCCGATCCGAAGCGTGCCCATCCCGGATACCGTCTCCCCGCCTCGCTGAGGCGCCGATGGAGCGCGCCATCGTGATCGCAAGGACCACCATTCATGACCGCATCACCCGATCTCTCCCGCAAACAATTGCGCCTAGCTGAAAAGCACCCACGCAGTCGCCGAGGCCGCCAACCACGCCCAGCAACTTGCCGACCGGCCCGCGGCATGAAAGTCACGCTGCGGAAGCAGCTGTCTTCCGTGGTCGCTCTGGCGTTCGCTGCACTGCTCGCCGTCAGCGTGTCGGTCCCGGCCCTCGCTGTGAACCCCTACGCGCAGACCCTCGCAGCGCGCGCTGAGCGATCGGATGCGGCAGTACAGAACTTAACGACGTCGGGGAACGGCACCATCACCGTCGCGCAGGACTCTTTCTCGTCCCAGGCCATCCAGGAGACGCTGCGAACTGATGACTCACTCCCGGGCGTTTACTCCCAGACCGCTAACACCTATACGAATGATCTCGGCTCTGCGATCCAATGGCCTTTCCTCGTTGGCGTGCCGATCTCAACTAACTTCGGCCCGCGGATTCCGCCGTGTGACGGGTGCTCCAGCTTCCACAAAGGCTTGGATATGAATCCGGGCGTGAATACCCCGATTCAGGCTGTTGCGGATGGCGTCGTGAGAGAAGTCTCCCGAACCGACAAAAGCGGACTGGGTGTGTACGCGATCATCGACCACATGATCGACGGGCAACTCGTCAGCAGTTTGTACGCCCACATGACAGAAGGCACTCTGGCCCTTGCCGTCGGTGACCCCGTCCTCGTCGGCCAACTGGTGGGAAATGTCGGCAGTACCGGTCAAAGTACAGGCCCCCACCTTCACTTCGAGATCCTCCTTGACGGCGACACCCCTACGGACCCGTACGCCTGGTTGACAAACAGGGTAGGCGCATCATGACCAACCCTCAACGCGAGAAACGTCGCATGCCGCGTCGGAACCTGAATGCCCTTTCGGCCGCCGCTCTCGTCCTTAGCCTGGTGTCCGGTGCGGGCTGGGCCACCCAACCGGCAGCGGCAGCCGAGTACCCGTCCTGGTCCGATGTCGAAAACGCGCGAGCAAACGAAGCAACCAAACAAGACCAGATCAGCACACTCAACACCCTCATTTCCGGTCTGACCTCCGAGGTCACCGCCGCACAAGAAGAGTCCACCCGGCGCGGTACCGAATTTGAAGAGGCTCAGGGAGCCTTCGACGAGGCGACCTACCGCGCCACAACATTGCAGGCCCAAGCTGACGAAGCCGGCGCGCAAGCCGCTCTCTCCAGCGAACAGGCCGGTCGGCTTGCATCAGGGCTCGCCCGCAGCGGAGGCCCCGACCTTTCGTTGGCTATCCTCATGGCGGGAGACAACACCGACGCTTTGTTGTATCAACTTGGCGCCATGAGCAAACTCACGGAACGGTCATCGGCGGTCTATGACCAGGCCGCATCGGACCGGAACTCCGCCAGCGCCCTTACCGACCAGGCAAAGATCGCCCAAAACGAGCTTGGGGCTTTAGCCAAGGACGCCGAATCCGCCCTAACCAGGGCCATCGCTGCCAGCGCCGCAGTGGAGGTCGCACTCGCCGAGCAGCAGGCCAACGCGGGCACCATGCAAGCGCAACTCGCCGTCCTCACCGAGGGACGCGCCGCCACAGAAGCCGACTTCGCCAAGGGAGAGGAAGCCCGACGCGCTGCCGAGGCAGTAGCAGCGGCCGCGGCAGCAGCGAAGGTACCCACGGGCGGTTCGGGAGGGTCGAGCGGGTCCGGCTCAGACTCAGGCCAGCTCAGTGGACAGGGCTGGGCTCTTCCGGTGTCCGGGTGGATCAGCGACGACTTCGGTCCGAGACCCAACAAACCCGTCGCCGGAGTGGGCGCGTTCCACTACGGCACAGACCTCGCCGCCGGGTGCGGCGTCCCGGTCAAGGCCGCAACGGGAGGCACAGTCGTCTACTCCGGGTACCTCGGCAGCTACGGGAATTGGGTTCTCATCGATCACGGCAACGGGGTCCAGACCGGGTACGCCCATAACAGCGAGAACTTGGTCAGCAACGGCCAGCAGGTCTCCGCCGGGCAGACCATTTCGTTGGTCGGCACCACCGGAGCATCCTCCGGCTGCCACTCACACTTTGAAGTGCGAGTTGATGGCGCGCGCATCGATCCGGAGCCGTTCATGAGCGCACGAGGCATCAACCTTGGCTAGGCGACGAGCAGACACGGTGCCGATCACAGCAGCCATCACCAGCGCTCCACAGCGACTGACACCCTCACTCACCCCGAGCCTCCAAGAATCGACCACGAGCCCATGAACGTTCCAGCCAGCATCCCCAGCCCCGACGTCAGCTCAATCCAACTGGGACCCTTCCAGATCCATTTCTATGCGCTCTTCATCCTTGCCGGGATCGTCGTCGCGGTGGCCCTCACCTCCCGGCGTCTCACCGCGCGCGACGGGGCTCCCGACACGGTGCTCGACATTGCCCTGTGGGCTGTGCCCTTTGGCATCATCGGCGGCCGGCTGTATCACGTGGTCACCCACCCCACCGACTATTTCTTCCCCGGCGCCGACCTCTGGAAGACGCTCTACGTGTGGGAGGGTGGCCTGGCCATCTTCGGCGCCATCCTTTTCGGCAGCCTCGGCGCCTACATCGCCTGCCGCCGGGCAGGACTGCGCTTCCTGTCATTCGCCGACGCCCTGGCCCCGGGAATGTTGTTGGCCCAGGCATTCGGACGGCTTGGCAACTACTTCAACCAAGAACTCTTCGGCACCCCGACCACCCTCCCGTGGGGCCTGCAGATAGATCCAACCCAACCGGCGTTTCCCTCTGGCCTGCCCGAGGGCACGCTCTTTCACCCTCTGTTCCTCTACGAGATACTCTGGAATCTGGTCGGGGTAATCATCATCCTCCTTGCCGAACGGCATATAGATCTCCGGTGGGGAAAGGCTCTGGGTCTCTACCTGATCATCTACGGGATGGGCCGCACCTGGTTCGAGTCGTTCCGCCTTGACCCAACCGAGTTCGAACTCGACGGGTTCAAGATCAACATGCTCATCGCCTCCCTCGTCGCAGCGGCAGGCATCATCCTGATCATCGTGCAGTCGCGTCGCCACCCTGAGGCTGAGACAGACCCCCGACTGCCGAATGGGCAGGGCAGGGTTGGGACCCCAACCGACGATGTTCGCGCACCGGCTGATGCATCGGACCCCGGAGTGCTCGAGCGAGGTAAGCAGGGATGACCGTCATCGGATACGCGCGTGTTGCGACGCGCAAGCAGAGAGTTGATGAGCGAGAAATCGCATTGACCGCGGCCGGTGCCGAGCGCGTGTACGTGGACCACGGCGAGTCACGGAATAAGGCGTCGCTGCCGCAGTTTTCGGCCTGCCTGGACTACCTGCGGAGCGGTGACCTCTTGCTGGTGTGCCAGCTGAGCCAGCTGGATCGATTGGGGCGTGACGATCGTTTGATTGCACTCCTTCACGAGTTCGGCGAACGCGGGATCGGCCTGCGCTCATTGGCGGAACCGGCGATCGACACGACCGGCCCCTCAGGCCAGGCCCTGTTCGAGATCATCACCGTTTTCGCTCAGCTGCGTACTGACGCGATCCAGGTGCACCGGCGCGATGGCCCCGCACCGGAACGAGCGCATGGGCGCGACGGCCCCCGCCCCACAGCGATGACAAACGAGCGGATCGCCGTGGCTATCGATATGCGCGAAAGGGGCGCCACGATCGACACGATCGCGACCACCCTCGGCGTCGACACCGTGACCGTGCAACGCGCGCTCCTAAGCAACCCAGACGGACAACCGAAGTTGGCGCGCGACGAGGGCTGATGCCGCACAGGCGCCGGCCCTCTCGCGTCACCTCACGTAGGAAACCAGACCGATCATGCCACGGGCAGCGTGGTAGGCGTTGTGGCAGTGGACCAGCCATTGGCCGGGATTATCCGCGTCGAATTCGACGGTGACAGTCTTCCCAGGCCGGACAATGACGGTGTCCTTGCGCGCTCCATTTGCCGCGATCTGGAAGCTGTGCCCGTGCAGGTGCATCGGGTGCCACATCATCGTGTCGTTGATCATCGTGATCTGCACTCGCTCGTCACGGCTGACTTCGAAGGCACCGGCGTAGGGGTCGTCCATGTCGAAGGTGCGCCCGTTGACGCTCCAGTCGTACGAGTGCATGCCTCCGGTCAGTCGCATCTCGTGGCGCCGGTCAGGCGTGCGGGACGGAAGGCGGGCGGATTCATCGGCTCGCAATCGACCGCCATCGGTGACGTCACCCTCCAGCGCAGACGGCATTTGATCAGCCGAGGGCGGGGTGCCAGACCCCGCGCGGATGAGCCCGTAGGCGATTCCTTCCTTGCCTTCGGGCAGCGCGAGCACCGGGGAATAGCCGTCGACGACGGTGACGAGCGCGTCGATGCGTTCGCCCATACCGAGGACAACGGCGTCTACTTCCTGATGCTGGACAGGAAAGCCGTCGGTGTGGGTGAGGGTGATCTTCTGCCCGGGGATGCCCACCCTGTAGGCGGTGTTCCCCGCCGCATTGATGATGCGCAAGCGGATTCGGCTGCCCGGTCGACTGTCGAACACTTCGGCCGTGAGAGGTGCCTGCCCGTTGAACAGGTGGGCAGGGAATGGCACGTCGCCGGCGTCGCCGCCCAGGTACGGGCTGGTGAAGAGCGACCCCATTCCGCTCATCCCTGAATCCATTCCACTCATGCCCGAGCCCTCAGCCACGGTGTTGAGCGCGTCGTCGGGGGTACCCGGGAGGCCGTCGAGCCAGTCGTCGAGGAGGATGACTCATTCCTGGTCGTACGCCAGGGGTTCGTTAGGGTCATCGATGATGAGCGCCCCGGACAGGGCGCGTTCGCGTTGCATATCCACGTGCGAGTGGTACCAATACGTACCGGGCCGATTGAGCAAGAACTGGTATCCATAGTCGCCACCCGGCGCTATGCCCTTTTGGGTGACGCCCGGGACGCCGTCGGCGTCGTTTCGCAAGGCGAGGCCGTGCCAGTGGATGCTTGTCGACTCTGCCAGGGTGTTCGTCACCGGTACGTTCAACAGGTCTCCCGTTGTGGCCCGGATGAGAGGCCCGTTCAGTGTCCCGTTGTATCCCCACGTCGTGAGAGCGGTTCCGGCGACCATCGTGTCGAAGGTGCCGGCGGTGAGGTTCTGAGTGACAGTGGCGCCGGTGGCCGCACGGCGCGCCTCGTACTGGGCGACCAGGGGGTCCGTCGACAGGATTCGGTCGACCCCGGCTCGTGCGCCGGGTCTCGTCGTGCAGGAAGCCAGGGCCGCTGTCGCTGTGGCCGCCAGGGTCGCGCCGAGAAAGGTGCGTCGGGTGAAGTTTGTGACCATTGTCAGCTCCGTTAGTTCTGGCTCACGGGTGAGCGTGTGGCCGGCCACTCCAGATTGGACAGGTGGCGGCGCAGTTTCTTTTCAGACAGGCGGCCGTAGCTGAACAATGCGCCGTCGATCAAGATGCCCGGGGCGAAGACGATGCCGACCCGGTTGGCGATCTCTCGGCCTTCGGCTGATGCCAACGGCACCTCCACGATGGTGAGGGGGTACTCGACGGCGAGCTGCGCCAGGGTGTTTTTCGCGTTCACGCAGGATGGGCATGATTCCTGGGTCAGGACAGTGATCATCATGATCCGCTCACCCCGGCGACCGTCATGTCGGCGAGCAGGTCGGTCATAGACACGTACATTGTGTAGTCCGGGGCGCCGCCGTAGTCGGCGCGCCACTGGATCGTGCCGTCGGGCCCGACGAGGATGAAGCTGTGGCCGGCGCGGGAGTCGCCCATCATGCCGTAGTCATTCGCCCCGTATTCCTTGATGACGTCCATCTTCGTGTCCGCCAGGGCGACGGAGGCGAGTTTGTCGTCGTCCATTTTTTGGGCGATCAGGTCCACCGGACCGCTGGTGATCGTGAGCACATCGTCGACTCCGGCGGCAGCGAGCTGGTCGGATGCGGCGTCCAGGTCACGCATCTGGTCCCAGCAGGGCTGGCAGCCCAGTCCCTCATGGAAGTACAAGAGCACCGATTCGCCCGAATAATCACTCAGATCCACAGTGTCCCCCGCTGTGGACTCCAGAGCGAAATTCGGAGCCTTCTCCCCAACCCCCGGAGACCCCACCGCATAGTCCGCAGCATCCGCGCTCCTGCCCGCGGGAGCCGACTGAGTCGTCTGCGTGGGTGCGGAGGGCTGCTGGGCCAGAACGAGGAAGAAAGCGCCAAAGATGGCCACGATCACGCCGGCCCCGATCAGAACGGCGAGGCGGTTGGTGTTCCTCTTGAGCGGTCGCATCGCTGCGGCCGGCTTTTTGTTGCGTGATGCCATTACTGTGAATCCTTTGCATTGTCGTGACATGCCGGAGTGGTCGACCCGGCCGCAACCCGCTCTGTCGCATCCGGCTCTATCGCGGAAGACGTGTGACCGGCATCCGGGCGTCGGGCGCGCAGGGCTTTCCACACCAGCATGGCGAGGGCAGCGAAGACGACGAGCGCCGAGAGCCAGCCGGGGATGAAGCCAATGGATTGCTGAATGACCACGGCTGAGTGGTTCAGCCAAGCGGTGACCCGCACCTGCCAGCCGTCGGGCGCCATTCCGATGCCGCGAACCGCGATGATCATGGTGACGACACCCATTCCGAGCATCAAGCCGCCGGACAACAGGCTCGACAGCGGCAGCCGCCGCCCGCCGGGCCACAACGACACAGTGCGCGCCGTGAGCAAACGGCTATTGCTCCAGTCCTTCCGATCCCACACCAACGCGAGAACGCAGAGCGGGGCGACCATGCCGAACACGTAAGCAACACCCACCAGTGCGGCAGTGGAAATGGACGACGCCGCTCCCGACATCGCGGCGACGCCGGCCAACACTGGTGCACAGCACGCACTGGCCGCGCCGGAGAAGACGCCGAGGCCGTAAACGGAGCCGATGCCGGAGCCGGAACTCTTCCCGGACGGCATCGGAAGCATCAGTTTCCACCCCACCAACGTGGCGACGCCCACAACGACCATGGCAATTCCTACGACGCTGAAGATCCAGAAATGGTACTGCGCCAGGGCGCGGCTCACGATCGCTGCCCCCAACGCAATGGGCAGGATGATCGTGCCAACGCCAGCGGCGAAGACCAGTGTCATTCCCAGGATCTGGCCGCGCCGGCGGAAGCTGGACGCGAAGAACGCCGGCAACATTACCGACACGCAACACGGGGCCAGCAGTGCGACGATCCCACCTAAAAACGAGGCGAGAATCGTGGTGGAGAGCAGGACCTGCTCCATGTGATGCTCCTTCAAGAATGCACGGGCTCACCGCCGTGCCGTGGGGACGTGGCGAACGCCCGGGGGTCACGCCTGGGTCGTGGTCTTTGCGGTTTCGTCAGAGGCTGTGTCGCCATGCATGTGGGATTCCTGCGGGGCATCGGCGTTGTTGGTCTTGCCGCGCATCATCATGAACATCATGCCGATCATCATCACGGGGCACGCCAGAACCGCTGCGATGGGCAGCGCCTCGCCAATCGACCTGCCGGCCACGAGCAGGCCGCCGAGGATGACGACACCGATCGCGATCATGCCGATGAGGTGAGATTTGCCGCCGTGGTTGTGCCCGTTCATGGACCTTCTCTTTTCTGGTGTTCGGTTGGGTGGACTGTGTCCTGGGGTGGTGTGTCACTGCCTCGGCCATTCGCGGGAAAGATCTGAGCTATCGCCCACACACCGAGGATGACGAAGACCACACAGATTCCGGCGAGAATCGGCCACGCGCTCATGACCATCACTTCCTCCTACCGGAATCTCTTGTCATGACTGTGGTCCCTCCACCCGCGCCTCCCGGTGCAGGTTTGACGAAGAAACGATAAAGAATGCTCCTCATCTCCAAGGGAGCACTCAGCCTTGGACGCCTCCAGAACAGGGAGCCCCAGGCTCGGGGGTTTGCAGGCCCTGCATGTATGTGGCGAGGAACTCGCTCAATCGTGGGTCGGTGGCACTTTCTACCTGGAGCCGCTTCCCCCACGCGGTGGCGATGATCGACGTAGGCAGGTCCGGATACGGGCTCAAGATCTCATACGAGTTCGCTGCCGCGTCGGAGGTAAGGACCTCGATCTCGGATGCAGGCAGGCCAGTTCGGTATGTCACCCACACGGCACCGTGCTCGAGAGAATGGACCGCACGCCACGTGTCCACCGGCTCTGTGTATGTCCCACAGTTCGTCAGGTCCTCGGAATGGTCGCCGCCGACCGGCGGCAACTCCGGGAATGCGACCGTACTGAGAACGTGCTCGCGGCTCAGCCCCGAAAAGCTCTCAACTCCGTCGATTGTCGACCCAGGCGCAGAGTTGTCATCAGGCTCTGCCTGCGGAACACCGAAGACAACGAATCCGACGGTCGCCAGTAGGCCGGCGATCAGGACGGTACTCGCACCGAGCAAGAACACCTTCCGTCGTCGCTCGTCCTTCTTTATCTTCCCGCGGGCCTCGGCCACGATGGCTTGCCGGCCTAGTTTTCGCGCGCTATTCGATTGCATATCTGATCAGTTCATTTCTGTCGGTACTGGCGGTTGTGATGGTTGTCTGCTCCAGACGGTTGGCTCACGGGTGATGACTGTCGTGTCCCACTTCCGAGGAACCCGTGGAGGGTTGCCTCGCCGGCGCGCTTATCAGCGGCCCAACGACGAACGAAGAGAGGAGGAACATCACGACGAAGATTGCCAGGGCAATTCCAGGGGCCCACCAGCTCGCGAATTTTCGGCGAAGCGAAATCAGCATCGGCACGGATGCAACGAAGCCGAGGACACCGAATAGGACCGTTCCGCCGCTACCCGCTACCAGTGCTGAACCGACAAGAGGGCCGATGTGATGAAGCACGTGCGGCGCCACACCCGCTATCCCTCCCACCGCACCGGTGACAACCGTCCGGATGGTTCGAGGTCGGGCCTGGGTTTTCGTCACAGGCGACGCTTTGTCGACGACGGAGACATCGTCAGTGCGTGCCGAGGGGGTGCTCATCGTTCCACCATCGCCCGCGAGGGCATCGATACCGATGGAGATTCGGTAAAGGAACGATCAAGTATCGAAGGAACCACACGGAAACTTCATAGTTCCTTCGACAGTTCCATATTCGAGGACAGAAGACTCGACGTAGGAGCGCCACTGGCGCCAGACGAAAGGAAATTCCATGATGGGAAATTATGCGGGCGGCATGGGCGGGGCGGGTTGGATCCTGATGGTCCTGCTCTCGGTGACGCTGATCGTCGCCATCGTATGGATGGTCGTCGGAATGGTCACCCCGCCCAAACAACAATCCGCCCCCACACCGGCCACGTCAGAGTCGAGGATCGATAGTCCAGCCGACATCCTGAAGCGCCGGCTGGCCAGAGGTGAAATCGACACAGCGACCTACGAAGAACTGAGCTCCACGATTGACAAGGTTCGCTAACCGCCCCGGCCTGTTGACGATCCGCCTCCTTTGCCCCAGAGGGCGCTGGCGGATCGCCCTTCCGGGACCTCGAGCAAGGCCCACCGCTATCCCGGTGACCACCCGAACCAAAGGAAAGAACCTATGAAAAAGCGCCACCTCACAACCGTTGCAGTCGGAGTCGCTGCCGTCGTCGTCGCGACTGCAGTCATCGCAACCACCACCGGAAGGGCCGACGCGGAGGCGGCCGACCACAACGACATGGTCGCAGGCACCGTTTGGGTCGCCAACGAAGATGGCGCCAGCCTCACCGCGATCGATGCCTCCACCAATACGGTCGCGACTACCCTCACCGGAATCGAAAGCCCGCACAACGTTCAAGCCACGCAGGGCGGCCAGTCCGTGTGGGCGGTGAGTGGCACAACGTCGATGGCTGTGGAGATCGATTCACAGACGAACGAGGTAAACGGAGCGGTACCCACCGGGGCTATGCCGGCCCACGTCATCGTGACACCCGACGAAACCCGAACCTACACAACGAACAACGCGGACGACACCGTGACAGCCGTCGACATTGCCACCATGACGACGATCGCCACGATCCCGGTCGGCGACGGGCCACACGGATTGAGGCCCAGCCCCGACGGCAAGACCATCTATGTGGCCAACAACAACGGAACCACGCTCAGCGTCATCGACACCGCCACCAACACCCAGATCGACGAGATCGAGGTGGGCAAATTGCCCGCGCAGGTCGCGTTCTCGCCCGACGGAAACTTCGTCTACGCATCGGTGAACGGCGACAACGCTGTAGCCAAAATCGCCACGAGCACCCGTGAACGCGTTTCCACACTTACAGTGGGCGTAGGTCCAATCCAAACGTTCGTCAGCCCCGATGGTCAGTACCTCTTGGTCGCCAACCAAGGCACAGAAGAGTATCCCGGCCGAACGGTTTCCGTCATCGACACCAAGACTTTTGACTTCGTCCGCACAGTCGAGACCGGTGCCGGCGCGCACGGTGTCACCATCGACCCGACGAGTCGACACGCCTACATCACCAACACCTTTGACGACACGGTGTCAGTGCTCGATCTCAAGGAGCTTACGGTGGTGGCTACAGTTCCAGTCGGTTCAAAGCCGAATGGGATCACCTTCACCAGTCAGGCCGCGGGAATCGCCCCGGCTGTCGAACTGGACCTCAAGATGGACGACAGCGCTGCGCCCGGCATGAAGCATTGACCGAATGCCGAATCGATCCGCCTAGGCCTTGAAGGCCTAGTGACTTCTCGTATCGATTCTTTCGAATCTATGTTCTAATACCTTTATGGGAGCAACCAAGAGATATCCGAGCGGCCCCCACGCCGAAACTCCGGTGCAGGCAGACACCTTGAGACAGGTTGAGCCCGACTATGGGGACGAGTTCACCGCCCGGCCGTTCAGTCTTACGCCGGAGGAGTTGGGTCGGCTGCCGGTGACTGTGGCCTCCGAGCCCATCCCTGTACTCGCGTGGGTGCGGTCCCCGCAATGC
This sequence comes from Cryobacterium sp. SO2, assembly GCF_026151165.2. NCBI lineage: Bacteria > Bacillati > Actinomycetota > Actinomycetes > Micrococcales > Microbacteriaceae > Cryobacterium > Cryobacterium sp. SO2. Next base: position 2,534,158 of record NZ_CP117849.1, read on the forward strand.
CCACCCACGTCCAGGGTCGCGCCCTGGCCTGGACCCCACGCGCCGTCTACATCGAGTGGGAACAGCGTGGTCTGCGCCGGGTCTGGGTCTGGGCATCGGCGGTGGAGCGCGGCGGATTGGCCTGATTAGAGATGTCGCGCGAGGACGCAATCCCCGGGCTCCCGGTCATACCAAGCACCGGCGCGAACTCAGCTGCTCTTGGACGAGAAGCTTGGCTCGTCGGAACGGTCCAGTCCAACATCATTGCGACCCTGCAGCAGCGTGTTGAATCGTCGGGCACTCGCCTCCCGACGGCGCACCCGACACAACCCGATGAGAGTCACAGGTCCGGCAACCAGAAATTTCAGTGAGTTCCACGCGAACAGCAGCGCGAGCATATTGAGCCAGCCTGACCCACCAGATTCTGTGAGCCCCACGCAAGCGACCGTCGCGAGCGCGTATGGGACGGCGAGAAGCATTGACGGCATGCCCCATTTGAGACCGCGCCGAGTGTGGATAGCGTCCAGCACGAGGTTGGTCGGCATGAACCGGCGCAGCGAATAGTGCGTGCGGGCGGTCAGGCCCAAGATCAATCCGAACATGCGTCGGTCCTCCAGATGTTCGGCGACAAGAATCTGAGAGGGGCCGCTAGTTGGGAGCCATGCCATCGCGACAAGCGATGGCGCGAAGTGGAGGTCGCCTAATGACAGATTAGAACTGTATGCCGGCAGGCGGAAGCCCCACCGTCACACTCGATCTCAGTCCACCATGGGCCGGGACTCGTTCTGCAAGCCGACGTGCCGAATCTAGAGCGGCCCGGGCGCGCGCGCCGTCAAGTTGCTGCGCCTCCGACTGGGGCGCCGGACCGAGTGCACTGGCTCCAACGATCTCATAGCGCTCCCTATAGGCCGCGACTGTGCACCCATACTGCCGCCACATGGCGGATACCGATCCCCGTGGCACCGGGCCAAGGGCTCGCGTCCACGCTTCGCCCGCAAGCAACGCCTCGTTAAGGGCGATGCTCGCTCGCGTTTCGATCAGGTCGCTCCGCTCGAGCAGAGCGCGGCGCATGTCTGCGCGCATAGGTCCCTTAGGCACTGGGATTAGTCCGACTACGAGCAGTGGCATCTTCCGTGAACGCCCCGCCCCGGTGTCGTGAGCAGTCACTGATTCGACCCTGGAGCGGAGAATGGCCGCGATGTCCTTGGCGTCGTCGAATCCTCGGACGGCGATAGCGCGGGCGAGCAAGCTCTTGATGTCGAAGTGGTGCGCCTCGGCCCTCCGGAGTTCCGCTGTGAGCGGGCCAAACGCATCCGAGGCGATAACGGTGTCGGCGTGCACCTGCGACAGCCCGCTCTCGCGCACCACAGACACCCACCTGTCGTGTTGAGCGGCCGCCGCGATGGTCTCGTACTCTGCTGCAAGTTGGGCGATCGATCCCGCCGAATCCTGCTCCGCGGAGATTGCCTCATGTGCAGAAAGTTCAGCGCCCTCGCGCTGCAGTACGCCATAGAGAACGCTTCGCGCCGTGGCCTCGGTGTCGTCGCCAGGTCGAGGCCCGACGTGGGCGTCATCCGGTCGGTCCACGGCAACGTAGGCAGTATTCGTCTCCCGGCCACGCGTCATCGCGACGTAGAAGTTCTCCCTCGTCATGCCCGACGCAACGAAAGTGTGTGCCGTGTCCGTCGTCATGCCCTGGGCGCGATGAGAGGTGACCGCGTAACCGAGTTCGAGGTGCCGTTTGGCGTACACCGCAGGAAGCAGCACGGCACTCCCCCACCGACGACCATGCCGCCGCACCTCAACGGAGCCATTTCGGTGCACCGCGATCACCGTCCATCTGTCGCCGTTGCGCACCCAGGATCTGGCCGCGCGAAGGCGCCGCTCGTTCTGGCGCGTGATGACCGTGTCACCGACCGCCGCTCGGGTTCCGTCGTGAAGGGTGATCTCCCGGAGCGCATCCACACGCCCCTCCAGGATTAGTTCCGTCCGGGCGCGCACGTTCAACGAGGCAACTGCCTCGAGTGAGTCACTGATTAGCACCGTGGTCTTGCCTGCTCGAGCATCTGTGCGCCAGGCCTCATACGCAGCATCCGCCATTGACTCGGTGCTGCCGTCACGCACGCGGTCATGCGCGACGTAGGCGTCGATCGACTCGGGGTCGCCGTGACGCAGTTCGAGGGATGCCGTCTTCTCCCAGTCGTGGATGAAGCGGTGAACATCAAGAAGTTCAGGCGCGTCTGCTCGATCGTGGACGAGTAGGGACAGCGCCCCACCCGCATCGACCGACTGGAGCTGGGCGTAGTCGCCCACCAGGAGAACTTTCGCGCCAGCATCCGCCGCGAGCGCGGTTACCCGATCTAAGGGCAAGGTTCCCGCCAAAGACGCCTCGTCGATAATGACTAGCTGGCTAGCGCGGAATGTCGCCCCGTACTCGAGATGGTTGTGCCACCACTTCGCCAGATTCTCGGTTGTGATACCCAAGTCGTCTGCTAATACCTGAGCAGCGGAGGCAGAGGGAGCCAACCCGACCACGGAACCCGCACCGTGCGCCGACTCCCATGCCCGCCGGAGCGCGTTCATCGCTGTCGTCTTACCCGCGCCGGCCGGCCCGACCAGAACATCGATTACGCGGCCGGAGCCGACAACCTCTGTGAGCGCTTCAAGCTGGTCGACGGACAGCATGCCACCACCCGGCAACGGCCTGCGTTCAGTAGATCGGAGTGTGATCGCCAACACCTGTGGGCCAGTCTTATCACTGGCCCGCTTGAGCAACCGACTCTCGGCGTCCAGCAACTCGGTGGAGGTGAACACTACGGAGTGTTTGGGGCGGAAGACAGTCGTACCATCACCTCGCTGGAATGGCGCTGGGTTCGACGCTAGTTCCGGAGGCGTGATCCGCAATGACGCACGCTCGGCGGCATCGACGATAAGACCGACAGCGGCTTCTCGATCGGATGCCGATGCGAAACGGTATTGCATCGTTTGCCGTGACGCTTCGGCCACGAGATTCCAGTGGCGCCAGGTCGCTCGCCTTTCGCTTACCGCCCTCATCACACTCATCCCGAGTGCGCTGACGGCCTCGAGCGGCACGTCCCCTGCATTCAACACCACGGGTGTCGACTGCACCTCCGTGGCACTCGGCCGCGTCGTCGACTTCTGGTCCAGCACACGGTGGGCGCGTTCACGCCACTCCGCGGTGAGTTCAGCCAGAGACCGCACCGTCTTCGCAGGCCGAGTGGCCAGCGTGGCCTGCGCGCGAAGCTTCATGATTGTGACCGGGTTGGGACGGTAACCGTGACTACCCACATACGCCCCGATCAATCGATCGGTCTCGACGTCGATGTGCCGCGACCGAGTTGAGAACTCCGAGACCAGCACCTCGGGAATCGAGCTGATCGCCCACGCTGGGTGACGGTCCCGGCCTCGCTCGCGCATCACCCAGCGCACACCGACGGCACGCGCAAGCGCGTCCGCGAACAGAGTCTCGTGCAATTCAGACAGTGCGACGACCGCCGCGTGCATCGGTCGGCCGTCGAGGGAACGCCACCTTCCATCAAGCACGGCTTGCACCTTGTTGCTGATTACGACGTGCGTGTGCAGGTGCGGATCACCCGCCCTACTGTCGAAGTGATCGAAGGCCGTCGCGATCAAGCCGCTCACATCCACCTGGGCAACGGCGCCGTCGTGGACCGCTGCGCCGGTCCTCGTGGCGGCAACCTCGCGCTCCATGTACGCGACAACCTCGGCGACCGCCGCATGATGCGCATCCACGATCTGCGCTTGGGTGGTTGCGTCTGCGACGCCCCAAAGGATGCTCGCCGACTTGGGGATTGAGAAGGTGAAATCGTAGCCCGCGACTGCGCGCCGCCTACGCGCTACTTGGTCGCTTCCCGGCGACGACTCGTCCGAGTCGACCGGGGTTCGATAGGAGGGATACGCGCGTCCCAATGGCGAGCCAGTGACAGGGTCCCGCCCCATCCCGATCAAGAGCTGTAGTTGCGCCTCTGTGACTTCGGCGCCTTCGACAATGCGTCCCCTCCCGAGGCTCGGGATACCTTTGCCCATCCATCGTCCTGGCGGGGTGCCCTTCGCGCTGTAGTACCGAGTCAGTGGCGTTGACAACGACCGTTCCCCGTCGCCGGCAACAACGGTGCGGAGCAGGTACTTGTAACCGTCACCAGCGCTCATCACCCGCATAGACACCGTCATCGAAACACCCCGCCTCCGGGAGGAAGGTGCGCCGCCTCGATCTGCAAGAGGCGTGGCAATTCGGTTGGAAGGACTCCGAGGCCTGCCCAAGGGAGTGTTCACGCCAACGCTGGCTGGTGTCGGCATCGAGAGTTGATCGAGAATAATCTGCCCAGCAATGAGTGCGAACGTCGATTGATTAAGTCGGTCGCGTTCCGGCTATTTCTTCCAACGGCGGTGCAATGCTTGGTGCATTCACCATCTTGAGGGTGTGGGCTAACGGCCCGGGCATGTTGCAGACAAATCGTTCACTAAGCTCAACCGAGTCCATATCCCAGTCGGCTCAGACCTCACGAACCCAAAAAGGAACCCACCACATGTCCCGCAACGCCCGGAAATACGGCCTTGGTAAGTTCCTGCTCGATGTCATTCTGGTCCTCATCACGGGTGGCCTGTGGCTGATCTGGATCTTCGTTCGGGAACTGAGAGGCCTTCGTCGATAGTCCCCGCAGATCTAATCCGCGGCTGTCACGCTAGGGATCTGCTTCACCCTGATCTTGCTTCGGGCACAGTCGACATCTGGGTTGAGCTAGACCACTGCGGGCTACCTCAAGCTCACTTCGGTCAGGGAAGTCAGCCAAGCGTGGAGTACCGCCCTCCAGTGGTGGCGATCCGAATTCCAGCTCATCGTGTGGTCTGCGTCGAATGATTCGAGCTCGACGATGTCAGGGCGCAGTTCTCTGAGCCGACTCGAGATCTCGAATGGCGATGAGCTATCAAGGGTGCCGTGCAGGATGAGTGTCGGCACAGTCAGCTCGTCGGCTCGCGCTACCCAGTTGAATTTTCGCAGGGGGACGGGGTTCGGGAGCCCGGTCAAGCGAGCCAACGGCCGGGAGTTGAGCCATGGCAAAGCGAGGCCGCCAGTCCATGCAGGCAGGCCTGCCCGCGCGCAGTTTGCTCTGATCGTCGACACCCAGTCAAGGACTGGTGACTCAAGTACGAGACCCTTCAGAATCGCCCGGATCTCGGATTCGTTGGCAAGTTGAAGTGCGATGGCTGCGCCCATCGACCACCCGACCAGGACGATGTTATTGGCGCCGTTCTGGCGAGCGAAGCGCACGGCCGCCCGGACGTCGTCCACCTCGGCAGCACCGAGCTCGGATCGTCCAGTTCCCACAGTGGGACCTTTACCGTCATTCCTGTAAGTCACGACAAGCGAGGTCAACCCAGCTTCCTCTGCGACTTGCACCCCACGAAGTGTTCCGGCGCGCGGGCTTCCGAGACCGTGGATGTGGATGGCCCACGTTGTAGATGGGCCGCCACGAGGAGCGATAAGCCATGCAGGCGCGGGACCAACATCCGTCGGTATTGAGACGTCCATCGCATCTAAACCGGCCTCCTCCGGGGTCGAGAAGACGATGCCGCTCCAAGAAGCTTTGTCACCGGCCTTCAGGTCTCCACTCGGTTCCTCCACCGCGCGTCCGACGAGCCTCGGGCCACGATCCACTACGTCATTCGACAGCCGAGCCCAGCCGCCATTCTCGAGAATAAGGCAGTAACGACCAGGCGCCACGGTGTGAGCGGTTCGGTCAAGAACGACGATAGTCCGCTCCCCCGAGCCCTCTAATCCACGGATGGTGAGGTCGAATGTTCGGCCACTCGTCGGCGCGGTAAGGCTCTTCGCGATGAAGATTCCGAGCCCAGCGACCACACCGCCCGCAGCGACCACCGTGCCCACCACTGCCCAACCGACTCTCATCGCCGCGACTGCCCATCTCCAGTAGTCGTGGCTGAAGTCGCGGTCACCGAGCCCGTCTGTACGGCCCCAACAAGGTGACGCTCGGCGCGCTCAACCAGCTCTCTGTCTCGGTCGCTGACTGTGAAATGCACTCTGGTGTCCATCATTGCGTCACGAATCTCGACGACCTGACGGTGTAGCAGAGTGTCGGGTTCGTCCGTATGAAACGCGACCTGCTGGTTCTGGCTAATTCCCGGTCGTGCCATCGTCGCCTCCACCCAGATCGGTTTGAGGTCGTCGACGAACATCAGTGTCCTTCGTTCGCGGGATCGTGCCTGTAAGGTCCGAGCGGCAGGCTGGCCCGCGAATCCGAGGCAGAGGAACAAAAAGGCCAGCAGCCGCAGCGGCTCATACGTGACTGCGATCTCAGTCATGACGTCCAGCTCGTCGGTGACGTGGGCGAGGTCCATGGCGATGACGACGACGCTGAGAACCACCCCAAGGAGACTTCCGATGAACAGAGAAGCCGGTGGCAATTGCTGGACACCGTTGGTGTTTCGGAACTGGCGGGCAGCGAGGACTGCCATCGCGGAAAGGACGATCCCGTAGTAGACGAATTGGATCGTTGAGTAGATGGCCGCCGCAGGTTGGTCACCGAGCTCGAGCATGAAGTTTGTGGTGGTGCCGCTTAGTTCAATGAGGAAGAACGCAACGACGGCGCCGAAGATTGCAGTTACCAGGGCGACCCGACCGAGTGCGAGCCTGACTGTCCGGGGTTGATGCTCGGATGCCTTCATCACTCCACGACCTAGGAAGAATACGCCGACCATCAACGCAACATCCGCCACTAGAGTTACGAGGTTGTCCCCTCCGGCCAATCTGTCGAGAGCGCGATAGACGGGGTCAGTGTTGAGCGTCATTGCGACCGCGATTGTCAGCGCGGCATAGGTAATATTCCGTTCGGCACGACCACGCCGCAGGATGAGCAGACTCGCCGCGAGTAACCACATTGCTGCGGCGACAATGACGGCAGTCATCCGAAGATCTCCAAGTACCGGGAGCTGTGCATTGCCGAACCCCGAATCGCTGCGGCCAGACGGTCGGCGAGCGTCTCCGCTATGACTTCTTCGGCGGTGTCCAGATCCTGGCGTCGGAGCAGCCGTGACTTGATCTGTGGCGGAATGTCGGGCAGCAAGAAGTCGGGAGCTTCGGGATCGTGATTGGCGTCGTGACCGAGGATCATGTGCGCCAATTCGTGCAGCACGAACTGCTGCCGATGCAGCGCCGAATCACTGCTGGCGTGGAGGATTAAGTCTTCCCCGTCCGCCACGAGCCAGACCGCACACAACCCGTCTTGATCGCCAAGGTCCGCGAGTTCAACGATTCTCAGTCGGCGGTGCCGCCTTCTCTGCACGGCGCCGACGAGTTCGTCGAATGTGAAGTTATCCCCAAGAGCAAGGTTATCGACGGCCGTCGACACGCTCACTTCCTTGTCCACTGCTTCTTCACCTCAATTCATAGGTTGGTTATGGCTCATCTCCAGCACGATCTTGCGCTTCTCGAGATTTGGGCGAGATCGCCGCATCCAAGAACCTGCTGATTGCTTGCAGCGCTTCAGGGGAAATGTCTCCCAGGGTGCGAGCCGCGTAGGTTTTCACTTTGGCGGCTCGCATCGCGCGTATGAGATCGAGTTGAGCGCTCACTTTTGCGGGGACGTCAGCGTCGGCGGCACCCGCGAGGAACGCTGGATCGACGTCGAAGAATGCAGCCAGCCCCTCGAATAACGGGAGATCCTGTACATACCGGTGGCCGTTGACCATGTAGGTCCAACGTGACCGCGAGAGGTTGGTGCCACGCTCTTCGAGATACGCGGCGATCTGGGCGAATGTCGGCTCGCTGCCCGTTTCTGCGACCGCAACGTCGAGTAGTAGCCGAAGGCGCTTCGCGAGATTGTCGGCGGCTGTCTTACTCTCTTCATCGGTCATAGACAGACCCTCTCACCCTTCGGTCTGGTCCGAACGTTTCGGCAGTCACGCGAGGCCTTGGGAGTGCTCAATTTAGTCTTTGAGCATGACCAACACAATGGTTGCGCATGCTCAAATGTGGTGCTAAACCGTAGCTGAAAGCAATTGAGCATGCTCAACGGAGATGGCTCGCCTAACGCGCTGGTTGGCGAGGCGCACCTCTGTGTCAGCCACACATCAAGTGCGTGGCAGCCACTTGGGAAGGTGATCAATGTGTCGACTGAACCGCAAACGCGACAAGACCGGGATGCAAAGCTCGCGAGCCTTCACGAACGCCTCGTTGCATCGGTCGAGGAGCTAGTCAACGGAAATGAGTGGCGCCGCGCCCTTGAGTTCTCCGCTCGCTTTCGATCACGGTCTTTCAACAACTCACTGTTGATCTGGGGGCAGCATTCAGCAGCGCACGAACGTGGAACAGTCCCGACTGAACTCCCGAGCTACGTGGCCGGGTTCCGGCACTGGCAAGCGCTCGGGCGACATGTGATCGCCGGGCAAAAGGGTTACATGATCTTCGCGCCCCTCACCGCGCGTTTCGCAAGCTCCTCCCCCGTCGACATGAGTTCGTGGCGGAGGCTTAACCGACACGAGCGGCCCCGATCCGGTGAGGTCGTACGCCAGCGAATGGTCGGAGCCCGCCCCGCATACGTGTGGGATGTCTCCCAAACGGAGGGGTCGTCGATTCCTGAGCGTCCCGCGCCCATGCTGCTCCGCGGCGAGGCACCCCAGGGACTCTGGGACGACCTCCGAGCACTCATCGAAGAGTCGGGTTTTGCCGTCTTGTTGGTACCGGATGCTGGGTCACTCCATGGAGCAAACGGCCAGACCGACTTTGGTGGGCGAAGAGTCTTCGTCCGCGCGGACATAGATGCCGCGGCCCGGGTGAAAACGCTCGGTCACGAACTGGCACATGTCAGGTTGCACGATCCCGATGCTGGCACGCTTTCACACCGCGGCATGCAAGAAGTGGAGGCGGAGTCGGTCGCATTGATGATAGGCGCGGCACACGGGATGGATACAAGCGACTACACGATTCCGTACGTGTCCGCCTGGGCCAGCTCCGTACCCGACAAGACCGAGACCGAGGTTATCCAGGAGACCGGCGAGCGCGTTCGTCGGGCGGCCGTGGCGATCCTCGACGGGCTCTCGACACATCAGATTGGAGCCGGCGATCCTCCCGAGTTGGGCCCGTCGCAACCGGTCCGGCATTCCGACGTCACATTGCCGGATCCCCTCGATCACCAGTCTGAGCGGCCCGGAATCAGGACACTCTGATGGATATCGTCGGCGTCCTAATCGACACGATTCAGTCTTCGATGGGAAGTGCGGCTCTCTCCTTCGCCAGGGCAGCCATCCCGATCTTTCCGTGTGCCAGGGACGGCAAGCGTCCGCTCACTCATGCCGGGTTTCACGAAGCAAGCTCTGACTTGGACCAGGTGCAGGCTTGGTGGGCCCGTTGGCCCTCCGCAAATATCGGGATGCCAACGGGCAGCCCGTCCGGTTTCGACGTGGTCGATATCGACGTCACGGCCGCAGGGTCGGGGTTCAGCGCGTATGAGCGTGCGAATGCCGCCGGGCTCGTCGACGGCGAGCTCGCCCGCGTGCGCACGCCGTCCCGAGGAATGCATGTCTATTTCCCCGTGCTGGCGGCCCGTCCTCAACGCTGTTGGCAGGCTGCATCCGCGCATATCGATTTTCGTGGCGACGGCGGCTACGTCGTTGTGCCGCCCTCGATGCTGGCGACACCCAACGGCCGAGTCTGCTACCGGCTCGACTCGCTGTCAGCGGCAGGCTCGAAGCCGGTCGACGCCATCGCCCTCCGGGAGTTCTTGGCACCCAGACCGCCTCGGGCGGTATCGAGGCCGGAGGTGCTCGCCTCGGCTGAGCCTCAGCGGCTGGCGCAGTGGGTCAGCAAGCTCGCCGAGGGCGAGCGAAATAGAGGCCTGTTTTGGGCAGCCTGCCGACTTGTGGAGGCTGGGTTTGCGCCTGCGGACATCGACGCTGCGCTGGCTCCGGCTGCAGAGTCCGCGGGGCTGCCGACCACGGAAATTACTGCGACTATCCGGTCCGCGAGCCGACAGGCTGCCCCACATGCGCCTCGCGCACGGAGCGAGCAATGGTGCGACCCAAGTGCTCCGGTACGCGGGCGAGGTGACGCGCTATGCCTGGGGTGACGTTCGCGTTCGCGGCGACGTCTGGCCTTGCCCGGGGCATTGCCTTCCAGGTACGTGTTGACACTCCTGTAGTTCAAAGCATCGATATGAGGGAGGACCAAAGCCATGGCTAGGGATGAGTTCAAAGAGGCAGGCGAATCAGCAACTATCGAGACCCTCGGCGAAACACAGCCGCAGCATCCATTCCCCGCAGAGGATCCCGTTCGCTCGGATTTAGCAGCTTCGCACGACGAAGCGGACAGACGATCACTCTTAACCGGCAAGGAAAAGCACTCCCCTGGCGGCGACGTCAACTGGGTTCGCGCCTCAGATCTACTCAGCAGCAGCACCGGGCGCATGGCCGGCAGAGGCATCGACTTTGAGGCCGAGCTCGCACGCCGGATGCGCAGGACCCCGGCCACCACCCGCCGCGCAATACGCGATCGCGCGAGCAAGCTTCCCCCGCTCTCCGAATTCGGGCAGCGGAACGACCAGGCCCAGGTCTCACGCCCCGAGCTCGGCCGACCCTGATCTCAACGGCAGCCAGTGCGACGACGCACACCGATCCGAAGGGAGGTGCCGTGATGGAATGGACCACACACCGAGGAGCAGATTCGAGGGCGTTCCACGACTCCGAGGGACTGAGAACGGTGCTCGCAAGACTTCAGGCTGACGGTGGTCTCAGCTGGCGAACTGACCCCGAGGCATCCGAGCTCATGCGGTACGCCGCCAAACGCTACGCAGCCCTGGCGCACCGACACGGACTGGATCCCTGGGAGGCAGCCGCCGCGGCGTACGACGCAATGCGAGCACCGTCAGCGTTGCGCGCCGACGATCCCTGGGCGATCGTGACGAGAGCAGTGCAGGTGACCTGTATTGCGGAGGAACGCGCTCAGGGCCTCCTGTGCTCGGTGCACCAGGCACGCCGACGCAAGATCTCGGGGTACCACGATGCCGAGCGCTTCAGTGACCGGGAGCGCCCTCTACCGGAGTATCACCCGGCATTCCGCACGGAGTCGGCCGACCCGCAGACCGATGCATCGCCGCGACCCGAAGTGGAACCGGCTGTGGAGGACGCAATCATGCTGTTCACGCTGCTGGGCTGGGAGTCTGACCGAGCACGAAGCTGCGTTGAGTACATCTGTAGCCGGCTCGCGGACTCCCAATCACGCCCTTCTGCCTTCGAGTCACTGCGCCGCGACTACTCCGCCCGAGCGCACCTAGACATTCCCCAACGGGCGTGGATGTCCATGCTTCGAGCTCTCCTAGGGAACGGCGATCCGCTGCAAGCACACACCGCTGCTAGCCGCGGCATCCTGCTTCGGTTGCTTATCGGCGAGCCACTTCGTACTCTCCTTCGCGACGACGCCCTTGTTTCCGACATCGTGGCCAACGCACCAGGAGTGCGGGTATGACGAACTCACCGGGCCACATCGAGCTGGAGCGGTCGATTGACTCCATTCGGATCGGGTCGCGACATCGCACCGACCTTGGCGAAATCGACGTCCTCGCAGCCTCCATCGAGCAGCATGGCCTTCTCCAGCCGATCACAGTGACGCCCGACGGCACGCTCGTCTGCGGTGCCCGTCGCCTTGCCGCTCTTAGACAGCTCGGGGTACGCAAGCTCAACGTCTGGGTCCGTTCCGGAATCTCAGAGCGACTCACCCAGCTACTTGCGGAGCAGGACGACAACACTCTTCACAAGCCGCTGAGTCCTACTGAAGCGGCCACCCTGTATCGCGAGGTCAAAGTGCTTTTGGCCGAGGACGCGCGGCGCCGTCAGGAAGCCTCGCGATTCGGTTCCCAGCAAGGAAACCCCAGGTCAGCCGGTGCTGCCGAATCGGCAGCACCGTTATCCACTCGCGATGGCTCTGCCCGTGAACAAGCGGCGCTTCTGGTGACCGGCCGGCGTTCGTACACGACGCTGGAGGGCATCGGCGAGCTTCAGCGAATTGCGGCTGACCAGACTGTCGACGAGACGGTGCGGACGCGCGCGAACGCTGAACTCGACTTGATTCACAACGGAGGATCGGTCTTGTCTGCACAGCACCGAATGAACACTCAAGTTGCCGTCTTCGAACTGGAGCGGATGGCGGCAGACCCCGGACAGCCAGCTAGCATCCGCGAAGCCTCATCGGCGGGTGCAACCCGGATTCACGCCGCTGCCCCCATGACCCCGGATGCCGACCTCGAACGTCTGGCTCAAGATGCGCTGGCACGTGCCAAGACCGCGACAAAGGCCAAGAAGACTCGATCGGCTCCCACCGCCAACGCGAAACTGCCCGTCCGTTCGTTCGTCTTCCTTTGGCACGATCTGGGCGAATGGTGGCTGCGCTACGACGTCGCCGAGATCTCGGCCCAACTCACGGATGACCAATGGGACCAGTTCGAAGTCACGCTTGCAGGCACCGTAGCTTTCGCCGAGCAGCTACGCCGTATGCGCGACGCTTCCCTCGGTGTAAGTCAGCTCTCAGCAAGCCGATGATCCGTCCCATGACGCACTACGTCGCCTGGACCTGAGGCGTCTGAAATGCCCCTCGTCCACCAGCGCCGCTTCATCATCGCGGTCATCTGCGGCGGCCTCACGCTGATTCTGCTCATGGCGATCGGCGTGTATGGCCTGATCCGAGGCCCTGAGAAGACGAGCCACCTGGACCGGCCCGCGGTCGAGACGTCGGTCCCGTCAGTCGCGCCTGAACGCGCCGGTGAACCGCGGCCGGTGCTCGTGACGACGGACCCCGAGGTCTTCGCCCGCAGGGTGGCACACGCCTTGTTCGATTGGGACACCCGGCACGAGGGTGGCCCTGCCCAATGGGCGCAGGTACCGCTCGACGTTGCTGACGCGGAAGAGGCGCCAGCCCTGGCATCCGACGTTCGCGGTTACCTGCCGAGCCCTGAGATGTGGGAGCGCATAAGCGCTTATGGGACTCAACAACGGCTCGACGTGGAGTCAATCGCCGTTCCCAAGTCGTGGTCCACGGCACGGGAACAAGCCACGGCGGGACAGCTTCCCCCTGGTGCAGCGGCACTTACGATCACGGGAACTAGTCACCGAGTGGGTACGTGGAATACCGAAGTCATCCGCACAGAGCGTCCGGTGGCGTTCACCATTTTCGTTGCGTGCCTCGAGGGCCAGCCGTGTGTGCTCCTTCGGCTTTCGCAGCTCGACCGTCCTCTGAAGTGATTGAGCGATGAAAAAGCTCATAGTGCTTGTTGTGTTTTTCACACTCGTTGGCCCCTTCATCGGGCTAGTGAGTGTGGCCACCCTTGTGAACCCAGCGGCGATTTCGTGCGGTTCGGGATCCCTCGCCGTCGGCAGTGTGCCCGAGTCGCTGACAGCCCAGACACGCGATGGCCGTTCGATCGCTCTGAACAAGCGCCAGCTCACCCACGCCGCGACGATCGCTACGGTAGGTGCGCGAACCCCCGGGGTCGGGCGCGAGGGCGCTCTCATCGCGTTGATGGCCGCGCTCACGGAGTCGACGCTCCGGATGCTGGCGAACACCAGCGCCTATCCGGAGTCATCGAATTATCCAAACGACGGACTCGGCTCCGATCATGATTCCCTGGGGCTGTTTCAGATGCGATCTGTTTCAGGTTGGGGAACGGTGGCCGAGCTGATGGATCCGGACTACCAGGCACGAGCATTCTTCGGCGGGCTTTCAGGGCCAAATGCCGGGTCACCTCGCGGGCTGCTTGACATCCCGGGTTGGCAGTTGCTCGATCCGGGCGCGGCCGCGCAGGCCGTTGAAGTCAGCGCCTATCCGGACCGGTACCAGAACTTCCAGCCCGTCGCAGAGTCGATTCTCGCCGCGTTGACTCGACCGCAGTCGGCGAGCGCCGCAGGTTCCGTCAATATGGTCCCCGAGACAAGGCAGGTGGCGTTCCCGCTCCCCGACGGCACGTACACAAAGACAGACAGCTTCGGAATGCGAACCGACCCCTACAGCGGTGAATCTAGATTCCACGCCGGAAGTGACCTCGCGGCACCCGCGGGCACGCCGATCCTCGCGGTCGCCGACGGCATCGTCACCTTCGCCGGGCAACGCGGTACCTACGGAGGCCTGATCGTCGTCGACCACACTGTCGGCGGCGAGCGCGTCGCCTCGTACTACGCCCACATGTACGACGCGGGCATCCTGGTGACCAAGGGTGACAGCGTTGCAGCCGGCCAGCATATCGGCGATGTCGGCTCAGCGGGCAAATCGACCGGCCCCCACCTACACCTCGAGATCCACCCGGGCGGAGCAGACCAACCTGCTGTCAATGCTGAGCAGTGGCTCGCCGAGAACGGCGCCGCCGGTGTCGCAGGTGCGGCGGTCACCACAGCAGGATGCACACCAGAAAGGGCTGAGTGAGATGGATGTCTTCCCCGACTTCGGAGCCGTCGGCGGCGCCGAAGAACTGCAGAACATCGTCGGCGCCATGCTCACCTTTGTGCTCATGATCTCGGTACTCATGATGATCATCACTGGCGTCACCTGGGCGCTCGCCTCGGCGAGCGGCAACTTTCAAACGGCCGTTCGCGCCCGCACCGGGCTCTGGGTTGCCTGCGGTGCAGCAGCCCTGGCAGGCGCCGGAGTCGCCTGGGTCAACTTCTTGATCGGCATCGGTTCAACTCTGTAACGGCCGCAGCCCTCACGGGACGCAGTGCGCTCCTGTCTGTCGTACGTCCATCGACCGAGGGAGCTGATTGTGATCGACATTGATCCAAATGGGACGGGCCTACCTGGCATCGACCAACTGCGCACCATTGTGGGTGCGGTGATGACCATCGGCTTGGTCCTCAGCGTGCTCGCCTTGATCGTCGCGGCCATCGTCTGGGGCTTCGGGGCCAACTCGTCCAACCCGCACCTCGCTTCGCGCGGAAAGACCGGCGTGCTCGTGTCCTGTGGTGCGGCCATCATCTGCGGGGCGGCTGTGACGCTGGTCAACTTCTTCTGGGGCGTCGGCCAAGCCGTCTGACCGTGACTCAGACATGATCGAGACGATCCAATGAGCGTGTGCGATGTGCCGGTGATCGCGAGCGTTTGCGACGCCGTCGGTGAGGGCACCGCTTCACTGGTCGCGGCGCCGTTCGATTGGCTGGCCAACGCGATGGGCTCCGCCGCCGCCTGGTTGTTCGAATCGGTGTGGGCTGCGTTCGACACGACCACACTCGTCGACGTCACCGATCCTGGCTACATCGATGTCTACAACGTGCTCTTCGGCGTCGCGGTCTTCGTCACCCTCGTGCTCTTCTGCCTGCAACTCATCACCGGGCTCATCCACCGCGACCCGACGGCACTATCCCGGGCTGCGACAGGCCTCGCCAAATCTGTACTCGGTGCTTTCGTTCTCATCACCATCACAGCGTTGCTACTCGAGATCACTGATCAACTCACGATCGGCATCGTTCAGGCAAGCGGCAACACGATGGAAGGGATGGGTGATCGCATCGCTCTGCTCCCCGCCGGCCTCACAGCAATCAACGTCGCTGCTCCCGGCGTCGGCGCGATCGTGACGATCTTCCTGTCCGCGCTGGCGATCAGCGCCGCGGCGATCGTCTGGTTTTCACTCCTCATTCGCAAGGCACTTCTGCTCGTGGCGATCGTCTTTGGGCCAATCGCACTCGCAGGCGCCACCTGGGATGCCGCCAAAGGATGGTTCGCGAAATGGGTCGCCTTTGTAATTGCACTCATCCTGTCGAAACTCGTGCTCGTCGTGATCTTCCTGGTCGCGGTCGCGCAGGTCTCGGCCCCGATCGACGCCGATCTCGCCTCCATCAGCGACCCGATCGCGGGCATCGTGTTGATGTTCATCGCCGCGTTCGCGCCATACATCACCTACAAATTCATCAGCTTCGTCGGGTTCGACATGTACCACGCCATGTCGAGTGAGCAGGAGGCGAAGTCGGCCCTGAACCGTCCCGTACCTGTGCCTGCCGCACCCATGGCAGACAGCGCCAAGAAGATCCTCGGCCCGAGCGGAGGCGACGAGAAGGGGGCAACGGCTCCAACCGCTCAGACAGCGAGTCCTTCTCCATCTGCGCCAGGACCCACCACCGCTTCGCCGACAGGGAGCCCCGGCCCCACTGCCGGAGCGTCCAGCCTTGCATCATCAGGCGGCGCCAGTGCTGGAGCTGGCGGCGCGGGAGCAGCAGCCGGGGTGGGCAGTGCAGGAATCGTGGTTGGAGCAGCAGCCGCCGGCGCCGCCGCGGAGGCCGGACCCAGACTCGGCAACGCGCTCGGACAGACTGCTGACACTCAGACACAGGCAGTCGGCGACGCCGCCGGACCGAGCGCACCTACGCCGGAACCCGAACCCATGCAGCCAAGAACTCCCACGCCCCTAGCCGATGCACCCGCCGCGGCATCCCGACTCGACCGGAAGGAGGTTTAGCTGTGGACGCCGACGAGAACCGCGCCAAGTACCAGCTGTCCCCCGTTCAATTCTCCCGCCTCACCAAACGCGGCATCGTCCTGAGCCTGTCGCTGCCACAGTTAATTGCGCTGTCGATCGGGATGCTCACTCTCGTAACAGCGCTCTACACAGCTGGCGCCTCCGGCCTAGCGTGGACAAGTCCCGTCTGGGTGACCACCGCGGTCATCGCGGGTGTCTCGATCGGCGGTCGCAAGCTCGTCGAGTGGGTGCCGGTCGGCACACGGTGGATGTGGCGGGTTGCTTACCGCCAACTGACCTATCGGCGCCGAATCATCCGGCCGCGCCCCGTTGGAACGCTGTCCCTTCCCGGCGATGCGGCCGCCCTTCGCGAGTGGAACGATCCCGAGTCTGGGGCGGTCATGATTCACGATCCGCACGCGAAGAGTCTCACCGCTGTGGTGGCCGTGTCGCACCCGGCATTCGCGTTGCTCGACCCCGGTGAGCAGCATCGGAGGGTGACCGGTTGGGGGCGTGTACTAGCGGGCGCGTGCAGATCAGGACGCATCGCGCGACTACAGGTGTCGGAACGCACACTGCCCGATTCGGGCACCGGGCTCGCCGAGTGGTGGGAGCAACATGGCATCGATGACGGTGGTTGGGCTGCAGTGACCTATCGGGATCTCATCGGGAGAGCCGGACCAGCCGGAGAGCGTCACGCCACCACGATTAGCCTCTCCGTCGATCTCGCCTCGGCCGCGCGCCAGGTCCGAACGCAAGGCGGCGGCATGCGCGGTGCGGCAGCGGTACTCCGCCAAGAGATGACGGCCTTGACGGGAGCCCTGCGGTCCGCGGACCTCTCCGTCGGAACCTGGCTCACCGCCGACGAACTCGCCAGGATACTGCGAACCGCTTACGACCCCGCCGTGGGCGTCGACCTGGAAAGGCATCCTGACGTTGGGCGATCGCTCGCCACTGCAGGCCCGGTCGCCGTCACCGAAAGCTGGGATCGTCTGCGCACAGACAGTGCCTTCCACGCGGTCTTGTGGATCAGTGAATGGCCCCGTTCGCAGGTGTTCCCCGGCTTCCTGTCACCCCTCGTCTTCACCAACGGTGTTCTCCGAACGCTTTCGCTGCACTATCTCCCCGTTCGAGCGGATCAGGCTGCCCGCGATCTCCGCAAGAAGAAGACCGAGCTCATCAGCGATGCCCACCAGCGCCGGCGCATCGGCCAGATCGAGGATGCCAGTTCCACCGCGGAGTACGAAGACGTGCTTCAGCAAGAGGCGGAGCTCACCGCCGGCCACGGCATTGTTCGCGCAACCGGTCTCGTGTGCGTGACAGCATCCACTGCCGACGAGCTCGAGGCGGCTGTGGCGTCGATCGAGCAGGCCGCCATTCAGAGCTCATGCGAGACACGCCTACTCGTCGGCCAACAGGCGCAAGCGTTCACTGCCGCTGCGCTGCCCCTCTGCCGAAGCGTGTGAGCGGTGCGCACCTGTCTCGTGACGCAATCGATTGGAGTTGAGATGTTTGACGAAGGACTGAGAACAGCCGAACCTCGTTGGATCAGTGTCGTCTTCTTACAGGGAGATGAGGCGCACGCAGTGCTCAGCATGATCGACCTCAGAGGCGCCATCGCGGCGATCGGGCACTTACAACAATGGGACTACGGCGACGAGACTGTTGATACTGCTCTGATCGACGGGTATGTCTACGACCGTATCCCGGCCGGGCGGACAGATCGGATCATCGAAGACGACGGATCGCCCTACGCGCTGACCTACAGCAAACAATTCGGCTACGTGTCGCTGTTGCGCCGATATCCCGATGAACCTGAACCGAATCTTGCCCGGACCAAAAGGGTGGCATCCGCCCAGCGAGCCCAGTCCCGCCAGCCCGCGGCGACCTGGGCCAGCGCTCAAGCCCGATCGAGCGCCAAGTCAGCGCAGGCGGTCTCGCTGTGAAGAACTCATTGGACACACACCTGCACACCACTCACCTGCTTGAGCCGCACGGCGAAGTTCGGCGCGACCGCCAGGCGCGCAAACGCTCAGCGGCACAGATCGTGGCTGATGCGCGGCGGGCGAGGCATCTCGAGGCGCGCACACAGTGGCAGGCCGAACGGGACGAGGCTCGATCAGCCGAATACCTTGCCGCCGGCGGTGAGCCAGGTCCCGCACAACTTCGGATGCCCGGTCGGCTCCGGCTCCCGAAGCACCAGGACACCACCGCCACTCTGTCGGGTCATTATCCTTTCCTCGCCGAGGCCGGACTAGGCTCGGCCGGTGTCTTCGTCGGGCAGGACCTCTATTCGGGTGGCTCCTTCGTCTACGACCCGTGGGTGCTCTACCAACGCGGATTGATTACCGCCCCGAACATCGTCCTCGCCGGCATCGTCGGCTCAGGGAAGTCATCCCTCGCCAAGTCGCTCTACACACGCTCTCTCCCATTCGGACGCCGGGTCTACGTGCCTGGTGATCCGAAGGGCGAGCACACCGTCGTGGCCGAAGCTGTCGGCGGTAAGGCGATCATCCTCGGCCACGGGCTGCGTAACCGGCTGAACCCACTCGACGAAGGTCACCGGGCGGCATCCGCTACAGACGCCGAGTGGTCGGCACAGCTTGCGTCCCGGCGACGCGAGCTAATTGGAGCGCTCGCCGAGACGGTGCTCGATCGAGTCCTCAGTCCGCTCGAGCACACCGCCATCGACCTAGCCCTGGCGGATGCCGTTCGAAGCGCTGAAGTGCCGATACTCCCGATGGTCGTGGATCGTATCCTCGCTCCCAACCCCGAGGACGACGAGGGCCGCCTCGCCGAAGACGGGCGACTCGTCGGTCATGCGCTGCGGCGGCTGGTGGCCGGCGACCTTGCCGGGCTCTTCGACGGGCCATCCACTGTGCGTTTCGACCCTTCCCTGCCAATGGTCTCGCTTGACCTGTCGCGGGTGGCCGAGAACTCCACGCTCATCTCCGTGCTCATGACCTGCTCATCCGCATGGATGGAAGCCGCCCTTGCCGATCCGGCCGGCGGCCAGCGTTGGGTGATCTACGACGAGGCCTGGCGGCTCATGGCCTACCCCGCACTGTTACGCCGCATGGACGCCCAGTGGCGCTTAGCCCGACACTTCGGGATTGCAAACATGCTCGTCTTCCACAAGCTCAGCGACCTCGACAACGTTGGCGACTCCGGGTCTGCAATGCGCGCACTCGCGTCGTCGCTGCTGGCCAACGCCGAGACTCGCATTGTCTACCGCCAGGAACCGGACCAGCTCGGGTCCACGGCGAGCGCCCTTGGGCTCAGTGGAACGGAGCAGCAGCTGCTCCCCTCGCTCGGGACGGGTCAAGGCCTGTGGCGCGTCAAGGATCGAAGCTTCGTCGTGCAGCATCAACTGCACCCCAACGAGCTCGAAGCATTCGACACGACCGCCCGGATGTCCGCAGGCCGGTAACAGTGCGTCCCCTCAGCGGACCTTCCACCCAGAACAAGGAGTCATTCCAGTGGTCAAGAATGTGAGCGAAGAGCGAGAAGCGAGGATATTGCTTGCCGCGCTCTCCGAGCCGAGTGACGTCATCACGGGGACACTAGTGGCCCGTCTCGGCGCCGCGGCGACCATGCAGCTCATCACTTCCGGCGATCGGCTTCCGAACGGCGTCGAACCCGCCGAAGGCGAACTCTGGCGACGGCGACTGGCTCCCCGCATCGACCCCGGGCAGATCGACCGCATTAACGTCGACATGGAGCACCACGACATTCGGCTTCTGACTCCTGAGGACGTCGACTGGCCCGGCGAGCTGCAGCAGCTCGGCGCCACCGCGCCCATCGCTCTGTGGCTCAAAGGCGACCCGAGTCAGCTCTCGGCTCCCCTCCCCGGCCGCGTCACCATCGTGGGCTCCCGTGCCGCAACGGCGTACGGCAGCCAAGTGGCGACCGAGCTCGCTTCAGAGCTCGCCTCGCAGGGCCGGGTGATCCTTTCCGGCGGTGCGTATGGCATCGATGGATCAGCTCATCGAGCGGCCACGGTGTCCTATCCCGGTTCCACTGTCGCCGTGCTGGCCGGCGGGCTCGACAGACTCTACCCAGCCGGCCACGAGCAACTCTTCGAACGCATCGAACAGAGCGGCGGACTGCTCCTGAGCGAGCTTCCGCCCGGCGCCGCCCCGACTCGCTGGCGTTTCCTTCAGAGGAACCGGATCCTCGCAGCGCTCTCGGGCGCGACTATCGTCGTCGAGGCTGGCCACCGCTCCGGTTCGCTGAACGTTGCGGCCCAAGCGCACTCGTTGGGCCGACCAGTCGGCGCGGTTCCTGGACCGGTCACGAGCCCGGCAAGCGCAGGCTGCCACCGCCTGATCCAGGAAGGGGTCGCGAGCCTCGTGGTTGACGCTCAGGATGTGACGGACTTAATGGATGCCTCGGCCGGCTTCTCGGGAGACCGGACCTTCACTTACTCCCCCACGAGACGATTCAGTCGAAGCGGCACCGATCTCCGCCTGTAGGCGGTCTCCTCACGAAGGGACAGCACCGGTGAGCACACCGCGGAGTCAGGCCTCCCTTGGCGACGAGCTCGCAAACCTCGGCATCGGACTCCTGATGTGTTCAGCAGTACTTGCGCTCCTCCTCCGGCTGGCGGGTACCGTCACGGCCTGGGCGACAGGTATCGCACAACCGGCTGGCGGGCCCGAAACCGGACTCTCCGTCCTCCTTGACCCGGGCAACCCATCAGTCGCCATGCAGGCTCCCGGGCTGCACCCGCTTGCCTACTGGCCGACGGCCAGCATCATGGTCGTTGCCGTTGGCGCAGCCGGGACCTGGCTGTGGCGGAAGCTTCACGATCCGCAACGAGCAGCACGCATCGATCCGTACCGCATCCCCGGAATCGCGACACGGAACGATGTACTACGAGCGGCGTCCAGCAAAGCGCTCATGCGTCGCGCTGCGCATCTCCGTCCAGCCCTATCGAACGCGAAACCAACGGACGTTGGCTACCGCCTCGGACGATCACGAGGTACCGACGTCTGGGCCAGCGTCGAGGACTCCATCCTCGTCATCGGACCACCGCGCTCCGGCAAGGGCGCACACATCGTCATCAACGCCATCCTCGACTCCCCCGGGCCGGTCGTGACCACCTCCACCCGCCCTGACAACCTCACCGCCACACTCCGAGCACGCCAGCGGACCGGCCCGGTCGCGGTGTTCGATCCTCAACAGCTCGCCCTCGGCGTGCCGGCGGGCCTGCGCTGGTCGCCAATCCGCGGCTGCGAGGACCCGCTCACAGCGATGATCCGCGCAACGGGATTGGCAGCCGGCACTGGACTGGCTGCCGGCGGCGTTGATGGAGGCGGGTTCTGGGAGGCAAAGACACGCACTGCTCTGCAGGCGTTGCTTCACGCCGCCGCCCTCGACCACCGCACGCCCGCCGAACTCTTCCGGTGGACCCTCGACCCGGCTGCAGCTCACGACGCGGTCGCGATCCTGCTCAGCACTCCCGCGGCAGCCACCGGCTGGGGCGACTCCCTTCAAGCCATGCTGGAGGCAGACCCGCGAACGCGCGATTCGATCTGGCAAGGGGTTTCCCTCTCGCTAGGCGCTCTCGCCGACCCGCGCGTGCTGGATGCTGTCTCACCGGGAGAGGGCGAGAGCTTCGACCCGGAGGGATTCCTGCGCAGCAACAGCACCCTGTACCTACTCGCTACAGGTGCAGGCTCGAACAACTCCGCCGCATTGGTCTCGGCCTTCGTCGAAGACCTCGTCGAGACTGCCCGTCGCCTGGCCGCTCGCAGCGCAGGCGCGCGACTCGACCCGCCTCTGCTGCTCGCACTCGACGAAATCGGAAACCTGGCGCCCCTCCCCTCACTCCCCAACCTGATGGCGGAGGGCGGCGGAACTGGCATCACGACCATGCCAGTGCTGCAGTCGCTCGCACAGGCGCGCACAAAATGGAGCGAGAACGCAGCCGGCACAATCTGGGACTCGTCGATCGTCAAGGTCGTGCTCGGCGGAGGATCCAACTCCCGAGACCTGCACGATCTCTCGACGCTTATCGGCGAGCGCGACGAATCGACTGACTCGACCACCGTCGGCGATCGGGGTTCACGCTCAGCACAGCGGTCCATCCGCCGCGTCCCGATCATGCCGCCTGACACCATCCGCACCCTCCCGTTCGGGACCGGCCTGATCATGCTCCGCGCGGCCCCGCCTGTCATCGGGAGCATGCAGATGTGGACCGCTCGTCCGGATGCGAAGACCCTGCTCGCCAACCGGGCGGAAATCGAAGCGTTGATGCGTAGGCAGCCCCCGGAGGAACCCGCGCAACCCTCGGTCAGTCAATCGGAGTGACAGCGCGTCCCACACGGCGTCACTGAAGAGGGCGCCGCGGTGGCGGTTCCTTCTGGTTTTGTAGGTAGCGGCACACCTAATAGTGAGCGCGGATCAATATGGTCCGCCCAGGAACAGGAGGTCGAGTCCCATGGCGTTTCACACGCAGCAGTCGCTGTCAGGTTTCATCGCCTCGGAGCCGCAACAGTCGGTCACCGAGAACGGCGACACGCGCTTCTACGTGCGCGTCGGCCAGCCCCACTTCCGTCGCGAAGGAGGAGGATTCACCCCACTCGAGCCAAGCTTCCACGACCTCGTCGCATACCGGGCTACGGCTGAAGGGGCGCTCACTCGGTTCGCGAAGGGCGACAGCTTTGTTGCCGAGGGATACGTTCGCAGCTTCCAAGTGGAGCGCGAGGGGGAAGTCATCGAGCGGGAGGAGTTCGTCGCCAAAAAGATCGGCCACGACCTCGCCCGCACAAATTATGAGGTGGATCGTGCTCGCCGCCCAGCACCGGCCGAGGGCATGAACACACCGGCTGTCCAAAAGGTCATGTGGCGAGTCCCCGGGCTTGCTCAGCCCCATTCGGCCACGATCGGGTTGTGACGGTGATTATGACCGCGCCACTGGACGAGTGGGTCCCCGACGATCAAGAAGGCTCGTTCGCCGGGGACTCATTCGACGATCTCGACGGGCCGCTCACGGCAGAGCCGCCACATCCTGTCAACTGGAATCTCCTCACCGCCGACGAAGCCGAGGTCGAATGGATCGAGCTCAACCGGTGGGTGAATTGGCTACGCCGAACGTATGGGCTCCCGGCCTCCGTCCTACCGCCATTCTGGCACCGCCACCCCGAGCTTGTCTGGGAGCTCTCAGCGCTGCACCTTCATTGGCTCTGCGCCTACGACCCCGATCAACACGGCTCGGCACCATTCGGCTGGCACCGTGACTTTGCCGATGCCCGTCAGCGCCTCCACGACTGGGTTTCGACGTCGGGAACGAGGCTCGAGCGCGACCGATCAACGCGGCAAACCGCTTGGCCGGGCGAACCTCCCGCCGACGCCGTCGAAGACATCATGATCGGCAACCGCGACGAGGACTTCACGCTCTTCGTCATTCAGGATGTCGGGAGTCGTCGCGAGGCCGCAGCCGGATTGAATGGTCTCACCGCCCATTTAGACTCGAACCCTCCGGTCCACGAATGAAAGCGTCGCCCTCGATCGCGCCATCCCCCGAGGTTGCTCGCAAGTACAGATGCCGCGCACGACGGTCGCAGAGCACCCTGGTGCTGGCGGCGTCGACGCATCACGATTTATGAAACCAACCGGTGATAAGCACGCCCCGCGTCGTACGCCGGCGGACGATCGATAGCTCCAAGCCGCAAGCGACTCAGCTTTGACGATCTAACAAATCATTGGACCGTCTGCCCCGGCGGCGTTTGAATCCGCCATCCAACGCAAGGTCAGAAGCCATAGAGATGCTTTCGGTCGTTAAAGGCGTCACGTCCGCCCTCCAGAAGGTCCTCGGCGTGTGCCAAAATTGCTGGTTCGTCGAGTGATCCCAGGCCCTGCGCGGCTACCCACGCACGTGAACCGTCGCCTGCCAACACGACAATCAACTCCGCGTCGCCCAGTACTGGGATGTTGGCGTTGTGTGTGCTTGCAATAATTTGGCGGTGGCCCTTGAGCTTTCGGAGCCTTTTCACAATCTCGCGGAACACGAATCGATTGTCGAGATCGTCTTCGGGTTGGTCAATTACAAGTGGACTAGAAGAGAAGCCGAGCAAGAGCATCAACAATGCAGTTGCACGCTGACCTTTTGATAGCTGGTCGAGCCTGCGGAACGTGGCCGCCCCTGCCCCACTCGAAGTGTCCAAATAGACGTCGACCGCTTGGTCGATACAGCACTCTTCCAGCTTGCGGAAAAGTGGCTCGCCGGCGTTGATTAGCGCGTTGGCTTGCGCACCCTTGATTGAATACAGCCGCTCGAGGTCCACTGCCCCAACGCGAGCGGCCATGACGAACTGAGCCACCGAAAAATTCTCGTCCTCAAGCGCCGCCATAATTGTGGACCGCTGACCAACTGTGTTGCTTTTGACAAGCGCGATCAATTCGCGTCGATCTGAAGACTGGACTGCTCGCAGATTGATCGCTTTGCTGGTCGCTTTGTTGGCGTCGCGGATAGTGTCCAACAGGTGCTTCGCCATCGCAGTTTGATTTACCTGGAGCTGTCTAACGAGGCTCGCTCTCTCCTTCGCGAGGTCTTTGAGCAGCTTGTCCGAGGCCGGAATCCGTTGAGCCTTTGTCTTTAGAGTCTCAAGTTGACCAGAAACCGTCAGATACTTTTCCGGCTCCAGCCCACCAACTCGAAGCTCGCGGAGCACTTCGTCATGGGCGGCTTTCTCGCCGGCTGTGGCCGCTTCCCATTCGTCCTTTGCGCCTGCCAACTCCAGCTTCGCGTCCGCAGCAGCGGCCTTGAGCGCCTCGATTGCGGCTCGTATTGCCACGCCGAGCGCCTGCCCAGCTGCAGCGGCACGCTGGAGCGTCACTTTCTGTGGCGACTCATCTATCAATTCGATGGACGACGCCAGAGTCGTTAGGAGGTCACCAGCCGCGATCTCAGCAATTGCCTTGTCGGCTTCCGCGACCCGATCCCCGACTTCTTTGAAAACGGAATCATCTTGCTGAAGGCGCCGTAGGTCTTCGAGTCGCTTCGCTACGTCGGTGTCTTTGAACCTGTCAGCCTGTGCTTGTAATCGATCCAGGTCCGCGAGTTCATCTTCGAGTCTTTCCCGATCGCCTTCGGCGCGATCAAACCGCTCCCTGTTGTCAACGAGTTTCTCAACCAGATCCTTGCGGTCAGTCTGAGCACCGTTGGATGGATTGAATCGGTGAAGCATGGCAGCAACCGCAGTGTTGTCGTTCGCTAGTTCAGCGAGCTCATGCTGCCCGTAGATCTCGACGCTTCCGACAACATCCTCGGGGCGCAGATCGGTTGCTGTGCCGCTCGAATCAAGAACAACCGCAGGCCCGGGAACTGTTCGCTGGATCGTATATCTGTCTGCAGTCGGTGAGATGGCTTCCACTACAAGGCTCACCGTCGTGCCCACCCCGAGTACGTGTTTGACGATGCCATCGTGATCGCTGCGCGCTGCTGCCCCCAATGGATCGATCTCCAGAACAAATCGGAGGCTCTCAACGATTGTGGACTTCCCAGTCCCTCGTCCTCCGATGAGGTTCGTCATGTCATCGGGCAACGTGAGCGTGACCCCGTCGATGAAACCGCCCTGCCAAGATACTTCCCTGATGATCGCACGCGGAGACGATTTTGGGTCCACGACCGAAACACGCGTAGAAGGGATATGAACCGCATGCTTAATCCCAGCCAGACTACGACGGCTCATCTTGAACCACGTCGAACCGCCAGGCTTGAGAAGCGTGTCCGGGTGACAGACATCGTCAGAGTAGATCATTGCGATGGGATACTGACGGTCGAAAGGGGGCTGGCGCCTGAAAATCGCCTTCTGCTGTCCGGCCTCCCCAACCGACGGAGTTATGCCGATCGCATGGAGGTCGCTATGCATCACCATCTCAACCAAGGACAGCCCACCTCGGCCTGTCAGGAGGCCGCTACTGGCGACGTTGGCGTGCGCTGGGATCACTAGGGCGCCCATTGCGGCCATCTCAGTAAGGATCCTTGAATAGGAATCACCCGTCGCCGAATCTTGCCCAGGAACACCGCCGCACTTTCCAATGGCTGCATTGATGAGACCCGGCCTTGTCCCAGCCTCGAATATCACAAGGAGGTGAATGCCTTCTGAGCTGTTGGCCTCGAAGCCAGGAAGCGCGACGATTCCGCGACTCTCAGCATCGGCGACAAGCTGAAGGGCAGAATCCACAGACCAATGGTCAGTTATGGCGATAATCGAGATTCCTTGAGCCTCGCACCGGTCGAGCAATGCCGTGTTGTAATCGTTCTCGCTCGCGAATATACGAGAGGGCTGGGCTTTGCCTTTGTACGAATAAGGATTGATCTGGAGCGCAGCTCGGAACCAACTTGCTCCGACCTTGTTCGGCGGAACTGTTTCAAGAACATCTTGGTCTACTTCGCTCATGCGTTGTTCCCTGTTTTGGAGGTGGACAAGATCGTCGAAATGGAGCGGTGAAGCTCTGTGAGGACTCGACGTCCGAAGTCGCTGGGTGTCGCCAGCCGGTCCTCCACAAGCCGGCTCGCAATCACCCGCTTCCCCGGCATCTTTAGCGACTGCTGGGTCGCCCACCTATCCAAGAACGAAGGCCAGACTTCCGACGCTGGGTCGGGCAGCTCGGGGAGATCGGGGACAGCCTTCCCTGGATTGCATTCTGCAAGGAGCGCTCGCACTGCCTCAAGATATGAGTCCGAATCGAGAAGGTTCTCGAGCGTGAGAGCATCGAGCGTCACGATCCGCGCCCCCGGCACTCCGCCTCCAACAAGCGCCCTACGAAGGTCCTGCCCGCCTTTATCTCCGTCCACAAGGAACGCAACTCGTGCGCCAACTAGATCAAGCTCTGGGTACATTATGGTTCGGGCTTCGGACAGCCCGGGAGCCACTTGGTATTCAAGGTCGGCGACATTGATTGCCGACTTGATCAGTGACGGAAGTAAAAGCATCTCCGTTGCCCCTTCCGCGAGCACCACGAAACGTGCCGCGGAAAAGGCAGCGGCTCCAGCACCCATCGCGAGCATGAGTGGCGAGTAGCCGGCCGCGCCGTGCCAAAAGCTGCCTTGAATCACACTCCGGTACTCGCTACCGGCGTCCGGCACAACTGCACGGATGTTCGAGCCGAGGTCCGGGGGAAGGCAAGCGGGCGAGTGCGTGGTGTAAACAATTTTCGCCGCTTGCTGCTGCGTCATGAATGTATTGACAAGGTCTGCCTGGGCGTCGATGTGCAAGTGCGTCTCGGCTTCATCTATGAGAAGGATTGGGGGTATAGTTTCGTCCCGAACTGCGAGGAAGGCCACGAGAGCCACGAACATCTGGAGTCCAGCACTGCGCTCATCGAACTTTGTGATGCGTTTGCCGTCCTGGCGGATGCGAATAGTCAGTACAGTGCCTTCGATTTTGAGCCAAACGGTGACAGCCGACTGTTTCCATGCTGCAGCGAACTTAGCGGCAAGGACTTGATTGGCCACATCGATGAGTGTCTCGCGCTCCCCTTCGTCGCCGCTTTGCAATGCGGCCCAGAGACTCTTTAGGTCGAGTTCAGCCATGCCAAGCAGATTCGCGAGAGAGGCTGGTGGGGCCGCAACGAACTCCTCCGAGAGCGCATGCGCTGATGCGAGAATTCGATCAGCGTCGCTGAAGAGCAGGATGTTGGGAGTGCGGCCGAAGAGCGTCGCGGCCACTGCTCGCGTTGGATCCTCCCGTTCGACCCATGTCAACACAGCACTAAGTGCATCGGCCATACCCACTCCGAGGGAGTATTGATTTAGACGGTCACGAACCTGTCGAAGGTCAGAATCATGAACCGTCACGGCAAGACGACCGTCGCCCGTCTCGAAGGCTTCGAGGAACATCGAAATCGTGTCTCGTGTGTGCTGCTGGAGCGATATGCGATGCTCGTCGACCAGGACCGAGTCTCCGCCCTCATCGGGCACTGGCGGACGATACTGCAGCTCTGCATACGACTTCTTCGTCGCTGTAGCTCGCAGAGCAAGCACAGCAGCCTCAAGAGGTGCGAATGCTTTCAAAGGCGATGGGACGACAGTGACAGACGGGTCAGTTCCACCAGCAGCCGTGCGCGACAACCAAATCGACGTCGGAGGCTCCTGGAGTCCATATTGTTCAGCGGAAGTCCTGTCCCCCGCATTGAGCAGATACTGCACCCGCACGACAACGTCGCTGTCCTCAATGACCAAACCACGAGATCGTTCCGACGCAGAAAGCGTAGCCCCGTTGTCGGTGTATGCGAGAGCGCGAAGCAGGGTGGTCTTGCCCGCTTCGTTGGGGCCGACGATTGCGATGACCTTGTTGTCGAGATTCACCTTGCCGTCCGCGAGGCGCCCGAATCCCGTTATCTCCGCTTTGACGAGCCTCATATAAGTTGTTGTCCTCCATTCGATCTCAGCCCGAAGAGTCGCTCGATGAGCTCGCCAAATCTTGGGACCTCGCGATGCCTCGCGCTGCGGCCGCCTGCTACGAAAAAACGCGAACCCGGAGGCAGCACCTTCGTGATTGGGGCCATGGCTCTTCTCTTGCGCATCTGCGCACGATCTAGTTGTACTTGCCGTGCAAGTCTCACCGTACCGGCGACCGCCGACACCGCTCGCGTGTTGCGCTCGTTTTGGGGGTGCCAATCGTGCCGCTGCGCCACAAGAGGGGCTCTTGACTAACAGAAACGGCCACAAAGGCGCTCAGGCGCATGAAACGTGAAGCATGCTAGTGGACCGGCCCGCCACGCCTCAACAACAAAACAACGTGAATGACCAAGTCGATACATGAAGCATCTACTTGGTCACCCGCCTAGTACCTCGTCAAGGATTTCCGCCGTCACCGGGTCGACCTGGTCAGCGGTGACTACATAGCTGTTTCGGGTGGTCTGCTCATTCGCGTGTCCGAGGAGCCGAGACGCCAGCGTGATGCCCGCCGCCCGCTCAACGAGTGTCGCAGCCGTGCGTCGGTAAATATGAGTGGTGTACTCGTCCACGTCCACTCCCAGCTTGATCAGGCTCGCGCGCTCGTCGGCAATGAATGAGCGCAACAGGCGCTCGTAATTACTGACGCTCAGTGCGCGTCCGGTCTTAGTTGGGAATAGTGACGCCTCTAGGTCGGGTTCAGCCAGTGCCAGTCGTCGGCGGACGGCCGCTGCTGCCATCGATGGCAGAGCGATGCTGCGTCTCTGTCGGGAGCGCTTGGGTGTGTCCTTCCGGTGGATTCCTTCCGCCTTGGTGCTGACTATGGTGCCGTTGACGACGAGAGTCGGTGGCCGGGTTGTCATGTCTACATCGCAGCGGCGCAGGCCGAGGCATTCTCCAACCCGGATGGAGGTGCCCAGCATGATCTCCATGCCGTCGATCAGAATGCGGTAGTTGGGTCTGGGGCCGTCCGCTCGCGTTTCTCGCCAATCCTGCATCAGCTCACGAATGGTGTTGAGTTGCTCAGTGGTGAGCGTGGATTCCTTTTTTGGGGCCGTCGGCAAACGCTGCACGTCTCGCACTGGATTGCTGGGCAGCGCGTCGTCGCGCACGGCGTAGCCGCAGATGAGGCTCAACACGGCGCGGGCGTGGCGTGCTTTGGAGATGGATTCTTCCTCGAGTATTTTCTGGAGGATGCGGTCACACCGACCGACAGTGAGTCGGTCGAGCTTGATCCCCCCGCAGCGGGGCAAAATGATGAGGCGCGCAGTTGTCTCATACGATTCGTAGGTGGAGTATGTCAGGCTGCCCGTTTTCGCGCGGGCGGCAATTTGAGAGAGCCAGAGTTCCACCACTTGGTTAACGGTGTTCTTGGGCGAGAGAGCGCCGGTGCCGCCGGTACCGAGCACCGCTGCCTGCCGCCGAACGTCTGCGCGCGCGTTCTCGTCAGTGTGAGCAACCGCGGACAGACGATGCAGGACTCCGCCGTCGTCTCGGAGGGAAGCGCGGGCTCGGTACCGGCCGTTCGGCAGGACTCCCACAGTTATGGCGCCCAGCACGCCGGCAGCGATCTGTGGCCTAGCCATGCCGGTGTTCCTGAGCCCAGGCGAGCACGTCCTGAACGTCGTAACGGACGTGACGGCCTAGCTTGAGGTAGGGCGGCCCCGTGCGGGTCAGGCGCCAGTCTTCCAGGGTGCGCTCGGGTAGCCGGAGCAACTCGGCGAGTTCACGCTGGGTGAGGAACGTCGGGGTGATTTGTGTCGTCGCGTCCATACCCAAAAGGTGTGCGCGCCTTGTCGTGACTATTCCGACTATGCCGGGACGGGTCCGTATCAGTCCGGGCGATAAGTAGTCACAGCAACCCTGCAAAGGGGTTTCTGGTCCATTTCTGGTCACAGCGGCCGGTTTCGGCCTGATCGGGAGGAGGGGCCATGGGCTGTTTCGCCGCGGAATCCTGCGCCTGTTACTGCTGGGGTACCTGGACTCGAACCAAGAACAAATGAACCAGAATCATCCGTGTTGCCAATTACACCATACCCCAATGGCGTAGTCCGAGAACCGCGCCGAAAAGTAACTCTAGCCCACTTCGGGGCGACCAGCCAAATTGAGCGGAGGGTGTGTCGCCAGCGGCCCGAGCAATTCGCGGTTGATGGCCACGGCGGCGCGGGCTCCCTCACCGGCGGAGACCAGCAACTGCTCCGGGCCGGGCGGGGTGGTGTCGCCCGCGGCGTAGAGGCCGGGCACGGAGGTGCGACCCTGGGGGTCGACGATGATCAGGCCGTACGCATCCGTGGCCGGGTTCAGCGCACCCGCGAAGGCGGCGGCCGCCTCATACCTGGGACGCACGAAACCGCCCTGCCTGGGCACGAACTCGCCGTCGGCGGCCCGGATGCCGGTCATGGCGCCGCGCTCCCCCACCACGTCGGTGAGCGGGCGCCGGTCGACCCGGATGCCGCGCGCGGCCAGGGCGACCTCATCGGTGTCGGAGACCTGGCCGACGCCGTTGGTGAAAACGATCAGGTCGTCGGTCCACTGCGAGATAAGCAGGGCGTGTTCGGCCAGGTCGTCGGTCTCGCCGATCAGGGCGAGGGCCCGGTCGGCTTCTTCGTAGCCGTCGCAGGCGATGCAGCTGTGCAGGTTGGTGCCGTACCACGCACGGATGCTCGGCAGCGCCGGCAACGTCTCGGCCAGGCCGGTTGCGATGAGCACGGTGCGGGTCGTGACAACCCGGTTCTTCTCGCCGCGCAGGCCCTTGGTGGACACGGTGAACCGGGCACCGGTGGCATCCGCCTCGTCGACCCCGGGCAGAGCCTCGACGGTGCGCACGAGGCCCACATGGAACTCGGCGGCCGGGTAGGCCTCGTACTCTTCACGGCCGATACGCCGCAGCTCGAGCGGCGGCACACCGTCGCGGGTGATGAAGCCGTGCGACCGAAGCGTGGCGGAGTGCCGAGGCCGGTTGCTGTCAATCATCAGGGTGCGACGGCGGGCACGCACGAGGTTGAGCCCCGCGGCCAGGCCGGCCGGGCCGGCGCCGATGATGACAACGTCGTAGAGCACCTCAGCGGCGCCGGCAGCAGTAGCGCTGCCGGCACCGGTGTTCAGTGAGCCGTCCGGGCTCATGACACCAGGGTCGCCGAGAGCCGATCCAGGCGGGCCAGCGAGTCGGCCCGGCCGAGGATCTCCATGGATTCGAACAGCGGCGGCGAGATCTTGCGACCGGACACGGCCACGCGCAGCGGGCCGAACGCCACCCGCGGCTTCAGGCCGAGGCCGTCGATGAGGGTCTCGGTGAGGGTGGTGTGCACGAGCTCGTGGGTCCATTCCGCTTCGGGAATGTTCCGCAGCGCCGCGGTGGCGGCCGTGAGGATCTCGGCGGCGTTCTTCGGGAGCGAGGCGAGCGCATCCGCCTGGTGCTCGAGCTTATCGGCGGGCTCGAAGAGGAAGCCGAGCATGTCGGGCGTCTCGCCGAGCAGGGCGATGCGTTCCTGCACGAGCGGTGCCGCGGCGGTGAGGACGGCCTGTTCGGTGTCGCTGAGCGGCTCGGTGAGGATGCCGGCGTTCACCAGGTAGGGAACGACCCGGGCGGCGAAGTCGGCCGGTTCGAGCAGGCGGATGTGGTCGCCGTTGAGCGATTCGGCCTTCTTGAGGTCGAAGCGCGCCGGGTTGGGGTTCACATCGACCACGTCGAACGCGGCGATCATCTCTTCGATCGAGAAGACGTCGCGGTCGTGGGTGAGTGACCAGCCCAGCAGGGAGAGGTAGTTGACCAGGCCCTCGGGAATGAAGCCGCGTTCGCGGTGCAGGAACAGGTTCGACTCCGGGTCGCGCTTGGAGAGCTTCTTGTTCTTGTCGCCCATCACGTAGGGCAGGTGGCCGAAGCGCGGCACGAACGTGGTGAGGCCGATGTCGATGAGCGCGTGGTACAGCGCGATCTGGCGGGGCGTGGAGGAGAGCAGGTCTTCGCCGCGCAGCACGTGGGTGACGCCCATCAGCGCGTCGTCGACGGGGTTCACGAACGGGTACAGCGGATGCCCGTTGGGGCGCACCACGACGAAGTCGCTGAACGAGCCGGCCGGGAAGGTGATCTCGCCGCGAACCAGGTCATCGAAGGAGAGCTCGGTGTCGGGCACCTTGAGGCGGAGCGCGGGCTCGCGTCCCTCGGCGCGGAAGGCGGCCTTCTGCTCGTCGGTGAGGTCGCGCTCGTAGTTGTCGTAGCCGAGCTTGGCGTCGCGGCCGAGCTTGATGTTGCGTTCGGCGA
This sequence comes from Cryobacterium sp. SO2, assembly GCF_026151165.2. Classification (NCBI taxonomy): domain Bacteria; kingdom Bacillati; phylum Actinomycetota; class Actinomycetes; order Micrococcales; family Microbacteriaceae; genus Cryobacterium; species Cryobacterium sp. SO2. The sequence continues at coordinate 2,567,291 of NZ_CP117849.1, forward strand.
TCTCTTCGCCGGTGGCGAAGCTTTCGTAGATGTGGCCGGACTCGATGAGCTTGGCGATCACGTCACGGTAGATGTCGTAGCGCTGGCTCTGGCGGTACGGTTCGTTGGGTCCACCGGTCTCTACACCCTCGTCCCAGTCCAGGCGCAGCCAGCGCATGGCCTCGAGCAACTGGGTGAAGCTCTCCTCGCTGTCGCGGGCGGCGTCGGTGTCCTCCACCCGGAAGATGAACTTGCCCCCGGTGTGCCGGGCGTAGGCCCAGTTGAACAGGGCCGTGCGGATCAGGCCGACGTGCGGCGTGCCGGTGGGCGAGGGGCAGAACCGCACGCGCACATCAGTGCCGGTTGCGGTCGAGAACGGGTGCGCTGTTGTAGTAGACATACGGCCTTCATTCTACCGAGGGCGCGCCGCAACCGGGTGTGCGGTGTTCGGGGCCGGCCGGGCCGCCAACAACGTCCAGGGTGCCGCGTCGATCTCGCCGATGGCGCGGATGGTGGCGGCCACCGCCGGCACCGTCTCGGCGCCCTCTGTTCCCACGAGGTGAATCGTGCGGAAGTCGCCGCCCGTGGTGGGCCGGGCCACGATCCCGGCCGGCAGCGGGGCGGCGGCGATGGCCAGGGCGGGCACGAGCGCCACGCCCAGGCCGGCCGCGACCATACCGAAGACGGCCACGACGTTATCGGTCTCGTAGGAGATGCTCGGACTGAAGCCGCTGCGGGCGGCGAGGTCGAGCAGGTGCGCCCGGCAGCGCGGGCAGCCGCCGATCCACTGGTCTGCGGCCAGCAGGGCCAGGTCGATGCGGTCGCGGCCGGCCAGCGGGTGCTCACGGGGCACCACCACGAGCATCTCGTCTCGCCAGAGTGGCACGACCGTGAGACCGTGGGCGCTCTGGCGATGTGGGTCGGCCTGGTCGCCGGTGTAGCTGAACGTGATGGCGAGGTCGGCGGCCTGGTCGCGCACCGCGCGCACGGCCTCGGGCGGTTCCGCTTCGAGGTAGCTCAACTGCACGCCGGGGTGCCGCTGGGAGAGGCCGCGCAGCAGGGTGGGGATGACCGTGGCCGAGGCGGACGGGAAGGCCGCGAGGGTGACCCGGCCGCTGCGGAGTCCCGCCAGATCGCTGAGTTCGCCCGCCGCGGCATCCAGCGCCTGCGTCACGGTGGCGGCGTGCCTGGCCAGGATGCGGCCGGCCTCGGTGAGGCGCACGCCCCGGCCGGCCTTGGCCACCAACGGCAGGCCCAGGCGGGCCTCGAGGCGTTTGAGGTGCTGGCTCACGGCCGGCTGGCTGTAGCCGAGCGACCGGGCCGCCGCGGTGATCGAACCGAGCTCGTTGATGCGGTGCACGATCCGCAACGCGTGGGAATCTACGTCGAGTGCACGGTGGATATTTTCGGGCATGCTCGAAGCATAACCTGGGGTTATCTAAATGATCGGGGGCTGGGCATTGTCGAATGGGTGCCGCGGCGCGACGCTGGAAGCATGCGTTCCACAGCTCCGTCCTCCACCACGACCGCCACTCTGACGCTCGCGCAGGCCCAGGTCGCCTACTCCCCCAGCAGCACGCGCTACCTGGCCGCGTGCACCTCGGGACGCCCGACGCTGGAGACCGTGCAGGCGCTGCACGCGGACGCTGAAACCTGGGCGCGTGGCGACGCCTCCCCCGGTCACTACCAGGTGGAGATCGACCGGGCGCGGGCGCTGTACGCCGGGCTGGTCGGGGTCGGTGCCGACCGGGTGGCAATCGGGTCGCAGGCGTCGGTGATGGCCGCCGTGCTGGCCGCATCCGTGCCCGCCGGCCGCGAGGTCGTCTGCGTCGACGGCGACTTCACCTCGATGGTGTTCCCGTTCCTGCAGCAGGAGCACCGCGGAATCACCGTGCGTCACGTTCCGGTCGCCCAGCTGGCGGCCTCGCTCACCGAGCGCACCTGGCTCGTGGCCTTCTCCCTCGTGCAGTCCGCCACCGGTGAGGTCGCGGATGCGCCGGCCATCCGGGCGGCCGCCGCCGCGGTGGGCGCGTTCACGCTCTGCGACACGACGCAGGCCACCGGCTGGCTGCCGGTGAACGCCGGCGATTTCGATGCCACCATCTGCCACGCCTACAAGTGGTTGGGTGCTCCGCGGGGGGCCGCGTTCCTCACGGTGACGCCCGGGCTGGCCGAGCTGCTGCGCCCGGTGCAGGCCGGCTGGTTCGCGGGCGTCGACCCGTGGGCCTCCTGCTACGGCCCCACCATGACCCTGGCCACGGATGCCCGCCGCTTCGACGTGTCGCCGGCATGGCCGGCCTGGGTGGGCACCCGGGTGGCGCTGGAGTTCTTCACCCGGCTGGACCCGGCCGCGGTTTTCGCTCACGACACCGCCCTGGGCAACGGCCTCTGCGCCGGGCTCGACCTGCCCGAGAACAATCAAGCGATCGTCACCTGGGCCGACCCTGCCGGCGCCGACCTCGCCCGCCTCACCGCCGCCGGCATCACGGCCTCCGGCCGCGCCGGCCGCGCCCGCGTGGCCTTCCACCTCTGGAACACCCAATCGGACGTCGACGCCGTCCTGACCGCCCTCGGGAACTGACAAGCCCGCGAGCCGTGAGCTAAGCCCCGAAAACTCGCGTTTTTTGGGGCCCAACTCACGGCCCGCGGGAGGGGACGGGGCGGGGCGGGCTACTTCTGGGCGGCTACCGCATCGATGATCGCGGTGGCGAGGGCCACCGAGGAGGCCGGGTTCTGGCCGGTGTAGAGGTTGCGGTCGATCTCGATGTGCTCGGCGAAGGAGGCACCCTCGACGAAGTCGGCGCCGAGCTCAACCAGGCGAGCCTGCACGAGCCACTTGGCCTTCGGGGCGAGTCCTCCCAGGGCCTCTTCGGCGTCGGTGAAACCGGTCATGCGGTAGGCCAGGAACGGCCAGGTGCCGTCCTCGGCCACGGCGGCGAGCAGCGCGGCCGGGGCGTGGCACAGCACGCCGAGGATCTTGCCGGAGCCGATGGCATCCGTCATGATCTGACCGCTGGTCGCGTCGACCGCGAGGTCCTCCATCGGGCCGTGTCCGCCCGGGTAGAAGACCACGTCGTAGTCGCTGGCGGCGACGTCATCGAGCGAGTTCGGGCTCTGCAGTGCCGGCAGGGATTCGAGGTAGCTGCGCAGCTCGGCGGAGCGCTCCTCGCTACCGGTGGCCCCGGCGGCCAGGCTGCCCAGGTCGACGGTGGGAGCGGCACCCTTCGGGGTGGCGATGGTGATCGACCAGCCGGCCTCGGTGAAGAGGCGGTGCGGCTCGGCGAGCTCCTCGGCCCAGTAGCCGGTGGGGTGCAGTGAACCGTCGTTGAGGGTCCACTGGTCAGCGGCGCTGACGACAAAAAGTACGGAAGTCATGGGTTCTCCTAGATCGAATTCGATGAATCGTGCGGGCCGTGATTGACGGCTAGTTCGCGGCCAGGGCGGAGTCGGCGACGCTGGTCTTGACGACCATCTTGCCGGTGTTCTCTCCGCGGAGCATGCCCAGGAACGCGTCGACCGAGTTCTCGATGCCGTCTACGACGGTCTCGTCGAAGACGATGTCGCCGGCGGCGAACCAGGCACCCATCTGCTCGGTGAAGGCCGGGAAGTGCTGCAGGTGGTTGCCGATGGTGAAGCCCGTGAGGGTGAGGCCGCGGGTGACGATGTTGACCATGTTCTGCACGCCGGTGGGGCCATCCGTGCGGTTCATCTGTGAGATCGCCCCACAGAGTGCGGCGCGCCCGCCGTCCTTGAAGGCGCCGAGGGCAGCGCTGAGGTGGTCGCCACCGACGTTGTCGAAGTACACGTCGATACCCTCGGGTGCGGCTTCGGTGAGCTGGGCGGCAATGTCGCCGGTCTTGTAGTTGAACGCGGCGTCGAAGCCGTACTTCGACGTGAGCAGGGCCACCTTCTCGTCAGTGCCGGCGGAGCCAATCACGCGGGCGGCGCCCTTGAGACGGGCGATCTGACCCACCATGCTGCCCACGGCACCGGCGGCGCCGGAGACGAAGACGGTGTCGCCCTCCTTGAACTTGGCGATCTCAAGCAGGCCGATGTAGGCGGTGAGGGCGGTCATGCCGAGCACGCCGAGATACGCGGATGCGGAAACGTTCGGGATCTCAGGAACGACCCGGAAGCCGGCTGCATCCTCCTGCACCACATCGCGCCAGCCGTACTGGTGCACGACGAGGCTGCCAACGGGAACGGACTCCACAGTCGACGCAACGACATGGCCCACGGCGCCGCCGCCCATGGTCTGGCCGAGCACGAACGGCGGGATGTAGGACTTGACGTCGTTCATGCGGCCGCGCATGTAGGGGTCAACGGAGATGAAGTCGTTGACGACCCGCACCTGGCCGGCCGCCAACTCGGGCAGGTCGATCACGGCGGTGCTGAAGTCGGCCGCGGTGGGCCAGCCGTCGGGCCGGGCCGCGAGCTGGATCTGGGTACTGGTGGCTGTCGTCATGGGGAGAATCCTTACTGTTCGTGGTCGGCGCCGGGCTGCTTGCGGCAGCCCTCGTTTTCTGAACCGATCGTTTTACTATAGCCGGGCTATCGGTTATAGTGAAACGAGCAGTACAGAACATTCACAGGTACACCGCTCGGATCACCCCGGTTCAGACGTGCGCGGACGGAAGGCAGACAGCTCATGGGACGGCTCCAGACGTTCGACAGCACCACGGTCGTGCAGTCCGCCCGCGACGTCTTCTGGGACCTCGGCTACGACGGCGCCTCCCTGGCCGACCTCGAGACGGCCACGGGCATCAACCGGTCCAGCCTCTACCACGCCTACGGCAGCAAGCGCGGGCTCTTCGACGCGGCCGTCGTCGACTACCGCGACACCGTCATCCGGCCCCGCTTGCGCGGCCTGCAGGCGGATGGCGCGGGCCGGCGCGAACTGCTGGCCTACTTCGACGAACTCCGCGAAGCCGTGGCCAAGCTCCCGTTGGACTCCCCCCGGCGCGGCTGCCTGCTGGTGAACTGCGCCACGGGCCTCGCCACGCATGACGAGCCCGCCCGCGAGGTGGTCGAGGACTACCGCACCGAGCTCGCGGCGGCCCTCGGCCATGCCCTCGCCGGAGCCGGCGCCGGCGCCGGCGATTTTGACGATCCCAGCACCGTGAACAGCACCGCCGACAGAACCGCCGACGGCGCCGCCACCGATCTCACTGCCGAACGAGTGCGCACTCTCGGGTCGCTCTCGATGAGCGCGATGTTGCTCGCCCGGGTCAACGCCGCCGAGTCATCCGCGCTGCTCGCGACCGCCGCCGCCCAGATTCGCAGCTGGTTCCCGCTCGCAGCCGAGTAACTGTTCCCCGTCCGGACAAGCGCGGCCGGCGTGCCGGGCGCACTTGTCCGCTGTGGCAACACTTGGGTGGGCCACGTGCGGGGCGCCCGCGCGCACCTCGTCGTCCGGCAAATGCGCGGGTCACACGCCGTTACGCGGGTCACACGCCGTTATGCGGGTCCCGCGCCGTTACGCGGGTCCCGCGCCGTTACGCGGGTCACACGCCGTTATGCGGGTCCCGCGCAGCTCGATGCGCGGCAGATGCGCGGGTCACACGCCGTTGCGCGGGTGGCACGCCACCCGCGAAGCGGCGCCTAACCCGCGCAACGCGCGGGGGCGCCCCGCGCACCTCGTCGTTCGGCAGATGCGCGAGTCACGCGCCCTTCCGCGGGTGCCGCGCCGTTACGCGCGTCACACGCCATTGCGCGCGTCGCACGCCGTCTTGGCGCCGTGCACGCGCAGCGGCGCTGGACTTGCGCAAATCGTTGCGCCGAAGATGCGCGGGTCGAACGCCGTTACGCGTGTGGCGTGCCACCCGCGAAGCGGCGCCTAACCCGCGCAACGAGCCTGGGCACCCCCGCGCAGCTCGTCGCGCGCCGTCGCGCGGGTCGAACGCCGAGCTAGGCGGCCCGGCGGACCGGGTTGGTGAGCACGCCCAGGCCGGGAATCTCGACGCTCGCGGTGTCGCCGTCGGAGACCCGCTTGGCGGCGCTCGATGAGCCGGTGAGGATCACGTCGCCGGGCAGCAGGGTGAAGGAGTGCGAGAGGAACGAGACGATCTCCGCCATCGAGAAGGCCAGCAGGGACACCTCGCCGTTCTGGAACTCGGTGTCGTTGACCCGGCCGAGAACGCGGCCATCCGTGGGGTCGAACTCGGTGTCGATGACGGGGCCGAGCGGGCAGAAGGAATCGAAGCCCTTGGCCCTGGCGCCGTGACCGCTGGCTTCGGCCAGGTCCACGGCGGTGACGTCGTTGGCAATCGTGTAACCGAAGATCGCCCCGGGGGCGTCGGCGACGCTGAGGTTCTTGGCGACCCGGCCGATCACGATGGCAAGCTCGCCTTCCACGCGCACGTCGTCGGATGCCGCGGGCAGCACGATGGGATCGTTGGGTCCCACGACGGTGGTGTTGGGCTTGAGGAAGAAACGCGGCTCGGCCTTCTCACCCGGCGCGGCCTGCGCTGCCGCCTGCTCCGCGGCATCCGCGAAGTAGGCGCCGGCCAGGCCGATCACCTTGGAGCGGGGAATGACCGGCGCGAGCAGCGCCACGTCGACCAGCGGCAGGCGCGCACCGGTGGGGTTGTAGCCAGCGAACATGGGGTCACCGGTGAGCACGACGAGTTCGTCGTCATCGATGATGCCGAACGCTATGGTGCCGGCGTGGCTGAACCTGGCGATCTTCACGCTGTCGCCTCGGCGTCCAGGCGCAGCAACCAGTTGTGCCGGTCGGGCAGGCGGCCGTACTGGATGTCGGTGAGTTCCTGGCGCAGCGCCATGGTGATCTCGCCGGCGGGAGCGTCGGCGGAACCGATCTCGAAGCCGACGCCCTTGAGCTGGGCGATCGGGGTGACCACGGCGGCGGTGCCGCAGGCGAACACCTCGGTGATCTCGCCGGAGGCGACACCGTCGCGCCACTCGTCCACGGTCACGTCGCGCTCCACCACGGTCATGCCGCGGTCGCGGGCGAGCTGCATGATGCTGTCCCGGGTGACGCCCTCGAGGATGGTGCCGGTGAGGCGCGGCGTGACGAGGGTGTCGGTGCCGTGCACGAAGAACACGTTCATGCCGCCGAGTTCGTCGATGTGCGTGCCGGTCTCGCCGTCGAGGAAGAGCACCTGCGCGCAGCCGTTCTCGTAGGCCTCACGCTGGGGCAGCAGCGAGGCGGCGTAGTTGCCGCCGCACTTGGCGGCTCCGGTGCCGCCGCGCCCGGCGCGGGAGTACTCGGTGGACAGCCAGATGCTCACCGGGGCGACGCCGTCGGTGAAGTAGGCGCCGGCGGGGCTGGCGATCACGTAGTAGCCCACCTTGTGCGCGGCGCGCACGCCGAGGAAGCTCTCGTTGGCGATCATGAACGGGCGGAGGTAGAGGCTGGTCTCCGGGGCATCCGGCACCCAGGCGCCGTCGATCGCGATCATCTGCTTGACCGACTCGATGAAGTCGGTAACGGGCAGTTCGGGCAGCGCCAGACGGCGGGCCGAGCTCTGCAGACGTTCGGCGTTCTTCTCCGGGCGGAAGGTCCAGATGGAGCCGTCGGCGTGCCGGTACGCCTTCATGCCCTCGAAGATCTCCTGGCCGTAGTGCAGCACCGAGGACGCCGGGTCGAGCAGCAGCGGCCCGTACGGGGTGACCCTGGCGTCGTGCCAGCCCTCCTCGACGGTCCAGTCGATCGTGACCATGTGGTCGGTGAAGTGCTTGCCGAAGCCGGGGTCGGCGAGGATGCTCTCCCGCTCGGCGAGGCTGCGGGCCGTCTCGGACGGCGTGAGCTCGAATTCGAGCGGGAAGGTGGTGGTCTGCTGGCTCATGGGAGTCCCTTGTGGTTAGACGGGAGTGCGGTTAAGCGGAAGTGCCGGTGAGGCGGGCCACGATGGCATCGCCGACGGCGCTGGTGGATCGTGAACCCGAGGCGGCGCTGCCGGTGCTGCGGGCCGCGATGTCGGCCGTGACGGCCGCGCTCACCCTGGCCGCCGCATCCGTGAGCCCGAGGTGGTCGAGCAGGAGCGCGACGGAGAGGATCGCCGCCGTCGGATCGGCCAATTGCCGGCCCGCGATGTCTGGTGCCGAACCGTGTACCGGTTCGAACATGCTGGGGAAGCGAGCGTCCGGATTGATATTTCCGGATGCCGCAAGGCCGATGCCGCCGCTGATTGCCGCTGCCAGGTCAGTGAGAATGTCGCCGAAGAGGTTATCCGTGACGATGACGTCAAATCTACTCGGATTTGTGACGAGAAAAATCGTCGCCGCGTCGACATGCAGGTAATCGACGGCCACGTCGGGGTATTCGGCGGCCACCTCGGTGACGATGCGCTGCCACAGGCTGCCGGAGAAGACGAGGACGTTGGTCTTGTGCACGAGGGTGAGACGCTTGCGCGGGCGGTTCTGGGCCACCTCGAACGCGTAGCGCACGACCCGCTCCACACCGTAAGCCGTGTTGACCGAGACCTCGTTAGCCACCTCGTGCGGGGTGCCCTGGCGGATGGCGCCGCCGTTGCCGACGTACGGGCCCTCTGTGCCCTCGCGTACGACGACGAAGTCGACCTCGCCGGGCTCGCCGAGCGGGCTGGGCACGCCGGGGAACAGCACGCTCGGGCGCAGGTTCACGTAGTGGTCGAGGGAGAAGCGCAGTTTGAGCAGCAGTCCGCGTTCGATGTTCGCGTTCTTCAGGCGCGGGTCTCCGGGCACCCCGCCGACGGCGCCGAGCAGGATGGCGTCGTGCGCGCTGATGGCGGCCAGGTCCTCGTCGGTGAGCACGTCACCGGTCTCGAGGAAGCGGGTGGCACCGAGCGAGAAGTGGGTGAGCTCGAAGTCGACGGGCTCGGCCTGGGTCACGGCGTCGAGCACCTTGAGCGCTTCCGCGACGACCTCGGGGCCGATGCCGTCTCCGGCGATGACTGCGAGCTTGACTGAGCGGGACATGCGGCTCCGATTACGGTGAGGCAGCCGGTGGGCTGGCGAAAGTGGCGTGTTATTGGTGTGGAGATACCCTGCAAATCAACCCTACTGTGCGCGTTCCGCTGTCTATGCTGGAGGACCCTGACCGTGCGCGTCGCCGATGCGCATGTGCCACATCGAAGAAAGCAGTTCACCATGAGTATCGGATTGGGAATCTTCCTGTTCGTCGTCGGCGCCATCCTGGTGTGGGCCCTGAACATCCAGGTCGACTGGGTTGACCTCGACCTTGTCGGCTACATCCTGATGGGTGCGGGCGCGCTCATCTTCGTGCTCGGCCTGGTGTTGCTCACCCGCCGCCGCAGCAGCATCAGCACCACCCGCAGCGCCGTCGACCCGGTCAGCGGAGAGCGCGTTGTGCAGCAGGAACGGTCGATCGACGACGTGTGATCTCGCCGCAGACAACGAAAAAGCCCCGGATTCGCATCCGGGGCTTTTTTCGTGCGGTGCGCGTGTGGCCGCGTCGCGCTGGTTACTCGGTGATGTCGATCGCGACCATCACGTCGGCCGTGATCGCGTCGCGGAGCGAGGCGAGCAGCTCAGCGGGAACGGGCGAGTCGACGGTGAGCACGCTCAGTGCCTTGCCGCCGGCCTCGTGCCGGGCGATCTGCATACCGGCGATGTTGATGGACGCCTCGCCGAATTCGCGGCCGTAGACGGCGACGATTCCGGGGCGGTCGGTGTAGAGCATGACGATGAGGTGCTCGGCGAACGGCACCTCCACGTCGTAGCCGTTGACCTCGACGATCTTTTCGATCTGCTTGGTGCCCACCAGGGTGCCGGAGACCGAGACCTGCGAGCCGTCGGCGAGGGCGCCGCGCAGCGTGATCAGGTTGCGGTATTCGGGCGACTCGGCCTCGGTGATGAGGCGCACGGCCACACCACGCTGTTCGGCGAGCAGCGGCGCGTTGACGTAGGAGACGGTTTCGCTGACCACGTTGGTGAAAATGCCCTTGAGCGCAGCGAGCTTGAGCACCGAGACGTCGAACTGCACGATCTCGCCGCGCACCTCGATGTCCACGCTGGTGAGCGGGCTGTGGGCGGCGAGGCCGGAGAAGACCTGGCCGAGCTTCTCCACGAGCGGGATGCCCGGGCGCACGGTCGGGTCGATGACGCCACCGGCGACGTTGACCGCATCCGGCACCAGCTCGCCGGAGAGCGCGAGGCGCACCGACTTGGCCACGGACACGCCGGCCTTCTCCTGGGCTTCGTCGGTGGACGCGCCCAGGTGCGGGGTGGTGATCAGGTTGTCGAGGCCGAGCAGCGGCGACCCGGTCGGCGGCTCGTTGACGAAGACGTCGAGGCCGGCGCCGGCGATGGTGCCGTCCACGAGCGCGGTGTACAGGTCGGCTTCGTCGATGAGGCCACCGCGGGCGACGTTGACGACGTAGGCGGTGGGCTTCATCAGCTTCAGCTGCGGTGCGCTGATCATGCCGGTGGTCTCTGGCGTCTTCGGCATGTGGATGGTGACGAAGTCGGACTGCGCGAGCAGTTCGTCCAGGCTCACCGGGTGCACGCCCAGCTGCTGCGCGCGAGCCGAGGTGATGTACGGGTCGAACGCGATGATGTTCACGCCGAAGGCCTGCAGGCGGGCGGCCACCAGGGCGCCGATGCGGCCGAGGCCGATGATGCCGACGGTCTTCTCGTAGAGCTCGATGCCGGTGTACTTGGACCGCTTCCACTGACCCTGCGCCAGGGCGCCGTGGGCCGGCGGGATGTGGCGGGCGAGGCTGAGGATGTGGCCGACGGTGAGTTCGGCGGCGGAGATGATGTTGGAGGTGGGGGCGTTGACCACCATGACACCGGCCGCGGTGGCGGCCTTGATGTCCACATTGTCGAGTCCGACGCCGGCACGGGCGATGACCTGCAGGTTCGGGGCGGCGGCGAGTGCCTCGGCGTCGACCTTGGTGGCGGAACGGACCAGGATGGCGTTGGCAGAGGCCAGCGCGGAGAGCAGTGCGGCACGGTCGGTGCCGTCGACGTTGACAACGTCGAAGTCGGGCCCGAGGGCATCGACGGTGGCGGGCGAGAGTTCTTCGGCGATTAGTACAACGGGCTTCGACACGAAAACAGATCCTTAGAAAGCGTCAGGCGAGGGAAGCTCGCGCCTCGATCATGGGGCGCCAGATACCACAACACTTTACTGGCACCAGAATGGAGCGATGAGCCCCGAGTCCATGACCAACGTCCTAACCGTGCTTCGGATCGTTCTGGCGGTCGTGTTCGTCGGCGCCGGGATCAGCCATTTCGCCCCGGGTGTGCAGCGCACGATGGCCGCGATGATCCCGCCACGACTGCGATCGCACGGCTGGCTGTCCCCGAAGAACCTGGTGATCTTCACCGGTCTCTGCGAGATCGCCGGCGGTGTCGGCCTGCTCGTCGAAGCCACCCGTGTTACGTCCGGTGTCGCTCTGGCCGTGTTCCTGGTCGCGGTGTTCCCGGCCAACGCCTACGCGGCCCGGCACAAGGAGCGGTTCGGCGCGGTGGCCATTCCGTTCGTTCCGCGGCTGCTCGGGCAGCTGGTGCTGATCGGCCTGGTGCTGGCGGTGAGCCTGGTCGGCTGACCCGTTCGGTTGACCCTGTCGGTTGACCCTGTGGGCTAGACGATCAGGCTGCCCAGGCCGAACACGAAGATGTCGAGGGAGAGCGCCGAGACCAGGCACAGCCCGGCCAGGAGCAGCAGCGCCTGCGGTCCGGCTTCACGACGGCGGCCGAGCCAGAACGCGATTCCGAAGACCAGCACCGGAGCGAGCACCCCGGCGAGCAAGAGGCCCCAGCCGAAACCGCTCAGGGTGGTGTCGAGAGCCTGCGCCGCGGAGTTGAGGCCGATCAGGTTGCCGAGGCCCGACCAGGCGCTGTAGGCGTAGAACAGCCCGAACAGGATGGCGATGGTCGCCGACAGCCACGCCGGCGTGCGGCGGATGCGAGTCGCAGCCGTCGTGGCCGTGCTGTCGGTGGTGGCGTTCTTGTCGGTGCTCATCAGAGTCCCCCGGTTCCGGCGATGAAGGGCAGTGGGGCCAGCAGAACGACGCCCAGGATGAGCCAGGTCCAGCGTGAGCGCGGCTTGCCGCGGGTGAGCCAGAACGAGGAGGCGAACCACACTGCGGGAGCCGCGATGGCCAGCCAGGTGCCCAGGGAGAACATGAACTGGGCCAGCGGGTCGGTGAACGGGTTGTCCAGGCGCCCGACGCCGATGAACCAGCCGATCGTGTAGAGCAGGTAGACGCCGCCGAGGATGCCGAGGCCCACGAGGGCCGGGGACGACATCGGCGCGGGTGCGGCCGGGGCGTCGACATAGCCGCCGGGCGCCCCGGTGACGGCCCAGCCCTCCGGCAGGTCGGCGTCGGTCGTGGCCGCCGCGGGGTTCACGATCGTGCCGGTGGACGGCGCATCCTTCGCCTGGGGCGTTGTGGTGCTGCCGGACACGAGCGTGGGGTCGTCGTCGCCGGCCCAGCCGAGTGCATCGTCGTCCCGAGAAGAAGTCATGTGTCCAGCCTATAGAGCCGGTCGGCCGCGCCGTGGACGAAACGGCTCCGTCCTCGCCCCGTAACAACTTCGCCTCGTCAGTGGCTGATCAGCACCTTGAGGGCGTGGGTCTCCGCGGCCCGGGAGAAGGTGTCGTAAGCGTCCTCGACGTGGTCGAAATCGAACCGGTGGGTGGCCAGTCTCTCGGCCGGGATCTTGTGCTGGGCCACCAGTTTGAGCAGCATCGGGGTGGTGTTGGTGTTCACCAGGCCCATGCTGATGCTGATGTTCTGGATCCAGAGGTTCTCCACGTGCAGCGGCACCGGCTTGCCGTGCACTCCCACATTGGCCAGGTGCCCACCCGGGCGCACGATCTCCGTCGCCATGGTGAAGGTCTCCGGGATGCCCACCGCTTCGATCGCGACATCCACGCCCGCGCCATCGGTGACGGCGAGCACCTCGTCCCGCCACTCCGGCCGGCCGGAGTGCACGGTATGGCTGGCCCCGAACGTTTTCGCCTGCTCGAGCCGGTTGTCGTCGATGTCGACGGCCACGATGGTGCCGGCACCGTAGAGGCCGGCCGTGGCGATGCAGGCCAGTCCCACCGGGCCCGCCCCGATCACGGCCACAACATCGCCGGGAGCGACCTGGCCGTACTGCACCCCGATCTCGAAGCCGGTGGGCAGGATGTCGGAGAGCATCACGGCCTCGGCGTCGGTGACGGCATCCGGCAGCGGGTAGAGCGAGTTGTCCGCGTACGGAACACGCACGAACTCGGCCTGGGTGCCGTCGATGAGGTGACCGAACACCCAACCGATGCCTGACCGGCCCTCGTCGCCCAGGCAGTGCGAATAGAGGCCGTTCTTGCAGTTGGCGCAGTGCCCGCAGGACTTGATGCAGGAGATGAGCACCCGCTGACCCACGGCGATGGACTCCACGGACTCCCCCACCGCCACGACGGTGCCGACGCCCTCGTGACCAAGGATGCGCCCGGGCTCCACCGCGGGAACGTCCCCTTTGAGGATGTGCAGGTCGGTTCCGCAGATCGTCGTGGTGTCCACCCGCACGATCGCGTCGGTGGATCTGATGATCCGCGGATCCGGCACGTCGGTCCAGGTCTTCACGCCCGGGCCGCCGTAGACGAGTGCTTTCATGAGGACGCTCCTATCGTCGCAGCTGCCACGTGCAGGCGATAGTACGCTCGCCCGGGCGTCTTGACTGGCCCGGTTTTGCTAGTCGGAACCACCCTCGCACTAGCGAATTCGGGCCAGCCTCGACTCCACCCGTTCTGGGTGGCCCGGTTTTGCTCGTTGGGAGGGCGTCCGCACTAGCGAATTCGGGCGAGTCTGGGAGCAGGTCAGCTGCGGCGGCGGAGGACCGCGGCGACCGCGATGACCCAGCCGAGCACGCCGGCCAGGCACAGCCGCTCGGCGAGGCCGATCAGCCCGGGCGCGAGCGTGGCCGCCACGCCCAGCCAGACGAGCCCGACGAGGGCGACTCCGGTGAGCACCGCGGCGGGCGGGTAGGCCGCCCGCAGCCGGTCACTCCCCCGCAGCCAGACGGTGAGAAGGGCGAAGCCGATCAGTGCCGTGACGAAACCCACGACGGCCACGGCGAGATGCCCGGCGCCGAGCGCGGTGGTCGGTGCGAGCCCGGGCGCATCGATGCTCGGGATGTCGGTGGGCAAGAAGGCCAGAGCGGCCGAGCAGGCTCCGGCCAGCAGCGTGAGCGCCAGACCGGTGCGCTGCAGCCGGGTGCGCGGGCCGAATCTGGCCAGAGCGGCGACGACGCAGACCGTGACGACTCCCCTGGCCAGGAAGTTCAGGTTCATGATCCAGCCGTACGGGCCGACGGCGAGGTTGCTCTCGGCCTCGGAGACCACGCTGTAGTGCGGCGGCAGGAGCTGCAGGACGACATCGACCAGCACATAGAGCACCGCGCCGGCCAGCGCAACGGTGGCCAGAACCCGGGTGGACCGGGAGGCACGCGCGTCACTCGCGGAGGGTGCGCCGCGCATCTGCTGGACCGGGGGACGTTGCGTACTCACGCGGGAAGCCTACCGGCGAACCAGGCTCGCCGAGTTGCCGCAAACTCCCCCTTCGGCAGCGCTGAAGGGGCGATTTGCGGCAAGTCGGTGAGGGGGCGGGCATGCCGAAGGGGCCAGTCGGATGACTGGCCCCTTCGGGAAAACGAAAGCTCCGAGCTAGCGGGCGGCTTCGCCGTCGACGTAGTCGTCGTCGTTCGAGGCGTTCCACGCGAAGAGCTTGCGCAGCTCGCGGCCGGTGGCCTCGATCGGGTGCTCTTCGCCCTTCTTGCGCAGGGCCAGGAACTCGGGTGCTCCGGCGTCCTGGTCGTTGATGAAGCGCTCAGCGAATGCGCCGTTCTGGATGTCGGCGAGAACGGCCTTCATGTTCTCCTTGACGCTCGGGTCGATGACGCGCGGGCCGGAGACGTAGTCGCCGTACTCAGCGGTGTCGGAGACGCTCCAACGCTGCTTGGCGATGCCACCCTCCCACATCAGGTCGACGATGAGCTTGAGCTCGTGCAGCACCTCGAAGTAGGCGACCTGCGGCTGGTAGCCGGCCTCGGTGAGAACCTCGAAGCCGTACTGGATCAGCTGCGACGCGCCACCGCAAAGCACGGCCTGCTCGCCGAACAGGTCGGTCTCGGTCTCTTCGGTGAAGGTGGTCTTGATGCCGGCGGCGCGCAGGCCACCGATCGCCTTGGCGTAGCTGAGGGTGAGCGGCCAGGCGTTGCCCGAGGCGTCCTTCTCGACGGCGACGATGACGGGAACGCCACGGCCAGCCTCGAATTCGCGGCGCACGGTGTGGCCCGGGCCCTTGGGGGCGACCATGACCACGTCGACGCCCGCGGGCGCCTCGATGTAGCCGAAGCGGATGTTGAAGCCGTGTCCGAAGACGAGGGCCTTGCCGTCGGCGAGGTTGGGGAGGATGTCGTCCTTGTACAGGTGACGCTGCACCTGGTCGGGAGCGAGCACCACGATGACGTCGGCCCAGGCGGATGCCTCGGCGGCGGTCTTCACGGTGAAGCCGACCTCTTCGGCCTTGGCGCGAGACTTCGAGCCCTCCTTGAGTCCGATGACGACCTCGACGCCGGAGTCGCGGAGGTTCTGCGCGTGGGCGTGGCCCTGCGAGCCGTAGCCGATGACGGCGACCTTCTTGCCCTGGATGATGGACAGGTCGGCGTCTTTGTCGTAGAAGATTTCAGACAATGTGGTGTTCTCCTTGTTTGTGAAATTGGTCGAGCTGGTGTGACCCGAAGGGTCCTTAGTTCTTGAAGACGCGTTCGGTGATCGACTTGGATCCCCGACCGATGGCGAGAAGGCCCGACTGGGCGATTTCCTTGATGCCGTAGGGCTCGAGCACGCGCAGGAAGGCCTGCACCTTGCCGGAGTCGCCCGTGACCTCGATGACGACGGCATCCACCGCCACGTCGACGACGCGGGCACGGAACAGCGTGACCGCTTCGAGCACCTGGGAGCGGGTGCTGTTGTCTGCCCGCACCTTGACGAGCAGGTGCTCGCGCTGGACCGACTGGCTCGGGTCGAGCTCGACGATCTTGATGACGTTGATCAGCTTGTTGAGCTGCTTCGTCACCTGCTCGAGCGGGGCATCCTCGACGTCGACGAGGATCGTGATGCGCGACAGACCGGGGATCTCGCTGTGGCCGACGGCGAGGCTCTCGATGTTGAAGCCGCGCCGGGCGAACAGGCCCGCGACGCGAGTCAGCAGGCCGGGCTTGTCCTCGACGAGGAGGCTGAGAACGTGGGTGCTCATGGTTACTCCTCTTCCCAGGTGGGGGCGTGATCCTTGGCGTACTGCACGAAGCTGTTGCTGACACCCTGCGGCACCATCGGCCACACCATAGCGTCACGGCTCACGATGAAGTCGATCACCACGGGCCGGTCGTTGGTGGCCAGCGCGAGCTTGATGGCGTCGTCGACCTGGTCGGCGCTGGTGACCCGGATGCCCAGGGCACCGTAGGCGTCGGCCATCTTCACGAAGTCGGGCACCATCGCGGTGCCGTGGCCAGTGTTGAGGTCGGTGAAGGAGTGCCGGCCGTCGTAGAACAGTGACTGCCACTGCCGCACCATGCCGAGCGACGAGTTGTTGATGATCGCCACCTTGATCGGGATGTTGTTGATCGTGCAGGTGGCGAGCTCCTGGTTGGTCATCTGGAAGCAGCCGTCGCCGTCGATGGCCCAGACCACGCGGTCGGGCTCGGCGACCTTGGCACCCATGGCGGCGGGAACCGAGTACCCCATGGTGCCGGCACCGCCGGAGTTGAGCCAGGAGTTGGGTCGCTCGTACTTGATGAACTGGGCGGCCCACATCTGGTGCTGGCCGACGCCGGCGGCGTAGACGCCTTCGGGGCCGGTCAGTTCGCCGATGCGCTTGATCACGTACTGCGGGGCGAGCAGGCCGTCGGCCGGCTCGGAGTAGCCCAGCGGGAACTTCTCGCGCAGGCCGTTGAGGTAGGTCCACCACTCGGCGATGTCCGGCGTGGTCGTGGTGATCGCCTCACGGTAGGCCACCGTGAGGTCGGCGATCACGTCTTTGGCGTCGCCCACGATGGGCACGTCGGCGGCGCGGATCTTGCCGATCTCGGCCGGGTCGACGTCCACGTGCACGATGGTCGCGTTCGGGGCGAACTCGGAGGCCTTGCCGGTGACCCTGTCGTCGAAGCGGGCGCCGAGGGCGATGATGAGGTCGGATTCCTGGAGCGCGAGCACGGCCGAGACCGTGCCGTGCATGCCGGGCATGCCTAGTTGCTGCTCGTGCGAGTCGGGGAACGCTCCTCGGGCCATCAGCGTGGTGACGACGGGCGTGCCGGTGAGCTCGGCGAACTCGAGGAGCTCCTTCGACGCCTGGGCGCGGATGACACCGCCGCCGACGTAGAGCACCGGCTTGGACGCTCCAGCCAGCAGAGCGGCCGCGGCCTGCACCTGCTTGCCGTGGGCTTTGGTGATGGGGCGGTAGCCGGGCAGGTCGAGCTTGGGCGGCCAGATGAACGGCGCGCTCATCTGCTGGGCGTCCTTGGTGATGTCCACCAGCACCGGGCCGGGGCGACCGGTGTTGCAGATCAGGAACGCCGACGCGATGGCGGCAGGGATGTCTTCCGGCCGCTTCACCAGGAAGGAGTGCTTGGTGATCGGCATGGTGATGCCGACGATGTCGGCCTCCTGGAAGGCATCCGTGCCCATCAGGGTGCTGAAGACCTGGCCGGTGATCGCGAGGAGCGGTACCGAGTCCATGTAGGCGTCAGCGATGGCCGTGACCAGGTTGGTCGCGCCGGGGCCCGACGTGGCGATGGCCACCCCTACCCGGTTGCTCGAGGACGCGTAGCCCTCGGCGGCGTGACCGGCACCCTGCTCGTGGCGCACGAGGATGTGCCGGATGTCGTCCTGGCTCATGATCTCGTCGTAGAGCGGGATAACGGCGCCGCCGGGCAGGCCGAACACGTCGGTCACACCGAGCAGTTTGAGTGATTCGAGGATCGCGCCGGAGCCGGTGAGTACCGGCGGCGTGCCCGTCGTGTCGGCCTGGCCGGAAGCGGGAGCCGACGGCGTAGACAGAGACGGGGATGGCACGGGATAGGGTTCCGTGGTCATGAGAGGCAATTCCCTAATTCGTATGACGGATGGGGTCGATTAGCCCGTGGTCGCGCCCAGCGCAGCCGACTGCACGAGCTTGGAGTACTTGGCGAGGACGCCACGGGTGTAACGGGGAGGAAGCGGAGCCCAGCCTTCTCGGCGGGCGGCCAGCTCAGCAGGGTCGACCAGTAGGTCAAGCGAGCGAGCTGCGATATCGACCCGTATCAGATCACCATCGCGCACGAAGGCGATGGGACCTGCGTCCACCGCTTCGGGTGCTATATGGCCGATACACAGTCCGGTTGTGCCGCCTGAGAATCGACCATCAGTCAATAGTAGTACATCGGCTCCGAGCCCGGCGCCCTTGATGGCCGCGGTGATCGAGAGCATCTCGCGCATGCCGGGGCCGCCCTTGGGGCCTTCGTAGCGGATGACGACGACGTCGCCCTTGAGGATCTCCCCGTTGGTGAGGGCGTCCATGGCCGCGCGCTCACGCTCGAAGACCCGGGCGGGGCCCTCGAAGATGTCGCTGTCGAAGCCGGCGGTCTTCACGACGGCGCCCTCAGGGGCGATGGAGCCCTTGAGGATGGTGATGCCGCCGGAGGCGTGGATCGGGTTGTCCAGGGTGCGCAGCACCTTGCCGTCGAGCTCCGGCGGGTCGATCTCGGCGAGGTTCTCCGCAACGGTCTTGCCGGTCACGGTGAGCGCGTCACCGTGGATGAGGCCGGCCTCGAGCAGGGCGCGCATCACGGCGGGCACGCCGCCGTGGCGGTCGACGTCGTTCATGACGTACTTGCCGAAGGGCTTGAGGTCGCCGATGTGCGGAACCTTGTCGCCGATGCGGTTGAAGTCGTCGAGGGTGAGCTCGACTTCGGCCTCCTGGGCGATGGCGAGCAGGTGCAGCACCACGTTGGTGGAGCCGCCGAAGGCCATGGCCACGGCGATCGCGTTCTCGAAGGCCTTCTTGGTGAGGATGTCGCGGGCGGTGATCCCCAGGCGCAGCAGGTTCACGACGGCCTCGCCGGAGCGGTGCGCGTAGTAGTCGCGGCGGCGGTCGGCGGAGGCGGGCGACGCGGAGCCCGGCAGGCTCATGCCCAGGGCCTCGGCCACGCTGGCCATGGTGTTGGCGGTGTACATGCCGCCGCAGGCACCCTCGCCGGGGGCGAAGGCGCACTCGATGCGCTTGGCGTCGGCCTCGCTCATGCGGCCGGCCTTGACGGCACCGACGGCTTCGAACGAGTCGATGATGGTGATGTCTTTTTCGGTGCCGTCGGAGAGCTTCACCCAACCGGGTGCGATGGACCCGGCGTAGAGGAAGACGCTGGCAAGGTCCAGGCGCGCGGCGGCCATGAGCATACCGGGCAGCGACTTGTCGCACCCGGCCAGCAGCACGGAGCCGTCGAGGCGTTCGGCCTGCATGACGACCTCGACCGAGTCGGCGATGACCTCACGGGAGACGAGGGAGAAGTGCATGCCCTCGTGGCCCATCGAGATGCCGTCGGAGACGGAGATGGTGCCGAACTGCAGCGGGTAGCCGCCGCCGGAGTGCACACCCTCCTTGGACGCCTGCGCGAGGCGGTCCAGCGACAGGTTGCACGGGGTGATCTCGTTCCACGAGCTCGCGATGCCGATCTGGGGCTTGTCCCAGTCGGCGTCGCCCATTCCGACCGCGCGGAGCATGCCGCGGGAAGTGGTGGCTTCGATGCCATCCGTGACGTCGCGGCTTCTCGGTTTGATATCGATCTCAGACATGCTTACGAGTCTAGAACGTCGCGGGCGGGCCGGGTGGCATCCCGAACCCTGCCCGCGACGCGCGTCCTAGTTCTGCTGCTGAGCGGATGCGGCGCGGAAGTCCGCCAGGAGCGCGAGCACCTGGGTGACCTCCTTGGGGCCGCGCACCCGGTAACCCGCCAGGGTGGCGCCGGGGCCGATCTTGAGGCCCAGGTCGCTCTCGCCCAGCACCGTGAAGGCGTCTTCGTCGGTGACGTCGTCGCCGGCGTAGAGCACCCGGTCGGCTCCGGTGTGCACGCGCAGGCGCTCGAGGGCGTCGCCCTTGGTGCTCGAGCGCACCGAGAACTCGAGCACGTTCTTGCCTTCGCGCACGGTCAGTGCCGGCAGCAGTTCGGCCAGCTGGTCGCGGGCCTCACGCTGAACGGCCTGGCCGTCCTGGGCTGTCGCCAGGCGGGTGTGCAACGCCAACCCGGCCGGCTTCTGCTCGATCCAGGTGCCGAACACCGGCCCGGAGATGCGTTCGAGCACCCGGGTGAGGGTGTCGAGCTGCTCGAGTTCGGCCGGCACCAGGCCGAGTTCGATGCCGTTGTCGTCGAGCTGCACCTCGATGCCGTGCGACCCGGTGAGCAGAACCTGGGACTGCGGTTCGGCGACGTGCTTGAGGCTCACCAGCGCCCGGCCGGAGACGAACGCGACGCGCACCCCGGGCAGGTCCAGCAGCCGCTGCACCACGTCGTGGGTGCCGTCGACGGCGCGGGCGTCTTCCGGCTCGTCCACGTGCGGGGCCAGGGTGCCGTCGAAGTCGAGGGCCACCAGGATGGTCTCTGCCGAGCTGATGTCCTTGAGCGCCGCCACGAGATTCTCCGGCACACCGCTGGGCACGGCGGCCCCGCCGGTGAGGGTCTCCAGGAAGTTGGCGGACCAGGCGGCAACGTCGTTGTCGAAGACCTTGCGGCGCAGGGCGCGCATCCGACGGGTGCGTTCGCGCTTGGGCATGGTGATGGCCTTCATGATCGAGGCCTTCATGCCGTCGATGTCGTGCGGGTTGATCAGCACGGCCTGCTTGAGTTCATCGGCGGCGCCGGCGAACTCGCTCAGCACGAGCACGCCGTCCCCGTCGTAGCGCACGGCCACATACTCCTTGGCGACCAGGTTCATGCCGTCGCGGAGGGCCGTGACGAGCATCACGTCTGCGGCCAGGTAGAGCGCCACCATCTCTTCGCGCGGGTAACCGTGGTGGTGGTAGCTGATGGCGGTGTGGCTGATGGTGGAGTAGTCGCCGTTGACGCGACCGACGGCGAGTTCGATCTCGTCGCGCAGCTGCATGTAGGTGGCGACCCGCTCGCGGGACGGGCTGGCGACCTGCACCAGGGTGACGTCCTCGACGTTGAGCGTTCCGTCTTCGAGGAGCTCGCCGAAGGCCTTGATGCGGTGGCCGATGCCCTTGGTGTAGTCGAGGCGGTCGACGCCGAGCATGATCGTCTTGGGGTTGCCGAGGTCTTCGCGGATCTGGCGGGCGCGTTCCTGGATGTCCGGGCGCTTGGCCATCTCCTCGTACGCTTCGGCGTCGATCGAAATGGGGAAGTGCTTGGCGATGACGCGGCGGTGCTGCCCGTTCTGGCTGGGCACGTCCACGGCCACACCGCGGGTGGCGTAACCGAACAGGCGACGCACCGCACGGGAGAAGTTGCCGGCGTCCGCCAGGCGTTGGAACCCGATCAGGTCGGCGCCGAGCAGGCCGTCGAGGATCTGCTTGCGCCACGGCAGTTGGGCGAAGATGCCGTACGGCGGGAACGGGATGTGGTTGAAGAAGCCGATCACCAGGTCGGGGCGGGCGTCACGGAGCATGCGCGGCACCAGCTGCAGCTGGTAGTCGTGCACCCACACCGTGGCGCCGGGGGCAGCGGATGCGGCGGCCGCGGCGGCGAAGCGGCGGTTGACCTGCACGTACGCCTCCCACCACTCGCGGTGGTAGCTGGGCGACGCGATCACGTCGTGGTAGAGCGGCCAGAGGGTGTCATTGGAGAAGCCCTCGTAGTACAGCTCGAGGTCTTCGGTGCTCAGGCGCACGGGCACGATGGAGATGCCGTCGTTCTCGAACGGCTCGAAGCTGCGGTCGGCCACACCGGGCCAGCCCACCCAGGCGCCGTCTGAGGCGCGCATCAGGGGTTCGAGGGCGGTCACCAGGCCGCCGGGCGAGGTGCGCCAGCTTTCGGTGCCATCTTCGGCGAGTTCGTAGTCGACCGGAAGCCGGTTGGACACCACGACCAGGTCGAAGTGACCGGGCGCGACCGAATCAGGGCCTGGCTCCACACCGGTCTCCGGCGAGGTGTCCGGAGCGGTGTCGGTTGCGCTGTCGGTAGCGGTGGGTGCGGTTTCGATGACTCGTCCGTTCCGGTGCCCGCCCATGCGGAGCACCTGGCTGCACCTTGAGGTTACCAGCGACGGCTATGCTGACGCCGTGATTCGCATCGGCATGAGTTCCACCTGCGTCTACCCGCTCCCCCTGGAGGACTCCTTCAGGCTGGCGAAGCTGGCCGGATACGACGGTCTGGAGGTGATGGTCACCCGCGACGAGGCCACTCAGGATGCCGCGGTGCTGGCGGCGCTCTCGGAGAGGTACAGCCTGCCGATCTTCTCGATCCACGCCCCGGTGCTGCTGCTCACCCACTTCGTCTGGGGCAGGGACCCGCGGGTGAAGCTGGAGAAGTCGGCGGTGCTTGCCGCCGAGGTCGGCGCCTCGACCGTCGTGGTGCATCCGCCGTTTCGCTGGCAGGCCGGCTACGCGGAGGACTTCCTCGACATCGTGCGTGAGCTGACCACGTCCACCGGGCTCGAGATCGCCGTGGAGAACATGTTCCCCTGGAAGATCGGCGGTCGGGGCGTGAAGGCGTACTCCCCCGGCTGGGACACCACCCGGATGGACTGCGAGGCGGTGACCCTCGACTTCTCGCACTGTGCCCTGAGCGGCCACGACAGCCTGGCCATGGCCACGGCCCTGGGCGACCGGCTGCGGCACGTGCACCTCTGTGACGGCTCCGGTTCGCAGGGCGACGGTCGGGTCTTCGACGAGCACCTGCTGCCCGGCCGCGGCTCAGAGCCCGTGGCCGAGGTGCTGCAGCTGCTCGCTGCCAGGGACTGGACCGGTGCGGTGGTCGCCGAGGTGAACACCCGAACGGCTCGAAACGAACTCACCCGCCTGGCCCTGCTCACCGAAACCCTCGCGTTCGCCCGCGAGCACACCCACCCCGTCCGCGAGCCGTGAGTTGAACCCCGAAAACCGGAGGTTTTTGGGGTTTTTCTCACGGCTCGCGGGCTAGATGGTTTGGGAGAGGACAAGAGTGGCGATCAACACCGTGGCGGGGGCCACTACCAGGCCGAGGAGCATGTAGCGGCGCCAGGAGATCTCCACCCCCAGGCTGCTCAGGCGCTGGTGCCAGAGCAGCGTCGCCAGCGACGCCCACGGCGTGATCAGGGGCCCGGCGTTCACGCCGATCAGCAGCGCCACCAACCGTGCGGGCGAGTTCGCCACCGGCTCGAGCGCGAGGTAGGCCGGCAGGTTGTCGAAGGCGTTCGCGCCGACCATGCCCGCCCCGGCCAGCCGCAACAGGCTGAGCGGGTCGTCGCCGGATCCCGCCGCGGCGTCGAGGAGCTCCCCCAACCCCAGTTCGTGCAGCGCCGCCATCACCAGGAAGAGGCCGGAGGCCAGCAGCACGAGTGGCCAGGGCACCAGCCCGAGACTGAGGGTCTTTCGGTCGAGCACGAAGAAGATGACCGTGAGGATGAGGGCCGCCTGCACCGCGGGAATCCACACCGGCACGCCGGACACCAGCGCGGGGATGAGCGCCACCACGGTGACCGCGCTGGTGCCGAACAGCACGGGGTTGGCCACGCGGGTGGTGGGCGCCACCTGATAGCCCATCCGCAGCGGGCGCCGGCAGACCAGGTAGATGGCCACGACGGTCACGAGAATCGCCGTGAGGGCCGGCGCGCCGGTGAGCCAGGCGAATTGGATCGGGCTCACCGGATGCCCGAGAAGATCGCCGAGGCGTCCCTGGGCGAGGAGGTTGGTGAGGTTCGACACCGGCAGCAGCAGGGAGGCCGTGTTCGCCAGCCACACGGTGGTCAGGGCGAAGGGCAACGGGCTGAGCCCGACGTGCCTGGCCATCACCACCACCACGGGTGTGAGCAACACTGCCGTCGTGTCCAGCGACAGGAAGACCGTGCTGAGCACGGCCAGAACCACGACCAGCAGCCACAGTAGCCAGGTGCGTCCCCCGGCCCAGACCGTCAGCCGTTCCGCCACGAACGTGAAGACCCCGGCCGCCGCCGCCAGCTCGGCCACGACGGTGATCGCGACGACGAACACGAGAATGGGCAGCACCCGGTCGATGAGTTCGACGGTGGCGGGCCACGGCAGGATCCCGGTGATCGCGGCTATGATTCCCGCACAGAGCAAGACCGCCCCGATGATCGCCGTTCGCATCAATCTCCTTCGACCATCTGGGCGCCGACTCGCGTGATCGACGACCACCCCGGTAGCGTAGAACCAGGAGGACCACATGCGGAAGTTTTTGTTCAACAGCGCCATGATCGGCGTCGTGGCCGGCGGTTGGAATATCGTGCAGGCCACCAGGCACGGACCGAGGGATTGGCGTCTGCTGCTCACCTGGATCGGCTGGGGCATCAGTGTGGCCGTCGCCGTCGGCAACGTCGTGAAGGACGCCGACGAGAAGTCCCTGAACAAATAGGGAATCACGAATACGGCGTATTCGCCCCGCGAGTCCGTCTTCTGCGGCGTGTCCACCCCCTCGTTCGCAGTCAGGACGGGGAAACTGGACTTCTCACGTTGTTAGAAGGAAGGGGCTCACGATGTTCGGTCGTCGACGTCGCACCGCACCCGTCGTTCAGGCACCGGTTGCGCCCGCCCTGCCGGAACTCAGCCGTGCCCAGATCTTCGAACACCTGCACAGCGCCCTCGCCGACCTCGTCGGCTCTGACGGTGCCTGGACCCTGGTTCCCCGCCAGGCCGGGGACACGGATGTGATCTTCCACGGGCTCAAGGCCCACCAGATCGCGGCCGCACTCACCGAGATTCTCGCGACCGAGACCATCCGTCTGCGCACCGAAGAGACCGCGCCGCCGGCGAACATCGCCGAACCGCGCACAGACACGCCCGCTGAGGGCATCGCCGCCGCCGACATCGCCGCTGCGAACACCGGCGCCGTGCTGGTGGCCTCAGGGGCAGAGCCCACGGCACTGCCGTGGAACCCGGCCCCCATCTCGGTCTGGGCCGAGCAGCACGACGGCGCTCGCGCCGGCACGTCCCCGCGCCTGGTGGCCTAGCACCCCTGCCTGTAAGCACTGGCTGGTCGGCACCGGTATTCAGCCGCGCCGTGTGAGGATATCTGCATGGCTCTGCACATCGAGGACTACGCACTCCTGAGCGACTGCCACTCGGCGGCCCTGGTCGGCCGGGACGGCAGCATCGACTGGCTGTGCCTGCCGCGGTATGACTCCGGATCGATGTTCGGCGCGTTGCTCGGCTCCGAAGACCACGGCCGCTGGCTGCTCGCCCCCGCAGATCCCACCGCCACCTGCACCCGCTCCTACGTGGGTGAGAGCTTCATCCTGTCGACGGTCTGGACCACACGCACGGGCAGTGTGGAGGTGACCGATTTCATGCCGCACGGCGACGGCCGAGCCGATGTCGTGCGCACGGTGCGCGGCCTCTCCGGCAGCGTCGAGATGATCCAGGACCTTCGGCTGCGGTTCGGCTACGCCACCACGGTGCCGTGGGTGCGGCAGCTGCGCCACGAACGCACCCCCGGCCTCGTCGCCGTGGCCGGCCCGGATGCCGTGGTGGTGCGCGGCCCTGCCCTGCACGCCGCCGACCACCGCCACGAGGCCCGGTTCACGGTGTCCGTGCACGAGAGCCTCACCGTGCAGCTCACCTGGTACCCCTCCCACCTCCCCCTGCCGCCGGCGCTGGATGTGCGGAGCGCCTACGACAGCACGGCGGACTGGTGGGCGAGCTGGGCGGACAGCTGCACCCACGAGGGTCCGTTCCGGGAGGCCGTGGTGCGTTCGCTTCTCGTTCTTCGGGCACTGACCCACGAGACCACCGGCGGCATCGTGGCCGCGGCCACGACCTCCCTGCCCGAGCACGAGGGTGGCAACCGCAATTGGGACTACCGGTACGTCTGGCTGCGCGACGCCTCGCTCACCCTGTCGGTGCTGCTCTCGCACGGCTACGAGCTTGAAGCCGAAGACTGGCGTGGCTGGCTGTTGCGCGCCATCGCCGGCGACCCGAACGACCTTCAGATCATGTACGGCCTGTCCGGCGAGCGGTACCTGCCCGAACGCGAGCTCACCAGCCTGCCCGGCCACCGCGGCGCGTCGCCGGTGCGGGTGGGCAACGGCGCCGTCGCCCAATTCCAGTCAGACGCCGTGGGCGAGGTGATGGTGGCCCTGCACGAGGCACGCGCGGCCGGGGTGGAGGAGACCGAGTTCTCCTGGCCGCTGCAGCTCTCCCTGATGGCCTACCTGGAGGAGAACTGGCAGCGGCCCGATCAGGGGATCTGGGAGGTGCGTGGCCCGGCCCGCGAGTTCACCCATTCCCGCGTGATGGTGTGGGCCGCGTTCGACCGGGCCGTGCGCGGCGTCACGGAGTACGGCCTGCCCGGGCCCGTCGCGCGGTGGCGGCGGATCAGGGACGAGGTGCGCCGCGACATCGAGGAACGCGGCTTCAACCTGGCGCGCGGCTGCTACACCCAGTATTTCGGCAGCGAGGAGGTCGACGCGTCGCTGCTCGTGCTGCCTCAGGTGGGGTTCTGCGCCGCCGACGACCCCCGCATGCTCGGAACGGTGAGCGCCATCGAGGCCGACCTGCTGCGCGACGGCCTGGTGCTGCGCTACACCACCCACGCGGCCCTGGACGGCCTCGAACCGGGTGAGCATCCGTTCCTGGCCTGCTCCTTCTGGCTGGTGGAGCAGTACGCCGCCTCCGGCCGCACCGAGGAGGCACGAGCCCTGATGACGCGGTTGGTGGGTCTGGCCAACGACGTGGGGCTGCTCTCGGAGGAATACGACGTGGCGACGGGGCATCACGCCGGCAACACGCCACAGGCGCTGACCCATCTGACCCTGGTGCGTGCCGCCGACGCCCTGGTGGCCGCGATGGCGCGGAGCGCCCTGGCCTGACCCGCGGAGTGCGGGTGGGCGAATCAGGTGCGGCAGGTTGATCAGGAGGAACTGCTGCGGTTACGGGTGGCGACGCCGTAGATGAGCAGCACGATGATCGAACCCAGGATGGCGATCACCCAGGTGCGCAGGTCGAAGAACGACCCCATGTTCACACCGAAGATCAGGCCGGCCAGCCAGCCGCCCAACAGGGCGCCGACCACGCCGAGCAACAGGGTGATGAACCAGCCGCCGCCCTGGGTGCCGGGCAGGATCAGCTTGGCCAGGGCGCCGGCCAGCAGGCCGAGGAGGAGAAAACCGAAGAATCCCATGGGGACAGCCTTCCGTGACCCGGCTTCGGCGGACTCGCCGGCCGGCTGTGTCGATCATAAAACCGTCGGCGTCGGGTGGATAGGCGCGACGACGGGCGAGCGTGCGTTGCCGGCGGCCCCGGCGGGAATCAGAGTTCTGCCACATTCTTTGTAGGTATTCCACTGCGCTGCCCTGGCGCCGAATTCTAGATTGAAAACCATGACCGCGCCCCAGAACTCACCCCGCCAGAGCACGTCCCGCCTGAGCGTGCGCGACCTCGCGCAGATCGCCATCTTCGCCGCCCTCATCGCGGCCCTCGGCTTCCCCGGTGCGATCTCCCTGGGTGCCAGCACGGTGCCGATCACCTTCCAGACTCTCGGCGTGATGCTGGCCGGCGCCATCCTCGGGGCTCGCAAGGGCTTCCTGGCCGTGCTGCTGTTGCTGGTCCTCACCGCCGCCGGCCTGCCACTGCTGTCCGGCGGCCGTGGCGGCCTGGTCTGGTTCACCACCTCCCCCTCCGCCGGGTACCCGTACGGTTGGCTGCTGGGCGTCGCCGTGATCGGCCTCCTCACCGCCTGGCTGCTGCCGCGCTACCCGTTCTGGCCCGCTCTCGGCGCGACAGCGCTCGGCGGAATCGTGGCCGTCTACCTGATCGGGGTTCCCGTCACGGCCATCAACCTGGGCCTGCCGCTCTGGGCCGCCCTCGTCGACAGCGCGAAGTTCCTGCCGGGCGACCTCGTCAAGGTCGTCGTGACGGTGCTCGTCGCCAAGCAGGTGCACAAGGCCTACCCGGGCCTCATCACTCCGCGTCGCGCCGCGCCGGCGACGCTGCCGGCCGGGGACGTCCAGGCGCGAGCGTGAGCACTGCGGGCATCCGTTTCGAGGGTGTGTCGCACGGCTTCGACGACCGGCCCGTGCTGCGCGGAATCGACCTGCACCTGACCGAGCGCCGCATCGGCATCGTCGGCGCCAACGGCAGCGGCAAGTCCACGCTGGCTCGCATGATCAACGGCCTCGTCACCCCCACCAGCGGAACCGTGACGGTGAACGGCCTGGACGTTCGCCGCCAGGCCAAGCTCGTGCGACGCGAAGTGGGCTTCATCTTCACCAACCCCGACAACCAGATCGTGATGCCCACGGTGCAGGAGGACGTGGCCTTCACCCTGCGGCGCCGGGGCCTGGACGCCGCCGAGATCGCCGCACGGACCAGCGAAGCACTGGACCGGTTCGGGCTCACGGCACTGGCCGACCGACCTGCCCACCGGCTCTCCGGCGGGCAGAAGCAGCTGCTGGCCCTGGCGGCTGTGCTCGTCGCCGGGCCGAGCATCGTGGTCGCCGACGAGCCGACCACGCTGCTGGATGCCCGCAACACCCGCCTCATCACCGGGCTGCTCGTGTCGCTGACCCAGCAGGTGATCGTGGTGACCCACGACCTCGAGGTCCTCGACGGATTCGACCGGGTGATCGTGATCGACGATGGCCGGGTCGTGGCCGATGATGTTCCCGCCGCAGCCCTCCGGGCGTACCTGAGCCTGCTGTCATGATCGGGCCGTCGTGATCGGGCTCTACCGACCGGGAACCTCGCTGGTGCACCGCGCGCCGGCGCTGCTCAAGCTGGCCGTGCTCGCTGTTCTGATGATGCTGGTCGGTCTGGCGGCCGACCCGCTCGTGCTCGCCGGCGAGCTCGTCGCCGTTGTGGCCTTGTACGCCCTCGCCGCGATGCCGCCCACCGCGGCCTGGCCGCAGATCGGCCCGATCCTGTGGATCCTGCTCTTCGCTGTCCCCGTGCAGGTGCTCGTCGCCGGCGGCTCCGCGGCCGGGTGGACTACAGCCGGTCTGATGGCCGGTCGACTCGTGGTGGCCGTGGCCCTCGCCGCCCTCTTCACCCTCACGACCACGGTCACCGCGGTGCTCGAGGCCTTCCAGGTGATGCTGCGGCCGTTCCGGCGCTGGGTGGATGCGGACAGGGTGGGTCTGCTCGTCGCCCTGACCATCCGCTGCATCCCGCTAGTGGCCGAGATCGTGCGAGAGGTCCTCGACGCCAGGCGGGCCCGCGGCGCGCAGGGGTCGGTGGTCGCCCTGGCCGTTCCGGTCGTCGTACGCTCGTTGTACGCCGCCGATGCGATCGGAGAGGCACTGGCCGCGCGTGGATTGGACGACTGATCACAGTGATGACAGAGCACAGGAACGACGGCGCACCGGAGACACCCGACAGGACCGCCCGCACCCGAACCCGCGCCCGCATCGCATTCGCCGGCTGGAGCGCCCTCACGGCATTGGCGCTCGGAATCGTGGCCATCCTCGTCTGGACCCAGCTGGTCATGCCGGCTGACCGTGCCGCGGCCCAGGCCGTGCTCGACAATCCCGCCGTCACCGTGACCGACACCGACGTCTCCGTGGTGATCGCCCCGGCGGAAAAACCCTCCATCGCCGGCCTGGTCTTCATCCCCGGCGCCAAGGTCGACCCGTATGCCTACCTTGCCACGCTGTCCGGCACCGTGGAGGCGACCGGGATGACAGTGGTCATCACCAAGCCGGTGCTCAACCTGGCCTTCTTCGACCAGCGCCCCCTGGACACCTTCACGGCCGCCGCGCCCGACGTGACGGCCTGGTTCGTGGGCGGCCATTCGCTCGGCGGTGTGCGCGCGTGCATGTACGCCGACGACCCGGCGAACACGGAGGTGGCCGGCCTGGTGCTGTTCGGCAGCTACTGCGCCTCGGCCGTCGATGAGGAACTGCCCGTGTTGAGCATCAGCGGCAGCGAAGACGGGCTCAGCACCCCGGCCAAGATCGAGGACACCGCTGATCTGCTGCCCGACGACACCACTTTCGTGCAGGTCCAGGGGGCCAACCACGCCTCATTCGGCGCCTACGGCGCCCAGCCCGGTGACGGCGTGGCCACGATCACGCCGGCAGAGTCGGCGGATGCCATCACGGACGCGCTCTCCGATTTCGTGGCGCTGCGCTTCATGCAGTCGGACTGATCGGCTGGACTCCGCCGGGTGGGAAATCCTGCTCTTGTCGGCCTCGACGGCCGGGTCCACTATGGCCCGTGTCGGCCAATGCCGCCCCGACCCAGGAGGACCCATGCGCGCCCGCGTCGTCTACGACACCAACTACGGCAACACCCGCACCATTGCGGAGGTGATAGCGACCGAGTTGGGCGGGGGCACCACCACCCTGAATGTGGCCGACGTCACCGAGGCCAGTCTGGACGGCGTCGATGTGCTCGTGGTGGGCAGTCCGATCAACGGCTGGCGGCCGACCGAGAAGATCCAGGCCTGGTTGCGCGCTCTGCCGGCCGGCTCGTTGACCGGTGTGCGCGCCGCCGCGTTCGACACCCGCATCAAGCTCTTCATCCACGGCGATGCCGCCGCCAAGATCTCGCACGGCCTGCACGCGGCCGGCGCCACCATCGTCGCCAAGCCGCAGGGGTTCGTCGTCGTGGGCACCGAGGGACCGCTGGCCCCCGGCGAGACCGGCAAGGCCGGCGCCTGGGCCGCGTTCATCGGCTCGGAGCTGCGCGCGACCGCCTGATCCAGGCCTGGGTACACCAACAGCCCGCGCCGAAGCGCGGGCTGGTGTGTGGAAACGGAGGCTTACTTCGTGAGTGAGTCCACGTATTCCTGGTTGTCTTCGATCCACTTCGCCACGATGGGCTCGTAGTCCTGGCCGTCGTAGTCGACGAACATGGCGGTCTCAAGCGACGTGAGCTGCTCCAGGTCGAGCTTGAAGTCGCCGATCCACTTGGTGGCCTGCGGGAAGTCGGTCGCGAAGTCCTTCTTGCCGTAGGCGTGGATCGTCTCCGCGATGCCGAGGGTGCCCTCGGGGTCTTCGAGGTTCTTCAGGTCGAACGAGCCGTAGGCCCAGTGCGGCTCCCACAGGGTGACGGCGATGTTCTCGCCGGACTTCTCGGCGGCGGTGAGCTCGGTGAGCATCGCCGCGGTCGAGGAGGTCTGGTAGTCCATGTCTTCCAGGCCGTAGGTGGGGATGGTGTTCTCGGTGACGGCCTCGGTGAGACCGGCGCCGGGCTCGATGCCCACCAGACGGTTGTCGAATAGGTCGGCGTTCTCGGCGAGCTCGGCGAGGGTGTCGATCGGCGCATCCGCGTTCACGGCGATGGTGTTCTTGGCCTCGTCGTTCCAGGCCCCGACCTCGGTGATCTCGTCGCCGTACTCCTTGAGGTAGGAGGCGTGGGTGTTCGGCAGCCAGACGTCGAGGTTGAGGTCGTAGTCGCCCGTGGACAGGCCGGCGTAGACCGGGGCGACGTCGGCGTACTCGAGCTCGACGTTGTAGCCCTTCTCGTCGAGGATGGCCTTCCACAGCTCGGAGGCCGCGATGCCCTCGTCCCAGCCGTTGAAGACGGCGATGGTGAGGTCCTTGTTGTCGGAGTTGCCGTCGCCGACGGTCTCGGCTTCGGCCGCGGCGCAACCGGTGAATGCGAGGAGCCCGACGGCTCCGAGTGCCATGACGCTGAGTGAACGGTTCTTCATGTGTTCCTTTCGTGCCGCCGGTGAGGGCGACGAATGGTGCAGGTTCGTGAGGTGTGTGGCGTTCAGGAGGGAACGAGCACACCGGGCCGCTTGGCGGCCTCGATGTCGGCCTGATCGGTCGTCGACGTTCCGGTGGGGGCGGGCTGCACGGGCGTGGCCCTGTGCTTGCGGGCCGCCCTGAGGCGTCCGATCGGCGTGTTGCCGGTGCCGAGCGCTGCCGTGATGCGGTCGAGGAAGATCGCGAGGATCACCACGGACAGGCCGGCTTCGAAGCCCAGCGACACGTCGATGCGGTTGAGGCTGGCGACCACCTGCTGGCCGAGGCCGCCGGCGCCGACCATGCCGGCGATGACGACCATCGACAGCGACAGCATGATGACCTGGTTGATGCCGGCCATGATGGTGGGCATCGCCAACGGCAACTGGATCTGGCGGAGGATCCGCCACGGCGAGGCACCGAATGCCTGGCCGGCTTCGACGACCTCGTGGTCGACGTTGCGGATGCCGAGCTCGGTGAGCCGCACGCCGGGAGCCATGGCGAAGATGATCGTGGCCACGATTCCGGGCACGACGCCGACGCGGAACAGGATCAGCGCCGGGATGAGGTAGACGAACGCCGGCATGGTCTGCATGAAGTCGAGGACGGGCCGGATGATGCCGGACGCCAGGCCGGACTTGGCCGACAGGATGCCCAGCGGCACGCTGAACAGGATCGCCAGGATGCTCGCGACGAGCACCAGAGCCAGCGAGTCCATCGCGTTCTCCCACTGGTCGACGCCCACGATCACGACGAGGCCGACCACGGTGCCCACGGCGAACTTCCAGCCGCGGATCATCAGGCCCAGAGCGGCGGCCACGAGGATGATCACCCAGAACGGCGGGGTGGCGAGAACGAGGTCCACGAGGTCGTAGGCGCCGCTGAAGATGGCGCGCACGAAGTCGAAGAAGAACCCGAAGGTGTCGGTGATGAAGTCGATGAACGAATCGGCCCAGCTCCCGAGCGGGATGCGGAAGTCTGTTGCTGTAATCAGGGCTGCTGTGATGCTCACGGCTGGACTCCTTCCGGCGCGGTCTCGCGCAGGGTTTCGGTGATGATGCTCATCGAGATGGTGGCCGGCGGTTCCATCACCGGCAGCTCGCCGGTGCCGGTGCTCACGTTGCCGAGGGCGGCGAGCAGAGTGACCCTCGGGATGACCCCGAGCAGGCGATTGCGGTCGTCGACAACGGCGATGGGCAGGTCGCTCTCCACGGCCAGCTCGACGAGATCGACCAGCGCGGTGTCGGCGGAAACCGCGGTGGCGTCGAGGATGATCGCGCGCAGGTCGCCGTCGCCGGCCTTGACCTGCTTGAGCACGTCGCGGTCGCGCACGACCCCGGCGAAGCTGCGGTCGCGACGCAACACGAAGGTGGCCGAGGTCTGCAGGTCGCGCATGGTGCGGAGGGCCGCGCGCGGACCGGCGGTCACCGTCACGACGGACCGGGCCGGTTCCATGACACTGCCGGCGGTGAGCACGCGGGCCCTGTCGACATCCTGCACGAACTGGGCCACGTAGTCGTTGGCCGGGTCGGTGAGGATCTCTTCGGGCGTGCCGATCTGCACGATGCGGCCGTCGCGCATGACGGCGATGCGGTCGCCGAGGAACATGGCCTCGTTGAGGTCGTGGGTGATGAAGATGATGGTCTTGCCGAGTTCGGCCTGCAGCTCGATGAGCTGTTCCTGCATCTCACGGCGGATCAGCGGGTCGAGCGCGGAGAATGCCTCGTCCATCAGGAGCACGTCGGTGTCTGCGGCCAGAGCGCGGCCGAGGCCGACGCGCTGCTGCATGCCACCGGACAACTCGGAGGGCAGGTTGTCGGCCCAGCCGTCCAGCCCCACCAGGCGGATGATGGTGCGCGCCTTGGCCAGGCGTTCGTCGCGGGGCATGCCCTGCACCTCGAGGCCGTAGGCGACGTTGTCGATCACGGTGCGGTGCGGCAGCAGAGCGAAGTGCTGGAAGACCATGGAGATGCTCTGGCGGCGCACGTCGCGCAGTTTGGCGGCCGGGATGCCGGTGATCGGGGTATCCCCGACGGTGACAGTGCCGCTGGTCGCCTCGAGCAGGCCGTTGAGCATGCGGATCAGGGTGGACTTGCCCGAGCCGGACAGTCCCATCACCACGAAGATCTCCCCGCGCTTCACCTCGAAGGAGGCGTCGATGACGGCAGCGGTTCCGAGGTGGGCGAGCTCGTCGCGGCTGGCGCCGCCCTGGAGCTTCTTGACGATGTCGTATGGTTTGCGGCCGAACGCCTTGTAGAGCTTGTCCGCCTTGACGGCGATGCCCGGTGTTTCGGTTGTTACTGGTGCTGTGTGCTCCGCCTCACTGGCGGATTTTTCTGCCTTGACGGCAATGATTTCGGTCACGGATTCTCCGGAGCACGCCGAATGGACCGCCTGGACGGTCGACAACACGGGGGCTCGCTGTGTCGGACGGGTAGGCCGAGACCGGCCTCGACACCGGCTACCGGTGTGGGCTGGGGTGACCATGGGGTCACGCCCGTCTGGGCCTCACCGTACGCTCGCGGCCGTCCCAGTCGGGCTGGGGGCTACGCGTTCGCGTCCTGGTGAAGGGTCGTAAGACCAGAAGCGAGCCTAGCATGCGAACGCATGAAAGCCCCCCGGACGAGGGCGGTTTCGACCCTCGTCCGGGAAGCTTAAGTGCAGGTCAGGCATGCTAAAGCCGTGCGCCGGGGATCAGCGCCTGGCCAGCTCGGGCTGCGGCGCGGCGACTTCGTCGCGCGGCACGTCATGGGCGGCATCCGTTGGCTCCGCCACGGTGTGCGCCGCCATCATCGTGGACTCGTCGAACGGCGCGTGCCGGTCGAGCACGAGGTCCACCTGGGCCCGGTCGATCTCCTTGGTCCAGGTGCCGATCAGCACCGTCGCGACGGCATTGCCGGTGAAGTTGGTCAGCGCGCGGGCCTCCGACATGAACCTGTCGATGCCCACGATGAATGCCACCCCGCCGACCAGCTGCGGGGCGTGCGCTTGCAGGCCGCCGGCGAGGGTCGCGAGTCCCGCTCCGGTGACCCCGGCCGCGCCCTTGGACGCGATGATCATGAACACCAGCAGGCCGATCTGCTCCCCCAGCATCAGCGGCTGGCCGAGGGCCGTGGCGATGAACAGCGACGCCATGGTGAGGTAGATCGCCGTGCCGTCGAGGTTGAACGAGTACCCGGTGGGCACGGTGACCCCCACGACCGGCTTGGACACCCCGAGGTGCTCCATCTTGGCGATCAGGCGGGGCAGCGCGGCCTCAGACGACGAGGTCGAGAAGATCAGCAGGTACTCGCGGCCCAGGTAGCGCATCAGCTTGAAGATGTTGACGCCGGTGGCCAGTTTGAGCAGCCCGCCGAGGATCACCACTATGAAGATGATGCAGGTGAGGTAGAACGCAGCCATCAGAGTGAACAGGCTGATCACGGCCTGGATCCCGGTGGCGCCGACGACGGCGGCGATGGCGCCGAACGCGCCGATCGGGGCCAGCCACATCACCATCACGAGAATACGGAAGGTCAGCGCCTGCAGGTGTGCGATTCCGGTGAGGATGGGCTTGCCGGCGGCTCCCATCTTCTGCAGCGCGAAGCCCACGACGAGCGCCACCATCAGGGTCTGCAGGATGTTGCCCGAGGTGAGCGAGGAGATCAGGGTGGTGGGCACGATGCCGAGCAGGAACGAGTGCGTGTCGGCCGCCTCAGGGGCGGTGTAGGTCGCATCCTGCAGGTTGAGACCCTCACCGGGGTGGATGAGGTTGCCGACGAGCAGGCCGATGCCCAGCGCGAAGGTGGACATCACCAGGAAGTAGCCGAGCGCCAGGCCGCCGATCTTCCCGACCGTCGCCGCCTTGGCGATGGATCCGATGCCGAGCACGATGGTGCAGAAGATGATCGGCGCGATCATCATCTTGATCAGCAGCACGAAAACGTCACCGAGCGGCTTGAGCGCAACGGCGAAGCCGTCCGGCCCGCCGAACAGCAGGCCCACCAGGATTCCCAGGCCGACGGCCACGATCACCGCGATGTAGAGGTAGTGGGACTTGTCGAGCCGTTTGCGGGTCGTTCCGCCGGGGCGGCCGGCGCCGCGGGAAGTGCCGCCGCGAGGAATAGCGAATGCCATGTCAGACTCCTTTGTCTAGGCTGTACGGAATCCGGCAGGCGGCCCGAACAGCAGTGGTGAATACACAGTGCGGGACGGGAGGCGTACGGTCACTCTTGCGGTCATATTGGTCACGACGTCGTGACCGGCGGTTTTTCACAGGCGAAAGGACGAGTGCGCGAGATGCACGGGTGGAGCATTGCACGCCGGCTTTTCCTCGCCCACTTCGTGTTCATCGTCGTGCTGGCGGTGTTCGTCGGGACGGCGTCTTTCGTTGATGCCCGCGACCGCGGCTACTCCGAGACGGCCGACCGGATGCTCGCTGTCGCGGCCGCGATCGCCGACAGTCCGCTGGTGGTCACCGCGGCGCAGTCACCGGACCCCACGGCGGCCCTGCAGGCGTACACCCTCGAGGTGACCGAACACGCCGAGCTGGACTTCATCACGATCATGAGCCCGGCCGGCATCCGATGGACGCACCCGGATGCGGGCGAGATCGGCCGGCACTACATCGGCAAGACGGCCCCTGCCGTGGCCGGAACACCGTTCACCGAGGTGACCAGCGGCACGCTGGGCCCGTCGGTGCGCGCCGTCGTTCCCATCGTCGACCCCGACGGCACCGTGGTGGGCCTGGTGGCAGCCGGGGTGAAGACCAGCAACCTGCAGATCGCGCTCAACGCCCGCCTCCCCGCCATCCTGGCGCTCGCGCTGGCACTGCTGCTGGCCGGGTCGGTGGCCACCTGGCTGCTCGGCCGCTATCTGCGCCGGGTCACCCTCGGCTGGGGCCCGGAGGAGCTCGCGCAGCTCTTCGTCTACAACGATTCGGTGCTGCACTCCGTGCGGGAAGGGCTTGTGCTCGTCGACCGCAAGGGCGACATCGTGCTCTACAACGACCAGGCCGCGCAGCTGCTCGGGATCCCGTCCCGGCAAGGCTCCAGGTCCGGTGCCGCCGCGCCGGCGATCGCCGATCTCGACCTCCCGCCCAGCCTCGCCGAGCTGCTGGCCAGCGGGCGCACAGCGCAGGACGAGGTGCATCTCACCGACACCCGGGTGCTCGTGGTGAGCCAGGAACCGGCGGTGCCCACTCCGAGCCGGGTGCGCAGCCGCACCACCCCGATGGGCACCGTCACCACCATCCGCGATCACACCGACCTCGAGTCGCTCGGCACCGAGCTGGCGTCGATGCGCACCCTCTCGGATGCACTGCGCGCCCAGACCCATGAGCACGCGAACCGCCTGCACACCATCGTGTCGCTGATGGAGCTCGGCCGGAGCGCGGAGGCGTTGGAGTTCGCGACCAGGGACATGGCTGTGAGCCAGCACCTGACCGACGAGATGATCGGTTCGGTGGATGAGCCTGTGATCGGTGCCCTCCTGGTGGGCAAATTCGCCCAGGCCGGCGAGTTGGGCGTGCAGCTGACCGTGGACTCCGCCGGCACCCTGGC
The DNA here is from genome assembly GCF_026151165.2 of Cryobacterium sp. SO2. NCBI lineage: Bacteria > Bacillati > Actinomycetota > Actinomycetes > Micrococcales > Microbacteriaceae > Cryobacterium > Cryobacterium sp. SO2. The sequence goes on from NZ_CP117849.1 coordinate 2,604,596, forward strand.
GGACTCCGGACTGTCGGTGCAGGACCTGGTGACGGTGCTGGGCAACCTGGTGGACAACGCCCTCGATGCCGCCGCCGGAGGCGAGCCTCCTCGACGCGTGGATGTGGCCATCCGCACCGTCTCGGCCGCCCCGGCCCCGCCCGTCGTGGTGATCGAGGTCGCCGACACCGGTCGCGGAGTCGACCCCGACGAGCTCGGCCAGGTGTTCACGCTCGGGCACAGCACGAAAGACCCGGGCCGGTACGGGCGCGGCCTGGGCCTGGCACTGGTGCGCCAGGCGGTGAACCGGCTCGGCGGCAGCCTCACCGTGACGCGGCGCATCGGCGCCGTGTTCACCGTGACGATTCCGCTGCATGCGCCAGCCGCCGAGCCACAGGTGACGCCGAATGCTTGACCAGGAAAGCACGCCGGCCGTGGACGCATCCGACCGGTCGGTGATCCAGGTTCTCATCGTCGAAGACGAACCGCTCACCGCCGAGGCACACGCGGCCTATCTGCAGCGGCTGCCCGGGTTCGAGCACGCCGGAACCGCCGGCACTGGCCAGTCGGCCATCCGCCTGGTTGCCGAAGCCGCGACCACCGGCTCCCCCGTCGACCTGGTGCTGATGGACATGAACCTGCCCGACCTGCACGGCCTGGATGTGTCCCGCCGGCTGCGGGCCGCGAATCTCGAGTGCGACATCATCGCGATCACGGCCATCCGAGACCTGCAGGTGGTGCGCGGCGCCATCTCGGCCGGGGTGGTGCAGTACCTGATCAAGCCGTTCACTTACGCCACCTTCGCCCAGAAGCTCACCACCTACCGGGAGTTCCACCGCCAACTCGGCGAGCGCTCACGGGTGACCAGCCAGGCGGATGTCGACCAGGCGTTCAACAGTCTGCGCACCCCCACGCCGATCACCCTGCCCAAGGGCCTCGCGGAGGGCACCCTGGCAGGGGTGACCGAGTTCCTCAAGGCGCGCAGCGCCCCGGTGTCGGCGGCCGAGCTCACCGACGAGCTCGGCATCTCCCGGGTCACCGCCCGCCGCTACCTGGAGCACCTCGCCGAGGACGGTTCGGTGTTGCGCTCCCCCCGATACGGCACCCCGGGCCGCCCCGAAAACGAGTACACCTGGCGGCGCGACTAGCGGAGCCGAGGCGGCGCCTCCAGGTACACATCGATCGGGTCTTGGCGGTCGACGACGAACCCGTTGCGCTCATAGAGCGTTCGCGCTGGGCTGCCCTGCAGCACATTCAGCCGGAATGGCCGGGTATCACCTTGGGTGGCCATGATCTCCCGGAGCACCTGCCCGCCGATCCCCCGGCCCTGCTGCGCGGGCTGCAGATAGAAGTGTTCGATCCACAGGGCGTCCGTTTCCGGCCGCACAGCGATGAGCCCGGCGCTCGCACCGTCGACGGTGATGACCGAGGTGTGGGCGCTGTCGAAGGCCGCCAGGAAGCGCTGGCGCACCCGCACCGGATCCCACCGGCCGAGCCGCTCGAGGTCGGCACGCATGACGACGGCTCGAAGCTCCGCCATCCAGGACGCGTCGGCCGGGCTACTCGGGGCCAGGGTCCACTCGGTAGTCATGCTGCAATGCAAGCGCACCAGGACCGTCATCGTCAAAAGTTCGTCGCGGTGAGCTGGCTGACCGGCGACCGCACGTGGACCGGCCTGCGGAGACGGTAGGAGTCCTCCTACCGGATCGAGTCTTCCGTCTCGGTCGCGAGCGCAATGCGCAGCCGTCCTTTCGCCGACGCGTACCGCGACCGGGCCGTTGACGCCGAGACGCCGCTGACCTGGGCCGCTTCCACGATGCTGAATCCCTCCCAGTGCACGAGTTCGACGAGTTCGCGCAGGGCGGCCGGGAGCTGCGCGACAGCATCCCGCACCGCGAGGGTCTCGAGGTCATCCGTGGGCGCCGGTGGGTGGTCCAGCTCGTGGCGCAACCGATCGGTGGCGGCCAGGCGGCGTCGGGTCGATCGGCGGGCGTTCAGCAGCAGGTTGCGGGCGATCGCGAAGAGCCACATCCGGCCGCCGATCTCGTCGGTCGGGGCCGTACGGGCTTTCCTCCACGCCACGATGAAGGTCTCGCTCAAGACGTCAGCGGCATCCGCGCGCGGATCGATCCGCCGCTCCAGATAGGCGAGCAGGTCCGACGCATTGGCGCGGATCAGGGCCTCCAGGCGGTCGTCACTGGCAGCCAGGCTCACCGGGCGACCTCGTCACAGGTTCCGCCTGCTTCGAGCGAGAAGTGGCTGGTATCCAGGCCCCTGGCCGTGACGCCATCCGTCATCATCGTGAAGGCGGCACTGAGCAACGCGTCGGTCTCCGGGTCAGGGGGCGCCGGCTGGATAGTCGCCTCCGGGTGGGCTGCGTTGTACTGCGCGAGGGCGGCAGCCTTGGCAGCGGCGGCGGCCGAGGCCCGGGCGTCCTGGCGAGCGCTGTCGGGAACCTCCACGGTCTCGAAGTCGATGCCGAGGAGGATCTCCTGGGCGGCGAGGAAGGATGCGTCGTCCGCCGGCACTCCCTCCGGACGCACGATCATGCCTGCCACACAGAAATCGCCGTCGGCGTTGGTGTGCTGCAACGACCGGTCCGGGGTGAAGCCCAACCATTCGAGGAGCGGCGGCGAGGCCAGCGCGGTCGAGGTTCCCCCGAGGAGGACGACGCCGAGCGCCGCTCCCCCGATCAGCCACCGACGGGCGCGCGTCCGTCGGCGTGCCGGCCGGCTGCTCGTGATCATCGCATCGACGGCGGCCCTGAAACTCTCGTCGCGGCTCATGACCGCAGGCGCCGATCCCGCGAGCCGACCGTACAGCTCCTCGTCATCCATGTCTGTCCCCCTCAGTGATGCTCTCACTAGCTACATGTCCGCATGTACCTGAAGCGTCCGAAGGGCCCGTTCTCGCGGCATCCACACCGGTTAGAGTGGAATCCCGGGAGAGGGTGCGCCATGGTTTCGCCTCGAGAACACGGTCTGGCGCCCGCACAGAACGATGTGCCCGCCGCGCGACACACGCTGGGCATCCTCACGCACCTGGCCGCCCAACGCGGGCCCGTGCCGGCCTCCACCATCGCTCAGGCGCTCGGTCTGCCCCGCTCCACCGTGTACAGGCTGCTCGGCGTGCTCACCGAGCTCGGCTTCGTGCTGCACTTCCCCGAGGCCCGCCGCTACGGCATCGGACTGGCCGCGTTCGAGTTGAGCTCCGGCTTCTCCCGGCAAGAACCGCTGGCCCGGCTGGGCCGACCGATCCTCGCGTCGCTCGTCGACAAAATCGGCGAGAGCGCGCACCTGGCGGTGCTGCACGGCCGCGACGTGATCTACCTCGTCGAAGAGCGCGCGCCCCGCCGGCCCGCCCTGGTGACGGATGTCGGCGTGCGGCTGCCCAGCCACCTCACGGCCAGCGGCCGGGCCCTGCTCGCCACGCTGCCGCTGTCCCAACTGCGGGCGCTGTTCCCCGACAAGGCCGCGTTCGTGCAGCGCTCGGCCGACGACAGCGCCCATCCCCGGGGCGCCGTGAGCAGCTACCGCGAACTGAGCCGACTCCTGGTCGAGGTGCGCGCCCACGGCTACGCGGCCGAGGACGGCGACGTCACCGAAGGCATCGCATCCGTGGCCGTGGCGGTGCGCGACCACTCCGGCTGGCCCGCCGCCGGCATCGCCGTCACCTTCGCCCGCTCGAGCGTGCCGCCCGAGCGCTGGCCGGAACTCGCCGCAGCGGTGGAGCACTCGGCGGCGGAGCTCAGCCGGCGGATCAGCGGCCGAGCCGGCTGAGTGCGGCTCTCCCGAACCCCATTTCCAGCAGTTTTGGATGCCGGTGAACCTTTGGGCTCTGCGCCTCGTTGTTCAGGGTGGATGACCATCATCCGTGGCAAGAGTGAAGACGACACTGAACGAGGGTGACATGCAGAAGAAGACGAAGATCGGGCTGTGGATTGCGGGCGGAGTTGTCGTCATCGGCGGCGCCGCCCTGGCATTCGGACCGGCCGTGTACGCCGGTTACGCCAACAGCAACGCCGAGGCAGCCCCCACCATCGCGGCGGGCACCCCCACCACGTCGGATGCGGCCACCTCCGTCCCCGTGAACGCCGACGACCTGTCGGGCAGCTGGAGCATCGGCGCGGACTCTTACGCGGGCTACCGTGTCGACGAGGTGCTGCAGGGCAACGACGTGACCGTGACCGGCCGCACGACCGACGTGACCGGTGTCCTCACCGTCGACGCGCTCTCCCTCACGGCCGCCACCATCACGGTGGATGTGGCGAGCATCGCCACCGACGAGAGCGCCAGGGACGCCTACTTCCGCGACACCGCCATGGAGGTCGGCGAGTTCCCAACGGCCACCTTCACCCTCACCGAACCGGTCACCCTCGAGGCGCCCGAAGCCGGGGTTGCCCAGACCGTGAGCGCCACCGGTGAACTGACCATGCACGGCGTGACCCAGCCCGTCACCGTCGAGCTGCAGGCCGCGCTCACCGACACCGGCGGCCAGGTCGTCGGCACCATCCCGATCACCTTCAGCGACTACGGTGTTGAGGCCCCCGACCTCGGCTTCGTCTCGGTCGAAGATGCCGGCTCCGTCGAGTTCTCACTCAACGCCCTGCAGAATTAGATCCACCGTGTTCATCGTGGGCATCGGGCAGACCGGGAGGTGACCGTGGCGGACCAACACGCAGAGCCGCACGCTGAGCTCCTCCGGGCGCTGCACGATGCCCACGGGCCGGCGCTCTTCCGCTACGTCGTGCGCCTCACCGGAGACTACGGCTTCGCCCAGGATGTGGTGCAGGAAGCCCTACTGCGCGCCTGGAAACGACCGGCGCTTCTCGACCGGGACGACGAGGCCGCCAGGGCGTGGCTGTTCACCGTGGCCAGGAACCTCGTCATCGACGACCGCCGCAGCGCCCGGTTCGCCCGCGAGATCAGCACCGATGCCCTGCCGGAGACGGCGTCAGCTGACGCCACCGAGGCCGTCCTGGACCGGTGGCTGCTCACGGATGCGCTCACCGCGCTGTCCCCCGAACACCGCACCGTGCTCGTGAGCGCCTATTACCTCGGCCAGTCGATCGCCGAGATCGCCCGCCGCGAGCAGGTACCGGAGGGCACCGTGAAGTCGCGCCTGCACTACGCCCTGCGAGCGATGCGGCTCGCCCTACAGGAAAGAGGGGTCACCGAATGACCTCCACCCCCGACAACTTCCGTGAGTGGGATGCCGCCTACGTGCTCGGTGCGCTGAGCACCGAAGACCGACGCACCTTCGAACGCCACCTCGCGGGCTGCCCCGCCTGCGCCGCCGCCGTAGCCGAGCTCGCCGGGATGCCCGGCATCCTGGCCGCCCTCCCCGCGGCAGAGGCCCAGGCGATCAGCGAGGCCGGCGCCGCCGATGACCACCTGCGCAGCGCGCTGCACCAGCCGGGACTCGTGCAGCGGCTGGCCGGCGCGGCCGTGAAGCGCACCAGGCGCACCCGCATCCGCCTGGCCGTGGCCTGCGTCGCCGCCGCGGTGCTGATCGCGCTGGGCGGCGGGGCGCTCGGCGCCGTTCTCACCTCCTCCCCCGGCGTCGAGGCCGGCCCGGCCGTGCCGCCTGCCACCAGCCCGGCCGCGACCCCGACCGAGGCGACCCGGATCGTGGCCATGGAACCGCTGGAACCCAACGCGCTCACTGCCGCCCTCACCATCACCGATACCGACTGGGGAACCCGGTTCGACTGGTCGTGCGTGTATCTCAACGAGCTGTGGAAGGACAACGGGCCGCAGGACTACGACATGGTCATGACCGATCGGAACGGCGACTCGACGGTGCTGGCGACCTGGACGGCGACCAGCCCGAGCACCGAGAACCTGGCCGCGTCGACCGACGTGCCGCGCGACCAGATTCAGAGCATCGAGATCCGGGCCAGCCAGAGCGGACTCGCGCTCGCCCACACCGACCTGTAAGGCCACGGCCGCGGGGCCTTGAAAGGACATCCCATGATGGTTGCACTGCCCATCCTCGCCGTGACCGGCTCCACCGGAGCACTCGGAAGCCTCGTCGCGCACGCGCTGGCCGCGGATGGCGTGCCCCAACGTCTGCTCGCGCGCACCGTGGCCAAGGCGCCGCAGTTGCCCGGGAGTGTCGCGCTGCCGTTCTCCTATTCCGACCGGGCCGCCTGCGCTCTGGCGCTGGACGGCGTGCAAACGCTGTTCATGGTGTCGGCCGCCGAGAATGCCGAGCGGCTCGACCAGCACCGCGCCTTCATCGACTCGGCCCGAGCCGCTGGGGTGCGCCACATCGTCTACACCTCGTTCATCGCAGCGGCACCCGATGCGACCTTCACGCTGGCCAGGGATCACTACGCCACCGAGCAGTACATCCAGGCGTCCGGGATCGAGCACACCTTCCTGCGCGACAGCCTCTACCTCGACTTCATGCACGCTCTCGTCGGCGCAGATGGCGTCATCCGCGGACCGGCCGGCACGGGCCGGGTGGCCGCCGTCGCCCGGGCGGATGTGGCCAGGACCGCCGTGGCGGTGCTGCGGGATGTGACCGCCCACCGGAACGTGACCTACGACCTCACCGGACCGGAGGCGCTGACCATGGCCGAGGTCGCCCAGACGCTCTCCGCCGCCCAGGGAAGCACCGTGCGTTTCCACGACGAAACCCTCGCCGAGGCGTACGAGTCCCGCGCGCCGTGGGGCGCACCGGGGTGGCAGGTGGACGCCTGGGTCTCGACCTACACGGCCATCGCCGCCGGAGAGATGGCCGCGGTCAGCACCGACATCGAAACGATCACCGGTCTCAAGCCGGCCAGTCTCGCCCAGCTCCTGGCCGGGTAGGCAGGGCGGCCGGTACGGCTTGGGTCAGAGCGCCCAGAGGTCCCGGCTCGCCGCCTCCCGCACGGCCGCCGACACGGCATCGAGCAGTGGCGACGACAGGTTCCATCGTTGCCAGTACAGCGGCACGTCCACCGGATGCGCGGCCGCCAGGTCCACGAGCCGGCCGTCGGCGATCTCTTCCAGGCACTGCTGTTCGGGCAGCACGCCCCAGCCCAGGCCCAGCAGCACGGCCCTTGCGAAGTCGTTCGAGGCGGGGATGACGTGTCGCGGCGCGGCGCCGGGGCGTCCCGCCTGGGCGCGGAGGAACGCATCCTGCAGGTCGTCGTTGCGGTCGAACGTCACCACGGGCGCCTGAGACAATGTCGCCAGGCCGTCCTGGAGCCAGCGGTCGACGAAGGCCGGGGTAGCTACAGCGCGGTACCGCATCCGGCCGAGCGGTTCGGTCACGCAGCCCTGGATGGTTTCGTGGCTGGAGGTGACCGCGGCCATGACGGCGCCGGCGCGCAGCAGCGAGAGCGTGTGCTCCTGATCCTCGCGGTGCAGATCGAAGGCCACATCGCGTTCGGCGGCCACTGGCGCCAGCGCGCCGAGAAACCAGGTGGCCAGGCTGTCGGCGTTGACGGCGAGGGAGACGCGCGCCGGCCGACCAGCCGGCGCGGCGTCCTGGAGCAAGCGTTCGGTGTCGGCCTCGAGGAGTTCGACCTGGCGCGCATAACGCAGCACCACAGCGCCGGCCGCCGTGAGCGCCACGGGGGTCGTACGCTGCACGAGCACCCGGCCGGAGGCCTGCTCCATGGCCTTCACCCGCTGGGACACGGCGGAGGCCGTGACGTGCAGGCGGCGGGCGGCCGCATCGAAGGTGCCCTCCTCCATCAGGGCGAGGAGGGTGCCGAGCTGTTCCAGGGTGAATCGCTGCATTAGCTCAGCTTACGCATCATCAGAAACTGTAGCTGGACTGAATCATGGTGGCTGCCTACGGTGGAATCATGACCCCCGCGACAACACTCCTGCCCGCCCTCCTGGGCCTGCTCACGGGGCTCTCCCTCATCGTCGCCATCGGCGCCCAGAACGCGTTCGTCCTGCGGCTCGGGATCGAGGGCCGCACCCGGGTGATCGCACCGGTGGTCGCCATCTGCGCTCTCTCCGATGCCGCACTGATTCTCGCCGGGGTCCTCGGCATGGGCACTCTCGTGCAGGCGGCGCCGGCGGTCATGCAGGTCGTGCGGATCGGCGGGGCCGCCTTCCTGCTCGGCTACGGCCTGTGGGCCGCGCGCCGCGCCATCCGCCCCGGGGCCCTGGTGCTCACCGGAGCGCCGTCCGTGACGGGGATGCGCGTGGCTGTCGGCACGGTACTCGCCCTCACCTGGCTCAACCCGCACGTCTACCTGGACACGGTCGTGCTCCTCGGCTCCGTCGCCTCGCAGCAGGATGCCGCCGGGCGCTGGTGGTGGGTGGGCGGCGCCATGCTGGGCAGCCTGCTCTGGTTTGCCGGCCTCGGTTTCGGGGCGCGCCTGCTGCGCCCGGTCTTCGCCCGCCCGCGCGCCTGGCGGGTGCTCGACGGCATCATCGCCGTGGTCATGCTCGTGCTGGGCGCGCGGCTGGCGTTCGACCTGTAGCGTGCCAGGCTCACGGAGCCCAGGAATTTAATACCCAGATCAGAGCGATGGCCACGGCTGAGGTCTAGGTTGAGGTCATGGGGATATGGGGAAGTTTTCGATCCGGCACCACTCTCGCACTGACAGTCGCGCTCTTGATTGGCGTCACGAGTTGCGCTGCGTCCCCACCAGAAGTCGACACCACCCCGACCGCCAGCAGCACAACCGCTGCAAGGCCCACAGCGAGCGCGACGCCCAGCGCCACTGCACCATCCACGCCCACACCGACATCCGTCACGGTCCCGGCCGCCGCCTGCGACACCGCACTCAGCACCGCCGAGTATGACCAATTCGCCACCGACGGGCTGACCTTTCGTGCCGAGACCCCGAATGCCAACCTGGATTCGCTGATGCAAGGCGGTGGCATCCGGTGCCTCTGGCGCCTCCCGAACAGCGACATCGAGGCCTGGTACGCCCAGTGGCCCAGTGACCAGGCCACCTGGGACGCATCGACCGCGCAGTTGATCGCCGACGGAGCCACGGAATCCACGGACGGGTACGCCGGCGTGGTGCAATCCGAGTACAACTCGGCGCTCACCTTCCGGGACGGAACCGTGTACTACGCCAGTCCCGCACGGCTGTTCGCCTCGGTGCTCGCGCTGCAGTAGGCCTGGGTCAGTGCTCCTCGTCGGGCACGTAGGTGAGGATGTCGCCGGGCTGGCAGCCCAGCACGGCACAGATGGCGTCGAGGGTGGAGAACCGCACGGCCTTGGCACGGCCGTTCTTGAGGATCGACACGTTCGCCACGGCCAGGCCGATACCGGCGGCCAGGTCAGTCACCGACATCTTCTTCTTCGCCAGCTCCACATCGAGGTTGATCACGATCGCCATCAGATGACCTCGGCGAGCTCACTGCGCAGCTGGATGGCGGTGTGCAGCAGTCGGCGCATCACCACGACGAGCAGGGCGAGGGCGGCGCTCACCCCGGCCGCGGTGGCAGCGAGCAGCGCGAGCGGCCAGCCCGCCGCATCCGGCTCACCCAGCTGAACAATCACGACGGCGATCACCCCGCCGAGCGCGACCACCGCCCCGGCCAGCAGAGCCCCGATCGCGGTGTTCACCCAGGTGTCGGCCGAGCCGCGGTCGTCGAAGATCTTCTCGCTCTGCACCATGGCCACGAGCATCCAGACGCTCACGAGCACGACCTCCACACAGAGCGCACCCGTCACCACCAGGGCCAGGAGAATCCCCGACAGCGGTCCGGCTTGAGCGGCCCCGGCAATGGCGCCCGACGCGACCTGCGCGGTCAGGGACGCCGCGAACAGCAGCGCCAGCAGAATCCGGAGCGTGAACAGAACCGATCGAGACATTGTGGCCCTCCTGTGAATTCATATCGAATAACGTGCAATTCGTATCGTTATTCGATACGTTAACGCTCGTAAGGTTACCGCAACCGCGGTCGGACGGCCAGCAGGCCGGGCCGACACGCTCAACACGAGGAGTTCGGATGACTCAGCACGACGCACCTTCCACGCAGGGATTCGGGATCTGGACGGCGTACTTCGAGGCGAACCTCGCCCGCCACGACAGGCTGGATGCACTCATCCCCTGGCACTCGGTCAGCCCGCTGCCGGCCGCGGACCTGGCCGCGATCGCCCGGTCGCTGCAGCGATTCGAACTCGGCGAGAGCGGCGACGGCACGGGGCTGCTCTCCAAGGCCCGCCGGCGCAACAACCCCGGCTACGACTGGGCGCTGCGGCTGTTCGTCGCCGAGGAGCAGAAGCACTCCGCGCTGTTCCGTGCCGCGCTCGTGCGCTTCGGCACCGAGCCGCTCAGCGCGCACTGGACCGACGGTGCCTTCGTGGCGCTCCGCCGCATGCTGGGCCTGCGCACCGAGGTGGCCCTGTTCCTCATCGTCGAGACCGTGGCGATGGAGTACTTCGCCGCGCTCGGGCGCTGTGCAGACCCGGTCGTGCAGGGAGTGGCCCGGCGCATCCTCACCGACGAGGTGGAGCACGTGCGCTTTCAGATCGATCAGCTCCGGATGGGCTTCGAGCGCACTCCCCGCCCGGCCCGCCTGCTCGCGGCGGCGGCGGCCTGGGTTCTCGCGGTGGGCACCGCCACGGTGCTGGCCGTCGATCACGGTGCGGCAATGCGCGCCTGCGGGCTGTCGCCCGTGCTCTTCTGGCACCGCGCGCTGCGGCACTTCGGTCGGGCGCTGCCCCTCGCGTTTCGGCTGAACCGGGAGGAGACGCCGTTCGGACCGAGCGCGCAGCCGAGCGGGGACCGGCTGGGCCGGGCCGGCCGGGTGCCGGCGCGGGTCTAGGCAGCGCGGCAGGGAGCGCCCGGCTGTGGAGGGCACGGCGCCGGCGGTACGCTTGCCCCGTGCTCTCCAAGGATCTGATCCGCCTCTACCCCGAGCTCTACCACGTGGCCGCGGATGGCGCGTGGCCGTCGATCGAGCGGCACGGGCTGCTCTCCACGGCCGCTCTCGTCACCCGCTGGGGCGTGCGGCAGGGCGCCCCGCAAGCCGCGATCCTCACCAAACGCCGCGGGGAGAACATCGAGCTGACCCACCCCGACTACGGCACCGCGGTCATCCGGCACCAGAAGGCGATTCACGAATCGTCATTGGCCGCCGCGCTCGAGGACCTCACGCCGAGCGAGTGGTACACGATGCTCAACGACCGGGTGTTCTTCTTCCTGCAGAAGGCGCGCCTAAACGAGCTGCTCGCCGCGCGGTCCTATCGGGACGACGCACACACCGTGATCACTGTGGACACCCGCAGCCTGGTGACCGCGCACGAAGACGACATCCAGCTGACCCACGTGAACACGGGCTTCGCGCAGCGGTTCAGCGCCGAGCCGCGCGGGCGGGCCAGCTTCCAGTCGATTGAGGAGTTCGCGCATCCGACCCGGGCGCACGCGTCGACCAAGGTGGTGGATGTGGCCGAGCTGGCGGTGTACCGCGGGGTGCGCGACATCCGTGATCACGTGAAGCGCGTCGAGCGGATGCGCGACGGCACGGTGCTCGAGCGCTTCGTCTAGCCCCGCCCCAACTGTTGCCGAAGCGGACAATTGCGCCCGGTGTGCCGGGCGCAATTGTCCGCACGGGGAACAGTTACGAACCGTGGGACGGGTGGCTAGCGGGGCAGAGTCAGGGTGGCGCCGGTGTCCCGGGAGTGCAGGCCGGCGTGCAGGGTGTACTCCCCCGGTAGCGTGGTCCAGTCGTGGGCCGCGACGTCCCAAGTTTGAAAGGCCCGGCCGCGAATACGCACGGGGATGTCGGCCTGCTCGCCCGGTTCGATCAGAGCCGTGGCGAAGCCGGCCAGGCTTCGCAGCGGACGTACCACCTCGCCCGCCGGTGGCTCGAGGTACACCTGCGCCACGGCGGTGCCCGCGCGCTCTCCGGTGTTGCGCACGGTGACCAGGAGGTCCACGGAGCCGTCCGGCACCCTGTCCGCGGCGCCGTCAGCGGTACCGTCCGCCGCGAGTGCCTGTGCAGCTGCACGCATCCCGGTCACCTCGAAGTCGGTCCAGCCGAGGCCGAAGCCGAACGGCCGGGCGGGTTGCCGGCCGGCGGCATCCCAGGCGCGGTGACCCACGAGCACGCCCTCGTCGTAGCGCAGCCGGCCGTCCCTTGGCGCGGTCGGGCGGGTGGGGATGTCCTCCTCCCGGGCAGGCAGCGTCCAGGGCAGCCGGCCGGCGGGCTCGACCCGGCCGAGCAGAACGTCGGCGAGGGCGTTGCCGCACTCCTGGCCGGGGAACCAGGTCCAGAGCACGGCGGCGACCTCGTCGAGCCAGGGCAGGATCACCGGAGCGCCGGCATTGACCACCACGATGGTGGGAGTGCCCGTGGCGGCGACCCGGCGCACGAGTTCGTCCTGCCGCCCGGTGAGGGCCAGGCTCTGCCGGTCGAAGCCTTCGCTCTCGACCTCGTCGTTGGTGCCCACCACCACCACGGCCACCTCGGCGGCGACCGCGCTGGCGACGGCCGCATCCAGCAGTTCGTCTTCGCTCGGTCCCGGGGCCACGTGCCGCACGATGACGACGGACCAGCGGCCGAAGTCGTCAAGATCGGGAATCTCCAGTTCGACTCGCACCCGCACCGCGCGTGGTTCGTCGACCGTCAGGGTGGCGGAGCCGCCGGGCGGATTGTTGCTGGTGCTCGTGAGCACGTCTTCGCCATGCGCCGTGCTGGTCTCCCGGTGCAGCGGCACATCGTCGAGGAACGACTCGTGGCGGCCGAGCGCGGCGACACCCAGTTCATGACTGCCGGCGGTGTCCAGCCGCACGGTTCCGGTGAGGCTGACACGCAGCACGGCCGCGCTCGCCGGCGTCACGTGCACGTGACCGCCGGCCGGCTGGGTCGTGCTGGCCACGAGGTGCCCGCCAGCCGCGTAATGGGCGATGGTCCAGTCGTCGGTCACGCCTGGATCGGCCAGCCTGGCGGTGAGTCTGGACGTGCATCCGGCGTCGACCGTGACCGTGACGCCCTCGCCAAGAGCGGCGCGGAGGCCATCGGCGGGGCTGATCAGGTAGGGCGGATTGACGTGGGCGCTGCCGCCGCCCTGCGTGAACGCCTCGACGGCGTTGGGTCCGATCAGGGCCACCGACGCGGGCTTGCGTAACGGCAGTACGTCGCCGGCGCGGCGCAGCACCACTGTGGAGCGGGCGGCGAGCCGGCGGACCACAGCGGCCACGTCGATACCGGACACGTCGTCCCTGCCCGTGGCGGGAGTGGCGCCGTCGAGGGCGCCCACCCGGCGGGCGAGTCTGAGCACCCGCAGCACCTTGTCGTCGAGCACGGACTCGGCGACGGTGCCGGCCTCGATCGCGGCGAGCAGGGCGTCACCCCACGGGCCGAACGGGCCCGGCATCGCCAGGTCCAGTCCGCCCACGGCGGTCTGCACGGTGCGCCTGGCGGCCATCCAGTCGCTCATCACCACTCCGTCGAAGCCGAGTTCGCCCTTGAGGATGTCATTGACCAGGTGGCCGTGCTCGCTCATCGGCGCGGCCTGCACGCCGTCGTCGACGCCGTTGTACGCCGACATGATCGCCCAGGCACCCGCGTCGACGGCGTCTTCGAACGGAGCCAGGTACACCTCGCGCAGCGTGCGTTCATCCAGGTGCGCCGTGTAACTGGTGCGCTCGGTCTCGGTTTCGTTGGCGATGAAGTGCTTGGGCGTTGCGGCGATGCCGTGTGACTGGATGGCGGTGACCAGCGCCGCACCCATCGCGCCGACCAGCAGCGGGTCCTCGGAAAAGTTCTCGAAGTGGCGTCCGCCATAGGGGGTGCGCTGCAGGTTGATCACCGGGGCCAGCACCACGTCGACGCCCTGCCGGTGCGCCTCCACCGCGAAGGCATCGCCGATGCCGGATGCGGCGGCCACGTCCCAGGTGGCGGCCATCGCGGTGGGGCTGGGGAAGCTGGCCGACGGCAGCGGGTCGACCTGGGCGACTCCGCGCACCCCGGCCGGCCCGTCGGACAACGACACCGCCCGCAGGCCGATGGCCGGAACGGCACGCAGGTTCCAGGAGTTCTCCCCAGTCACCAGCGCCACCTTGGTGGCCAGGTCGAGGGTGGCCAGCCGGGCGCGGAGGTCGGCCTCGACGGCCTCGGTGCCGGAGTCTCCCGTCTGCAGTGTCATCGCGCGGTCGGGGCCGCGGAGCTCTTCAGGCCGTTGCGGCGGGCGACCTCGCCCAGCCAGCTGGCGCTGGGCTTGGGAGTGCGGGCGAAGGTCTGCTTGTCCCAGCCGATCAGGCCGAAGGTGGGGGTGAATCCCGAGGCCCACTCGTAGTTGTCCAACGCCGACCAGTGCAGGTAGCCGAGCAGGTCGATGCCGTCCTCGATGCAGGCGTGCAGGCCCTCGAGGGCCCCCTGCGTGTAGGCGATGCGGCGGCTGTCGTCCGCGGTAGCGATGCCGTTCTCGGTCACCATCACGGGCACGTGGTCGGTGAGCTCCCACGCAGCGCGCACGCCGATACCGGCGGCGGGTGGGAAGTACTCCCAGCCGGTGAGGGTGGTCTCCACGCCCTCGGCGACGGGACGCGGGCCCTCCGGCCCGATGAAGGTGCGGGTGTACGCCTGGACGCCCACGAAGTCGTCGCCCTTCACGGTCTCCAGGTACCAGTCCTCGCGGGGGTAGGCATACTCGGCGAGTTTCTCGTCCGCGCCCTCCTCGTCCACGGCCACGAACGCCTGGGTGGCGATGGTCCAACCGGTCTTCAGTCCGTTCACCTGCGAGAGCACCTCGCGGGAACGCTGGTGCGAGAGCAGCAGCGCATCCGCCACCTGCAGGTCGGGGTCGGGCAGCCCGTGTGCAACCAGGTTGGCGGCGTCTTCTCCGCCGGCGAGCATGGCGGCAATGTTGGGCTCGTTGATGGTGCACACGTAGTTCACGCCCTCGGCCACGACGGGCAGGGCCAACTCGGTGTAGTGGGCGAACAGGTCGGCGGCATCAGCGGCCCGCCAGAAGCCGTCGTTCTCGAACCAGCGCGGCACCGTGAAGTGCATCAGGGTCACGATCGGCTCGATGCCGAACTCGTGGCAGGTGTCGACCATGCGGCGGTAGTGGTCCACGGCCGAGCGGGAGGTGAAGCCGCGCTCCGGCTCGATGCGGGCCCACTCGATGCTGAACCGGTAGGAGTTCAGGCCCAGGTCGGCGAGCAGTTTGATGTCTTCGCGGTAACGGTGGAAGCTGTCGGCGGCATCACCGGAGGGTTCGACCATGGTGGTGCCCTGCGCGTGTTCCTTGGGCCACCAGTTGCTGTTGACGTTGTTGCCCTCGATCTGGTGGGCGGCGGTAGCGGCGCCCCACAGGAAGCCTTGGGGGAAAGTGAGCATGGAAGGATCTCCTTGGGTTCTGGTGGTGCGGTGGTGAAGTCAGAAAAGTCAGTTGGTGGATGCCCAGAACTCGTCGAGCAGTGCGGCTGTGAAGCCGGGGTTGTCGAGGTTGGGCAGGTGCCCGGCGTGCGGGATCACTCGGTACTCGGCGCCGAGCTGCTCGGCCATCAGCCGTTGCGAGGGGATGGGCCAGGCGTCGTCGGTGTCGCCGTGGGCGACGAGGGTGGGCACCCGGGTGGCGCGCACGGCGATGCTGGAGTCCGGGGTGCTCTGCAGGATGCGCGCACCGCCGAGGTAGTTGTCGACCGAGGAGGCGATCAGGCGGTCGCGCACGAACTCGTCATCGCCGGTGAGCGGGCTGCCCGCCGGGTGGTCGAGCGCCCAGATCGCCAGAGTGCCGTGCTCGGCCACCAGCGCGGCATCCGCCTCGTGCACGCCGGCCCGGCCGCCTGGGCCGGAGCAGAGCATGGTGAGATCGGTGAACAGGGCGGGGCTGCGGAGCAGTGCGGCCCGGGCGACGAGGCCGCCCAGGCTGTGCCCGACCAGGTGTACCGGGCCACCCGCGCCGATCTCGTGCGCGACGGTGACGGCATCCGCCGCGAAGTCGTCGAGCCGGTAGTTGTCGATGCCGGAGGGGGCGGCGGAGTCGGCCTGGCCACGCTGGCTGTAACTCACGACCTCCCAACCGTGCGCCGCGATCAGCGGCAGCAGCAGCCTGAAGTCCTCCTTCGAGCCCGTGAAGCCGGGAACGAGCAGCGCCACGCCGCGGCGCTGGCCTGCCGGCAGCGCCCGGAAGGCTGTGAGCGGACCGGCCGCTGTGTCGATGCTGAAGTGCACGATCTCCGGGGCCAGCGTCAGGGCGCCGAACGGGGCGGTCACGCGACGACCTTGCGCGGGTTGGGGATCGCGTCGAGCAGGCGGATCGTGTAGTCGTCCTGCGGGTTGCGCAGCACGTCGGCGGTGTTGCCGGTCTCGACGACAGCGCCGCCGTTGAGCACCATGATGTTGTCGGTGACCACGCGCGCCGAGAGCAGGTCGTGGGTGATGTAGAGCAGGCTCA
The DNA here is from genome assembly GCF_026151165.2 of Cryobacterium sp. SO2. Classification (NCBI taxonomy): domain Bacteria; kingdom Bacillati; phylum Actinomycetota; class Actinomycetes; order Micrococcales; family Microbacteriaceae; genus Cryobacterium; species Cryobacterium sp. SO2. The sequence continues at coordinate 2,620,895 of NZ_CP117849.1, forward strand.
CTCCCCACTGTTCGCGGAGGTCTTCGAGCAGCGCGAGCACGCCGGCACGCAGCGACACGTCGAGCATCGAGACCGGTTCGTCGGCGATGATCACCTGCGGGTCGCTGGCCAGCGCCCTGGCGATCACCACGCGCTGCCGCTGCCCGCCGGAGAGCTGGTGCGGCAGTTTGGCGGCGAACTCCTCCACCGGGTTCAGGCCCACGATGTCGAGCAGCTCGAGCACCCGGCGACGGGCGTCCGTGCCGTGCAGGCCGGTGAAGTTGACCACCGGCCGGGTGAGCGCGTATTCCACGGTGTGAAGCGGGTTGAGCGCCGAGTACGGGTCTTGGAAGACCATCTGCACGTCGCGGTGCAGCTGGCGGAAGTGCCGGCGGTTGAGGGTGCCGACGTCGAGGTCGCCAAAGCGGATGCGGCCGCTGGTGGGTTTCTCCACCGCGGTGATGAGCTTGGCGATGGTGGACTTGCCCGAGCCGGAGGCGCCGACGAGAGCCAGCGCGGCGCCGGGCTCGAGGGTGAACGACACGTTGTTCACGGCGCGCACCGGTGCCTCTCCGCGGCGCGGGGCCGGGTAGACCTTCGAGACGTTCTCGACGATCATGGCGTGCTGGTCGGTGCGGCGGGTGCGCGGCGACACTGTGGGCGCGTGGGTGGCGCCGTCGGCGCGGGCGACGCCCTCCGCCCTCCGCTGCTGCCGGTCGACGAACCCGGGCAGTTCCACAACCTCGGCGCGCGGGTCGGCGTAGTGCGAGAGCAGCATCCGGGTGTACTCGGCCTGCGGGTTCTCCAGAATCTGCCGGGCCGGCGCATCCTCGACGATGCGGCCTTCGTGCATCACCATCACCCGCTGGGCGGATTCGAGCACGATGCCCAGGTCGTGGCTGATCAGGATGGCGGTGAAGTTCTCGGCCTTCTGCAGCTCGATGATGGTGTTCATCACGGCGTGCTGCACCAACACGTCCAGGGCCGTGGTCGGCTCGTCGAAGACCATCAGCTCGGGTTCGAGCGAGAGCGCCAGGGCGATGGAGACCCGCTGGCGCATGCCGCCGGAGAGTTCGGCGGGGAACCTGTCGAGCACCGCTGGAGTCAGTTCGACCTTGCCGATCAGCTCGGTGGCGCGGGCGGCCCAGCGCGAGCGTTCGACGTGCCCGTGGGCGCGGAAGATGTCGATGAAGTGATTGCGGATGCTGCGCACCGGGTTGAGCGCGTTCATGCCGGACTGCAGCACCATGGCGATGCCGCCGTGGCGCTGCTCGCGCAGCTGCTCGGCATCGAGGCTGGCGATGTCCTTGCCGCCGAAGAGGATGCGGCCCTTCTCAATGTGCGCCGGGGGCTTGGAGAGCCCAGTGAGCGCGAAACCGAGGGTGGACTTGCCCGAACCGGACTCCCCCACCAGGCCAACGAACTCGCCGTGGGCCAGCCGGAAGGAGACGTTCTGCACGGCCTTGGTTGCGCCGGCGCCGTAACCGTAGTGCACCGAGAGGTCGTGCACCTCGAGCAGGGTGGTGTTGGTGGCGGGCGGGATCTGGCTGAACGGAGACGGGGTCATTTCTTGGTTCCTTCCCGGAGGCGGGGATTGCTGATGCCGTCGACGCCGAAGTTGATCAGGGTGAGGGAGGTGGCCAACAGGGCGATGCACAGGCCGGGGGCGAACAGCAGAGCCCACTGCCCGGTGAGGAGGGCGTTGGAGTTCTGCGCCCAGAAGAGCATCGTTCCCCAGCTCACCACGGTGGAGTCGCCGAGGCCGAGGAACTCCAGGCCGGCTTCGGCGAGGATCGCCGCGGTGGCGGCGCCGAAGAAGTTGCCGACGATGAGCGAGGTCATGTTCGGCAGGATCTCGCGGAACACGATGCGGAACGGGCGTTCGCCGCTGAACACGGCGGCCGTGATGAAGTCCCGGGAGCGCAGCGACTGGGTCTGGCTGCGCAGCACCCGGGCGCCCCACGCCCAGCCGGTGATCACGACGACCACGATGATCATGCCGATGCCGCCACCGGAGAGGTACGCGGCGATCACGATCATCAGCGGCAGGCCGGGGATGACCAGGAACAGGTTGACGATGAAGTTGATCACGTCGGCGCCGAAGCCGCGCACGTAGCCCCAGCTCAGGCCGATGAGCACGGCGATGACGGTGGAGAGCAGGCCGGCGATGAGGCCGACGAAGATGCTGATCTGGGCGCCGTAGAGCAGCTGGCTGAGCACGTCTTCACCGGCGGCGGTGGTGCCCAGCCAGTGCGCGGCGCTGGGGTCTGCGCTGCGTTCGAAGCCGGTCTCGCTGGCGCCGTAGGGCGCGATCAGCGGGGCGAAGATCGCCAGCAGCACGAACACGGCCAACATGACCAGGCCGATGCGGGCCTTGCCGTTCGACCAGATCGTGGAGGCGACGCGGGCGACGACTTTCCAGGCGGAAGGCGCCTCGCCGGCCGGGGTAACCGGGGCGCGCAGGATGGCGGTGGTGGGTGGCAGTGAGGTGGTCATCGTCGGGTCCTCGGGTCCAGCACGCCGTACAAAATGTCGACGAGGAAGTTGGCGATGAGCACGCTCACGGTGATCATCAGGAAGAGTGCCTGCATCAACGGGTAGTCCTGGTTGGTGACGGCGTTGAAGAGCAGGTAGCCGATGCCCGGGTAGCCGAAGACCTGCTCCACCAGGATCGAGCCGCCCACCACACCGCCCAGGGCCAGGCCGAAGGAGGTGAGGTTGGGCAGGATGGCGTTGCGCGCGGCGTACCGCAGAGCGATGGTGCGGGGCTTGAGCCCGTTCGCCTCCGCGAAGGTCACGTAGTCGTCGCCCAGGGTGGAGATCATGGTGTTGCGCATCCCCAGGATCCAGCCGCCCAGCGAGGTGATCAGGATCGTGAGCGCCGGCAGCACGCCGTGGTAGAGCGCGTCGCCGAGGAACTCGAAGGAGAGGTTCGGCGTGGCCGTGGGCCCGTACGCCCCGGAGGTGGGGAACAGCCGCAACACGTAGCCGGCGAAGAAGAGCAGCAGCAGCGCCGTCCAGAAGTACGGGAAGGCGCTCAGGAACGACCCCACCAGGGTGGGCACGCTGTCGAGCCAGGTGCCGCGCTTCCACGCGGCGAGCACGCCGAGCAGGGTGCCGAGGACGAAGGCGACCACGGTGACCAGGCCCACCAGCACGAGCGTGTACGGCAGCGCCGCCGAGACCAGCTCCCCCACACTCTGCGGGTAGAAGGTGTACGAGATGCCGAAGTCCAGCGTGACCACCTGGTGGAGGTAGGCGACGTACTGCTCAAGAATGTTGCCGGTGGGCACCCCGAGCTGCGCCTCGATAGCGGCCTTGGTCGCCTCGGAGACCGGGCCGTTCTGGGCGAGCTTGGCCAGGGCGGCATCAGCCGGGGTACCCGGCATCAGCCGTGGCAGCAGGAAGTTGACCGTGACGGCCGCCCACAGGGTGAGGGCGAACAGGCCGAGCTTGCGGCCCACGAACCCCAGGGAGGCGAGGACCGGACTGGGCGCGTGCGCCGCATCCGTTGGGCTCAGGCCGGTGGGATCCAGGCCTGGAGTGAGGCTCTCGGCGCCGCGCGGCGCCGCCGTGGTGCTAGTCATCGTTGACCTTCTTCAGATGGGTGAGAACAAGAAGCGGAGTGGACTCGTAGGTCTTCGGGGAGGCGTACGGGTCGTCCGCGCTGGGCCAGCCGGTGAACTTCGCGTCGCTGAACAGGCCCCAGGATCCGCCGTAGTAGAGGCTGATCGATGGGATCTGGTCGTAGACGACCTCCTGCAGCTGGTTGGCCAGGTCGGCCTGCACCGCGGGGTCGAGTGCAACCTTGTATTCGGCCAGGATCTCGTCGACGGCCGGGTCACTGAACCGTTCGAAGTTGTTGCTGGCCTCTTCGCCGACCGGCTTGACCCACTCGCTGGAGAGCAGGTTGTTGAAGTCGCGGAAGGTGTTGCCGGTGCCGCCCGTGGCGCCCATGGCGAAGTCGTACTCGCCGTTGCGGAGTGCCAGGGTGTAGGCGGCGGGCTGCGGCGACTCCACCTTGACGTCGACGCCGATGGCGCCCCACTGCTTCTGCACCTCCTGCACGCCCTTGAGCCAGTCGTTGTACCCGGCGGCCGTGGTGATGGTGAGGCTGAGCTGGGCACCGGATGCGTCGACCAGCTTGCCGCCCTGTTGGGTGTAGCCGGCGGCGGCGAAGTACTCCAGCGCCTTCGCGGTGTCCTGGGTGATCAGGCCGGAGTCCGGGATATCGGGGTTGAGCACATCCGCCTGGTTGGGCAGCAGGATGTTCGTCTGGCCGGCCGGGTCCATGTAGCCCTCGGCGGCGGCATCGCCGACCATGCCCCGGTCCAGTGCCGTGGACAGGCCCAGGCGCACATTCACGTCGTTGAACGGCGCCTTGGTGAGGTTGGGGAACAGCGCGATGGTGCCGCCCGGCGGGAACCAGTAGGTGTTCTGGTTGCCGGCATCCACCCAGGCGCCCTCGACATCGCTGATGAACGAGTACGCCCAGTCGTAGCCCTTGGTGGCCACGTCGAGCTGGGTGTTGGTGGCCGGCAGGATGAGGTGCTCGGCGGCGACGGTGTCGGCCTGCCAGTAGTCCTGGTTCTTGTCGACCGTGTACTGCTGCGGGGCGAAGTTGCCCAGCGTGTACGGGCCGGTGCCGACCGGGTCGGGGTTCCGCCAGGTGGTCGGGTCCTTCACGTCGGCCCAGATGTGCTCCGGCACGATCAGGGTGGTGGAGGCGATCAGCTGGGCGGCGGGCACGTCCGCTGTGGTGAGGTGCACCGTCACGGTGTCGGCGCCCACCTCGAAGGTGTCGATGTAGCTCCAGATGCCCTGCAGATCGAGAGACGGGTTGTCCTTGAGCAGCTGGAAGGTGAAGCCCACGTCCTTGGCGGTGAAGTCCTCGCCGTCGGACCAGGTGACCCCATCGCGGATGGCGAACACGATGGTGGACGGGTCGGGCTGCGTGTACCCGGTGGAGAGCCACGGGTGTTCTTCGCCGGTGAGGTTGTCGAGCACGATGAGCGGCTCGTACATGTAGAACGCCGCGACCCGCTTGTTGATCATGTACGGGTTGAAGTTCTTCTCGAACAGCGGTGAGCCGTTGTCGGCGGCGACGAGCATGGTGTCGTCGGGGATGGACGGGTCAGGCGCGCTCTGGATCTGGATGCTGCAGGCGGCCAGCGTCGAGGCGGCGACAGCCAGCGCCACCGCGGCAATCGTTCGGCGGAGAGGCCCCGATCGGGGCCGAGATCGAGTGGGTTGCATCATTACTACCGGGTTTCCTCAGTCATCGTTGAGCTGATCGCGCCAGGGGGTCGAGCGGGGAGGCGCGTGATCTGACTTCGATTGTATGCGCATACATTCGAGGAATGCAAGCATCGGCGCGGTTTCGGTGGCCGGTCCGCGACGCTCAGACGCGGGGGCAGCTCTCCCGCAGCACGACCTCAACGGGCAGGGTGAACGCCTGTGGAGCGAGAGTGGGATCGTCGAGCCTGGCGGTGATGGCGTGCACGGCGGCCCGGCCCAGTTCCACCATCGGCTGGTGCACGGTGGTCAGCCGCGGCCGGGAGTGCCGGCCGGCCGTGATGCCGTCGAAGCCCGTGACCAGCACATCTTCCGGCACCCGGATGCCGCGCTGCTCGAGCACGTCGAGCACGCCGAGGGCGGTCTCGTCATTGGAGCAGAGGATGCCACGGGGCTGCCGGTCGGCCAGGATACGGGCGGCCAGCGCCCGGCCGCCGTCGCGGGTGAAGTCGCTGCGCACGATACGCACGCTGCTCTCCCCCACCCCGGAGTCGGCGAGGGCGTCGCGGAACCCGGCGAGCCGTTCGGCGTCGTCAGGGGAATCGGTGGGGCCGGCGATGTAGACCACGTCGTGCACGCCGTGGTCCTGCAGCATGTAATTGGCCAGGGTGCGCATGCCGGGGCCATTGCTGGCGCTCACGTGGTCGAAGTCGTCGGCGCGCTGGGCGCCGGCCAGGATCACCACGGGGATGCGGCGGGCCACGTAGGCGAGGAGCTCATCCGGAACCGTGCGGGCGAGCACAGCCAGGCCGTCGACCCGGCCCGCGATGTCGGTGACGAGGGCCTCCCGGCTCGATCCGCGCCCTGCGGCGACCATGAGCGCGAAACCGCGGCGCCAGGCCTCGATCTCGGCGCCGCGCAGCACCTCGTCGAAGTAGAGGTTGTCGGTCTCCGGCGACCGGTCGGAGTCGTCGTCGACGATGGGCACGGTGTCTCCGCGCGCGGAGTCGACGGGCTGGTCCGGCACGGTCTCGTCGTGGCCGGGGAAGAACAGGCCGATCACGTTCGTGCGCCGGGCGGCGAGACCCCGGGCCGCAGCACTGGGCACGTAACCGAGCTCCGTGACGGCGGCGAGCACACGCTCCCTGGTGTTCTCCCGCACCGCGGCGGGCGAGCGCAGCACGCGGGAGACCGTGGCGATCGAGACACCGGAGCGCTCGGCGACGTCGTAGACCGTGGGCGCTTTCGCCACGTTGTCGCCTCCCTCGCCTCTGGATCGCCGCGAGCTGCCGCGGGGCCTCCGCCGCTGCGGGGGTGTCCTGCCATCGTACGGCTGGAACTGGTCCCGTTCCGGACAAGTGCGCCCGGCACACCGGGCGCACTTGTCCGCGCGGGGAACAGTTGGGAGGGGCGCGTGCGGGCTAGACGCCCTCGCGGGCGGCGAGCCGCCCGCTCCGCACGGCCTCGAGGAACTCCTGGTAGTCCTTGTCGTTCTGGTCGGCGTAGCGCTCGGAGAAGTCGACCACCGCCCGGTCGAACTTGTCGCCCTTGCCGAGGTAGGCCGCGATCGCGACAGGGTCGCCCGAGCGGGCGTGCGCACGGGCCAGGGTCCAGCCGCAGGCGTGAGCGTAGAACGTCATACCCATCGGCACCATCGCTTCCACGATCGCAGAGCCCTTCATGTCGCGCAGCTGCCGCCAGTACAGGTAGCGGTTGTCTTGCACCCCCTTGGTCCAGCCCAGGAAGATGTCGCTGGCGGCCTGCATCATCCGCTGCCCCTGCACGACGCGCTCGCCGGGTTGTTCATACACGCTCTTCGGCAGGTGGTCTTCGAGAACGGATGCGGTGGCCTCCTTCACCTGCAGGAAGAGCGGGTCCTGCTCGTCTCGGCCCTGCAGCAGGGCGATGAACGCCCGGTTGCCGACGCTGCCGACGCCCACCACCTTGTGGGCGACGTCCACCACCGTGAAGCGTTCGAGGAGCTGGCGCCGGTCGTCCTGCAGAGTCTGGCGATACGACTGCAACTGCTCGCCGACGGCCTTCTGGGTTTCCTCCGAGGTCAGTCCGAAGGACGCGGCGAGCTCCCGGACCGGGATGACGATGGGCGGCTGGCTGATGATCCGGTATTTGCCGTCGACGAGTTCGGCGAGCTTGGCCAGCGCATGCATACTGTCGTGGGACCTCGCCTTCGCGGCGTTCTTGAGAGTGCGCTTCTCGATGCTCTTCGAGGCCTTTCTCGCCGCCTTGCCCTTCTGAGTGGCCTTGGCCATCTCCAGCGCCGCGATCATTTCCTGCTCCGACATCCGGGCGTACCAGATGTCCATGGTGCGCATCGCGGCGAACTGGGCCATGCCCTCCCGGTACGACCGCACGACCTCGCTGGTGACGCCCGTCACATCCGCGGCGCTGAAGGCGTTGTTGCGGGCCGCGATCGTGAAGCTCGCCGCCAGCCGCAAGACGTCGTACTCGAACGGGCCGGGAAGGGTCTCGTCGAAGTCGTTGAGGTCGAAGAGCAGGTTGCGTTCCGGAGAGGCGAAGACGCCGAAGTTGGACAGGTGGGCGTCGCCGCAGAGCTGCACGATGAGTCCGGCGCGAGGTGTGTGCGCGAGGTCGGCGGCCATGATCTTGGCGGCGCCGCGATAGAACGTGAACGGTGACGCCATCATGCGGCCGTGCCGCACCGGCACCAGGTCGGGCACCCGGGTGAGGTTCTGGTCCTCTAGCAGCCCCACGGGATCGGCCCGGTCAGCAGCCGGCTTCCAGCCGCGGTGGCTCGACACCGGGGTGTGCTGCCTGGCAGCCTTGCCCGTTGCGGCGCGCTCGGCGACGCTCGGATGCCCCGGGCCGTTCGACGATGCTGGACTGGACTGGGGCGCTGGACTGCTCGCATTCTCGGACATGCGCCCACGATCACCCGGGCCACCAGCCCTGTCAATGCCGCAGCGCCCGCCGGCACAGGGTGCATACCGCGCACAAACACCTCAGGGCGGGCAGAGAATCCTCTGCCCACCCTGTGGTGTCGTGCTGTGCTGCGTGTTACTTGGCGGTCACCGTGAGGAGCGCGTCTCCGACGGCGACGTGGCCGGTGGCGGCTTGGTCGATGGAGCCGAACTTCTTCGGGTTGGTCACGAGCACCGGGGTGACCAGCGAGTAGCCGGCCTCTTCGATGATCGCGCGGTCGAAGGTCACCAGCGGGGTACCCGCCTCGACCCTGTCGCCGGCCTTGACCTTGACGTCAAAGCCCTTGCCGGCCAGGTTCACGGTGTCGATGCCCACGTGAATGAGCATTTCGATGCCGCCGTCCAGCATCAGGCCGAAGGCGTGGCCGGTCGGCTGAGCGACCAGGACCTTGCCGGCGGCCGGTGCGAAGACGGTGTCACCGGTCGGGTCGACGCCAACACCGAGTCCGACGATGCCCTTGCTGAACACGGGGTCCGGCACCTCATCGAGCGGAACGACGATGCCGGCGACCGGAGAACCGATCGTGGCGAGGACGGTGGCGACCAGTGTCGCCGTGCCGCCGCCGGCAGGTGCCGTGGCGGTAGCGGTGCTGGCGACAACCGGTGCCGCGACGGGAGTGACGGGAGCGTGCTTGGCGTCCTCCATGGCGGTGTCGGCGGCGAGCTGAGCGGCCGCTTCGGCCTTCTGCTCGGGCGACAGGTAGCCGGAGAGGATCACGAGGATCATCGCGGTGAAGAAGGATGCGGCAACGGCGATCGCGTACAGCGGGATGTTGTTGAACGCGGGGATGGTGAGCAGCGAGGTGAACACGAACGCGTTGGTCGTGACGCCACCGCCGAGACCGATGATGACACCACCGACGAGGCAGCCGACGAGCATACGCGGGTAGATGCGCTTGTAGCGCAGGTGGATGCCGTAGAGAGACGGTTCGGAGATACCACCGAGGAGTCCCGCGGCGAGAGCACCCGATGCGGTCTGCTTCATTGCGCTGTTCTTGGCGCGGATGGCGAGGAACAGCACGCCGGCGGTCGCACCGAAGCAGGCGAAGTTCCAGGCGCCCATCGGGCCCTGGATGAAGTCATAGCCGAGGGACTGGATGTTGAGCAGCATCACGGCGTTCAGCGGCCAGTGCAGGCCCAGCGGAACCATGAACGGGTAGGCCAGCGGGATGACGATCGCGAAGATCAGCGGTGAGAAGTCGTTGATGGACTTGAGGAACTCGCCGATGGCCGCTCCGCCGAAGACGCCGATCGGGCCGATGAGGAAGGCCGTGACGGGGATCATGACGAGCATGCTCAGGAACGGCACGAAGATCAGCTGGACGCTGGCCGGGATGACCTTCTTCAGGCCCTTGGTGAGCAGGCCGAGAGCGGCCGCCATCAGCAGCGGCGGGAAGACCTGCGAGCTGTAGTCGGTGACGGTCAGCGGCAGGCCGAAGATCGACACAATGGCAGCCTTGCCGTCGAAGACGGTCTGGGCGCCGTCGGAGGCGGCCAGGGCGGAGAAGCCCGGCAGCATGACGACGGCCATGATGCCGAAACCGACCCACGGGTCGGCGCCGAGGCGCTTGGAGGCGTTGTAGGCGACCATGAGCGGCAGGAAGACGAACACGCCCTGCCACATCAGGTTGATGAAGGCCCAGCCGGGTTCGAGAGTGACGCCCGGTGCGTTCCAGGCGGGGATGACACCGAGGGTGGCCATCAGGGCCATGAAGGTGATGAAGAGCGAGGCGCCCAGCAGCGCGCCCAGGATCGGGCGGAAGGAGTCGGAGAGGACCTCGAAGAAGGTGTCGAGCCCGGCGAACTTTCCGCGGGGGCCCTTGGCACGTTCGGCGGCCTTGATGTCGTCGGCGCTTTTCTCGCCGCTGCCGATGTTCTTCATCGACGGGAGCGCGAGGATCTCATTGTACACGGTTTCGACAGCGCCACCGATGACGACCTGGTAGCGGTCGCCGCTCTGCGGTACGGCGCCCAGGACGACCGGAATGGCCTCGACAACAGCCTGGTCGATCACAGATGCGTCCTTGAGCGTGAAGCGCAGGCGGGTCGCACAGTGAGTGAGGTGGACGACGTTTCCGGCCCCTCCAATGCTTTGGATAATGTCTCCAGCGGGTGTTGACGCCACCTGGGTCTCCTTTTGGTGTAAATGCCAAGCGTGTGTTGCCACTTGGAACAACTCAACGCGAACCAGGATGGTCGGCTGAGAATCGCCTGTTAGGTTCTACAGACCGGTTGTAATTTACACCGTCGGTGCAGGGTCATTGGTCCCGTCCGGTGGAGCGAAGCAGTATGCGAGCTGGTCAGAGCGTAAAAAAATGAGGGAACCCTCAGTTTTTCGCCGTCGCGGTCGTCGGCGCGTTGACCGGACACAACCCGGCGACCGGAGACAACAAAAAATGAGGACCTCCGTCACCAGAGGTCCTCATTTGGTGCCCGAGATCGTTAGCCGGCGACCTGTTCACGGCGCGGCAGCACCCAGCCCGGGCGCACGAAGTGGCAGGTGTAGCCGTTCGGGTAGTTCTGCAGGTAGTCCTGGTGCTCGGGCTCGGCCAACCAGAAGCCACCCAGCGGCTCGACCTCGGTCACGACCGGGCCCGGCCAGATGCCGGATGCGTCGACATCGGCGATGGTGTCCCTGGCGACGCGCTCCTGCTCGGCGTCGGCGAAGAAGATCGCCGAACGGTAGCTGCGACCGCGGTCATTGCCCTGGCGGTCCCTGGTCGACGGATCGTGGATCTGGAAGAAGAACTCCAGAAGTTCGCGAAAGCTGGTGCGCTCGGGGTCGAAGGTGATCTCGATCGCCTCGGCGTGGTCGCCGTGGTTCCGATAGGTCGCGTTCGGGGTGTCGCCGCCGGTATAGCCCACCCGGGTGGAGATGACTCCGTCGCGCTTCCGCACGAGTTCCTCGACGCCCCAGAAGCAGCCGCCTGCCAGTGTCGCCTTCTCAGTTGTTCCGCTCATCGTGAGGCCTCCTCGTTCATGAACCGACCGCGGTGTCTTCCATGGTCGTCCGCTTGTGTCTAACGCCGGGATACGTCGGCCTGTTCCAACGCTACTACCACGCACAGTCCGCTCACAGATTGACCCGAACGGGGGACCTTGTGAAGGTGACAAACGCTGGACATACTACAAAAAAAGTGAGAATTTCTTCTCGCTTCCTCACCCGGCCCCTCATCCCACCCCATTCCCCCCTCAACCAGCTCGAGGGGGAGGTTCGTGCCCTAGAGCCGCACGGTTACCCCTATCGCCGTCGTGCTTGCCGCCCTACACACAGAGTTGCACCCACCCGAATGGAGCACACGTGCGTATCTTCTCCGCGCCCCGATCATCGTCCCCGTCGTCCTTTTTCGATTCCCGTCCCCGCACCCCGCGCATCAGCATCGTCATTCCTACTCGCAATGAAGCCCGCAACCTTGAAGTGATCCTGACAACCCTGCCCCCGGTTCACGAGGTGATCATTGTCGACGGCCACTCGGTGGACGGCACCTTGGACACCGCGCATCGCGTGCTGCCGAGCGCCATCACACTGACGCAGACCCGCCGGGGGAAGGGCAACGCCCTCTCCTGCGGTTTTGAGCGAGCGACCGGCGACATCATCGTCATGTTCGACGCCGACGGGTCCGCGGACGCGCGGGAGATCCCCCGTTTTGTGGACTCGCTGACAGCGGGAGCGGATTTCGCGAAGGGCAGCCGGTTTCGAGCCGGTGGCGGGAGTGAGGACATCACGCGTCTGCGCACAGCGGGCAACGCCGTGCTGAGCGGCATCGCGAATATTCTCCTGCGCGCTCGCTTCACCGATCTCTGTTATGGCTACAACGCCTTCTGGCGGGACATCCTGCCGATCCTGGACCTGCCGGCGGCGGGTGAGCCTGCACCGCACCTCATGAACTGGGGTGACGGTTTCGAGATTGAAACCCTGCTGAACTGCCGGGTCGCGAGAGCGGGCATCGTGGTGGAGGAAGTGCCGAGCATCGAACTGAACCGAATCCACGGAGTCAGCAATCTCAACGCGGTCAGCGACGGCCTGAGAGTGTTGCGGACGATCCTGGTGGAGACGCGCCGACGGTACCAGCCGCCAGCGGTGATCGCCGAGGTTGAGCCCGGGTCAGCGCTGGCCGCCTGACACCCCGACGACACCGACACCCATGGGCACCGTGCCGAACTCACTCGTGTCCGCGACGACCAGCCGTATCGAGGCTGTCGTCGCCGACTATGAAACGACCACTCCTGACGCATCCGCCAGCGCCATAATCGACGCGGCTGCGAACGCTCCCCGCGCGTGGATGCTTGTGCGGCGAGATGACGAACCGCTGGGCATTCTTGACTGTGCGATCCCGGCAGGCGGTATCACCGCGCACTGGCTCCGGAACGCCGTCGTCGAGCGCTTCGGCAGCTCCGCATTCCCGCCGGACCCCGCCCGCCGCACGTTTTCCGCCGGGCGGGACGCTGCGTTGCCGTCCGCACCGGACATCACCGTCGTCGTCTGCACCAGGAACCGCCCCGATGACCTGGTGCGCTGTCTCGAATCCCTGATCCGGATGACGTGTCCGAACTTCCGCATCCTGGTCGTCGACAACGCACCGGGCGACGACCGCACCCTGCACGCGGTGGCCGCAATCAGCTCACCTACAGTTCCCATCGACTATGTGGTCGCCCCCGTTCCCGGACTGTCGAACGCCCGCAACGTCGCGATGGCACGGGTGACGACCCCGCTGGTGGCCTGGCTCGACGACGACGAAGTCGCCGACGAGCACTGGCTCGCCGAGATCGTGCGCGCGTTCGCCGACAGGCCGGGAGCCGCAGCCGTCTCCGGCCTCGTCGTGCCGGCCGAGCTTCGTACCCGCGCGCAGCTTCTGTTCGAGAGTTTCGGCGGGCACAGCAAGGGCCGCGGCGTGACTCCCGCCGTGTTCTCGCCCCAGGCTGATGCGCAGAGCCCGCTCTTCCCGCTGCCACCGTTCGGGGTCGGTGCCAACATGGCGTTCCGCACAGAGCACCTGCTGGCGCTCGGGGACTTCGACGCCGCGCTCGGCGCCGGCAGTCTGACGTTCGGCGGCGAGGACACCGAGATGTTCACCCGCCTGCTGCTCAGCGGCCGTGAGAGCACGTATCACCCAGCGGCCATCACGCGCCACTACCACCGGCCGGACCTGCCCTCGCTCGAGCGCCAGATGTATGGCTACGGGGTCGGGCTCACCGCGTTCTACGCGAGCCTTCTCGTGCGTCAGCCTCGCCTCTTCGGTGCGCTGCTGCGACTCGCGCCGGCGGCGCTCCGCACGGTGATGCGCGGCGACAGTTCGCGCAACGCGGGAATCCCAGACGATTTCCCGCGCTCCTTCCTCCGTCGCAACCTCGTCGGAATGCTCAGGGGTCCGGTGGAGTACGCACGGGCGCGTCGGGTCGTGCGCCGAGGGACACCGTGTCCCAGGTGACGGCGGGCCGAAAGTCGTTGGCCTCGCTGCGTGCCGGCGCGCGGGCGCACACCGACCTGTTGAGCAACTCCAGCCTCGTCGTGCTCACGACGGCAGCCAACGCCGCGCTCGGCTTCGTCTTCTGGATCGTCGCGGCCCGGTTCCTCACGGCTGATGTGGTCGGCATTGCCGCAGCAGCGATCTCGGCGACCACGCTCATCGGCACGATCGGCATGTTCGGGATGGGCACCCTCCTCATCTCCTCGGTCGGAACGGTGTCGCGAGCGCTGGCCGGGCGCTTCATCGTCGCGGGCATCGCGATTGCCGGCATCGCCTCCTTCCTGGGCGGGCTTGGCTATGTGAGCCTGACCCCCGTGCTCTTCCCAGCGGTCGCGCAGAGCTCGCTTCTCGCGAACTCGCTCATCGTGGTCGTGACAGTGCTCACCGCGATCGGCCTCGTTCTGGACGAGACCATCATCGGTCTGCTGTCGAGCGGGATCCAGCTCCTGCGCAACCTGGTCTTCGCCGCGGTCAAGCTCGCCTTGCTCGTCGTGCTCGCGCTCCTGGCCGGCTCCGCCCAGCCGGCCGTGCTCCTGGGCGCGTGGGCGATCGGGCTCGCGGTGTCACTGGTCGTGGCGGCCGCCCGGCTGCGATCGCTCGGTGTGCGGCTACTTGTCGCGCCTCGCCTGCCGAGCGCACGGATGGGCGGCGCAACCCTCGACCACAATCTCCTCAATATCGCGCTCCTGGTGCCGACGGCCGGGCTCCCGCTCCTTGTCGCCGCAGGGTCAACGGCCGCCGGCACGGGCGCCTTCTACATCGCCTTCGCGATCGTGGGGCTCCTGAATGCGATTCCGAGTGCCTTCACGCTGTCGCTGTTCGCGGCCGGGGCGCGTGAGCCGGAGGCACTCGGCGCGAAGCTTCGCGTGAGCCTCGCGGCCTGCCTCGCGGTCGGCGTTCCGATGGCCGTCCTCATCGTCCTGCTCCGTGAGCCGGTGCTGCACCTCTTCGGGCCGTCCTATGCGGCCATGGCAGCCCCGGCCCTCGCCCTTCTCGCGGCGGCCTATCTGCCCCGTTTGGTGCCGTATCACTTCATCGCGATCGGACGGGTCGGCGGACGCATCCGTCGCACAGCCTGCATCGCCGCGATCGCGACGGTTGCGGAGCTCTGCGCCGCGTGGGCCGGGCTCAGGGTGGGCGGCCTCACCGGCCTCGCACTCTCTGTGCTGGTCGTCGTGACCCTCGAAGCGCTGGTGTTCCTGCCCACCGTCCTGGCCGCGGTGCGCAGCCGTCCCGCTCGGACGGTGATCTGATGGCGCGGCGTGTCGAACAGGATGCCGTCACGCTGTACCTGATCGAGCGGCTCGGCAATCAGCTCTTCCAGTACGGAGCCGGCCTCGCTCAGGCCCGCCGTCTCGGCGTTCCCCTGTCGCTGAACCTGGCCTACTACCGGCACAAGCGGCCGATCCGGAAGAACTACGCGAAGACCTTCGAACTCGACGCGTTCGACCATGGCGCGACCATCCCCGAGGACCCCCGCTTTCACCAGCATCCGGTGCTCGCTCTGCCTGCGGTTCCCACCGCACGGCTGTGGCACAACGCCATCTCGCCGCGGCTGCCGAGCTTCACTCCCCCGGTCTTCATGGAGCAGTCCCTCGACTACGACTGCCGAATCGACAGTGTCGAAGCCGGAACCACACTGATTGGTTTCTTCCAGTCGCTGCGGTACATCGACGCTGTCCTGCCCGAACTGCGGATGCGCATCCCGCGGCTCACCGCCCCGTCGCCCTGGTACGTCGAGACCACCGAACGCCTGGCCGCGGAACAGGGCGCGATCCTGCTCAACGTGCGACGTTCGGACTACATGTTGGCCCAGAACCGGGCGATCCAAGGCGTTGTCGGGCGAGGGTATTACGCCAATTCCCTTCGGATGGCCCGTCGGCTGGGGTACGACGGGCCGGTCTACGTGGTCAGCGACTCCATCGACGTGGCCATGGCGGAGCTCGACGGGCTCGACGACCTCATCCCGCTCGCCCCGCCGCCGGGCACGAAGCCGCTGGAGATCCTGCTCGCCGTCTCCCAGACCGACGCCCTGGTGATGGCCAACAGCACCTTCAGCTGGTGGGCCGGCGTGCTCGGCTCGCAGGAGAACCGTCTGGTCATCGCACCCCGGCCCTGGATGACCGCCGAACGCGACACCCACGATTTGTTCCCCACGGATTGGATGACCCTTGGTCGCAGTTGAGGCAACACGTCCTTCGTCCGCCGCTCCGCTCACACGCGGGAGCACCGACCACCCGCTGTCGGCCCCCGGCGGGGCGGGGAGCGCCGTCGTGGTGCTCGCCGTTCTGCTCGCGGTCGCCGGCACCCTGGCCTTCGGTCGCGGCAGTTCTGCCGCAACGATCGCCGGGCTCGTCTTGCTGGTGTGGGTGCCGGGAGCGGGGCTGGCCCTGCTGGTCCCCCTGCCGCGGGACTATCGCCGGTTGCCTTTCATCCTGCTGTTCGCGCTCACCTGGTCGACCTTCGTCGGGCTGCTCACCGCGTACGCCCGGATCACCGACGGCTATTGGATCTTCGCCCTGAGTGCGGCGCCGGCACTTGTCGGCGCTTCGGTGCGGATCGGACGGGCGCTCACCGGGCGGCCGGATGCGTCCGACCGCCCGTCTGGAGTGCCCCGCCCCGATGCGGTCACCGTGACCTCCGGATCGTTGGTGGCGGCCGTGGCGTGCGGCGTTGGTCTTCTCGCGGCTGCCGTTCTCACGGTCGTCGCGTCCGGCAGGGTGTCAGACGCCGCGGTCGGGGTGTGGGGACTGTTGCCCGCGCTGGGCCCGCTTTATCTCGTCGCCATCGTGCTGGTCGTGGGAGTGCTCGTTTTCGCCGGGCTCGCGCGGACGGCCAGCGGACCGGTCTCGGTGGCAGGCCTCGTGACCCTGGGGTTCGTGGTGGCGTCTCCCCCGGCGATCATCGCCACTCGCCTCCTGGCCGGGTGGAACTACAAGCACATCGGCGCCGTCGAACTGATCGCGAACGGCCGCGGCCTGACGCACCCGGAGGATCTTTTCCAAAGCTGGCCGGGGTTCTTCGCCGTTGCCGCGAACCTGGTCAACCTGGCCGGAACCGACCCGGTCGAGTACGCCAATTGGGCGACTCCGGTCTTCCTGGGACTCGCGGCCGTCGCCGTGTACGCCGCCGCCCGGCAGATCGTCCGGGAGGTCCGGTTCGCGGCCGTCATCGCCACCGCTCTTTTCCTCTGCACGGTCTGGTCGAATCAGATCTACTACTCGCCGCAGTCCTTCGCATTCGTGATCGCCATGCTCCTGTGGGCTGTCGCCCTTCCCCTCCTCCAGGACCGCTCGGCATCCCACCACGACCTCGGGGGCAGGTCCTGGTCTCGTGCACTCCGCCGCGGCATGATACGAACGGCGCTGACCGGGCGCGACGAACTCGTCACCACGAGCGCGGTGGCCGCCGCGTTCGTGGCCATCGTGACCTCGCACCAGCTGACGCCCTACTTCATCCTTCTCGGTGTGATCGCGCTGGCATTCCTGCTGCGCATGAGTCGCGCGACCAGGTGGCTGATTGCCTTCATGCTCGCGGTCGCCGTGATCTACCCGCTGATCCACCACGACGCCCTCCGGGAGTACTCGATCTTCACCGCGTTCTCGTTCGGCAGCCTCAACCCGGCTGGGTCGGGCACCGGGATCCCGTCGCAGCAGATGGTGGTGGCTATGATCGCCGCCCGATCGGTGGCCGTCGTGACAGTGATCGCCGCGTTGGTGGCCACCGTCGCCCGACGCAAACGACTCGGGTCCATCCTGATTCCCCTCGTTCTCGCGATCACGCCGGCCGCACTCGTGCTCGTACAGAACTATGGCGGTGAGGCGATCTACCGCATCTGGTTGTTCTCCTCGCCCTGGGCCGCGATCATCATCGCCGCGGGAATCGTGGGAATGCGCCGTGCCGCAGCCCGGAAAGTCACGACCGCCGTGTGGGGCCTGCTCCTGCCCCTGCTCCTCCTGGCGAGCGCGCAAGCAACGAATTTCGGTATGTACCACCTGGCGCGAGTGCCGGATGACGACCTGAGCGTTGCGCAATGGTTCTATCGGAACACTGAGCCGGGCACGAGGCTGGTGATGGCCGGCGCAAGCTTCCCGGGTCGGTTGACCGAGGACTACGTGGCGCATTCCGACCTCGGCGCCGTCAACGATTTGGCGATGTTCGACGATGCGCGGTTCAGCGGAGCCGGCTTGGACGAGACCACGCCGGCAGCGCTCGCCGCCTACGTCACGACGAACAGCGGTGGATCGAGCTACCTCGCGGTGGGCGAGGGGATGCGGAACGAGGCTGCGTATTTCGGTGACGTCGCCCCCGGAGCCCTCGACCGCCTGGTGCAACGGCTCACGGCATCCACCGAGTGGGAAGTCAGCTATTCGAGCGGCGACAGTTACCTCTTCACCCTCACCGGGGTGACACCGTGACCGGCAGCGCCGTGACCTCAGACGTCACCGTCGTGATCGGCTGTTTCACCCTGGAGCGCTGGAACGACATCCGTGCCGCGATCGACTCTGCGCTTGCCCAGGAGCCGGCGCCGGCGTCGGTGATCGTGGTCGTCGATCACAATGCCGAGCTGAGCGCGAGGCTGAAGGCCGAGGAACCACGGGTCATCGTGCTCGACAACACCGGCCCGCGCGGCGCCTCGAGCGTGCGCAATACCGGAGCGTTCCACGCCACCACGTCCACCATCGCCTTCCTGGACGACGACGCCAAGGCTCGGCCGGCCTGGCTGTCGCGGCTCATCGCACCGCTGAACGACCCCGAGGTCGTCGGCACCGGGGGCTGGGTCGAGCCCGAGTGGCGCGGCGGCCGCCCCCGCTGGTTTCCCGATGAGTTCGCCTGGGTGGTCGGCGCATCGTTCGCCGGGATGCCCGGTGCGGGCCCGATC
The DNA here is from genome assembly GCF_026151165.2 of Cryobacterium sp. SO2. NCBI lineage: Bacteria > Bacillati > Actinomycetota > Actinomycetes > Micrococcales > Microbacteriaceae > Cryobacterium > Cryobacterium sp. SO2. Next base: position 2,639,419 of record NZ_CP117849.1, read on the forward strand.
CGTAACGTCTGGGCCGAGAACATGGCGGTCCGCGCGTCGGTGTTCGCCGATGTCGGCGGATTCCGCGAAGACTTCGGCAAGGTCGGCAGCGTGTCCAGGCCCGAAGACACGGACCTGTCGATCCGGATGAGCCGGGCCAGCGGCGGCGTGTGGATGCACGTGACGGACGCGGTGGTCGATCACGCTGTGCCTCCGCCGCGCGGGCAGCTGCGGTATTTCCTGCGGCGGTCCTACCTCGAGGGGCGCGGAAAAGTCGAAATGGCCCGCACGCTCGGCTCGGCCTCGCTCGGCTCGGAGCGCGGGTACATGTCGAGTGTGCTGCCGCGGGCCGTGCTCCGCGGAATCGGACAGAGCCTCTCCCAGCGGTCGTTCGACGGTGTCACCCGGTCCGCGGCGATAGTCCTGGGCGCGGCGGCGGCCGGCTGTGGAGTCATCCAGGCCATGGTCACACGGCCGGCGAAGGACAGCACGATGACAAGCCCCATTCCCCTCACGAAAGGCGCATGACATGACCATCTTGATCACCGGAGGTGCCGGATTCATCGGCACCGCCCTCACGCGGGCGCTCCTGGAGGACACCGATGAGGACATCGTTGTGCTTGACAACCTCCACCCCCAGGTGCACGGCGAGCACCCGATTCTTCCGGCCCTCTTCGACCGGCCACGCGTCAATTTCGTGCGGGCCGACGTGACCGATCCCCTGGCGTGGGACGCGCTCCTGGCGCAGACCCGTCCGAGGATCGTCGTGCATCTCGCCGCGGAGACCGGCACCGGCCAGTCCCTGCTCCAGGCGAGCAGGCACACCCACGTGAACGTGAACGGCACCGCCGTGATGCTGGATGCGCTGGCTCGCGCCGACCGCATCCCCCAGCGCATCATCCTCACGTCGTCGCGCGCGGTATACGGCGAGGGCCGCTGGCGCGACCTGACGACCGGCGAGTACTTCTATCCGGCGCCGCGGGGAGCGGCACAGCTCGCGTCCGGGCTGTGGGACGCGATCGCACCGTCCGGCGGTGGTGTCGAGTTCACCGCTCACGAAGCCAGCCAGGTCGAGCCTCGACCGTCGAACGTGTACGCGGCGACCAAGCTCGCCCAGGAGCACATCCTGTTGTCGTGGTGCGCAGCGCTCACGGTCGACCTCACGGTGCTCCGCCTGCAGAACGTCTATGGTGCCGGCCAGGCGGTTGGCAACCCGTACACCGGTGTGCTCACCTACTTCGCTCGCGAACTCAACTCCGCGCGCCCGATCTCTGTGTTCGAGGGCGGCGGGATCGCACGCGACTTCGTGCACGTCTCGGATGTCGTTCGCGCCATCGAAGCCGCATTGAGTGCACCGGTCGGTGCCGCCGGGCATCGGACCTTCGATATCGGTGCGGGGGCGAGCGGCACGCTGGCTCACTTCGCCACCGTGCTGGCCGGGCACGTCGGCGCTGCAGAGCCCGACATCACGCGCGACTATCGTCTCGGAGATGTGCGCGCGGCCTACGCCGACATCAAGGCGGCCCGCGACGGGCTCGGCTACGAGCCCCGGATCACCTTCGAGGAAGGCTCGAGGGAGCTGTTGACCTGGGTGGCTGCGGAATTGGAAGAGGCACTCAGCGCCTAGACGATAGGGAGGCTCCGCGCTCCATCGCGATCATCACCCGTTCGTCAGTCCACGAGTACACTGACGGCAATGTGATATCCGGTCGCGATGGAGCGAGTGCCTTGGACGTTACCCAGCGCACCGTGGCGGAACACTCGCCAGCACGTCGTGGTGACGAAAAGGGGAATTCTGTGACCGAGACCCGTATCGACAAGCTCCACGCTGTTGAACCGCCCCGCGCGGAAGAACGAAAGCCCTGCCTGTGTGGGCATCCCGGAGTCGCCCACGAGCACTACCGCAGAGGCACTGATTGCGCATTGTGCGGTCCCGGTGAATGCAACACGTACCGACCAGACCCGAAGGCCTAGAAAGAAGAAGCGTGAAGTCTGATGGTGCACCCCCCCGGACTTGAACCGGGAACCCGCTGATTAAGAGTCAGCTGCTCTGCCAATTGAGCTAGAGGTGCATGTTTATCGGCGGGGCTTCCCCTGCCGACATGAGACATTACCACCACGAAGAGACCGGGCGCCAATCGAGGGCCAACATCGGCGTGTCGCGCCGCACCACTATTCTGGGGAGCGTGACCGAGACCCCGCTGCCCACCCTCGCCGACGATCTCACCCTCGCGCTGGAGCTGGCCGATGCCGCCGACGCGATCTCGATGGCCCGCTTCGAAGCCCTCGACCTGGTCGTGACCACCAAACCGGACCGTACCCCGGTGACGGACGCCGACCAGGCCGTCGAGCGCGCCATCCGCACTCTGCTGGCCGAACGTCGCCCCACCGACGGCATCCTCGGCGAAGAATTCGGCACGGCCGGTTCGACCACCCGGCAATGGATCATCGACCCGATCGACGGAACCGCCGGGTTCCTGCGCGGCATCAGCATCTGGGGCACCCTCATCGCCCTCGCCGTCGACGGCGTTCCCGTGCTCGGCGTGGTCAGCTCCCCCGCTCTGGGCAAGCGCTGGTGGGCAGCCGTCGGCGGCGGCGCCTGGTCGACTGACGCGCGTTTCCCGGATGCGCCGCCGAAACGGCTGAGCGTTTCCGGCGTGCAGACCCTCGCCGACGCCTCGATCAGCTACGGCAGCATCCAGCAATGGGATGCCGCCGGGCGACTGGACGCTCTTGTCGGGCTCACCCGCCAGGTCTGGCGCACCCGCGCCTACGGCGACATGTGGTCGTACATGTTGCTGGCAGAAGGACATCTCGACATCGCGGGTGAATTCGACCTGCAGCCGTACGACATGGCCGCGCTCGCGCCCATCGTGCAGGAAGCCGGCGGACGTTTCACCTCGGTGGACGGCCGCGACGGGCCCTGGCACGGCAGCGCCCTGGCCACGAACGGACACCTGCACGAGCTCGCCCTCGCCGCGTTGGCGACACCGCTCGCCTGATCCGACGTCAGCCACCATGAACGGCCTCCCGCTCAGGTTCGTGCCGATCGCGGCCGCCCTCTGCCTGCTCACCGGCTGCAGCATCGTGGGGACGCTGATCCCGTCGGATGAGACCACCGACGGCCCACTTGTGCCCGTTGCCGGGGACACCGTGGACGCGGCCATGCTCACGATCGGCGACTGCCTCAACGCCGTCGACGGCGACCTCCTCTCCGGACTCGACGCCGTTCCGTGTTCTGACGAACACGACTGGGAGGTCTACGCCGAGTTCGCCGTCGCGCCGGGCGCGGGCGACGCCGGCGGCTTCCCCGGGGCCGACGCCGTGGTCGCGGCCGCCGAGGAGGGCTGCGGCGCCCAGTTCTGGCTCTTCCTGGGCCTGCCCACCGACACCGCGTCAGCGCTCGGCTACACCTACCTCGCGCCGGACGAGAGCGATGCGCCGGGCCCGGACGGCTACCTCGTGCACTGCCTGATCGGCGACATGGGCGGCCCGGTCACCGGCACGCTGGCCGGCGCCGCCAGGTAGCCAAGCCGGTCAGCCCGGCAACCCGGCGCCGTCTGCGCCGTCGAGGCCGGTCGGTGAGACGGAATGCCAGAGCTCGTTCTGCAGCAGGAGCGCAAGTTCCCGCAGGAGGACCACGTCGACGTCACGCTCGGCACGGGGCTCCTGGTCGTAGACGCAGAGCGCTCCGATGCGTTCGCCCGACGGAGACTCGATGGGGAACCCGGCGTAGAACCGCAGCTGCGGTCCGGAGACCACGAGGGGATTATTCCGGAACCTGTCGTCCAGGAGCGCATCGGGCACGACCAGGGCCGCCGGTTCCAGCACCGTGACGGTGCAGAAGGAGCTGCTCCGCGGAATCTCGGTGACCCCGAGTCCGACCACCGACTTGTGCCACTGCCTGTTGCCGTCGAGCACCGTGAACGCGGCCGCGCTGGTGCCCAGCGACGAACTGGCCAGTGCCACGATCCGGTCGAAGCGTTCCTCCGGCGCCGTGTCGATCAGGTTCAGTGCCATCAGGGCCCGGTGACGTGCCTCCTCGATCTCCTCGCTGGTGCGACTCTGCACCTCCGGCCCGGCGAGACCCTCAGGCGATCGGCGGTCCGGCTCGAGCACGGCCGCCATCCTCGCGGCCAGGGTCTCCGCCCACACTTCGTAGTCCGTTGCCGAGCGGAAGCGCCCCGACCTGGAGACGGGCGTGGTGGGAAGCCTCACGAAGGTGATCCCTTCCCTAGCCGCGCAGTACTGGGCGCTGACACTGTTCAGGGCGACTCCCTGGGCGCCGGCCATGGCGCCCAGCGGGGTCTGGAACACGGGTATCGACGCCAGCGGCACGATACCGGCGAGGTAGATCTCGGTGCCCACCGACGTCGAGCGTTCAATCCGGTCGACCAGCCGCGCCAGCTCCTGCTGCCACGCCCTGGTCGAGGTGAGCTGACCGGCATCGCCGACTCCCAGGGTGAGCACCACGGCGTCATAACGCCAGAGGTTGGCGAAGTCGATGTACCGATGCGCGGCACGCACGGTCATGCTCGACTTGGCGATCACGTCGACGTCGGCGCCGCGCCCGGTGCGGGCGGTGAGCGCTCTGGCCAGAGAACCGGGCAGGGCGAGAGTGTGGCTGAGCACGCCCCAGCCCACCGCGGGTCCGCCGCCCACAATAAGAATGCGGTCGCTGTCGCGGCCGGGCGAGTGCGCCTGCGGAGCGTCCAGGGGCAGCGGGATGCCCAGGAACTTGCGGTCCAGGTTGGTCACCCACGCCCGCATCACCGGGACCATGGTCCAGCGAAGGATCTCGTGCACGTGACCTCCAACCGGACGCAATGAGTGCGACCCCAGCCGCGCGCGAACATTGCATACAACTGACTCACATCATACGCATCCGCCTCATGTCCTAAGATTCTGTAGTGTCCCCCGTTACCGATCCTCTCCGTATCGCCCTGGTTTCCCTCCATACTTCTCCAGGCGCCGAGCCCGGTTCCGGTGACGCCGGCGGTATGAACGTGGTCGTCAGGCACCAGGCCGAGGCCATGGCGGCCCTGGGCCACCACGTCGAAATCCTCACCCGGCGCTCCTCCCCCGACATGCCCGCCGCGCGCCGGCTGGGCCCCGGTGTCACCCTGCGCTATCTGGATGCCGGACCGCTCAGGTCGGTGCCGAAGGGCGACCACGAGGGGTTCATCGAGGAGTTCCGCGGCCGGGCCGCATCACTCGGGCCGTGGGACGTCATCCACTCTCACCACTGGTTCTCCGGCATGGCGATGCTCCCCCTCGCGCGCACGCTGGGTGTGCCGCACGTGCAGAGCTTCCATTCCATCGCCGCCGACGCGGCCACTCCGCTCTCCGAGGGTGAACGCCCCGAATCCGGCGGGCGGATGGCCGGCGAGGCCTGGCTCGCCCGGGAATCGGACGCCATCGTGGCGATCAGCCACGCCGAGGCCGACACCATCGTGCAGAGGCTCGGTGGGTCGCCCGAGCGCATCACCGTGGTCCTTCCCGGCGTGGACGGTACCCTCTTCCACCCCCGCACCCGGGCACCAGCCGGAGGGGCCACCGGGCACGGCTATGCCGTGGTCGCCGGGCGACTGCAGCCGCTCAAGGGCCTCGACCTCGCCATCGAGGCGATCGCCGCCGTGCCCGAGCAGCTGCGCCCCGACCTCGTCATCGCGGGCGACGCCTCGGCCGACTTCGACGGCTACATCGACGAACTCACCCGGCTCGCCGCCCGGCACGGCATCGCGGACCGCGTGCGCTTCGTGGGCCCGCGCTCCCGTGTCGACCTCGCCGCGCTCTTCCGGGGGGCCAGGGTCGTGCTGGTGCCCTCGCACTCCGAGACCTTCGGGCTCGTGGCTCTGGAGGCCGCCGCCAGCGGCGTTCCGGTCGTGGCGCAGGGCACCGGTGGCCTGCGCGAGGCAGTGCTCGCGGGCGACACCGGCCTGATCGTCGAATCCCGCGACCCCCGCGAGTGGGCCGGGGCGCTCGCCGAGGTGCTCTCCGACCCGGAGCTGGCCCGCCGTCTGTCCCAGGCGGCCCGCGCCCGCGCGGAGATCTTCGACTGGCCGCGCTCCGCCGCCGCCCTGCTCGACGTCTACTGCTCGCTCCTGCCGGTCGCGATCTGCGCGTGAGCCTGCTCGACGGCCGCAGCTCGGTGCTGTTCGTGCACGCCCACCCCGACGACGAGACAATTTCGACCGGGGCTCTCATAGCCGAATTTGTGGCACGGGGCAGCACAGTCACCCTGCTCACCTGCTCCCGCGGCGAACGCGGCGAAGTCGTGGCCGGTCCGCTCACGGCCCTGGCCGGAACCGCCGAGCTGGCCGCAGAACGCGAGCGGGAACTGGCCCGCGCCACGGGCATCCTGGGAATCAGCGACAGGTTCTGGCTGGGCGAGGCGCCCGCCCGCGCGCACGGCCTGGCCGCGCGTCGCTACCGTGACTCCGGCATGGTGTGGATCCGGCCGGGCCTGGCCGGGCCCGCCGCCGACGCCGCGGAGGACGCCCTCTCGGTGGCACCGCTGGCCGAGGTCGCCGACGACATCGCCGCCCTCATCACGGCGCTCCAGCCGGCCCTCGTGATCAGCTACGACGACGGTGGCGGGTACGGGCACCCCGACCACGTGCGCGCCCACGTCGCGACACTGGCGGCCTGTGCGGCCACCGGCACGCCGTTCGCCGAGGTGCTCGAGGCTCCCGCGGCAGACGCCGAGTGGTTCGAACTGCCCCAGCACCTGACCGTGGTGACGGATGCGCTGCGCGCGCACGCGAGCCAGCTCACCGTGCACGGCGCCTTCATCGTGCACTCCGGCGGGCAGCGAGAAGCGATCGGCACCTCGGTGGGCCTCCGGCCACACCCGTTCGACGACGCCCCGGCGTGACGGCCCGCCCGTTCCACTCCTCGGCGAACGTGCTCTTCGACACCGTGGTGCGCCAGGTGCAACGGCTCTCGCCTGGCTTCCTGCGCATCACCCTCACCGGGGCGCACCTCAACCAGTTCGCAGGGCACGGACTCGACCAGCGCGTCAAGATCCTGCTGCCCAACGGGCCGTACCCGGCGGCGTTCGACCACGACCTGCTACCCGAATCCGAGTGGCGTCGGCGTTGGCGGAACACCGACGCGGCCGACCGGCCGGCGCTCCGCAGCTACACGATCAGCACGGCGCGCCCCGATCACCGCGAGGTGGACCTCGATTTCTACGTGCACGCCCGGCCGGGCCCGGCGAGTTCGTGGGCCGAAACCGTCCAGCCGGGAGCGCGCCTGCTCGTCTCCGGGCCCAGCAGTCGACTGAGCGACCAACCGTACGGGATCCAATTCTCACCTGGCACGGCCAGCCGGATGCTGCTGGCCGGAGACGAGACCGCGTTCCCCGCCATTCGCGGGATCGCCTCGGCCCTGGGCCCATCCGTTCGGGCCACGATCATCCTGGAAGCCGGCGATCCCTCTGACGCGGCCTGGCTCGTCGCGGACCTCCCCCGGCACGCTGTGGCCGTGCACCGGCGCGGACCCGACGGCAGCGGATCCGCACTCATGCCCGCCGTCGCGGAGTGGACCCGGGCCGTGGGCGCGGACTCCGCCGCACGCGGCACCGACTTCTACGCCTGGCTGGCGACGGAGAGCGCCCAAGTCGCCCGGCTGCGTGACCTGCTGCACGGATCAGGGATCGACCCCGCGCGGGTGCACTCGCAGGGGTACTGGAATGACCGGGCACGAGCCGCCGAGCATCGCGCGGAGGTTAGGGTAGGCTAAGCTAACTATCACGACACTCGTCGTCTCCTCGCCCGCCGAAAGGACGTCTTCGTGCGCCTGCCCACCTCCCTGCACCGTTCACGTCGGTTTCTCGTCGCCGTGGCACTTCCCATTGTCGTGGTCATCGCCGTGACCGGATGCACCGCATCCGTATCGACGGCTACGTCGGCCGGCGCGTCCACGGACGGCTCCTCACCCGACACCGGCACCCACCTCGTCGAGCATGCTCGCGGTGAGACCGAGGTGCCCAACGACGTACAGCGAGTCGTGGTGCTCGAGCCGGTACAGCTGGATACCACGGTGGCGCTTGGCGTTATCCCGGTGGGCGCGGCCGTGTTGAACGAGGCGGCCGGGGTGCCGGCCTACCTCGGAGAGGCCGCGGCGGGGATATCCTCGGTGGGAACCGTGCCAGAGCCGTCGATCGAGAAGATCGCCGCCCTGAAGCCCGACCTCATCCTCGGAACCGAGTCGCGCCACTCCGCGCTCTACGACCAGCTCTCGTCCATTGCGCCGACGGTGTTCATGGCCACCCAGACCGACCCGTGGACCGAGAACGTCGCGCTGGTCGCCAGAGCCCTCGGCGACGAGGCCGGCGCCGAAGAGCTGCTCGCCGCGTACAACGACCGTTGCGCCGAGATCGCGGACACTTATGACACGGCCGGCCTGACGGCCCAGTTCGTGCGCCCGCGCGATGGCATCCTCACCCTGTACGGGCCCACCTCCTTCGCCGGCAGCACTCTCGAGTGCGCGGGGTTCACCATCCCTGAGCGGGACTGGGAGGAGTCGATCTCGGTGGACATCTCCCCCGAGCGCGTGCTCGAGGCGCAAGCCGACCTCGTACTGGTCTCGGCGACCGACGTGACCGATGCGACCCTCATTCCCGAGTCCATCCGGAGCAATGCGGCGTCCTTCCCCGGCCTGAACGTCGTGGACCAGTCCTTCTGGATCACGGGTGTCGGCCCGCTCGGCGGCATGACCGTGCTTGACGACATCGACCGCATCCTGGCCGGCTCGAAGTAGCCGGGTTCGATGTCAGTGCGGGCGGCCTGGTTCGGGGTAGCCGGGGTAGCGCTGCTTGTGGCCATCACTCTCTCCGTGATCGTCGGCGCCAATTCGCTGGCGCCCGGCACCGTGCTGCATACCGTCTTCGGCGGCGGCAGCGCTGAGTCCCGGTTCGTCGTCTGGGATCAGCGGATACCGCGCACGGCGGCCGCTCTGGCGGTGGGTGCCGCCCTCGGCGTGGCCGGCGCGCTCATCCAGGCGTTTACCCGCAATCCGCTGGCCGACCCCGGCATCCTGGGTGTCAACGCGGGGGCGGCGTTCTGTGTGGCCGTCGGCATCGCCTTCTTCGGCGTGACCAGCCCGCTCGGCCATGTCTGGCTGGCCTGCGGCGGCGCGCTCATTCTCACTGTGGCGGTGTACGCGATCGGGTCCGCCGGCGGCGAAGCGGCCGGACCCGTGCGGTTGACCGTCACCGGCGTCGCGATCGGAGCCGTGTTCGCCGGACTCACCACGGGGCTCACGCTCACCAATCCCGACGCCTTCGACCGGATGCGCGGGTGGAGCGCCGGCAGTCTGCTCGAGCGGGGATTCGACGTGGTCGTGCCCGTTCTTCCGCTGGTCCTGGTGGGACTGGCCCTGGCGCTGGCTGCCGCGCCCGGGCTCAATTCGATAGCGCTCGGCTCCGACGTGGCCCGCTCGCAGGGAGTCAGCGTGCGGCGCATCCAACTTGTCGTCTTGACGGCGGTGACGCTGCTGGCCGGCAGTGCAACGGCCGTGGCCGGGCCACTCGTCTTCGTGGGCCTGGTCGTGCCGCATGTGGTGCGGTGGACGCTCGGTACCGACCAACGCTGGATCCTGCTCGGCTCCCTGCTGCTCGGTCCCATTCTCGTCGTGCTCTCCGACGTGCTGGGCCGTATCGCGGTACTGCCGAGCGAGATGCCCGTCGGCATCGTGACGGCCTTTGTGGGCGCGCCTGTGCTGATCGCCCTGGTGCGCCGGCGCTCGGCGACCGCGCTGTGACCGCCCTCGACGTCGGGCGGCGGCGGGTGGTCCTGCGCATCCGCGGCTCCAGTCTGGTCATCGGGGTGCGCTCCGCCGTCGTCGGCCTGATCGTGACCTTGGTCACGGTGCTCCTCGGACTCCTCGCCCTGGCCCTGGGCGATTTTCCGATCACCATCGCCGAGGTCGTCGGAGTCCTCACCGGCCAGGTCGACGCCCTGCCGCGCATCGTGGTGCTGGAGTGGCGCCTTCCGCGCGCGGCCGCCGCCGTATTGTTCGGTGCCGCACTGGCCGTGGCCGGCGCCATTTTCCAGACCGTCACCCGCAACCCGTTGGCGAGCCCGGACATCATCGGCCTCGCGAACGGCTCGTTCACCGGCATGCTGGTGGCCCTGCTCGTACTCGGCGGCAGCTGGCCACTGCTCACCGCGGGGTCGCTGATCGGCGGCCTGCTGGCGGCCGTCCTGATCTACCTGCTCGCCTACCGGGGCGGCCTGCATGGGTTCCGTTTCATCGTGGTGGGCATCGGCATCTCGGCCATGCTCGCGTCGGTCAACACCTGGATGCTGCTGCGGGTGGAACTGGAGACCGCGCTCTTCGCATCGGCGTGGGGTGCCGGCACGATGAACAGCGTCACCGCTCTCACAGCGGTTCCGGCGGGTCTCTGCATCGTTCTGTTGCTCGCGCTGCTTCCTCTGGTCGCCCCCGCCATGCGGCAGCTCGACCTCGGTGACGACGCCGCCTCCGCCAGCGGAGTGGCTGTCGGTCGGGCCCGGCTCCTCGCCATCGCCCTCGCCGTTTGCCTGGTGAGCGTCGTCACGGCCGTTGCCGGCCCGATCGCTTTTGTTGCGCTGGCCGCACCGCAGATCACCCGGCGACTCACCCAGAGCCCCGGCATCCCCCTCGTCACGACGGGACTCGTGGGAGGGGCGTTGCTGCTCGGCTCCGACCTGATTGCCCAGCATGTCATCCCGCTCACCGTGCCCGTCGGCGTGGTGACGGTGGTCCTCGGCGGCGGTTATCTCGTGTGGCTACTCATCCACGAATCCAGGAGGAGAGCATGAGCTCACCCACCGACCCCACCCCCTCACCGCTCCAGGCCGCCGGCCTCAGTGTGCGGTACGACCGTCGCAGCGTCATCGACGACCTCGACCTCAGCGTGCCGCCCGGATCGTTCACCGTGATCATCGGCCCCAACGCCTGCGGCAAGTCCACCCTGCTGCGCGCCCTGGCCGGCTTGCTTCCCGCGGCGTCGGGAGCCGTGTTGCTGGACTGCAAGGACATCTCCGCCTATTCGGCGAAGGAGACGGCCCGGCGCCTCGGCCTGTTGCCGCAGAGCGCGGTGTCCCCCGACGGCATAACTGTGGCCGAGCTGGTGGCCCGCGGCCGTTACGCCCATCAGCGCCTGCTGCGCCAGTGGTCTGCGGCCGATGAGGCAGCCGTGACGGATGCGCTTCGCCTCACCGACGTCGCCGACCTGGCAACCCGGCCGGTAGACGAGCTCTCCGGCGGGCAACGGCAGCGCGTGTGGATCGCTATGGTCCTTGCCCAGCAGACACCGCTGATCCTGCTGGATGAGCCCACCACCTATCTCGATATCGCACACCAGATCGAGGTGCTCAACCTGCTTCACGACCTCAACGGGCAGGGGCGAACCATCGTGGCGGTGCTGCACGACCTCAACCATGCCGCTCGGTACGCCTCCAACATCATCGCCATGCAGGACGGCCGGATCGTGGCGCACGGCCCGCCCCGAACGACCATCACCGCCGAGCTGGTCGCCGGGGTCTTCGGCCTGCCCAACATCGTCATCAACGATCCGCTCACGGGCACTCCCCTGGTGGTTCCCGCTGACACCCGGCTGCCCCACCCCGTGCACAGGCCGGCCTGAGCCACGACCTGCATAGCCACAGGTTCAGCCGAGAATCGATCCCACCGTCACGGCCATCTTCTCGTCGCCGCGCGGCAGGGACACCGTGGCGGCGAGCAATCGGCGCAGCCCGGGCAGCCCGCCGCGGCTGAACGCCGCCCGCTGCCGCTCAGCGCCGGTGCCGTCCACCGCCAGCCGCGCCACCGCCTCCGCCGCCAGCTCCAGGTCACCCAGTTGCACGAGCTCGGGCTCGACCAGCCGCAGGAGCCTGCGGAGGCAGTCGTGCGCCGGGGCCAACGCCCCGACCAGCGGATCGAACACCTCGTGGCGCATCCCGAAGTGAGCAGAGTGCAACAGCGCGGCCGACAGGAGCTCTGACGGCATCTCGGCGGATGCCGTCGCCGCGGCGCTCTGCGCGTTCGGGACTGCGAGCGAGTGCGCCACCAGCGCCCGGCACAGTGTGGTGATGAACAGGGTGGTCTGCGTGTCGAGTTGCGCGTCCGCCATCCTGAACTCGATCGTGGGCAGGTGCTCGGAGAGGCGCACATCCCACATGATCACGCCCAGGTCGACGGTGCCGCCGATGCCCAACAGGCGGGCGATCCGCCGGTCGTAGTCCGCGGCGTCGACGAACGAGGGCGGGCAACCGGAGGTCGTCCACCGGCGCAGCAGCACAGTGCGCCAACTGTCGTGCCCGGTGTCCTGCCCTCGCCACAGGGGTGAGTTCGACGCGATCGCCGTCAAAAGGGGCAACCAGGGCCGCACCGCGTTGAGTACGACCACACCGGCCTGCCGACTGGGAATGCCCACGTGTACGTGCAGACCACTCACCTGGTGGTCGGCGATCACGGCGTCCATGGTGCGCACGATGTGTCGGTAGCGTTCGGTGTCGGTGATCGAGGGGAACTCGGTGGTGTCGGGCGGGGTGCCGATACTCGCCACCACGACTCCCAGCTCGGCTGCGCGTATCGCCACCGCACGGCGGAACCCCGCGACGGCCGCACGGGCGTCGTCTATCCGCTCGAACACGGCCGAGGCGTGCTCGATCTGCGAGGCCAAGAACTCCCGGTGCGTGACGTCTCGCCACTTGACCGTGGCCGAGAGCGTGTCGAAAACCCTGGCGCCCGCATCCACTGGGCACAGGGTTTCAGGATCGAGGAACTGGAACTCCTCTTCGATGCCGAACGTAGCCACGATGACCTCTCCCGTCACCGCCCGATCACGACGGTGTGAATCCGATTGGGACGAGTTTGCACTCCATCCCCTCCGCCGGTCAAGGGCTGTCAGGAGGGTCGAAGGATGTGCACAGCGATCTGGGCGCTGGCCCGAGGGAGGTGCATTATGGTCGCGTGCGCGTCGCCGCAGGCGTGCCGGATCGGAGAGGTACGGATGTGCAGATGGCTGGCCTATATCGGGGAACCGCTGCGTCCCTCGAAGATCGTGCTCGACGCAAAGCACTCGATCGTCGCGCAATCGCTGGATTCCCCGCTCGGGGCCGAGACCGTGAACGGTGACGGTTTCGGCTTCGGCTGGTATCCCACCGGAGCCCCGGCGGGTACGGCGCCTGCGCTCTTCCACAGCATCGAACCGGCCTGGAATGACGCGAACCTGCGCGAACTCAGCCGGGCGATCGAGAGCCCACTCTTCTTCACCCACGTACGCGCGGCGACCGCGCCCCCGATCCAGCAGACCAACTGCCACCCGTACCGCTTCGAAAACTGGATGTTCATGCACAACGGAGCCATCGCGAGCTGGCGGCAGCTGCGCCGAGACCTCACCCTGGCGATCGACCCCGAACTGTACCCGAACGTGCTCGGGACGACGGACTCCGAGGTACTTTTCCATCTCGCCCTCAGCCTGGGGCTCCGTGACGACCCGATCGACGCCATCGGGCGCGCGATACGCATGGTCGAGTCCGTCGGGCATTCCCAGGACGTGCAGTTCCCCTGGCAGGGCACCGTCGCCGTGTCGGATGGCACCACGCTCTGGGCATTTCGCTACTCATCCCAGGGCCGCACGCGCTCGTTGTTCCACTCGGCAGACATCCCCACCCTGCGGGAGATGTACCCGGAGCAGGAGCGCCTCGCGGCCTTCGGCGACCGGGCCAAGGTCGTGGTCTCCGAACCGCTCAACGACCTGCCCGGTGCCTTTGTCGAGGTGCCGGAGTCCTCAGCCCTCACGATCGACCCCGATGGGTACCGCCACCAGCCGTTCCTGGTCGGCTGAGAGCACCAGCGCACTGGCGCGGGAGATACAGGAAACGCCACCTCGGAGGGTGGCGTTTCGTGTGTTGTCAGCAGCGTGTGGCAACAACCCAATGGTGGAGATGCGGGGAATTGAACCCCGGTCCATTGCTGTGGTCATGTTTCTTCTACGGGTGTATCCAGTGAAGACGTTTTACTCGGCTCCGGAATTTGCCACTGGCACCTACTCCGACGAGCCCAGCCCTCGTTTAAGTCCCCCTATACCCCGAGGCTCAGGATAGGAGCAATCTCTCTAAATGACGTCAGGATCCGAGTAGAGAGCATTCCCGGTCTGACGGTCTCAATGTGGTTCTACTTAGGCCGCGAGGGCGAAAGCGGAACGCGAGACAGTGCGGTTTGAATTGGCACTTATTGTTTTGCAGAGATCGTTTACGAGATAACCCTGCATCCTCGACCCGCTTCTCACAGTTACGCAGGCAATGTCGAAACCGATCATCCCCATGTTCACGCAGCTCCTGGTCCGTTATGAACCTGAGCGATACGCGGTTGTTGTCACACGCTGTTGAGTTTCCAAGACCGCAGTGGCGAACATTTCAGCCCACCACTACGGCCTTTCAGGATACATCACTTTGAGCGCGAGGCGGTAGCCAGGTCCGCTGGGTCCGCTGGTCTAGCCCGTCAAGACCCCGCGACCCGGCCTCAAAAACGCGCCCATCCGTTGGTCGAGCTCGTCGAGACCCCGCGACCCTGCCCCTCAAGCCCCCCCCATCCGCTGGTCGAGCCTGTCGAGACCCCGCGCCCCGGCCTCAGAGCAGCTGGGTATTAGTCGAAGTCACGTTCTGAGGAGAAAGTGACTTTATGAGGAGATAGTGAGTTTATGAGGACGGAATCGGCCAGAACGTCCTATTTTGCGGCCTATTTCCTCTTAAACGTGCGTCGCCCTCCGCTGGGTCAAGCCGGATAGATCCGCGAGATTGCCCTGTGAATAACATGAGATATCCTCGCATAAGCCTCTCATTCGTGGGAGAATGAAGGTATGGACGAAGACCTGGCAGGTGGTTCCACAGCATCTGAGAATGCAGCAGCAGCGGGAGGCGCTCCCCCTGCGTCTTCAGGTGCGGATGCGCCCTGTGATTGGAACACGAGCCTGGCCGGTCCGGCCCGGGTTACTCCCGCTATCACCGCCTCGCCTGACTCCACCGTAGGCGGCACCACCGACACTCGATCCGGCTCCGCGTCCGGGTCCGGCCGGGCCCGCCGTGCCCCGGGCGACAAGCGGCCGGAGTGGCGGGACCCGTCCGAGCTGCCCGGAGTGCAGCGGGTGGTCGCCGGGGCGTTCGGCGAGAAGTTGAAGGTGTTGGAAGAAGCGTCCCGCACGGTGCAGGCAGTGATGGACTCGATCGACGTCGAGGGCCTCAGCGACCCCGAGGTCGTCGCTTTGACGCAGATGGTGGAGCGCACCGGCCGGCCGGTCGATGCGGCCCGGGTGGCGACGGCGAGCGTGGTGGGGTATCGGTCGCGGCGGTTCCTGGGCAGCGAGTCCCTGGCCTGGCGGTTGGGCTGCTCCCACGCGAACGATTTGCTCACCCGGTTGACGGGCGCGTCGGTGCCGGAAATGAAGCGACGGGTGGCGCTGGGAGACAAGGTCTGCCCGCGGGTGCTCGGAGACAGGGTGTTGGAGCCAGTGTTCCCGGTGGTCGCCGCGGCACTTCGGGCGGGCGAGTTGGGTGTTGATGCGGCGGAGACGATCGTGAAGGGTCTGGCCGATTACACGGTGCATGGCCGGTTTGATGCGAACCAGGACGACGTGCACGGCTGTGAAGCGGCCCTGGTCGAAAGCGCAACCGGGTCGATCTTCGGCCGAACCCCCGACCCCGGCGACGACCCGGATGGCAGCGACCCCGACACGGTCTGCACCGGACCGGTGGCACGCCTGGGCGACTCGGACGGATCCGTCTACTCCGTCGATTCTCTGCACGCCATGGCCCTGCAGTGGCAAGCGTTCCTCAACCCCGACGGCGCCGCGCCCACCGAAGCCGTCCTGGAAGCGAAGTCGACGTTCTCCTTCGGCACACTCACCAACGGCCTCCACCCCCTGCGCGGCGCGGTGACGCCGGAGCTCAAGGGCATCATGCAGGGCGTGTTCAACACCTTCCAGTCCGCCCGCTCCGCCCCCGCGTTCCCCTCCGCGGAAGACCAGCAGCGCATTGAGGCCGGCGAACTCGTACCTGGCGAGGTCATCGACGAGCGCACCGGCGGGGAGAAACGCGCCGATATCCTCCGCGGCATCCTCACCCAGGTCGCCCAGGACCCCCGCACCCCCACCATGGGCGGCATGCCACCCACCGTGATGGTGCACGTGAACGCCACGGACCTCCTCGCCCAGGCCGGGGTCGGATGGATCGACGGGGTGGAGGGGCCGATCTCAATGAAGACGATCAACCAGATGATCGACAACGGCGGCTACCGGCCGATCTTCTTCGGCGGCAACGGCGCCGTCCTCGCCCTCGGCGACAAAGTACGCTGCTTCACAGCCCTACAACGCAAGGCCATCACCGCCCGTGACGGCGGCTGCGTCATCCCGGGCTGTGACTGCCCGCCACAGTGGACCGAAGTCCACCATGTGACGTCCTGGCAAGACGGCGGGCCCACCGATGTCTCCAACGGGGTGCTGTTGTGTTGGTACCACCACCACACCCTCAGCACCGGTGGGTGGCAGATCCGGATGGTGCTCGGCATGCCCGAGGTCAAGGCACCAGCCTGGCTCGACCCGAGCGGCGCATGGCGGAAACCCAATCAGCATCGGGCGCATGACCCGCGGACGCGAAGACCACCACACACCGAGTGACCAGTACGTCACGGGGTCTACTTCGACAGGCTCAGCACGGCGTCGACAAGCTCGACCAGCGAGATGGGCTCGACCAGCGAGACCCCTCTGCTAGTCGCCGAGGTTACGGCGGGCGGAGATGGCCCGGTCCGACTCGCGCTTGTCCTGGCGCTCGCGCAGGGTCTGACGCTTGTCGAATTCCTTCTTGCCCTTGGCCACGGCGATCTCCACCTTGGCCTTACCGTCGCTGAAATAGATCTTCAGCGGGATGAGGGTGTAGCCGCCCTCTTTGGTCTTGTGGCTGATCTTGATGATCTCCTGCTTGTGCAGCAGTAGCTTGCGCTTCCGACGCGGCGGGTGGTTCGTCCACGTGCCGGCGGTGTACTCGGGAATGTGCACGGCATCCAGCCACGCCTCACCGGACTCGATGAACGCGTAGCCGTCGACGAGCGACGCCCGTCCGGCACGAAGTGACTTCACCTCGGTGCCGCTGAGCACCATTCCGGCCTCGTACGTGTCCTCGATGAGGTAGTCGTGGCGCGCCTTGCGATTGGTCGCAACGACCTTCTCGCCTTTTTCCCTGGGCACGGCATTCTCCTCGATCAGTTCGGTGCTTCTGAAATTTGACTGGCACCGCCCGGCATCCGCCGGGCAGCCCATCAGTCTAGCGGACGGCGCGGCCGCTGCTGGCCCGGCTGCGCCGGCCGGATCAGACCTTCAGATAACGGGTGATCGCGAAGTTGGCCGAGGCCGCAGCCAACGCTGCTCCCAAGACCAACAGGATCGGCACCACGGTGAGAGCATCCTGCAGGTCGACGAGGGCGAAGCCGCTCAGCCGCACGCCCAAGTAATCCTGCACGAAGAACTTGACGATGGCCACGACCGCACCACCCGCCAACAACGACCCCAGCAGGGCCGCGAACACGCCCTCCAGGATGAACGGTGTCTGGATGAACCTGTTCGACGCACCCACCAGCCTCATGATGCCCAGCTCCTTGCGCCGGGAAAAGGCCGACAGCCGGATGGTCGTGGCAATCAGCAACGCCGCAGCCACCAGCATCAGCGAGGCGATGCCGATCGCCGTGTAACTGGCCACATTGAGCACCGAGAAGATCTGGTCCAGATACTTGCGCTGATCGGCGACACTCTCGACGCCCGCCACGCCGGACAGACCCTCCACCATCAGCTGCGAATCGTCAGGATTCTTGAGGTTCACCCAGTAGGTCTGGTTGAGCTGCTCAGGCGTCACGTACTCGGCCACCGGGTTGCCGGCGAACTGGGTCTGGAAGTTCTCGAAGGCCTGCTCGTGGGTCTCGAAATAGTACTTGTCGATGAACGGCGCCAGCGTGGGCGACTCGAGCTGGGCCTTGACGGAGTCGATCTGCTCCTGGGTCGCTTCGCCCGCGGTGCAGGTCTCCGCGGTCGACAGGCTGGTGCACATGTAGATGCCCACCTGCGCGCGGTCGTACCAGAAGTTCTTCATCTGGCCGATCTGCATCTGCATGAGGATGGCCGCGCCCACAAAGGTCAGCGAGATGAAGGTCACGAGAACGACCGAGACGACCATCGAGGCGTTGCGGCGCAGGCCGTTGGATGCTTCGGAGAGCACAAGTCCGAGTCTCATCGGGTGGGTCCTACATTCTGCTCACTGGTGGGGTCGGGCTTTTCGCCCGGCGCCCGCAGACCGAGTTTCTCGGCCAGGGTGAGCTGTTCCGGTTCGTCGTGCTGGGTGACCGGGAGAACCGGCCGGGACATGGTGGTGGTGGGCGGCTCCACCGGGGCAACCGGCGCGGGCTCGACCGCAACCGGAACGGCCGCAGCGACCGGCTCGGGTACGGCGGGCACATCCGCCTCCGCAGCGACAGGCTCGACGACAGGAGCGGTCGAGGGAGCCGCAGCCTCAGCCGCCACAGGCGCGGTCTCGGCCGCCGTGGGCGGAGCCGTGCTCACCGCAACAGCAGCGGCCTCGACCTCGGCCGACGCCACCTCCTGGGGCAGCACCTCCGGGGACGGGTAGGTGAAGGGTTCGACCGTGGTGGGGCCGGTGGTCGACGCGGTGGTCGGCATCCGGGATGACCGGGACGCGGCCCGCTCGCCGGCGGGCAGCACCATCGGGATAGCCGCGGTGGCGTAGCCGCCCTGGCGCTCGTCGCGCACGATCTGACCGGCGGAGAGCTCGATGACGCGGCGCTTCATCTTGTCGACGATGCCGGCCTCGTGGGTGGCCATGATCACGGTCGTGCCGCTCGCATTGATCCGGGCGAGCAACGACATGATCTCGGCGCTCGTGGTGGGGTCGAGGTTTCCAGTGGGCTCGTCGGCCAGCACGATCTGGGGCTTGTTCACGATCGCGCGGGCGATGGCCACACGCTGCTGCTCACCGCCGGAGAGTTCGTGCGGCAGGCGCTGGGCCTTCTCGGCCAGTCCCACCATCTGGAGCGTGTCCGGCACGGCCTCCTGGATGTAACCGCGGGACTTGCCGATCACCTGCAGGCTGAACGCGACGTTGTCGTAGACCGACTTGTTCGGCAGCAGCCGGAAGTCCTGGAAGACGACCCCGAGGTTGCGCCGGAAGTAGGGCACCTTGCGGTTGCTGATGGAGCGCAGATCCTGGCCCAGCACGTGAATGCTGCCGCTGGACGGCTTCTCCTCCTTCAGCATCAGGCGAAGGCAGCTTGACTTTCCCGAGCCCGAAGCTCCGACCAGGAAGACAAATTCGCCGCGAAGAATTTCGACGTCGATTGAGTTCAGGGCCGGTCGGTTCGTACCGGGATATTTCTTGGTGATGTGATCAAATCGGATCATGGCGGTTCGAGCCTAGGCAGGCATCCGCGATTTACCTACTTGCGACATGCCCCAAGCAGCAAGTCCATAGGTTCGCCGCGCTCTAGTCGGTGGGCGTCTTGCGCCAGCGGATGCCCGCGGCGATGAATCCGTCGAGGTCGCCGTCGAACACGTTGGACGGGTTGTTCACCTCGTACTCGGTGCGCAGGTCCTTGACCATCTGGTACGGCGCGAGCACGTAGCTGCGCATCTGGTCACCCCAGCTGGCCGTGATGATGCCGGCGAACTCCTTCTTGGTGGCCGCCTCCTGCTCGCGCTGCAGGAGCAGCAGGCGGGATGCCAGCACCCGCATGGCCGCCGCGCGGTTCTGGATCTGGCTCTTCTCGTTCTGGCAGCTCACCACCAGGCCCGTGGGCAGGTGGGTGATGCGCACGGCGGAGTCGGTGGTGTTGACGGACTGGCCGCCGGGGCCACTGGAACGGAACACGTCCACACGGATGTCATTGTCCGGGATCTCCACGGCCTCGGCCTGCTCAATGAGCGGTACCACCTCGACGGCGGCGAACGAGGTCTGGCGCTTGCCGGCGGAGTTGAACGGACTCATCCGCACCAGCCGGTGCGTGCCGGCCTCGACGCTCAGGGTGCCGAACGCGTACGGGGCGTTCACCTCGAAGGTCGCGGACTTGATGCCGGCCTCCTCCGCGTAACTCACGTCGAGCACATTGGTGGTGTAGTCGTGCTGCTCGGCCCAGCGCAGGTACATCCGCAGCAGCATCTCGGCGAAGTCGGCGGCGTCGACGCCGCCGGCACCGGCCCGGATGGTGATCACGGCGGGGTTCGGGTCGAACTCGCCGTTGAGCAGGGTCTGCACTTCCAGGTCGCCGAGCACCTTCTGCACGCTGTGCAGTTCGGCCGTCGCCTCGTCGGCGGACTCCTGGTCGCCCTCGGCGTTGGCGAGCTCCACGAGCACCTCGAGGTCGTCCAGGCGCGACTCGATGCTCTCGATGCGCTTGAGCTCGGACTGGCGGTGACTGAGGTCGCTCGTCACCTTCTGGGCGTGCTCGGAGTCGTTCCACAGGTCGGGGGCACCCGCCTGGTCGTTCAACTCGGCGATGTCCAGTTTCAGACGGTCGATGTCGATCACCGACCGGATGTCGTCAAACGTGGCCCGCAGCGCGGCGATCTGCTCAGAGAAATCCAGCTCAATCATTGTGGAATCCAGCCTACCGGGCGACCCGGCGCGCCCGAGGGGCGCGCGGAGACGGCGTAGCATCGATTCGATGAGTACCGAGCGCCCCTTCAGCCTGCGGGGAGTGGCTCTCGCGGCGTTCCTGCCCACGATGCTCTTCTCCATCGGCGAGGGCGCCATGATCCCCCTCATCCCCCTGGTGGCCGACGGTCTCGGTGCGTCCCTGGCCTTCGCCGGCTTCATCGCCGCGATGGTTATGGTCGGCGAACTGGTCGGCGATATCCCCAGCGGCTCGGTGGTGTCCAGGTTCGGCGAACGCAATTCAATGATCGGCGCCTCGCTCGTGGCGATCCTTGCCGTCCTGGTCTGCATCGTCGCCCCCAACCCGATCGTGCTCGCCGTCGGCATCTTCCTGATCGGCCTGGCGACCGCCGTGTTCGCCCTCGCTCGGCACGCGTTCATGACCAGTTATGTGCCCGTGGCCTACCGGGCCAGGGCGTTGTCCACTCTCGGCGGTGTCTTCCGGGCGGGCTGGTTCGTGGGCCCGTTCATCGCCGCCGGCGTCATCCACCTCACCGGCGGCACCACGGCGGTGTTCTGGGTGTTCATCGTCTGCTGCGTCGCGGCAGCCCTGGTGCTGATGCTGCTGCCCGACCCGTCGAGCACCTTCGCCAGCGCGCAGCCCGGCGCCGCGGCCGACACCCCCGTGCGCACCGCAGGCGAGGAGCTGGCCGCCGCAGAGACCGTGGGCCTGTTCGCCACCATCGGGCGCTACCGCGACGTGCTGCTGCGCCTGGGCACCGGCGCCGGGCTCGTCGGCGCGATGCGCGCCACCCGAACCGTGCTGCTGCCGTTGTGGGCCGTGAGCATCGGCATCAACGAGCCGGACACCGCACTCATCATCGGCATCGCCGGCGGCATCGACTTCGCCCTCTTCTACGCCAGCGGCCAGATCATGGACAGATTCGGCCGGATGTGGACCGCCATCCCCTCGATGATCGGCCTGTCCCTGGGGATGATCGCCCTCGCCTTCACGCACGACCTGCCCGCCAACGCCCAGTGGTTCATCGCCGTGGCGATGTTCCTCTCGCTCGCCAACGGCATCGGCAGCGGACTGCTGATGACCCTCGGCGCCGACCTGGCCCCCTCCAGTGGCCCTGCTCCGTTCCTGGGCGCCTGGCGGTTCACGGCCGACTTCGGCAGTGCCGCCGCTCCCCTGGCCGTCGCCGGAATGACGGCACTGGTGTCGTTGTCCGTGGCCAGTGGTGTGATGGGTCTGGTGGGTCTCGTCGGCGCCGGCCTGCTCTGGCGTTACATTCCCCGGTACGCTCCACGCCATCCGCGCATCACCCTGCCCCGTATCACCCCGAGAGAGAGATAGGCCGATCATGCCCCTGCACGGAGACTACGAGCCCAGCCCCGAGAAGTGGGTGCGCGACCAGGTCGACCTCTACGAGTCCTCCGGCGGCACCCAGGGCACGACCCTGCGCGGGATGCCCGTGATCGTTCTGACCACCCTCGGCGCCAAGTCGGGCAAGACCCGCAAGGCCCCGCTGATGCGCGTCGAACACGACGGCAACTACGTGGCCGTCGCCTCCCTCGGCGGCAGCCCGAAGAACCCGGTCTGGTACGCCAACGTCGTCGCGCATCCGCTGGTCGAGGTGCAGGACGGCCCGGTTCGCCAGGACATGACGGCCAGGGAGATCACCGGGGACGAGAAGGCGATCTGGTGGGAGCGCGCCGTGGCCGCCTATCCCCCGTACGCCGACTACCAGACGAAGACCGACCGGGTCATCCCGGTGTTCCTGCTCGAGCCCCTCTCCTAGTGGCCCGCCCCACGAAGCGCGGACCCCAGCTCGACCGGATCGAACTCGACAATCTGGTCGACAACGACGGCGCCCTGGTCGGGCGCGGCGACGACCGTGAAGGCGAGCGGTTCACCCGGGTGGACTTCTCCGGCCGGGACTTCACCGGCACGAGCTTCACCGAGTGCGAACTGCACGCGGTGGACCTCGACACCACGGTGCTGCGCGGCAGCTCCTGGTCGGAGTGCATCGCCACCGAATTGCACGCCGCCGTGTTCAGCGCGCCCCGATCGAGCTGGCGGGACGTGCGCATCGAGCACTCCAGGCTCGGCTCGGTGGAGATGTACGAGGCCAATCTGCGCAGCGTGCAGATCGACGGCTCCAAGCTGGACTTCGTGAACCTGCGGAACGCCAGCATGACCGACGTGCTGATCAGCAACTGCATCATCGACGAACTGGATATCTCCAGCGCCGTCGTGCAGCGGCTGGAACTGCGCGACTGCCGGATCGGCACCCTCGACGTCGCCGGGGCGCGCCTCACCGACGTCGATCTGCGCTCGAGCGACTTCTCGGCCGTGCACAGCCTGGAAGGCCTCAAGGGCGCGACCATCGACGACGCTCAGCTCTCGCTGCTCGCGCCGCTGCTGGCCGCGCACCTCGGCATCCTGGTGGAGTAGACCCCTAGAGCCACTTCTCCGCGAGGTGCTCGGCCACCACACGGCGGATGGTGCCGCTCTTGCCGCGCAACACGATCGATTCGGTGCGGATCTTCGGGCCCATCTTGCGCACGCCGCCGACCAGCTGGCCGTCGGTGACGCCGGTGGCGACGAAGTAGGTGTTGTCACTGGTCACGAGGTCGTTCACGCCCAGGATCCGGTCGAGGTCGTGGCCGGCGTCGATGGCCTTCTGGGCCTCTTCGTCGTCCTTCGGGTGCAACTTGGCCTGGATGAATCCGCCGAGCGCCTTGAGGGCACAGGCCGTGATGATGCCCTCGGGGGTTCCGCCGATGCCCACGCACATGTCGATGCGGGTCTCGGACAGTGCAGCGTTGATGCCGCCGGCCACGTCGCCGTCGAGCATCAGCCTGGTGCCGGCACCCGCGGCGCGAACCTCGTCGATGAGGCCAACGTGTCGCGGCCGGTCCAGGATGGCAATGGTCATGTCGGCCACGTCCTTGCCCTTGGCCTTCGCCAGCGCCCGGATGTTCTCGCCGATCGGCAGGCGCAGGTCCACAACACCGTGGCCCTCCCAACCGGTGACGATCTTGTCCATGTAGAAGACCGCGCTCGGGTCGTACATGCTGCCGCGGTCGGCGACAGCGATCATGCTCAGGGCGTTCTGGCGGCCGTTGGCCGTGAGCGAGGTGCCGTCGATCGGGTCGACCGCGATGTCGCAGGAGGGGCCGCGTCCGCTGCCCACGTGCTCGCCGTTGTAGAGCATCGGCGCGTCGTCCTTCTCGCCCTCGCCGATGACGACAACGCCGTCGAAATCGACCGTGCCGAGGAACTTGCGCATCGCGTCGACGGCGGCGCCGTCTGCGGCGTTCTTGTCTCCCCGACCGATGAACGGCACCGCGCGGATGGCGGCGGCTTCGGTGGCCCGCACCAGCTCCATGCCGAGGTTGCGGTCGGGGTGCAGATAGAGAGAAGCGTGTTCGGTATTCACCATGGGCAGTAGTCCTTCGAGGTCGTATGTGGGTTGCTGAGGGACGTTCCGGAACTCAGCCGGGACAGGGCCAGCTTACCCAGGGGGCCTCGGGCGGGACCTTCTACCCGCAGCGGGCAGAGCGCTGTCACAGCCTGCCTCGCTAGACTTGACGGACAACCCCGCTCGATTTCGAGGAGAAGCAATGCCCATCGCAACCCCAGACCAATACGCCGAAATGCTGAACAAGGCCAAGTCGAAGGGGTTCGCGTACCCCGCATTCAACGTTTCCTCCTCGCAGTCGATCAACGCCGTACTCCAGGGCCTGACCGAAGCCGGCTCCGACGGCATCATCCAGGTGACCACCGGAGGCGCAGACTACTTCGCCGGCCACACCGTGAAGAACCGCGCCGCGGGCGCCCTGGCCTTCGCCAAGTTCGCGCACGCCGTTGCTGACAACTACCCCGTCACCGTGGCCCTGCACACCGACCACTGCCCCAAGGGTGCGCTCGACGACTTCGTCCTGCCCCTGATCTCGGCCTCCGAGACCGCAGTCGCCGACGGCTTCAACCCGATCTTCCAGTCGCACATGTGGGACGGCTCCGCCATCGCGCTCGACGAGAACCTTGAGATCGCCAAGAGCATCATCACCCGCACCAAGGCGATCAACGCCATCCTCGAGGTCGAGATCGGCGCCGTCGGCGGCGAAGAAGACGGCGTTGAGGGTGACATCAACGACAACCTCTACACGACCTTCGACGACACCGTCAAGATGATCGAGGCCCTCGGCCTCGGCGAACAGGGCCGCTACATGGCCGCCCTCACCTTCGGCAACGTGCACGGCGTCTACAAGCCCGGCAACGTCAAGCTGCGCCCGGAGCTCCTCGCGGAGATCCAGGCCAGCGTCGCCGCCAAGTACGGCACCGCCGCGCTCCCCCTCGACCTCGTCTTCCACGGTGGCTCCGGCTCGACCGACGCCGAGATCGCCGAGGCCGTGAAGAACGGCGTCGTGAAGATGAACGTCGACACCGACACCCAGTACGCGTTCACCCGCGCCATCGCCGACTATATGCTGAAGAACTACGACGGCGTGCTCAAGGTCGACGGTGAAGTGGGCAACAAGAAGCTCTACGACCCGCGCGCCTGGGGCAAGGTGGCCGAGACGGCCATGGCCGCCCGCGTCGCCCAGGCCACGCGTCAGCTCGGCTCCGCCGGACACTCCAACAGCTAGTCACAACGTCTAGCTAAGCGAACCGGATGACGATGGCAGAGAACGTTCCAGACCAGACCCCGGCGGCGACCCCGCCGGTGGACTACCGCCCCCAGCCCCGCTACGGCGAGCTGGCTCCGGAAGGCTGGACCTGGGCACCGCCGCAGGACGAACAGGCTCCTGCGGCCTCTGCCGCTCTTCCCCCGGTTTCCGCTCCAGCGCAGCTGGGATCGGCCGAACGGCCGGTCCCGGCTGCACCGGGCTGGGATCGCCCCATCACCGCGATCCTGCTGGTGCTTGGATTGTTGGGCACCTACCTGACCATCTCGATCCTGGTCTCCATGCCGGAGGCCCTGCAGATGCTCTACACGCAGGCGGAACTCGGCACCTACACGGCGGCAGACTCGGTCGCCGCGATCATCACGGCCGGCAGCATCAGCCAGGTGGTCATCTGGCTGGCCGCCGCGGCCTCGTCGATCCTGCTCGTGCTCCGCGGCCGGCGCGCGTTCTACGTGCCGCTCATCGGCGGCGTCGTGGCCTTTGTGCTCCTGGTTGCCGCCATGGCCGTTGTGCTCGCCGGTGACCCGGCGCTGCTGGACTACTTCGGCCAGCCGTAGGTTCTCGGACCCGAACTACTCGGGCCGGCTGACCCGGCCGCCGAGCGCACGCGCATCCGTCTTGCCCTGCAGGTCTTTGCGCAGCTCCTTGGGCAGCGAGAAGAGCAGGTCTTCCTCTGCCGTCTTGATCTGCTCCACGTCGCCGTAGCCGGCGCCGGCCAGGTCGCGCAACAGCTCCTCGACGAGTTCTTCAGGCACGGATGCGCCGCTGGTGACACCGACGGTGTTCACGCCGTCGAGCCACTCCTGCTTGACCTCGCTGGCGTAGTCCACCCGATAGGCGGCCTTCGCGCCGTACTCCAGCGCCACCTCGACGAGGCGCACCGAGTTGGACGAGTTCGCCGAGCCCACCACGATCACCAGGTCGGAGTCGCGGGCGACCTTCTTGATCGCCACCTGACGGTTCTGGGTGGCGTAGCAGATGTCGTCGCTGGGCGGGTCCTGCAAGTTGGGGAACCGGGCGCGCAGGCGGCGCACGGTCTCCATGGTCTCGTCAACGCTCAGCGTGGTCTGCGACAGCCAGACGACCTTGTTGGGGTCGCGCACGACGATGGTGTCGGCTTCGTCCGGGCTTCCCACGAGAGTGGTGTGCTCCGGCGCCTCACCGGCAGTGCCCTCGACCTCTTCATGGCCTTCGTGGCCGATCAGCAAGATCTCGAAGTCGTCGCGGGCGAAACGCACGGCCTCGCGGTGCACCTTGGTGACCAGCGGGCAGGTCGCGTCGATGGCCATGAGGCCACGGTCGGCGGCGGCGTTCACCACGGCCGGCGACACGCCATGGGCGCTGAAGACGATGTGCGACCCAGTGGGAACCTCATCGACCTCTTCGACGAAGATGGCGCCCTGCTTCTCGAGCTCGCTCACCACGTGGGTGTTGTGCACGATCTGCTTGCGCACGTAGACGGGCGCGCCGTACAGCTCCAGGGCCTTCTCCACGGCGATGACCGCCCGGTCGACGCCGGCGCAGTAGCCGCGGGGGGCCGCGAGCAGCACCTTTTTCAGCCCATCCACGGGGGTATCCTTGAGCCTGTTGCGCAGACTCGGAATTCTGGGCATGCCAAGGCCGATCACAGGCTTTTCTGTACTGATGCTCACCAGACCAGTCTAAGCGGGCGCGTCTGAACAAACCGTGCGAGCCGGCAGTTCCCGTCGGCGCAGATCCAGGAGACCAATGAACGCTGTCACGATGCCCGCCGCGGGCGACGAGCCGCCCACCGTCGACGCCCCGTGGCCCGTTGCGGTGCTCTCCAACAAGATCCGCGGCTACATCGAACGGCTCGGCACCGCGTGGGTCGAGGGCGAGATCGTGCAGTGGGGCGCCAGCGGCGGCAATGTCTACGGCAAGCTCAAGGACCTCTCGGTGGATGCCACCGTGAGTTTCACGGTCTGGTCGTCGGTCAAGGCCCGCCTCACCGGCGACTTCAAGCAGGGTGACCGGGTGATCGCGCTCGTCAAGCCCAATTACTGGGTCAAGGGCGGCACCCTCACCATGCAGGTCTTCGAGCTGCGCCACGTGGGCCTCGGCGACCTCCTCGAGCGGCTCGAGCGCCTGCGCGCCCAGCTCAAGGCCGAGGGCCTCTTCGACGTCTCCCGCAAACGACCGCTGCCGTTCCTGCCGCACCGCATCGGACTGGTCACCGGCAAGGATTCGGACGCCGAGAAAGACGTGCTCCGCAATGCCCAGCTGCGCTGGCCGGCCGTGGACTTCAGCGTCGTGCACGCCGCCGTGCAGGGCGACCGCATGGTCGGCGAGGTGACCGCGGCCATCCAACGGCTGGATGCCGACCCCGAGGTGGACGTCATCATCGTCGCCCGCGGCGGCGGCGACTTCCAGAACCTGCTGGGCTTCAGCGACGAGGGGCTCGTGCGCGCCGTCGCCGCCTGCACCACCCCGGTGGTGAGTGCCATCGGGCACGAGGCCGACCGGCCGCTGCTCGACGACGTCGCCGACCTCCGCGCCTCCACCCCCACCGACGCGGCCAAGCGCGTGGTGCCGGATGTCTCCGACGAGCTCAACCGGGTGCAACAGGCCAGGGCCAGGCTCAGCGGCCGGCTCACCGGCATCCTCGCCACCGAGGTCGACAGGCTCGGCCAGTTGCGCAGCCGCCCGGTGCTCGCCGGCTCCGACTGGATCATCGACAGCCGGTCGCAGGACCTCACCCGGTTCGTCGCCCGCGGCGCCGAGCTCGTGCAGCGCACCCTTGAGCGTGCGGGTTCCAGCGTCGTTGAACTGCGCTCCCAGTTGCGCGCCCTCTCCCCCCAAGGCACCCTCGACCGCGGCTACGCCATCGTGCAGCTGCCGGACGGCCACGTGCTGCGCACCAGCGACCAGGCGCCGTCGGGCACCGACCTGCTGATCACCGTCGGCGTCGGCACCGTGCCCGCAGTCTCGAAATAACGACCGCGAATGCCGAAATAGAATGGAAGACATGACCTCGCCCGCCACCACGCCCACGCCCGCTCCGGTCGACTCTCTCAGCTATGAGCAGGCCAGGGACGAACTGATCCGCGTGGTCTCGGTGCTCGAGCAGGGCGCATCGACACTCGAGGAGTCCCTCGCACTCTGGGAGCGCGGCGAGGCTCTCGCGACCCGCTGCGAGGAATGGCTGATCGGCGCGAAGGCGCGCCTGGACGCCGCGCGCGGCGCGGCCACGGCGGAATGAGTCGCGCCCCCCGCCCGCCGCGCGTCGTCGCGGAGCTCGGCCGCCCGGAGACCGCCGAGGAACGTGCCACCCGGCTGGCCACGAACTCCCGCAACTACCGGTCGCGGAAGACCATCAACAACCTCGTCTACTCGTTGCTGGCCACCGTCGGCGCCGTCATCGTGCTGGTTCTCATCGTGCCCCGCAGCGACACCCCGCTCACCCGGAATGTGGACTACGCCAGCGTGGCCGAACAGGCCCAGCCCGGTATCGACGTGCCGTTGGCCGCCCCCACCCTGCCGGGCGGCTGGGTCGCGAACGCGGCAGAGTGGCGAAGCGGCAGCAGCGACGGGGTCTCCAGCTGGTACATCGGCCTGATCACCCCCACGAACGAGTTCACCGGCCTCACCCAGGCCGTCGACGCGAACCCCACCTGGCTAGCCGAGGAACTGAAGAAGGTCTCCGCCAGCGACACCATCACCATCGACGGGGTGGAGTGGGACGTCTACCGCAACCCCGCGCCGGCGGAGGACCAGGGTAATTTCGAGTCGGCGCTCGTCACCGAGGCCGGCTCCAGCACCTACCTGCTCATCGGCACGGCCCCCGACGAGGAACTCGCGCTCCTCGCCGGTACCCTGACCAACGACATCACCGAACAGTCCAGCACCGAACAGGACGGGTCCACCCCATGACCGACATTCTCACTCCAGCCAGCGTGTGGAACGATCTCGCCTCGGGCAATGAGCGATTCGTGAACGGCACGCCGCAGCATCCCCGCCAGGACGTCGACCGCCGCGCCGAGACCGCGTTCGTGCAGACCCCGATGGCAGCCCTGTTCGGCTGCAGCGACTCCAGGCTGGCCGCCGAGATCATCTTCGACAAGGGCCTGGGCGACCTGTTCGTCGTGCGCAACGCCGGTCAGGTGATCTCGGACTCCGTGCTCGGTTCGCTCGAGTACGCCGTGGCCGTACTCAAGGTGCCGCTCATCCTGGTGCTCGGTCATGACCGCTGCGGCGCGGTGCAGGCCGCCATCGAATCGCAGGCCGTCGACGCTCCCCTGCTCCCCGTGCACATCAACAACATCATCGAGAAGATCGTGCCGGCAGTGCGCCGCGTCGGTGGCCCGACGACGGGCCCGCTCGTGCCCGATGACGTGGACGCATCGGCCGTGGGCCGGGAGCACCTGCGCGACACCGTGGCCGAGCTCGTCCAGCGCTCAGAGATGATCAGCGCGGCCGTCGCAGAAGGTACATTGGCTATCGTCGGCGCGAATTACCGGCTCCTCGAGGGCCGCGCCGACCCCGACATCGTCGTCGGCGTCGTCTAGGCGCCAACGAGCTCGACGCACCTGCACCTCGACGCACTTGCACATTGAATCGAAAGGTATGACACACCGTGGTGGACATTTCAGCTGACACAGACTTCCGGATCGAGCACGACACCATGGGCGAGGTGCGGGTTCCCGCCGCCGCGCTCTACGGCGCGCAGACGCAGCGGGCGGTGGAGAACTTCCCGATCTCCGGTTCCGTGCTCGAGTCGGCCCAGATCGCGGCGCTCGCCCGCATCAAGAAGTCGGCCGCCCTCGCCAACGCCCGCCTCGGCGTGCTCGACGCCGACATCGCCGACGCCATCGCCGCCGCCGCCGATGAGGTCATCAGCGGCCGGTACGACTCCGAGTTCCCGATCGACGTGTACCAGACCGGCAGCGGCACCTCCTCGAACATGAACATGAACGAGGTGCTCGCGACCCTGGCCACCCGGCGCCTCGGCAGCCCCGTGCACCCCAACGACCACGTCAACGCCTCGCAGTCCTCCAACGACGTCTTCCCCACGTCGGTGCACATCGCCGTGACGAGCGCGCTCATCGACGACCTCATCCCGGCCCTCGACCACCTCGCGGTGGCGTTCGAGGCCAAGGCCGAGCTGTGGGCGACGGCGGTCAAGGCCGGCCGCACGCACCTGATGGATGCCACCCCGGTCACGCTCGGCCAGGAGTTCGGCGGGTACGCCCGGCAGATGCGCCTGGGCATCGAGCGAGTGCGCACAGCGCTCCCCCGCGTCGCCGAGGTCCCGCTGGGCGGTACAGCTGTAGGCACCGGCATCAACACCCCGGCCGGCTTCCCGCAGCTCGTGATCGAGCTGCTCACCCTCGAGACCGAGCTGCCGATCACCGAGGCCATCGACCACTTCGAGGCCCAGGCCAACCGCGACGGCCTCGTCGACGCCTCGGGGGCACTGCGCACCATCGCCGTCGGCCTCACCAAGATCTGCAACGACCTGCGCTGGATGGGCTCGGGCCCCAACACCGGCATCGGCGAGCTGAGCATCCCCGACCTGCAGCCCGGCTCGTCGATCATGCCCGGCAAGGTCAACCCGGTCATCCCCGAGGCCGTGCTGATGGTCTGCTCCCGCGTGATCGGCAACGACGCCACCATCGCCTGGTCCGGCGCGTCCGGCGCGTTCGAGCTCAACGTGGCCATCCCGGTGATGGGCACAGCACTGCTCGAGTCGATCCGGTTGCTCGCCAACGGCGCCAGGGTGCTGGCCGACAAGACCGTCGACGGCCTCGAGGCCAACCTCGACCGCGCCCGCGCGCTGGCCGAGTCCTCACCGTCGATCGTCACCCCGCTCAACCGGGTGATCGGCTACGAGGCCGCCGCCAAGGTGGCCAAGCACTCGGTGGCCCAGGGCCTCACCGTGCGGGAATCGGTCATCGACCTCGGCTTCGTCGAACGCGGCGAAGTCACCCTCGAGCAGCTCGACACGGCGCTCGACGTGCTGAGCATGACGCGGCCGCCCCGCTAGTCCCATCTCGCGAAAGCGGCGAAACGGTTGCTTCAGCTGTGCTGAGGCAACCGTTTCGCCGCTTTCGTGGCCTTAGGCCAGCTCGTTACCCTCCAACATTTCCGTGACCAGGGCGGCGATGGCGCTCCGCTCGGACCGGGTCAACGTCATGTGGGCGAACAGCGGGTGCCCCTTGAGCGTTTCGATCACACTCGCGACCCCGTCGAAGCGGCCCACCCGCAGGTTGTCGCGCTGGGCCACATCGTGGGTGAGCACCACCCGGGAGTTCTGCCCGATGCGGCTCAGCACCGTGAGCAGAACGTTCCGCTCCAGCGACTGGGCCTCGTCGACGATCACGAACGCGTCGTGCAGGCTCCGGCCACGGATGTGGGTGAGCGGCAGCACCTCGAGGATGCCCCGTTCCACGACCTCCTCGAGCACGTTCTCGCTCACGAGCGCGCCGAGGGTGTCGAACACGGCCTGCCCCCACGGCCCCATCTTCTCCTGTGCGTCACCGGGCAGGTAGCCCAGCTCCTGGCCGCCCACGGCGTAGAGCGGCCGGAACACCATGATCTTGCGGTGCTGTTGGCGCTCCAGCACGGCCTCGAGTCCCGCGCAGAGGGCGAGCGCGGACTTCCCCGTTCCCGCTCGACCTCCCAACGACAGGATCCCGATCTCCGGGTCGAGCAGCAGGTCGATGGCCAGGCGTTGCTCGGCCGACCGGCCGTGCAGGCCGAACAGGTCACGGTCGCCGCGCACCAGCCGCAATTCGCCCCTGCCGGTGACCCGGCCGAGCGCCGACCCGCGGTCGGAGTGGATGACCAGGCCCGTGTTCACCGGCATGTCCTGCACCAGGCGGGTCTGCAGGGACTCCTTGTCGTAGAGGTCGTTCACCTGCTCGGCGCTCAGGGTGATCTCGTCCATGCCGGTCCAGCCGGAGTCCACCGCCAGCTCGTGCCGGTACTCGTCGGCGGCGAGGCCGATCGACGCGGCCTTCACCCGCAGCGGCAGGTCCTTGGACACCACCGTCACGGCGAGCCCGTCGTTGGCCAGGTTCATGGCCACCGCCAGGATGCGCGAGTCGTTGTCGCCCAGTTGCAGGCCGGAGGGCAGCACCGACATGTTCGAGTGGTTCAACTCGACGCGCAGGCTGCCGCCGTCCCCCACCGGGATGGCGAAGTCGAGCCGTTCGTGCTTGACCCGCAGCTCGTCGAGATAGCGCAGCGCCTGCCGGGCGAAGTAGCCGATCTCGGGGTCGTTGCGCTTGGACTCGAGTTCGGTGATCACCACCACCGGCAGAACCACGGCATGCTCGGCGAATCGGAAGATCGCCTTCGGATCGGACAGGAGAACCGAGGTGTCCAGCACGAAGGTGCGCTCGGTTTGGTCGACCCCTGACGGTGTGTCAACGTCGTTCAGGTAGTCGGTTCGATTAGCGGTCACAACCACTCCCACCCCGCACCCTGAGGTGCGGATTCGTTGGCGAGCGACCACAAGCTTTTTTCTCGAGCCGTACTTATGTGGCCGTCTCGATCAGGTGCCGTACCTGATGAGTTGAAGGTAAGCCGATTGCCGCCCAATGCGAAAAGCGACACGCCCAACGTCATCAGACGTTAACAGTTTCGCCGCCTCAGTACGCGGTGCCGGCGGCGTACGCGGTGAAAGCGCCACGCAGCATGTCGACGGTCTCCTCGGCGAGGTGCGCGTGCACGCTCAGCCGCACGGTGCCGCCCCGGCTCGTCGCCGTGACGCCGTGGTTGTGCAGGGCGGCGCCGAGCGCCGTGAGGCGCTCCCTGGGCGGCTCCAGCACCACCAGGCCGGCACGCTCGCGCACATCGCGGGACGAACTCACCGGGATACCGAATTCGTCGGCCAGATCGATCAGGCGCTGCGCGTTGCCACTCACGGCCGCCGCGATGACCGGCACCCCCACGGCCGCGATCTCCTCGAGGGCCGCGGCGAACCTGGCCTGGGCCACACCGTCGGCATTGCTCACCCTGAAGGCGGCTGCGGCGCGCACCGGCGGCGGCACGTCGTCCCACGGTTCGCCCATGGCCGTGCCCGTGAAGCCGCTCATGACGGGAGTGAGGCGCTCGACGGCGCGGTCGCTCAGGGCGAGGAACCCGGTTCCCCAGCCCGCCCGCACCCATTTCTGACCGCCGGAGACGACCACGTCGGCCGCGTCGTAGGCCGCGTCCACCACGCCGAAGCCCTGGATCGCGTCGACGATGAGCAGGCGATCGCCGATGACCTGGCGGATGCCCTCCAGGTCGACCTTGAAGCCCGTGCGAGAGTCGACCAGGCTCACGGCCACGGCCACTGTCGTGGCGGTGAGCTGGTCGCGCACCTGGCCGGGCGTGACACAGCCGGCCGTCATGGAGGTCTCGTCGGCTTCCAGCCAGAGCGGAACGGCCACGTGCAGGGCCTCGGCGGCGCGGACGGCCGCGAACGGCACGCTCGGGAAATCCGCCGGCGAGAGCAGCACGTCACCGGTGAGGCCGAACATGGCGTGCATGAGTCCCATGCTGGTGTTCGGCTGCGCGGCGATCTGGTCGGCCCTGAAGCCGGTGACGGCGGCGACGGCGGCCCGCATCCGCAGGTCCTGCTCACCGAAATGGCCGAGGCTGCCGTATCTGGCCCGGCTGAGCATCTCGATCTGGCCGAGCGCTTCGGCCGCGACCGCC
Organism: Cryobacterium sp. SO2; assembly: GCF_026151165.2. NCBI lineage: Bacteria > Bacillati > Actinomycetota > Actinomycetes > Micrococcales > Microbacteriaceae > Cryobacterium > Cryobacterium sp. SO2. The sequence continues at coordinate 2,673,405 of NZ_CP117849.1, forward strand.
CGGGCGAGGGGCCCGATGCGGCCGTAGTCGAGGTACCCGGGCTCCTCGGTGAAACCGTCGAGGTAGGTCTCCACGGGCGAGACGAGGGTCATCCGCCGAACCTGCGGTGCCGTTTGGCGAAGTCGCGCAGGGCCCGCAGGAAGTCGACCTGGCGCAGGTCCGGGCCGAGTGCCTCGACGAAGTAGAACTCGCTGTGCGCGCTCTGCCAGAGCATGAAGTCGCTCAGGCGCTGCTCCCCCGAGGTGCGGATGACGAGGTCGGGGTCGGGCTGGCCGCCCGTGTAGAGGTGCTGGCCGATGAGCTCGGGGGTGAGGGTCTCCGCGAGGTCTTCCAGGGTGCCGCCGTGCGCGTGGTGCGTCGCGACTATGCTGCGCATGGCGTCGGTGATCTCGGTGCGGCCGCCGTACCCGACGGCGAGGTTGACGTGCAGCCCGGTTTTGTCGGCCGTGCGGGCCTCAGCGGCGCCCAGGGCGCCCTCCAGGGGGCCGGGCAGGCACTTCTTGGAACCGACCTGCTGCACCCGCCAGTCGCGGTAGTGCGAGAGGTCCTCGGCGAGGTCGGCGATGATCTCGAACAGGGCCGTGAGCTCGTCGGTGGGGCGCTGGGTGAGGTTGTCGGCGGAGAGCAGGTACAGAGTGACCACCGAGATGCCGAGGTCGTCGCACCACTCCAGGAATTCCCGCATCTTGGCGGCGCCGGCGCGGTGCCCGTGCGCGGCCGAGTCGTAGCCGAGTTGCCGGGCCCAGCGCCGGTTGCCGTCGATGATCATGGCCACGTGTTGCGGCAGGACCGCCGCGGTCAGCCCGCGGCGCAGGCGACGCTGATAGACCCGATAGAGGAGTCCGCGTCCGAGGGTCAATTGCCGCATGTGCACACAGTTACGCTAGCCCAATCCGGCCGGCGTTCGTGCCGCGCCGCCGGTCGGGCTGCCGTATCCTGACAGCATGGCCTCCGCGGACGACATCCCGAATCTCCCGCTTCTCGAAGACGAGATCGAGCACCCGGTCCCCGAAAAGCCCACCTGGCGCGGCTGGATCCACGCGGGCACGTTCCCCGTCACCATCGTCGCCGGGATCATCCTGCTGGCCGCAGCCGACGGGCCGGCGGCCAAGTGGAGCTCGGCGGTCTTCGTGGCCAGTTCCATGCTCCTGTTCGGCAACTCGGCGCTGTACCACCGGTTCAACTGGCAGCCGCGCACCCGGATGATGCTCAAGCGCATCGACCACGCCAACATCTTCCTGCTGATCGCCGGGTCGTACACGCCCATCACCGTGCTGGCCCTGCCGCCGGACAAGGCAGCGCTGCTCTTGACGTTGGTCTGGGGCGGAGCGATCCTGGGGATCGCCTTCCGGGTGTTCTGGATCAACGCGCCGCGCTGGTTGTACGTGCCGCTCTACCTGGCGCTCGGCTGGGGCGCGCTGATGTTCATCGTGGACTTCTTCCAGGCCGACGCCGTGATGATGACGCTGATCATGGTCGGCGGGATCTGCTATTCGGTGGGCGCCGTCGTCTACGGCCTCAAGAAGCCCAACCCGGTGCCGGGGGTGTTCGGCTTCCACGAGATCTTCCACTCGCTCACGGTGGTGGCGTTCCTCTGCCACTGGGTCGCGATCCTGATCATCGCGACCCATCCGCTCTACCCCTAAAGCGGCGCCTGGCGCTCGTCTGGCTTCGTGGCCGCTGCGTCGCGCTCGGCGACCTCGGCCTGCAACCGCTCCTGCATCTCGGCGCGGTAGTTGGTGCGGCGGATGCGCCTGGCCAGGTCCATGCCCAGCAACAGGGTGACCGCCGCGACGAAGAAGATCGCGAAGAAGCCCCACGGGCCCGGTGTCACGGTGTCGGGGTTGAACTCGGGCGGCGGGGTGTTGGCGAGGATGAATCCGGCCACCGGCACGAAGAACGCGCTCACGAGTCGTCCCGGTCTGCGGTGACGCCGGCGAAGAGGTCGGATTCAGGCATGTCGCTGTCTACTTTCGATTCGACGAGTTGGAAGTCCTCATACGGCCAGGCCTTGCGCACCATGTCGTTGGGCCAGAAGAAGAAGCTGCTGGTGGGCGATACCTGGCTGGCGTGCGCCTTGAGGGCCGTGTCGCGCACCTCGAGGAAGTCGCCGATCGGCACGTGGGTTGTGGCCAGGTTCGGGTACTCGCTCATGCGCTCCCTGGCGCTCGCGAGCGGCTCGAGGAGCTCGGAGTCCGGCTCCGAGACACTCAGCTCGAGGTACATGGCGTCCATGCGTTCGAGGTTGAAGATGCGGTCGTAGTACAGCTTGTCGATCTGCCAGGCTGGGCCGGCATCCGGGTAGCGGTCGGCGTCGGCCGCCGCGCGGTACGCCTCGAGGGAGACCTCGTGGCAGCGGATATGGTCGGGGTGCGGGTAGCCGCCGTTCTCGTCGTAGGTGATGAGCACCTGCGGGCGGAATTCGCGGATGATGTGCACCAGGGGTTCGGCCGAGTACTCCAACGGGATGTCGGCGAAGGAGTTCTTCGGCACTCCACCGTCGTCCTGCATGCCGGAATCCTGGTAGCCGAGCCAGCGGTGCTGGATGCCCAACGCCTTCTGCGCAGCGGCCATTTCGAGAATGCGGAGGCCGGACAGGTCGCGCTCGGCCATGGCCAGATGCGCGAGGTCCTCGTTGAGGATGCTGCCGCGTTCGCCGCCGGTGCAGCTGACGACGAGCACTTCGGCGCCGAGGCTTCGGTAATACGCGTATGTTGCCGCGCCCTTGCTCGACTCGTCGTCGGGATGGGCGTGCACTGCCAAGAGTCGCAGCGTCATGAAACTCCTCAGAAATGCCAGCTAACCTTGTGTCAAGCCTAATCGTTGAACCGTGAGTGTGGAGTCTGAGTGCCCGTGAGCAGCAACCTCGACGATCGCTATGGGCGAACGCCCGGCACCCGGCTGCGCGACCGGCGGGTGCTCTGGATCACCGCGAGTGTCTTCGCGCTGATCCTCACCGCCTGGGTGGTCTGGGCGGGCCTGGACGGCTCGGCGCCGTCGATCGAGGCCAGGGACACCCGGCACCAGATCATCGACGACAACAGCATCAGCGTCACCTTTGAGGTGTCGCTGCCCACCGGCAACGCGTCCAGCTGCGCCGTGCAGGCTCTCAATGAGAGCTTCACCGTGGTGGGTTGGAAGGTCATCGACCTGCCCGCGTCCGACGAGTACACCCGCTCGTTCACCGAGGTGCTGCACACAACGGAGCTGAGCAACACCGGATTGATTTACCGTTGTTGGTTGACCTAGACTGATGTATTCGCCCTGGCAGTAGTCGGGGCGTCAGTTGTATCTCAGCTGCATCCGGCCCCTGGTGTTTCCGGCCACAGGCCGTCTCAGCGACGAACGGCCGCGTCCTGCGGCACCATCGGCGCACCATCTGCCGGCGCATCACCGATCAGCACGAGAAGGAGAGAACCATGACTACCGAAACTTCGGTCACCTGGCTGACCCAGGAGGCCTACGACCGCCTCGCTGCGGAGCTGGATACTCTCAGCACCGTCGCTCGCATCGATATCGCCAACAAGATCGAGTCCGCGCGCGAAGAGGGCGACCTCAAGGAGAACGCCGGCTACCACGCCGCCAAGGAGGAGCAGGGCAAGATGGAGGCGCGCATCCGCACGCTGACCCTGCTGCTGCGCACCGCCGAGGTCGGCCACGCACCCGAGAGCAAGGGCATCGTCGAGCCTGGCACCATCATCACCGCCACGATCGCCGGCGATGAGACCCGGTTCCTGATCGGCAGCCGCGAGATCGCCGGCGACAGCGACCTCGACGTCTACAGCGAGAAGAGCCCGCTGGGTGAAGCCATCATCGGCCTCAAGGTGGGCGCGACGACGAGCTACGAGACCCCCAACGGCAAGCAGATCGCCGTCGAGATCCACCTGGTGGAGACCTTCACCGGGTAGAGGCGGTTTCTCGCCCGCGCGCTCTAGTCGGTGCGCGGGTCGTACCCGGCGGCGCGCAGCGTCTCGACGACGTGCTGGCGGTGCTCCGGTCCGCGTGTCTCCACGCTGATGTCGAGCTCGACCTCGCTGATCTGCAGGCCGACGCCGTGCCGGGTGTGCAGCACCTCGATGACGTTCGCCGCGGCCTCGGCGAGGAGCTCGGAGATGCGGGCGAGCTGGCCGGGGCGGTCAGGCAGCATGATGCGCAGCTTGAGGTACCGGCCGGAGGCGGCCAGGCCGTGGCTGATCACGCGCTGCATGAGCAGCGGGTCGATGTTCCCGCCGGAGAGCATCGCCACAGTGTTGCCTGTCGCGGTGATCTTGCCGGCCAGGATGGCCGCCACCGAGACGGCGCCGGCCGGCTCCACGACGAGCTTGGCGCGTTCGAGCAGCACCAGCAGGGCCCTGGCCATGTCGTCCTCGCTCACGGTGACGATCTCGTCGACGGCGTCGCGGATGATCTCGAAGTTGAGCAGGCCCGGCTTGGCCACGGCGATGCCGTCGGCCATGGTGGGCGTGATGTCGATGGCGAGGGCCTCGCCGGCCGCGAGGGAGGGCGGGTAGGCCGCGGCGTTCTCGGACTGCACGCCGATGACCCGGATGTGCCGGCCGTTCGTGGCCGCGTACTGCTTGAGCACGCTCGCCATGCCGGCCGTGAGACCGCCGCCGCCGATAGGCACGATCACAGTGTCGAGGTCGGGCACCTGGTCGAGGATCTCCAGCCCGAGGGTGCCGGCGCCGGCGACGACATCCGGGTGGTCGAACGGCGGGATCAGGATCGCGCCGGTCTCGCGGGCGTACTCGGCCGCGGCGATCAGCGGTTCGGCGACGGTGTGGCCGCGCAGGATCACCTGGGCGCCGTAGTCGCGGGTGGCCTGCAGCTTGGGCAGCGCGACGCCGACGGGCATGAAGATGGTGGCCTGGATGCCCAGCTCACGGGCGGCGAACGCCACCCCCTGGGCGTGGTTGCCGGCCGATGCCGCGACGACGCCGCGGGACTTCTCCTCGGCGGTGAGCTTGGACAGCCGGTTGTAGGCCCCGCGGATCTTGTACGACCCGGTGCGCTGCAGGTTCTCGCACTTGAGGAACACCGGCGAGCCCAGAATGGTGGACAGGTAGCGGGAGCTCTCCATGGGAGTGACGTCGGCCACCTGCGCGACCACGGTGCGGGCAGCCTCGAAGTCGTGCAGGGTGGGGCCGGCCAGGGCCAGCTCGGCCAGAGGAGTGGGGGTGTCTGTCATGGACGGGTCTCTCGTGCTCGGGTGTCGCGTGCTCGGGTGTCGCGTGCGGGAACAACGGCTGTGCGCGGCTGCCGGAAGCCCGGCCGCTGCGGAACCGTCTGCCACAGTACGGAGCCGGGTGCCGCGCCAGCCTGTGGCACGCCCCCACGCCAAGCGCCGCTGTGGATGTAGCTGATCATAACGTTCAGCACGGCGGCAACGGGCACCGCGAACAGGGCGCCGGGGATGCCGGCCAGCAGGGCGCCGGCCGCCACGACGAGAACGACGCCGAGCGGATGCACCTTCACGGCCGTACCCATGATCAGCGGTTGCAGCACATGACCCTCGATCTGCTGCACGAGCAGCACCACCGCGAGCATGAGGAGAGCCACGAACCAGTCGTTGAAGATCAGCGCGATGATCACGGCCACAGCGCCTGTGGCCACGGCGCCCACGATCGGGATGAACGAGCCCAGGAAGACCAGCACGCCGATGGGGATCGCCATCGGCACCCCGAGGATCGCCGCCCCGGCGCCGATGCCGATGGCGTCGATCGTGGCGACGAGGATCTGCACCCTGGCGAAGTTGCCCAGGGTGGTCCAGCCGGCCTGGCCCGCACCGGCGATGGCCGACCTGGCCCGCCGGGGGAAGATCCGCACGATCCAGTTCCAGATGCCCGCACCGTCGATGAGGATGAACAGCAGGCTGAACAGGGTGAGCAGAGCACCGGTGGCCAGGTGGCCGAGCGAGGAACCCACCGAGAGGGCTCCGCTGATGAAGATCTGGCTGTCGGCCTGCAGCGCCGTGGCGGCCTGGCTCAGGTAGCCGTTGATCTCGGCGTTGCTCAGCTGCAGGGGCGATGACGCCAGGACGTCCTTGAGGTTCGCGTACGAGGCGGCGAACCGGCCGCTCAGGCCCACCGATCCGGCCGCGATCTGGGTGACGGCCAGGGTGACGAGGCCGGCGACCACGGCGAGCGTGCCGATCAGCGCGGCGGCGACGGCGAGGCCCTTGGGCCAGTGGTGCCGGGTGAGGAAGCCGACCAGGGGCACCAGCAGCGCCGACAGCAGCACGGCCACGAGCAGCGGGATCACGATGAAGCGCAGCTGCACCACCAGGAACAGGAACACCCCGATCGCCGCGGCGATCACGAGCAGGCGCCACGCCCACGCCCCGGCCAGGCGGATGCCGGGCGGGATGTTCTCGTCCACGCCGTTCGGCTCGGCGGGCACCGGCGCGATGACCGCGGTGACCGGCGTGGCCCCGCTACCGGAGGGGGCTCTGCGCCGACGACCGAACAAACCGGATCTTCCCGTGGATGTGCTCACCGAACCAGTCTAGGACGGCGTCGGGAGCAGACCGGCAGCGAGCGCCTGCTCCACCGGCACCGGCGCGCCGCTGAACCGTACGACAACGCTCTCCCCCACCTGCGGTCGTTCCCGCACGTCGTGTTGCACGACGACAGAGCCGCCCTGCTCGAGGAGGACGGTCGTGCGACGCAGCGAGCCGAGGAAGCTGGAGAGCAGCACCGTGCCCGCGAGGCTGTCGCCGGGCAGCCCGGCCGATGACAGGGTGAGGTCCTCCGGCCGCACGAAGACCCGCACCGGGCCATCCGCCTGCGACGGATCGAGCAGCGGCAGGGTCACCCCGTGCACGTCGGCGAAGCCGTGCCGCACCACGCCGGGCAGTCGGTTGCTCAAGCCCACGAAGTCGGCGATGAACGGCGTCGCCGGCCGGGTGTAGAGCTCCTCGGGGGTGCCGACCTGCTCGATCCGGCCGTCCCGCATCACCGCGACCCTGTCGGCCACCGCGAGGGCTTCGTCCTGGTCGTGGGTGACGAACAGGGTGGTGATGCCCAGTTCCGTCTGGATGCGCCTGATCTGCTCGCGCAGGCTCACCCGCACCTTGGCGTCGAGGGCCGAGAGCGGTTCGTCGAGCAGCAGCACCCGGGGGCGGGTGACCAGCGCACGCGCCAGAGCCACCCGCTGTTGCTGGCCGCCGGAGAGCTGATGGGCGTACCTGTCCGCGTGCGCGTCCAGGCCCACGAGGGCGAGCGCCTCCGCGGCCCGGGCTCGGCGCTCGGCGGCGGGCACCCGGCGCATGCGCAGGCCGAACTCCACGTTCGCCCCCGCGCTCAGGTGCGGGAACAGCGAATAGGACTGGAACACCATGCCCATATCGCGGCGGCTGGTGGGCAGCCCGGAGACGTCGGCGCCGTCGATGAGGATGTCGCCCTCGTCGGTGCTCTCCAACCCCGCGAGCACCCGCAGGGCCGTGGTCTTGCCGCTGCCGCTCGGGCCGAGCAGGGCCACGAGTTCGCCGGCCGCGAGGGTCAGGTCGAATTCGCTCAGCGCCAGGTGGCTGCCGAACCGTTTCTGCACCGCTGCGAATTGGACGACGGCGCCGGTTCGGGTTGCGGTGCCGGTTGCGGTGCCGGGGGGCGACGTCTGGGTCATGATCGGGCTCCAGTCGGGGAAGGAATCGGGGTCTGGGCGGGCGCGGAGCGGGGTGTTCCCTGCGCGGGGCGGCGCACAGTGCCGAGCCGGCCGATCGCGATGAGCAGCAGGAACACCACGACCAGGGCCATGAGCGAGAGGATGACGGCGGTGTACGGGTCGTTCTTGCTGACCACGACGAGCGCCGTCTGCAGGTTCACCCGGTTGAGCAGTGACGCGATGGTGAACTCGCCGAGCACCACGGCAACGGCGATGAACGCGCCGGCCAGGATGCCGCGGCGGAGGTTCGGCACCAGCACCCGGAGCAGCACGCTGCCCCAGCCGGCCCCGAGCGTGCGGGCCGCTTCGCTCAGCGTGCGCACGTCGACACCGTCGATGTTCGCTTGGATCGCCCGGTAGGCGAACGGCAGCACCGTGATGCCGTACGCGAACGCCAGCGTCCACACCCCACTGCCCACCAGCCGGGCCACCACGGAGAACACCGGGGCGAGACCGACCACGAGCACGATGGCGGGGATCGAGATCGGCAGGATGCAGACGATCTCCAGCGTGCGTCGCAACCGGGGGAAGCGCAGGTGCACGAGCAGCATGGTGGGAACCAGCAGCAGGAGCACGATGGCCACCGTGCCGATGGCCAGGCCCACCGAGTTGCCGAGGGCGACAAGCACCGGCCGGTACTCGCCGGTGAGTCCGCTCTGGAACAGGTCGCTCCAGTGGTGTAGGTCGTAGCCGCCGGACAGACCCGCGCGCAGGGTGAATTCGACCATGGCGATGAGCGGGACGAGAAAGACCAGGCCGACCGTACCGAGAATCAGGCCACGGACGAGGCGGCTCGGCGCGTGCGCGACGGCGCCCCCGCTCATCGCTGCCACCGGGCGGCACGGCCCTGCAGGCTGGAATAGCCGGTCATCACGATGGCCATCACGATGATCATGCCCAGCGCCAGCGCCCCGGCCAGGTTCTCCCGGCCGAGCATGGTCTCGCTGGTCAGCGCCGACCTGATCTGCAGGGGCACGATCTGCTGGCCCTGGCTGGTGAGCGTGGCCGCCGTCGCATACGACGAGAACGCGTTGGCGAAGAGCAGCAGCAGGCTACCCAGGAACGAGGGTGCGAGCACCGGCAGCGCGATCCGCAGCCAGTAGGTGCGGCTGGTGCCGCCGAGAGTGGCGTTGGCCTCGGCCCAGGCGGGCTTCAACGACGCGAGGGCCGGCATGAACGTGATCACCATGAGGGGAACCTGAAAGTAGATGTAGGGCAGGACGAGGCCGGGCAGTTCGTAGAGCCACACGCCGTCCGCGTAGATGTCGAGGCCGAAGGTGTCACGCAGCAGAACCGTGATCAGGCCCTGCACGCCGATGGTCGCGACGAACGCGAAGGCGAGCATGACCCCGCCGAACTGGGCGAGCACACTGCTGACCGAGTCGATGGAGGAGCGCAGCGCCCCCTCCGGGTGGGCGCCGAGCAGGGCGTAGCAGACCAGGGCGCCCACGACAGCGCCGATGACGGCGGTGAGCGCGGACAACCAGATCGTGTTGCCGAAGGCGTCGAGCACCACGGGGTCGCCGAGGGCGGCGACCGTGTCGAGGGTGAAACCGCCGTCGGCACCGACGAATCCGGTGCCGACGGCGATCAGGGTCGGCAGCGCGAGGAAGAGCAGCACGTAGACCGCGAACGGCAGCAGCCCGAAGGCTGCTGCCGGTACACGGAACCTACTGGACAGCCGCTGCCCACTTCTCGCCGAGGAGCGTTGCCGCGGCCTCGCTCTGCTCAGCGGTGGGCACCACTGTGGTGTCCGGCACGGCGGGCAGGGCGTCGAAGAGGTCGGTGTCGATGGTTCCGGCGTCGGCCATGGCGTCTGCGCGAGCCGGGCGGGCACCGCCGGCGAGCCACAGGTTCTGGGCGTCGTCGCTGTAGAGGAATTCCTGCCAGAGGCGCGCGGCGGCCGGGTGCGGCGCATCCGCGTTGATCGCCTGGTTGTAGTAGCCGGCGTAGCCGGTGCCGGGGAAGACCACGACCTCCCAGTTGCGCTCACCGTCCAGCTGCGTGCCGTAGCCCACGTTGAGGTAGTCCCAGTCGAAGACCACGGGGGTCTCGCCCGAGGCGATGGTGGCCGGGGTGGGGTCGATCTTCACGAAGTTGCCGGCGGCGTTGAGGTCGCTGAAGAAGTCGATGCCCGCCTGGAAGTCGTCGACGGAGCCGTCGTTCTGCACGGCCGCCATGCCGACCGCGGCGAACGCGGCGCCGGCCTGGGTGGGGTCGCCGTTGATGGCGACCTTGCCGCGGTAGTCGTCGCCGAGCAGGTCGCTGAGCGACTCGGGGGCCGGGACGGCGTCGGGGTCGTAGCCCACGGCCATGTATCCGCCGTAGTCGCCCACGTACAGGCCGCTCTCTTCCTTCAGGGCGTCGGGGATGTCGGACCAGGTGGCCACCTGGTAGGGAGCGAACTGGTCGGTGTTCGCCAGTGCGACGGCCAGGCCCAGGTCGAAGACGTCCGGGGCGGTGTCCTGGCCGGCCAGGTTCTCTGCGGCCTGGATCTCCTCGGCGCTGGAGCCGTCCGGAGCGGCCTCGGTGATGGTGATCTCCGGGTACTTCTCGGCGAAGAGATCGAGCACGGCGCCGTAGTTGGCCCAGTCGCGCGGGAGGGCGATGACGTTGAGCGCGCCCTCGTCGATCGCGGCGGCCTCGAGGGCGGCCAGGTCGCCGAAGGCGGAGAGGCTGGTCGCGGTGGCGGCGTCGACGGAGCCGTCGGTGCCGGCAGCGCCGGCGGTGCCGCTTGCGCAGCCGGTGAGGGTGAGGGCGACGATGGCGGTCGCGGCGATGGATGCGGCCAGGGTTCGGGTGGTAAGCACGGGTCCTCCGGTATGAGAGCGGGGTGATGACCGGCCAGGGTGCTGGGTTACCGGTCGCTGAGGAGACTAGAAGCGGCGGATGGACCCGACGCGCCCTGGCGTTGAACGACGAGTGAACGTCGAGTGTCACCGCGCATCGGTAGTGTCGAGGCGTGGTCCAGACTCTCTCCCCCGCCCTCGCCCGCCGCATCGCGCTCGCCGCCCAGGGCTTCGGCCGGCCGGCTGCGGCGCCCGGCGCCGCTGCTCCGGGCATCCGTCAGCTCGGCGCGCTGGTGGAGCGGCTGGGACTGCTGCAGATCGACTCGGTCAACGTGTTCGAGCGCAGCCACTACGTGCCCGCGTTCAGCCGGCTCGGCCCGTACGACAAGGCCCAGCTCGACCGGTTGAGCACCGGCGCGAAACCGCGGCTGACCGAGTACTGGGTGCACGAGGCATCGCTGATCCCGGTCGACGACTGGCCGCTGTTCCGCTGGCGGATGCAGGCCTTCCGGGGCCGGGCCGCGAGTGACGACGCCCACTGGTCCCAGGTCAACGCCCCCATGTTGGCCTGGCTGCGGGACGAACTGGCGGCCAACGGCCCCATGCGCGCCAGCGCCATCGAGCACGACGCCAACAAACGCAGCGGCCCGTGGTGGGGCTGGTCAGACGTGAAGATCGGCCTGGAGACCCTGTTCCGCTGGGGTGACGTGGTCAGCGGCGGCCGGGAGCGGTTCGAGCGGGTCTATGCGCTGCCCGAGCAGGTCTTCGGCTCCGACCTGCTGAACCGGCAGGTCTCCGCCGCCGACGCCCACCGCGCGTTGATCGCCCAGTCCGCCCGGGCACACGGCATCGGCACGGTGAAAGACCTGGCCGACTACTTCAGGTTGCGCACCGAGCCTGCCCGCGCCGCCATCGACGAGCTCGTCGACAGCGGCGAACTTCTGCCGGTGCAGGTTCCCGGCTGGGGGCGAAACGGCGCGCCCGGCGCCGCCTGGCTGCACCGGGATGCCCGGTTGCCGCGCACGATGGACGTTGCTGCAGTGCTCAGCCCGTTCGACCCGGTGGTCTGGGAGCGCGCGCGTGCGGAGCGGATGTTCGGCTTCCACTACCGGATCGAGATCTACACGCCCAAGGAGAAGCGTCAGTTCGGTTACTACGTGTTGCCGGTGCTGCTGGGCGACACCATCGTGGGCCGGGTCGACCTCAAGAACGACCGCCAGGCCGGGGTGCTACGGGTGCAGGCCAGCTGGGCCGAGGCCGGAGCCCCGGCCGACACGGCCGCGCGCCTGGCCGGGGTGCTGCGGAGCACCGCCGCCTGGCAGGGCCTGGACGCCATCGAGGTGGTCCCCCGCGGCACCCTCGCCGCCGGCCTGGCGGCCGAACTGGCCTAGTTCCCTAGAACTTGCTGCCCATCGCGTGCAGGCGCTCGATGCGCTCGTTCAGCGGCGGGTGCGTGGCGAAGAGCTTGTCCATCACGCCGGGCTTGAGCGGGTCGGCGATCCACAGGTGCGCCATCGAGGTGTTCTGCTTGCGCATCGGGCGGCCGTACTCGCCCAGCTTGGCCAGGGCGCTGGCCAGCGCATCCGGCTGCCGCGTCGTGAGCGCGCCCGTGGCATCCGCCAGGTACTCGCGCTGCCTGGACACGGCCAGTTGCACGATCGACGCGATCAGCGGCGCCACGATCATGGCCACGAGGCCGAACACCAGCACGACGGGGTTGCCGTTGCTGTTGTTGTTGCGGCCGAAGAATGCCATCCGCAGGAACATGTCGGAGATGAAGCCGACGGCCACGACGAGGCCGAAGACGATCATCGACACCCGGATGTCGTAGTTGCGCACGTGCCCGATCTCGTGGGCCATGACTCCCTCGAGCTCGGCGTCGTCCATGATGTCGAGCAGGCCGGTGGTGGCGGCCACGATGGCGTGCTGCGGGTCGCGACCGGTGGCGAAGGCGTTGGGCGCCGGGTCGTTGATGATGTAGACCTCCGGCATGGGGGTGCCTGTCGTGATCGACAGGTTTTCCACGATGCGCCAGAGTCGCGGGTGGTCGGTGACGCTGTTCACCCGGATGCCGCCGCTCATCGAGATGGCCTGGCGGCCGGCCGCGAAGTACTGCACGAGCGCGTACCCGGCGGCGATGACGATCGTGAGGATCAGGATGCCGTAGCCGCCCTGGCCGTAGACGGCGTTGGCCAGCCAACCGAGCCCGGTGATGATCACCAGGAAGAGCACGATGATGAAGACGGTGTTGCGCTTGTTCCGCGCGATCGCGCTATACATGGATCCTCTTCGGTGGTGCGGCTAGAACTGGACGCGGGGCGGCTCGGCGATGGCCGCGGAGTCGCTGACCTCGAAGAACTCGCGCTGCGTGAAGCCGAGGTTCTTCGCGAACAGGTGGTTCGGGAAGGTCTGCATCTTGGTGTTCAGCTCGCGCACGCCACCGTTGTAGAACCGGCGCGACGCCTGGATCTTGTCTTCGGTGTCGACGAGCTCGCCCTGCAGCTGCAGGTAGTTCTGGCTGGCCTGCAACTGCGGGTACGCCTCGGCGACCGCGAAGATGCTCTTCAGGGCGGTCTGCATGTGGTTCTCGGCGGCCGCGGCGTCGACCGGTCCCTGGGCAGACAGGGTCTCGGCGCGAGCCTTGGTGACGTTCTCGAAGACTGACTTCTCGTGGGCGGCGTAGCCCTTGACGGTTTCGATCAGGTTGGGGATCAGGTCGGCGCGGCGCTTGAGCTGCACGGTGATGTCGCTCCACGCTTCATCCACCCGTACCTTGAGCGTGACGAGCGAGTTGTAGGTCGCCCACAGGTAGATACCCGCGATCGCAACGAGTACGACAACGATGAGGACCGGGATGAGCCATTCCATGGCAGCGTCTCCTTGCGATTGAACGTGCGGGTACTGATGAACAAGCGATAGAGCACCATCATAACGACGCGGGCTGGGGCTCCCATGTGCTTCCCATCACACTCCAAGGAACGGTGCGGCCCAAAGCGTGACTTTAGCTTCTGACCGGCGAATAATGCAGTCATGGATACAGCGTCGAGCCCGGCTGTCGTGGTGTCGGACCTGCACGCCTGCCGGGGCGCGCAGCGGGTGCTGCGCGGCCTCAGCCTCACGATCCCCGCCGGGCAGGTCGTGGGACTGATCGGGCCGAGCGGCTCGGGCAAGACCACCCTGATGCGGGCGATCGTCGGCGTGCAGATCGTGCAGTCCGGTGCCGTGAACGTGCTCGGCCGGCCGGCCGGCTCTGCCGAGTTGCGGCGCCGGGTGGGCTACGTCACCCAGGACGCCAGCGTCTACGACGACCTCACCGTGCGGCAGAACCTGGACTACTTCCGGGCGGTGCTGGGCGCCGGGCGCTCGGAGGTGACGCGGGTGCTCGAGGCCACTGACCTGGGCAGGAGCGCCCACCAGTTGACCGGTTCGCTCTCCGGCGGTCAGCGCAGCCGGGTGTCGCTGGCCGTTGCGCTGCTGGGCTCCCCCGAACTCCTGGTGCTGGACGAGCCGACGGTGGGCCTGGACCCGGTGCTGCGGCGGGACCTGTGGACGATGTTCCACGCCCTGGCGGCCGCCGGAACCAGCCTGCTGGTCTCCAGCCATGTCATGGACGAGGCCGCCAGGTGCGACAGGCTCCTGCTGATGCGGGACGGCGAGATCCTGGCCGACGACACCCCCGCCGGGCTGCTCGTGGCCACCGGCACCGCTGACATCGAAGCCGCCTTTCTCAGCCTGATCGGGGACGGCGCATGACCCCGTCGCGCACCCTCGCCACGGCGGGCCGGGTGCTCACCCAGATCCGGCACGACCCGCGCACCATCGCGCTCCTGCTGCTGGTGCCGAGTCTGCTGATCGGGCTCGTGGCCTGGATCTTCTCCGATACCGACGTGTTCGAATCGGTCGGTCCCGCGATGATCGCCCTCTTCCCGTTCATCGTGATGTTCCTGGTCACGAGCATCACCACGCTGCGGGAGCGACGCACGGGCACCCTCGAACGGCTGCTGTCGATGCCGCTGGGCCGCGGCGACCTGATCCTGGGCTACACGCTCGCGTTCGGGTTGCTCGCCGTGCTGCAGTCGAGCCTGGCGGCGCTGTTCGCGGTCACGGTCTGCGGGCTCAGCATCTCGGGGTCGGTCTGGCTGCTCGTGGCCGTGGCGGTGGCCGACGCCGTGCTGGGCACCACCCTCGGCCTGCTCGCAAGCGCCTTCGCCCGCACCGAGTTCCAGGTTGTGCAGTTCATGCCGCTTCTGGTGTTCCCGCAGATCCTGCTCGGCGGTATCTTCCTGCCGCGCGACCAGCTGCCGGATGTGCTCCAGGCGATCGGGGACGCCCTGCCGCTCTCGCACGCCATCGACGCGCTGGCCGCCGTGGCCTCCGGCAGCGAAGACGACGCCTATGTGCTCGGCGAGCTGCTGATCATCCTGGCCTGGATCGTGGGTGCGGTGGTGCTGGGCTCGATCACCCTGCGCCGCCGCACCCCGTGACCGCCTCGCGGGGTCAGCGGGACGCCAGGAGCTGCTGCAGCCAGCGGTAGGAGAGCTTGGGGGTGCGCGGGCGGGACGGGTCGAGGAAGTCCACGTGCACCAGGCCATAACGCTGGCTGTACCCGGCGGCCCACTCGAAGGAGTCCAGCAGCGACCAGATCAGGATGCCGCGCAGGTGCACTCCCGCGGCGGCGCCCCCCGGCGCCACGGCCTCGACGGCCGCCACGAGGTGCTCGGCCAGGTAGTCGATGCGGGCCAGGTCGGTCACCGCGCCGCGCACATCCGTTCGGTCCGGATAGGCGGCGCCGATCGCGGTGAGGTACACGGGCGGCAGGGCCTCGGCGTAGCGGTCCTGCAGTTCTGCCAGCAGCACGGGCAGGTACTCCGGCGCGTTCGGCCGGCCCGATCCGGTGACCGGATGCTCACGGAAGGGCACCAAGCGGAACGGCAGCCGATGGATCGCCGGGGTGTCCTGGCCGGTGGTGTCCGTGTCTCGGCCCTGGCCCGCCGCCCTCACCGGGACGTTGGCGCCGGCCTTGACCCGGCTGGGCTGGTGGTAGGTGACGCCGTAGAAGTCCAGCGGCTGGTGGATGGCGGCGAGGTCGTCCGGCTCGATCTCGTGCAGGTAGCGCAGCTCGTTCTCGAACACGCCCGCCGGGTCGGGGTAGCGGCCCAGCAGCACCGGGTCGGCGAACAGGCGGTTGTGCAGCAGGTCGTAGAGGGTGGCGGCATCCCGGTCGGCTTCCCGGTCGGTGGCCGGCTGCACGGGAGAATGCACGTTGCTCATGCCGATCTGGCCGCGCACATCCGCGGCGCGCAGGCCCTGCACCGCGAGGCCGTGGCCGAGCAGCTGGTGGTGGGCGGCCGGCAGGGCGTCGAACAGGAGCGTCTCGCCCGGGGCGTGCAGCCCGACCGCGTACCCGTTGAAGGCCACGGCGGCCGGCGAGTCGACGGTGACCCAGGAGTCGATGCGGTCACCGAAGACCTCGCCCATCTGGTGGGCGTAGTCGCCGAGCCGCTTGGCAGTGTCGCGGTTCAGCCACCCGCCGCGCAGCGCCAGCGGGATGTCCCAGTGCGAGAGCGTGGCCATCGGGCTGATGCCGCTGGCCAGCAGCTGGTCGAGCAGGCGGTCGTAGAAGGCCAGCCCGGCGCGGTTGAGGGCACCGCGGCCGTCGGGCTGCAGGCGCGGCCAGGCGAAGGAGAACCTGTAGACGTCCCCGCCCAGTTCGCGCAACAGGGTGACGTCGTCGTCGAGCTTGCCGATGTGGTCGGCGGCCACCGACGCGTTCTGTCCGTCCAGGATGCGGCCGGGCGCTCGCGTGAACGGGTCCCAGACGGATTCGCCGCGGCCGACGTCACGGGCGCCGCCCTCGATCTGGAACCCGGAGGTGGCGGTTCCGATGAGAAGGCCCGTCGGCAGCCGGTCGCCCAGCTCCCCGGCCCGGTGCTGCCAGGCGCGGGACGCCGGGGTGTTGCTGTTCATCGGCCGAGGACTCTTTCCAGATAGCGGTTGGCGAAGCGACGCTCCGGGTCGAGCCGGTCCCGCACGGCGAGGAAGTCGTCGAAGTGCGGGTAGGCCTGGCGCAGGGAGTCCGCATCCAGGTTGTGCATCTTCCCCCAGTGTGGGCGACCGTCGTGCGCGCGCATAATCGCCTCGACCCCGGCGAAGTACTCAATCGGGTTTTCGCGGAAGTAGCGGTGCACCGCGATGTACCCGGTGTCGCGGCCGAAACCGGTGGACAACCAGATGTCGTCGGCGGCCGCCGAGCGCACCTCGAGGGGGAAGGAGATCCGCCAGCCGCGCTTCTCGATCAGCGCCCGCACCTCGCGGAGGGCGTCGGGCACCTGCTCCCGCGGCAGCGCATACTCCATCTCGTGGAAGCGCACCGTGCGGTTCGTGACGAAGACCCGGTGCGAGAAGTCGGTGAAGTCGCGGTGTCCGGTGAGCCTGTCGGCGAGCCGGTTGATGGGCGGCACCAACGGCGGGACCACCAGCCCGGCAGCGCAGGTGCCGCGGTAGATGCCGTTCGCGAGCAGTTCGTCGTCGGCCCAGCGGCGCATCCGGCCGAGCGGTGCCCTGGCGGCGCTCGCGGGCAGCCGGGTGTTGGTCTTGGTCAGCACGGTGTCGGTGTGCGGGAACCAGTAGAACTCGAAGTGGTCGGCGGTGCCGCTGCGCTCCGGGTAGGCGTCCACCACCTCGTCGAACGGTTCGGGTTTCTCCACGGCGTGCAGCAGGTACGTGGGCACGCACTGGATGGTGAGGTCGACCAGGATGCCCAGGGCGCCCAGGCCCAGCCGCACGGCGGGCAGCAGCTCGGCATTCTCGCTCTCGCTGACGTGCAGCAGGGAGCCGTCCCCGGTGACGAGGGTCACGGCCACGATCTGGCCGGCGAGGCCGGTGAACCCGGCGCCGGTGCCGTGCGTTCCGGTGGAGGTGGCGCCGGCGATGGTCTGCCGGTCGACATCGCCCATGTTCTCCAGGGCGAGGCCGTACGGGCGCAGGAGCGCCGGCAGCTCGTACAGGTGGGTGCCGGCGGCGAGGGTCACCCGGCCGGCGGCTTCGTCCACGGCGAGCACCCCGCTCCAGTCCAGGTCGAGCTGCACCCCGGGGGCCAGGGCGATGCCGGAGAAGCTGTGTCCGGCCCCGACGGCCTTGATCCGCGAGCCGGTGCGGGCGGCGGCGAGCACGGCGCGGCGCACGGCCTCGGCGCTGGTGGGGCGCTCGACCCTGGCGGGAATCACCGACTCGCTGTGCGCCCAGTTGCGCCAGAGCGCGCCGCTGGCGCTCACAGGAACGCCTTCCCCTCGCCTCGATAGGTCGGCAGCATGTCGATCACCTTACCGTCGTGGATCAGGGCGAATTCGTTGAGGTGTTCGCTGAGCTCGCCGGATTTGGTGTGCCGCAGCCAGACCCGGTCACCCACCCGCAGCGCGCGCGCCGCGGGGCCCGTGACGGGCGACTGCACCTCTCCGGCCATCTCCCGTGGCACCAGTTTGAGCCCCTCCGGCCAGACCAGACGCGGTGAGCGGTCGGCTCCCGGCGGGCCGGAGGCGATCCAGCCGCCGCCGAGCAGCGTCGCGGTGGCGGCCGTGGGCTTGCGCACAACGGACAGGGCGAACGCGGCCGCCGGCGCCGGCCGGAAGCCCGAGTAGTTGTCGAACAGGTGGCCGCCGAAGAAGCCGCTGCCCGCGGCGATGTCGGTCACCGAGGTGTCAGCGTGGGTGCTCTCGAGCGAGCCGGTGCCGCCGCCGTTGACGAATTCCAGGTCGGCCACCTGGCGCACGGCCGCGACCGCTGCGGCACGGCGGGTGCCGATGTCGGTGATCGAGTGGTTGCGCACCCAGCGGTTCACTCCGCCCTGCAGCGGCCGCCCGGCCGGCTGGTCGACGAGCCCGGCGATCTGCGCTTCGTACGCCATCAACCCGACGAGTTCGAAGCCGGGGCGGGAGACGATGGCGATCGCGAGGGCCCTGGCATCCTCCGGCGTGTGCACGGGCGAGCGCCAGACGCCGAGGTGGCCGAGCACGGGCGCGTTCCAGGATGCGTCGAGTTCGAGGCAGACCCGGATCTTCTCCCTGCTCGCCGGCGGGAGCACGGCGTCGACGATGTCCAGGTGGTCGACCGAGTCGACCATCAGCGTCACCCGGCCGGCGAGCTCGGGCGAGCGGCCCAGCCGCCGGATCATCTCGGTGTCGACGCTCGGGTAGCCGACCACGACGTCGTCGATGGTCTCGGCCAGCCAGAGCGCCTCGGCGAGGGTGTAGGCGAGCACTCCGCTATAGCCGGGCAGGGCGAGCACGGCCTCGAGTACCCGGCGCACGCGCAGCGACTTGCTGGCGACACGGATCGGGGTGCCGGAGGCACGATTCAGCATGTCGTGGGTGTTGTGCCGCAGCGCGTCGAGGTGCAACGCACCGACCGGGGTGTCCAGGCCCCTGGTGGCCTCGGTCAGTCCGCCCCAGTACGCCCGCGGGGTGCGCCAGGGCGCTGCCTCCGGCCGCACGGACAGGTCGAGGGAGAGGTCGGGGCTCATGGTCGGTCTGCTTTCTCTCGAGCGGTCATTGCGGTCGCCCCAGGGCGGCCACGGAGTCGGCGATCAGGTCGAGCAGAGCCGCGGTGGCCCGCTCGTCCTGATCGACCAGCCAGGCGATGGTGAGACCGTCGGTGAGGGCCACGAGCAGGCGGGCCACATCGTCGACGGGTCGCAGCCAGGTGGAGCCGCTGCGCCGTGCCGCGGACTCCAGGGCCTCGGCGGCGAAGGCGTGGTAGCGGTCGTACTGCTCCCCGGCCAGATGCTGCATCTCCGGCGACCGCAGGGCGTACTGGGTGAGCTCGAGCATGGCTTTCTCGCGCAACGGCTCCGCGTGCAGGTGGTCGACGTAGCGCTGCAGGCCGTCGCGCAGGAGGTGCCGCAGGGAATGGGGTCCAGTGGCATCAGGACCGGTCGGATCCGGCAGGACCGCGCGGGTCTCGTCGGCCACGACACTGCGGATGAGCTCGGTCATGAGCTCGTCCCTGCTCGCGAAGGCGTAGTGGAAGCTGGCCAGCGACATCCCCGCCTCGGCGACGATGGCCCTGGTCGTGGCCTGGGCGACGCCCCGGTCGGCCACCACCCGCAGGGCGGCGCTCACCAGGGCGGTGCGCCTGTCGACCGCTGACATGCGCGTCACGTGATCACCTCGCTGTCGAGACTTCGCCGGAGAGAGTGGGCCAGAGAGTGGGGCAGATGACCCAGTCGCCAGTATGCCGTACCGACCCGCCGGCCGCACGGATTCGGTCAGATAACAACTGTGTCGCATTCCCGGGCGGGAGGCGCGCCACGTTGACTTTCGCCCGTTTGGCCCGTGGAATGGAGGGAGGGGGTTCATGTTCACGCCACGCCACTACCGCGCGCCCGGGTCTCTCGATCGAGCCCGACGCGGTCCCGGGCGAGCCACCCTGCTGGTCGGGGCGCTCCTGGCGCTGGTGCTGGCCGGGCCGGCATTGGCAGCACCGCTGGGGGCCTCGGCCGCCGTCTCGACCCCGACCCCGACGGCCACCGCCACGGCAACACCCACCCCAACGCCGACGCCGACGCCGACGCCGAGCCCGACACCCACTCCTACGCCCACCCGGAGCAGCGCGCCGCTCGATTCCGTCACTCCCGTTCCGACGCCGTCCCCGTCACCGTCACCGACCGCCACCCGGTCGCCCTCGGCTACGCCCACCCCGACGCCCACCCGGGCGCCGACGGCCACACCGTCACCGACGCAGACACCCACACCGACACCAACTCCGGCGGCCGCGCCCACCATCGACAGCCCGGCCGCCGGCAGCTTCATCGGCGGCAGCACGACAGTGTCCGGCAGCCGTGACCCGGGCCAGGAGATCCAGCTGCTCTCGCCCATCGGTGGCGACCCGCTCTGCATCGTCGCCGCGGACGGCAGCACGAGCTGGCAGTGCACGGGCGTACTGCTGCCCAGCGGTCCGGCCGTCAAGCTGCGCATCGTCGTCACGGGCCACGCCAGCCTCGCCGCCACGCACACGGTGCGGGTGCTGCAGGCACCCACCGTCACGGGTGGCGCCACCGGGCAGGCCACGACCAGCGGCCTCGTGCGCGGCACCGGCTACCCGGGCGCCACCGTGACCGCCACCCTCGCCAGCGGCCAGCGCTGCTCGTTCACCGTGGACGCCTCCGGCGCCTGGGCCTGCCTGATGCAGGGCGACCTGGTGAGCGGCCCCGAGCAGATCACCGCCTCCCAGCAGAGCGGCTTCAGCGCTCCGTCCTCGTCCCCGGGCAGCGCCCCGATCTCGCTGCTCATCGACGTCGACGCCCCGGCGGCCCCCGTCGTGACCGCGCCCCTGGCGGGGGCAACGGTGGACCTCGCCGGCACCCAGTACTACGGCCAGGGCGAGAACGGCGCCACCGTCACGGTCTTCGCCGGCGCCTACTCGGTCTGCAGCAGCGTGGTCTCCGGCGGTACCTGGTCCTGCTCGGGGGCCGGCGTCGCGACCGGCTCCTACGACCTGCGGGCCGTGCAGCAGGATGCCGCGGGTAATGTGAGCGCTGGCAGCGCGGCCATCCGAGTGCAGTATGGCCCCGCCGTGGCCACGCCACGCCCCACCGCGACACCGGAGCCCACCGCCGCGGCGCCCTCCCCCGCGGCCACGCCCACGCCCACCGCGACGCCCCCGGCCGCGGCTCCCGGCACCCCGTCCGCCACACCGGCCCCCGGCACCCCGGTCCCGGCCGACCCGGACGACCAGGCCGGCGCCCTGCCGCCGGAGTTGACGGTGCCAGGGGGCTGGAGCGATCCCACCCAGTTCAGCACCGCGGTCATCCCGCCGTGGACTGTGGCGCAGTTCCCCTGGCTGCAGGCCGGCCTGCTCACCCTGGGCGCGCTGCTGCTGCTCGTCATCCCCTCCCGGCTGCTGGCCGGCACCGTCTCCAGGGCCAGGGGCGGCCGGCCGATCCTCAGCGGGCACCGCTTCGCGGGCCGGAACCACCCGCGCGAGGACTTCGAGGTGGCGCCGACAGTGCAACTCGCGCAGTGGGTCGTCGGCGGGGCCGCCCTCATCGCCGCGGCGGTCTTCGTGCTCTTGTCCGGTCCGGTGGCCGGCACGCCGAACTACCTGCGCCTGTTCCTCGCCGTACTGCTGGCCCTCACCGTGGTGAACGCCGTGGCCACGCTCGTGCCGCAGTGGTGGGGGTCGCGGGCCATGCACCTCGACGTGACCACCACGATCCTGCCGCGCTATCTGGTGCTCGTCGCCATCACCGCTCTCGCCTCGCGGGCACTCGAGTTGCACCCCGCCCTGCTCTTCGGCCTGCTGGGCAGCGTCGTCGTTCAGCACGGACCGCTGGCCGCGCAGCGTGGCCGTCTGGCTGCGGTGCGGGCCGGCAGCCTGCTCGGCCTGGGGCTCGTGGCCCTGCTCGTGGTGGGCACCCTGCCGGCGGCCGACGGGTTCCTCAGCACGCTCGCCGCCGAGTTCGTCAACACCATCGTGCTGGCCTCGATCGGCTCAGCGGTGCTCGTGCTGATTCCGGTGGGCAGCACCAGCGGCCGCAGCATCCTGGCCTGGTCACCGCCGGTCTGGGCCGCGCTGGCGGTGCCGGCGTTCCTGACCCTGTTCGTGCTGCTCTCCCCCACGATCGCCGGCTGGGCCGGCGACGGCACGGTGCGGCTGCTCTGGGTCGTGGCCTCGGCCTTCGCCGGTGTGAGCGTGGCCGTCTGGGCCTGGCAGCGCTTCGTGGCGCCGGCGCTGCGCTGACCAACGCTGCGCTGAAAAGAACTGGTGCCCCCGCTGGGATTCGAACCCAGACTGTGACGATTTTAAGTCGCCTGCCTCTGCCGGTTGGGCTACGGGGGCACGCCCGACTAGACGGCAAATGCTGCGAGTCGGACAGCACGGGTGGATGCCGCACCGGAGTGCGGCATCCACCGGTGACTCTACGGTGCGGCGACGGTCTCCGTGCCGGACTCGGCGGCGGCGACCTCGACGGGCTTCTTGACCGGAGCCTTGCGCGGCGCGCGGGGAGCCTTGACCGGAGCGGCCTCGACAGGCGCGGCGACCGGCGGCTTGGGCCGGGAAGCGAACTGCTCGAATACGGCGCGGGGCGTCTGCACGGCCTCGAGCGACACGATGTCGCGGCCGAGGAAGATGTTCAGGACCCAACCGCCGACAACGCGGATCTTGCGCTCCCAGCTCGGCATCGCCAGGCCGTGGTAGCCACGGTGGGCGACCCAGGCCGGGAAGCCCTTGAGCGCGAACTTGCCGGACTGGAATGCGCCGACGCCCAGGCCCAGGCCCGCGACGGCGCCCAGGTTCTTGTGGTTGTACTCCGCCGTGCCCTCGCCGCGGAGGACCG
The DNA here is from genome assembly GCF_026151165.2 of Cryobacterium sp. SO2. Lineage (NCBI taxonomy): Bacteria > Bacillati > Actinomycetota > Actinomycetes > Micrococcales > Microbacteriaceae > Cryobacterium > Cryobacterium sp. SO2. Next base: position 2,696,190 of record NZ_CP117849.1, read on the forward strand.
CGACGATGTTCTTGGCCATGAGCTTGCCCTGGCGCACAGCGTGCTGGGCGTTCGGCACGCAGAAGCCGCCGACGCCGCCGCCGGAGAGGTCGGGAACGGCCGTGATGTCACCGGCGCCCCAGGCGCCGTCGATGATCTCGTCCTCGGTGCCGACGCGGAGGTCGGTGCGCACCTTCAGGCGGCCGCGTTCTTCGATCGGCAGGTCGGTGTTGCGTACGATGCCGGGGTTCGCCATCACGCCGGCGGTCCAGACGATGAGGTCGGATTCGAACGACTCACCAGTGGACAGCTCGATGACGCCGTCGACGGCGGAGGTGAGCTGGGTGTTCAGGTGCACCTCTGCACCGCGCTCGGCGAGGTTCTTGATGACCCAGAGCGCGGTCGACTCCGACACCTCGGGCATGATGCGGCCCATCGCCTCGATGAGGTGGAAGTGGGTGTCCTCGAAGGCGATCTGCGGGTACTTCGACAGCAGTGCGCTCGCGAACGAGCGCAGCTCGGCGAAGACCTCGATGCCGGCGAAGCCGCCGCCGATGACCACGAAGGTCAGCAGGCGGTCGCGCTCGGGACCGGCGGGCAGCTGGGCTGCCTTGTCGAAGTTGGTGAGGACCTTGTCGCGGATCGCGACGGCTTCCTCGATGGTCTTCAGGCCGATGGCCTGGTCAGCGACCCCGGGGATCGGGAAGGTGCGCGACACGGCACCGGCAGTGACCACGACGATGTCGTAGTCGAACTCCCAGGGCTCGCCGACGGGCGGGGTGATAGTCGCCTTCTTCTCGGCGTGGTTCACGTTGGTGACCTTCGCGGTGAGCACGTTGGTCTTCTTGAGGTGACGACGGTGGGCCACGACCGAGTGGCGCGGATCGATGGATCCGGCGGCGACCTCGGGCAGGAACGGCTGGTACGTCATGTACGGCAGCGGGTCGACCATGGTGACCTCGGCTTCGCCGGGGCGCAGCCACTTCTCCAGCTTCCAGGCGGTATAGAACCCCGCGTAGCCGCCACCGACGATGAGAATTTTGGGCACGATTAGAAGGCCTCCTACAAGGATTGGATACGCGAGATTTAGTGCTTGGAACGAATTCGCTTGAAATGCCGCGTGGCCCCAATGCCGAACAGCGTTACTAGGATACCAAACCCCACCAGCACGGCGAGCGGCAGGCTCACGTAGGTGATCGTGAGGGGGCTGGGCAGCCACGCCGCTGCCGTGTTCCGCTCCGGCAGGGCCGGGTCGGCGTCGGGGACGACGGGTACGGCCGTGCTCGGCGTGGTGGGGGTGACCGGCGCGGTGATCGCGCGGCGGTGCAGCGTGATCCACTCCTGCAGCAGCTCGGTGGGCGTGGCGGAGACGGACCGCGGAACGGCGACCGACACGGCGGCTGCCGCGTCGATCAAGCCATTGCCGTAGATCGGGCTCGGCACCGTGTGCCCGTTCGGGTTGGCGGTCTCGATGACCCGGTTGATCACGCCGGCGGCGTCCAGTTTGGGGTACGCCGAGCGCACCAGCGCCACGAGCCCGGAGACGATCGGAGCGGCAGCGCTGGTGCCGTCCCACTGCAGGTAGCCGCCGCCGGGGGCGACGCCGACGAGCTTCTCGCTGGGCGCGGCCACGGCGATGGTGATCCCCTGCGAGGAGGCATCGAAGCTGGCCTCCTTGGAACGGTCGACACCGGCGACAGTGAGCACGCCGGGGATGGTGGCGGGAGCCCCGACCTCGGTGGTGCCGCTGCCCCGGTTTCCGGCGGCCGCGACGACCACGACATCGTTCTCGAAGGCGTACAGGAACGCGTCGTCCCAGCTGGTGGGCCAGTCGAGGGTGTTGCGGGTGAGCGACATGTTGATCACGTCGGCACCGTTGTCAACGGCCCAGCGGATGCCCTCGGCGATCTGGTCGTCGTTGCTGAGGGTGGCGCCGGTGGTGCCGAACGCCACCGAGACGCTGAGGATCGACGCTTCGGGGGCCACCCCGATCAGGCCGGTGCCGGCCCCGCTGCCGCGCCCGGCGAGCAGGGAGGCCACCAGGGTGCCGTGCTCGTTCTCGTCGCCCACCGGGGTCTGGCCGTTGGACGAGCCGAGGCCGGAGACATCCGTGCCGCCGACGACGACGCCGTTGAGTTCGGCGATGCTGCCGTCGACACCGGTGTCGATGACGGCGACCGTGACGCCTGCGCCCTTGCTGGTGCCCCAGGCCTTGTTGAAGCCGTAGTCGTTCAGCCAGTATTCGAGGTCGCGCACCTGATCGGCGCGGGCGGCGGGTGCGTCAACCGACACCGCGACCATGGGCACGGCGCCCGCGAGCACGACCGCGAGGCCGGCCAGGATCCGACGTGCGCGGCGACTCACGCGTCGGCCGGCGGCGCCACCGGCGGGGCATAGTCCAGGCACTCGCACACCGCCGGCGACCAGGCCGCCCGGAGCAGGGCGAGGTCACCGATCGGGTTCACGCCGGGACCCGCCGCGAGGGCGTGAGCGGCGAGGGCGTGCAGGCATTTCACCCGCACCGGCATGCCGCCGGAGGACACCCCGGCGAGTTCGGGGACGACACCGATCATGTCGCGGTCGGCGAGGAAGCTCTCGTGCGCGGCCCGGTAGTGGCTGCGGAGGTCTTCGTCGTCGGCAAGCATCTGGTTGTACTCGTTCATCACCTGGGTGGCCTCGAGGAAGGACAGCGCTGCGGTCGCCGCCGGGTGCGACAGGTAGTACAGAGTGGGGAACGGGGTGCCGTCCTCCAGGCGCGGGGCCGTCGCCACCACGGTGGGAGCACCGCAGACGCAGCGGGCGGCGATGCCGATGACGTTGCGGGCCGGTCGGCCCAGCTGCGCGGAGACCGTGTTGATATCGGCCAGGCTGGCGGGATCGAAGGGTGGTCGGGTCATTGTGCTGCCTCCTGTGGGGCGAGTCCGGCGGTCATCACGGAACGGAAGATCGAGTCGACCCAGTCGACGTCGGTGTCCTGGATGGCGGTGCTGACTGTTGTGGTGTCAGCGTCGGCGTCGACGCTGGCCCCGGTGTCGTTGAGGACGAGGAAGCTGATGTCGCCCGGCATCACGTAGGAGAGCCGGTCCCGCGCCTGCGTGGTGACGAAGGTGCGGTCGTTCCAGCGTTCCCGTTCGTCCTTGAGGTCGTCGACAACGGCCTCCTGCGCAGCGACGCTGGCGCGGAGCTCGTCGATCTGCTGGCGTTGTTCGGCGTAGGTGCGCACGCTGGGGGCGAGCACGACCACGGCGAGCACGAGGATGCCCATCATCACGAAGGAGAAACCGGACAGGCGCAGGCCGCGCAGCCAGCTGCCGGCGGCGGTCTCCTGGTGGGCGACCTGGGCGGGCCGCTTCGTCGGCTCCGCGCGCGGCTTGACCTTGGGGCGGCGCGGTTCGGGGAGGCGGGGCGGGGTCATGCCGGAGTTGTTCCAGGTCATGCTGCTCCTCATCCGTTGTCGGCGGCAGCGCCCGGCGCGCGCCGGGCGGCGGAATCCCCCTGTTCTAGAGTGCCAGATGTTTCGGCCCTCGCCGTCCGACACGGGTGACGGGTGTGGTGATCCTGTGCAAATCCGCAGGCAGCCGGCCCCCGGCGGCCGGGCGGCGGGGGCCCCACGCAGAAAGGACCCCAGCCCGGTAGGGCTGGGGTCCTTCCGTCAGATGCTGTTACGCGGTGAAGCGGGGGAACGCGGAGCGGCCGGCGTAGACCGCGGCCTCGCCGAGCTCTTCTTCGATGCGCAGGAGCTGGTTGTACTTGGCAACGCGCTCGCTGCGGGCCGGGGCACCGGTCTTGATCTGGCCGGCATCCGTGGCGACGGCGAGGTCGGCGATGAAGGTGTCTTCGGTCTCACCGGAGCGGTGCGAGATGACGGCCTTGTAGCCGGCGCGCTGGGCGAGGGCGACAGCATCCATCGTCTCGGTCAGGGTGCCGATCTGGTTGACCTTGATGAGGATCGAGTTGGCAGCGCCGAGCTCGAGGCCCTTGGCCAGGCGGATCGGGTTGGTGACGAACAGGTCGTCTCCGACGATCTGCACCTTGTCACCGAGCTGCGCGGTGAGGTGGACGTAGCCGTCCCAGTCCTCTTCCTCGAGCGGGTCTTCGATGGAGACGAGCGGGTACGCCTCGAGAAGCTCGGCGTAGTACGCGACGAGCTCGGTGGAGGTGAGTTCCTTGCCCTCGAAGTGGTAGACGCCGTCCTTGAAGAACTCGGTGGCTGCACAGTCGAGCGCGAGGCCGATGTCGGTGCCGGGCGTGTAGCCGGCCAGGGTGATGGCTTCGACGATGAGGTCGAGGGCCGCACGGTTGCTCGGCAGGTTGGGAGCGAAGCCACCCTCGTCGCCGAGGCCGGTTGCGAGGCCCTTGCTCTTCAGCAGGCCCTTGAGGGCGTGGTAGACCTCAACGCCCCAGCGCAGGCCCTCGCTGAAGGTGGGGGCACCGAGCGGGACAACCATGAATTCCTGGATGTCGACGTCGTTGTCAGCGTGCGAGCCACCGTTGATGATGTTCATCATCGGCACCGGCAGGGTGTGGGCGTTCGGGCCACCGAGGTAGCGGAAGAGGGGCAGGTCGGCCGAGGCCGCTGCGGCCTTGGCGACGGCCAGGCTCACGCCGAGGATGGCGTTCGCGCCGACGCGCTCCTTGTTGACGGTGCCGTCGGTCTCGTTGAGGACCATGTCGATGATGCGCTGGTCGGCGGCGTCGAGGTCTTCGACGGCCGGGCCGAGCTCGTCGGTGACGGAGCCGACGGCCTTGAGCACGCCCTTGCCGAGGTAACGCTTCTTGTCACCGTCGTGCAGCTCATAGGCCTCGAAAGCGCCGGTCGAGGCGCCTGAGGGAACGGCGGCACGGCTCAGCGTGCCGTCCTCGAGAAGGACCTCGACCTCGACGGTCGGGTTTCCCCGAGAGTCGAGGATTTCGCGTGCAACAACTGCGTCAATAAGAGCCACAACTATCTCCTGTTTGTCTGTCGATCTTCTTTTGGATTTCTAAGTCCGATTGGATTTTGAGGAAGACGCCGCTGTGTTCCAGTCCGAGAACAGTCTAGTGATCGCACGCGCGGGGCGCTTTAGGACTGAAGTCCCGTCGCCCCGGCGTTCATCGATCGTTCAATCGCCCAGCGGTTTGAAAACGAGCGCGGCCGCGTCGACGGTGTCGTCGGTCACGAAGGCGAACCGGCCGTAGCCGGCGGCTCCGGCCCGCTCGAGCAGCGCCTTGAGGTTCTTGGTGCGCTTCTCCAACCGCACCCGGAGGCCATCGGCCACCAGCGCCGCCTTGAGCGCCACCAGCGCGGCTGGATCGGCGTCCTTCTCGTGCACGAGGACGACGGCGTTCCCGGTCTCCTCGTCGGAGCCGGCGAGCAGGTCGACGATGCGTTCGAAACCGATCGAGAACCCGCAGGCGGGCACGTCGGTGCCGAGGAACCGGCCGATCATGCCGTCGTAGCGGCCACCGCCGCCGAGCGAGTAGCCCAGCTCCGGGTGTTTGATCTCGAAGATGGTGCCGGTGTAGTAGCCCATGCCGCGCACCAGGGTGGGGTCGAACTCCAGGCGCACACCGGGCAGGGCGGCGCGCAGGGCGGCGAGGTCGGCGTAGGCCGCGGCGTCGAGCCAGGTCGGCGCATCCGCCGGGTCGGGCCAGCCGGCGTCGCTGAAGCCGGCGAGGGTGTCGGCCAGGCCGGTGGTGTCAATGCCGAGCCCGCCCAGTTCGGCGACGACGCCGTCGACGCCGATCTTGTCGAGTTTGTCGAGGGTGATCAGGGCGCGTTCGGTGAGGTTCGCGGCCACACCCCAGGTGGCGAGCATGGTGCTGAGGATGCGGCGGTCGTTGATGCGGATCGAGCAGCCGGCCAGCCCCAGGTTGTCGAGCGCGGCGACGGTGGCGGTGATCAGCTCGATCTCGGCCAGCGGGCCGGCCTCCCCGATGATGTCGATGTCGCACTGCATGAACTGGCGGTAGCGGCCCTTCTGCGGGCGCTCGGCACGCCAGACGGGGGCGATCTGGATGGAGCGGAACACGGCGGGCAGCTCGGCGCGGTGGCTGGCGTAGAACCGGGCCAGGGGCACCGTGAGGTCGAAACGAAGGCCGAGGTCGGTGAGCGAGAGCAGGTCGTCGGCTTCCGCGGCCGCCACGAGGTCGGCTGGGGCCAGCCCGCGCTTGAGCACAGCGAAGCCGAGCTTCTCGTTGTCGCCGCCGAGCCCGGAGTGCAGCCGCGCGGTGTCCTCCATCACCGGGGTTTCGATCTCGTCGAAGCCGTGCGCGGCGAAGCTGGTGCGGATGACGCCCAGCGCCCTCTCACGGGTGGCCTTGTCGGCCGGGAGGAAGTCGCGCATGCCGCGGGGAGGGGTCACTGCTGTTGCCATGGCCCCAATTCTGTCAGGTCCCCCGCCGCTCCCCCGCAGCTCCCCCGGCGAAAACTGTTCCCCGTGCGGACATCTGCGTCCGGCGTACCGGCCGCAGATGCCCGCTTCGGCAACAGTTAGAGGGCGCCGCCGGCCGCGCCGGGAGCGTCGGTGTCGCCGCCGCCGTCGCCGACCTGCTCGCGGGCGATGAAGTTCTCGATGTCGAAGAGGTTGTCCTTGGCGCGCTTGGCGATGGTCAGCAGCGTCGACATGGAGGCGACCTCCTCGACCTGCTCCTTGAGGAACCAGAGCATGGCCTGCTCACCGAGCGCATCGCCGTCGGCGCGGGCAGCGCGGAAGAGCGCCTCGATCTGGCCGGTGACCTGCTGTTCCTGGGCCAGGGCCAGGGCGATGGGTTCCACGATGTTGGCGAAGCCGTTGATGACGGCGGGAATGCCGGGGATCACGACCTCCAGGCCGCGGTCGAGGCGGTACTGCACGAGCATCATGGCGTGGTTGCGCTCTTCGACGGACTGGCGGTAGAAGTGCCTGGCCAGCTGCGGCAGGTCCTGGCTGTCGAACCAGGTGGCGATGGCGATGTACTGCTGGGACGCGGCGAACTCGTTGCCGATTTGCCGGGTCAGGAGCGCGTTGAAGGAGGTTTCGGTCATGCTTCGACGTTAGCGGGCCCGGCTGGGCCGCGCTATGCGCTGGGCAGCCCGATGATTCCGGCGTCGGTCGGGTCGCTCTGCTCGGCAGCGCGGATCTCGTCCTGCAGGTCGCGGACGGCCGTGCGCAGCGCCCGCTCGGAGTCGAGCCCCTGGGCCTTGGCCGCCGACACGATGGCGAGCAGGATCGGCCCGAGTTCGGCCTCACTGTCGATCGGGAGCAGCCCGGGCGCATCCGTCTCGAGCAACCCGATCTTCTGGGCGCGGCCGAGCACCTTGTCGGCCAGCGCGAGGGCAGGCATGCCCTGCGGGATGCCGTCGAGAACGCTCGTGCGGTGCGGTTTCTCCGCGGCCTTCACGTCGTCCCACCCGGCCACGACCTCATCGAGGCTCTGCTCGGCTGCGTCGCCGAAGACATGCGGATGCCGGCCGACCATCTTGCGGGTCATCCGCGCGGCCACATCCTGGATGTCGAAGCCCTCGTCGGGGGTCTGGGCGGCAATGGCCGCGTGGAAGACCACCTGGTAGAGCACGTCGCCGAGCTCCTCGAGCAGGTCGTCGCGGCTGCCGGTCTCGATGGCCTCGATCAGCTCGTGGGTCTCCTCGGTGAGGTACTGCACGAGCGACTCGTGGGTCTGTTCAGCGTCCCACGGGCAGCCGCCGGGCGCGCGCAGACGGGCCACCGTGCCCACGAGCTCGTCGAAGGCGGATGGCGTGGGCTGGCTGGAATCGGTCACACTCCATCGTAGGCGGCAGGATTCGCCCCGGCCCGGCTAAACTGGGCGCAGGTGTGCCGGGAAGTCTGGTCGGCGGGCGAAGTGTTTCGCTCTCGACTCACAACAGACCCCGGGCGTTCTCCGGCCGGGATGGACAGGACACCGTATGACCTTCATCCGATCCGAGCGCTACGCCGCCGGGTTCCTCCTTCTCGCCGGGATCCTCGGCCTCGTCGCCGCGAACCTCACGTTCGGGCCCGCCCTGATCGACGCCGCCAACCAGCACCTGCAGACCGGCGTCTTCGGACTCGACCTGTCGGCGAAGCACTGGATCAGCGACGGCCTGCTGGCGGTCTTCTTCTTCCTCATCGCCATCGAACTCAAGCGCGAGCTCGTGATCGGCGACCTGAACAGCGTCGGCAAGGCCGCGCTGCCGGCCCTCGCCGCCCTCGGCGGCGTTGTGGTGCCGGCCGGGATCTACCTGCTGCTCACGCAGGGCTCCGGCCTCGCGGCGGGCTGGCCGGTGCCGACGGCCACCGATATCGCCTTCGCGCTCGGTGTACTGGCGGTCTTCGGCCGCGGCATTCCCACCCGGGTGCGGGTGTTCCTGCTGGCCCTGGCCGTACTCGATGACCTCGTGGCCATCCTGATCATCGCGTTCTTCTTCACCTCGGACCCGCAGCTGCAGTACATCGGTTTCGCCGTCATCACCGCGACCCTGTTCGGTGTCATGAGCCGGCTGCTCAAGCCCCGCTCCGGGTGGGTGCTCGGCCGCAAGCCGATCTGGCCGATCATCGTGCTGCTCACGGTTCTGGGCATGGCCACCTGGTACTTCACCTACCTGTCCGGCGTGCACGCCACCATCGCCGGCGTCATCCTCGGCCTGGTGATGGCCCGCATCCCGGCCGGCCGCACCCACCACATCCTCGAGCCGTACTCGAACGCGGTGATCCTGCCGCTGTTCGCATTCTCGGCGGCGCTCGTGGCCATCCCTCAGGTGAGTCTGGCCGAACTCAGCCCGGCGTTCTGGGGAATCCTGGTGGCACTTCCGGTGGGAAAGCTCATCGGCATCACCCTGGCCGGCGCCCTGGGCAGCCTGATCTCGCGTCGCCCGGCCGGCTCCAAGGCCGGCCTCAAGCTCGCCGACATCATCATGGTCGCCTGCCTGGGCGGCATCGGCTTCACGGTGTCACTGCTGATGGGCGCGCTCGCCTTCGCCGGCAGCACTGAGGTGATCGACGAGGCCACCCTCGCCGTGCTGCTGGGCTCCGGCTTCGCGATCCTGGTCTCGGCCGTCGTCGTCAGTGTGCGGGCACGGCAGTATCGACGGGCCGCGGAAATACAGCATCCAGCAGCGCTCCCGTCCACGCGATAAGCGCGGCATCGGCCAGCGGCTCGCCGTTCACGCGCGGCAGCGGCACGATCATGGAACCCGCGGCCGCGGAATACTTGGCGCCCGGGTACATCCGCTGCACCCGCACCTGCATGGAATCGGCCAGGTCGACCGGGGCGACCCGCAGGTTGGAGCCCATCGCGACGACCTCGCCCAGGCCCGCCTGCTGCGCGTGGCGGCGCAGGCGGGAGACGGCGATGAGGTTGGTGACGGCCTCCGGCGGTTCGCCGTAGCGGTCGGTGAGCTCCTCGAGCACGAGGCCGATCTGGTCGGCCGCTGCAGCGAGTCCGCTGGCGCCGGAGAGCTTCTGGTACGCCTCGAGGCGGAGGCGCTCGCTGTCCACGTATTCCTCGGGGATGTGCGCGTCCACGGGCAGCTCGAGCCGCAGCTCGGTCTGGCCCTCAGCGACGTCGCCGCGGAAGGTCGACACGGCCTCGCCGATCATGCGCAGGTACAGGTCGAAACCCACCCCGGCGATGTGGCCGGCCTGCTCGCCGCCGAGCAGGTTGCCCGCTCCGCGGATCTCGAGGTCTTTCAGCGCCACCTGCATGCCCGCGCCGAGTTCGTTGTTGGCCGCGATGGTGGCCAGCCTGTCGTGCGCGATCTCGCTCAGCGGCTTGTTCTCGTCATAGAGGAAGTAGGCGTAGGCCCGTTCCCGGCCGCGTCCCACCCGGCCGCGCAGCTGGTGCAGCTGGCTGAGGCCGTACTTGTCGGCCCGGTCGATGATGATGGTGTTCGCGTTGGCGATGTCCAGGCCGGTCTCGATGATGGTCGTGGAGACCAGGATGTCGAACTTGTTCTCCCAGAAGTCCACCACCACCTGCTCGAGCTGCGCCTCGGGCAACTGTCCGTGCGCCACGGCGATGCGCGCCTCCGGCACCAGTTCGGCCAGCTGAGCGGCTACCCGGTTGATGCTGGAGACCCGGTTGTGCACGAAAAAGATCTGGCCCTCGCGCAGCAGCTCGCGGCGGATGGCGGCGGCCACCTGGCGGTCGGAGTAGGGACCGACGAAGGTGAGGATCGGGTGCCGGTCCTCCGGCGGCGTTGCCAGCGTAGACATCTCCCTGATGCCGGTGACGGCCATCTCCAGGGTGCGCGGGATGGGCGTGGCGCTCATCGCGAGGATGTCGACGTTGGTCTTGAGCTTCTTCAGCGCGTCCTTGTGCTCGACGCCAAAGCGCTGTTCCTCATCGATGATGACCAGGCCGAGGTCTTTGAACACCGTGCTCTCGGAGAGCAACCGGTGGGTGCCGATGACCATGTCGACGGTGCCGTCGAGCATGCCGGCCACGGTCTCGCGGGATTCCTTGTCGGTCTGGAACCGGCTGAGCGCGCGCAGGTGGATCGGGAAGCCGGCGAAGCGCTCCTGGAAGGTCTCCATGTGCTGGCGCACGAGCAGGGTGGTGGGCACGAGCATGGCCACCTGCTTGCCGTCCTGGATGGCCTTGAACGCAGCGCGCACGGCCACCTCGGTCTTGCCGAAGCCCACGTCGCCGGAGAGCAGCCGGTCCATCGGGATGGGCCGCTCCATGTCGGCCTTGACCTCCTCGATGGTGGTGAGCTGGTCGGGTGTCTCCGCGAACGGGAACGCCTCCTCGAGCTCCCGCTGCCACGGGGTATCGGGGCCGAAGGCGTGACCCTTGCTGGCCATCCGGGCCGAATAGAGCTTGACGAGTTCGACGGCGATGTCGCGCACGGCACGGCGGGCCTTGGTCTTGGCGGCCGACCAGTCGCTGCCGCCCATCTTCGACAGGGCGGGGGCCTCGCCGCCGACGTAGCGGGAGACCAGGTCGAGCTGGTCGGTGGGCACGTAGAGCTTGTCGCCGCCGTGGCCGCGCTTGGATGCGGCGTATTCGAGCACCAGGTATTCGCGGGTGGTCTTGACCGGGTTGCGGCCGCCGCTGGAGACCTCGCGCTGGGTGAGTTCGAGGAACCGGCCGATGCCGTGGGTCTGGTGCACGACGTGGTCGCCGGTCTTGAGCTGCAGCGGGTCGACGACGTTCTTCCGCCGGCTGGCGAGCTTCTTGATCTGCCGGGCGTCGTAGCCGACGGTACGGCCGTAGAACTCACTCTCGCTCACCAGGGTGAGCTTGGTCTCGGGGATCTCGAAGCCGTGCGCGATGGAGGCCTTGAGCAGGTAGGCGATGCCGGGCTCGGGGTTCGCCGGGAACTCCTCGACGATACGGGCGGGCAGTTCCGCGCCGGCGAGCACGTCGGCGGCGCGTTCGACGAGGCCGGCGCCCTGGGCGACGACGGCGACGGTCCAGCCATCCTTCATCCGGCTGCCGAGGTGCCCGACGGCGCCCTCGACGCTGCCGGCGAAGCTCGGCACCGCGTCGCCCTCGACACGGATGGTGAGCAGTTCGTCGATCTCACGGTGCTCCGGCAGCACCTCGATGTCGGTGGGCGCGGCCTGGAACGAACTCATTGTCCACCAGACCCGCTCGGTGGCGGGGGCGCCGGGCGCCGAGTACCGCACGGCGTCGCGCAGGGTGCCGAGGCTGAGGAAGTCGCCGCTGGCCAGGTCGATGGGTGCCTCCGCGCCGGCTGTGGCGGCGTTCCAGGCGGCGGAGAGGAACTCCCGGTTGGTCTCGGCCAGGCTGATCGCGCGGGAGGCGACCCGCTCCGGCGAGATCACGGCGACGGCGGCCTGCCGGGGCAGGTAGTGGGTCACGGGCACGAGCCTGTCGACGAGGGCGGGCGCCAGGCTCTCCATACCCTCGACGGGGATGCCCTCGGCCACCTTGGCGAGCAAGCCAGCGAGGCTGGGGAACTCGTGCTGCATCTCCCTGGCACGCTGGCGCACTGCGGGGCTGAGCAGCAGTTCCCGGCTCGGCGGCAGGCTCACCGAGGCAACGGGTTCGGGCATCGAGCGCTGGTCGGAGACCGCGAACGCGCGGATCTGCTCCACCTCGTCGCCGAAGAACTCGATGCGGTACGGGTGCGGGGCCATCGGCGGGAACACGTCGAGGATGCCGCCGCGCACGGCGAATTCGCCGCGGCGGGTGACCATGTCCACGCGGGCGTAGGCCACGTTGACGAGGTCGACGGAGATGGCGGCCAGGTCGTGCCCGCGGGCACCGGCGGTCAACTCGAGCGGGGCGAAGTCGGTGAGGTTGTCGGCCACCGGCTGCAGGGCGGCGCGCACGGAGGCCACCACGATGAGGGGGCGGCGCACGGCCGCATCCTGGGCTTCCCAGTCGCGCATCCGCCGTAGGGCGTAGAGCCGGCGGCCGACGATCTCGGCGCTCGGGCTGAGCCTTTCGTGCGGCAGGGTCTCCCAGGCCGGGAACTCGACGATCTCGGCGTCGTCGGAGAAGCAGCCGAGGTTCTCCCGCAGCGCCTCGGACTCCCGCCCGGTGGCGGTGATCACGAGCAGGGCACGGCCCTTGTCCAAACGGCTCCGCTGTTCCATCAGGGCGGCCAGCAGGGGTGCACGCAGCCCCTCGGTGAGCGAGAAGTCGGCGTCACGGGCCGCGAAGGCGAGGGCGTTGTCGAACGTGGAGGCGCGCGAAAGCGCCGGAATCAAGCCCTGAAGAATCACCGCACAAGTCTACGGGTTCTCTGGCGCGCGCTAGGCGGGCGGAGCGTGGAACTTCTGCTGGGCCGCGGTGACACCGTCGAAGGCGATCATCTCGATGGCGTCCGCGGCATCCTCGAGCATGATCGGCAGGGTCGCCCGCTCGGTGCTGCTGAAGTCGTGCAGCACGAAGTCGGCCGCGTTCTGACGGCCGGGCGGGCGGCCGATGCCCATCCGGATGCGGGTGAATTCGTTGCTGCCCGCGGCGGAGATGATGTCCCGCACCCCGTTGTGGCCGCCGTGGCCGCCGCCCACCTTGATCTTCAGGGTGTCGAACGGCAGGTCGAGCTCGTCGTGTACGACGATCAGGCGGGAGACATCGAGGGAGTAGAACCGCAGCAGGCCCGCGACGGGGCCGCCGGAGAGGTTCATGAAGCTGTTTGGCTTGGCCAGGATGAGCTTGGGGCCGCCGGGGACGCTGCGGCCTTCGGCGACGGAGGCGTTCGCCTTGTGGTTCTTGAAGTTCGCGCGCAGGCGGTCGGCCAGCACGGCTGTCACCATGTGGCCCACGTTGTGGCGATTACCGGCGTAGCCGGGCCCGGGGTTACCGAGCCCGACTACGAGCCAGAGATTCTCGTCCAGGGGGTTCCTTTACGCAGTTTTCTGTCCGGTGATCACGAAGGGGGAAAGCTACTCTGCGGCAGCTTCCTCGGCGGGAGCCTCCTCGGTGGCGGTCTCCTCTTCCTCTTCCTCGGCCGGCAGGTGCACACCGACGACAACCATCTCGGGGTCGGAGATGAGCGACGCGCCCTCGGGCAGCGTGATCTCGCTGGCGTGGATGAGGGCGCCGTCTTCGAGGCCCTCGACATCGACGCTGACGCTCTGCGGGATGTTGGTGGCTTCGACCTCGAGCAGCAGGGTCTTGGCGTCGAGGTCGGCGGTGGTGCCGGCGGCGGGCTCACCGGTGACGTGCACGGCGACCTCGACCTGGACCTTTTCACCCTTGCGGATGACGATGAGGTCGAGGTGCTCGATGATCTGGCGAACCGGGTCCTTCTGCACATCCTTGACCAGGGTCAGGTGAGTGGTGCCCTCGACGTCGAGCTCCAGCACGGCGTTCGCACGACGCAGCAGCAGGCCGATCTCGTGGGCCGGCAGGGCCACGTGCACGGGGTCGGTGCCGTGACCGTAGATCACGGCGGGGATCTTGCCGAGCACGCGCAGCTTGCGGGCAGCGCCCTTGCCGAAGCTGACGCGGGCGTCAGCGGCGATCTTGTTGTTGTTGTTCTTGGCCTCAGCCATGGTGTCTCCTTGCGGGCCTGGTGTGCCCGTATTGATGGTGCGGGCACGAAGCCCGCAGTACGGATGCTGGTTCAACTCGAACGCATGTCAGCGTGAGGAAAGGCCTGGGGGGACTTTTCGCCGCGTCGATTACGGATTTCGCAGGTGCCGGTTGCCCGACTGGCGCGAATCCCTCGCCGAAGTTCAACTCAAGAGTCTAGCGGACGAGTGGGGTGGCCGCACGACCCCGATAACATGACGATCATGGCCAGCCTGCACACCCGAGTGACCGAAGACGTCGGACGGTCCATCGTCGACGGCGCGGTTCCGGCGGGGGCCGTGCTGCTCTCCGATGAGATCGAGCGCCGGCAGGGAGTGAGCCGGTCCGTCATCCGGGAGGCCATCAGGGTGCTGGGGTCGATGGGGCTCGTCGAGTCCGTCAAACGGGTCGGCATCAGGGTTCTGCCGGCGGAGAGCTGGAACGTCTACGACCCCACCCTCATCCGCTGGCGCCTGCTCGGGCCCGGCAAGGGAGACCAGCTGCGGTCACTGACCGAGCTCCGCTCCGCCGTGGAACCGATGGCGGCAGAGTTGGCGGCCAGGCACGCGGACCCCTCCGTCTCCGCCGAGCTGATCGAGGTGGCCGAGCTGATGCGCGTCGTGGGGTCCTCCGGTGACGTGTCCAGGTTCCTCGAGCTCGACATCCGCTTTCACCGGCTGGTGCTGCAGGGGTCGGGCAACGAGATGTTCGCCAAGCTCGACGAGCCCATCGCGGCGGTGCTGTCCGGGCGCACCGACCTGGGCCTGATGCCCGACCATCCGCACGAGAACACCCTGCAGCTGCACGCGGACGTGGCCGACGCGGTCGCGGGCGGCCACCCCGGGCAGGCCAGGGAGGCGATGGAGCTCATCATGCGTCGCACCTACGCGGAGGTCCAACCGACCTGGACGGCCGCATCCGGTCAATAAGTATGATTACATTGGGGTAGCGGACCAGTAATCTTGATTGTGGTCCTCGCTCACAGACCCAAAGGAGATTTGCGTGTCAGAAACCGGTTCAGCAAACATCGGCGTCGTCGGACTGGCGGTGATGGGCTCCAACCTCGCCCGCAACCTCGCCAGCCGCGAAGGCAACACCGTCGCGGTGTACAACCGCTCCCCCGAGCGCACCCGGCTGCTCACCGACGAGCACCCCGAGGCCGGTTTTGTGGCCTCGGAGACCATCGAGGAGTTCGTCGCGTCGCTGAAGACCCCGCGCACGGCGATCATCATGGTTCAGGCCGGCAAGGGCACCGACGCCGTGATCAGCCAGCTGACCGAGCTCTTCGAGCCCGGCGACATCATCGTCGACGGCGGCAACGCCCTGTTCACCGACACCCTGCGCCGCGAGAAGGCCGTGCGCGAGACCGGCATCAACTTCGTCGGCGCCGGCATCTCCGGCGGCGAAGAGGGCGCCCTCAAGGGCCCGAGCATCATGCCCGGCGGCTCCGCCGAGGCGTACGTCACCCTCGGCCCGATCCTCGAATCCATCGCCGCGGTCGTCGACGGCGTGCCCTGCGTCACCCACGTCGGCACCGACGGCGCCGGCCACTTCGTCAAGATGATCCACAACGGCATCGAGTACGCCGACATGCAGCTCATCGGCGAGGCCTACGACCTCATCCGGCGCGGTACCGGCAAGACCCCGGTCGAGATCTCCGAGATCTTCACCGAGTGGAACAAGGGCGACCTCGAGAGCTACCTCATCGAGATCACCGCTGAAGTCCTCAAGCAGGTCGACGCCAAGACCGGCCAGCCTCTCGTCGACGTGATCCTCGACCAGGCCGGCAGCAAGGGCACCGGCGTCTGGACCGTGCAGACCGCATTGGACCTCGGCATCCCCGTCTCCGGCATCGCCGAGGCCGTGTTCGCCCGCTCCGTCTCCTCCAAGCCCGCGCAGCGTGCCGCCGCGGCCGCCCTTCCCGGCCCGACCGCGAACCCGGTCGAGGACGTGGACGGCTTCATCGAGGGTGTTCGCCAGGCGCTCTACGCGTCGAAGATCATCGCGTACTCGCAGGGCTTCGACGCCATCGTCGCCGGCGCCGAGCAGTACAACTGGGACATCAAGAAGGGCGACATCGCGAAGATCTGGCGCGGCGGCTGCATCATCCGCGCCCGCTTCCTCAACCGCATCACCGAGGCCTACACCGAGAACCCCGGGCTCGTCTCACTCGTCACCGCCCCGTTCTTCACGGATGTCGTCGCCAAGGCGCAGGACTCCTGGCGCAACGTCGTCGCCGACGCCGCTCACGCCGGCATCCCCGCGCCGGTGTTCGCGTCGTCGCTGGCGTACTACGACAGCCTGCGTGCCGACCGCCTCCCCGCGGCACTCACCCAGGGCCAGCGCGACTTCTTCGGTGCGCACACCTACAAGCGCGTCGACATGGAAGGCACCTTCCACACCCTGTGGTCCGGCGACCGCAGCGAGATCGTCACCGAGGGCTCCTCACACTAGAGTCCGCTCCCCCGCACCACCCGCCCGGCAACTGTTGCCCGTGCGGACATCTGCACCCGGTACGCCGGCCGCAGAAGTCCGGACGGGCAACAGTTGTCTGCACGGTCGGCCGGCGCGGTTCAGCGGATGACCGGTAGTCCGGCTCCGCGGAGCAGCCGCGACAATGCCGCCCGGTCGGCCAGCTCGGCCCAGCCCCACCGCACCACGGTGAAGCCCTCGGCGCGCAGGTGATCCTCGCGAATCTTCTCCTCGTAGACGACATCGCCGGGAGCGCGTCCCCGCAGGTATTCCTCCTTGAGGTACTTGCCCTTGCCGTCGAACTCGCCGATCAGCCTGAAGTCCAGCCATTCATGATCGGCGTAGTACCAGCCGCCGCGGGGGTTCCGGTGCCGCGCCTGCAGCTCAGGGTCGGGAAACCCCAGCTCGAAGATCGCGACCCGGCTCAGCGACTCTCCAGGGTTGGCCACGTTCGGCCGGGCAAAATCGAGCGCGCGCTGCGCCCTGACAAGTCCGCGCACCGAGACGACCCTGGTCAGGGCCTCCGACAGCTCGTCGGCGTATACGAGCACCCGCGGGTCGGCGCGGTCCGGGTTCAGACCGTGATCGAGGGCCACGACGGCATCAGCGAAGCTCACCGTCCTGGCGAGGTCCACCAGGGTGCGCGCCGGACTGGTGACGAGCACGCCGTCGATCTCGACGATCTCGTCCCAGTCGAACTCGGCCCGGTGCACGAGCACCCCGTTCTTGCTGCGTGCGTGGGAGGCCGGCCGGGCCAGCACGTGAACCGCGTTTGGCCAGGGACTGCCCAGCGGGATTCCCCAGAGCGCGGCCGCGGACTGGTGGCTGACGATGGGGTCGTGTTTCCTGGTCTCCACGACGGCCCGGATCCGGTCCAGGTACTTTTGGCCGAGGTCGATACTCCGCCAGCGTTCCGCCGTCGTGAAGACGCCGCGCCTGAGCCGGGTGGCCTCGCCGAGGTCGACCTCCCGCCGGGCGTGTCTGGCGTCGGTGTCGCTCACGCCGATCTTCTTCACGAGGAACAGGCCCGTCTGTGGGTCCAACCGGTCAACAGTCATGGCCCGAGCGTCGCACCCGCAGGTCCGCCGTCGCGGGCCGCGCGCACGGCTGTGCAGAACCGGCACGACGACAGCCTGGGGAGGCGGGGCCACCGCCGGCTTCTGTTGCTCGAACGGACATCTGCGTCCGGCGTGCCGGACGCAGATGTCCGGATGGGGAACAGTTAGGGGTGGCGGGCGGGGCGGGGGCGCCTGGCGCGGCGGGCGGCGCGGGACAGGCGCAGGGCGCGGCCGAGCAGGCCGAGGGCGAGCCAGGCGATCGCGGCGAGCACTCCGGGCCAGGGCAGGGTCACTGCGAGGAGCAGGCAGCCCGCTACGCCCAGGTACTGCACTGCGCGAGGCAACCAGCGCTCTGCACGCGGCTGGCGCAGGGCGGCCAGATGCGCGATCGCGTAGTAGACGAGCACGGCGCAGGCCGAGAAGCCCACCAGTTGAGCCGGGTCGAGCACCAGCACGCCGAGGATCGCGACGAGGCCCACGCTCACCTCGGCCGTGACGGGTGTCTGCCGGGTCACCGAGACGCGGCTGAGCCCGCCGGGCAGGTCGCCCTCCCGCGCCATCGCCAGCCCGGTGCGGCTGAGCCCGGCCAGGATGCCGGCGAGCGAGCCCAGGCAGGCCACGGCGGCGAGCAGCCTGATGATGCCGCTCCACGGCTCGGTCCCACCGACCAGATCGGCCAGCGGCGAGGCAGAGGTGGTAAGGGCGGCCGGTCCGAGCACGATGATGCAGAGCCAGCCGATCACCCCGTAGACCAGAAGGGCGAGGCCCAGAGCAATCACGATCGCCCGGGGCAGACTGCGGCGGGGGTCACGCACCTCCTCCCCCAGCGTGGCCATGCGCGCGTAACCCGCGAAGGCGAAGAACAGCAGGCCGGCCGACTGCAGGATGCCCGACCAGCCGGCATCGACCAGGGTGCCGGGGTGAAAGACGGCCGCGCGGGCTCCGCCGACGAGGCCGGCGCCGACCACAACCACCAACACGGCCAGTCCGCCGAGCACGAGGAAGACCACCAGTGCGCTGAGCCTGGCCGTGCTGCGGATGCCGGCCAGGTTCACAGCTCCCATCACGAGCAGGGCGAGCACGGCCACGAGCCTGGCTTGCCCCGGCCACAGATAGCCGCCCAGGATCAGGGCGATGGCACCGGCCGACGCCGTCTTGCCGGCCAGGAACAACCAACCGGCCGAGAAACCCCACCACGGGCCGAGGGTCGCCCGGCCGAAGGCGTAGGCCCCGCCCGAGACCGGAT
This sequence comes from Cryobacterium sp. SO2, assembly GCF_026151165.2. Classification (NCBI taxonomy): domain Bacteria; kingdom Bacillati; phylum Actinomycetota; class Actinomycetes; order Micrococcales; family Microbacteriaceae; genus Cryobacterium; species Cryobacterium sp. SO2. Next base: position 2,714,898 of record NZ_CP117849.1, read on the forward strand.
GGCTCATCGCCAGTTGCGCGGAGCTCAGGGCATTCAGCGACGCGATGAGCCCGGCCAGCACGAGCCCGATGAGCAGGCCGGAGCCGGCCGCGGACGCTGCCGGAACCCAGACGTAGAAGACCCCGGCGCCGATCATGGCGGCCAGGCCGACGACGATCGCGCTACCCGTGCCGAGGTGCCGCTGCAGCGCAGCCGGGTTGTCCGGTTCGTTTCGGTCGTTCACCCAACCAGCGTAGGTAGGCCAGGTGAACGACAGGCATCCACCGAACGCCCGCCACAACTGTTGCCGCTGCGGACTTCTGCGTCCGGCGCACCGGCCGCAAATGTCCGCACGGGGAACAGTTCCCGTCGGCGGGTCTGATTTACTGGATGGCACCTATGAGCGAATTTCATCCCGAGCTGTCCGGCTACGAACCGAACGATTCCTCCCGGCCCCTGCGCGGCCGGCGGATGGTGCTGCTCACGCGCGTCGTCGTGGTGCTGGGCCTCGTCGCCCTGGTCGTGCCCGGCGTGCTGACCGGCCTCAGCATCGCCTCGGCCACAGCGGTGCGGGCCTGCAGCCAGGCCGTGGCGCGCTACTACCCACTGTCGGAGGGTTTCGACGCCCGGTTCGAGGTGAGCGGGGCAGGCGGCTTCGGCTGGCAGTGTTACGCGATCGACCAGAACGAGCGCCAGACCTTCGTGCTACCGCTGGGCATCATCCCCGGTCCGTTCCGGCCGCCGGCCACGAGCGTGTCCTAGCCGATGAGCCCCGACAGCGACGGCAGGCTCCCCACCGGGCCCACCTTCACCTTCACCACGACGCTGTGGAACACCGAGAGCATGAACGCCTGGGTCTTCGTGTCGCTTCCACAGGACCAGTCCGCGGACATCCGTGACCTCACCGACGGACTGCGCACCGGATTCGGCTCACAGCGGGTGCGGGTCGCCCTGAACGGCTCCCGGTGGGAGACCTCGATCTTCCCGGAGAGCGGGTCGGGCCGGTTCGTGTTGCCGGTGAAGAAGGCCATCCGCACGGCCGAGGGAATCGATGTGGGCGACTCGGCGACCTTCACCGTCGAACTCGTGCTCTGACGACGGCCCGGAAACGACGCCGACCGGCCCCGAGAACGGGACCGGCCGGGCGAAGCAGTGGTACGGATGCGTTACGCGGCGCCCTCGAACATCGACGTGACGGAACCCTCGTCGAAGACCTCGTGGATGGCGCGGGCCAGCAGCGGCGCGATCGGCAGCACGGTCAGCGTGGGGAAACGCTTGTCCTCGGGGATCGGCAGGGTGTCGGTGACGACGACCTCCTGGATGGCCGGGTTCTGCAGCAGGTCGAGCGCGGGCGGGCTGAACACGGCGTGCGTCGCGGCCACGACCACGCCGATGGCGCCGGCGGCCACGAGAGCCTCAGCGGCCTGCACGATGGTGCGGCCGGTGTCGATCAGGTCGTCGACGATCAGGCAGACGCGGCCCTTCACGTCACCGACGATCTCGTGCACGGTGATCTGGTTGGGCACCAGCGGGTCGCGGCGCTTGTGGATGATGGCCAGCGGGGCGCCGAGCTTGTCGCTCCAGATGTCGGCGACACGCACCCGGCCCATGTCCGGAGACACGATCGTGAGGGTGGACGGGTCAAGCTTGGCGCGGAAGTGCTCGAGGAGCACCGGCATGGCGAAGAGGTGGTCGACAGGGCCGTCGAAGAAGCCCTGGATCTGGGCGGCGTGCAGGTCGACCGACATGATGCGGTCGGCGCCGGCGACCTTGAACAGGTCGGCGACGAGGCGGGCGGAGATCGGCTCGCGGCCGCGGCCCTTCTTGTCCTGGCGTGCGTACGGGTAGAACGGGGCGACCACGGTGATGCGCTTGGCCGACGCACGCTTGAGCGCGTCCACCATGATGAGCTGTTCCATCAGCCACTCGTTGATCGGGTTGGTGTGCGACTGGATGACGAAGGCGTCGCAACCGCGCACACTCTCGTCGAATCGGGCGTAGATCTCACCGTTCGCGAAGGTGCGCGCGTCGGTGGGGATCAGCTCCGAATCAAGCTCCGCGGCGATGTCGATAGCGAGTTGTGGATGCGCTCGCCCCGAAATCAGCACCAATCGCTTTTCGCCGCTGCTCTTGATTCCAGGCACCTAGTCTCCGCTCTGTGACGCGGCTATCGCCGCGTCTGTTCCCGGCCTGTTGGTCTCTACCCAACCGACCATATTGCGTTGCGGAGCCACGTTGATCGCGAGCGAGCCGGCCGGCACGTCCTTGCGGACGACCGTTCCGGCGCCCGTGTAGGCTCCGTCTCCAATCCTAATCGGCGCGACGAACACGTTGTGCGACCCGGTGCGCACATGCGACCCGATCACGGACGGGTTCTTGTTCACGCCGTCGTAGTTCGCGAAGATCGTGCCGGCCCCGACGTTGGAGTGCACACCGACCGTCGCATCGCCGACGTAGCTCAGGTGCGGAACCTTGCTGCCCTCGCCGATGACGGCGTTCTTGGTCTCCACGAAGGTGCCGATCTTGCCGTCGGCGCCCAGCCAGGTGCCCGGCCGCAGGTAGGCGAACGGGCCGACGGTGGCACCGGCGCCGATCACCGCGAGCGTGCCGTCGGTGCGCTTCACCGTGGCTCCCTCGCCGATCTCGCAGTCCAGCAGGGTGGTGTCCGGCCCGATGGTGGCGCCGGTGGCCACGGTGGTGGAGCCGAGGATCTGAGTGCCGGGCAGCACGGTCACATCGTTCGCGAGGGTCGCCTTGAGGTCGATCCAGGTGGTGGCGGGGTCCTGCACGGTCACGCCGGCCAGCTGCCAGCCGCGCACGATGACGGCGTTGAGCTTGGCGGCGGTGTCGCTGAGCTGGGCCCGGTCGTTGATGCCGGCGACGAGCCAGGCATCCGCGACGGGCACGGCCCGCACCTCGGAGCCGGCGGCGCGCAGCAGCCCGATCACGTCGGTGAGGTACTTCTCGCCCTGCACGTTGTCGGTGGTGAGCCTGGCCAGCTGGTCGCGCAGCTCGGACAGGCCGAAGAGGTAGACGCCGGCGTTGATCTCGTCGACGGCGCGTTCGTCTTCACTGGCGTCCTTGTGCTCCACGATGCGGTCGAAGCCGCCGTCGACACCGCGGATGATGCGCCCGTAGCCGGTGACGTCGCCGGGGAACGCCGACAGCACGGTGGCCGACACGGCCCGCTCCCGGTGTGCCTCGATGAAGTTGGTGAGGGTGGCGGCGTTCAGCAGCGGCACGTCGCCGCTGATCACGAGCACGTCACCGTCGAAGTCGGCCGGCAGGGCGGCGACGGCCTGCTCAACGGCACGGCCGGTGCCGGGGATCTCGTCCTGGTCGACGAGCAGGCTCTCCGGCAGGTCGAGGGTCACGAGCTCGGCGAGGCGTTCGCGTTCGTGGCGCAGCACGGTCACGACGTACGCGGCATCCAGCGCCCTGGCGGTCGCCAGCACGTGGCTGATGATCGGCAGGCCGGCCAGCGGATGCATGAGCTTCGGCAGGCTGGACTTCATGCGGGTGCCCTGCCCTGCGGCGAGCACGATGACGGCGAGACGGGAATCGGTCACGGGTTTCCTCTCAACTGCGAGCTCCGCCGCCAGGACTCGAACCTAGACCTAACAGCTCCAAAGGCTGTCGTGCTGCCATTACACCACGGCGGATTGCTCCGGCTTTCAGGCCGGGCAACGCAGTCAAGTCTGCCAGATGTGCGACGCCCCGGGCGTCATCGGCCCGTTCCGGCCCGGTAAAGGCCGGATAATGAGTGAATGCCTGCGAATGACGAAGTCGACCGGATCGTTGATGCCTGGCTGCGCGAACGCCCCGACCTGGATTTCGCACCCCTGCAGGTGTTTTCCCGCGTCGCCCGGCTGAGCAAACATCTGGACCGCGCCCGGCGCACAGCGTTCTCCCGCTCCGAACTGGACTCCTGGGAATTCGACGTGCTCTCGGCCCTCCGCCGCGCCGGCGCGCCCTACGAGCTGAGCCCGAAGCTGCTGCTGCAGCAGACCCTGGTCTCCAGCGGCACCATGACCAACCGCATCGACAGGCTCGTCGAACGCGGCCTGGTGACCAGGCGCACCGACCCCAACGACGGCCGCGGCATCTTCGTGGGCATGACGGCGGGCGGTCTCACCCGGGTGGATGCCGCGATCACCCGCCTGGTCGACGCCGAGGCCGCCCTGCTGGAGAGCCTCTCCGGCGCCGACCAGGAGCGCCTGGCCGCGCTGCTCCGCCGCCTGAGCCTGGACTTCGACTAGCGGGTCAGCGCCGCAACGCCTTGCGGGCCAGCCAGTTTCCGAGGAACTGCACCAGCTGCACCAAGACGATGATCAGCAGCACGGCCGCCCAGGTGACGACGGGGTCGAACTGGCGCCAGCCGTAGAGCAGCGCGAACGCGCCCAGCCCGCCGCCGCCGACATACCCGGCCACGGCCGACATGTCCACGAGCGCCACAAAGATGAAGGTGTAGCCGAGGATCAGCGGGCCGAGGGCCTCGGGCAGCAGCACCGTGAAGATGATGCGGATCGGGCCGGCACCCACGCTGCGGGCCGCTTCGATCACGCCGGGCGTCACGGTGAGCAGGTTCTGCTCAGCGATCCGCGCCATCGCGAACATGGCGGCGAGGGCGATCGTGAAGATCATCGCGTTGTTGCCGATGCCGGTGCCCACCACGGCGCGGGTGAGCGGTTGCACGGCCGCCAGGAAGATGATGAACGGGATGGGCCTGATGGTGTTGACGAGCACGTTGAGCACGCCGAACACGCCCCGGTTGGCCAGGATGCTGCCCGCCCGGGTGAGGTAGAGGCCGAGGCCGACGACCAGGCCGCCGAACCCGCCGAAGAGCAGGGTGAGGCCGACGATGTACAGGGTCTCGCCTGCAGCCTTCCAGAATTCGGGCAGCAGGTCGATGAGGGAGTCGAACATCAGCGCACCTCGGTGACTGTGGTGAGCGCGCGCACCCGGTCGAGCGCGGCGTCGATGGTCGCGTCCTCCCCGGTCAGCGTGAGGGTGAGGTGGCCGAACGGGCGGCCCTGGATCTCGTTGATGCCGCCGTAGACGACCTGGAACGCGACGCCGTCGCGGGAGAACTCACCGAACACCCGGGTCTGGTCGACCGTGTCCTCGCGGAAGGCGAGGGTGACGATGCGACCGGTGTGGCGGGCGCGCAGCACGGCCAGCTCCGGCACGGAGGGCAGCCCCTTCACCACCGTCGAGACGAACCGGGCGGATGCCGCCTGTTGCGGATTGGAGAACACGTCGAACACGTCGCCGCGTTCGATGATGCGGCCCTTGTCCATCACGGCGACCTTGGTGGCCAGCGTCTGGATGACATCCATCTCGTGGGTGATCACGATGATCGTCACCCCGAATTCGCGATTGACCCGGCCGAGCAGTTCGAGCACCTCGTGGGTGGTCTCCGGGTCGAGGGCGCTGGTGGCCTCGTCGGCCAGCAGCAGGGCCGGCGACGTGGCCAGAGCGCGGGCGATGCCCACGCGCTGCTTCTGACCGCCGGAGAGCTGGTCCGGGTAGGAGCCAGCCTTGTCGGCCAGGCCCACGAAGTCGAGCATCTCGGCGACGCGCGTGGCGCGACCGGCCTTGTCGCGGCCGGCGACCTCGAGCGGATACGCCACGTTGCGGGCGACGGTGCGGGAGTTCAGCAGGTTGAACTGCTGGAAGATCATGCCGATGCCGAGCCGAACCGGCCGCAGCTCCCGCTCGGGCAGGCCGGCGACGTCACGGCCGTCGATGAGGATCTGCCCGGCGGTGGAGCGCTCGAGCACGTTCACCAGGCGCACGAGGGTGCTCTTGCCCGCCCCGGAGTAGCCGATGATGCCGTAGACGTCGCCGGCGTCGACGGTGAGGCTCACGTCGTCGATGGCCGTCACATCCGGTGCGCCCTTGACGGTGGCCGGGTACACCTTGCTGACATTTCTCAGTTCGACGAGCGGGGTTGGTGCGGGCATATCGGTCCTTCGGTTGGAACGTGGAAAGGCCGGCCGCTCCTCGCGGGGAGGAGCGACCGGCCGGGGTGGGGCCTACTTCTGTGCGGCGGTGTCTTCCTCGACCGTGGCCAGGGCGGCCTGCAGGTCGGCGGCCGACGTGGTCGCCAGCACGGCGGATCCGCCGGAGACGTCGAGCACGCCGTCAGTGACGGCCTTCGTGGTCTGGAAGATGTCGACGAGCTTCGCGTAGGTCTTGTTGTCCTTGTCCTCGGCGCGGGTGGCGAACACGTTCACGTACGGGAGGGCGGACTCGTCGGAGGGGTCGTCCTTGATGAGGGCGTCCTCGAACTTGAGTCCGGCCTTCTCGACGAAGTCGTTGTTGATGACCGCGGCGTCGACATCGGGCAGCGAGGTCGCGGTGAGCGAGGCCTCGAGCGCCGTGACGGTGACCTTGGACTTGTCGGTGTCGACGTCGTCGAGGGTGGTGAAGATGGATCCGCCGTCTTTCAGGGTCACCAGGTCGGCGCTCTGCAGCAGGAGGAGGGCGCGGGCCAGGTTGCTCGCGTCGTTCGGGACGGCAACGGTGTCGCCCTCACCGAGGTCGGCGATGTCGGTGATCTTGGTGGAGTACAGGCCGAGCGGGTAGATCGCGGTCGCGCCGATGGGCGTGAGGTCCTCGCCGCTGGAGACGTTGTAGTCGGCCAGGTAGACCAGGTGCTGGAACTGGTTGATGTCGATGTCGCCGTTGGTGAGGGCGGGGTTGGGCTGGGTGTACTCGGCGAAGTCGACGATCTCCACCGTGATGCCCTCGGCCGCCGCGGCCTCGGTGTAGTCGGCCCAGTACGGGTCGCTGGCCCCGACGACGCCGATCTTCACGGTCTCATCGTCAGCGCCTCCGGATGCACCGGCGCAGCCGGCGAGCAGGGCCACGACGGGCACGACGGCCAGGGCCGCCCAGAGGTTCTTCTTCTTCAGGATTTTCGCGCTCACGCTGATCTCCACGTTTCATGTCATGTTTCGCTGTGTGACTCCACCGGTGCGGGCGGAGTGTGCGCCGGGCACGACGAAGAGATCACAAACTTCGGGACTTATGGCACAGGGCATCCACGGGATCTACGCGTGGGAACTGTGCCGCTGCGTCGCGTGGCACTCTTCTACGGTATCCGCAGAACGCACGACGCCTGAACCACGCAGACACACAACGTCACAGATACTGCGACCACAACCGCCCAGTCACAGGAACTGCGAACTGGGCGGCGGGTCTTGCAACCGGGGGTGCCGGCCGATGAAACAGATGGATCACTTCTCGAGCAGCACCGAGAGTTCCACCCAACGGGTTTCGAAGCCGGCGACGGCGTCTTCGGCCGCGGTGACCTCGGCGGTGAGCTTGCCCAGGCCCGCGTAGTCGCTCTGGTCGTGCGCGGCAAGGGTGTTGTGCAGTTCCTTGATCTTGGCCTGCTGCTTGGCCACCTTGCGATCGATCGAGGCGAGCTCCTTCTGCGCGTTCCGCAGCTCGGCGCCGCCGAGCGCCGGCTTGCCGGAGGACTTGACGCTGGCGGAGGTCGGCGAGGCCGCATCCGCGGTGAACGAGCCGCCGGCGACCTGGCGCTTGCGGAGCTCCAGGTACTGGTCGACGCCGCCGGGCAGGTGGTGGAACCCGCCCTCCGAGACCGCGTACTGGTTGTCGGTGACGCGCTCGATCAGGTACCGGTCGTGCGAGACCACGAGCAGCGTGCCGGGGAAGGAGTCGAGCAGGTCCTCCATAGCCGCGAGCATGTCGGTGTCCAGGTCGTTGGTGGGCTCGTCGAGGATGAGCACGTTCGGCTCGTCCAGCACGATCAGCAACAGCTGCAGACGGCGCTTCTGGCCACCGGAGAGGTCCTTGACCTGGGTGGAGAGCTGCGCGCTCATGAAGCCCATGCGCTCGAGCATCTGCCCGGGCGTGATCTCCTTGCCGCCGGCCATGTACGAGGTGCGCTGGCGGGCGATGACGTCGCTGACGCGGTCGTTGCGGATGTCGTCCAGTTCGAACAGCTGCTGGGTGAGCACGGCGACCTTGATGGTCTTGCCGCGCTTGACCTTGCCGCTAGTGGGCTCGAGGGTGCCGGCCACGAGGTTGAGCAGCGTCGACTTGCCGGCGCCGTTGACGCCGAGGATGCCGGTGCGCTCGCCCGGCGCGATCAGCCAGGTGATGTCGTTGAGCACGGTCTTCTCGCCGAAGGTGACGGTGATGTCGACCAGGTCGACCACGTCCTTGCCGAGGCGCTGCATGGCCATCGACTGCATCGACACGGTGTCGCGGGGCGGCGGCTCGTTCTCGATCAGTTCGTTGGCGGCGTCGATGCGGAACTTGGGCTTGGCGGTGCGGGCCGGGGCTCCGCGGCGCAGCCACGCCAGTTCCTTCTTCATCAGGTTCTGGCGCTTGCCCTCCATCACGGCGCTCATCCGGTCGCGCTCGACGCGCTGCAGGATGTAGGCGGCGTAGCCGCCCTCGAACGGTTCGATCAGGCGGTCGTGCACCTCCCAGGTCATGTTGCAGACCTCGTCGAGGAACCACCTGTCGTGGGTGACGACCACGAGGCCGCCGGAGTTCTGCGCCCAGCGGTTCCTGAGGTGGCCGGCGAGCCAGGCGATGCCTTCGACGTCGAGGTGGTTGGTGGGCTCGTCGAGGAAGACCACGTCGTGGTCGCCGATGAGCACCTGGGCGAGGGCCACCCGGCGGCGCTGGCCACCGGAGAGGTCGTCGACGAGGGTGTCCCAGGGGATGTCGCGGACGAGGCCCGCGATCACGTCGCGCACCTTCGCGTCGCTGGCCCAGACGTGCTCGTCGATGCCGCCGACGATGGTGTGGCCGACGGTCTGGCCGTTGACGAGGTCGTCGGACTGGTCGAGCACGCCGATGGTGACGCCGCGTCGGCGGGTCACCCGGCCGGAATCGGGCTCCATGCGGCCGGCGAGCAGGCGCAGGAGGGTGGACTTGCCGTCGCCGTTGCGGCCGACGATGCCAATGCGGTCACCCTCGTTCAGTCCGGCGGTGACGCTGTCGAAGATGACGCGGGTGGGAAATTCAAGGTGCAGGGACTCGGCCCCGAGCAAATGTGCCATAGGGTTCGAGCCTAGCCGTCGCAGCTGGGAGCCGAGACCGCCGATCTGCTACGTGGTGAGGATGCGGGCGCCGTGCACGGGGCCGGTGGCGCGCACCACGTGCAGGCGGGCGGCACTCAGCGCCACCTGCAGCTCGAGGGCGGCGTCGGTGTCAGGCACGAGGAACGCCACGGTGGGGCCGGAGCCGGACAGGATGCCCGCCAGCGCGCCGTTCGCCTCGCCGAGCTCGAGCACCCGGCCGAGACCGGGCGCCAGCTGCAGCGCCGGCGCCTGCAGATCGTTGTGCATCGACTCGGCGAGCATGGCCGGGTCGCCGGCGCGCAGCGCCTGGAGCACATTGGAGTCGACGGTGGGCTGCTGCTGGGCGGGGAAGATGTCCTGGGCGTGCCGGGTGCGGTGCCGGTCGAGCTCGCTGTAGACCGAGGGCGTCGACATTCCGAACTCGGCCAGGGCGAGCACCCAGTGGAACTGGCCCTTGGCCAGCGCCGGGCTGAGCTGGTCGCCGCGGCCGGTGCCGATGGCGGTGCCGCCGGTCACGGCGAACGGCACGTCGGCGCCGAGGGTGGCCGCGATCTTCAGCAGCTCTTCCTTGCCGATGTCGGTTCCCCAGAGTTCGTCGCAGGCCAGCAGCGTGGCCGCCGCATCCGCTGAGCCGCCGCCCATGCCGCCGGCGATGGGCACGTTCTTGTCGATCTCGAGGTGCACGCCGCCGCGGAAACCGGTGGCCGTGGCCAGCGCGCGGGCCGCCTTGATGGCGAGGTTGCTGCCGTCGACGGCCAGGGCCGAGGTGTCGATCGACCCGGTGAAGGCGACGCTGAAGTCATCGGCGGCCGTTGCGCGCACGTCTTCGTAGAGTGAGACGGCCTGGAACGCCGTTGCGAGGTCGTGGTAGCCGTCGTCCATCACGGCGCCCACCTTGAGGAAGACGTTGATCTTGCCCGGTGCCCGCGCATGCACAACCGGTGAGGTCGCCGTGTTGGTCATGTTTCTAACCTAGCCCAGCGCCGTGCACGCCCCGGTCGCACTCCCCCGCCGCCGTGACGGTTCAGGACGCCAGCCAAGCCCTGGCGATGGCCAGGAAGTCGTGCACGGTGAGCTGCTCGCCGCGTTCGGTGGGGTCGATGCCCGCTGCCGTGAGCACCGCGGAGGCCTCGGCGGAGCCGCCGAGCACGGTGGAGAGCGACTGCCGCAGCATCTTGCGGCGCTGCTGGAAGGCCCCGTCGACGAGCGCGAACGTGGCCAGGCGCAGCTCCTCGGATTCGAGGTCCGCGCTGCGGCGCTCGAAGGCGATCAGGATGGAATCGACGTTGGGGACCGGCCAGAACACCTGCCGGCTCACCTTGCCCGCGGTGCGGAACTGCCCGTACCAGGCGGCCTTGACGCTGGGGCTGCCGTAGATCTTGGACCCGGGCGCGGCGGCGAGGCGCTCGCCCACCTCGGCCTGCACCATCACCACGCCGGTGCGGATGGAGGCGAAGTGCTCGAGCATGTGCAGCAGCACGGGCACCGACACGTTGTACGGCAGGTTCGCCACGAGCCGGGAGGGGTCGCCGGGCAGTTCGGCGATCTTCAGGGCGTCGGCACGGATGACCGTGAGCGCGGCGCCCGGCTGCATGAGCTGCACGGTGAGCGGCAGCTGCTCGGCGAGACGGTCGTCGATCTCGACGGCCACGACGGCGGCGCCCACCTCGAGCAGCCCCAGGGTGAGCGAGCCGAGGCCGGGCCCCACCTCCACCACGGTGTCACCGGGCTGGACCGCGGCCACCTTCACGATGCGCCGAACGGTGTTGCCGTCGAGAAGGAAGTTCTGGCCGAGCTTCTTGGTCGGGTTCACCCCGAGCAACTCGGCGAGGTCGCGGATCTCGGCCGGCCCGAGCAGGGCGCCGGCGGAGGGGTCTTTGTCAGACTTGTGGGCAGATTCGGTCATGCGAGGCCTCCGGCCGGGCTGATGCTGGGGTCTCGGGTGGGGTCGGTCAACACCACGGGTTCCGCATCCCAGCGGCCGTAGACGAGTTCGGTGTTCGAGGTGATCTGCGCGGCGAGCACCGAGACATCCGTGGCCAGGTGCTCGGCCATGGCTCGCAGCGTGTGCGGCAGCAGGTAGGGCGCGTTGGGCCGGCCCCGGTGCGGTGTGGGAGTGAGGTAGGGCGCGTCGGTCTCGACCAGCAGCAGCTGCCGGGGCGCCACCGCCAACGCCTCCCGCAGGGTGGCGGCGTTCTTGAAACTCACCGGTCCGGCGAAGGACATGTACCAGCCGTGCTCGGCGCAGAGCCTGGCCAGGTCGGCGCCGCCGGAGAAGCAGTGGAAGACCGTGCGTTCGGGCGCGCCGACCCGCAGCAGGGTCTCCACGACCTCGTCGTGGGCGTCGCGGTCGTGGATCTGCAGCGCCAGGCCGTGCCGCTTGGCGATCTCGATGTGCGCCTCGAAGGAGCGGAACTGCGCGGCTCTGCCCTCTGCTTGAGTGCGGAAGAAGTCCAGCCCGGTCTCGCCGATGGCGACCACGCGGGGCCGGCCGGCGAGCTCGTCGATCACCGCGAGGCCCTCGTCGAGGGTGCCGGCGGTCTCGAGGTCCGGCGCGTCGTTGGGGTGGATGGCGACGGCGGCGAGCATCCGCGGTTCGCGGGCGGCCATTTCGGCCGACCAGCGCGAGGTGGCCACGTCTGTGCCCACCTGGATGACGCCGCGAACGCCGACGCTGGAGGCCAGGTCGAGCTGCTCGGCCACCGAGAGCGGGGTGCTGCCGTCGCTGATCTCGAGGTGCGTGTGGTTGTCGTACACGCCGACGACCAGCGGCACCGGGGCGGGCGGGTAGACCAGGTCCCGCCCCGCTGTCGCCTCGCGCGAGCGGATGTGCGTGGTGCCGTCAGGCAGGTTAGCCAACAGTGGCCTCGATGCGGGGGAACAGGGCGGACAGCGGCGACACGTGGGTGCCACCGGTCCACTCCCAGGCCCGGTCGATACGCTGGTCTTCCACAACACCGGTGCCGCCCAGGGCGGTCCACAGCGTCGCGGTGGCCTGCGGGGTCACCGGCGAGAGCAGCACGGCGAGCGTGCCGAGGCCCCGCACCACGGTGTGCAGCACGGTCTCGAGGCGCGCGCGATCCTCGGGGTTCTTGGCCAGGGCCCAGGGCTCCTGCGCGGTGATGTAGCCGTTGAGCTCGTCGACGAGTTCCCAGACCGAGGCCAGGGCCTCGTGCAGGGCGAACCTGTCGATGGCCTCGCCGGCGGCTTCGGTGACCCGGATTTCCGTGGCGCGGATGGCGGCATCCGCCTCTGTGGGGGTGCCGGCGGCCGGGATCTCGCCGTCGCAGTAGCGCACGACCATGGCGATGACGCGCGAGGCCAGGTTGCCGAAACCGTTGGCGAGCTCGGACTGGTACCGGGCGGAGAGGTCCTCCCAGGAGAACGAACCGTCCTGGCCGAAGCTGATGGCGCGCATGAAGTAGTACCGGAACGTGTCGGAGCCGAAGACGTCGGTGATCTGGTTCGGGGCGATGCCGGTGAGCTTGGACTTGCTCATCTTCTCGCCGCCGACGAGCAGCCAGCCGTGGCCGAAGACCTTGGTGGGCACGGGAAGCCCGGCGGCCAGCAGCATGGCGGGCCAGATGACGGCGTGGAAGCGGAGGATGTCCTTGCCGACGATGTGGGTGGCCGGCCAGAGGCGGCTGAACTTCTCGTCGTCCTGGCCGTAGCCGGCGGCGGTGATGTAGTTGAGCAGCGCGTCGAACCACACGTAGACCACGTGGCTGTCGTCCCAGGGCACCTTGATGCCCCAGTCGAAGCTCGAGCGCGAGATCGACAGGTCGGAGAGGCCCTGCTTGACGAAGGAGATGACCTCGTTGCGGGCGGACTCGGGCTGGATGAAGGTGGGGTCGGCCTCGTACAGGGCCAGCAGCTGGTCGGTGAAGGTGCTCATGCGGAAGAAGTAGTTCTTCTCGTGCAGCAGTTCGACCGGGATGGAGTGGATGGCGCAGACCTGCTGGCCGGTGTACTCGCCGGTGCCGTCGACGAGGTCGCTGGGCTGCTTGTACTCCTCGCAGCCCACACAGTAGAAGCCCTCGTACTCGCCCGTGTAGATGTGTCCGGCGTCGAAGAGGTGCTGCAGGAACTTCTGCGCGTTGACCTCGTGGCGCACGTCAGTGGTGCGGATGAAGTCGTCGTTCTTGATGTCGACAGTCTCCAGCAGCGGCTTCCACGCGGTCTCGACCAGACGGTCGGCCCATTCCTTGGGGGTGACCCCGTTGGCGGTGGCGGTGCGCAGGATCTTCTGGCCGTGCTCGTCGGTGCCGGTGAGCAGCCAAGCGTGCTCCCCACGCTGGCGGTGCCAGCGGGCAAGGACATCCGCGGCCACCTCCGTGTAAGCGTGCCCGATGTGCGGGACATCATTCACATAGAAAATAGGCGTGGTGATGTAAAAAGATGAGCCGTCGGACATGCTTTCATCTTATGGGGACGTGCCCAGCCCATCGACCCCGTTACGCCGCGCGCCGTGGCGGGCTAGTCAGAGCAGCGGCAGCTCGGGTTGCGGGGCGACCTTCGTGCGGGTCGCACCGGCCCCGGCGGCCTTGCCGGTGAGGGCCGCTTCGTACAGGTCGCGCTTGCCGAGGCCCGAGGCGGCGGACACATCGGCCGCGGCATCCTTGAGCCTGGCGCCGGCCGCGACGAGGGCCAGGACCTCCTCGACGCCGGTGGCGAGGTCGAGCACCCGGGCGGCGGCGCCGGCGACGACGATGCAGATCTCGCCGCGCACGCCCTCGGCGGCCCACTCGGCAAGCTCGGCGGCGGTGCCGCGCTTGACCTCTTCATAGAACTTGGTCAGTTCCCGGCAGACCACCACCCGGCGGTCGGCCCCGAGGGCGGCGGCGAGGTCGGTGAGGGAGGCGGCGAGCCGGTTGGGCGACTCGAAGAAGACCATGGTGCGGCGTTCGGTGGCCACCTCGCGCAGGGCCTGCATCCGCTCGCCGTGCTTGCGGGGCAGGAAGCCCTCGAAGGTGAACCTGTCGGTGGGCAGCCCGGAGACGGCCAGAGCCGTGAGCACCGCGGATGGCCCGGGCAGGGCAGTGACGAGAACGCCGGCAGTGATGGCGGCATCCACCAGGTGGAAGCCGGGGTCGGAGACCGTGGGCATGCCGGCGTCGCTGAGCACGAGCAGGTCGGTGTCGCGGGCCAGCTCCACGAGCTCGGCGGCCTTACCGCGCTCGTTGTGGTCGTGCAGGGCGATCAGCCGGGGCCGGTTCTCGATGCCGAGAGCCTTGAGCAGGTGCACGGTGACCCTGGTGTCCTCCGCGGCGATGACGGTGCTGGTGCGCAGCGCCTCGATGAGGCGGGTCGAGGCATCCCCGAGGTTTCCGATAGGGGTGGCAGCCAGAATGATCATGGTCCCAGTCTCGCAGCACCGGCTCACTACGATGGTCAGGTGCTTCCCACCCTCCGCGACACCGGCCCTGAGACCACCCGTCGGCCCGCCCTGTGGTCGAACCGCTGGGTTCGGCTTGCCGTGCCGGCCTTCGTGGTCCTCCTCGCCGCGGTGCTGCGCTTCTGGAACCTCGGCCACCCCGCCTCGCTGGTCTTCGACGAGACCTTCTACGTGAAGGACGCCTGGAGCCTGTTCAACAACGGCTACGAGTCCACCTGGCCCGAGGGCGCCGACGCCCTCTTCGCCGCCGGTCAGAGCAACATCTTCGGCACCGCGGCATCCTTCGTCGTGCACCCGCCGCTGGGCAAGTGGCTCATCGCCCTGGGCATGGCCGTCTTCGGCGCCGACAACCCGTTCGGCTGGCGGGTGATGACGGCGTTGATCGGCGTGCTCGCCGTCGTGCTGCTCATGCTCATCGCGCACAAGCTCTTCGGGTCGGTGCTGCTCGCGTCGATCGCCGGTTTCCTCTTCGCCATCGACGGCAACGCCATCGTGATGAGCCGAGTGGCCCTGCTCGACAACTATGTGATGTTCTTCGCGCTGCTCGGGTTCGGCGCTGTGCTGATGGACCGCGACCACCACCGGAAGCGACTGGCGGCCTGGATGGCCGAGAAACGGGACAACGAGGTTGAACCGACCTGGGGCCCGGCCCTGTGGTGGCGGCCGTGGGTGTTCGCGGCCGGCCTGGCCTTCGGGCTGGCCTGCTCGGTGAAGTGGTCTGGCCTGTACTTCCTGGCCGCGTTCGGCATCTACCTCGTGGTCGTCGACGCGCTCGCCCGTCGCCGGGCCGGGCTGCCGTTCTGGATCAGCGGCGCGATCCTCAAGCAGGCTCCGGTGACGTTCCTGCTGATGGTGCCGGTCGCCGTGGTCACGTTCATGGTCTCCTGGACCGGCTGGTTCGTCACCAGGGGCGGGTACTACCGGGACTGGGCCGACCAGGCGGGCCAGGCGTGGACGGGGGCGCTGGCCTGGGTGCCGCACTCGCTGCAGAGTTTCTGGCACTACCAGGCGGCCGCGTACGCCTACCACGTGGGCCTGGTGACGCCGCATCCGTATCAGGCGAACCCGCTGACCTGGCTGCTGATGACCCGGCCGACGAGCATGTACTACCAGGGCAGTTCCCTGGGCGAGAACGGCTGCGGCTACACCACCTGCTCTGAGGCGATCACGGGCATCGCCAACCCGATCATCTGGTGGGCGGCCACCGCGGCCATCCTCTACCTGGTCTACCGGCTGGCTCGCTACCGCGAGTGGCGGGTGGGCCTGATCCTGATGGGCATGGTCGCGGGCTACCTGCCGTGGCTGATGTACCTGAACCGCACCGTCTTCCAGTTCTATACGATCGCGTTCGAGCCGTACCTGCTCCTCGGGCTCACCCTGGTGATCGGGATGCTGCTCGGTGTGGGCCGGACACCGTCCGGCGGCACTGACAGGAACGAGACCGACAGGGACAACACCGCCGGCCTCGTCATCGTCGTGACGTTCCTGAGTGTCGCCGTGCTGGTGAGCGCCTTCTTCTTCCCGATCTGGACCGGCTCCCAGGTGCCGTTCGCCTTCTGGCAACTGCACATCTGGCTCCCCAGCTGGCGTTGATCAGCGGATTCACACTTATTGCAGACCGTGCATACATCTCGACGTATGCCAAAATTGGAATACATCGGCTGTTAAAGGCGTGTGAATTCACCACGATTTCGGTGCTTCGACCCGTAGGATATCCGGTATCTGCTTGACGAGTGTTTGCTCTACAACCGACTGAGAAGTCCAGATACAAACCAAAGGCCTCATGTCGGAAGCATCTGCCGCACCCACGGTGCGTATTGTCCGCACTCGCAAGGGTGGCGACTCCAAGAATCCCACCACCGAGTACTCGTCGCTGCTGCACACCGTGCGCAATCTGGGCCTTCTCGGCCGCCGCACGGGCTTCTACTGGGGCGTCTTCGCCGCCCTGGTGCTGATCACCGCCGGCCTCGGCGTGGGCTTCGTGCTGCTGGGCGACTCCTGGTACCAGCTGATCATCGCCGGCGTGCTCGGCATCATCCTCACCCAGTTCGCGTTCCTCGCCCACGAGGCCTCGCACCGGCAGGTCTTCGAGTCCGGCCCCGCGAACGACAGGGCCGGCCGCATCCTCGCGAACCTCTTCGTGGGCATCAGCTACGCCTGGTGGATGACCAAGCACAGCCGCCACCACGCCAACCCGAACGTGGTCGGCAAGGACCCCGACATCGACCCCGACGTGATCCGCTTCAACGAGAAGGACGCGTCAGAGGTCAACTGGATCACCT